>NZ_CAMISV010000001.1:0-765763 GCF_946227095.1 Serratia proteamaculans
CCAGGCAGCTCAACGATAGGCCAAGAAAAACGCTAGACTATGAATCACCCGCAGAGCGTTTTAACCAATGTGTTGCGTCCATCAGTTGAACTCACAGCACAAAGCTGACTGTTAGATGGGATATGGCCCTGAATCGCGAAAGTGGCAGGACGAGTCTGAGCTAATACATATCAGGCAATCTCATCAAAATGCGACGATCGGTCACCGTTATTATTTCTCTCGAACCAAAGCGGCAGCATCCCTCAAAACACCCTTGTACAGCGTGTTGCCAACCACATTTCTCTTCCCTTCAAGAATTCCGGCAATATTTGCGCGGTTCACTTCCATGTCATGTGCAATCAGGTCGATAACTGCTGCACCGATCTCGTTAGCAATAAATACTGAGCGTTCCTCATCGATTTCCATATCCAGATCCTCAAAGTATTATTTTTATACAGCCTACCACACCAGCAGAACATTGAAACATTCCCACAGGCCTTTAGCCGGGTTTCCCCGGCATTTTACATTACGATTCACCAACAAGTTCTACGGGCTCTACCTCTGTAGCTGCCCCCATATCTTCCCCTGCTGGCATCTCAACACGCAGATCCACCCAGCGCCCCTCTGGGATATCGATCGGCATCCCTTCGTCATATCCCATCACTTCATTACGGGCGAATGGTGGTGCCGTCGGGTGTGTTCGGTGGTAAGTTTTGATCAGCAGATCACCTGTTGGCTCTACCTCGTAATCCACCCAGATCAGCGGCTGCTTGTTGCGGTCGAGCGGTACCTCAATACCACCATCAGAACCGCCCCATTCTGCATCTGCGTTAAAACCGAGCGTGCCGGAGACGCGATAAACTCCATCGCTCAAACGCTCCGTGGTCACTCCATGACTTTCGCCGTTAAGTTCGCATGTACCATCGCGAAACAACTTCACAATTGGAGAGGCCTTCTTGATGAAACCGTTACTGTCTACTGTTGTGTTAGCCTCAGACCAGAGCCAGATCCAAGGTGTGAAAATTGTGCCATTCCAGCTGCGAACCGCAATTTTCCCTACACTTGTCGCGCTTGCCCCATAGCCATAGCATGTCTGTATGGTCCGATAACTATCATCAGCCCCCGTTTGGGTGACGGCCCAAGATCGCGTATCAAGAAAGTGTGTACCGGTGTCTTTAAATGGATTTCCAATAGGGTCAGTGGATACATAACCACGCCGGCTTTGCATTTGCGCATTGAAATTGCCTTTTATTGCCGCCGTGACGCCCTTACTCAACCCCCAATCTTTGATATTAGAAATATCAGTCACTGTAGGAAGGTCGGATGTGCTGAATAACCGCGACCACACAACAGTTGAAGGCGCGGCAGTGTTTGAGCTACCGACCCATGCCTGCCGCGAAACAGATGTAGCAAAATACGAGCAAGATGGCCCACCGTCTATAGGTAGCGTTAATAATCCGCCGCTGGTGTTTGCGGGCTTGTTCACCGTCGCGTTCGTGAACCTCCGTATTGCGGATTTATTGTCTTTTGAAAACGCATCAGCAGTATGAATCGGACCAGAACCAAAACCAGCAGCTACGACGGGCTTAACATTATCAGCAGAGTTTTGTTCACTGACTTTTGCCGCAGCTGCTGATTTAGCCGCGTCAGCCCTCATTGTATCAACAGTTTGAACAACCGCAGGGGTTAACTCATCCTCTCCGGGAGCAAGCAGGAAATCATTTAGCGTCCCATCTTTCGAATCTGAAAATACTTGTATCTCGCCGATCTTACCCAAGGTGGATACCAAAACTTCATATTGCCCTGGGAACACCTGCATTGAATACTTGCCATCGGCATCAGTTGTGGTTGCTGACGAATTAGATATCAAAACATTGGAGCTGGTTCCTTGAGCTCTCATGGTAATAACCACATCAGATTGCGGGTCACCATAGGGGCCGCATAAGATGTCACTGATTAAAGCCATTTTTATTTCTCCATTTTTTCAGTTGGTAATTTTACGCGCAAACCTAGCCAGCTATCGCCGATGGAATTAATTTGCCACCCAGATTTATATCTGGTGACATGGTTAAGAATGGCATTACCGATTATGGTTCTTCTATTGGTGGGATTGTATTGTCTGGCACATATTCCGAAAATTGACTATTTGGAACATTTAGGCGAACCATTAAAAATTTACCCTCAGGAATGTCGATGGGGTCACCATTGTTGTAACCATCAACATTATTCTGTAACTCAGGAATTGGACATTCGTTAGTTCGATGATAAGTCTTAAATATAATCGATCCATCTTCTTTCACTTTGTAATCAACCCACAATAAAGCACTACCATTCTCATCTTTAGGAACTTCAAATTTCCAGCCGTTATCGATATAGAAACCTAAACAGCCGTCCACATGATATAGACCAACACCAAGACGCTTACAGGTAACTCCCTCTGCTTCAATATTATTTTCGCACATTCCATCACGAGATATCTGAGTAACCGGTGATGCTTTCTTAATAAACCCATTACCATCAACAGCTGTATTTAAGTTGTGCCAAATAACTTTATGCCTAGTCCAACCTTCGCGTATAGAACCGCATGACACGGATAAATGATTTTCAGTAGATGCCATATTAAATGCAGCATATACATCTTCTGTTCGGCACCATAGTGACGGCCCCCATGCTGGAGTGAACCATCCATCTCCGTTTTCACTTATTTGAGAAAGGTTTCTAAATGCTATAATACCGCGTTCACCAATCACACCAAGAATAGGATTAATATTCTTGGTGTCTATAATCGCATATCCCTGCCAACTTCCCCCCAGTCCCCACCCTCCACCGATCATTACTTCGTCTTTGTTAGCACCAATATTTGTAGTGGCTGCCGAACCAAGCCCCAGAGTCCATCGAGCATCTTTGGCGTTTGTAGCCCCAGTACCGCCCTGCTCCATGCTAAGTGCCGTAGTTAACCCGGACAGTGATGTTATATCGCTATTGGCCCCTTTATTGGCTTTGTTGGTAACGCTATTTATAAGCTTTTTAGCAGAAGGCCCCGTTGACTGGCTATTGTCTGGTAGCGTCATCGTTACATCACCGTCAGCGGTGAAAAATTGCTGCCAGTTCTGTTTATCGTAATTCATCCCACGCATGGCTTTAGTTGCCTCTGACACCAACTGCGCAGTAATGGAGTTTTGCATCTCGCGCGGTACGGCATACCAAGCAGCGCCGGCCTGCGTCGGACCATCGTAGGCTTTAATCAGCGTCACCTGTGTGGCGCTGTCCATCGTTTTCACTGGCAGCGTATAGGTTACCCCGCCAACGACGCTCACGATAAAATCACCGGCTTTCAGCTCGGTATTGAATGCCGTTCCTGCGCCCTTCACTACGGCAGAGTTGTTCGTTAGAGTTAGAGTTCCTGCTGGCATGATGCTCTCCTGAATTTTTGCATTAAAAAACCGGCTCAATGGCCGGTTGTTAGAAGTAGTGATCAGCGTTTATAACCATGAGTGGCATTTGTGATGAATACCATCGCGTTGATACATTCCATTTCGTCTGTATTTTACGCCCTGAATCAGCGCGCCAAAATTGCACCGCCGAGCCGTTAAATCTATAACCACAGCTGTAATAGTTATAATACCCCCCGCTCATTTGCGAGTTACCGCGCATAAATGCATTAACAGCAAGGGGTATCATGGGCCTCGCAATGCCTGTATCGACTAAATCGTCCGGATTAGCCCCAACGTTTACTGAGCGCCAATCCCATAGCAAAGGTTCGCAATCACTCGTAAATGTGTTATTCCTCTCGGCATTTTTAATCACCATGCCGTAACCATTTGGTGTTGGCGGGTAATATCCACTATTCATAATTACCACTTGTACGCTAGCAGTAGTTCGGAAAGGTTCCCCACTCCCATTATCACGCGATACTGTTAATTCGTTGTATTCAACTGAGTGATACACCGACACGCCTGGATCATCACATCGAACATAAACAACTTTCGTGTTGTCATTTTGAACAGTCGGCAAAGTCCATTGCCCGTTGATTGTCACTACCCCTTTCCACGCAACAAAACCAAGCCGCTGCGCACTGTTTATACTCATCCAATCAACTGAGTTTTGAATCATTATTCCGTAAGTCCCGGAAACTGATTGCGGAGTCTGAACCTGATATATGCTGAACTCGGTAAAAAATGCTTGGTTATTTTGCTGGGTAAAATCAACAATGATTCTATTTCCATCCACTCGCCACCCCGTAACCCCTCCGTAAAATGGCGGATTGGTCGAGCTGCCAAAGATATAGCCAGTCTGTCCAACGATAAAAACTGGATTCCCCGGAATATAATCCGGGGGAGTGTATATCTTCTGTCTATTTCCATCGGCCCAGGGTTCTTTATCGTTGGTTAACAGTGAGGGGCTATTCACTGCTGCCAACTCTTTGCCATTTACCACCAGCCCATAGGCCATATTAAAGCCTCCCCATGCGCACCCTCAAATTTCCGCCAGCGTCATAAACGTTAATCTGATCGCCGCGTATCTCCATCCGTCCGTTACCGTCGCCGCCGTTGATTTGTATCTGGCCAGCACCGGCGCCACTTTTATCCAGGCGCCATCCGTTGGTAGCGTTGAAATTGTCAGACTGAATAAACCCGCTAATTTTTGCGTTGGTAATGGCAGCATCTGCGATTTTCGCAGACGTGATCGAGGCGTTTTGAATAAATGCATCGCTGATAAACACCTGGCCATCGATGACAGCAAAGGGTGAATACTGGTTATCACCGCTGCCGCTCATCAACACGAATTGATTGGCATTGAAGCCAATGCGAGTAATGACCGGTTTGCCTGTTTCCGCCAGGACGGCGATCGACATGCCCGCGTTGTAGAACACGCCGTTCACCCGGACACCGGCTTTCAGTGTGTGGATGGCTGTTGCACCGTCGGCGTCAACCGTGGCCGTCAACTTGTCCTCCAGCACTGCGGTAACGTCGTCAATCTGCGCCTGCACCTGGGTAGACATCTCGGCCAGCGCCCGATCAACCTCGGCAATCGTGGTCTTCACAATGAGAATATCTGCTCGTACCGTCCCGTACTGCGCATACTGATGCTCTACCGTGGCGTTATTTGCCAATGCGTTCTGCAGTATGGCCTCAATGTTTGTATCGATGTCACCCGTCAGCCGGTCGCCATCTTTGTCCGTCAGGAATCCATCGCCAATACTCTCGAGGTAATCCTCTGCGTTCGCGTTGGATTGCCCTTTAATCCAGCCGGTCCAGTCCCCGATGTTCCCAGTCCTGTCCTGCAGGCGTGCACGAAACCAGAACTCTTGGCCCGCCTTCAATCCGGTCATGGTGTGGGTGTGCAACGGGTACGGAATGTCGGCCAACAGCATAGCGTTATTGCCGGCGGCATTGTCCGCATAGTGAATTTCAGTTTTAAGCGTATCCTCTGCGCCACCAGGAAAACCCCAATCTAGCTGGATGCCCCATAGCAGCGGTGACGCAACGAATCCAACCGGTACCGGCGGTTTACCCTCCTTCCCTTTGAGATAGGTTTCCATTGACGTCGCCCAGATTGACGAAATATCGCTGGCGTTGATGGCCCTCACGCGTACCAGGTAGCGACCGGCATAAATACCAGGCACCTCAAAGCCCAGAGCGGACGTGCGCGGCATAGGGACCCAGTTACCACTGTCTTTGCGCCATTCAGCCTCATAGGCGATCGCGCTATCCACTGCATCCCACTTGGCCCGCAAGGTCGTAACAGCGATCCCCTGACTGACCGACGAATAGCTATCAATAGCAATGTTCTTCGGCGGAGGTTGCACGCCTGGCGGAATAACCGATATCGGCCGGTCATCGATGCGCGCACCGGTATCAATCGCCGCGTATTTCCCGGGTTCATGCCAAACAGCAGTAACGGTAAACGTGTTGTCGTCATTATCAGTAACGTTGGATACGCGGTATTGCTGAACAAACAGATCGTTCGCGTCTACCGTCCACACCGCCTCCGGTTCAGGAGTTTCTGTATAAGCCGTCGATACTGTCACTATCCGATTATTAACCGCCTGCACTGTGCGGGCCTGCGATTTTCCTGTTGGCAGGTTCACCAGCAGGCGATCCCCGATTTTTACATCAGCTACACGGTCCAGCGTAATGTTGCGGCCGCCTACAGCGGAAATCCGACCGCCCAGTACCCGGCCAGCCAGCATTTGATCAGCAACGCCAATGATATGACCAGGCAACGGGATAAACCCATCCAGCCCAGTGGAGAACGTGACACTGCGATCATTACTGTTGGTCAGTAGCGCCCAACGGCCGCGCCGGTTGGCTTCCGTCTGCCGGGTACAACCGATCGCAGAGATTTCTGTTTGATTGACGCCATACCGGCGCACCAGCGCATTCTCTGCTACCGCCTCGACTTCATCCTGATAATGGTTGTCCGGGTTTGACCAGCTCACCATCGCCGTCGTATAGCGGTTACGCTGGCTGCCGCCTTGATAGTGAAACTTACCATCGATCACATTGGCGCGGGTGTAGGTGTAATCCATATCCCGTGGCATGTCCGCCAGCGCGCAGGCCTGATTATTGGCCCAGTACGTCATACCCCGGAAAATTGAGGCCAGATCACGCAGCACTGTGAATGCCTCGTTCTGCGACTGGATATAGACGTCACACAGGAACCGAGGCTCTTTGCCATCACCGCCCCGGCCATCAGGCACCAACTGATCGCAGTATTGCGCGATGCGGTATAACTCCACCTCATCGACTTGCGTCATATCGAGGCGCTCACCGAGGCCAAAACGTTTGTTCAGCAAAATGTCGTAGAACACCCAGGCAGGGTTGTTGGAGTAGGCCCACTTAAACTCCCCCGTCCATGTGCCGGTATAGGTGCGGGATTCCGGGTCGTAGGTTGTTGGCACGCGGATAATGCGGCCCTTTGGCTTGCAGCTGATTCGGGGGATGCTTTGAAATTGTTTTGCATCGAATGACACGTAAAGCAGCGCCGTATTCGGGTAGCGGAGCTTCGCATCAATAACCTCAGTGATCGCCTCAATATTCATGCGGTCGATAAGGCGCGTTGATGTCGAGTCAGCCGTAATACGCCGGGCGCGCACCTGCCAGCCTGTCGCTGCCGGCGGCAGGTTTATCCGGTGGCTGCGTTCATACAACGATGTTGTTTTATCGTTGATCGTACCGTTCAGCACCGTCTCATAAGCCCCGCCATCCGTTGACAGGTCGATCGCGTAATCTACACGGGTGCCCACCTGGTCGCCATTGTCTTCTTGTTTTAACAGCGTCGGCCAACCCACGCGCAGGCGCACCGCTGAAAGTTGGGTATTTGTTACGGCACGTACCCAGGGTTGAGAGGCTTTCAGTTCGGTACCGATACTGATCTCGTTCTCGGCACCAGGTACGCCCTGAATATAACTCTGGGTCTGCGTACCTGGGCGGAACTCCCACTCAACACCGGGAAAATTCGTCGTGCTATCCGGGGATAATAACGGTGTGCCATCGAGATAAATATTCGTGCCATCCAGTCCACCGGCAAACTCCCCTTCACCAATCGCCAGTAAGATTTTTGTTTTGGCGATCGACTGGATGCTGTCCGGCGACTCGGTTGGTGTATGGCCACCGCCGCCACCGCCTTTGCGCCCCTGAATTCTGTTTTCCATGGTTTCGCCCATAAAAAAAGCCCGCCGAAGCGAGCCTGATTGAACACTGAAAAATTTACTGCTGATCTTCGGCGTAAATGCCGGCAGAGATAATGGCGCCGCCGATCTCCCGGCTACCGTAAAGCACGCCTACGGGGTTACCCTGCGCCGTGGAGTTGACCGGGCCACCGAATGCGTAGGACGGTTTGTTATCGGAGTCCTGGCTGACAGAGAGGCCGCCGGGCTGCGGGGAGAGCATTTGGATTACACCGCCAAGCATCATAGAAGCACCGACCATAGCCGCCATCCCTGTAGCCCCGCCAGCAGTAAATGCCCCCATTGCCCCAGCCGCGGTACCTGCAGAAAAGTACATTGCAACAGCAACCAATGCGGCCCCCAAGATCGTCTGAAACATTCCTGCACGCTTGCTACCAACGATAACGGGAACGATGCGAATGTTTTCGTTACCTTTAGTCATGGCCACTTGATCCTCGCTGATGTTCCGTTTACCAACGAAAACCGCGAAAGTGAGCCCTTTCTTTTCAGCTTCTAGCAGAAATCGTTCAAAGCCCGGCACTAACCCTTTTAACGCTCTTATCGCATGGGGGACATCGCGGGCGCGGTACTTGAATTCTTTTACAAACTTTTTACCGAGAATACCACTTAGCTCGATAGTTCTAACGGGTATAGGGTTCAATTCCATATTGCCTCCAATAAAAAACCCGCCGAAGCGGGTTTCATCTGGTTATAAACAAGATTTTATATCTGATATAACTTCATTGTTCCTATACTTTAAAACCCCGCCGAACGGCCTGGCCCCTTCGCCACGATAAATAACGTTGGTACCGTTCTCCGTAGGGGTTAGGTCCACATAATCACTCCCATTAACCAACGCCAAGGTAACGATGTTGCCACTCGAAGGCTTTACGGTCGTCTCAATCAGGCGACCATTAAATGTACGCTTATCAGATCTTTCAGCAATACATGCTGATAGTTGCTTTTCATTTTTCCGCGACGTGAATTCTGCTGTTGTTTTTCTTGTTAACTCCGGATTTGCGCACCCAGCCAAAACAAACGCAATCAGTGATAAAAATAATATCTTCATATGCCTGTCCCTCGCTAATTTTGGAATATCGTAGCAGAGAGGTCGAGCAAGGCAAAACTACGACATTAATTCTTTGCGTCGAACAGTTTTAACTGTGCGCTCCTTGAAGTATCCACCATATGGCACCCGTTGGCTCAATTGCCCGTAGAGGTGGTGCAATAACATATTGCCCTCCAGCAGGATCCCTGCATGGTTTGGTACCGACGACTGAACCTGCGCGATCACCATGTCACTAGGGCGTGCCTCACCACTGAACTCACGGAAACCGCATTCGTACCAGTTATCCATGTAGAGGTTTTCGCCCTCGTCCCACCAATGGCGCTCAACGCTATAGTTCGGCAAGATCAGTCCGTGCTCTTGGCGGTAATAATCCATAATCAGCGACCAGCAGTCGGCATGCCCAAGTACAAAATGGCGTCCCACCAGCGGGCGATCACCGCGTGGGTATATCGTCCTGATATCACCTTCTGGCCATGATGCAATAACCCACGGCAACTCGTTAACGTCACACTGCAGTTGGTCCAGTGCGCTCGGCTGTGTGGTGGCACCATCGCCGGGGTGGCTATGTACAATGGCGACAACTTCCCCCCAATCCTCCGCCGCAGCATAACCGACCGGATCCAGTTCAAAATGCTCAGTTGGCTTCGCTGATCGGTTCAGGCAGGGGAAATAACGCTCTACGCGCCCACGCTGCGCCAGCACACCGCAGCATTCTGCTGGGTAGTCTCGCTGCGCATGCCTCAGGATGGCATCAATCGTTTTCTGTCGCATGCTACCTCCGGATCAATGACGAACCAGGGAACCCGCCGAAGTCCAACTCGTTGTTTTCACCAAAACGCTTTTTACAATCAACGAGTAGACCGGAGCAATCATCTTTCGCTGGATCGTCGGTAGAGTTGCCATCCTTATCAAACCAACCATTTTGCCCGGCATAAGCGCACCCATCGCCGGTTTTATACTGTCCCCGCATACACCAGGTGCAAAGCCCGGTGATCTGACGGGTCGGAATGCGTAGCCCCTGCAAGTCCATTGGGCTCGACAGCGTGAACTCTACCGCTTCGTTATCTTCACCGCTTTTGCTGTCGATGTAGAAAACCTGCTTAAATTCCTGCTCAGGATCGGCCTGCGGGTTACCATCGGGGAAATTTTGTGCGTCCAGATAATGCACAAAGGTATCGTGGATCGTCACCTTTGCCTGAACCATGTCATCGAAGCGCAGGCACAACGCAGTGATCAGCGCATCGATGTTGGAAACCGTTAATTTTGGTTGTGCCGATGTTCCATCGCTGGCTGATTCCAGTCCCGTAATTTCATAGGGGTAAGCGCCATATTCTTGCCCCTGCCACCATACATTTTTCGGCTGTAGCTTTGTCTCATCTCCCGCGGCAGCGTCAATCTCAGTAGGCGTGTGCGGGATTGTTTCCTTGTGGAACCGGAGAACGTCGGCACCGAAAGCGGTCCCGTCTACCTCGATGAAGCGGATACGGTTGCCAGGTTCCAGCTTTTGCACATCGTTGGTGATCGCCACCTTTCCTCCTACGGCGCATAGGCCTGTTCAAACGTTGCCGAAATAGACACGGCCGGGCCACCGATCGGGACCACTCGGATAGAATCAGCCGTAACGCGGTATAACCCCTTCTCGCCGAGCGGCGGCGTCCAGATAAATGATTTCGAGGTGTGCCGGCGAACGAACGCCAGCAGTGGTTGCATATCCTTTTTGTTGCCGCTGAAAGATAGAGGCCAGCTTTGTGTTTCCGGGTTGATACCGTCGCCCGAAACCTGCTTGTAGCCATCACCAAACTGCGCCGAGCGCACTCTTTGGGTAAGGCTTCCTTCGGGCTGGCCCTGTATCCGCCAGGTAAAGGTTTCGATCGCCATGTGTCCTCCAGGCGTAAAAAAGCCCGCGCGATGCGGGCAGGATTTAGCGACCGATTTTACCAGTCACAAATTGGTTGATTCGTCCGGACTGTCCAAGCGCCTTATCCAACTGCTGCGAAACAATGCTGATCACCTCCTGGCGGGCCGCTTTACTGACAAGTTCGCCATTCGCCACCCCTTGAGATTGATCTTGCTGCCCCTGGGTAACGATCTGCATGCCGCTGAGATCGACAGTAATACCTCCGCCGCCGGCCATGCCGTGCATCGGCGCCGAACCGGTGAAGGTGTTGCCAACGTAACCCCCATTGGCATACCCCTGCGCACTACGCATCATGCCGTAAAGATTACCAACACCAATGTTTCGAGTTGCTTCTTTGGTGAATACAAATTCACCACCGTGCACAACTCCCTTCGGCTCATACTTCCCGCCGTCGCCGGTATAACCGCCGTCATAGTGCAAACCCATAGGCACAGTGCCCGGATTGTTACCACCTGATGAAGCACTAAACGAACTGCTAAGCCAACCCATAGCTGCCTGTACGGCATAAGCCACCAACAGCTTGTTGATGACGTCCACCACCATTTTCAACATGGAAACGCCGAAGCTTTTAATGTTGGCAGAGCCGGTTGTCGCCAAAGTGGTAAGGGTGTCGTTCAGCCCCGTAAAGGCAGAATTTGCCACGTTGGCCACTGATGAGTAAACGTTGGTAGCCGAGTCCAGATATTCATTCCAGCCTTTCAGCGCGCCACTTTTCCAGTCAGAGCGCAGCTTGTCCTCTTCAGCGTAAAATTCACGTGCTGCCTGTAACTGCCGTTTATAGCCGTCATCGTCCAGGCTGCCACCCTGGTTTTTCCACCCCTGCGCCAGCTGCGCCTCCCCCATTCGGCGCTGTGCATCCCGATCGCTCAAACCTGCGCTGTCACGCAATGCCTGGCGTTTTTCGTTCATCTGGGTGACGTATTTAGTTGACGTGTCCTGCAGTTTGTTCAACCGCTCTTGCTTAGCGATCTCGTCACCGACGGCGGCCAGCCGTTCCTTTTGCGCCAGCACGCTATCTTTACTGGCCAAAAGGGATTTTTCTTGTGCGGTTAATTTTCTCTTATCAGCCGCTTGCTCCAGCACAGTAAACTTGGCTTGTTCCGTCCACAGGTCCCGGCGCTGCTGGCTATCTTTGTCGGTGATGGCTTTATGCTGCTTTAGGTATTCTAGCCGCGCCTGCAGCGACAGCAGTTCAGCTTGCGCACTTTCATCAGCACGATCGCCAGCGGGTGCTGTGTATTGGCGTCCCTTCTTGGTCCCCCGGGCCTTTTCCTTGGCATAACGCTCATTTTCACGGCGTATCGCATCGTCTTTAACTGGCTGAGAAGCAAACGAATTACGAATTTTAGCAAGCTCACGCTGGTGTTTCTCTTCCGCATTTTCATATTGTTTTTTAAGTGACTGGTCAGCCTCAAATCGCAATTTTTTTCGTGTTTCGTCTTCCCTATCAGCCTTTTCCCGAGAAATTTTAATACTGGCTTGGTAATCCTGCTCCTGCAGACTCGCCAAGTCTTTTTTCAGGTCATCCGCGGTTTTACCAGTATCGTTGAAGTAGATCCCTTTACTGGCAGGGTTAATCTGGAACTCAACGAGTTGCTCTTGGATTTCGCGGATCTTGTCTTTGACTGACGACTCCCGCCCAACATTCAGCATCTTGTCCCAGGCACTGGCGGCGGTATCCCCCAACCATTTCCACGCTGTTTCAAGTGTGCCTAGGTTTTCCTTGATGTCTTCACTGCGGGAACGCATTGCGGTGGCATAGCTTTCCATCGCCAATCTGGCTGCATCCGTCGTCCGGCCCTGTTCTGATAGCGTGGTGATCTGCTCAAGTTGCGTCGCTGTCAGGAAATGCAGCGATTTATCCAGTTCGGTGACAGCCTGAACAGGCTCACTTTGCAACCTCTTGAACTGATTTATTGTCTCATCAATAGATTGCCCCACATTGGCCTTCATCTTGGCCGCAGTGTCTGCAATCATGGTTATTGCACTGCCGGAGAAACTCCCACTGCCAACAACTTTAGCCAAGGCATCCGCAGCAGCGTGTTGTGTTACTCCATTGGTAGATAGCGATTTAGCTAATGACTGCAACTCACCAGCAGTTTTTCCCGCATAATTTCCGGTCAAAATTAGCTGCCGGTTAAACTCCACCGCTTCCTGTGAACCTTGATACCACGCCTTTCCAACGCCATAGACGGCAGCAGCAATACCCCCCAACACGCCAGCAATACCGAGGCCGCGGAGTGTCATCATCTGCTCGATCAGTCCGGAGCGGTTCGCCAGGGTAATGCTGGAACCACGCAGCGCGCCCAGATTTCCCCGCGCCAGTTCGCCGAGCATCACGCCCAGCTCGCGGCGTGCGGCCGACGTCTGCAAACTGAATTTATGCGTGGCGTCGCCAGCGGTGGACAGCTTTTTGATGTAGATGTCCGCCGCGGAACCAACGCCCAGTTGCGCGGCCCGGTAGCGCAGCAGCTCTTCACGCGACAGGCTCTGCGTCGCCACCTGGTCTTTCAGCTTCTGGATAAAGATTGTTTTAGCGGCCGCAGATGCCTCTTCGGCTTTGGTCAATTCACGCATCTTGTCGGCGGCGTGACTGGTCAGCGTCAGATAATCGTTCTGCGTGATATTGCCTGCGGTACGGGCAGCGCGCACCTGCGACTGAATGGCGCGCAATTCCTGCGTGCCGGTACCGAGTTGCTTGATGCGGTCAATCTGGCGGAAATAGGACTCGGTGAGTTGGTCCTGTGCTTTACCTGATGTTGTGGCGGTGGTCTGAGTTTCACGTAACCGGCGGTTATATTCCGCCACCCGCTTATGCGTCTCCTCGACCTCTTGCGCCACTTCTTTCGATACTTTGGCCGTCTCCTTGCCCGAAGCATTGAAACCGTCAGCTGCACCGGCAGCACCGGCAGCCGTTTTCTGGAATTTATCCAGCTCGTTGTTACCGCGCTGCAGGTCGCCGGTATCGACGCGCAGGGAGATCGATGCAATGTCTGTCATGCTGGGCTCCGTGCAATAAAAAAGCCAGCATGAGGCTGGCCACTATTTTTTATGGATAACGGAAAGCGCCGCGGCTTCCATCATCCTGATATCCGTTAACGCGGCTGCCTCATCGTCGACGCCGTACACTTTCATCACCCAGGGTAAGCAGTTGTAATCCAACCCTGTGACGCCGCCCATGCCGGTGCGCCACTGTGTGGCCATCGCCCGAAATACCTCGAACACCGGCCACACATCCGGGAACACTTCAACGGGGTCGGCTTCGACATCTTCGAGCGTCAACCCAAAAGCGGCCAGTTCTTCCGGTGATGGATCAGGCGTATAGAACGCCGAGGCAACCGCGGTTAGTTTTTTTCGCGCAGTGCCATCAGTTCGCGGGTGTAAGTCATAGCGATCGAATCGAACGCGCGCGGGTAGTTTTCCAGCAGAACCAACACATTTTCGCTGTTGAATTCATCGGGCAGCGCCCAGCTTTCCGCAATTTCTGTTACGAATTCCACCATTGGTGCGTTGCCGTGGCCACCGGCTTCGATTTGCTTTTCCGTCGCCTCGCGCAGGGTGTTCTCCAGCGCTTCCAACTGGCTACGGGTCTTGTGTTTAAACGTGAACGTCAACACGCCGTCTTCGGCGCCAGCGCGTGGGATCGTGACGTCTTTTTTAAACGTTGCGTTAGGGACCAGGGTAAATTTCGAGGACATAATGAAACCTTATTAAAGGGGCCGAAGCCCCGCAGAATTTATGGAGCAGTAATGGTCATGGTACAGGTGGCTTTTTTGGCACCATCCTCCGTGGTTACCGTGATTGTCGCGGTACCGGCAGCGACGCCAGTTACTTTGCCATTGGTTACCGTGGCTTTCGCGGCGTCGGATGTTGACCAGATAACGGCCTTGTTGGTGGCGTCAGTTGGCGCCACCGTTGCTGCCAGCGTTTCGTTAGCACCAACAGCAATAGACGTTGTGGTCTTATTGATCGTCACACCCGACACCGAAACTACTTTGGGTCTTTGTAGAACGTCATGGTGCGAGACTGAATAGCAAACGAGGCCTGCACGGTTTCAACCTGGTTAACTGCGGTTGTCGGCTGCGCATCGAAGGACGGGATCCCCGACCAATAGCGCGTTTCTTTGGCCTTTGGCACGTACATGTACAGAGGAAGAATATCGCCGCTTTTGTCCCCGGCCTCTAGCACCGGATAAATTGGTAGGCTAGAGTCATGCGCAAAGGTGTAAGTCTGCGTCTTGGCCGCTTTATACGTCGCGAGATTGCGCTGGCGGTCATCCTCAAGAAACTGGATCTGCACATACTGCTGATCACCACCAGACGCACCCACCTCGGTAATTTGTGGGATTTGAGTCCACTCCGTGACTTTCGTCAGTGAACCAGCACCGCCACCGGCCGGGAAAAACTTCGTATCCGAGGTATCAATGACCCCAATGGTTACGGCTGTCGCCGTCGCAGCGGTGACTTTAGCAACCAGATTATCAAGCAGGCCCCATCCCGATTGGATGAGCACAATATCATCGGCGGCTAAGGTTCCACCAGAAACCGTAAACACGGCCCCCTTTGCATTGCTGACCGCAGAAACCGGCGTTGCGGCAGCCATTTTGGAGCCAACGAAAACCGTGGCGCCGTTAGGTAAGTTAAAAGCCATAGTGACTCTCCAATTTTTGAACAGAGTAAACCGTCGCAACGGTCGCTAGATTTGTATATTTTTCGTGTTGAGTGCTATACGTTTGATATTTAAAAAGGAGTTTTTATGGGAAATAGAATCTACTTAAATGTCCCTTATAGTGAAAAGGACGAAGCAAAAAGCAAAGGGGCACGCTGGGATGCAACCGAAAAAAAATGGTTCATTACAGATACCCAAGACAAAATTGAATTCTCGAATTGGCTTGAATCCGAAATTGACAGCCCGCCCGGTAGAAAATTCTCTCCACCGATTTATTTGGTCCAATCTTTCGAGCCTTGTTGGCGTTGTAGACATTTCAGTCGTGTCTATTGCCTTGCTGATTCCAGGTTGAACTGCTTCTATTACGTAGAGCGCATCGAAGAAGAGTTGCGTTACATTATTGGTCCAAATGCACCTCGATACACGTTGGATTATTCAAAACGTACTAACTCCAAATACTTCATGAATCACTGTGAAAAATGCAATGCAAAAATGGGGGACTTTTATATGCATAACGAACCGGGTGGTGCTTTTTTCCCCGTTGAAGAGGTTGATGCTCGAAATGTCATTACTTACAAATTAGGACGCATAACATCTCCTGTTTTAATTGTTGGAACTAAGGGATTTGTCTTACCAAGCTTAATTTACCGATTAGCTAAAAGGTCAATCATTAATTAATTGGCCCCGATAACTCATACTAACGGGGATGGAAAAGCGAGTGTTGGAGGATATGCCACGGTAAACCGTCGGCGGTGTGCTGATGTAACAGGTGATCCCCCCATCGCTCAGCGCCAGGCCAACAGGGAACAAAGCGGCCACCTCATCGGCCAGCGCGCGGGCGCCACTGACGCCATCGCCGGCCTTCGCCACGACGTTGATCTGCCAGACGCCCGGCAGCACCTGCAGCTTTTCTGCCAGGTCGATCGTCGTTATCGTCGCCGGCATCGCGTAGGCCTGAAGATACAGAGTATCTGGTAGGTTTTCCGGGATGTTGTCCCATGCCACCGGGACGCCCTTAACGTCGGCCCACTCACCCAGGCGCGCCTCGAGCAATTCAGCTATGCGGTTATGGCTCACGATTTCACCTCCGATACGGCAGCCTGGAAATGACGCTGGAAATCTGCGGCGGTAATCCGCACCACGCCGCCCGGTGCCTGTGTCGAGTGGCCGAACTCCAGCGGATAGGCGTAGGGAACGTTATTCGTGAAATAAACCGCCTGCATGCCGACACGAAAGCGCTCGAACACCAACGTGCCGGCGGCCAGCGTTTTACCTCCGGATTTGTCCGCCCGACCAGTTTCGCCCTGTGGCGCTGCATCCAACCCCACCTGCCAGTTGCCGCGGAACCGGCCGCCGGTATAGTTAGGTGGTGCATACAATGCCCAATGAGGGCCTTTCACCTGCGCTTTTTTCTTCAATCGACCAGTAGGCGTTAAATTTGCCGGGTCTAACTTTTTGGCCTCATTCGCATCAAACACCGCATCGTTATAGGCTTTGGCGGTGGCGTTCACTTCCCACAGTTCGGGATTGCCTACAGGGGACATTTGCACCAATTGTGCAAGGATGCGGATCCCCGCTGCGCGGACTACCTGCGCCTGGTTGGCCTTGGCCTTATCAACGAAGGCGTTGATCGCCACCATAAAAGCATCATTTTCAGCCATATCATGCCCTCAGTTGTGCGCGGTAGCAGATCAGCACTGCCGCCGGCTTAACCGGGTGCGGGTTAACCACGCGGTATTTTTTCCCGTCGATCTCGATACGGTCATCGATGCGGATTTCCGTCTGGTAGGTTGCCACCAGCAGCACATCGCCGTTCTGTATCAACGTGCCGTCAATTTCGCCCGGTTTATATTCCGTCACCACGCCGATCACATCCACCGACTCGTCTGGTGAGCGCACCTCTTTACCGTTAACCCGAGTCACCTTCCCACCGCGGGTGAGCGTGCGCTTTTGCCCGTTCTCGGTCAGTAAACGGGTGGCCGTGGCGCGCATACGGGTGTAGTTGATCGCCATGTTACCCCCTTACTACCCGCACCTGATTCATTGCTCCAACAAAGCCGCGCAACAGACCGTTAAGCCATGGAAATGTCGGAGCATCACTTGAAGTGCCTGGGGCATAGCTGACACTAACCGCGCCAGAGACAGCCTCTTGCACAACCTCTGCGCCACCGTTAAAACTCGGTGTCAGATCGGTTTCCTGCGCCTCCACCGCCAGGCGACATTGCGCCTGGATAATCTCGCGCGGGATTTTGTCACTGGCCAACAGCACACCGTCCACAATAACCCCAGAGCGCGGCCACGGTAGCGCCTGTTCCGGTGACGTTCGAGAGCCGCGCCAGGTCAAGCCGGCGAGGTAGTCCATCGCCTGAATCAGCAACTTCTCGCACTCGTGATCGTCATCCGGCAGCGAGTAACCTCGCGACTCTGCAAAATCACGCGCATCGATCACGCTAGCGTAACTGTTGAAATCCGGCGAGGTGGGATCCGTAATTAACATGGCTCACTCCCTGATTGTCCAACCGGCGGCGATCCAGTTTTCCACCTCAGCGGGATGTACATCGGCAGCCGTCGGCGCACCGGGGAATGCTGGATAGTGGGTAACCATAGCCACCAGCTCAATCTGCGGTTCCTGCGGTTCCTGCGGTTCCTGCGGTTCCTGCGGTTCCTGCGGTTCCTGCGGTTCCTGCGGTTCCTGCGGTTCCTGCGGTTCCTGCGGTTCAGGATTGTGTTTATCCGTCTGCTCGGTAGCAAGTTGTTCCGCCATGCGCAGCGCACGTTGTTCTTTTGTAAGCCCGGCCATAAAGCCTCCATTAAAAAAGGGCCGAAGCCCCTCGTTATATCGTTGTATTAGCCCAACAGCGTTACAGCATGAGCAGCTTTGATTGAGGCCACGCCCCATGCCAAACCGACCTCATAGCGCACCTGGCGATACTGGCGATACAGGGCCACCTGGAAGGTAATGCCGGATACCGAATCAGTAACGTTCATCACATCATCCGCAGTATCGCCCCCTTCAGGCATTGCTGGCGTGCGCGATGCCAACAGGAACGCGTTACGGTCAAATGCCATATTGGCTGTGAAGCCACCTACAACAGTAATTTTGGCATCATCCTCCAAATCCTGACGCAGGCCTGGCGCTGCCAGGGTGATCGTTGTCGCCGTAGCGGCCGCGATCATGTACTGATTATCATCACCGGCGAAAGTCACAACCTGGCCAGCTGAAATCACGCCAGTACCGGTGTCGATGGCGATAATGATGTCGCCCTCACTTTTCTCACCATTAACCAGATAGCCAGAGGCTGTTGCTGTCCTGGCTCGAGCGACGCCTGCAGATTCATGGATATTGAACCCCTCCAGACGGCCGATAACCCCCTCGCGCAGAAGCTGCTCAGTACCCGATTCGTTCACCTTGAACAGCACCGACTGCTTACCACGCAGATTGGCCGTTGCCGAGGAACCCAGAACCATTTGAAGATCGGTTGTTGGCGAGCCATTGTCAGACAACACCTGACGGGCCAACGCCGCATCAGACAGATCATCCTTAACACCAAACGGCGTCTTCCCGGCGGTACCAACTGCACGCGAAGTGCCGTAATAGAGTGCGCCCAGATCGGAATCAACCTCATTAGCCAGGGCGCGAAATGCCTGTTTAAACTGATCGGCCAAAATAGTGTTATAGGTACCAGCGGGGCCAACGGCGAGCTGCTCTTCACCGTTCCATTTAACCGGAGCCATTTTGGATTTGGTGATTTGCACGTTAACCGTGCCAATGTCCTGATCTCCGTCATTCGGTGCAGTAGCACCGGGAACAATATCAACGGTGGTGGCAACCGGAGCCACCGGCGCGGTTACAGTCTGTCCTTTAGCCGCGGCGTCAGCCTTCGCGTTACGCGCTACCGCAGGAATAAAACCGACCTGCTCACGAGATACGACGTCCAAAGCGGTGTAGATAGTCGGGATCAACCCGGTAAGAGTATTTCCAGCCATGATTTATGGTTTCCTTGAATATTTAAAAATTAGGGTTGGTTGAGCTATCCAGCTCTGGCGCCACCACCTTTCCAGGTGTCGGCAAGATAGGGAGTTAATCGACGATGGTGATGCCATCTTTCAGCGCGGCGTTCTTACCGGTCATGTCCAGTGAGTCAAATGCTCCTCGCTTCATGGTTTTTTGCCCAGCCTGATGCTGGCTCTGCTGAGAGCCGCCGCCACTGTTTCCAGAGGCTTTTAAAATGTGGTCTTTCTGTGGGTATTGCTCGACCAGGAATTCCAGCGCTTCATCGAAATCGGCCAGTTCGCCAGGTTTGGCGCGTGAGTAGACTTTATTGCCTGTAGGGTCATAGGCTACAACTTTGCCCTCTTCAATTTTGAAGGACTGACCAAAGCGCGCCTGAACGAAATCTGACGGGATCGCCATCTTATCGGTGATGAATTTGGAACCGGAGAAACGGCCGCCGATCATCTCTTTGTACAGTTGATTCTGCAGCGTCTTATTCTGATTAGTTGCTTCATCCAACTGGGTCTGGAATGACTTGGTAATTTCAGCTTTCACTTGGTCAACTGCGCCAGCATCGATCAGCTTTTTCTGGTCGATTTTGGTTAGTGTTTCCAATGCCTCAAGCGCTTTGGCCGGGTCAGTAATGCCGGAAAATTTAGCAAGGTTAGATTCCGCAGCTTCTTTTGCTTCCCGGTGCGTTTTGGCTTCGCCATTAAGCGCGCTGATTTTGCTGACGGCCTGCGCAGCGTCAAAAGCAATTTCTTTGCCGTCTTCGTGGACATAAACCGGCATACCGTTTTCGACGACTACATGGCCATTAGCATCAAGTTTCAATTTCATGGTTTTCTCCAGGCCTTCTGGCCGTTGTTTAAGTGGTCATCCGACCTTGCGCCGTATGCATCCGCAAAACGGCAGAAATAAAAAACCACCCGTAGGTGGCTGCTATAGTTCAGCGTCTGAAAACGCTCGTTCATCAATGTCTCGCAACTGCTTCAGGCTGAGCAATTCCCCCTTATCGGAAAAGAACTCCGCCGGTTGCATACCGCCGTCACGCATCAGTCGGGCGCGAGCCTCGCCCAACACCTCGACCTGGCGCTTGAATGGCTGACGCTGCAACCAATCCCGATAATTGGTTTCCGCTGGCACCTGGCCATCCATGCTGGCGCGCGTACCCGCTGGCATTTCGTCCGCATCGATACCCAGCGCCCGCCACGATTTAACCACCAGCGTTTCTACCGAACGACAGCAGAAATGGATCCGGCCGGGCCCGGCCCCATAGGGCACCTTATGGTCGATCGGTTTGTTGTCCAGCGTATAACGCAGGCGATCACGAACGATGCAGGTTGGCGTGGTCTTGTTGTCGAGCGTGGCCAGCCATTGCTTGCAGTCGATAACGTCGGCATTAGCCTGGGCGAACTCCGTGCGTGCCACGGCCGCCATATGGTTTACAGCGGTTTTTATCACGCTGGTTGCGCTGGCCCGGCCGGTTTGTAATACACCGTCCTGATAATTTCGCGCGCGGGTACCGCGGATCCGCCGATAAATTTGGTCTGTCGTTTCCCCCTGCAAATATCCCTGGCTGACTGCGTTGCTGATCCGCTGTAGCCGATCACTTTCCAGCTTGCCGGCCCAGTCGCTCAACAACCGCCCCTGAAACGGTCGGGCCAACGCTGCTGCGTAAACCTGCTGCGGCGTCAGGCTAATAAGCGGATAACGCTGTTTCACCAGGTCGGGTAACAGAGAGTCGAACAGGCTGAACTGAAAGCCGCCTTCGTACCCGATAAAATCGCCCAACTCGTCGGTCAACGCCCCGTAAAGCTGCTGGTAAACCTGCCGATTGATATCCCGAACACCGCCCAGCAATGTATCCAACCGGCGAACAGTGAAGCTTTGCGGGTCCACGTCCTCCAACGCCATCAGCAACTTTGACGACAGTTCGGCGTCCGCCTGGTCGAGAATTTTCACCATGCGCCGGGCGACGCCCGTGGAATAGCGGGAAACAAACAGCCCATGAGCCAATGTTTCATCCAGCAGCCGATCATTGAGCCTGCCCATCACTACTCCTCGATTAAATCAGGAGGTCGGTTAATCAGTTCATCCATCACCTCCTCAGGTTTCGCGTCTGGATCAATGATGCGCAATTGCTGATATGCTCTTACAGCATCAATGGCGCGAATATCGCCACCTTGCCGCAATGCTTGAATAGCCAATGCAGATGTCGCATCAACGGCTTGAGATGAAGTCTCCAGTTCTGTACGCACGTCAACATTCCCACCTGTAGGTAAGCCAATCCACTCAGCCATGATTTGCAAGATATTATCCAGGGCATCTTCGAGAGAACTCGCCATCGTGAATAGCGGTGAGTTTTCCTGCATTTTCTCTTCGGTTGTCTGGTCAATGGATTTTGTCGACGTATTTTCCGTGCGCAGCAATTTGGCCCCTGCCTGCCGCATTTGATGTTCAAGATCGGTAATGGATGTTTTACCAGCACCGATAGCAGATCCCGTGTGCTCGGTGTATTCGATCCCCTGCCTATCCTTATCTGAAAATCGCACAGCGCTTGATGAGCCAATGGTCAGTTCTTGCCCTTCTTCAAGGCCATACACACTGAGGATCGGGACACGCGCGACATGCAAAATATTGTCTTGCTCACTCTGGCTCTGCCAATGCTTGATGTTCAGCAATGCCAAGTTCAACAACGGCGGAGAACCACGCATAAAGCCGGTACGTTTGGTGTAAAACGTCACGAGCGGAATATCATCACGGCTGGTTTCCCACTCTTCATGGATAGCCCAGATACACTCTCCCGCATCACCTTTACTCTTCCGGTAAATCTCCACTTTGCGCGGCATGATATGACGTATCTGCTCGACTTTGGTTTGCCCGAAATCATCACCATCAACAATAATGACCTCTTTGACGCGCAAGTCGGTCAGCACCACCTTCCCTTTCACCACCTTCGATTTCCAGCCGATAACCTGCCGCGGGTTAAGCATCGTGACGTAGGGACGACTGCCTGCAGCCTTCTCATCGGCTTTCGTTTTTACCGCCTCCTGATCCACGCGAGGGAAATCAACCAGCGCATGAGCGAGGCCATACTGAAATCCAATAGAAAAGAATGACTGCGCCCAGACATCAAGCCGGTTTCCCTCCATATCGATATTCGGGGTGAGCTCTTTAATTTGCTCTGGTGTCTCATCACTCAGAACCGTCGGTTCAGCAAAGACTCTGCCAATATCCTGTTTTATTGTTTCCTCATACGCAGGTAGCAATGTGGCAACAGCTAACCGTTTTTTATAATCCTCTTTGTCTTCATTGGGCCAACGAGGCAGGTGTGTTTCTCCCAACTTACGCATATAAAGCGTCCCGCCCATCAGCGCATCGTTGATGTCCCAGGCTTCGACCATATCGTTATAATCGAGATTTGGTGTTGAAATATCAGGCATGGTGTTTACATCCGTAGTTTGGTGACCTTTCCGGCTGGCTTAACAATAGGGAACTGTTTCTGGATAAAATAACCAGCCCCATCATTGGGGTGATCATTATCGGATTTCTTATCCGGCTCACCTGTTTTTTCATCCCAGACCTGCTGCTCCAGGCATTCGGTATAAACCTGGCAGCGTTTCACGTTGACCTTGTAGCGCCGCTCACCATTGGCATTGCAGAACATGGCATTCATGGAGTTCACCCGGTCTTTTACCGGCGGGTTGGCGGCATTCACTACCACATTAAATCCTGCCTGTTTTAGTTGAGCGATATCGGTCAAGCTAGCGTTGCTGGATTTACGGGAATCGCCGGACGCATCCGGATAAATGTAGATTTCCCGCACCTTGCGATAATTGGCGCCATCGTAGAGCCAAAAACGCTCCTTGATGATGCGGATAATGTCGGGGGTGTCGTAGGCGTTAATGATTTCAGTGACCGCACAAGGTAATCCCAGGCGCAGCACGTGAACGATGCCGGCCATTTTCCCTACGTTGAAGTCCATCCCGATGTAAAGCGGTTCGCCGGGTTGCTCCACCTCCTCGCAGTTGTTCAGCAGGCGATCAAACTGGTGGTAAATGGTGCCACTGGTTAGGTTGGTAAACTGTCCGCGCAGGTAGGCTTTAATCAGCTCCGGCGGATAGCTATCCATCAGTGACGGGATGTAATCGGCTGGTAGGTTGGCCTCGTTATCGAACGTGGATGCCTGCACCAGACCGTACAGCGCCGCAAGGTGGGGCTTATCTCTGACCTCTTTCACGAACTGGAGCCAGACGAATTTAAACCCCTCCGGCGTCGTGGTGACGTCGATCCCGTTACGCAGCCCATCAACCTTGTAACGCATTCGCGCGATGATTTTTCGCCAGGCCTTTTGCGCCTTCTCTTTTTTCATCACATCGAGCTCATCAATCAGCGCATTGCCGATTTTAAAGCCCACAATGGTTTCCGGTTTTTCCATTGAGCGACAAATCGTCGTCCCGCGGTACTGGCGGCCAGCGTAGAAATGAACTTCTTTGTTGCTCTCGTTAATCTTTACGCGCATCCCCCAGTCATGCGCCACTTCCTCGACCGTCGGGTAAAAGATATCGCGTATCTGCGGATAGGTCGGGGCAAAGTAGCCCTGGTTGATGCGGGGAAACTCCCACATGCCCTTACAGATGCCGCCGCACCCTACCCACGTCTTACCGGAACCGAACCCGGCCACGTACGCCTTGAATTTGTGCGGCATCGCCAGAAAACGGGCCTGAGGAATGTTAAGCGTCGGCGCTATCATCGTCCCTCACTTTGGCATCCACCACGTTGATGTTGATTGCCACTGGCTTCGGCGTGTCGTTGTCGTCATCGTCTGACAGCTCTTTACCCAACTTTTCAATCTCAAGCTGCCGGCGCTCGATTTCAACCTGTTGCAGTCGCTGCGCAAACTCACTGTCAGCTAGGCCCAGCCGTTTCATCACGGCCTCAAACATTTTTTCTCGGCTGATGGCTGTGATTTCCACGCCATTTTTTCCAACTTTTGTGCCTGAATACGCCAAACGAGCAATGCCTGATAATTTTCGCGTATCAGGGAAGTAAGCCCGGCCGATGCCGTCGCCATTACAACGCGGGCAATCTGGATTAGGATCCGCGTTCTGGTCGTATCCATAGCCCCCTTTGTCTGGCGAGTCCGGCTTGTTCCTGGCTTTCGCCTCTGCACACTTTTCCTCATGCTCGATAGCGTCACGCCATTGGTAGTGATGACCGAAGCCCCAGCAGTGACGGCAGGCGCCGTGGCGATATTGCGAAATCTCGTTGGCGTCAAAGGTGGCCAGTTGCCACATCTTCGCAAGCACATCGTCAGCGTTGGCCAGCGTGCGTGAGACGGATGCAACCAGTTGGCTCTCAATGGCTCGCTTAACGTTAGGATTCGTTAGAAGCTGCCGGCCATAATTCGGATCACTGTAACCGGCACGCTCAGCCGCAGCGGTGGCGTTCTGGTCAATGAGGTATTCCGCTACGAAAAGGCTTTGCTGTGGTGATAGGCCTGATTCAGATATCAGCTCTTCAGCGCTGGCTGTGGGATTCTCCTTGGTACGCACTTTTGATTTTTGCGTACCGCTTTTGCGTACCTGCGTACCTTTTTGCGTACCAGTTTTTCCACTGCGTACCCAGCCATGCTTTTTGGCGCGCTTTCTAATGGCCCCTTCACTGATACCGTATATCTCTGCCATATCTCGGAGAGAAAGTTGACCGGCACAGTAATCGCGCTCAAGGCCGCTTTCTTCCGGTTGTGACATAGCGTGCTCCATAAAAAAAAGCCACTAGCGCTACCCCCACAGCGAGCCGGAGTAACGAGGTGACTTTGCTTTGCGCATTACGCAGCACCTGGATAGATGCTCTGTGATGGGCAATAAAAAACCCGCCGTAGCGGGTCGTTATCGATGTTCTTTTACTTCTTACCGTTGGCCTCAGCCATTTGCTGATTAATTCATCGGTAACAAATATCTGCTAAGCTGGCATTTCATTGCAAGAGTCAAAGGAGCGCGCCAATGAAGATGTTTTTACTCACCGCAGTTTTACCACTCGTAGCTATTGCTGGATGTTCTGAAAAGCAACAAGAAAGTTTTAATCCATATCAAAATGAGACACCTGAATGCCGTAGCTACCGCGTTATGACTGGTGCACCGATGTTGCCTGATGCATACGCAAGACTCAGAGATAAGTGCGAAGCATCTATGAAAAAATAGTTATCTCTCGGCGGCTGCCCGCCATTGGTTCAGCGTGGCCACTTGGCCGGCGCAAATTGATAAAGCTGTTTGCAGCGCCAGCGCATAGCTCAGCGTATCGCCCCAGGTATCGCCCTGCAGCTGCGGTTTCTCACATGGGATGAATACGGACTCAGGGGGTAACAGGATGATTTGTTGTGGTGGTACCGGCGTTTTGCTGCAGGAGGTCAATAACAGCGGCAGGCATAGGACTATTCCCACATTTGTCGTTTTTAAGTGCTTCACGTAATGCCCTCTGGTAGCGTTCACCCTGCTGGCGCAGTTGCTGCTCTCTTTGCTGTTGTTCTGCTGCTAAGGCTCTGTTCTTCCGGTCTTGTTCTTGCAGGGTTGAGATTAGTCCTGACTGCTGCGCCAGCGTGTTTTCCTGCTGCTTAACCTGGTCACCAGCCTTTACCGCTTTACCGTGGAAGTGAAACGCCAGCCATGCCAGCAAAATGAAGATAAGCAGTAGAACGGCGGCTATGACTGCGGCAACCCGGTTCATTTCTGGCTCCAGTTGCAGATCTCACGCTCCACCTCTCGCCGGTTAATCAGGCCCTTCCAGACCTTTCCTCCGGCTTTATTCCAGCGGCGCATTTCATCACAGGCACCGGCACTATCCCCCGCATTGAGTTTTTTCAGCAGAGTGGAAGACTCGAAGGCTTTGACGCCGACGTTATAGCTGAAGCTGATCAGTGCGGCTTTCTGGTATTCGCTCGCTGGCACTTTCACCGACCGTTCTACAGAACGAGCAAAAGGCACCAGGTCTTTATCCAGCAGGTCTTTGCATTCAGCGGGGTTATAGGTCTTAGTGGGTATGATGTCAGCGCCAGTGTGCCCGTAGCAGACCGTCAGCACGCCGACTACATCACGATATGGCTTATACTCCACCCCTTCGAGTGAAGGAATGAGCACCGCTGCAATCGCCATGGCTCCACCAGCAAAGGCTGCGCTGAGTTTTTTCTTTAACGAAGCTGTGAGCGCCATCCTTAGTCCTCCGCTGGCGGTGGTGTGACATATCCAGCTTTAAGGGCCTTCTCATAGGCCTTTGTCTGGCGACTTTTGAAATAGAAGTTCATCACGGCAGTGATCGCACCGATCACGAAACCGCCCACTACCGCAACCTGATTCCAGTCGAGGTCATGTAGCCATTGCAAAATGCTGCCTCCACACACCAGAGTTGCAGAGGTGCAGTAAGAAATGAATGTGGTGATTTTCTCCGGCATGATTTTCATACCTCCCCCTTCCGGGGATCTGTCCCGGTACCGGGTGAAAGGAATGGATTAGCGCCGCGAATGCGAGGCGACATACGTCATTGAGTGAGGCGTTGGGCGCTAAATATGAGAAAAGCCACGCGATAGCGCAGCCTTATCAAGACAAAATTTTGTCACGGTTTTATGATGTGAGCTCATTCATCAGAGGAGTAATTCTATGTATCTACAGAATGCATACTGCCCTGTTTGTTTTAGTTCAAATGTCACTATTGTGAATAAAGCGGCAGGCATATCCGCAGGCAAAGTCATCGTCTGCAAGGACTGCCCAGAAGCAAGTAGCATCCTCCAGGAAACAGAGAACCCCGAAGGTAACTGGGTAGTTGTAAACAAAAGAGACAGCTAGCCCTCATGCGGTACGCGTGATTTCAGAAAGCAAAAAACCCGCACTCGGCGGGTTCTTGTCTTATCACGCATACACAAATGGCAGCGTATGTGAAAATAGTGGCTCATTGGCTCACCAATGTCAACACGTTCGCAGCAATTTTTTATTTTTTCGCTCCTGTTCGCGTGAAATAAACACATCTTGTAGAGGTTGATACAACAGATATTCTGCGGCGGCTAGTATTTCACTGACTTCACGACGGCAAGTTGTATACGATGGCCGACGGAATCCAGGTTGCCCATTGCGTCTAACCATGGCGCGAGGTTTTGCAACTTTGTGATAGTAAGTGGCAATTGCACGGTCAGAAGATCCATGAACATAACGACTGAGCAGCAGGCCGAATGCCTTTCGGTCGATAGCGTAAAGCTGATCAACAACTCGGGTGATCAGCATGCCGTCATCATCGTTGCAGATTGGGCGCTCAGGGTAGAGTCGTGGCTCAACCGTGGCCATGTACTCGGCAATGATGCTGCTTTGGCGCTTCTCAATCCGGCCCGTATATACCCAGGCACCCCAGCGTTCCAGCCAGGGCTGCAACCATTCTTCCTGTTCTTTGTTCAGTTTCAGTCCGTCGGTATTCATAGCTTCCCCTCCCTGCGCAAAATAGCCTGGGTACGGAAAACGCCCTCAGCGTGGAAAAGTCGAAGTTCCTCACGGCTGTATTCTGTTTTGGTTCTACCGTCGCAAGCATCGTGACACGTACTGCATCCCCAAGCTGCCTGCACATCATCGGGCTTGATTCCTGTACCACAAGTGCCCGCCATGCGGTAATGGGTCAATACAGTCGTTTCTGGGTTAAAGTTGCAGAAACCGGGGATCCGGATTTGGCAATCACGGCCGCGTGCCTCTTTACGCAATTTGCTCATGAGGTGTACCCCATAAGCTGGGCGGCAGCATTTTCTGCAGATTGCTGATCAGGGAAAGTACGGAACAGGATGTAATTCCAGAGCACGTCGAGCACTGCCTTGTAGAATTCGCCAAACTCGATATCGTCCATTTTTGCGAACGAGATCGACTTGGGTTCTCTACGTGTGGTGCCGTCTGGCATGAGGTACTCGGTATAGAAGCCGGCCTGTATAGTTACCCAGGCGCGGAACGCTTCGAAGGATTTTGCAGCGCTGATGTTTCCGGCGCGCTTCTCTGCGACATCAGCCAGATATTCATCAGCAGCAGCCTGCAGTGCTTCTTCACCACCAGCGTAATACGCGAGGAATTTGACGTAGCCATTAACCAGTGCTTTATCTACAGGTGATATGGCGCCGCCGCTCGGCTGCCAGTAGTCGAAGCCAAGATTCAGCAGCGAGAACAGCTTGCGGTGAAATGCCGGATTACGGGCCTGTTTGAAGTCGGCGTAAAGAACGGAACCGACCTTTTTGGATCGCAAGAAATCCCTGGCATCCCGTGTCGCGGGTACCAGCAGGTCACCTGCTGTTTTGATGTAAGAATACTGCGCCATTGGGTTCTCTCCGGTGGCGCAGCAGTTGCTCAGAATTTGAATGGGCTGGGTGTTCAGTCCAGCCCATTAATTATAGCGCGTTTCCATCGGGTCTTACAATCGAATAACCTGCGGATTTTGCCAAATCAATCAACGCGTTAAGTGATGCCACATGCTCGTTTTCTTTAACGATGCGAGTTCCGGTTATTGAGCCGTTCTCGCATGTAATCACTACTCTCCCAGTGTCGGGCAATGATTTAAGTAAAGCATCAAAATCAATCAATTAACTATCTCTTTATTGTGTACCGCAATGATATTTCACCAAAATACTGTACAAATAAACAGTTTCAATTCTTGTGCTAGGTTTCAAACAACGGCAAGTGTCTCTTGCTCAGAAATGTTTCTGCGTTAATTCAGCTAATCTCGCCCTGAATCGTTCAGCTATTGATACTATTTCCGATGTCGATTTGTTGACACTTATGGCAAACTCCCCCTTCTCGAGCTTCCCAGTTATAAAAAGCGCATATCTTCCGGTTGACTTCCCATAAATATCACTAATTAACTCAAAATCCCCAGATAGCTCATTGAAATACAATGAAATCAAAGCCTTAATTCTGGGGTAAAGTGATTTGTCATACGCTGATGGCCACTCTTCATTAACCTCATTTTGGTTTTTAACTCCAATTGCATGAAAGGTCTGCAGTGACAATATCCTATGTATCCCTTCATTCCATGAGTCAAACAAACTAAAAACCTCTTCTGCTTTTTTTAAATAAAGTTCCCGATTTAGTTTCCAGCGTTCGATTTCATTCTGACTATCTCGTAGTGCCTTGCTATTTCGATTATTGATTAACGCCCCACCAAATGCCGCTAATGCAGCAATGATAGCTGCAAGCAAAGCGGATAAAGCAGCAATAATCGCTGAAGCGTTAGTATTAAACCACTCGACCATGACTCATCCTTGTTGAAGTAGATAATTTTATCATTTTAAGTGGCACTCAGTAAGTGCCACTTTTCCCACACCCATGCAGGGAAGATGTGCCATGCTCTAATCGAGTGAACGTGGTAGAATAAATATTAACAGCTCCTCATTCCATACCCCAATGCCTTCCACCTCAAAATCAAAACTTATTGGTATCTTATTTTCCACAGGTATAACAGTCGATAGTGAAATGTGGTTAACTCGATTTACACATTTGAGTGGGGTGTAAACCCCAGAGACAGGGCCGTCGTTATATGGAATCGACGAAAGCCTGATAACCTCAAGTTTCAATAGCTGGTTCAACAATGATGGAGTTTCTTTAAACATCTCCAAATACTCACTAACTCGTGACCCAAACTGAGGATCAAAAAAACTTTCCCCTTGCGCTAAAGAAAGGCAACTTCTTATTTTTTGCGGGAGTGATTCTACGCCAGATATCATGGCAATATTACCATCTCGTATAAAAATATCTCCATCATCACCTTCAGCAAATGTGGTACCTAAGTCTTGAGCTTTTACTCTTTTAAATGCAGGTGCCACAGTAAAAGTGACTTCATAATACCCGGTGAACTTGGTCCATTCTGGAGCTGATAATATCTGCCTACCGTCACCTAACTCATTAATCAAAACGTACTTATCGTAATCATCCATTTCATTAAATTTTTCGATAAATCTAAGGAGGACTGCGATATCACCGATAAAGAAGTTATCCAACCTAAACTTCCACTCATTATTAGCAACTGCAACAAGCTCACCAGTTGCAACTATGTCAGGGCCAATTGCAATAAGGTCATTGTTATTAGCAATAGAAGCGTGTCCATTCATTCTTTTTTCATGTGCACGCTTCATATCAATTAATATTTCTTTCGTATATTGGACATAATCTCTATCAATTTGAATGCTATGATTCGAACATAGCCAAATGGCATTGCTTATATGTTTTCTTTCATCGCCAGACATCTCACTATCATACCTAGGCCCACCAGGAGCTGCAGCACTTATGTGCGCAGCTATTCCAATTGAACTATATGCAGATTCAGACTCATCACTCGGCCCAGACGTATGTCTACCACACCCAGGAAATGAGCAAACGTATCCGGCTCGGTGAGCTAAAGCTTTCTTTATTTTAGCAGGGAAATCATCTCTATTACTTGCCATTCTCGTCTATTCACTCCCAAGTGCATCGTTCATGATTTTATTTATTTGCATCAATAACACATACTGCCATAATTGCCTCCAAGGTATACCTCCTATAAAATTTAACAAAACCTTGATAAAAAACATAGGAAATGATTGCAGTAGTAATTATAAGAAACCAATGAAAATTCAAAGTATGCGTCAACCCATACAGATAAAAAACCTTACACGTCATCATAATCCAAAAAATCACAACAAAAACAAAGGATATATTTCTTGAAAAACCATATAACGCCACATAGTTTTGGAGTTTTAGAGCATGTCTTTCAGAGTATTCATATGCGTAGTGATAAACAATTCTAAATGAATCACCTACAAGCCCATTTTTCACATCCATAGAAGAAACATCAACTTTAAACTTTTTCTTTAGGATTTTCTTGCAACTTAAAAAAACAGTATTACGCAATGGCTGAGGGATAGGCTTCACCTGATTCAGCATTCCAAAAGGAAGCATTTCAATTAGTGCTATTGGCAAGATGACAACTAGCGTGACTAGATGGTGGATATTGGTGAAAGGTAAAAACACCTTTCTTTTTGAAAGGGGAAGATTGACAGTGATAACATTCACTCGACTTCGCTCCCCTTCTTCTTGGAAAATAAATTGAGATGGATATCCATTCCTGCGAGTGCAGTATTTCTCCACTGCGAAAGATGACAGAAGAGAAATAAAATGACCTGTAATGTATGAAAAAACAACTGAAGGAATAAATTTCAGCAATTCTAACAATCCGCCATTATCAACTATAATATAACTATAAAAACTCTCAACTGGTTCAAAATGATATAATATCCCACCGAAATAAATAAAATACAACAATGCTGCGCCAGGTATTAAATAACCAAGAAAATCATAGAAAGAAAATGGATTTTGTTTCACGTGACACCTCACTTTTTAGTCAAGATATACTTTTTTTAAAAAATATCAATACAACAGCAATAGTGCCGAGCATCACCAGCCCATATTTAATCAGCGATTACTTGTCTAAGCCCCACCCAGTCACTAAATTTTTTGATTACCACCTCATCTCTCTGCGTTCGCGCCAGTAGTTCAAGCGCGCCCTAAAATGTTCCCGGTATTGCTCCGGAGCCTCTTCAATCGCCACCAGCACCTTTGTGCGGGTGATCGTCCGTGCGTACAGGTCACGGATCAGGCCGCTGGCGCGCAGGTCGTACTGCTCTAAATCGCGGTATTCCTGCGGCCACTGGCCTCGATTGAATGGCAGACCGGGTGGAAGATAATCCGATTGCCCGGCCATCGTTTACGCCCTCGATTCAGCAGCCAAACGACGCATGACGTCTTTTTCTGACGGAATTGGTGCAGTCAGTACCCTTTGCTGTATCTCACGGCGTACGGCCGTTAGAGGCTTAAGGATGTGCACTACCCGATCGAGAGGCATGCGGAGCATCAGGGCGATGCTTTCAGGGAAGTGCCCAAGGCGCTGCAATTCGTAGACACCTGTCATTACCCGGCGGCCGTAACTGATACGGTCACCGATTTTGACGATTGGCCCCATTTCGCAGACTGGATTTGCAACACGTTGGGGTTTAGGTGGCGGGCAGAACGGAGCGCGACAACGTGCGCGAGCCGCCTGGTTGATTCTGTCCATGATGGCAGGGCCATAGTCGCAGCCGTCATCCATCACAAAACGCTTATCGCGGATCATTTCGTTGGTACTGGTCATGTTGGTCTTTCCTCGTTTGTTTGTTCAAGCGCTGGTCAGGCGCCGGTTAAAACGGTTTGGTCGCGTAACGTTTTTCTTTCGGTTTTGGTTGTTGTGCCTCCTGTTGCATACGGCTGGATTCTTGCGCCACCACCTGATCGACAGCGATAAAGTGGCCGTTTTTAAATTCCTGATAAATCGTGCCTCCCGGTCCAAACCGGTTTTTTCCTACGATGATTTCCGCAAAACGTGCAGCCGGTCCGTTCGGGTTATAAACACCGTCGCGGTACAGCAAAACGATGCTGTCGGCATCCTGCTCAACTTTTCCTGATTCACTCAGATCAGACATGGTTGGCCGCCGAGCGGTAACCGGGCGATCGTCAACTTTTCGCGATAACTGGCTCAGTGCCAGCACCGGCGTTTTGCTACGCATGGCCATGGTTTTCAGGCTGCGGGAAATATGCCCCATGGCCAGGTCATTTCGTTCCGCTTTCGGTTTGGCAATCAGGCCAAGGTAATCGACCATCACCACGCTCAGGTGCGGGTACCGGCGCTTATGGGTTTCTGTGATGGCGCGGATCTGGTCAACGGTCAGGTCGGTAGCGTCAACAATCCAAATGTCGCGGTTGTTCAGCACCTCGAGCGCCGAGTGGATACGTCCCCAATCTTCATCGCACAGCGATTCAGGCTTGCGCAGTTTCGACACTGACAGGTTCCCGGCACCAGCGACCGAACGCTCCACCATCTGCAGGGCGGCCATTTCCATGCTGAATATCAGCGCCCCGCCACCGCTGCGGGTTGCCCCTTCGATAACTTTCAGCGCGAATTCGGTTTTACCCATGCCCGGACGACCTGCAACAACGATTAAATCCTGTGGGTTCCAACCGCCGGTAATCGCGTCCAGCTCCTCAATGCCGCTGTATAGGTTGCGCATTTCGGCATCACCCTTCATGCGGCGATCCATTAAATCCATGTAGCCGCCCAGCAGTTCACCAAGATGCACCGGCACCACCCCGCCCGTGTCGGCGGTCATTTCGATCAGCTTGGTTACTGACGCCTGGATCACCGTGTCCCGTTGTTCTTGGTTTCTGGCGCTGCGGATACCGTCAGCACCTTCCTGCAGCAATGCAGCCATCTGGCGGCTACGCCACCCCTTTGTGGCCAGACTAGCAAAACCTTTCAGGTTGGCCAGCGTGCCGGGCATGCGGCTAATTTCTACCAACGACGCCAGACTGTCACCGCCGAGGGATTCGCCGATAAGCACCACGTCGATCACACCGTGGGTCAGCGCCTGTTTTTTGATTTCTTTGTAGGTTTCGCGGTGAAAACGGATGCTGAATGCCTCTTCTGGCATGGTGGCAATCACGTCCAGCGCATCAGGGGTAGCCCCACCAACCAGCAGGCCGCTCAACACGGTAGCTTCCATCTCCTGCGGGGTCATAGCGCACCCTCTCGGGTTTTCACCAACACATCAGAACGGAGCAAATAATCGAACCCAGCACGCCAGCTGCGATTGTTGTCGCCAAAGTAAAACGGCCCTGCGGCATCACCGAAGGTTTCGAAATAGGCCTTCACCGCATCGAGGGTGGATTCATGCAGTTCGCCCAGCAGGCGCTTGATTTGACGTTTGCGCTTGTCGTTCAGCTCCTGCACCTTCGGCAGACGGTCGCCGAGGATTTCGTTGTAGGCGTCAGCCACGTCCTGATAATTAACTTTTGGAAGCTTACCCGGCGCGTCAGCGTCGTCCCCCACTTGGGGGTTAGGGGGTATTGGTTCAATGACTGGTTCTAAACTGACTGATTCTGGGTGCAGCTCCTGCACCCTCCCCCCTGCAGCAGATGCACCCATGGGTGCAGGATTTGCACCATAGGGTGCAGCATCTGCACCATAGCTATTCAGTACAAGGTGGTAGACATTCGAACGATTTAGACCGTTCTCAGCTTTCCGTTCTTCGATGCGCACCAGGCCATCTTTGACCAATTGCTGAATGTGATTTTGGGCGGAGCGTTTGGATATTTCGCATTGTTCAGCGATGTACTGAACTGCTGGCCAGCACTCACCCTGATCGTTGGCGTTATCCGCCAGTTTCAGCAACACCAATTTACGCAGTGGGTTGCCGACTTTCATTTTCATCGCCCGCACCATCAATTCCATGCTCATGATTAGATCCCCAGCCCGTCTGCAAGCTGGCGGCACGCGTCCTGGTACTGCTCCGGCGATAAGTTTTCATCACGCAGCGCGGCCTTGCCCTGCTCGTATTGTTCCCAAACTGCATGTGCGGCAGCCTGGCGATCTTCGAAAATCGGTTTGATATCTGCGGCGTCAGCAGGCATGCCATTCAGGCGCCAGCCGTTCCGATATGTGATGTGATCGGTTTGCATATTGGTCTTTCCTCGATACAGCGTTTTTACGCGGCGCTGGTCAGGCGCTGAGTTTCCTGCAGGGCGCTTAATGCGCCGGCTATTCGTTGTGGTGTGTCACAGGCACCAAGCAAAATTGCGATAATTGCCGCGGCAAATTCTCGAATGGCCACTGACAGCAAATATTGCGGCGTGGGCCCATCCAATCGTGCGCGCCTTTCTGCTGGCATGGCTGCGATCATCGCGTCGGCCAGTTCCTGCACCTTTGCCCTGGCGGCTTTCGAGTCGCTGCGCATGTGGCGAAAAATCGCCTGCCGGTTGGTGTTAATCGCACGCCAATCAGCGGTACCGGCTGAATCTTCAATCGGGTAAAGCCGCACGCGGCCGCCGTCAGCTCCGATCTGGAACCACGCGCGGCTGATTTCGATGGCCACATGTTCCTGACCACTCTCCGCCGCCCAGGCTGTAATTTCATTTTTCAGTTTTTCGATGTGTTCCACTTCGCGTCTCCTGTCGCTTCGAAAACCGATTTCACTTAATCAGATTTCGGTGGGGTTGGTTGTTAAGCTGCATCCGTCGATTGCTGTTGGTAGAAATCTGGGTCATACGCCAAAGCACCGGATGTCAGGCGATCCAATCGTGCAGCTCGTCGTTCAGGGACGCGAACGCCCCAGCGGGATACAGAAGCTTGTGAAACACCTGCGGCTTCCGCGAGTTTGGTCTTGTTGCCGAAATACTTTACAGCGTCGTCAGTGAGCATTTTTGCCTCCTGTGATTAACATTTGTTTGAAAATTACAACTTAACAAAAGCTAAGTCAAATTAATTTATAGTAACTGGATGAACATGACTTCACTAAGTGACCGCATTAAATTGCGTAGGACAGAACTGGACATATCACAGCAGAGGCTTGCCGACGCCGTGAAGGTTTCCCACGTAACCGTTTTTAAATGGGAAAACGGGGATACCGAGCCAAAGGGGAAAAATCTTTTCCTTCTGTCAAAAGCGCTGCGTTGTACTCCTACCTGGCTACTTTATGGAGATGAGGATCAGACCCCCCTGCCTGTTGACGAGTTGCCTGTTGAACTTGATGAACGTCAAACGAAATTACTAGAACTGTTTGATTATCTTCCAGAATCTGAAAAGGATAAGCATCTCGCCGAGCTTGAAGAAAAGGTAGATGGCTTCAATGTCCTTTTTGAAGAACTCTTAACCGCAAGAAAAAACTCAAAGAAAAAATAAACTAATATTCAATTAGTTATTCACAACAGCCCATCAACTTAACTTTTCGTAAGTTATTTTTATTGACCATTAACTTACCTTTAGTTAAGCTTCATTCCATCAACAGCGCACTAACCCTGCAGCAGTTGTTCAGAATGTTCCGCCAGCCGGGCGATACGCGGCAAAGAATTGAATGACCATTGCTGTGTGGAATTTGGCCCCGAACCTTGGGGCAATTTTTTACAAAGCAAATCGAGGAAAGACCAACGGCATGACCAGCCTGACAGCCGGGAAAGACCGGCAACCAACAGGCGTAAAAAAACCCACCGAAGTGGGTTCTTTTACCCCGGATGCCGACCAAAGCAACCGGGAGTGATACAGGGGACCAACCCTGTATCGAGGAAAGACCAACAACCCAATGAGCTGTCGATCAGCTCCGATTATATCAGGAGTCGCTATGAAAGCACTACAGATACCCGTCACGCTGTTTATCCATGCAAACACTTTCCCAAACGGTGAAGGCATTACGGTCACCACCGCTGATATGTCCTCTTTCCGTGGGTACGTGTTGCTGGAAACTCGCCAAATCCATATCGATGTTAACCAGCCAGAACCGATCGACATCATCGGCAAACAGGTTGAAACGCTGCAGTTGGAAAAAGTCCGACTGACTGACGCGGCCTATAAGCGTATCGCCGAGATCGACGATCAGGTACAGCAGTTGCTATGCATTGAGCACTGCCCTATCGACGCCCACGAAATCCCATTCTGAGGGCGCGGTCATGGATATCGAAACTCACAACCTGAGCGCTGAGCTGGCGCTGTGGCAACGCCATGACGCAGCCGAACAGCGTGACCAGTTCGAAGCTGCTGCGACACACGGTTATTCCGACGAGGCGATCGAGGTGTTCACCCATATCGACGGCACTGCCGCAGACACCCGCGACCGCCTGCTGATGGCCGTAATGATGGCGACGCCTGACACTCTGCGCCTTCGCCAGAATGAGCTGTACAGCTGGTATTGCGACAACGTGAAGGCCGTAGCACGCGAGAAGTTTTAACCCACCCCGGTGCCTGACCAGCGCCGATTATTACAGAGGAAAGACCAATAATGCCTATCTACATTTCACTTTTTGAGCCAAAGAAAAAGGCTCTGACAAACGGCGCTGTGGCGCTGGTTATCGCGCTGGAGGCTGCAAGCAAACGAGCAGCCGAAAGCATCGCGTTAGGGAAGCTGTTCGAAGCCTACCCCGAGGGCGGTGACAACTTCTTCAACCCGAAGACCGTTGAAGATCAAACTGGCAACCCACGTCCAGCCGTTGGCCAGTTCGATGAACAGTTCGCTGCAGAGAACGTTTTCGACGGCAGCAAGTGGACACCGAAAGAGCCTGAGCCAGAATTCCCGGCTGGGCCAGTAGATTTAATGTCACAGCCTGCCAACGTCCGGATCACCGCAGTGGTGATGTATGGCGACGCTGAGATCGATAACAGCCAGCTGTCGATGGCGGTCGATTTCATTAACGACGATGAAACACCAGACGATACCGGCATGCGTGCGGTGATCGATGGGCTTGTATCTGTGACTGCCGTCGGTGCTATGTCCCCTGAGGCCGTTAGTCGATTGATCTCAGCCCTCTTCCAGTGCGCTGGCGAGGCTATGCCATCACAGGCTGACACAATTGCCTTTGCTCAGGCGTGGGTAGATAAGCCTGGCGAACGGGAAAACCTGACGCTGGCCAGCACCAGCACCAGCACCAGCACCAGCACCAGCACCAGCACCAGCACCAGCACCGAAAATACTGGGGGCGTGCCGGATTACAACACCCTCAGCATGCATACAGCTTTATCGATCATGGGTGTTAACCCTGCCGCAGCCAAGGCGACAGACGTGAAGAACGCAAAAGAAATTATCGCTTCACGTGATTCCGTCTGGCGTGCCTGGGATAAATCTCTGCGGGTGATTATTGGCATTTTGAATGTTGAAACCGATACCCGCCACGCGATCGTTTCCGAGGGACTGAAAAATCTCAAATTGGTAAATAACGACGAAGAGCGCCTGCACTTTGTGAAAACGCGTCTTGCTGGCCATCCGGCATGTGCTGAGTTGGCGAACTATGGCCAGCAAACCACTAAAAGTGTCGAGGTAGAAAACCTCGGCGGCGGCCGCTTCTCGATTGACGGCTTGACCGGCGCTGATGCACGTCAGGAAAACCCAGCGCCAGCAACGGCTAACGCCTCAAATCAGGGTGAAAAACAGGAAGTAGCCCAGCCGCAAGTTACCGATTCGACAGCGCAGGAAGCCAAACAGCAGCTGGATCAGATGGGTTACAGCGTCTATGCCAATGCGCCAGAGGAAAAATCCTCCCAACTGCAGCAGGCAGAAGAGAACGCCGACCGCGCCGAAGCGCTGGTAAATCAGCTTAAAGCCGACGATTTCCAACAGCGTGCCGCACAAGTTGAACTGACAATCGCCGAACAGCCCGCAGAGGATAGAGACAATCTTGGGATTTGGAATCGTGTTTATAAAACCGATGCCAAGTTTACCAAGGCTTTCAGCAATAACGGCGGCGGTACCTCGATCAATGGCACCTACATGGTGATGCAGGCCACAAAGGTATTCGGTCCGCAGGGCACCGGCTGGGGGGTGGAAATTATCGAAGAACGCTTCGATAACGGCGCCCCGATCATGCGATCGGTGAAGCAGCAGGACGGAAGCTTTATTCAAGAGATTATTCCAAATGGTGCTGGCGGCTATCTGTCCGAAGTAAACCACACGGCAAAAATCCGACTCTGGTACATGCACGACGGTAAGACTGGCGAAGTGTTCGCTTACGGCTGCACGCCATACGTTTACAGGAGCAAGAATGGGCCGATCAGCGATGGCGAAGCGCCGAAAAAGTCCCTCACCGACGCCACAAAAAAAGCCCTTTCACAACTCGGCTTCTCCGCCGACGTATTCCTTGGCCTGTATGACGATCTTACGTATCGCCAAGAGAACGAAGCGGAATTCGCGCTCAAGAATGCCAGTGAAAAAGCCGAAGGCGTGACCCGCATGCGTGAAGAGTTGGATGAGCACATGACCAAGGTCGCGGAAACGCTCAAAGGCGCGGTAACTGTCAACGAAGCAAACAAGATTCACACCTCGATCGCCCGCGAAATTGAAGCGCACCGCAAGGCCGCAGACGCTAAGGGAGATAAAGAGCACGCCCAATACCTGGCTGGCCGTCTGCGCCGCCTTACCACATTGAAAGATGAACGCATCGCCGCCCTGTCCGAGGAGAAAGCATCATGAGCACAACCGCCATTGCATTAGCAGCTGATTACGCCAAGTTTCAACAACTGATCGAAACCTCCGACGACCTGACGCCAGAGATGATCGCCGACACGCTGGAAGGGATAGAAGGAGCCCTGGGCGACAAACTGGACGGCGCATTTACCTACGTTCGTAACCTTGAAGGCTTGGCAAAAACGGTTGATGAAGAAATTAAGCGCCTGACTGACCGCAAAAAGTCTTTTGAGAACCGTTCCAAATCGATCCGCAAATACGTGCTGAGTTGCCTGCTGGCCAGCGGCCAGGACTCGCTAAAAACAACCACCAATACTTTCACGGCACGCAAAGGGGTCGCCAGCGTAGTGATCGACAATATCGAGTTGCTGCCAGATGAGCTGGTAACCACTCAAGTTCTTACCGCACCAGACAAGAAAGCCATCAAAGAGGCAATCGAAAACGGTGTTGAAATCGCTGGCGCGCACATCGAGATCGGCGAACGTTCGCTGCAGGTGCGGTAATCACCCGGCCCCGGCAACGGGGCTAACACTGAGGACTCACCATGTTGAGAATATACCTGGCTAAAGGCGACGCCATTCACGTGACTTTCCCCGACGGAACTACGGGGATCATTGAGGCCGAAAGCCGTGGCGAACTGGCTTTTCACTTCCCGCAGAGTGTACGGCTAACGCGAGAAAAGGAAGCGTTTAAAAAACCAATTCCGCCTAATCAGAAATAACACCCAGCCATCGTTAGCATTGCTGTAAACCACACAACGGGGAACAGCAATGCAACGATGGCAACCAGGTGCCCGCCTACTCTCTGATTTCGATATCAAGATCGGCCGGCTATCCACCAGCGTCAGGAAAAAGACGCTCAGCGATGACGATATAACCAGGGCTTGTCGTGTGACCGACGACGCTATAGCCCAACTGATGAAACCGAGGAAAGACCATGCCCAACAAATTGACCCTGGGGGGATGCAATAGCCGTGCCCTAAAACTAAATGACACCACCGGCCATGTTGCATTTCTGACATTGGAGGAATGGTGCAATGACATTTACCCTGGCAAAAAACCAACACTGCAAACCTTGCAACGCTGGGCACGCAACGGGAATTTCTACCCGGCGGCCGAGAAACATGGGAAGCAATATCGATTAGTGCCAGGCGCAATATATATAGACCCAAAAGATCCTCGTTTGGGCAAAAAGATAAAAGATGCACAAAACCCGCAACCTGCGAGGTTGGCGTTTATGGAGAAGGTAATTAATGACACGGCGAAAGGAAGGGTATGACATGAAATTACCCAAGAACCTGACTTATCGCCGGAAAGGCAAATCCTTCTATTGGCGCAACCCTGTGACCAAAAAGGAAATATCACTGGGGCAAATTGCGCGCCGAGACGCTATTGCGCAGGCGATCGAGGCTAATCATTACATCGAACAGAATTACTCCCCTGTCCTGTTGCTGGAGAAAATCAAAGGTAGCCACGAGTACACTTTAAACTCCTGGATAGAGCGGTACGATGTCATTTTTAAGCGCCGAAATTTGGCGGAGAACACTTACAAGGTACGCAAAGGCCAAATCGCTATTATCAGCGAAAAAATGGGTGGCATGGTGTTATCAAAAATCACGACGCGCCATGTAGCTGAGTTCCTCGAATTTTGGGTGGCTCAAGATAAAAATACGATGGCTTCGACTATGCGATCTGTTCTGTCCGACATCTTTCGCGAAGCCATTGTGGAAGGCCATATTGATAACAACCCTGTTGCGCCGACCCGCGCGGCAAAAGTTGTGGTGAAGCGCGAACGGCTAGAATTGGCGCAGTACATCCCCATTCGTGAAACTGCGGCTACCATGCCGCCGTGGTTTGGTTTGGCGATGGATCTGGCACTGGTCACAGGGCAACGGCGCGAGGATTTGACGCAGTTCCGATTTGATCATGTCGTGAATGGACGCCTGCAGGTTGAACAAGGAAAGACAGGAGCAATGATATCCCTGCCTCTCGACCTGGAGCTGAAATCCGTGGGCCTCAGGTTAGGGACAGGGATAGACCGCTGCCAGCTGGCCAGCACTACCGAATTTATGCTCAGTGCCGGCATCCGTAAAAATAGCCCAGACGGCTCTTTGCACCCTGATGGGTTGACGAAAAAGTTTGTTGCTACGCGAAAAGCCTCTGGACTTGATTTTGAGGAGAATCCGCCGACGTTCCACGAGATCAGGAGCCTAGCCGGACGGTTGTACGAGAAGGAAAAAGGGAAGGAATTTGCGCAGAAATTACTGGGACATAAATCCGAAAAAATGACGGGTAAATACCTCGATACCAGGGGGAAAGAATACGTAATGCTGTAAAAGACCGAATATCAAAATTCGAGTAAAATTCGAGTGAATTCGATTTTTACGAAAAATAATCATATAAAACAACAAGTTAAAAAAAGACCGAATACGATTCCTATATTCGGTCTAGGGAAATGGCTCTTGGGAGAGAGCCGTGCGCTAAAAGTTGGCATTTTGTGCAAGGCTTGTTCAGCCGTGCACTTTAAGAGTAGCTTACCGCGCTATTTTTGCCAGCCAGCCACACGGCCAGTGATAGTTTCATGAGGAAATTAATCTCGCATGATTTTTCATCAACGGTTAACCCAAAACTAAGCCATTGTCGGATAAGCGATTAGTTGGCGCACAGCTTCTCGGCGCGTTCGCGGTACGGCTCAACACTCATTTTATGACCGGGGTTGGCGGCGTCATCCAGCAGGATCACGTCCAGCGGCTGAGCGCGTTGCTGCCCTGCTTTCACCTGCGCGTCTGCGGCAGCGTTGAGTGGATATTGCATCAGCGTGCTGTTGTTGAGTACGAACAGCGCGCCACTGCTGCGGCACTGCAGCGTCACTTCTTCTTTAGTGAATGCCCACTGCTTGCCGTATTCCAGCTTGGTGATGTTCACCAGTTGATCTGCCGCCAGCGCACCGGTCGCGGTTGCCAGCAGCGTCATGCCAAGTAATACCGATTTCATGTTGTGGCCTTAAGGTTGCTATTTGATCCAATTTTCCCGCAGTTTAGGGGCATCCGGCAAGCCGCAATGTTACACCGGCGCATAAGTTGCAAATAAACTGACCAACAGCAACACGCCCGCGCCCAGCCCCACTTCAATCCAGCAGGCCAGCACCAGTCCGCGCTGCGCCAACTGCGGCATACTGCTCATCGCCGGGACGATGGCGTAACGATTAGCCAACGCGACCATCACCATCAACGCCACCAGCGCGGTTTTGAACAACAGCAGGCGCTGATAAGGAGAATCTACATCCAGCGGCCAACTGCCCAAAATAATCAAACTGTTAATCACGCCGGTTAACACCACCAGCACTACCGCCAGATGGCCCCAACGCGAGAAACGAATCAACGTAGTCACTGCGTCACTGCGGCTTTGTGGTTGGGCCAGGTAGCGCAGGCAAACCAGTAATGGCAGCAGACTGCCAAACCAGTAACCGGCCGCCAGCAGGTGTAGCGCGTGGTTAAACCTGTGCAGCACGCCCATCGCCCCTTCATGCATTGCCGCATGGCCAATAAACGCCATACTGACCAGCAACAGTGTGGAAAACAGCGCCAAAAGCTGCGTGCGGCGAGGTTCTGCCAGCCACAGGCTCAGCAGTGCCAGTAATGAAATACCCAGGTGCCAACGCCAGACTTCACCAAAGGTGGTGCCCAGCACTGCCCACCACACGTCCAACTGCCAGGTGTCGGCCCAGCCGTCACCCATCTGTCCGGCCTGAATAGCCAGCAACGCCACGGCAGAAAGCCCGGCAAGCCAGGTACAGGAGACCAGCAAAGGACGCACATCACGGGTGAGATACGGGGAAAGGCGCTGCGGCGACAATAAGGCGGTGAACAGGCTGGAGCCAAACATCAGCATCACCGCCGCAAAGTGCACAAAGCGACACAGGACAAACAGGGTCGCCAGACTCATGGGTTAGTTTACGGTGAAGCTATACTGGCCTTTGGTTTTATGACCGTCGACCGAAACCACATGCCAGCTGACGTTATATTTGCCGGCCGCCAGATCGCCTTCGATAGGCAGATTGACCTGGGTATTGTTGTTCGCATCAAGCTGCAACTTGCCGGTTTTCACTTCGGCGTTGTCCGGGCCAGTGATTTTAATGCCGCTAAAGTTAGGCTCGATACCTTCGGAGAAGTTGAGCGTCAGCACTTTCGGTGCCGGACTCACGCTGGCATCTGCCGCCGGCGTTTCAACTTTCAAATGAGCATGCGCCAGCGCCTGCTGTGAAGACAAGCCGACAAACAGCACGAAAATAGTGGAAAGCAGGCGATAAGAAGAACGAATTTTACCGATCACAGTGATATCCCTTAAAGCAATAATCGAGGGTGATAAGGGGTAAGGCTAACCGCCTTGGCGATGTATCAGCAGCCACCCCACCGCAGATGATTGCGCCACGGGTAAACAGAAGAAGTGATTAGCGAGTAACCCACTGTTTTAACTCTCTACCATCCCTGTAGCGTATCGGGTCAAATGATAACGAGTGTCATTATGCAAGTCGAGCAGAACGCTGGCATTTTGCGATCCAGTAGCACATATCGCTGCATAACCGTGATAAACCCAGGGCATAAAAAAACCGCGCACCGGGCAAGGCCGATACGCGGTTTCAACAAAAACGATTACCCCTGGCCGTTAGCGCTTTCGCCGGCCGCACCCATTTTCTTCAGATCTTTATCAATGAAGAACAATGCATTGCCGCTGGTCCCCACCAGTGCCAGTTTATCCAGCACGGATTTGAACAGCTTCTCTTCTTCGTGCTGCTCGGCAACATACCACTGCAGGAAGTTGAAGGTAGAGTAATCGTGGGCAGTCATTGCCGCATGCGCCAGTTCGTTGATCTGACGGGTAATCAGTTGTTCATGTTCGTAAGTCTGCTGGAACACGTCCGCCAGGGAGTCAAACTCAACCGGCGGTGCAGCGATGCTGCCCAACAGTGGCAGAGAACCGGTATCGCTCAGGTATTCGAACAGGCGTTGCATGTGCTGCATCTCTTCCTGAGAATGCTCTTTAAGAAATGAAGCTGCACCTTCAAAGCCTTTATCGCTGCACCACGCGCTCATTTGCAGATACAGGTTGGCGGAGTAAAACTCCAGGTTCAGTTGCTCATTCAGCTTTTTGGTCATTTCTGGCGTCAGCATAATTATTCCTTTTATTTTGCAGGTATCAACTTAATTTTTCCGCATTATGCCTTGGTGAAAACAAAATAAACACACCTGATTCACATCATTATCGATTTAATTTTAAATAAATTAAAAATCAATGAGTTATAAAAACATCAATTATTCATTTAAATTATTATGATAACCATTTCTATTTGTATATTTAATCAAAAGACGAATCATTCTTATTTAAAATAATAAATAGATTGCATTGCCATTGGAGTAATAAATAACCTTATCCGCAGTGGGTTATTACTGAAGCTCGGCCTCCTTTGCGCTTCAGGCTTGCCAACTGCCGCCAGGTGCATTACCTTCTGCGCTGATCCAATGCGGTAACAGTAAGGAGAATACGGTGGGTTACAATCTGGCAGAGCTTTCCAAAGAAGAGATGGACAAAGTGAACGTTGATCTCGCCGCTTCCGGCGTGGCGTTTAAAGAACGCTACAACATGCCGGTGATCCCAGAAATGGTTGAGCGCGAACAACCGGCGCACCTGCGTGATTATTTCCGCGAACGCGTGGCGCATTACCGTGCCGAATCGCACAAGTATTCGCGTCTGCCGTACGAGCCTAAGTCCAAATAAAAAAAAGCCCGCCGTCATGGCGGGCTCAGTGTCACTTGGCAGCAAACCTGTCGGTGGCCAGCATCAACTGATGCAGGATCCCCGGTTCGTCAAAGGAGTGCCCTGCTCCCTCGACAATATGCAGCTCTGCCTCCGGCCAGGCCTTCGCCAGATCCCAGGCGTTTTGCACCTGGCAAGCCATATCGTAGCGGCCATGGATAATCACCGCCGGAATATGGCGGATCAATGGGACATTGCGCAGCAGTTGATCATCGCTGTCCAGGAAGCCCAGATGGGTGAAGTAGTGGTTTTCGATGCGGGCAAACGCCAGCGCAAAATCATCCTCACCAAAAGAAGCCGACTCGCTGCTTGGCAGCAAGGTCACCGTCTCCCCTTCCCACACGCTCCACAACTTCGCCGCTTCAAGCTGCACTTGCAGATCCGTTGAAGTCAGGCGCTGGCGATAAGACGCAATTACGTCCTTTCGCTCCTCTTCCGACAGAATCGACAGTACGCGCTCCCACTTTTCCGGGAAGAAGCGTGAAGCACCGTCCTGATAGTACCAATGCAGCTCCTGCTTACGCAGCGTGAAGATGCCACGGAGCACCATTTCGCTGACGTGCTGCGGATGGGTTTGCGCATAGGCCAACGCTAACGTCGAGCCCCAGGAACCGCCAAACACCAGCCATTGGTCGACACCCGCCATTTCGCGTAGCCGTTCAATATCCTGCACCAGATGCCAGGTGGTGTTGTTGTCCAGGCTGGCGTGCGGCTTGGAGCGACCACAGCCGCGCTGATCGAACAGCAACACTTTATAACGCTGCGGATCGAACAGTTGGCGGTGATAAGGGGAAATACCGCCGCCTGGCCCACCGTGAATAAAGACCGCCGGCTTACCGTTCGGATTGCCGCTCAGCTCCCAGTAGATCCGGTGGCCATCTCCAGTGTCCAGCCAACCGCTGTCATATGCTGCTAACGGCGGGTACAAACCTCGTAATTGTTCCATGGCGCTTCCGTCTCTCTGTGGGTCATACCCTCATCAAAGCCGAAGCGGCCCATTTGGTCAACGGTAAATCCTGAAAACTCCTACACTCCCCAACAAGTTAAGGCTCGTTTGCTTAAAATGAATACGACCAGCCGGCAAAACACCGGCTGGTCATGGGGAGTCTGCCGTGATCTTATCCCCGTTTACGCAGGTGTGGTTCGCGCATTTCCTGGGCGGTTTTCGCTTCAATGCTTAACTCGGCCGTCGGCCGCAGCAACAGACGCGCCAGGCCGATAGGTTCGCCGCTTTCCCGGCAATAGCCGTATTCGCCGTTATACAAACGGGTCAAGGCTGCGCTGATTTTCGGCAGCAACCGGCTTTCACGATCCAACTGGCGGAACAGCAATCGCAGGTCCTCTTCGCGGGCCGCTTTGTCCGCTTCGTCACCGGACACTTCGCCGCCGTCGATATCCCGTTTCAGCGCCTCAATGTGCTGCAACAGTTTCTGTTGCTCGTCGAGCAAGCGCTGGCGGAAAAACGCCTGCTGAGCCGGGTTCATGTATTCAGACTCCGGCATGGCCAGGAGCTGCTGCTGATTTAATAAGGTCACAACGTTCATTGCGCTCTCCGGTTATCACTTAATTGTTATATTATAACATATCATAATATTTAAGCAGACATTCATGCGAAAACAAAATTCCATCTATAAACAATCAATTAACAAAACCCGCTGCTTTCATGCTTGCATCCGACAGGCGTAAGGGGGTTAATGGCTGAGCAACCCACCCAACCATAGGTAACTGAGAGGCCATCATGAGTAAGGGAATGGATAGCAAAAAAAATGCGAAGAAGAAGCCGTTGAAAACCCCTGCAGAAAAACGTGCAGGCAAACGCGCTAAGAAAGGCCAGTCGACCGGCGAGTAAGCGAACTTCTAACCGTAATTAAACCCGCCAAGGCGGGTTTTTTGTTGCCCGAAATAACCCAGTCCCTTTCAGCGGTTGGCAGGAGCAAGGCTGCCGGTTAAGCTAAAGCGGTGCAGCTACCCTGAGGAAACCATGAATTTACGCGTAATAGACACTGAAACCTGCGGACTGGAAGGCGGCGTGGTAGAAGTGGCTTCTGTTGATCTGATCGACGGACAAATCACCAACCCGATGAGCGATCTGGTCAGCCCCGACCGCCCCATTGGCATTGAGGCCATGGCCATTCACCACATCACCGAGCAGATGGTTGAAGGGAAACCGCGCATCGCGGTGGCGATCGGCCGCTATCAGGGCAGTCCCTATTATGTTGCGCACAATGCGGCTTTCGACCGCGGTGTACTGCCGGAAATGCGCGGTGCCTGGATATGCACCATGAAACTGGCGCGGAACCTGTACCCGGACATCAAATACGGTAACCAATACCTGCGCTATGCGCTGAATCTCGATGTGCAACTGCCACAGGACACCACGCTGTATCCGCACCGGGCGTTATATGACTGCTACGTGACCGCTGCGCTGATGCAACGCATTATCAAGGATTCAGGCTGGACGCCGGAACAGATGGCGCAAATCACCGACCAGCCGGTGTTGCTGAAAAAGTTTAAGTTCGGTAAGTATCGAGGGCAGGAAATTGATCGCGTCGCGCAGGAAGACCCAGGCTATTTACGCTGGATGCTGAAATCCATCGAGGACCTCAGCCCGGACATGAAGCACACGCTGAAATACTATCTGATCGGTTGAAAAAAGCGGGCAGCGCCAGCCGCCCGCCTGAAGGTTACTCCGCCAGCGCCAGAATAAAGGCGTACTCCAGCGCAATGTCCTCATAGGCTTTGAAACGCCCGGACTTGCCACCGTGGCCGGAATCCATATCGGTATACAGCAGCAGTTGACGATCGTCAGTCTTCAGCTCACGCAGCTTGGCCACCCACTTGGCGGGTTCCCAATACTGCACCTGAGAGTCATGCAGGCCGGTGGTGACCAGCATATGCGGGTAATCCTGCGCCTTGACCTGATCGTACGGGCTGTATTGCAAAATGTAGTTGTAATAGGCCTGCTGGTTCGGGTTGCCCCATTCGTCGTATTCCCCGGTGGTCAGCGGAATAGATTCATCGAGCATGGTGGTGACCACGTCAACGAACGGTACCTGCGCCACAATGCCGTTGAACAACTCAGGCGCCTGATTAATCACCGCCCCCATCAGCAAGCCACCGGCGCTGCCACCCATGGCGAACACCCGTTTAGCATCGCCGTAACCCTGGGCGATTAACGCTTCGGTCACGTCGATGAAATCGTTGAAGGTATTTTGCTTTTTAAACAGTTTACCGTCTTCGTACCACAGTTGCCCCAACTCACCGCCGCCGCGAATGTGTGCCAGCACAAACACAAAACCGCGATCCAACAGGCTTAAGCGGCTGGCGCTGAAGGCTGGATCCATGCTGCTGCCGTAAGAGCCGTAGCCGTACACCATCAGCGGGTTAGTGCCGCGCGCGAAGCTATCGTGGCGGTAGACCAGCGAAACCGGGACCTCAACGCCATCACGCGCCTTCACCCATACCCGCTCGCTGCGGTAATTTTCCGGAGTGAAGTTTTTCACTTCCTGCTGCTTGAGCATCACGCGTTCGTCGCTGTCGAGATTAAGCTCATACAGCGTGGTCGGCGTGGTCATCGATGAGTAGCCATAGCGCAGCAGCTCGGTTTCCGGCTCCGGGTTGTACGCCAACCAGGTGGTGTAGGTCGGATCGTCGAAGGCAATGCGCTTCACTTCGCCACTCTGCCAGTGGATCTGTCGCAGTTGGGTCAGGCCTTCGCTGCGCTCTTCCACCACCAGCCAGTCGCGGAACAGGCTAAAGCCCTCCAGCATCACTTCGATGCGCGGGGCAATCAGCGTCTGCCACTGCGCTTCATCCGCCTGCTCGCTTTGATACAGGCCGAAGTTCTTGCCGTCCTTGTTGGAGCGGATATAGAAATGTTGGTGATAGTGATCGATACCGTATTCATGATCCTTACGGCGCGGCACAAACATCTGCGGCGTGCTGTCGGCGCGATCGGCGTCCAGCAGCAGGATTTCCGAGGTAGTGGTGCTGCTCAGGTGGATCAGAATAAAACGATCGGAGGTAGTCTTTTCCAGCCCGACGTAGAAGGTGTCGTCCTGCTCTTCGTAGATCAGTTCATCGAGCTGCGGATCGGTACCCACCACGTGGCGGTAGACCTGATAAGGCAACAGCGTTTTGGCGTGTTTGCGTACGTAATACACGGTAGCCGAGTCGTTGGCCCATTCAAAGCTGCCGGAGGTGTTTTCCAGCACTTCATCGGCCCAACTATCGTCGCTGAGGTTTTTGAAGCGAATGTCGTATTGGCGGCGGGAAAGGAAATCTTCCGCAACCGCCAGCTTTTGGTTGTCTGGGCTGACTTCCAGCCCGCCCAGAGTATAAAACTCACGCTGCTCGGCACGCTGATTGCCGTCGATCAGAGTATCCCAATGCTCGCTCTCAGCCTGCGGCTGGCGGACGTAAATCGCGTATTCATTACCCGGTTCGAAGCGCGTCTGATAGCGGTAGCCGTTCCGGACATAAGGCACCGAATGCTCCTGCTGAGGAATGCGCGCTACCATCTCTTCGTACAGGGCTTCGCGCAATGCCTGCTGCGGCTTCAATGCTGCATCGGTAAAGGCGTTTTCCGCCTGCAGATAGTCCAGCACCTGGGGGTCTGCGCGCTCGTCGTCGCGCAGCCAATAATAGTCATCTACACGCGTGTCGCCGTGGGTAGTGATGGGATAAGGACGTTTTTCTGCCTTAGGGGGTGTCATCATTGCTAAATCATCCGCTTACCTTGATTAAGGCAAGAGTGACACGATTCCCCCCGGCTTGCCAAGCGGTGCTAAGCCAGCTCGCGCTTTTTCTCGTTCACGTCGTTTTCTATGCCCTGCTTAACGTCCGCCGGGATCTTCAACGACTGCGCCAGTGCGTCGAGATAGCCGCGCTCCATAAAATGATCGACATCGATCACCATGCAGCTCAGGTAATAGACCTCGAGCGCTTCCTCTTCATTCTTCACGCTCTGGGCCAGCAGGTCCGGGTTCAGCGGCTGCTCGATGGCTTCCTGTACCCATTTTTGTGCTTCCTCTCCCACCTGCAGTTGCTCCAGGCTATGGTCGATAGCGAGTTTTTCTTCCGCATCAATGTGGCCATCGCTCTTGGCAGCGAACACCAGCGCCTGCACCAGCCGTTTGGCGCGCAAATCCACCGGCGTGGTTTGCAGACCGAACTGCGGTTCATTCTGATGGGTTTCTTTCACCCGTTGCTTGTACTTATTCCACAACACCGCGCCCACCGCCGCGCTGCCGCCAATAATCAACGCGTTCTTGCCGAATTTGCCCACCAGCTTGCGCGAAGACTTATTCGCCAGCAAGACGCCCACCAGGCCACCCAGTGCGGTCGGGGCCAGCAGTTTGCCGATGCCTTCCGAACCGCCGATTGAACCGGCCTTTTGCCCAATCATTGATTGGATCTGCTGCATCCAGTTATTTTTCATACTTTACCCTTTGCCTAAGGAAACGAGGCGTGCAGGCACACAAGGCCAAACCGCCGGTGAACCGTCAGATTAGGGGATTATTTGTCAATTTACGTATGGGGGATGAAAACCTGTGTAGCGGGGAAATCGTAAGGAATGGGCCGGCTCCGCGGTAAAGCGCAAGCCGGCCAGCAGGGCATTAAGGCTGTTCACCCTCTTCACCCGGTTGGTCTTGCTCGTACTCCGCCAGTTCGTCACGCATCGCCTGGATAGACTCGCGAGCCAGCAGCGACAGCGTACGGTAAAAACCGGTGGTGGCGTGAGCTTCCACTTTGCCGAGGAAACGGCCGCACCAGGGCAGCAGATAGTCGTCAAACAGGGTGATTTGCGCCTGCGCTTCGTCTTCCTGCGCCTGATCTTCCAGCCAGGAGGCGGCCAACAGCAAAGAACCGAAGTGATCGGCCGGCGCGTCACTGAGTGGCATGCCACGTTGCTGAAGGAAAGTACGCACTTCCGCTTCCGTCGCCCCTTCAACATAGGCAGAACGGAACGGTAATACGCTGCACTCGCTGCCGACAAACATCGCGTTGAAATCGCTGGAAAGCTGGTTGACATCACAACCCTGCTGCAGACGAACCAACAGTTCGTCCTGCTCCAGCGGCCAGTGCTGTTGCAGCTTGCCTTCTTTGATCAACGTGAACAACGGCACCAGCAACGGATCTTGCGGCTGACGGTAAAACAGCGTACCCAGCACGCGGCAAACAATGGAAAACTCATTCATGATAATGCCTTATACAATACGGAAAAAATTTGCCGGGACGATGTCACAAATCGGCCAGTTCCGCAATCGCCGGCTTGCCGCGCCGTTCGAGAAAGTCCAGCAGGCGCCGGGGGCTAACGTTAAGGATGCGCTCCTGCGGGAACGCCACTTCAGCAATAATACGCTCGCAGTGTTCAAAGCTGCCGAGTGAGAAGGCAATATGTGAATCCGAGCCCAGTGCCAGCCAGCCACCGGCATCACGCACCGCAGCCGCAATCGCCCGGCAGTTGTCTTCGCTGCCCTTGCGCGAATGGGTGAACGACGAATTGTTCAGCTCCAGCGCCACTTCATACCTGGCCGCCGCCGCGGCAACCGCGGCAATATCAATCGGGTATCTTGGGTTACCGGGGTGACTGATAATGTGTACATCCCCCTGTGCCATGGCGGCGATCATCGCTTCGGTATTGGCGGCCTTGTCCTGTGGCGCAAACACCGGCTCGTGGAAACCGGCGATAATCACGTCGATTTTATCCAGCATCGGACCGGTGCAGTCGATATCGCCCTGCCGATTTTTGATGTTGGCCTCGATGCCGCGCAGGATGCCCACGCCGTCCACCAGACGCGGCCACACATGCATGTTCATAAAGTGCCAATAATGCGGTGCATCAGCCATATCCGGGCCGTGGTCGGTGATGGCGAACAGTTTGATGCCCTTTTGCTGGGCTTCGACGATGTAATCATGCAGCGTGCTGTAAGCGTGGGTGCTGGCGACGGTGTGCATATGTAAATCAACGGGGTACATTGCTTCTCCTTCTGGGCGGCCTGCCGGAGTATGGCGGCAGGCGCAGTTTCTTATTTATTTAGCTTAGCAGGTGCATCACCGGAAGATCAGTAACCGAGCTGCACATCCACCACCCCGGCCGGCGTTTGTCCGGCTTCAAGCGCGAGAATGTTCGCCGCGATCTGATCCATCGCCGCTTCCGGCAAGGTGATGGCAGCAATATGCGGGGTAATGGTGACACGCGGATGACGCCAGAACGGATGCGTCTGCGGCAGGGGTTCGGTGACGAATACGTCCAGCGTGGCGGCGGCAAGCTGCCCCTGCTCTAGCGCCTGCAGTAAATCGTCTTCAATCAGGTGTGCGCCTCGGGCCAGATTGATCAGATAAGCGCCCGGCGCCAGGTGCGCGAACAGTGGCTGATTGAGGATCCCGGCGGTTTCCGGCGTGTTGGGTAACAGGTTGATCAGCAGTTGCACGCCATCAAGAAACGCGGCGCGCTGCCCGTCTCCGGCAAAGCTCTGCACGCCGTCAATTTGTTTCGGGCTGCGGCTCCAGCAACGAACGTTAAAACCCAATGTCGTCAGCTTCTGTGCCACGCTTTTGCCCAGCACCCCGGCACCGAGGATGCCAATGGTAAAATTATCCTGCTGATGGGGATCGAGCGGCCGCCATTCCTGCCGCTGTTGCAGCAGCTGGTACTCATCAAAACGGCGGAAATAGCGCAGCACATAGCTCAGGGCGTATTCCTGCATCTGTTGTGCCATACCGGTATCCTCAAGGCGCAGCAGCGGAACGCCTGCCGGCAGCGTACCGGGGTACTGGCGCTCTTGATCGAGAATGGCGTCAACGCCGGCCCCCAGGGCGAACACTCCTTTCATCTGCCCACGGTTAGCCAGCATTTCGTGCGGCGGCCGCCACACCAGCGCGTAATCCGCCGGACGGTCATCGCCCGGCAGCCAGGCACGAACCTTCGCCTGCGGCAGGCGCTGCGATAAGCCTGACAGCCATTCCTCGGCATTAAAGAAAGGGTGGTAAAAAATGATGTCCATCTGTGCGACTCCCGTCTGTTTTTATGCATTTCCAACCAGACTTCCGCGATTCGCCGACAGATGCAAGTGTTAAAGCCTAAAATGAAAACAGCCCCGACCAGTGGGGCTGTTTTTATACTGCGGGATCTTAAGCAGCTACCGGGCTGTCGTGCCGGATTAACCGGCGCAGCAGCGGGATCAGTATCAACATCACCACGCCGACGCCTGCGGCTCCCCAGCCCAGCGCACTGAACACTTCGCTGTAGCCGGGGTTGGTCAGCACCGGGGTGCTGCCGCTGTTTTCCGGCATCAGACCGGAGACATAGCCCGCCAATACCGAAGCGACACCGGTGACCATCATCCAGCAACCCATCATTACTCCCTGATAGCGCGGTGGTGCCAGTTTGCCAATCATCGCGTAGCCGATCGGAGATATCATCAGTTCACCGATGCTCTGCAGCACGTAACTGATGACAATCCATTTAAACGCCACCAGCCCGTCACCGCCGGCCAGGCTGATACCCAATGGCAACACCAGCATGCCCAGCCCAATGCAAAACAGCGAACCGGAGAACTGCATCGGAATGTCGATCTTGCAGCCACGCGCTCGCAGGCGGTTAAACCACCAGGCCATCAGCGGCCCACCGACCACGATCACCAGCGTATTGATGTTCTGGAGCCACTGCGGTGCCACCTGAATACCGTAAACGTTCAGATCGATATTGTGCTCGGAGAACAGCATCAGCCCCATTGGAGCCAACTGGTACAGCGCCCAAAACACCAGGGCCCCCAACGCCAGGATCAGATAAGCGGTCATCCGGCGACGCTCGTCACGCGGATGATGGCGTAATGTGACCACGCACAGCATCAGAAAAATCAGCACGCCGAGGCCAATCACGAAGTGGCCGCTGAACTCCGCATGGGTCAGCATCACGCGGATGATGGGCACCAGCGCGACCAGCACCGCCAACCCAATTAGCATGCGCCAGCGGTATTGTGAACGGTTGGTGTCGTGCAGCGGCGTGTTGAGATCGGCCAGGATGCGCCAACGGCTTACGGCGACGATGATCGCTGCCGCGTTACCCAGGGTAGCGAACAGGAACAGGGCGCGGTAGTTTTCGGTCAGTTGGTAATAGCCGGCCACGGTAAAGCCGACAAAGAACCCCAGGTTCATCCCGGCATAGTTCCACAAAAAGGCCGACTCGCGCCGATCGTCATCCGGCTTGAAGCGCTGGGTGAGCATCATATTAATGCAGGTGACGTTCAGTCCACTGCCGGTCAGGAACATCGCCAGGCCCCAGTAGAGCCCCCAGACGCCCGCGACAGCGATCAACGCGCAGCCGATCACCTGCAACACCATGCCCAACACGAACAGATTGCGGTTACTGAGGAAACGCCCTCCCAGATAACCCCCGAACATATGCAGACCGTAATTGAACGCGCCGAATACGCCCATCATGGCATTGGCATTACTCTCGCTGAACCCCAGCCGCTTGGTGGCATAAAGTACCAGCGTGGAGTACAGCACAGCAAAACCCAACGTGGCGAAGATTTGGATAAAGAACAGTGCCCCGGCCCCCGGGGGAATGGCGTGCCGCTGCGGCCCTGCCGTAGGATCCGATAAAGTCAAAGTGAACCTCTGCTGCATTATTATTTGATAGATCAATCCCTGTCTGCTTTATCACCGGAGCAAAGCCCGGCAACCTGCGCGGCGGTGTGATAATCCTTGCCAAAACCCCGCGCCAGCACCCTTCCATTTAGCGACACATATGACTAATAATCCAGTATTAATGCATATAAAAGCACTACTAACATCATCATTGCTGATATATTGAGCTAACACATACAGAGACGTTCAAATATTAGGCTGCTATATAATTTTACGCCATGTCTCCCCCATCGATTCATACGACATGACGACCGATCGCTCGGGAAATCAGCAAATTGCTGCAACTTTAGCTAAACAGTCATGGTTATGTCACAAGAGGGTTGACGCTGGGATCAGATTCTCCTACATTAGCGCCCGTCGACAGCGCAATGCGTTAGCGATGAAGTAAAACGGTGAGGTGTCTGAGTGGCTGAAGGAGCACGCCTGGAAAGTGTGTATACGCGTAAGTGTATCGAGGGTTCGAACCCCTCTCTCACCGCCATATTCCATGAGAAAGCCTGAACGCGAGTTCAGGCTTTTTTGTTGTCTGCAGCCCAGGAAATTGCGCTGCAAAGCCCCCGCCCATTCTGTTCGCCGCAGTTTTCAGCAAAGCGAACACGGCTTAAGCGGACGCGCCGAAACGCAGAAATTCTGCTTGACCGGATAGCCCTCTCTCCCTATAGTAGCGCCCCGTTGCACCAGTGAGTACGCAACAACAAAATACGGTGAGGTGTCTGAGTGGCTGAAGGAGCACGCCTGGAAAGTGTGTATACGCGTAAGTGTATCGAGGGTTCGAACCCCTCCCTCACCGCCATATTTTACGAAAAAGCCTGAACGCGAGTTCAGGCTTTTTTGTTGTCTGTAAACCGCCTCAATGCGTGCGGTTAGCCGCCATAGAGGGTTGCATCACGGCACGGCGCCAGTCACCCGGAGTCTGACCATAGTGGCGTTTAAAACTGCGATTGAAGGACTGCTGCGAGTCAAAGCCGAGTGAGATTGCCACGCTGACGATCGGTTCACCGCTGTTGGCCAGCCGTTCTGCCGAAACTCTCAGCTTCTGCATGCGGATATATTCCCCCAGCGCGAAGCCGGTCTGGCGTTTGAACATCCGTTGCAGGTGCCATTTGGAATATCCCGCTCGCCCCGCCACGGTGTTGATATCCAACTTCTCTTCCAGATTATTGTCAATCCACTCAATCAAATCAGTAATAAAACCCGTGCTGTTCATGCTGACGCTCCCATGACATTGGCAGAGAGATCCGCTGCCCGATGTCATTACGTTGCAGCAGTTTCGCATTAAATGCAATTTTTATTATTGCATTTAACGGATGGGCACTTCTATAATCCAGCGAATTAATGTAACCGATATTGATACATTAATGTGACAACAATATGTTTCAAAACCTAACCGTTGTGCCAATGACGGGTGCAACCGCTCTGCCGCCGGTCACAGGCCGGAGAAGTTGCCCGGATAACAGGGCCGGGTATATCGCCTGATCGTGCTCACTACTGGAAATAAAAATAATGCCAAGCCAGCCTGACTCATTGTTCCATTCACACCGCCGCCCAAACGGTATCGGTTTCAGCCTGCGCCTCTCAGCCGCCGCGCTGCTGACGGTACTGTTGGCCGGGTGTGACAACAGCGTCGCACAAAATGCCGCGCCTCCTCCACCGGCCGTCAGCACCGCCGACGTGGTGATAAAACCCATCAGCCAGTGGGATGCCTTTAACGGTCGGATCGAAGCGGTGCAAAGCGTCCAGCTACGGCCACGGGTTTCCGGTTATATCGATAAAGTGAATTACACCGAGGGCGATGAAGTGAAGAAAGGCCAGGTGCTGTTCACTATCGACGATCGTACCTATCGCGCCGCTCGTGAACAGGCACAGGCCGAACTGGTACGGGCACGCAATCAGGCAGCACTGGCCCGCAGCGAATCCGGTCGCACCGAAAAACTGATCGGCAGCCAGGCGATTTCAACCGAGGTATGGGAACAGCGCCGCTCTTCCGCTGCGCAGGCACAAAGCAACGTATTGGCGGCTCAGGCCCAGTTCGATCTGGCGCAACTGAACCTCGACTTTACCCGGGTAATTGCACCGATTGACGGGCGCGCCAGCCGGGCAATGATCACCGCCGGTAACCTGGTCACCACCGGCGACAGCGCCAGTGTGCTCACCACACTGGTGTCGCTCGATAAGGTCTATGTCTATTTCGACGTCGATGAGGCCACTTTCTTGCGTTATCAGAATGATGGCCGACGCACGGCAAAACTGCCGGTGAAGGTCGGGCTGGTCGGCGAAGACGGCTATCCGCATCAGGGCACCGTTGATTTCACTGACAACCAACTGAATGCCGGTACCGGCACCATCCGCATGCGCGCCCTGCTGGAAAACGCTGAGCGTCGCTTTACCCCTGGACTGTTTGCACGAGTACAAATGCCCGGCAGCGCCGTGTTTAACGCCATGCTAATCAACGACAAATCGGTGTTGACCGACCAGGATCGCAAATTTGTTTATATCGTCGATAAAGATGGCAAGGCACAGCGACGCGATATCGAAGTGGGTCGAGTGGCCGACGGGTTACGTATTGTGCAAAAAGGCCTGGCTGCAGGCGACCGGGTGATCGTCGACGGTATGCAAAAAGTATTTATGCCGGGTATGCCGGTCAGTGCCAAAACCGTGGCGAACACCGCCTCCGCGCTTAACTAAGCCCCAGCAGAGGATCCCGAGCCATGGACTTTTCCCGTTTTTTCATCGACCGACCGATATTTGCCGCGGTGTTGTCGATCCTGATTTTTGTTGGCGGTGTTATCGCCATCCCGCTGCTGCCGATCAGCGAATACCCGGACGTGGTGCCGCCCAGTGTGCAGGTACGTGCCCAATACCCGGGCGCTAACCCGAAAGAGATCGCCGAAACCGTGGCAACGCCGCTGGAGGAAGCGATCAACGGCGTCGAAAACATGATGTACATGAAGTCGGTAGCCGGTTCTGACGGCGTGCTGGTGACCACCGTGACCTTCCGCCCAGGGACCGATCCGGATCAGGCGCAGGTACAGGTGCAAAACCGCGTGGCGCAGGCCGAAGCGCGCCTGCCGGAAGACGTACGACGCCAAGGGGTGACCACCCAGAAGCAATCCCCGGCCCTGACGCTGGTGGTGCATCTGGTTTCCCCTTCCGGCAAATACGATTCACTCTATCTGCGTAACTACGCCACCCTGAAGGTCAAGGATGAGCTGGCCCGCCTGCCGGGCATCGGCCAGGTACAGATTTTCGGTGCCGGTGAGTACGCGATGCGCATCTGGCTGGATCCGAACAAGGTCGCCTCACGCGGGCTGACGGCCTCCGATGTGGTCTCGGCCATGCAAGAGCAAAACGTGCAGGTTTCCGCCGGCCAACTGGGTGCAGAACCGATGCCGACCCGCAGCGATTATTTACTGTCGATCAATGCGCAAGGCCGTCTGCAGACCGAGGAAGAGTTCGGTAATATCATTCTCAAAAGCGGCGACAACGGCGAGGTCGTGCGTCTGCGCGACGTGGCACGCATTGAAATGGGCTCCGGCAGCTACGCGCTGCGTGCCCAGCTCAATAATAAGGATGCGGTAGGGATCGGTATCTTCCAGGCGCCGGGTGCCAATGCCATTGAGCTGTCCAATGCGGTGCGGGCCAAAATGGCCGAGCTGTCGACACGCTTTCCGGACGGCATGAGCTGGCAATCGCCGTACGACCCGACGGTGTTTGTGCGCGACTCGATCAGTTCGGTGGTCGATACCCTGCTCGAAGCGGTGCTGCTGGTAGTACTCGTGGTGATTCTGTTTCTGCAAACTTGGCGCGCGTCGATCATTCCGCTGCTGGCGGTCCCTATTTCGATCGTCGGCACCTTTGCCGCACTCTATTTGTTGGGCTTTTCGCTCAATACGCTGAGCCTGTTTGGGTTGGTGCTGGCCATCGGCATCGTGGTCGATGACGCCATCGTGGTGGTGGAGAACGTCGAGCGTAATATCGAAGAAGGTTTGTCACCGCTGGCGGCAGCTCATCAGGCGATGCGCGAAGTATCCGGCCCGATTATCGCCATCGCCGTCGTGCTGTGCGCGGTGTTCGTGCCCATGGCCTTCTTGTCCGGCGTGACCGGCCAGTTCTATAAACAGTTCGCCGTCACTATCGCCATTTCAACCGTGATCTCCGCCATCAACTCGTTGACCCTGTCACCGGCGTTGGCGGCGTTACTGCTGAAACCGCATGGCGCGCCGAAAGACATGCCATCACGCCTGATCGACCGGCTGTTTGGCTGGCTGTTCCGCCCGTTTAACCGCTTCTTTGCCAGCAGCTCACAGCGTTATCAGCGTGGGGTTTCTCGGGCGCTGGGCAAGCGCGGCGCGGTATTCGTGGTGTATGTCCTGTTGCTGTGCGCCGCCGGGGTGATGTTTAAAACCGTGCCCGGCGGATTTATCCCGACTCAGGACAAGCTTTACCTGATTGGCGGGGTGAAAATGCCGGAGGGTGCATCGCTGGAACGCACCGATGCGGTGATACGCAAGATGAGCGCCATCGGCCTGAGCGTTGACGGGGTGACGGATGCGGTGTCCTTCCCCGGGTTGAATGCGCTGCAGTTTACCAATACGCCCAACACCGGCACCGTGTTCTTTGCGCTTGAATCATTAAGCACCCGTACCCGTAGCGCGGCGGCGATTAATGCCGAAATTAACGCCAAGATTTCGCAGATCCAGGAAGGATTCGCCTTCTCGATTATGCCGCCACCGATCCTCGGTATTGGCCAGGGTTCGGGTTACTCGCTGTATATTCAGGACCGCGCCGGTCTGGGGTATGGTGCCTTGCAAACCGCGATCAATACGATGTCGGGCGCTATCATGCAAACGCCGGGCATGGGTTTCCCGATCTCGTCTTATCAGGCTAACGTGCCGCAGCTGGACGCGAAAATTGACCGCGACAAGGCCAAGGCACAAGGGGTACCGCTCAATGCCCTGTTCAGCACCTTACAGACTTATCTCGGTTCGTCTTACATCAATGACTTCAACCGCTATGGCCGCACCTGGAAGGTGATGGCGCAGGCCGACGGCCAGTTCCGTGACAGCGTGGAGGATATCGCCAACCTGCGCACCCGTAACGATAAGGGAGAAATGGTGCCGATTGGCAGCATGGTCAGCATCAGCACCACTTATGGCCCGGACCCGGTGATCCGCTACAACGGTTTCCCGGCGGCAGATCTGATTGGTGATGCCGATCCGCGAGTGCTGTCATCGTCGCAGGCGATGAGCGAACTGGCGGTGATGGCCAACAAGCTACTGCCGAACGGCATGAACATTCAGTGGACCGATCTGAGCTACCAACAGTCTACCCAGGGCAATGCGGCGATTATTGTGTTCCCGGTGGCGGTGCTGTTGGCCTTCCTGGCACTGGCCGCGTTGTACGAAAGCTGGACGCTGCCATTGGCGGTGATCCTGATCGTACCAATGACCATGCTGTCAGCCCTGTTCGGTGTCTGGCTGACCGGCGGCGATAACAATGTGTTCGTGCAGGTAGGGCTGGTGGTATTGATGGGGCTGGCCTGTAAGAATGCCATTTTGATTGTCGAGTTTGCTCGTGAACTGGAGCTGCAAGGCAAAAGCATTATGGAAGCGGCGCTGGAAGCCTGTCGCCTGCGACTGCGGCCGATCGTGATGACCTCCATCGCCTTTATCGCCGGGACTATCCCACTGATCCTGGGGCACGGTGCCGGTGCCGAAGTCCGTGGTGTCACTGGCATCACGGTGTTTTCCGGCATGCTCGGGGTTACGCTGTTCGGGCTGTTCCTCACGCCGGTGTTCTACGTCACCCTACGCCGTATGGTGACACGTAAAACGCGGCCACCAGCAGCAGAATAATTCGCCTGCCACCGCCATAAAAAAGCCCGGTTTAAAAACCGGGCTTTTCTTCGTTTTAGCGTTTACTACCGCCGCTTATTTTTCTGCCGTCTCTGCATCTTTGGCTGCAAGGGCGGTATATTCTGCGCAGGCACGTTTATCGCCCCGCTCCAGCTCAGCCAAGGCATCGGCCACCGTGTGGCGTGCCAGGACGTCCAGCGAGGCTTCTTCCGCCTCATTTACCACCGACTTGAAATACCAGCAGGCGTTGGCGCTGACCAGGCAACGCGCCGGCCCTTCCGGTCGGGCGGCCCAGATACGTTTATCGTCAATCACCGACAAATAGATATCCCGCAGGGTGATCTGTTCCGCCGGGCGACCCAGATGAATCGAGCCGTTACGGCCCAGGGTCGAGACAATGATGCCGTTTTTGGTCAAGGGCACCATCAGCTTGCGGATAAAACTGGGGTTGGCTTCCAGACCGGCGGCAAGCACCGCGCTGGTCGAACGCACACCCAGCTTCTCAGCCACGGCCACGCTAAGTACCATTTGCATCGCAGTCGGAAAGCGAAAATCTAACATGTTTTTATCTCTGTCTCCGGGAGACCAAATGCTCGGGTTTGGTCGGTGCGACATAACGCCATCACACCCACTCAACTGCACAATAATATAACAAACACTGTTGCACTATTGAAGGTATGCCCGGATAAATCGCACGGATACATTAGTTCAGAAATCGCGTCAATACTGGCCTGAGGGGAAAATCACTGACTTATAGAATGCAGAAACCCGCGTCAATATTAATGCCGCTCGCTTAACTGCGTTAAACGATCAGAACTAACACTGTCCGCGGGTTTAATTCTTATCTGTTGATTAGGCTTTGTTCAGCACCAGTTGGCCGCTTTTATCCAGCGGGATCTGAGTGCCGGGATCGTGATCCATACGGATCTTGCCCTGCTGAGTGCCAATCTTGTAGGTCACATCGTAACCCAGCATTTTCTGTGACTTGTCGTAGACCGTTTTGCAACGCTGCTGCGTGCTGGTGGTGCTGTCGTTATTCTGCATCGCACCCTGCACCTGGTTACCGGCATAGCCGCCGCCCAGGGCACCGACCACCGTCGCCACATCACGACCACGACCACCACCGAACTGATGGCCAATAACGCCACCGGCTACCGCCCCCAGAACCGAACCGGCAATGCGGTTCTCATCCTGAACAGGCGCACGGTGAGTGACGGTCACATTTCGGCATTCCTGACGCGGGGTTTTGATGGTTTCTTTGATCGGCGTTGCGGCAAGGACCTGCGCGTATTGCGGACCGGAAGAAAAAACATCGAGGCTGGCCACTGCAGCAATACCCAGAGCTGCTGCAATACCAATACCCACACCAGCTAACATTGACTTGTTCACAGGAAATCCTCCTGAAAGTGTTACCACGCATTTGTACCGGGGAACTTTACCGACATAGCACCGCGCTTATTATTTTGCGCATTGACGGCACATGGCATCCCGGTTTACGGCGTGCGCGACGCGCCGTCTGTAAACAAGATAAAGTCTGCACAATGTTCCAGATCCTCGCAATAAGACAATGTGACCAAAGATGCCGGAAATCACGCTCACCCCCAGTGTTTAGGAAGAATCTTAAGACTTTTACCCATAGCTACGGGACATTGTGCTGAACAATCAGCCCCTCACGGCCCTGTCGCACGGGTGCAGGCATAAAAAAACCCACGCGGGCGAACCGGCGTGGGTGGGGCAAGATCGGAGGCTGTTAGTGCATTTTCAAACGCGGGCGGATCACCCGGTTGATGCCGCCGACCAGCATCATCAGGCCGGTTTTAATATAGCCGTGCAAAGCCACCTGATGCATACGGTACAGCGAGATGTAGACAAAGCGCGCAATGCGACCTTCTACCATCATCGAGCCACGCATCAGGTTGCCCATCAGGCTGCCAACGGTGCTGAAACGGGACAGAGACACCAGCGAGCCGTGGTCTTTATACACGTACGGTTTCAGCGTCTGGCCGTTCATCAGCGCCAGAATGTTGGTAAAGCAGCGTGACGCCATCTGGTGCGCCGACTGGGCACGTGGAGGAACAAAACCACCGCCTTCTTTCGGGCAAGAGGCACAGTCACCGATGGCGAAAATGTTCGGATCGCGCGTGGTCTGTAACGTAGGTTCTACCACCAGCTGATTAATGCGGTTGGTTTCCAGCCCGGCGATGTCCTTCATAAAGTCCGGTGCCTTGATACCGGCGGCCCACACCATCAGGTCGGCATCGATAAATTCGCCGCCCTTGGTGTTCAGGCCGTTGGCATCTGCGCTGGTCACCATCGTGTTGGTCAGCACGCGCACGCCCAGTTTATTCAATTCCTGATGCGCAGCGGCGGAAATACGCGGCGGCAGCGCAGGCAGAATACGTTCACCGGCCTCGACCAGAGTCACGTTCAGTGCGCTGTTGTCCAGGCCTTCAAAACCATAGCTGTGCAGTTGCTTCACCGCATTATGCAGCTCGGCGGACAGTTCCACACCGGTGGCACCACCGCCGACGATAGCAATGTTCACGCGCTCTTTTTGCCCCGGCTGTGCCGAGAACTTGAGGAACAGGTTCAGCATTTCGTTGTGGAAACGACGCGCCTGGTGTGGGTTATCCAGGAAGATGCAGTGATCTTTTACGCCCGCGGTACCGAAATCGTTCGAAGTACTGCCCAGCGCCATCACCAGGATGTCGTAAGACAGCTCGCGCTCCGGTACCAGTTCGCCGCCCTGCTCGTCGCAGATTTGCGCCAAATGCAGAGTTTGTGCTTCACGGTTAATATTGGTCAGCGAACCCAGTTGGAAGCTGAAAGAGTGATTGCGCGCGTGTGCCAGGTAGCTCAGCGCGTCAACACCGTCATCCAGGGAACCGGTTGCTACTTCATGCAGCAAAGGTTTCCACAGATGGCTGTGGTTGCGATCCACCAGCGTGATGTCTGCCTTGTGCTTGCGACCGAGTTTATGGCCCAGGCTGGTTGCCAGTTCCAGACCACCGGCACCACCGCCCACAATGACGATTTTTTTCTTTGGCGTTGTCAAAATAACCCCCTAAATGTGAACCAATTGTTGCCTAAGGGTAAACAAATAATATCCTTAGAATACATAGGGTTCGCTTAAAATAAACCTGCTATCTAAAGCCAGAATAGCATGGGGGGTTATTTGGTCATACCAAAATTGATGTACATCAAACTTTTTTGGTTAAAGCCTGGACGAAGGGGAATTTTGAGGATTGTGATTCAAATAGTTAGCGCTGGGTCACAGTTTTGGATTTTGTCGCCCAACGGGAAAAAAACCGCTTTCTGGCAAAGAAATGCCGCAATTTTTGCCTGTTAAGAGCAATCATTGCGGCAGTGTCGGGCGTTATGAAACTGTTAAGCCAGAGTCTTGAAGGCTTTGATGCGTTGCAGGTGTGGCGAGAGGTTTTTGAACTTGTGAGTCTGCTGCTCATCCCAGACAATTTCATAGTACTTGTGCAGCAAATCGGCACTGAGCTGGCTATCCAGCACTTCGTCATGGCGGGAAAGCACCGCCAGGCAGCGATCGCGGTTTTTCTCACGGAAGTCTTCCACACACTTGGTGGCGATATCACGATACTCTTCCGGCCGATCGATTTTGCCTTGCATATGTTGTTCAGGGGACAGATTGGGGTTGAAGATCACCTGCCGGATGCCACACAAAAAGCCGATACGTTCGGCCCAAAAGCCGCCCAGGCCCACTCCGCAGATCAACGAATGTTTATCCCCTCCCTGCTGAACCGCCTTGTCCACCTCTTTCAACAAATGCTGCATGTCATGGCGTGGATGCAAGGTGCTGTAACTGATAAAGCGCACGTCCGGATCGATAAACTGTAGCTGTAATACCTTTTCATGATTGCCGGGGCTGGTGGAATCAAAGCCATGTAAATAGATAATCATATGGATCCTCGCAACAAGCTGAGGGCCGCGACGCAGCCCTCATCGTTTACGCCGCATTACGACGCCCTGGGTTCACCCCGCATTACGCTGTTTGTGCTCTTCCCAGCGTTCGCTGAGCGCATTCAGCTCTTTATGCGCCTGCTGCCAGCGTGCAGAATCTCGCAGCTCCTGACGGGTGAACTGACCGCGATGATATAACTGCTTCACCCGGTCTGCTTTGACCGGGGACAGGTTATCCAGCACGCTGACCGCCCCTGCGCGGTTATTACACACCAGGATCATGTCACAACCGGCATCCAATGCAGCCTGGCCGCGTTCGGCATAGCTGCCCATAATCGCCGCCCCTTCCATCGACAGATCGTCGGAGAAGATAACGCCGTCAAAACCCAACTCCTGGCGCAGGATCTGTTTTAGCCAGTAAGGCGAACCGCTGGCGGGACGCGGGTCTGCTTCAGTATAGATGACATGCGCCGGCATCACGGCGTCCAGCAATTGACGGTTAATCAACTCACGGAAGATCGTCATATCATGTTCGCGGATCTCCGCCAGCGGACGCGGATCGCGTGGGGTTTCTTTGTGCGAATCCGCACTGACGGCACCGTGACCCGGGAAATGCTTGCCGGTAGTTTTCATCCCGGCGCTGTGCATGCCCAGAATGAAACGCTCGGCCATCGCCAGCGCCTGCTGCGGGTCGCTGTGGAACGAGCGTTCGCCAATCGCCGCGCTGACGTGACCAATATCCAACACCGGCGCGAAGCTGATGTCGATATCCTGCGCGATCATTTCCGCCGCCATCAACCAGCCGGCTTCTTGTGCCAGACGCCCGCCCTCATGTGCTTCGTTTAATGCGGCGAATGACTGCGCCGCCGGCAAACGGGTGAAACCTTCGCGGAAACGCTGCACACGGCCGCCTTCCTGATCCACTGCCACCACCAACCGATGGTGCGAAGCTTCGCGGATCTGGCGCACCAGTTCGCGCAACTGTTGCGCATCGTGGAAATTACGGGTGAACAGGATCAGGCCGCCCACCAGCGGGTGCTTCAGGATCTCACGTTCTTCTGCGTCCAGCTCATAGCTGGCAACATCTAACATTACTGGGCCCACGGCCACCTCACTTCATTATTCATTCAGAACATGGGGATATTAAACAAAAACGCCGGTGCAACACTGCGCCCCAGCGCAAAAATTCAGGATCGCCGGTTTGTTGCCAGCGCACTTCAAACCATAACAACATCAGATAATCTACCCACGGCAGCCAACGCTGCACCTGTGCGCGCAGCAAGGGTAAATCTGAGTAGCCAGTGCGGACATAATGCTGCAAATAACGCTGTTGGTCGGCGGGCGACCAGGCGTTGCCGCGAAACAGCGCGGCGATGTCCAGCGCGATATCCCCGTCGGCCGCATACTCCCAATCAATCAAACGCAGGCTTTCGCCATCGGAGATCAGATTGCCAGGGTGAATATCCATATGCAGCGGTGCCCGTTTCAGCGGCATTGGCGGGCGGCGATGCAGGAAGTGCTGATGCAGCCGCAACCAGGCGGGTGTCAGGCGCTGTCGATCCAACTGCGGCCAATAGCGTACGAATTGCTGCTGCAGGTTCAGGGAGTAGCCACTCAGCGGCTGCCGATGCAGGCCGGCCATTAACTCCGCTAAATTTCCGCACTCATTCAGTCTAGCGAACTCCGCCCCTGTGACAACGTCACCCTCGAGCCACTGCAAGATAACCCACTGATTATTCTGCGCTAAAACCTGCGGACCAATCCCCTTTCCCGCACGGCACAGCATCCGTGCTTCACGTCGACGACTGACGCCCAACGCGCTTTTCTCTGCGCTTTGCTGGCGAGCCAAGAGTTGTACACCCTCGCCTTCAATCCGCCAGCTTTCACCGGTCAGGCCCTGCACCGGGCTGAAACGACAACCGGCGGTTTTCACCGCCGGCAGTTGGTTCTCAATCAGTCTTCGCAGGGCGGCTTCAGTGTGTAACGGTGCCATTGCCTGACCAGACGATTTCACCGCTTTGCACCAGCATCAGTTGCATATCCAGCGTAGGTGACTTCACGTCGCCGCTGACGTCGCTGTACAGCACGTACTGTGCACTGACGATACGCGCCAGGCCAATCGCCTTGCTGCGTGACCCCAGGCTGTCATCCACCGACAGGCCCAGCGTCTGTTTGGCGCTTGCCAACTGCGCTTCCGGTACGATGGAGAAGGTCTGATTCGACGCCAACGCTTTGTGCAGTGCGGATGTCGCTTTCGAAGTCTGCAGTGCGCCGTTGGTGTTGTTTTTCACGCTGTCCAGCAGCAGCACGCTGCCCGGATTGACACCATCGGCTTTCAGCATCTGGTTCACCAGCGGCTGTACGCTGCTCAGCCAGTCGAGCTGCTGAATTTTGGGTGGCTGCGGGACCGGTTCGGTGACCGGCGGTTGTGGCTCTTCGACCGGTGGCTTCACCGGCTCAACGGTCACCGGCGGTTGCGGTTGTTCCGGCTCCGGCGGGCGCGACAGACAGCCGGTTAATACCAACGCGGCCAGCGCTACAAATAGATACTTTTTCATTAATCCCTCTCTCACTGAACCAAGAGTTTACAAGAATAGATACAGACGCACGCGTTTGGCATCGAGGTTGCCATTAAGCGAGTAAATAGTGGCGTCTGAATTTGGCGCAATAGTAATGGTGCGTGGCGCTTCAAATGGCCGTATATCCAGCCCCTGATCGTCATACCAGTAGAAGCGATAGTGCACCGTTACCGGCGTGGGTTGACTGTTGCTGAGCTCTGAAGTCGCCATCACACGCCCGGAGGCATTCGAAATTGACGGATTATCAGCCAGAATGCCCGCGGTCAGCACCGGTGAATCCATCACTACCGTCTGCCGATCGTTAACCGCAATGCCGCGCGGGCTGCTACAGCCCATCAGTATGACGACGGGTAACGTCAGCGCCATCAGACAACGCAGGGTTTTGCTAGAGCGCATGATTTTCCTCGGTTAGCGGGACAGCAGCGGCCCCAACGAACGGCCACCGACCAAATGCATATGAATATGATAGACCTCCTGGCCAGCATGGCGATTGCAGTTAACAATCAGGCGGTAACCGTCTTCGGCGATGCCTTCCTGCTCGGCAATTTTCGCCGCAGCGGTGATCATGCGGCCAAGTGCAGCTTCATGCTCGACGGTGACGTCATTGATGGTGGGGATCAACACATTGGGGACGATCAGAATATGGGTCGGAGCCTGAGGTGAGATATCACGGAAAGCGGTGACCAGTTCATCCTGGTAAACCACATCAGCAGGAATTTCGCGGCGGATAATTTTACTGAAAATCGTTTCTTCGGCCATCTGGCGTTCCTTGTAGAGGAAAATAAGCTGTACGCAGTATGAGTGACAAATTCTACTGCTTTCAACCTGATTGCGCACTTTCCGTGTTGAGTGATGCAGAATCAGACAACCGGTCAGGGTCATCGCGCCGCTGTCAGCGTTGCCCAGCGGCATTCATCTGATTTTTTTCACTTTGGTTATTCACTATTGTTGCTTTACTTGCCTGTTGCCGCCGTCAATAGTAACCCTATGATTAACAACGGATAGAGAACAACATGCGATTCAAAACCCTGGCGTTGTGCACGCTGCTGCTGTGCGGCCATGCAGCGGCTGAAACCAAAAGCATTATTGACCTACAGGCCAATCAGCAACATTTGCGTGCGGCGAAAAATCCAGCCGCGGTGGCACTGATCCCGGCTAATTATCCTTTTGCCGTACCGGGCAAGCTAACCGTAGCGGTGGCATCTGAAAATTCCCCGCCACTGGCGCTGTTTGCCGAAGACAATAAAACGCTGATTGGCAGCGACCCGGATATTGCACAACTGGTGGCGGACAGCCTGGGACTGGAGCTGAATCTGGTGCCCACCTCCTGGGAAGACTGGCCACTCGGGCTCAGCTCAGGCAAGTACGATGCCGCCATTTTCAATATTGCCGTGACCAAGCTGCGCAAGACCAAGTTTGATTTCGCCACTTACCGCGTGGATACGCTGGGCTTTTATGTGAAATCCACCAGCAAAATCACCTCAATCAACCAACCTGCGGACGTTGCCGGGTTGCGGATTATTGTTGGCTCGGGGACTAATCAGGAAAACATCCTGCTGGGCTGGGATAAGCAGAACCGCGCCAACGGCCTGGCACCGGTGCAGCCGATTTATGTCACCGATGACGCCGCCGCCAACCTGAGCATTCAGTCCGGACGCACCGACGCATTCTTCGGCCCACACTCCACCGGTGCCTATAAGGCGGCGCTGACCGGCAAAACCAAAATGGTCGGGATTGGCCCGAACGTAGCCTATGTAGCGGTAACCACCAAAAAAGATAACGGTCTGGTGGCAGCCATCAACGCCGCCATCAATGGCGTGATCGTCAGCGGCGAATATGCCAAGGTGCTGGACCGCTGGGGTGAACACGATGAGAAAGTCCCACGCTCTGCCATCAACCCGCCAGGTATTGGCGACTAACTCTCAATCAACTGCGGTGCGTGTGAACGCATCCAATTCGCCAGCGAGTCGAGCGTCGGGCGCAACGTTTTGCCCAGCGGCGTAATCTGATATTCAACACGCGGGGGGACCTCCGGGAACACCTGCCGGGTGACCAGACCGCGTTGTTCAAACTGCCGCAGTTGCCGCGTTAGCTCTTTCTGGGCGATCGGTGCCACTGCGCGTTGCAGCTCGCTGAATCGCACCGGACTGTCGATCAGTATCAGTCGGTAGAGGATCGGAATCGCCCATTTCCCTGCCACCAGATTCACAAAGCCCACCATCGGGCAAGGTTCGCCCGCTGCCGGCAACGCCGCTAAATTTTTTTCCGTTGTCGAAAGCCCGGAGTTGGTCATTTCATCCCACCTTGTCCTTTAGTATCCAAAAGGTGCCTACTATGCAAAAGATACTATAGCGCAAATAATGGCTGCATCGACAACAAACGGGAGTGGGCTATGTCACGACTTAAAGGTAAATACGCGTTAATCACCGGCGGCACCAGTGGAATTGGACTGGAAACAGCGCGTCAGTTTATTACCGAAGGTGCTACCGTGGCGATCACCGGTCGCAGCCAAAGTAGCCTCGACGCGGCGGGTGAAGCGTTGGGCAACGTACTGCTGTTGCGCAGCGATGCCGGAGATATTGCTCAACAGCGCAGTTTGGCACAGCAATTGGCTAGCCATTGGCCGCGTCTCGATGTGCTGTACATTAACGCCGGCGATGTCACCCACCACCCCTTGCAGGAATGGGATGAGCTGAGCTATCAGCGGCTGATGGACATCAATCTCAAAGGGCCATTCTTTCTGATCCAGTCACTGTTGCCACAGTTGGCTAATCCGGCGTCGATTATTTTGTGTGGCTCGGTCAGCGCACATATTGGCCTGCCATTAAGCAACGTTTACGCCGCCAGCAAAGCCGGCCTGCTATCGCTGGCCAGAACGCTGTCCGGTGAACTGCATCCGCGCGGTATCCGGGTTAACGGCCTCAGCCCCGGCCCAACAGAAACCCCGGCGCTGGGCAAACTCGGCCTGAAGGATGCCGATGAGCAGGCACTACGCGACGAGATCCGCGCCCTGGTGCCGATTGGCCGCATGGGCACGGCGCTGGAGCTGGCAAAGGCGGCGGTGTTTTTGGCCTCTGACGAGTCCGCCTTTATGGTTGGCAGCGAATTGCTGATCGACGGCGGTGTGAGGAATTTGTAATAGCACAGGGTAAATATCCAGAGTTTATCTCTGCGGCATTAAACCCATGGTGTTAATTATTTCACTTGCAACAGTCGCACATACTCCGTAAGCAATTGCGGGCTCCGCTTACATTACTGCGGTCACTCTGGCTGGCACCACTGCCTACACTGATCTAACAGGGCACATTGTGGATCCCTTATCGCCAGCCAGAACCCGACTGACCCTAGCTATCCCTCCCCCTCGTTGTGTTTTCCTGATAACGCCATGCCTACCCAACCGGGTGTCATGGGCATAAGTGGAGAGTAAGACGATGAGAGTACAAAACCTGATTAATGCCGCGCTGCTGTTGATGCCGCTAGCTTTGGGTGGCATCGCCCAGGCCAACGATCAGACCATCCCCTGGGGGGAAAATACCGGCGGAGTGGAAACCAATCACATTGCCGCCGTCGGCCAAAATCTGAATGCCACACACCAGAAAGTAACCAAGACCCAGGAAGGCGTGTGGGCAGCAAATACCGGCAGTATTTCCAACGACGAAAAGGCCCTGACCAGTGGTCAGAACCCGGCGCCGAAAACAACGCCTTAAACGGGAGTTATCGCGAAACGACAAGCCGTGACAGCAACCACTGCACGGCTTAACGATCAGCCCAGACCGGGGATGGCGACGCCGAAGGTCTGCAGCAGTAACACCATATTGAGCAAAAGAATGATCACGGTACCTATGATCGACAGCAGGCTGGTCAGTCGGCTATTCACAAACTCACCCATAATGTCGCGGCGGCGGGTAAACATCACCAGCGCAATCATCGGGGCCGGCAGTGCCAAACTCAGTACCACCTGGCTGTAAACCAGCGCATCGGTGGCATTAACCCCTAACGCGACCACGATGAATGCCGGGATCATGGTCACCATACGACGTACCCATACCGGAATACGGAAACCGACAAACCCCTGCATGATCATCTGACCTGCCATGGTGCCCACTACCGAGCTGGAAATACCGGAGGCAATCAGCGACATCAGGAAGATACCGGCGGCGGCCGCACCAAACAATGGGGTCAGCGTGTGGTATGCCGTGCCAATTTCTGCCACATCACTGTTACCGGCATGGAAGGCGCTGGAGGCCATAATCACCATGGCGATATTCACCAGCCCGGCGATAGACAGCGCAATGATCACCTCAATATTGGAAAAACGCAGCAGTTTACGACGCTCACCGCTGTCACTGGCTGGGGCACGGTGTTGGGTCAGGCCTGAGTGAAGGAAGATGGCGTGCGGCATTACGGTGGCACCAATGATGCCGACGGCAATGGTCAGCGCCTGTGCATCCGGCAATTGCGGTGTGACCATGCCCATGCCCGCTGCCGCCCAATCGACCGGCACGATAAACATCTCGACCAGGTAACACAGGGCAATCACCGCGACCAGCCCGCCGATCATCAGTTCCACCGGACGAAAGCCTTTCTTCTCCACCATCAGCAAAGCATAGGTGATAACCGCCGTCACCCCCATCCCTGGCAACAGCGGCATATGGAACAGTAACGCCAGCGCTATTGCACCGCCGAGAAACTCCGCCAGATCGGTAGCCATTGCCGCCACTTCGCTGAGTATCCACATGCCGATCACTACCGGGCGAGAGAATTGATCGCGGCACATTTCCGCCAAATTGCGCTTGGTGACGATGCCCAGTTTGGCCGACAGCGCCTGAAACAGCATGGCGATCAGATTAGCCATCACCACCACCCATAACAGGCTGTAGCCGTATTTCGAACCGGCCTGAATATTGGTGGCGAAATTACCGGGGTCCATATAAGCAATAGAGGCAATCACCGCGGGGCCGGCGAACAGCAGCGGCGTAAAGGCACCCCGCTTGCGCCCGGCAAGTGCGTTACCAATTGCCGTATTGGTTCGTTCGGTTAACGATGTGCTGGTTGCCGCATCACGCATGATTTACCCTCAATCTTTTTCTGGTTATTTTTCACCCAACACTCAGAGCAATGTAGCATCGGCTACACTTTATGCAAAATGGAAGGTTCACTGCCTTTGTGTACAAATATTTCTTATTGTCATCGAATGCACCAGCCGAATTGATAATGCGTCGCCTTTGGACTAACGTATGGCGGAACTGCATTAACCTGCAACTTACTGGTTTAACGTTTAAAGGACGTCTCAGAATATGGCAACAAGCACACCAGACGACGCCGAACGCCCCGTGGTGGCTGAAATGCCGGACGAGGCTGAACATGCCCTGCGTTTCACCCGCGCTCGCGAGGCGCAGTCTAATGCGCTGATCGAGGATTATGTCGAGCTGATTGCCGACCTGCTGTTAACCACCCGCGAAGCCAGAACTACCGATATCGCCAAGCGCTTTGGCGTTTCGCACCCTACCGCGATCAAAAACATCGCCCGGCTGAAAAGTGCCGGTCTGGTGGAGTCACGTCCTTATCGTGGGGTTTTTCTGACCGAAGAAGGTGAGCAACTGGCGCAGAAGGTACGCCGCCGTCACCGTATCGTGGTTGATCTGCTGGTGTGTCTCGGGGTGCCGAATGATACGGCGGAGCTAGACAGCGAAGGGATTGAACATCACATTTCTAACGACACCCTGGCGGTGTTTGAACAGTATCTGCAAAAGCACGCGGTAAAATAAATCCTCGCCAATAAAAAAGGGAGGCTTTCGCCGCCATACCTGCGCCAACAAAAACAAGCAGTTACAATAATATCAGTGAGTTAGATACTTGTAACTGCCTGCTAAAAACGGGTATAGCGTGGGCGTTTGGGTCAATTTGTGGATCGTTTTTGAAAAAATTTCACGCTAGAATTAAAAACGCCCAATTTAATATAATTAAATTCAACTCATATAAAACTCATCCCAGAAATCTTGGTTATCGAATTCAAATGCAACAGTTTGACAGTCATTGAATTGTGCAATAACACTATCAGATTGATTATAATGGCGCAATTTAATTAACTTTTCTATTAATAAACTCACATTTTTATTACTTTCATTAACCTCAATTCCATTATCATTGTTCAAATAATTTCTTCTGATGGCATCATCAAAATACATCTTATCAGCGTCATCAATTTCACCAAATGGTTTACCATAATAGTCACACATTACATATTTAAAAATAGTCCTCGAAGGAAAGCAACTCCTAATTTTATTTATTTCACAAAGTAAATCATAAAAATCATCAACATCATTATCGGATTCGTATTTATTAACCAACGCTTTAACTTCATCTTCATCCTTAAGGTTCTTCAACTCATTGATGTAACTTCTCAATTCCCTAATTTTTTTATCATTTTCTGCGATTATCTCGACCATCCCGTTATTACTTTCTTGAAGCCTATTATACTCCTCACGGCTAACCATATCCGGTCTACTTAGTTTATCTAATATACTCTGGAGTTTTCCGAAAAAGACATCCCTACCGATATCCCACTTCGTACCACTTTTAGGTTGAAAATTTACAGCACTGATTAAATCATCTCTTAAAGAGTTTATTTTTAATTTATCATCTATCTTTATAACCTGAATCCCTAACAATACATCCTTTACATCACTAAAATCAGATGGAGGGACAATTATTGGGATCATCTTGTGTGACTTTACCCATGCCGCACCCATTTCACATAAACAAAAATTACTATCAAAATAACTAGGCGTCATCAGCATGATGACAACCTTCGGCTCTACCATTTGATTTTTCATGTAACTAACAAAATTTTCGCCTACAGGTATCCCATACTCATCCAATGATGAACAGAATATTTCATCGTCGGGAACGCCTATCCCTGTCTCTATTAAATCAACAAATGCCCTAACCAAATCAATATCTTTAGTTGCATGACTTATGAATACTGACTTACTCATTTTATCTCCAATCTAATAATTAAATACATGTAGTTAAAAGCAATTAAATCAGATGAATAACATTAACTAATGGATTAAACCTAATTGCATCTTCCAAATAATCCGGCGCAAAGTGCGCATAAGCCATTGTTTGTAGAATACTTGAATGCCCTAGAATCCGCTGTAACGCCAGAATATTGCCCCCATTCATCATAAAGTGACTGGCAAAGGTATGGCGTAGTACGTGAACGGCCTGCCCTGCTGGCAAGCCGGGAGCAACCTCTTTGATGCACGTTCTCACATACGAGTAATTGAGTTCGGCGAATATTGGCCCGGCCTTGATCCCAGAAGTGATTTCTTTGCAAAGTTCGGTTGAGATCGGCACCGTTCGGTTTTTGCTGTTCTTGGTGTTGAGGTAAGTCACCTTATTGCCGATCACCTCTTCACGCCGAAGTTTGACCACCTCCCCCCAGCGTGCTCCTGTTGCCAGGCACAACTTAACCGCCTTCAGATGATCACCTTCCAGCCGGTCGAGCAACTGCCAGATTTCGTCATGAGTTAAGAAACCCATTTCCTGATCCGGCAGCTTAATTTTTTTCATCTCTTTGAGCGGATGTTCACCGTGATAAAGCCCCAAATCGATGAGAACGGAATACACCCCGCCCAGCTTTTCTTGGTCGAGGTTGACGGTTTTTGCCTTTCTGCCTTCGGCGAGGCGAAGCACTCGATAATCAGAAAAGAAAGATCGGGTGATCTGGCAGGCCTTAGGGTTACCCATTTTTGCCGCCATCACCTGCAATTTATGCTCTATCTTCACGCCATCTTTCAGGTTCTGGCCATGATGTTTAAACCAAAGGTCTATCAATTCCGTTAATGGTCGTTGGTCGGCCGGTTTATCTACCCAGTCTTTATTGTTTTGTGTCGCGATAACCCAGCGTTCAAACTGTTGTGCCTCGGATTTAGTCTTAAACTTCTTGCGGACACGCTTACCCGTCCGACCCTGGGGGCGCACATCCACCATATAGCCTTCCGCGCCGAGCGATTTAATACTCATCCCAAAGATTCCTTTCGAAACAAACTCCGCCCTTTCCCCAATAATTCATGATCTTCCAGGCGATTAACCAGCCTTCTGGCCTTTTTGGTTCTTGGATGTACTTTCGTGCCCATCAGGGGAGAGAACAGGCGAAATCTGGCCGATTTCCGGCGCGACATCCCCTGTCATAAGCCACATCGTGTACTTTTTGAGTTGCGGGTTATTAACCACAAGTTCGATCGTTTTTAAACCTGCCTCGGTCTGACCCGTCTCATAGTTCTTTATCGAACCAAGCGGAACCCCTACCAAATCGGAAAAAGCCTTCTGAGTTAATCCTTCAGCTTGTCGGATCGACTTCAGTTTTTGCGCGTAATCGCTTGACATGGTCACGTCCAAATGACTATCCTTTTGAAAAGGTCACGTGTAAATGACCTTAATGACTTAAATCTGCGTGATCTTAAAGGGTATCACTATGAACAAAAACCGACAAAAAAAGGTGATTGGGGTAAGGGAAAACCAACTGCCGGCCGATTATCCATTTGGTGATCTGTTGGAAGAGTCGATCTCTGACTACGCCCTGCGTATCGGCAAAAACAAGCAAACCATCCGAACTCAGGCGGACACTGGTGCTCTGCCAATCTTGCAAGCACGCCCAGGCGCAAAACGTCGCGTAAACCTGTACGCCATCTATCTGAATGCCAAGCGTCATGCTGAGAAATTTGTTGAACGAATGAGTTGAGGCAAAAAAATGCGACCAAGCGAACATGCCATCACCAAAATTAGTCGTAATTCATCACGCTATCGCGGTTTTGTTATTACTCGCCGTCCGAGCAATGTTGTAACGCTTTACGCCAGGTATGAGATCAGCCAAGGCGATCAGTCTTACGGCCTGTTCGATGCACAGGCACTGGCAACGTATTACATCGACCAACTTTACGCACAACAACAGGTGGCAGCATGAAACAGGCTTACATCATTTTGGTTGATGATCTGCTGACGCAGTACCACGCCAAAGCCCAAAACATCAATGCAGCCAGCGCTATCGCTCCAGCTGTGCGGGCTGTTTCACTGAATGATCACGCATTCCGTTTGAGCATTGGCCTTACTGGCTTATTTAGTGCCGCAGAAGCCGCAGGCGATGGTGTAGCTGCTGCGGTGATCGATAGATTGGTGTCACGCTGCAACAATGGCGATATCCCATTGCCGCAGCTCAATTAGGGGGTTCTATGAATGACGGTCTTGCGTTCTTAATCGCCTGGTATGTAGCAATAATGTGTTTGATGTTTTGGGGCCTTATTGACAGCTGTGGGATAAAAGGCTTCAAAGAACTTAGAGCGGGTTTCGTGAAATACTCATGGCCCGTTATTAGCCGGTTATTAGTGGGTATTTTTATTTTTTTAGCGATTTATAAATTACTTTCAGTAGTTGTACCTGCATGACCGGCCCTACCTGAGAGCGCATCCCTTCCATTAACGTGTGGGCGATAGGCGTCGTGGGGTGCGCTCTCAAGTGGGATTTCGTCTTACCGAGGAATACCACCACTGAGAAAAGCACATAAGCGCTCTTTTAGAGTAAGCGTGTGGAGCTGCTGACTAATATGGTTATCTGGAAAACCAGCAGCGATAATAGCTCGAATATAGGCCGGTTTAATCAAGCCACCAGGAATATCAGAATCATGTTCAGACAATTCAGCCAATGCAGATTTGATATCCAACTCACTCATCGAAACACTACGATGAATGATTTTTTCATATTCAAACGCTTGCTGTTTAGCAGCTGCACCGTATTCACTCGGTTTATAAACAAAAAGATAAGACGACAGAATCATAATAAGAAAGCCAAGCAGCCAACCGTTAAAAACGTCGGCCATCACAGTACTACCGAGTATTACCTGAATGAAGCTCACCAAGTTAAACAAACTTTTATTCAGTTTGGTGGTCATTTGCTCGCGGTAGTAGCAATCATACATGTGCGCTTTTGTACTTTTGCTCAGCTGCTCGGTCATTTTTTATTCCTTGTCGTCTTGATCATCCCGGCCTTTTTCGGGAATAGCCGGTTCATCATATTGTCTGTGTGGGACGTGATGTTTTACAGAGTCATCAATGCAGAGACGCTTATTCATTACATTCTTCCTTATCGTGGGGGATTGTCATGCCCGTGTTCCTGGCAGAACGTGGCGGGCATGACGAAGATACCACAACGCGGCCGGGCGCGTAATCCCGGAGCATTAAGGGCAATCGCATCAGTCCGGTCGCGCCCTAATAAATGAATGGGCTGCAATAGAGCGGATAGATTGACCTAACCATGAGCCGGCATGGATAAAACCGGCACATATTCCAGTGCGCACTAATAATTGCTTATTGAAATATATAACCACTCGAAATAACAAATGCTGCCTTCTGGTGGCGGGCTTCCCACATCCTAAATTCAGGGGGTTTTATGAACGATGTTGCGTTAATGGAATTACTAACAGAAGCCCGCCGTGCCTCACGGTTGCAACTTCTGGAGCTGTTAAGCACTCGGATTGAACGTTTGGAAGCCGACAATGCTTCCCGCGATCAAATTCTCTCCATGCTGAAAAGCTGGATAAGCGCCCGTCAAAATGTTGGGGCCAGTAAATCTCAGAGGGGCGTACTGTGATAACCCTTGCTGGCACCCCTGCCAAACCTGACGTCTACCGCAAAGCCATTTCTTTATTAGCTCAGTTTCGCCGAGGCAATCGAGTGTTTCGCCGTATTAAGCCACACGGCTACCTAAAAATAGATATCGGTTATCGCTGGCGCTTGCTGAGTAAAAACGGTGGCAAAGATTGGCGGTTAATGACTCACGAAACTTACAACGTAGAGTACCGAAAATGACGGGTTTCGACCTAGCCATCACCATAGCCAGTATCTGGGCTGTTATCGCCTTTGGTCTGGTTGGCTTATTTCTCTACCGCTATTGCAAGTTCTGCCGGGTATTTAACCGCCAGTGTTTGCAGCCAGAAGAACGCAATTACGACTAAGGATGCCTGATGGCGGATCAAATCGACATGGCACAGGAACGGCATCAGCTAATTCTTGACGCTCAAATCAAAAACGCTCGCTCACAGCCTTGCGGGCCTTCTGCACTTCACTGCGAAGAATGCGGCTCATCTATTCCTGAACCTCGCAGACGCCTAATTCATGGTGTCACTACCTGCGTGCACTGCCAAGCAATGCGCGAAGCCAAATCACGACATCTTAAAAGTGGCTCATTATGAATACTCGTCCCGCCCTGAAATGGCTTGGCAGCAAAGCCAGCATCATCGACACACTGCGCCAACACTTGCCGGCAGGTAAACGCTTGGTTGAACCGTTCGTCGGCTCCGGCGCGGTATTCCTCAACACCGATTACGACAGCTATCTGCTGTGCGATATCAACAGCGATCTGATCAACTTCCACAACGTCGCAAAAAACCTGCCTGATCAGCTTATCCGAGAAGCGCGCAATCTCTTTAAGGAGCAAGCCGACGAGGTGGGTTATTACGCTGTGCGTGCTGATTTCAACCTGCGCTGTGATAGTAATTTCCTGTACCGTGCAGCGCAGTTTCTCTACCTGAACCGCCACGGTTTTAACGGTGTTTGCCGCTATAACCTGAGCGGTTATTTCAATGTGCCGTTCGGTCATCGTAAAGCGCCCTATTTCCCCGAAGAAGAGATCCACGTATTTGCTGAGAAGGCGCAAACGAAAAATGCCATTTTCCTGTGCTGTTCATTCCAGGAAGCGATAAGAATGGCCGAAACCGGTGACGTGATTTATTGCGATCCGCCCTATATCCCTGCATCAGCAACCGCCAATTTCACCAGTTACCACACCGACGGTTTTACCAGCGACCAACAGCGAAAGCTGGCCCGCATGCTGCGCATTGCAGCCCGCCGTGGGTGCCACGTTGTGGCATCAAACAGCGAAACAGTTGCCGCGCTGGATCTGTACTCCGATTTCAACATCACCACTACCACCGCCCGCCGTTCGGTTAGTGCCAATGCCGCTGGCCGCATGCGTGCAGGTGAAATCATAGCCACCATGGGGGCATCAACATGCAACTAAAAGCGAGTGATTTATTTGCTGGTCTGGGCGGCTCGTCAACTGGCGCAGAAATGGCAGGTATCGAAGTGGTTTGGGCAGGCAATCATTGGCCTGCCGCCGTCGAAGCCCATGAAAAGAATCACCCTGGCGCAATTCATGTTTGCCAGGACTTGCACCAGGCTGACTGGTCGCGGGTGCCGCAGCATGATCTGATGATGGCATCCCCTTGTTGCCAGGGCCATAGCAAGGCACGCGGGAAGAAAGCAGGTAATCCCCAGCATGACGCCAGCCGATCCACTGCTTGGGCTGTTATTTCCGCCGCTGAATATCATCGGATGCCGAACATCATCGTTGAGAATGTGGTCGAGTTCCTTCAATGGGCACTCTATCCGGCGTGGGAAGGCGCTATGCAGGCTCTGGGCTACTCACTCGCACCGCATATCGTGGATTGTGCCGATCTGGGCGTCCCGCAAAATCGCGTGCGCCTGTTCATCATCTGCACCCGCAGCAAGAAACCACTGCATTTAACACTGCCCAAAATGCCGCATGTGCCGGCAGAAACCTTTATCGATTTTTCCGCAGGAAACTGGCAACCGGTTGAAAAGCCGGGCCGCGCTAATGCAACGCTGGAAAGGGTTAAAAATGGTCGCGCACAGTTTGGTGAACGGTTTCTTTTTAGCTACTACGGCAACACCAAAACAGGGCGATCCCTTACCCGTCCCATCGGGACGATCACCACCCGCGATCGGTGGGCTGTCGTCGACGGCGATCGCATGCGCATTCTGACAAAGGAAGAGAACATGTTGGCCATGTCATTCCCGGCAGATTACATCAAGCCGCCATCACACAAGTTAACCGTTCATATGGCTGGCAATGCCGTGCCACCCAAAGCCATGTGCGAAATCATCACCGCACTGGCGGCTCAGGCATGAAAAAGCAACTGAAGCACACCTGGCGTCGTAGATGAGTAAAGAGCCACGCGGGCGCAAAGCACCATCTCCGCCGTTGCCGTACCCTGGCAGCGGCGCACCTGTTTTTAAATGGGCATTCTCATGGAACGCCCCGCTCCCGGTTATCGATCCGTCGCTAAACCGACCGGCCGAGATCGATAAACAGACCGAGGAGCAGATCGCCGCCACCCTGCGCGCACATCATCTGTTAGAACAACAACCACAACTGATCCAACGCGATGTGCGCTACCACATCAACAAGCTGGAAGAATCCCAGGGCATCCGCCGGGGCAATGCGTACTTGACGAAAAACTTTGTTGAGCGCGTATTGCCACGGCTTGATCTCGTCAGTGATAAATACCGCGCTTTCGATAACAACAGCGATGCAGCCCTGTGCCACCGATTTAACCATCTGCCGGACGCCGGGCGAGCTGATATTGAACTGTTGGCGAAAGATATTACCGCTGTCATCAAGCAGGAACTGAGCGTAGTCGATGAAGAGACTGGCCGGTCTTCTGAATTATTGAACGTCATGGCGCTATATAAAGGGGCTGCCGCACTCACCCGCAGGTTTAAGCAAAAACCGCCACTGTGGAAAACCTACCAGGTGGCCCGCTGGAAAATGACAGTGGAGAACACCTCACCGGCAATCATGCGCATGATGTCAGAAGATTGGTGGCTGCGCCGTTTGCGACGCCATGCCGACCGCTGGAAAGAGCACCTGCATATTGCCATTGGTCACGTCAGCAAAAAAGCGACGCCCTATGCCAGCCGGCCAACCGTCAGCGATTGGCGGGAGCAAAAACGCCGCACCCGTGAATTCTTAAAATCGATGGAACTGGAAGACGACGAAGGCAACCGCATTTCGGTGATCGACAAATACGATCACAGCGTTGCAAATCCAGCCATTCGCCGGTGCGAGCTGATGAACCGCATTCGTGGTTTTGAGGATATCTGCAACGAGATGGGGTTCGTGGGGGAGTTTTACACCCTGACAGCCCCTTCCCGCTTCCATGCCACCAACAGACATGGCCACCGCAATCGCAAATGGTGTGGAGCCAGCCCGGACGAAACGCAGCGCTATCTGCGTAATGTGTGGGAACGCGCACGCGCCAAGCTACATCGTAAAGGCTTTCGTATCTTCGGGATCCGTGTGGCTGAGCCGCACGGTGACGGCACGCCTCACTGGCATATGCTGCTATTCATGCGGCCCGAGGTAGTTGACCAGGTGCGCGATATCCTGCGCGCTTATGCCTGTGCGGAAGACACTGACGAGCTTTACAGCGAACGCTCAAGAAAAGCCCGTTTCCACGTCGAGGCCATAGATCCGGAAAAAGGCAGCGCCACCGGTTACATCGCCAAATACATATCAAAGAACATCGACGGTTACGCGCTTGATGGCGAACTGGACGACGACAGCGGTAAAGAGCTGAAAGAAATTGCTCCGGCAGTATCAGCCTGGGCAGCCCGCTGGCGTATACGACAGTTTCAGTTTATCGGCGGTGCACCGGTGACGGTTTACCGCGAATTGCGCCGCATGGCTGACCATGAAACCGCACTAGGCCTCAGTGTCGAGTTTGCCGCCGTACATGATGCCGCCGATTATGGCCACTGGGCTGAATACGTCAACGCCCAGGGCGGCCCCTTTGTCCGGCGTGACGATCTGATCGTTCGCTCCTACTACGAGCCGGCAGAAGCCACTAACGACTATGGCGAAGACGTGATCCGGATACGGGGTGTGTTTTCACCACCGGTCGGGATGGATACCCCAATTATCACCCGCACGAAGGAATGGAAGTTCGTTCCGGCCCGTGCCGTTGACCTGGCCGTTGACCTTAAGGGCGCGCCTGCGCCCTCTCGGAGTTCTGTCAATAACTGTACGGTGTCGCCGGAAAGGCTAAAAACCAAACAGGTTAAGGAACCAGCGCCACCGCCTGAAAACCTCGATTTTGAGCGAATAACCGACAAGGAACGGCGGTTGATGCTCCGGCGAATACGCAGCGCTCCGCCAGAACCCGTGAAAAATCCATTTATGACCGTCGCCGAGGGCTTTGCATTGCCTGGCGAAGGGCTAAATCTGCCACCAATAAGGTCGGTACTGCCAGACCTGGCCAGCAATAAGCGCTGGCGGGAACAGGTGCGCCACGAACAGGAGCAACGCGCCCTGGCTTATTTCAGTTTGGATGATGGGCAGGAAGCTGAACATCACCGGCCACCTACGGCCAGCGCTGGCATTAACACAATCAAACGGCCACTCAGCAAGCTGGAACGCCAGATCGGCAGCTTCGCCGAATCCATCGGTTTCAGCCTGGATGCCTGCATTCTGAAATCGATGGCCAGGGGCGCAACGGTCACTATCGACGGTCAGCGCTACCGGGCACGGGCCGACGGTTGTCTGTATCAGCAAACAACGCCGGCAGCTACTACCGCGCTGACGCGACTCACTGCGCTATGGCATCAGCAGATACCAGAACAAACACGCCTGGTTGGTGACCACCTGAGAAAAGAAGCAGCGAAACAGAAATCGGAGGAATAACATGACCACATCGACAGAACGTAAACGCGCCCAGCGCCAGCGTGACAAGGCGAACGGCATCACCACGATCACCCTGCGCGTAGACAGCCAGGAAATGGCGATGATTTTGGAAGGTTGCCAGCAACGCAGGATTGCGCGTGAACCTTATCAAGTAACGGAATATCTGATTGGCCTTATCCGGCAAGATAACAAGCTGTTGCATAAACAGATGGCTGGCCTGAGAAAAAGCAGTTGCGGAAAATGTGGTGATACTCTTCCAGGTGATCCGAAGGGTTGTTGTATGCAGGGTGATTCAACCTGTTGGCAAACAAGAGGCTATAAACAAATAATGTTGAGTACACTTTAAAAGAACAACTATTGATAAATACACTCTATTCATATAAGTATACAGTATAGAAAGTTGCGAGAATTTCTACCTTAACAGAATTAATTGCAGTGCTAATTATCTACGGAGTTTATTAATAACAGTGAAAATTATAACAAGAGATGTTTAAATGAGGAGTTGAGAATGTTTAAAAAAGTACAATCAATTGATAATGTTGCTGTTTACAGTAATTACCGATGGAACGACTCAGTAAAAGATAAAGATGGCACAGTAGTTGATTTTAAAAAAGTCAACATTCTTTATGGGAGAAATTATTCCGGAAAAACCACTTTATCAAGAATATTCAGATCATTAGAGACAGGGGTAATTTCAGAAAAATATGTTAATCCTCAATTTCAAATGGTTAGACAAGACAACTCAATTCTTACGCAAAATGACATCTCAAATAATCAGATAAAAATCAGAGTTTTTAACGAGGATTTTATAAGGGAAAACTTAAAATTTATAACAAACCCCGATGAGGATATTAACTCCTTTGCAATACTAGGTGATAACAACAATAGAATTGAATCCGAAATACAGGCTCTTGAAGATACTTTAGGCTCAATAGAAGAAAAAAAAGGGGTCTTATGGGAAATTGAAGTTAAAAATAAAAAACATTTAGAAAATACAAAAAACCATAGTAAATCAGTCAACGACTTAAACGACAAAATATCAGACAAAGCACTTAATAGAAAATCAGGTATAAAGTATAGTGAAGTGTTCGGAGATCCTACTTATAACTCTGCAAAATTAACCTTAGATATTAAAACCGTACAATCAGAAACGTATAAGCCTATATCTGAGAATGATGCTCATCAACTTAAAACTCTTCTAAGAGAAGATGTAAAAACTAAGCTGGAAGAAATAACACTTCCTATCCTAGATTTTGAGTTACTCAATGATAAAACAGAAGCGATTTTAAAAAAAGAAATAAAAGTAAGCAACCCTATTAACGAACTTCTAAACGATGCATTACTAGAGAAATGGGTTAACCAAGGCAGAGAGTTTCATAAACATACCCGAGAGAACTGTGCATTTTGCGGTTCAGTGTTACCAAATGATCTATGGGTTAAATTAGAACAACACTTTAATAAAGAATCAGAAAGCCTAAGAGGTGAGATTGAAAAATTAATTATAGAAGTCAACCAAGCAAAGAATGAAATAACAAATGGCTTTAAAATTGACTTAACTCGCTTCTATTCAACATACACTGGTGAAGTGTCAGCAATCGAAAGCTCCATTAATAAATTATTTAAAGAGCAATATAAAAACTTAGATATTCTCGTGTCTGATTTAAAGAAAAAAGAAGAGTCGATATTTACACCAATAGTGCCAAGTATTGTAATGGATTTTAGCTTGGACATCTCATCTGAAATATCAAAACTTAATGAGATAATTAAAAAATCAAACAACCTCACAAATAAATTAAGCAGCGAAAAATCAAAGGCTAAAATCACATTGCGATTAAATGAGGTATATAAATTCACGATAGATACAAAGTATTCTGATGAGATAGAAAAAATAGCTCAACTAAAGATAATAGAAACAGAATCTAATGCCCCGCTAAATGAATCCAATGAAAGAAAAAAAGAAATCAATAAACAAATAAACACTTTGAAAGTGCAATTGAAAGATGAAACCAAAGGGGCTGATGGTGTAAATAAATTACTGAATGATTTTTTTGGACACCAAACTTTATCGTTAAAATCTATAAACGATGGTGAAACGTATAAATTTGAAGTAATTAGAGATAATAAGAAGGCACATCATCTAAGCGAGGGTGAATGTAGCTTAATCGCATTCTGTTACTTTATGGCTAAACTTGAAGACATTGAAACAAAGGGATTATCTCCAATAATTTATATTGACGACCCTATATCTAGTCTTGATAGTAATCATATATTTTTCATTTATAGCATAATAAATAGCAAGATAATTTCAGAAGGTAATTTCAAGCAAATATTTATTTCCACTCACAATTTGGATTTTTTAAAATACCTAAAGCGGATACCTAAAAAAGATAATCTAGGCAATAAATTACCTCAAGAATTTTTCATAATCGAAAGGGCTGAAGAAGAAAGCAAAATAAGATTAATGCCGAATTATTTAAGAAACTATGTAACAGAGTTCAATTACTTATTCCATCAAGTATTCAAGTGCGCAAATGCTGATTTACATAACATAGATAATAGTCACGATTGTTATTATAACTATGCTAATAATGCACGGAAGTTTTTGGAGGCATTTCTATACTTTAAGTATCCAAATGCTTTGGAAAATGACAATTCGAAATTATCTAAATTCTTCGGGGGTGATCCTCTTTCAGCTGCCTTAACAGACCGAATTAATAATGAATTCTCTCATCTTGCTGGTGTTTTTGAGCGCAGCATGACTCCTATTGATGTTCCTGAAATGAAGAATTCGGCACAATTTATACTGAAAAAGATACGAGAAAAAGATCCTGACCAATACGATTCCTTTATAACCAGCATAGGTAATCCAATACAAACATTTTGAGCTATTAACTATTAGGCTATTTCATGTGCAATAAGCGCCTCATAGATACAGTATGAGGCGCTTTTTCTTTGCGCGTTCACTCACATCGTAAAAGAGATGACCTTACACCGCTAATGCCATGCAGCACCACTGCGATTTTCTGCACCCAGCAAAGATAAAAAAGATCCGCATCGATCCCCCTATTCCGTGCCGTCCCCCCCGCCTCCACGCTGCATGCTTAACAATTCGCTTTTTATGCAGTAGAAAAAAGGCGCTAAAGCCTTGTCTAGTGCGGATTTTATGGGTGATTAGGCATGCAATGAACTATGCGGATTGTTGCACTTAGGATATGCGGCTTTTTTTTGGCAAAGAATCACTTTCGATCTCTGCAAAAACCGCGATTGCGGGTTGAGTGCCGACATTGAGCATGCCGGGCGACTTGGCGTTATCCTGCCACGTCACATTTTAATTTTCAACAGCCGTGTGACGCGACAATTTAATGAAAAAAACGCCGGTGACATGTCACATGGAATCCCATTCCGAATGAAAAAACATGCGAAAGAGAATTATTTCCTCCACTCTCTAGAACCACTAATACTGGACATGACTTCTTTAAAATCAAATGCAGGATCTGAATTAGGGTTAAATTGTCCGTCCTTACCATCATAAATAAAACTTTGACAATCACACTTATCACCATTTTCACCACAATCCATGCAATCAGCATTACAATAATCAATCATTCTATCAATAGCATCCCAAGGCTCGTAGTCATAATCAAAATGGCCATACCCACTCCGCCCGAATATTCTCCCATTAATAAAATCATCAATATCATTTCTACTTTCCAGCTTGCAATCGAAAGCATTATATATAGGCCGAAGCACCACTCTTGCATAGTCAAATTTATATAATGGCATCTCAAAAAACACTTTACCCTGTTCAGCATTAAGGCTATGGAAGGATAACTCTCCATACTTAGCTATAAGGTTCTTGTATCTTTTTTCATCTAGCACAACGTGCTTAAATGAATTATTAATCGCATCCAGAAGAGAAAACTTATTGTTTATATGCTTGCATCCATCAACTGCATATCTCTCATCGAAATTCTGGATGAAATTATGTCGAGTGACACTCGTTTTTTTCTGCGCAATGAATAGCATATAGTCAACAGCATGAGCTAAGATAGTATTGAATGAAAAAACATGATGTAGCTTCAAACTATCCGCATTCAACAATGAGAAAAACTCTTCAGACGCAGGGTATAGTACATCGCCAAAATAAGAAATAAGATAATTAGCGTCTTTCTCTTCAGACCTACCACTGTAAATTTCCATAATACCCCATAAAATATGACACCATGTCTTTAGACAACTAGAGATGATACATATTTTTTCTGTAAATTAAGCTTATAACTATAGGCCAATACAGTAAAAAATGTTGTATCCAGCATCAAGTAAGCACCAGTTATAGCATAGATCAGTACACTCACCGACCAAAATGCTTATGAGTTTTCTCTCAACAGCTCATAGGGTTTAAAACTAATCACTTCCTCCCCTGCCCACTCGTTTAACTCGCACAACCGCTCTTGCAGCGGAGCCAGCTCGTTAATGGCAAACACCCGTGCAGCCTTCTCAACATCACCAAAACCACCGGTATTGTTTGGCAAAATCCCCATCAGTTGCGGTGGTGTGCGCTGAGCCGCAAGCTGATCATCACGAGTGACGTTTTTGATGTTCAAAAACTCATCTTTTGCCGCGACCTCGGCCAGCGGGATCAGTTGTAACCCGTCCGGCTTACCTCCAGGTGCATACATAAACAAGTTTCGGAAGTTACCCGGCCCTTTTGACTCTTTCAGCGCTTTGCGCAGGTTGTCGATATCCTCCTGCTTGTGCGCTGCATCGTTCATGTACAGGATAAATCCGGCATGACTGCCGTTAAGGTAGTATTTCCGGCGGAACAGCGTCGCCGCCTCGTTAAGCCAGATGGAGTTAAGCGAGGAAAGGTATTCGGGAACGCCGTAAATCTCCTGGTTAATGTCAGGATCCAACAGGTGAAAAATAGACCCCTCCGCAAATTGATGCGGTTCCATCCACGATTGCACGAACCAGTAAGAATCAGTTTCTACGCCTCGGCGGGTATATTTTGCCAGGCTTGGGGCCAGTTTCATCAGACCGCCCAACCGGCTATAGCGCCCCTCAATAAAGCTGTTGCCGAACACCATAAAATCCTGCGCATAGCGGCTAAAATCCTGCTTTGACAGCAACCGGTGTGGTTTGAACATACTCACTAAAATATTGCGCTTCATGGTGATCGGTGAACTGTGATGCACTGCTGCGCGGAACGTCTTCGCCAGGCCACTGAAAGAGATCGGCGGCTCATACCAACGGTCAACAATACTGCATTCCAGATAATCCAGAATTTCACGCCGATCCAGCATTGGGATCGGGTCGCCGAAGGTAAACGCCTCCACATGCTGCGCGCCGCTTTGCTTCTGCGTGATCGGCTGGGTATTTTTGCGGCCCCGGTTGCGTTTGCTCATCTAAAAAATCTCCATAAAACCTGTATTGCTACCGGTTGCCCCTTCGAGCGGTTCATTGAATAAGGCGTGCATAACCGCCCAGGCCACATCTCCGTGGCTGACGCCTTCTGCGCGGCTGGTGACATAGGTTGCCCGCCGGCCCGTTGCGGTCATCTGTTTACGAATGGACATAAACGCCTGAGCGATATCCAGCGCGCCGGCGTCGAACTCCAGGCGGCCAGAGCGGATCACGTCGCGGGCTTTCAGCACCAGGTCGGTTTTCATTTCAAGGCTGTAGTTGATGGCGTTAACCGCCGGGAAGAACTGGCGCACCAGTTGCGACACCGCACGGCCGAGGCCGGTGTTATCGATGCCGATATAGGTCACGTTGTAGCGCTCAGTCAGCGCCTTGATATTTTTGGCTTGGGCGGAAAAATCCATACCGCGCCATTGATGGCGCTCCAGCACGCGGAACTTCCCGCCGGCAACCAACGGTGGCAGGATGACCGCACAGCCGGCGCTGTCACCGTTTTCAGAACTGGCCGGGTCATAACCGATCCAAACTTCCCGCGCCGCCACCGGGCGCAATGCGAAGGGTTTAACGTCAGTCCAATGCTCCCAACTGTCGACCATGCAACGTTGCATTTCCCCCATCGGGAACACCGACGCGGTATCATCAATGAAGTTACACATGAACAGGTTTTCAAAGTCTTCATCGCTGTTTTCTTCGCGCAGCTCATCGAGATCAAACAGGTCACAACCACCGCGCAACGCATCCTCAATGGTGACAATCTGGCGAAACTGCTTATCTTCACAGAGCAGGCCACTGGCCAAGCGTTTATAGCTAACGTCAATTTCCCTGCGTCTGTCCTTCGATTTCCCCTTGTTAAACAGCGTGCCATTCCAGAATGAATAGGCTTCATGGGTCATACTGGACGGGGTGGAAAAGTAGGTTGAACGGTAGCGTGTTTGCGACGCCATACCCGATGCGGCCCGGCGAAGCTTTTTAAACCCCGGGATCCAGAAATATTCATCCAGGTACAGGTTGCCCGGTCGCCCTTGGGCGGTGTTGGAGTTGGTGCCCAGGAAGTGCATTTCCGCCGCATTCGGCAAGATGATCGTTTCCCCGCGCAGCTCTACATCAACCTCCTGCGCAAAGGCCATGATGTAGTTTTTGAACTGATGCGCCTGAGCCTTCGAGGCAGAAACAAACATCTGATTGCGGCCCGTATCCAGGGCGTCGATAAGGGCTTCACGGGCAAAGTAGTAGGTTGCGCCGATCTGACGACTTTTCAGAATGTTGCGGATGCGAAATTCTTTCGACAGCCCGGCCTGATACCAACTGCGTTGATACTCAAACATCTGTTCTAAAAAGATGTCTTTCAGCCGGGCGTGTTGCTCATCCGTAAAGGCATTTTTCTGCGTGCGTTTGCGCGGGCCGGCGTTACGGGCGGCAATGTTGGGGTTAAGATCGGCCTCATTCCCGCCGCAGTTGTATTTCCCTATGCGGGCGTGTCGCTCCGCCTGGCGGGCCAACAGGTCAATTTCTTTAAGATCGCGCCCTTCCTTCTCCGGCTTTAGGATCAGTTGGCAATACCGGGCGGCGGTCGTGATTTGCATCTGGTCGAGCGGGCCGTAATCGTCCCACTTGTCGCGGCGTTTCCAACTGTGTACCGTGACGGACTTCACCCCGATCATCTCGGCGATGCGGGTCACTCGCAGCCCTTGCCAGTAGAGATACATCGCTTGACGACGGGGATCTAAATCGGCACTGATAGTAATAGCGTTCATGCGCAATCAGCCTGAATTTCAACATTTCAATGCCGAAAGGCTACCTACCCGCTACCGCCAATACCCTTAATGCACCTTGTGCCATTGGCCACACAAGGCCGCCGCGTTGTCCCCATTCCAGCACCCCGCCACCATAAGCCAAACACGGCCAACACCGGCCACATTCGCTTACATGATCGGGGCTTATCCAATGCCAATTTCAAAATCTTTCCGTGTCGCCGTCGAGGGAGCAACCAGTGATGGCCGTCAGATCCAGCGCCAGCACATCAAAGAGATGGCCGACACCTATAACCAGAAATTCAAACCGGCGCGCGTCAATCTTGAGCATTACCTGAGCATTTTCCCTGACAGCACCTTCTGTGCTTATGGTGATGTGATCTCCCTGAGTGCCGATGAAATCAGCGATGGCCCGCTAAAAGGGAAAATGGCGCTCTACGCCCAGGTTGATGCAACGGATGGACTGGTGCAGTTGAACAATAAGCGCCAGAAAATTTTCACCAGCATTGAGTATTACGAAAAATTCGCTGACACCAACAAAGCCTATCTGACCGGCCTCGCGTTCACGGATAACCCGGCATCACTCGGCAGTGAAGCGATGAAATTCAGCTCAAATCACCTGGCACAGCAAGGCCTGTTTTTCTCTGCCGCCGAAGAAACCACCCTCGAATTCGAAACGCCGGAAACCGATAAGCCGAACCTGCTCGCCAGCATTAAAGCCATGTTCAGCAAACGGCAGGCCTCTGATGATGCGCGCTTTATCGATGTTCACCAGGCCGTGGAGTTGGTCGCCGAAAGGCAGCAGCAGGCCGAGGAAAAACTTTCCGGTCTGGATGGCATGAAAGACACCATTCAAAAGCTGACAGACCGACTGACCGCCAGCGAGACGGCATTTTCTGGTCTGGAAACCAAACTCAGCACCACCGACCGCAGCGACAAGCGTCGCGATCTGTCAACGGGTGGCGAAAGCGCCGAGCTAACCGACTGTTAAGCAACCAATTACAGGCGGTGACAGCACCGTTCTAGCCGATTTATAGGAAAAGAGACATGAGAAAGGTAACACGTGAGCAGTACAAGAAGTATGTGAACCAGATTGCGGCCATCAACGGCATTGATGCCCTGGACGTGGCGGGAAAGTTCACCGTTGAGCCCTCCGTCAGCCAAACCCTGGAAGAAAAAATCCAGGAAAGCAGCGGTTTCCTGAAAAAAATCAATATCGTCCCGGTAGATGAACAAAGCGGTGACAAAATCGGCCTGGGGATTGATCGCCCGGTTGCCAGCACCACTAACACCGATGAAAAAGACCGTGAACCCATCGATCCAACCAGCCTGGATGAACAAGGCTACATGTGTACCCAGACCAACTTTGATACTGCATTGAAGTATTCAAAACTGGATTCATGGGCCAAGTTCAAGGATTTTCAGGTCAAAATTCGCAACCAGATTGTGAAACGCCAGGCGCTGGATCGCATCATGATCGGTTGGAACGGTGTGAAGCGTGCGAAAACGTCAGATTTCACCGTCAACAAGCTGTTGCAGGACGTGAATATTGGCTGGCTGGAAAAAATCCGCAAAGGCGCGCCGGATCAGGTGATGTCAAAAATTCTGGATGAGGCTGGCGCTGTCGTGTCAGAAAAAATCCGCATCGGCAAAACTGGCGACTATCACAACCTGGACGCCCTCGTTATGGATGCCGTCAATGAGCTGATCGCCGCCTGGTTCCAGGACGACACCGAGTTGGTCGCCATCGTGGGTCGCTCATTGCTGGCGGATAAATACTTCCCAATCGTCAACAAAGAGCAGGAAAACAGCGAAATGCTGGCGGCGGACGTCATCATTTCGCAAAAACGCATCGGCGGATTGCAGGCGGTGCGCGTCCCTTCCTTCCCGGATAACACCATTCTGATCACCCGTCTGGATAACCTGTCGATTTACTGGCAGGACGGCACGCGCCGCCGCCACATCATCGACAACCCGAAGCGCGATCGCATTGAAAACTACGAATCGGTCAACGAGGCGTACGTGGTGGAAGATTACCAATGCGCCGCACTGATCGAAAACATCGAAATCCTGAAACCAGCCGCACCGGCACCGACGGAGGGTTAACCCATGACCAGTCCGGCACGCAGACATAAGCAATATATCGCTGCGCAGCAATCCTCCTCGCTGAGCGAGGCGGCCAGCCTGAGCCACCTGGGCAACTATGACCTGCTGCTGTTCAAGATGCAGCAGGACTTGGCCAGGCTGAGCGGTGTCGAGTCCCACGACACCAAGGCGGAACTGAAACGCAGCATGATCCCCACTTACATGCCGTGGGTGGCCGGTGTGCTGCAAAGTGATGCAGGCAGGCAGGACGCCATTCTGATGCGCGTGCTGGTCTGGTTGCTGGACGTGGGCGATTTGGAAACCGCGCTGAATATCGGCGAATACGCTCTCAAGCATGATTTGGTTGCCCCGGACGGTTTCGAACGCTCTACCGGTTGCCTGATTGCCGAAGAGTTGGCCGCCGCCGCACAACGCAGCATGACGGCCAATAAGCCGCTGGATACCGCGCAGTTACTCCGCGCTCAGCAGTTGCTCACAGGGCAGGATATGCCGGACAAGGTCAAAGCCCGGCTGTATAAATTCGCAGGGTATGCCCTGCGTCAAGACGGTGACAACGTGCTTGCCCTGGACACATTAAAAAAGGCCCTGCTGAAAGATGAAAACTCTGGCGTGAAAACGGATATCAAGCAGTTGGAAAAACTCATTCAGGCAGGAAGTTAACGAATCGCCCCCGGCGAGGGCGGCACGGGAGCCGCGACAGGTTTTAACCGCATCAACGCTCCCGTCCACCGCCCGACTCACAGAGAAAAAACCATGGTCAGCATAGCGATTGAACCCGCACCGGGCGACCAGAACCCCGGCAACAATCTGGAAATTGATGTAACGCCAAGCCCCACGCCACCGGTCAGCACGGTGATCAAAAATACGGATTTCTGGCCGGATATCGACCTGAAACAGTACCGGGAAGATATGCGCCAGGACGGCACGATCACACAGCCGCGCCTGCTGGAAGCCGCCCGCAATGCCATCAATGAAGTTAACGATCGCCTGGCCAACTGGCGAAAACAGCAACAAAGCGCGGGATATAGCGAGCTGGATCAGATTCCTGCCGACCGTCTGGATGATGAGAGCACCCGCGTACAGCTTTACCGCCGCGCGGTGTTTTGTCTGACACAGGCCAGCCTTACCGAGCGATTTCGCAGCTTTGACGCCACCAATTCAGGCAACAAGCGGGCCGAATCGCTGGAGCCAACCGTTGATGACCTGCGCCGCGATGCGGATTGGGCCATTAATGATTGCCAATCGCTGCCGCGCATGACGATTGAGTTGATCTGATGAAAGTCTATGCGCACCAGGGTGACACCGTTGATGCACTGTGCCAGCGCTATTACGGCAAAACACAGGGTGTCACCGAGCAGGTATTGCTGAGCAATCCGGGCCTGGCCGATCGGGGGCCAATTCTGCCCCACGGTTGCCCGGTAGACATGCCGGATATCATTCAGGCCGCATCGGTGCAAACCCTTCAATTATGGGATTAACCCCCTGCGGGCGGGAGGTGGAGAATGAAAATTATGACGGAAAAACTTGCCGCCGGTCTTAACTACTGCATTGCCGGCGGACTCTGCACCGGCGGTCTGGTCGACTGGTTCCGCCATGTGGACTGGAATCAGGTTGCGGTGATCGGTGGTTTTATCCTGGGCCTGATCACTTATCTCACGCAGACCTATTTCGACTGGCGGCGCACCAAAGCCTATGAGAAAGGGGTGAGCGCCGGGATCATCACTGAACCGCCGGTAAAGCGCCGCCTGTTCCGTAAGGAGGCCGAATAATGGCGATGTCATCTACCTTGCGGAAAAGTTTGCTTGGCGCTGCCGGTACTGGCGCACTGGCGATCGCCACATTAATGATCCCCGAACTGGAAGGCGTCAGGCTGGAACCCTATCGCGACGTTGCTGGCGTGTTGACAGTCTGCTACGGCCACACCGGGGCCGATATTATCCCCGGCAAGCGCTACAGCCTGGCGCAATGCAAGGCCATGCTGGATAAAGACCTGATCCCCTTTTCCCGTTCGGTTGAGCGGTCGGTAAAGGTTCCGGCGACGGAGTACCAAAAAGCCGCGCTGATCAGTTTCAGCTACAACGTGGGCGTTTACGCTTTTGAGCATTCCTCCCTGCTGCGCAAGCTGAACGCAGGCGACGCAGCCGGCGCGTGTGATGGCCTTCGCCAGTGGATTTACGCCGGTGGAAAACCGTGGAAAGGTCTGATGAACCGCCGCGATATAGAGCATGAGGTCTGCACCTGGGGGCAAAAATGGCCCGTCTGATTGCCGTCATCGTCCTGATTTTGCTCTGCCTGCTGGCCTTTCTGTTCTACAGCAATCAGGGGCTGCGCCAGATGCGTGACACGTTGCAGGATGCCAACAGTAAGCTGACACGCCAGATTGATTGGCAAAACAAGACGCAGCGTGCTGTTGCTGCCATAGACGAAAACCGAAGCCGGGAATTAACCGATGCGAAAAGTAAAATTGATGATTTGCAGCGTGATGTTGCCGATGGCCGTCGCCGGCTGCGGCTCAGCGCCACATGCCCAACCGCCACCGCCGCCGGCCTGGCTGATGCAGACGGCCCCCGACTTACTGACGCCGCTCAGCGGGATTATTACACCCTCAGAAGTCGAATCGAAACCGCCCACAGCCAAATAGCCGGCCTGCAAGATTACATCCGCAACGTCTGCCTGGCGCAACCGTAGGAGCGATCATGTTAAAACCGGACTCACTTCGCGCAGCCCTGAGCGGTTCCGTAAAGTATGTGAAGCAAAATCCCGATTGCCTGCACATTTTCATTGATAAAGGGGTAATTTATTCCACCCTGGCCCCGTCGCTGTCTTTTGAATATCAGTACACGCTCAACCTTATCGTGACCAGCTATGCCGATGACGCCAATCTGTTGATCGTGCCTATCCTGCATTGGTTGCGTACCCATCAGCCCGATATCATGGCCAACCCGGATAAACGCGGCGATGGCTTCACCTTTGAAGCCGATTTTCTGAATAATGCCGCGCGGGATATCAGCATTGACCTGAAACTGACCGAACGTGTGATCGTCAGCGAGGACAATGGCAAGCTGAACGTCAGGCATGTGGATGAGCCAGCACCGCCGCCGAGTGACCTCAGCAGTTATGAGATCTGGATGGAAGGCCGCAAGGTGGCAGCATGGGCAGCTTAAGCGACCTCCAGGCGCTGGACGAAACGCTGTCCGTATTGCTACAGCAGCTTTCCCCGCAGTCCCGCCAGGTATTTACCCGCCAGGTGGCCAAAGAGCTGCGCCAGCGCCAGCAAAAGCACATTCAGGAACAGAAGAACCCGGACGGTTCGCCGTACATACCGCGTAAAAACAAACGGCGGGACAAACACGGGCGCATCCGCCGCAAGATGTTTACCCGGCTGCGCACCGCGCGCTTTATGAAAACCGAATCCAACACCGATGAAGCCGCTGTGACATTTGCCGCCGGCGTGACCAATTTATCCGCCGTCCACCATTACGGCCTGCGGGATAAAGTCAGCCCAGACGGCCCCACCGTGCGCTATGCGCGCCGGCAGTTGTTGGGCTTCACCGATGCTGATATTGAATGGATTAAGGATCTGGCGTTAACGCACATCGCCAAATAATCACCCCGCCTTACTGACCACGCCACCGCCTTGTGCCATCGCTGGCACAAGGCACACAAAATGCCCCACGCGCCCGCACGCGGCACACTGGCAGCATGAAAGCATCCATCGCCGAACTAAAACGCCTCCTGGCTAACATTGTGCGCATTGGCACCGTCACCGAAGTGGACACGGCCAAAGGCCTGTGCCGCGTGAAGATCGGGAAAAATGAAACCGACTGGCTGAACTGGTTGACGCTGCGTGCCGGGCGCGTGCGCTTTTGGTCTGCCCCGTCGGTTGGCGAACAGGTGATCGTGCTGAGCATCTTCGGTGATTTGACCACGGGTTTTGTACTGCCGGGCGTATTTTCCGATCAGTATCCCGCCGCCTCGGCGTCACCCGATGCTGTCCGCCTGGATTTCCCGGATGGCGCGGTCATTCAGTACGAGCCTGAAAACGGCACGCTGACGGCGAAGGGCATGAAACAGGCCGATATTCAGGCATCTGAAAAAATCATCGCCACCGCCAACGTCGTGATGGTGACGGCCAGCCAGATGATCACCCTGGATGCGCCCGTCGTGGAATGCACCAATAAATTGATTGCCGGCTCACTGTTGCTCAAATACGGCGGCGAAATGTTCGGGAATATCACCCACACCGGCGGCAGCTTTAATTCCAACGGCGTGATCATCCACATCCATTATCACGGCAACGTGCAGAACGGCGGCGGTAACACCGGGGGGCCAACATCATGATGTATCTCGGCATGAACCGTAACGATGGCCAGGCTATCAGCGAGATCGAACACATCCGCCAGTCGATCAGCGATATTTTGATCACCCCTGTCGGTAGCCGAGTCATGCGCCGTGACTACGGTTCGCAGCTTTCGACCCTGATTGACCAGCCACAAAATCCCGCGCTGAACCTCCAGATGATGGCCGCCATTTATGGTGCGGTTCTGCGCTGGGAAACCCGCATTTCTCTCACTGCGATCAATCTCGCTTCCAGCGTTGACGGGGAAATGGTGGCTGATTTGGTCGGCAACCGGACGGACACCGCCGGACGTATCCAGTTTTCCTTACCGGTCAGGGGGCAATAATGGCCACCATTGATTTGAGCCAGCTACCAGCGCCAGGCGTAATTGAATCTCTTGATTTTGAGTCGATATTTTCTGAGAGAAAAGCCTGGTTTATCTCCCTGTTCCCCGTCGATAAACAAGAGAGCGTCAGGCGAACGCTGCAATTTGAGTCAGAACCCGTCGTTAAACTATTGCAGGAAAATGCCTATCGAGAGGTGTTGCTACGCCAACGCGTTAATGAGGCTGCGCAGGCGGTCATGCTGGGGTATGCCGCAGGCAGTGACCTCGACCAGCTCGGCGGCAATTATAACGTTGCCCGACTGGTGATCACCCCGGCCGACGACAGCACATTGCCCCCTGTGGCTGCCGTCATAGAAAGTGACAGTGATTTTCGTGTGCGTATCCAGCAAGCCTTTGAGGGATTGAGCGTGGCCGGGTCGGTGGGGGCGTATCAATTCCATGGTCGCAGTGCTGACGGCCGCGTCGCCGACGTATCTGTCACCAGCCCAACACCGGCGAGCGTTACGGTGTCGGTGTTGTCCCGCGAGGGCGACGGCACGGCCAGCCCGGAGCTGATTGCGATTGTTGAAGCGGCACTCAATGCCGAGGATGTGCGGCCAGTGGCTGACAGGGTGACCGTGCAGTCGGCGGAGATTGTGTCATATGAGATTGACGCTGTGCTCTACCTGTTTCCGGGGCCGGAGGCTGAACCTGTTCGACAGGCATCGGAGCAAAAGCTCAAAGCCTATATCGGCACGCAGCACCGCCTCGGGCGTGATATTCGCCTGTCGGCCATTTATGCCGCCTTGCATGTTGAAGGTGTGCAACGTGTTGAACTGAAAAGCCCGGCTGCCGATATCGTTTTAGACGAGACGCAGGCGTCGAACTGTTCCCGGTACCAGTTGGCCGTTGGGGGATCCGATGAATGATAGTCGCCTGCTGCCGGTCGGGTCGTCACCGCTGGAAGTGGCGGCAGCGACGGCCTGCGCTGAATTCGCGCGGGTGCCAGTACCGCTGCGCCAGCTCTGGAACCCGCAAGCCTGCCCGCTAAACCTGTTGCCGTATCTGGCGTGGGCGTTTTCAGTCGACCGATGGGATGAGCATTGGCCGGAGGCGACAAAACGCAGCGTTGTCGAGAGTGCGCATTTTGTGCACCGGCATAAAGGCACCATCAGCGCACTGCGTCGTGTCGTTGAGCCGCTGGGTTATCTGATTGAGGTGCGCGAGTGGTGGCAGCTCAACGAGCCCCCCGGCACGTTTCGACTGGTTGTCGGCGTACTGGAAACCGGCATCACTGATGAGATGTATCGGGAGCTGGAGCGCATGATAGCCGACGCCAAACCAGCCAGTCGCCACCTTGTCGGCCTTGCGATTAGCCTGTCCAGTGCTGGTGCTGGCTATGTTGGGGCAGCAAGTTACAGCGGCGATGCGCTGACCGTTTATCCCTATATACCCGAAACCATTTCTGTCGGCGGCACCGGTTATAGCGGCGCGGCAATTCATCTTATTGACAACCTGAGAGTAAACGCATGACAGCAAAATTCTTTGCCATTCTGACCAGCCAGGGCGCAGCGAAACTGGCCAATGCGACCGCACTCGGCACCCGAGTTGACCTGACGCATATCGCCGTCGGTGACGGTGGCGGCACCCTGCCGACACCTGACGCGGCACAAACGGCCCTTAAGGGTGAGAAGCGTCGCGCAGCTATTAATATGCTGACCATTGACCCCGGCAATGACAGCCAGATTATCGCTGAGCAAATCATCCCGGAAAATGAGGGCGGTTGGTGGATTAGGGAGATTGGCCTGTTTTCCTCTGACGGCACACTGATTGCGGTCGCAAACTGCCCGGAGACCTACAAGCCGCAGTTACAGGAAGGCAGCGGCCGCACACAAACAATTAGAATGGTGCTGATTGTCTCCAGCACCGAGGCGGTGACGCTTAAGATTGACCCGTCCGTGGTACTTGCAACGCGTCAATATGTCGATGATGCAATTATTGAAGTAAAAACCTACGTCGAAGAGGCGATTAAAGGACACGCCGAGTCCCGTAATCACCCGGATGCCACGCTGAAAGAAAAAGGGTTTGTGCAACTGAGCAGCGCCACAGACAGTGACAGTGAATCAGAGGCAGCGACGCCTAAGGCAATAAAAGCAGTGAGTAACCCATCAGGACGGCTGCTCAATACGCGAACGTTCACAACTAGCGGAATGTATAAACCAACGGCGAAGGCTAAATTCATTCGCATCACGCTGACGGGCGGTGGCGGCGGCGGTGGTGGCTGTCAGTCTCACAATAATACTGAAACTTTCTCCGGCGCAGGGGGCGGCGCAGGTGCCACTGTCATTACCAAGTTCGAGTTATCGGGTGCCGCAAGTTATCCCGTGACCATTGGCAGTGGCGGCGCTGGAAGAACTGGAGCAGCTAACGGAGGCGATGGTGGAGCGTCATTCTTCTCTTCCTTGTTTTCAGCACCCGGCGGTGGGGGCGGGGGCAAATCTGGTGTTTCAAATACGGCGGGTGGTGGCGGTGGGTTCGCTACCACCGGTGATATCTGCATCCCCGGTGGTTCTGGCACCGATGGACAGTCGGGTTCTGTCATGATGGCAGGCATCGGCGGTTGCTCCTATTTTGGTGGTGGTGGTCGTGCAGGCGCTGGCGGCGGCATCGGTGGCAGTGCGCCGGGTTCAGGCGGCGGCGGTGCTTATGACACTAGTTTTGTCGGGACGATGTACAAAGGCGGTGATGGGGCACCGGGTATTGTAATTATTGAGGAATTTTCATAATGAGAACCGGAAACTATGCCGTCATTAAAACCGGCGGTAACAAAGTAGAAAACATCATTGTCGCTGACGATTACTTCAGTTTAGATGGTTTCGATCTTATCCCATTTGCAGTGGATAACCTTTGCCAAATTGGCATGTTCTACAACGAAAAAGACGACAGGTTTTATGATGATGAGTCGTTTACGAAGATTAGCGGCGTAAACGTCGAAAGCAACTGACCCAAAAGACATAGCCCGCAAATGATGCGGGCTATGTGTAGTGTGCGGCGTTTCCCTGATGTTACCGCGATAAGTCTAATGACAATACCGCGCCTGGTTAAAATCCGTCCAATTGGTTGTGTAGATCAATGCATCGACATTGATCGGTTAAAACGATCGTGATCTTTCCTTACGTTACCCTTAGTTCTACTGATACGCGCACCTTGTGCCACCTACCACACAAAGCCCGCCACATGCATTAACCACCCGCCGCAGACACCATAGGGGAACACCGTTACAGGAGATCCACCTAATGGCTCAAGACTACCACCACGGCGTGCGCGTGCAGGAAATCAACGAAGGCACCCGCACCATCACCACCGTCAGCACGGCTATTGTTGGGCTGGTCTGTACCGGTGATGACGCCGACGCGAAAACCTTCCCATTAAACACGCCCGTATTGCTTACCGACGTATTGACCGCCAGCGGTAAAGCCGGTGAGTCAGGCACCCTGGCCCGTTCCCTGGACGCCATTGGCGACCAGACAAAACCGGTAACTGTCGTAGTGCGTGTCGCTCAGGGTGAAACCGAAGCGGAAACCACCACCAACATCATCGGCGGCGTGACCACCGAAGGCAAAAAAACCGGCATGAAGGCCCTGTTGGCCGCGCAAAGCCAACTTGGTGTAAAGCCCCGCATTCTGGGTGTGCCCGGTCATGATAATGAGGCTGTAGCCTCTGAATTGTTAGCTATCGCTCAAAGCCTGCGCGGCTTCGCGTACCTGAGCGCCTACGGCTGTAAAACCGTGGCCGAAGCCATCGATTACCGTAAAAATTTCAGCCAGCGTGAAGCCATGCTGATCTGGCCAGACTTCCTGAGCTGGGACAGCGTGACCAACGCATCCGCCACAGCCTACGCAACGGCCCGTGCATTAGGCATGCGCGCCAAGATTGATGAGCAAACTGGCTGGCACAAAACTCTGTCAAACGTCGGCGTCAACGGCGTGACCGGCATCAGCGCTGACGTGTATTGGGATTTACAGGATACGGCCACCGACGCCAATCTGCTGAACCAAAACGACGTCACCACGTTGATCCGCAAAGATGGATTCCGTTTCTGGGGTTCCCGCACCTGCTCAGATGATCCGCTGTTCCAGTTTGAGAACTACACCCGTACCGCGCAGGTGTTGGCCGACACCATGGCCGAAGCACAAATGTGGGCCGTTGATCAGCCTATGCACCCTTCCCTTGCCAAAGACATTATCGAAGGCATCAAGGCCAAATTCCGTGCGCTGAAATCCGGCGGCTACATTATCGACGGCGATTGCTGGATGGATGATGCGGCCAACGATAAAGACACGTTGAAAGCGGGCAAGCTGATCCTGGACTACAACTACACGCCCGTGCCGCCGCTGGAAAATCTGCTGCTGCGCCAGCGTATCACCGACCAGTATCTGATGAATTTCACTCAGAACGTGAACAGCTAAGGGGGACGCGATGGCCTTACCACGCAAACTGAAATTCCTGAACCTATTCAACGACGCCAACAACTATCAGGGCGTCGTTGAAGAAATCACCCTGCCGAAACTGACGCGAAAGCTTGAACAGTATCGCGGCGGCGGCATGAACGGCAGTGCCGGCGTTGATCTGGGGATCGATGATGGCGCGCTGGACGCAGAAATCACCCTTGGCGGCATTGAGGCTCAGCTTTATAAGCAGTGGGGGATCGCCAAGGTTGATGGCGTACTGCTGCGTTTTGTTGGCTCTTTCCAGCGCGATGACACCGGCGAAATTGTCGCCGTGGAAGTGGTCATGCGCGGTCGTTTTTCTGAGTTTGATTTTGGCAACTACAAGCAGGGTGACAACACGCAAACCAAACTCAGCGCCAAAAATACCTATTACAAACTGACGATGGACGGCGCTGTCCTGCTTGAAATCGACGTAGTGAACATGATCGAAATCGTGGATGGCGTCGACCGCCTGGCAGAACATCGCCGCGCTATCGGCCTGTAACCGCCCTGCCCACTTGCACAGGTGTTTCCGTGGCCCCGGTCTGGGGCCGGTAAACCAAACAAAATGAAGGTTAAACAATGAAAAGCGACAAAACTGTAAACACTGAAATTGATGATGGCCAGGGTAATGCCGTTACCGGGTTGTTGAACAAACCGGTGATCCTGGACGTTCCTGTCCTGCGCGGCACCACCCAGATCACCGAAGTGACCGTGAACAAACCAAACGCCGGTGCGTTGCGTGGCACCCGTTTGCAGGAGCTGATTGAAACTGACGTCAATTCACTGATCACCGTGTTACCGCGTATCACCTCCCCGGCCCTGACGGCTAACGAAGTCGCCAGCCTGGATCCGGCAGACCTGTATCAGTTGTCCCAAGCGTTGGCACTTTTTTTCTTACCGAGTTCGGTCAGATCCGATTTCCTAAACAGCTAACCGTCGAAGACCTGACGGCGGACATTGCCGCCGTTTTCCACTGGCCGCCAACCGTTACCGACCTGATGCCGCTGGCCGAGCTGTTGGAATGGCGGCACAGAGCCATTATCCGCAGCGGGGCAAGTGATGAGTGACAAAAACCTCCGATTGCAGGTTTTACTGAGTGCGGTCGATAAAATCACCCGCCCGTTTAAATCCATGCAGGCCAGCAATAAAGCGCTGGCCGCGTCGGTTAAAGCCACAAAAGACCAGTTAAAACAGCTTGATACTCAAGCCGGAAAAATTGACGGTTTCCGCAAGACCAAAAACCAGGTTGCCGCCGCCGCGCAGGCGCTGAACACGGCCCGCGATAAAGCGCGCGATCTGGCCATTGCATTGAAATCCACTGACGGCCCGACCGCCAAGCAGGCCCGCCAATTTCAGAAAGCCAGGGAAGAAGCGGCCAAGCTTCAACAGAAATTCGCGGATTTACGGCTTTCACTGCAAAACCAGCGTACCGCCCTGCAAAACAGCGGCGTGGCAACAAATCGATTGGGCGAGGCTCAGCGTTCTCTGCGGTCAAACATCACCGGGGTGACGGGCGCATTAGCCGCGCAGCAGAAACGATTAGACCAGCAGGCCCAGCAGCAAAAGCGGCTGAATGCCGCGCGCCACCAGTTTGATGAAAGCAATCAGCGCAAAGTGATGGCCGCCGGGGTGGGCTATACGTCAATGGCCACCGGGCGCGCCATGGGCCGTGGACTGGTTGACGCCCTGCATGTGGGCTATGATTTCGATGCGATGATGAGTAAAACCCAGGCAGTGACGCGCATCCCAACCAAAGCCGATCCGCAAATGCAGTCATTGCGGCACCAGGCGCGAACCTTGCCGCTATCGTCAAAATTCACCGATCTCCAGGTGGCCGAGGGGCAATATTTCCTTGGCAGAACCGGCTATTCACCCCAGCAAGTTTTAAAAGCGATGCCAGGCATGTTAAATCTGGCCTCTGCCGGTGACATTGACCTTGGCACCACCGCCGATATTGCGTCAAACATCCAAACCGCCATGGGGATCCCTGCGGAAAAGATGGACAGGGTGGCCGACGTGCTCACCGCCCTGTTTACCCGTAACAACGTTGATATTCCCATGCTGGGAGAATCACTGAAATATTCCGCCGGTGTGGGGCGTGAGTATGGGCAAAGCCTGGAAACCGTATCCGCTGCCACGGCCATTATGGGTAATGCCGGTATTCAGGGGAGCCAGGCGGGTACCGCGATGCGTGCCATTCTGAGCCGTATCGGTAATAGCGCCACGGTTAAAAAGCTGGGCGTAACAACCAAAGATAAAGACGGCAACATGCGTGATTTGGTCGATATCCTAAAAGACATCGACAAAAAAACGTCCAAAATGGGGAACGTCGATCGCGGTAAGATTTTTAAAGACATTGCCGGCATGTATGCCGTCACCGGATTTGGTGAACTGATGCGGGCGGTGTCAGACGGCAAATTGCAACAGATGCGAGGCGCGCCGGGTGAGTACGACGGGGAGGCCCGGCGGGTTTCCAATACCATGCTGGATAACATGAAAGGCGACATGACGATGTTACATGCCGCCCTGGAGAATATCAGCGTTGAATTATTTGAAAAAAATGACGCCTGGCTGCGTAAAACGGCAAAAGGCATCAGCAACTTTTTACATGGCGTTGCTGAGTTCCTGAAAGCACATCCAAAAATCAGCGCCGCCCTCGTTAAGATTGGCGCAGCCGCCGCCATTTCAACCACCGTTTTCGGTACGCTGGCCATCGCCGTTGTCGGTCTGTTGGGGCCGTTCGCCCTGCTCCGATTCAGCACACGCATGTTGGGGATCCGCCTGCTGCCCAACCTGTCACTCAGCATGCTGAAATTTGCCAGCACCACCCCGATCACCACAAAACAGGTTGGTAGTTTCGGCCGTTCACTGCTGGAAGCGGGAAAGAATGCACTGACCTTTTCTAAACAGCACCTTGGCAGCGCCGGGCGCGCCGTCGCGTCTTTCGCATCATCACCGCTACAGACTGCAACCAAAGGGATTAAGGGCATTGGCCGCGTCTTTACCTGGTTGGCTACGTCCCCGTTGCGGTTCCTGCGTTTCGCCCTGGGCGGTCTGGGGAGCATGTTCGGTATTTTGGTTAGCCCACTTGGGTTAATTGCTGCTGCCGTCGTCGGCGCGGGCCTGCTGATTTATAAATACTGGAAACCCATCAAGGCATTCCTGAGCGGTGTAGTTGATGGGTTCAAAGCTGCGGCGGCCCCCATCAAAGACGCCTTTGCACCGCTGATGCCGGTATTCACCTGGATTGGCGACAAGATTAAGGCCCTGTGGGGCTGGTTTACCGATTTGCTAACCCCGGTGAAGTCGACAAAAGACAACCTGAACAGTGCCGCATCGGCGGGGAAAAAGTTCGGCGAATTTCTGGCATCAGGTATTGAATTAGCGCTTACCCCGCTGAAACTTCTCACAGATTCAATTAAGTGGGTTTTAGACAAGCTGGATGAAGTTAAAGCCAAATCGGATAAAACCCGTCTATTAGCACAGACAAACCCAGGCGTTGCCGATGCTGCCCGCCGGGCCGGTGTGGTCATGACGCCAGGCCCGCAAGGTAATTCTGCTGATGCCATACGGCGGCGTTACACCGGTGAACATGACAGCGGCGGCAGGATCCCGCTGGGGAAATTTGGCGTCGTGGGCGAGTATGGCCCGGAAATTGTCAACGGGCCGGCGAATGTCACCAGTCGCAAGAATACCGCTGCCATGGCGGCAGTTGCCGCGTTATTTATGGGTGGCCCTGCCACCGCTGCGGACGCCCCCTTGCATCCCTACAGCCTGCCGGGGAGCCAGTACCCGCGCGGGGCCACTTCATCGCATCACCAGGGCGGTGATACCTACATTGACATTCACGCCCCTATTCAGATTGTCGCTCAGGCCCACCACAACCCACAGGACATTGCGCGGGAAGTCGCTCGGCAACTGGATGCGCGGGAACGGCAGGCAAGATCCAGAGCGAACAGCAGTTTTAACGATATCGAGTGAGGACGATCATTATGATGATGGCATTAGGCATGTTCGTATTCATGCTGCAAACCGTTCCATACCAGGAGTTTCAGCACCAAATGGCCTGGCGGCATCCGACCAATAGCCGCGTCGGGCTTCGCCCACAAAGCCAGTTTTTGGGGCCGGATGATGAAACCATCACGCTGAGCGGCGTTTTGCTGCCGGCATTAACCGGGGGCCGGGTTTCCCTGATGGCTATCCAATTAATGGCGGAAACCGGCAAGGCCTGGTCATTGATTGAGGGGAGCGGCGCAATACATGGCATGTTCGTGATCGAAAGCCTGAGTCGCACCAAAACTGTATTCTTTGCGGATGGCTCAGCCCGTCGTATTGAGTTCACGATCACGCTCAAGCGCACGGATGAAGGGCTAAAAGACATGTTTGGTGATTTGTCTCAGCAATTTGAAGACCTGGCCGAGCAGGTTTCCGATACCGTCGGCGGATTCCTGTCATGAGCCTGAACGATACGTTAGACAAACTCGGCGGCGACAATACCCCGGCATACTCGCTTAGCATTGAGGGCGTTGATATCACCGGGAAGGTGAAAGAAAAATTAATCAACCTGACGCTAACGGATAACCTGGGTTTTGAGGCTGACCAGATCAATATTGAGCTTGACGACAGCGAAGGCAATTTGAAGCTGCCCCGCCGTGGCGTCAGCCTGGCTGTTGCACTTGGCTGGAAAGATACCGGGGTGATCGATAAAGGGACGTTTGTCGTTGATGAAATCGGCCATGCCGGCGCACCTGACGTATTGACCATAACAGCCCGCAGTGCCGATTTTCGGCAAACATTGAACGTGCAGCGCGATGCCTCTTATCATAAAAAAACCATAGGGGACATTGTCCGAACCATTGCCGGCCGCAATAAGTTGGCGGCGGTCATCAATAAGAATGTGGCAAACATTCAGATCGGACATATCGACCAAACTACCGAGTCAGACGGGAGTTTTATCACCCGACTGGCAAAAGAGAATGGCGCTGTGGCCGCCATAAAAAACGGCAATCTGCTGTTTTTTAAACAGGGGAAAAATATGACCGCCGGGGGAAAACCGATACCGGCAATCCTCATTAATCGCCAGTCAGGTGATAGCCATCAATTCACCCTAACCGATCGGGGAGCTTATACCGGCGTTGTGGCCAACTGGCTGAATACCCGCACAGCGAAAAACGAACAGGTGAAGGTTAAACGCCGTCGGGTAAAAAAACCGGTTGTTGTTGATGAAAAACAGGGTGAATACCTGATAGGCAGTAATGAAAATGTGTTGGTACTGCGTCATACCTACGCATCAAAATATAATGCGCAGCGCGCGGCAAAGGCCAACTGGGAACGTATTCAGCGTGGTGTTGCGACCTTCTCTATTCAGCTTGCGCGTGGTCGTGCAGACATTTACCCGGAAGCACCGGTCACTGTTTCAGGTTTCAAAAAAGAGATCGATGAGGCCAACTGGACGTTGGTTAAAGTGGCTCACTCACTGAACAACAGCGGTTTTACTACCGCCCTCGATTTGGAGGTCAAGATTGATGATCTGGAAATGGAGTGATGCAAAACAGCAATAATTGTGGATAATTATTAGCAACACTGACCATAGTCAGGGCATCTCGGAGGATCCCGCCATGATGCATTGTCCACTTTGCGGCCAGGCCGCACACACCCGATCATCGAGCTATATCACCTCAACCACCAAAGAACGTTACAACCAGTGCACCAATATCAATTGTGGGGGCACATTCGTGAGTCATGAAACCTTTACTCGCATGATTTCCCAACCGCAAACCGTTGACCCCGTCCAGCCTCACCCCAAAAGCAGCGGACAAACCTCATTGATCTTTGGCTAATCAGGGTGCCCGCAGAGGTGGGCATTTGTCTCATAGTGTTTAACTGCGGTCTAAATGTGGACAGTGGAAATAAAAAACACTTATAAATCAACATTAAAACCAATAAAAAAGGGAGGCTTTCGCCTCCCTTGAAACTCCCCTACCTGAATTAATGATTACGGATGTATTCGTCCATATCCGTTTTCAGGTTGTCAGATTTGGTACCAAAGATAGCCTGAACACCCGAGCCTGCGACGACTACGCCGGCAGCACCCAGTTTTTTCAAGCCAGCCTGGTCAACCTTGCTCACGTCCGCCACGCTAACGCGCAGACGGGTGATGCAGGCATCCAGGTTGGTGATGTTGTCTTTACCGCCGAAAGCCTGTACCAGCGCCGCAGACATTTCAGAACCGCCCTGTGCAACCTGCTCAGAGATCGTGTCTTCACGACCTGGGGTTTTCAGATCCAGCTTGGCAATCAGCACGCGGAAGATGGTGTAGTACACCAGACCGTAGATGATACCGACGATTGGGAACAGCCAGATTTTGCTGCTGTTGCCGCTCAGAACGATAAAGTCGATCAGACCGTGTGAGAAGCTGGTGCCGTCACGCATCCCCAACAGGATACAGATCGGGAACGCCAGACCAGCCAGGATGGCATGGATTGCGTACAGGATCGGCGCAACGAACATGAAGGAGAACTCGATCGGCTCGGTGATACCGGTCAGGAACGAGGTCAGCGCAGCGGAGATCATGATACCGCCGACTTTTGCGCGGTTTTCCGGCTTGGCTGAGTGCCAGATGGCAATCGCAGCAGCAGGCAGACCGTACATTTTAAACAGGAAGCCACCGGACAGTTTACCCGCAGTTGGGTCACCCGCCATATAACGTGGAATATCGCCGTGGAACACCTGACCCGCTGCGTTGGTGTATTCACCAATCTGCATTTGGAACGGCACGTTCCAGATATGGTGCAGACCGAACGGCACCAGCGCACGTTCAACCACGCCGTAGATACCAAACGCCACTACCGGGTTCTGATAAGCCGCCCACTGGGAGAAGGTCTGGATAGCCGTACCGATTGGAGGCCAGATGAAGGACAGCACTACGCCCAGAACGATTGCCGCCAGGCCTGAAATAATCGGCACAAAGCGCTTACCGGCAAAGAAGCCCAGATATTCCGGCAACTGAATGCGGAAGAAGCGGTTAAACATATAGGCAGCGATGGAGCCGGAGATAATCCCCCCGAGCACACCGGTATCCGCCAGGTGTTTGGCCGCAATTTCTTCAGCCGGCAGGTGCAGCACCAGCGGCGCAACCACCGCCATGGTTTTCACCATGATACCGTAAGCCACTACTGCGGCTAACGCGGAAACACCGTCGTTATTGGTGAAGCCCAGGGCAACACCGATGGCAAAAATCAGCGGCATGTTGGCGAAAACAGAACCGCCGGCTTCCGCCATCACGTGTGAGACTACCGCAGGTAGCCAGCTAAAGTTGGCGGAACCGACGCCCAGCAGGATACCTGCGATAGGCAATACGGATACCGGCAGCATTAGCGACTTACCTACTTTTTGCAGGTTTGCAAATGCGTTCTTGAACATAGTTGAGTGTGCTCCTGAGTAATAGTGCTTTGCTACTTTTCGCGATTCTTCGCGTTGCAAGGGGGGGAGAAAAACCCCTGCAATTCAGGGTGTCTGAGCACCCCTTGAATTATTACGCAGAGTAAAATAAATAGGCTGCGCAATGTTTGATGACAGTCACGTTTCGATGAACAAAACCGGGCATTTTTCTTATATCGCCTATTTTTTGTTAAAAAAGAGCAAAAAATGCCCGCACCTCGCCCGAAAAACGGGTGGGAACATTACCCGTTTCGGCGATTAATTACGAGCTTAAAAAGAATTCAGATTTCGTTAACCCCAGCTATAGCCTAGGTCAAAGATTAGAGTTCGATGTGAAATAAGCGTGAAAAGTTGGCGGTGGTGGTTTCGGCCAGCGTTTCCAGGCTCACGCCCTTCAATACCGCCATGTATTCAGCCACATCGCGCACATAGGCAGGTTGGTTTTCTTTGCCGCGATGCGGCACCGGTGCCAAATACGGCGAGTCGGTTTCCACCAGAATACGATCCAGCGGCACGTAGCGCGCCACTTCACGCAGTTGCTCTGCGTTGCGGAAGGTCAAAATGCCGGAGAAGGAAATGTAGAACCCCAGATCCAGCAAGGCCTCCGCGGTAGCGCAATCCTCAGTAAAGCAGTGCAGCACACCGCCGCAGTCCTGGGCATTTTCTTCACGCAGGATCGCCAGCGTGTCTTCACGCGCATCGCGGGTATGCACGATCACCGGTTTGTTCAGATCGCGCCCAATGCGGATATGTTCACGGAACGAGGCTTGCTGCAGCTCAAGATTATCTTTTTGATAGAAGTAATCCAGCCCGGTCTCACCCAGTGCCACCACCTGCTCAGCCGCAGCCAAACGGCGCAGCTCAGCATAATCGTACCCCCCCTCCAGATTGAGCGGATGCACCCCACAGGAGAACGCCACGTCATCGCGAGAGCCAATCAGCTGGGTCATCGCCTGATAGCCCGGTAAGGTGGTAGCGACCGCCAGTACATAACCCACATCGCGCGCCTTGGCCTTCGCCAGAGCATCATCCACATTTTGGTGCAGCGTTTGGTAATCCAGGCCGTCAAGGTGACAATGAGAATCTACTAACAACATAATATTTAACTCTTTTACAGCGAATGAGGGTGAGAATAGCCGGTAGCGCCGAGCATCTGCTCCCAGCCAAGTAACTGTTCGGTCAGCAGCAGTTCGCGGTTAACGCCGACGACGCTCAGCAACTGATGACGGCAATGAAGCCATTGTTGCAACCCTTGCTGCAGCGAAGTGCTGCTCAGGCGACTGGCCAGTTGGTGCACCAGCGGCTGCTGATCCTGATTCAATACAAAGCTGGCGGCCCCCTGCTGCCACTTCATGGCGTCCATCAATAACGCGCATAACCAGTGTAGCCGCTCCGCAACGTCTTCGTGATTCAGCACCGGCAACAAGGACAGCATGTCATGCTGCGGCAATGCGGCACTCAGGGCGCTGCACAGCGCGCCGCGCTGTTGCCAGCGTTCCGGCTGCAGCAGTTGCTCAGCAGCCAGCGGAGCGCCATCGTGCAGGCGCAAGGCCGTCAGGAGATCAACCTGATTACCCGGCGTTTGGCGGTTCAACCATTGCAGGCTGAGCTGCTCATCCGGGCTGGCAAGGTGCCAATACAAACAACGGCTGCGCAGTGTCGCCAGCAGGCGTGAAGGCTCACGGCAACTCAGCAAGAAATAGGTTTTTTCCGGCGGTTCTTCCAGCGTTTTCAACAAAGCGTTAGCGGCGGCCTCAGTCAGCAACTCCGCCTGCGGCAGCCAAATCACCTTGGCGCCGCCCTGCTGCGCATGCGAATAAAGGATTTCAATCACCTGGCGGATGGGCTCCACCCCCAGGCTGCTTTTGCCTTTTTCCGGCGTCAGTACGTGATAATCAGGGTGGTTTCCCGCCAGCATCAATCGACAGCTATGACATTCACCGCAGCTTTTCTCACCGTTGCGGCGCTGGCAGATCAGCCAACGGCTCAGCCCATAGGCCAGCGCATCCTCACCATTGCCTGCGGCGGCATGCAACAGCAGCGCATGGTGACCGCGACCGGTCGCATATTGCCCGACCAATTGCCGATAAGGGGTATTCAGCCACGGGTACCAGTTCATTACACGCCTTCCTGCTGCTGCAGCCAGTGGCTGACGCTACGGCGGATCGCCGCCGTCACCTGCTCCAGCGATTGAGAAGCGTCAACGGTGACGATAGAGTCATCCTGTGCCGCCAACTCCAGGTAACGCGCGCGGGTGCGTTCAAAGAATGGCAGTGCTTCTTGCTCGATGCGATCCAGTTCGCCGCGCGCACGAGCCCGCTGCAGGCCCACTAACGGCGGCAAATCCAGGTAAAGCGTCAGGTCAGGACGAAAATCTCCCAGTACCGTGTCACGCAGCGAAGCCATCAGTTGTTGATCCACACCCCGACCACCACCCTGATAGGCTTGGGAAGACAAGTCGTGACGATCGCCAACTACCCAGGCACCGCGTTCCAATGCCGGTTTGATCACCGTTTCCACCAGTTGTACGCGGGCCGCATACAGCATCAGCACCTCGGCTTTGATGGTTGGCAGTTCGCCATCCACGCCGCGCTTGAACAAGTCGCGCAGTTTTTCCGCCAGCGGCGTACCACCCGGCTCACGGGTAAAAGCAATATCGTTGACACCATGTTCGCGCAATACGTTAACCACGGTATCGCGCGCAGTGGTTTTACCCGCACCCTCAAGCCCCTCGATAACCACAAATTTACTTTTCATTCTTTTCCTTTAACGCCTGGCGATAGGCGCGCACCGCCTGATTATGGCTGGCCAGGTTGGTGGTAAATTGATGCCCGCCCTTACCGTCGGCAACAAAGTACAAATAAGGCGTCTTCGCCGGATTGGCAGCGGCTTCCAGCGAGGCCTGACCCGGCATGGCAATCGGCGTTGGCGGCAGACCGTTGATCACATAGGTGTTGTACGGCGTCGGCGTTTCCAAATCTTTGCGGGTAATATTGCCATTATAACTGTCACCCATGCCGTAGATCACCGTCGGGTCGGTCTGCAAACGCATGCCAATACGCAGGCGGTTAATGAATACCGACGCGACCTTGGTGCGCTCTTCCGGCACTGCGGTCTCTTTCTCGATGATCGAGGCCATGGTCAGCAACTCTTCCGGTGTCTTGTACGGCAGGCTGGCCTCGCGGCCCTGCCAGGCGCTCTCCAGCGCTTTGATCATTCGCAGATGGGCACGCTTCAACAGCGCCATATCGCTCATGCCTGCGGTGTACAGATAGGTATCCGGGTACAGGCGCCCTTCCGGGCTGGTGCCTTCAGGCAGCCCCAGCGCCTCGGCGATTTCCGTCTCGCTTTTACCAACCAGCGTATGTTTGAGGTATTTCGACTGTTGCAGCACCATCAGCCAGTCACGCAGGCGGGAGCCTTCAATAAAGCGTGCGCTGAATTGAGCCTCTTTACCGCTGGCCAACAGGTTAAGCATTTGACGCACCGTCATGCCCGGCGTAAAACGGTAGGTTCCGGCCTTAAACTCCGCCAATTGCGGCTCAAGGCGCAGCAGCCATGGGAACCACATACCGTTTCGGATCAGCTTGTCGCGTACCAGCAGCCCTTCCAGCGCCACTCGTCCGGTCCCTGCCGGCAGTTTAAAAATGGCTTCCTGCTGGATCGCCAAAGGCGTATCCGCGAAGCGTTCAACCTTCTGGTAACCCCAAAACAGCAGGCCCAATACCAGAACAACAATAATAGAAACGAACTTCAGCTTTCTTTTCTTCATCAATCAGCCATCGTTAACAGTGTGGGCGCAAAAAATCATAAAGTTGGCGTGAAGGGTAACACCATGATTGCGCAGTATTGACCGGCAGCAACGGCATTAACGCATTGCTCACCAGCACTTCTTCGGCGTCGGCCAGCGTTTCCAGCGGCTCACTGACGCAATGCAGCGAGTATTCACTGTCTGCCAGCAGCTCAATCACCCGACGACGCATCAGCCCAGCCACCCCGGCCTGACCCAAGTCCGGCGTAAAAACCGCTTTTCCCTTACGCCAGAACAAATTAGCCGCACAGCATTCCACCAGCATACCGGCAGTGTCAAGCACCAGCGCCTCGTCGGCGGCCGTCTGGTCAAGATGCGTGCGGATCAACACCTGCTCCAAACGGTTCAAATGCTTCAGGCCAGCCAACAGGGGATTGCGCCCCAGCGCTACCGGACTGAGCGTCAGGCTGATGCCCTGTTCACGCCATGGCAGATAGTGTATCGGGTAAGCACTGCGAGAGACAATGCGCGTGGGGGCCTCACACCCTTTCGGGCTGTAACCTCGGCCACCGCTGCCGCGCGTCAATATCGCTTTGACCACGCCCAGGGGGATAGATTCTGCCGCATGCACCATTTCATCTTCCAAAGCGCTCCAGTCGCAGACCGGCAGCATCAGCCGTTGTGCCGCCAACTGCAGACGCTCGATATGCCAGGGCAACAGGTCGATTTTACCCTCAGTCACTCGGGCGGTAGTGAAACAACCGTCGCCAAACTGCAAACCGCGATCGCTCGGCGCTAGTGCATTATGCTGATACCCATTAATCCAGTACATAGACTCCCCCTGACCGCTTTGGTATCACTACAGAATAACAGGCGCAGGTACCATTAGCAGCAGCTTGCCGTCTGGCTATAACACCGGCAAGCAGAGCTTTCCGAGTCACGGGTCAACGCCATAAAAAAAGCCCGGTTTAAAAAACCGGGCTTTTTTAGCATCTGCCAGCAGAGGCATTACACCTTGCGGAAGATCAGTGAACCGTTGGTGCCACCGAAGCCGAAGGAGTTACACAGCGTGTACTGCATATCACTCACCTGGCGCGCTTCGTGCGCAACGAAGTCCAGATCGCAACCTTCATCCGGATTATCCAGGTTGATGGTTGGCGGAACGGCCTGGTCACGCAATGCCAATACGGTGAAGATCGATTCGATCGCACCTGCAGCACCCAACAGATGGCCGGTCATCGATTTGGTCGAACTGACCATCACGCGCGGTGCATCGCTGCCAAATACCGACTTCACCGCCTGCGTTTCGGCTTTGTCACCGGCCGGCGTTGAGGTGCCATGCGCATTGATATAACCGATTTGTGACGTAGTCACACCGGCATCACGTAACGCATTTTCCATCGCCAGCGCTGCGCCCGCACCATTCTCAGGCGGTGACGTCATGTGATAAGCATCGCTGCTCATCCCAAAGCCGACAACTTCAGCATAAATCTTGGCGCCGCGTTTTTTGGCGTGTTCGTACTCTTCCAGTACCATCATGCCGGCACCGTCACCCAGAACAAAACCGTCACGGTCTTTGTCCCATGGGCGGCTGGCCGCTTGTGGGTTTTCGTTACGGGTCGACAACGCGCGTGCTGCGCCAAAGCCACCGACACCCAACGGAGTACTGGCTTTCTCTGCCCCACCGGCCAGCATGACGTCAGCATCATTGTAAGCAATGATACGCGCGGCATGGCCAATGTTGTGCACACCTGAAGTACAGGCGGTGGCGATCGAAATGCTCGGGCCACGCATGCCGTACATGATGGTCAGGTGGCCTGCAATCATGTTAACGATGGTTGATGGCACAAAGAACGGACTGATTTTCCGTGGGCCACCGTTAACCAGTGAACTGTGGTTTTCTTCAATCAAACCCAGGCCGCCAATACCGGAGCCGATAGCGGCACCAATGCGGCTGGCATTAGCCTCGGTGATATCCAATTGCGCATCCTGCATGGCTTGCATGCCAGCAGCGATACCGTATTGGATGAAGGCGTCCATCTTGCGCGCATCTTTGCGTGAGATGAAATCTTCTGAGTTAAAATCCTTTACCAGGCCAGCAAACTTGGTCGCATAGGCTGTGGTATCGAAATGGTCGATCAGGCTGATGCCACTCTGACCGGCAAGAAGAGCTGTCCATGTGGACTCTACCGTATTGCCGACAGGAGACAACATGCCCAGTCCGGTCACAACTACTCGACGCTTAGACACGTTTGTCCTCCAAGGAGGGAAAATATGACACTAGGGATAGAAAAAACTTAGGCGGTCGAGTGACCGCCTAGATATGTTCTCTTACTGCTGGCTGGCGTTGATGAAATCAATAGCTGCCTGAACAGTAGTGATTTTCTCAGCTTCTTCGTCTGGAATCTCTGTGTCGAACTCTTCTTCCAGAGCCATTACCAGCTCAACGGTGTCAAGAGAATCAGCACCCAGATCTTCAACGAAAGAAGCGTTATTTAAAACTTCTTCCTGTTTAACACCCAACTGCTCAACAATGATTTTCTTAACGCGTTCTTCGATAGTGCTCATACTCTTAAATTTCCTATCAAAACTCGCTTTCGCGATGGTTTTCGTAGTGTATAAAATGTTGAAAAAGATGCAACTAAATCCCGGCTGGTCAAACCACGATTTTACGCTATTCTGCGGTTTTTACCCCAAATAACGCAAATAGTTTTCGCATTTTTTAAATCATGTACATGCCGCCATTGACATGCAACGTTTCACCGGTGATGTAGCTAGCCTCATCAGAGGCTAAAAATGCAACAGCGCTGGCGATTTCTTTAGCATCCCCCAGCCGGTTGGCTGGAACTGATGACAAAATGCCTGCACGCTGATCATCTGTCAACGCCCGTGTCATGTCCGTCTCAATAAAGCCAGGTGCCACGACGTTGACCGTAATGCCACGCGAAGCAACTTCACGTGCCAAAGACTTACTAAAACCAATCAAACCGGCTTTAGCCGCCGCGTAATTAGCCTGCCCTGCGTTCCCCATGGTTCCGACTACAGAACCGATGGTGATGATACGGCCAAACCGCTTTTTCATCATAGCTCGCATTACCGCTTTTGACAGACGGAATACGGAAGTCAGATTGGTGTTCAGGATATCCTGCCACTCGTCGTCCTTCATACGCATCAGGAGGTTATCACGCGTAATACCGGCATTATTCACTAAAATGTCGATTTCGCCAAATTCAGCACGAATAGATGCCAGAACGCTGTCGATAGATTGAGCATCGACCACATTCAACGCAAACCCTTTGCCGCTTGCACCCAGGTAGCTGCTGATAGCCTCAGCGCCGCTTTCACTGGTGGCGGTGCCGATAACTTTAGCACCACGTGCTACAAACGTTTCTGCAATAGCCCGGCCAATACCCCGGCTAGCGCCGGTGACCAGAACAACTTTACCTTCGAAGCTCATTGTTTTCCTCTTTATTGTTCAAGCGCCGCTGTCAGGCTGGCTGCGTCATTGACCGCCGCCGCCGTCAGGGTATCAACAATACGTTTAGTCAGACCGGTCAGAACTTTACCCGGACCAACCTCTAGCAGCAGCGTAACGCCCTGTGCTGCCATAAACTCTACGCTCTCGGTCCAACGCACCGGGCTGTACAACTGACGCACCAGCGCACTGCGGATCGCTTCTGGATCGGTTTCGGTGCGCACGTCGACATTATTCACCACCGGCACCTGTGGCGCACTGAAGGTGATTTCCTGCAACGCGATGGCCAGCTTGTCTGCAGCCGGTTTCATCAGTGCGCAGTGCGAAGGCACGCTCACCGGCAACGGCAACGCACGCTTGGCACCTGCGGCTTTACAGGCCGCGCCTGCACGTTCAACCGCTTCCTTATTGCCAGCGATCACCACCTGGCCTGGTGAATTGAAGTTCACCGGCGAAACAACCTGCCCCTGTGCAGACTCTTCACAAGCCTTGGCGATAGCCGCGTTGTCCAGGCCGATAATGGCGGACATCGCGCCAGTGCCTTCCGGCACCGCTTCCTGCATCAGTTTGCCGCGCAGTTCAACCAGACGGATTGCCGCCTGGAAATCCAGCACGCCCGCACACACCAGCGCCGAGTATTCACCCAGGCTATGGCCGGCCATGATTGCAGGCGCTTTACCGCCCTGCTGCTGCCAGACGCGGAAAATCGCTACGGAAGCCGCCAGCAATGCCGGCTGAGTCTGCCAGGTTTTGTTCAGTTCTTCCGCCGGTCCTTGCTGCACCAGTTGCCACAGGTCGTAACCCAGAACGGAAGAGGCTTCGCTGAAGGTCGCTTCAACGATAGGATATTGAGTGGCCAAATCGGCCAACATGCCCAGGGTCTGTGAGCCCTGGCCAGGGAAAACAAAAGCAAATTGCGTCATTTTTTCTTCCTGTTAATCAGAAACGAACCAGCGCCGAGCCCCAGGTAAAGCCGCCGCCAAAGGCTTCCAACAACACCAATTGGCCGCGTTGAATTCGCCCATCACGCACCGCTTCATCGAACGCTGCGGGGACCGAAGCGGCAGAAGTGTTACCGTGACGATCGAGCGTCACTACCACTTTCTCCAGCCCCATACCCAATTTTTTCGCCGTCGCGCTAATAATGCGCAGATTGGCCTGGTGCGGCACCAGCCAGTCCAGCGAGCTGCGGTCCAGATTATTGGCCTGCAAGGTTTCATCAACGATGTGAGCCAGTTCGGTAACCGCTACCTTGAAGACTTCATTACCCGCCATGGTGACATAGGCCGGTTTGTCTTGATCCTGACGATCTTTGAACGGCAAGGTCAACAAACCGCCGTAGCTGCCATCGGCATGCAGATGGGTCGACAGGATGCCGGGTTCTTCAGAAGCCCCCAACAGCACGGCGCCTGCGCCATCACCAAACAGAATGATAGTGCCGCGATCTTCCGGATCCAGTGTGCGTGACAATACGTCAGCACCAATCACCAGAGCATGCTTCACCGCGCCGTTTTTAACATACTGATCGGCGACGCTCAACGCATAGGTGAAACCGGCGCAGGCCGCAGCCAGATCGAATGCCGCACAGTCCTTAATACCCAGCAACTGCTGCACCTGGCAGGCAGAACTTGGGAATGCGTGGCTCGAGGTGGTGGTAGCCACTACGATCAGCCCGATGTCTTCTTTAGCCACACCCGCCATTTCCAGCGCTTTTTCAGCAGCATGGAAGCCCATCGTCGCAACGGTTTCATCCGCGGCGGCAATACGGCGTTCACGGATACCGGTACGAGAGACGATCCACTCGTCAGAGGTATCCACCATTTTTTCCAGGTCAGCGTTGGTGCGCACTTGTACGGGTAAATAACTCCCCGTACCGAGAATCTTTGTATACATGTACGATCAGTCACTCTTAGGTAATACAGCTTCAAGGCGCGCAGCAATCCTGTCAGGGACTTGCCGCTGCACCGCCTGCACAGCCTGTTCGATTGCAACTGCAAACGCGTGTGGGTTCGCAGCGCCGTGGCTCTTGATTACGGTGCTGCGCAATCCTAACAGACATGCGCCATTATACTGGTCGGGGTTCAGGTGGCCGAACCGCTTTACCACCCGTTTTTGCAACCAACGGCCCAACAATTTTAACCACCACGCCTGCTTGCCACCGTCTCCGGATGATTTCAGCAGCGATAAAAATACTCTTACCACCCCTTCCATGGTCTTCAGGGTGACGTTACCCACAAAGCCGTCGCAGACCAACACATCGGTTTTACCGGTGAGGAGATCGTTGCCTTCCAGGTAACCAATATAGTTGATTGCCGGAGTATTTTTTAGCACGGCGGCCGCTTCGCGGATATTATCCAGGCCTTTGGTTTCTTCTTCACCAATATTCAGCAGCGCCACGCGAGGTTGCGCAATCCCCACCACCTCTTCGGCCATCACCGCGCCCATCACCGCAAACTGCACCAGCATGGTGCTGTCGCATTCGACGTTGGCACCCAGATCCAGCACCACGGTTTTGCCACCCAGTTGATTCGGGATCACCGTCATCAACGCCGGCCGTTCAATACCGTCCAGCGGCTTAATCAGCATTTTCGCCAACCCCATCAACGCACCGGTATTGCCCGCGCTGACGCAGCCCTGCGCATCACCGTTTTTAGTCAGTTCCAGCGCAATGCGCATGGAAGTACCACGGCTGGCACGTATCGCTTGTGAGGGTTTGGCGTCGCCGGCAATCACTGATTCAGCGGGCACGACTTGCAAACGTTCCAGAAGAACCGGATCGGCTTTGGCAAGTAACGGAGAGAGGGTGTCGGGATTGCCGACCAGCAGAAGATGAAGCTGTAAATTAGAGGCCAGTGCCTGCAATGAAGCAGGCACTGTGACGCAGGGACCGAAGTCCCCGCCCATTGCATCTAACGCCAGGGTTAGACGAGTCAAGGTACCGCTACTTAGCCGATAACCTTGCGACCGCGGTAGAAACCGTCGGCAGTGATATGGTGACGCAGGTGAGTCTCGCCAGATGCTTTATCTACAGACAAAGTGGCGGTGGTCAGAGCATCGTGTGAACGACGCATGCCACGTTTGGAACGGGTTGGTTTATTTTGTTGTACGGCCATGGACCTTACTCCTTAATTACTTACGCTTTAAACTGGCTAATACGGCAAATGGATTTGGTTTCTCTGCCTCTGCAGGCAGTTTGCCAAATACCATGTCCGCTTCGGACACTTCACAGTGTTCAGATTCATGTACCGGGACGACAGGCAGTGAAAGAATAATTTCGTCTTCAATCATTGCCAGCAGATCGACTTCGCCAAACTCATCGACTTCGATCGGCTCGTACGCCCCCGGTAATGCCTCAGCCTGCTCATCATTGACGACCGGGCTAAAACAATATGTTGTGTGCACATGATGTTCAAACGGCACTCCACAGCGTTGGCACATCAGCATTACCTGGACGTCCGCATGCCCTGTTATCACCGCGAGGCGCTGGTTATCAATATCAAAGGATAACGAGACCTCAACATCACTGTCCACACTGACCACAGAGTCGGCAACACGTGTAACCTGCTCAGGCGCATAGGAACCAACATAGTCCAGGCGTTTCTGAGCGGTACGTACCGCATCAATGGTCAAGGGTAATTTTACCTTTTGCATAGGGCGCGCATATTAACTTTGTAACGACTTAGAGTCAAAGAAAAAGGCCGTAAAACGGCACCTTTCACCAATATTCGCTTCCTCAGCGGCGGACAGTTTAAAATGCCCACTCTATTTACGCTACGGTTTACGAAAAAAATTATGCAAAGACTGCTCCTTGCCTCCACCTCGACCTACCGCAAGATGCTGCTGGAAAAGCTGCATCTGCCTTTTATCTGTGCCGCTCCGCAGGTCGATGAAGCCCCGCTGGACGGGGAAAACGCCGAAGCGCTGGTGCTGCGACTGGCAGCGGCGAAGGCCCAGGTATTGGCCAGCGCCTACCCCGACCACCTGATTATCGGCTCCGATCAGGTCTGCGTGATTGACGGTAAAATCACCGGAAAACCACACACCGAAGAAAATGCCCGTGCGCAATTACGTCAGGCCAGCGGGAAAAAGGTCACTTTTTATACCGGTCTGGCGTTATACAACAGTCATAGCCAACACCTGCAGGTGCTTTGCGAACCCTTTCACGTGCATTTCCGTTCACTGAGTGAGGCTGAAATAGCCGCCTATGTTCGCCTTGAGCAACCGCTCAACTGCGCAGGCAGTTTTAAAAGTGAAGGTTTGGGCATTGCGCTGTTCGACAAGCTGGAGGGGCGGGATCCGAATGCGTTGATCGGTCTGCCACTGATCGCGCTGTTGGAGATGCTGCGGGCTGAAGGCATCAACCCGCTGGCATAAAGTACGGCTTACTGTTCTTTCGACTGCTTGCGCAGGACCTGCAGGCAGTGGCGCAACTCTGCGTCCATCGGCGCTTCGATACGCATCGTTTCGCCAGTACCTGGGTGTTCAAAGCGCAGCGCCGCCGCATGCAGGAACAAACGTTTGAGCCCGGTTCCCGCCAATTGGCGATCGAATTCACGATCGCCATAGCGATCGTCAAAGGCTATCGGATGTCCGGCGTGCAGTGCGTGAACACGAATTTGGTGAGTACGGCCGGTGATCGGGCTGGCCTTGACCAGCGTCGCATGCTCAAAGCGCTCTTCCACCTTGAAACGGGTTTCCGACGGTTTACCCTCGCTGTTGACGCGTACAATGCGTTCGCCGCTCTGCAGAATATTTTTCAGCAACGGGGCCTGTACCGCTTTGCAATGCGACTGCCATTGACCGCGCACCAGTGCCAGATAATCCTTCTGCATCCCTTTCATCCGCAGTTGCTCATGCAAGGAGCGCAGCGCAGAACGCTTTTTCGCCACCAACAGCACGCCGGAGGTGTCGCGGTCCAGACGATGCACCAACTCCAGGAAGCGGGCTTCCGGGCGCAACGCACGCAAAGCTTCGATCACACCAAAGCTCAGGCCGCTGCCACCATGCACCGCAGTGCCTGAAGGTTTGTTCAGCAGCAGCAGGTGATCATCTTCATACAAAATGCAATTGGCCAGCGCGGCCACTTTATCCAGCTTGGCAGAGACCGGTGCTTCTTCACGCTCGGCAACGCGTACCGGCGGCACACGCACCACGTCACCGGGCGCCAGCTTGTATTCCGCCTTGATGCGTCCTTTATTAACGCGCACCTCGCCTTTACGTACGATGCGATAAATCATGCTCTTCGGCACGCCTTTCAGGCGGGCAAGCAGAAAGTTGTCGATTCGCTGACCGGCTTCGTCGTCAGAAATCGTGATGAGTTGTACTGCAGGAATGTTCGTTTTCATGGGGCAGGATTCTAAATAGAGCGCGTAAATAGCGCCACTTCTTTTTATGTGCTTAACTGTCTCTCTGACTGCAGGCGAAATTCAAGCGGACAATAAGGCAGCAAGCCGGTTTGAACGTTTGCGATTTCTTCCGCAGTTAAGGAAAAGTCACCTTGCTATAACAGTATCAGCAGTGGAATAATGCATTTACTTTCCACGTTGATTCTCGTTAAACAGGGAAAACTGTGGAATTATAAAATTTGTCTGATGGCACAAAAACGCAGCAATGGCGTAAGACGTAATGTGAAATCAAACAATTAGCGGGCTGCGGGTTGCAGCTTGGCCGGCAAACGGAATCAGATCTGTCGACGTAAATCAGAGGCTATTCCCCTAGTAAAAGTGCTGTTTTTCACAAAGAAATACAGGCTTACCGAGATAATGCGCCCCTATGCAGGCGACAACCGTGAGGTTGACGGCTTTGCGAGAAGACACGGGGTTTTCGGTTTTAATCCGGCCATGAGGTTATTTTGCCCGCAGCTTTGTCGATAATGTAAAAATAACGAGTAAGTTAAGATGAAAAGAATGTTGATTAACGCAACTCAGCAGGAAGAGTTGCGTGTTGCCTTGGTAGATGGACAGCGGCTGTATGATTTGGATATTGAAAGTCCAGGTCATGAACAGAAAAAAGCGAATATTTACAAAGGTAAAATCACTCGTATAGAACCAAGTCTTGAAGCAGCGTTTGTTGATTACGGCGCCGAACGACATGGTTTCCTCCCTCTTAAAGAAATCGCTCGCGAATACTTCCCAAGTAACTACTCTTCCCACGGTCGCCCAAACATCAAAGATGTGCTGCGCGAAGGCCAGGAAGTGATCGTTCAGGTTGATAAAGAAGAACGTGGTAACAAAGGCGCTGCCTTGACCACCTTCATCAGCCTGGCCGGCAGTTATCTGGTGCTGATGCCGAACAACCCACGTGCCGGTGGTATTTCACGCCGCATTGAGGGTGACGACCGCACCGAACTGAAAGAAGCGCTTTCTTCCCTGCAACTGCCAGACGGCATGGGTCTGATTGTTCGTACCGCCGGCGTTGGCAAATCTGCCGATGCGCTGCAGTGGGATCTGTCATTCCGCCTGAAGCACTGGGAAGCGATTAAAAAAGCCGCTGAAGGCCGCGCTGCGCCATTCCTGATCCATCAGGAAAGCAACGTTATCGTGCGTGCGTTCCGCGACTATCTGCGCCCGGACATCGGCGAAATCCTGATCGACAACCCAAAAGTTCTCGAGCTGGCCAAAGAGCACATTGCTGCCCTGGGCCGTCCGGATTTCAGCAGCAAAATCAAACTGTACAGCGGCGAAATCCCTCTGTTCAGCCACTACCAAATCGAATCCCAAATTGAATCCGCTTTCCAGCGTGAAGTTCGCCTGCCTTCCGGCGGTTCGATCGTTATCGACTCCACCGAAGCGCTGACCGCTATCGACATCAACTCCGCGCGGGCAACTCGCGGCGGCGATATCGAAGAGACTGCGTTCAACACCAACCTGGAAGCGGCAGACGAGATCGCTCGCCAGCTGCGCCTGCGTGACCTTGGCGGCCTGATCGTTATCGACTTTATCGATATGACCCCGGTTCGCCATCAGCGTGAAGTGGAAAACCGTCTGCGTGACGCCGTTCGTCAGGACCGTGCACGTATCCAAATCGGTCGCATTTCGCGTTTCGGCCTGCTTGAGATGTCGCGTCAGCGCCTCAGCCCATCACTGGGTGAGTCCAGCCATCACGTCTGCCCGCGCTGTAACGGCACCGGCACCATCCGTGATAACGAATCGCTGGCACTTTCCATTCTTCGTCTGATCGAAGAAGAAGCGCTGAAAGAAAATACCAAAGAAGTTCACGCCATCGTGCCGGTCCAGGTGGCCTCTTACCTGCTGAACGAAAAACGTGACTCGGTGAGCGCGATCGAAAAACGTCAGGGTGGCGTGAAAGCGATCATCGTGCCAAACGATCAGATGCAAACCCCGCACTACTCTGTACTGCGCGTGCGTAAGGGCGAAGAAACACCAACCCTGAGCTACCTGCTGCCAAAACTGCACGAAGAAGAGATGGCCCAGCCGCTGGAAGATGCGCCGATGGAGCGTAAGCGTCCGGAACAACCGGCTCTGGCTTCGTTCTCTCTGGCTGCAGACGCCCCACCGCCGGCAGAAGAACCGGTTGTGGCTCAAGCTGCCGTCGCCGCGACTACGATCAAGCAAACGGCACCTGCCGCTGCCAAACCGGGCCTGTTGGGCCGCCTGTTCGGTGGTCTGAAAGCGCTATTTGCCGGTGAAGAACAATCGGTTGTCGAAGCCAAACCTGTCGTTGAAGCGCCGAAGTCTGAAGGCAACGGTGAAAACCGCCGTCAGGATCGTCGTGGCCAACGCCGTCAGGGCACCGGTCGTAAAGATCGCGGTGAGCGCGGAGAACGTGGTGAGCGCAGCGATCGTCCAGAACGTGGTGAGCGTAAAGAGCGCGGTGAAGGCCGTGACAATCGCGAAAATCGTGAGCCGCGTGAAAATCGCGAGCCTCGTGACAACCGCGAAGGACGTGAAACACGTGAAGTGCGTGATGAGCAGCGTCGTAACCGTCGCAATGCGCCACAAACCACTGCAGCCGTAGTCGAAGAGCCGCTGTCTGAAGAAGCCGCCAAGGCACAGCGCGAAGAGCAGCAACAGCGCCGTGACCAGCGTGCCGATCGCCAGCGTCGTCGTCAGGAAGAGAAACGACAGGCTCAGCAGGAAGTGGCTGCGCTGGAAAGCGTAGAAACAGCAACCACTGCCACTGCTAACACCAGCGTTGACGAAGACCTTGAAGAACGTCAGATGCAGAACATGCAGCGTCGTCAGCGTCGTCCTCTGTCGCAGAAAATTCGCGTACTGTCTGCAGAAGAAGAACTGCATCGTGCAGCGGAAGAACTGCTGGCGCCAAAAGCGCCGGTAGCGAAAGCCCAGGACGTGCAGCCTGCCCAGGTTGAAGACAGCGTTAAACTCCTGCCGGAAACCCTTGAAGCACAAGCTGAAGATGATGCACAGGACAACCGCGCTAATGGCGAAAACGGCATGCCACGCCGCTCACGCCGTTCACCGCGCCACCTGCGTGTTAGCGGTCAACGTCGTCGCCGTTACCGTGACGAGCGTTACCCTACCCAGTCGCCAATGCCACTGGCAGGGGCTTTCGCTTCTCCGGAAATGGCTTCAGGCAAGGTGTGGGTGAGTTACCCTGTCACACAAACTGCGCAAGTGATTGAAGAAGCTGAAGTTCAGACTGAAGCTGTCGAAATCGCTGCCGACAATGTCATGGCACAGGAAGCCGTCAGCGTTGCCGCTCCAGTGATTACTGAAGCTGCGGTGCAAGCCGTTGCGCCAGTGAGCGAGCCGGAAGTGGTGGCCACAGCAGTAGAGCCCGTCCAACCGGTTGTTGAAACCGTTGAGCCGGCAATCATTGCCCAGGCCGAAGAAACCACACCAGCACCTGTAGCTGAAGCGCCAATGGTAGAAGAAACTGCGGTAGTTGAAGCGGCACCAGTGGTAGAGGAAGCCCCTGTGGTTGAACCTTCCCCTGTAGTCGAAGAAACACCGGTAGTGGCTGCAGCAACCGTTGCTGAAGAAACTGTCGTTGAGCCCGTTGTTGAAGTCGCACCCGTGCAGGAAGTTGCTGCGCCGGTTGTACAACAGCAGCCAGCGCCGGTGCAAGAGGTGCTGTATAAACACATCGCTACTGCGCCAATGACCAAAGCTCCTGCACCGGACTATGTAGCGGATCAGCAGCAGCAAAGTGATTGGCAGCGCCCTTCCTTCAACTTCGAAGGCAAAGGTTCAGCAGGTGGCCATGCGGCGGCAAATCAAGCCACCGCCCCAGCAACCAAACCGCAGCCAATTAACGACTAAGTTAATCTGCTTCGATAAAAAAACCCGCCAATTTGGCGGGTTTTTTATTGCTCAAAAATCGGCTCAGGCGATTTTCTTCAACTGCTTGATATCCAGCAAATCCAGTTTGCCCTCTATCTGGCTAACAAAATGCTTAAAATGCTCGGTGGCATTGTGTTTTTCCAGCGCCTCAGCGCTTGCCCAACGCTCAAAGAATACGAAAGTGCCCGGCTTTTCGAGATCGCGGTGCAGATCATATTGCAGGTTACCCAGCTCCTGGCGGCTTGGATCGATAATCTCATGCACCGCATCGCTGACGGCGGACACAAATTCAGGTTTCGCCTGTAAGGTGGCAATAACACGTACTTCCATTTCTCTCTCCCATTCCACATGATTAATGTTGATAACCCGGCAGTTATCGCGCAGGCATCATTAAAATCTCTGACACTATGCGCCTGATAGCCAATTGATTTCAACTTGCCGTGAACAAACAGATGCATCGCGAGCGCTTTCCGCTTATCCTTACACCCCGGCGTGAATAACCCCCATTATTCGCTTTTATCTAGACCCGTATCTAACCGCCGGAGCCTTGCAACATGACTGCACAACCTCAAGCCCTGAAAATCCGCCGCCCTGACGACTGGCACATCCATCTGCGTGATGACGACATGCTGAAAACGGTTCTGCCCTATACCAGTCAGGTCTTTGGCCGGGCGATTGTGATGCCGAACCTGGCTCCGCCAATTACTACCGTCGCCGCCGCTCGCGCTTACCGTGACCGTATTCTGGCAGCAGTTCCTCAGGGGCATGATTTCACCCCGCTGATGACCTGTTATCTGACCAATTCACTGGATGCTACTGAGCTGGTCAACGGGTTCGAGCAAGGGGTGTTCACCGCCGCCAAGCTGTACCCGGCCAACGCCACCACCAACTCCAGCCATGGCGTCAGCGATGTCAAAGCCATCTATCCGCTGTTCGAGCAAATGCAAAAAATCGGCATGCCGCTGTTGATTCATGGGGAAGTAACCGATGCCGCCGTCGATATTTTCGACCGTGAGGCACGCTTTATCGAGCAGGTTATGGAGCCGATTCGCCAGCAGTTCCCCGAGCTGAAAATTGTCTTCGAGCACATCACCACCAAAGAAGCGGCGCAGTACGTGCAGGAAGGCAATCGTTTTCTTGGCGCGACCATCACCCCCCAGCATCTGATGTTTAACCGTAACCATATGCTGGTTGGCGGCATCCGTCCGCACCTGTTCTGCCTGCCGATCCTTAAACGTAATATTCACCAGGACGCGCTACGTAAAGCCGTTGCCAGCGGTTCGGATCGCTTCTTCCTCGGCACCGACTCCGCCCCCCATGCCAAACACCGCAAGGAATCAAGCTGTGGTTGTGCCGGCGTGTTTAACGCTCCCAATGCTATCCCGGCCTACGCCAGCGTCTTCGAGCAACTGGGCGCACTGGAGCACCTGGAAGCCTTCTGCTCGCTGAACGGCCCGCGTTTTTACGGCCTACCGGTCAATGCCGATTTCATCGAGCTGCAGCGTGTGCCCACTATCCAGCCGGAAGAAATTGCCATGGGCAACGAAACGGTCGTGCCATTCCTGGCCGGAGAGAGTCTGAGCTGGTCAGTGACAGCAGAATAATCTTTTTTTAATCTAGCCTCTTGCCCCCGCGCACGGTTAACTGTATAAATATCCAGTAAATCGCTTCGGGGGCAATTATGCGTGTTGAAGTCACTATAGATAAAACCAAACCGCTACCGTCAGGGGCCATCGAGGCTCTGACCGGCGAACTGAGCAAGCGGGTAAACCGCCAATTTCCAGACACCCAGGTGCAAGTACGTTATGCCGGTTCCAACGGGCTCTCGGTATTGGGCGGCCTGAAAACAGATAAAGATCTGATCGCGGACATCCTCCAGGAAACCTGGGAAAGTGCTGACGATTGGTTTAGCGCAGAATAATACTGCAATGTAGTTTTTGCCGGGGGTCGCTCTCCGGCTTTTTTGTATTTAAAGTCCGGCATAATGTGGTTTAATTTTCTGCTGGAAGAAAAGCTTTATCTGGTCTGTACTGAATGCTTTAACAGGAGGTATTTGACATGGCCCCGGACAAGGTGAAAACCGAAGAAGCGATGACCTTTGGCGAACTGCTGGCGCTGATTGCCGATCAAAAGCGGCGTTTGAGCGTTCTGGAAGTGGCATTTTCCTATCTGGCTTTTGGCCTGGATGACAAAGCCAATCAATTATTAATTCACAGCCTGAAGCTCGAATCACAAAATCAAAGTCGTGATGCTGAAACCCAACAGCACTTTGCCCATCTGGCCGCCGAACTGGGAAAACGGCTAAAGGGTATCCCGCTCCCCCCTGAAACTGAATGAATCTAATGCCGCCCCCTCAACATGTTTTTGCAAGTCGACGTGTAGAATAATCACTCAATTAAATAATTATTTTGCAAAAGAAGGTGGGAAACTCTCCACCGCCGTAGCTAGATGCGTATACTGTAATTGCTCACATGATGATGGGCCGCATTGATCCTCGTTAGTCACTCACGGTAGTCACTACTCAATAAGGGGTCTTTATGGACAGAAATGATGAAGTAATTCAGACACACCCGCTTGTTGGTTGGGATATCAGTACTGTCGACGCTTATGACGCCATGATGATACGCCTTCATTACCTGTCTTCACGAGATCAGACACCCGAAGACGCCCAAGTAGACAGAACGCTTTGGCTAACCACAGATGTCGCACGCCAATTAATCAATATCTTAGAAGCCGGCATCGCCAAGATTGAAGCAACGGATTACCAGGACCTTGATCGTAAAAAGCACTAATTCACCGTACCAAAATGCCTAAGGCGCCAGCGATTATCTCTGGCGCCTTTTTCTTTGTCTGCGGATCGCTCAACGAGTGCATTGCCGCCCCCAACCTTTTATCATAACGAAATAAGCAACCTATAACAGAGAGAGGATGGCACGTGGAATATGACTTAATTGTTGTGGGCAGCGGCTCGGTAGGCGCGGCGGCAGGTTACTATGCGACACGGTCCGGCCTGAAAGTATTAATGATCGACAGCGCGATGCCGCCACACCGTAACGGCAGCCACCACGGCGATACCCGCATCATCCGTCATGCCTACGGCGAAGGTGAAAAATATGTGCCGTTGATCTTGCGCGCTCAGGCCTTATGGAACGGGCTGATTAAACAAACCGGCGAAGAGCTGTTCCAGGACTGCGGTGTGCTGAACATCGGCCCGCAGGATTCTGAGTTTATCAACAACGCCCAACACAGCGCGCAAAAATTCCGCCTCAATACGCAAAACCTTAGCGCAGAACAAATTAACCAGCGGTGGCCGGAATTCAACGCACCGGAAGGTTACGTGGGAGTATTTGAGCCAGACGCCGGGTTCCTGCGCTCGGAGCAGGCCATTACCTGCCTGATTAAATTGGCTAAAGAGGCCGGCTGCGGACAATTATTCAATTGCCCGGTCAGCGCAGTGCAGCCGATCGAGGGTGGTATTGAAGTGGTCACCCCTGAAGGCAGTTTTCAGGGCCGTAAATCGGTGGTCACCGCCGGAACCTGGGTTAAAGCCCTGCTGCCAGAGTTACCGATAGCCCCACTGCGTAAGGTATTTTCCTGGCATCAGGCGGATGGTCGCTACAGCGTCAACAACCGTTTCCCGGCGTTTACCGTTGAAGCGCAGGACGGCAACCATTATTACGGTTTCCCTGCCGATAATGACGGGTTGAAAGTGGGCAAACACGACGGCGGCCAACCAATGGAGACACCGGAGCAGCGCAAGCCTTTTGGTAGTTTCACCACTGATGGAACCGAAGTTTTCCACTTCCTGCGTCAATTTTTGCCGGGTGTAGGGGTATGTTTACACGGTGAAGCATGCAGTTATGATATGAGTCCAGATGAGGATTTCATTATCGATACTCTGCCAGAATGCGATCGTTTAATGGTCATCAGCGGTCTGAGCGGCCACGGTTTCAAGTTTGCCAGTGTGTTAGGTGAGATCGCTGCGCTGTTTGCTGAAGATAAAAAACCACCAGTGGACATCGCCCCCTTCTCACTGAAACGCTTTGATTAACCCCTTCCCGCTCACTTAATCGCACCCGCCCACCCACGCGGGTTGCGATTACGTTTTTAGTTACATGGCAAAACTATCATAACAATCTGAAATATATTGTGAAAAATATTCCAACGGAAATTTCTGGCGTAAGTATCCGGATTTCCGAATTGATCCCCCGTGGTGTAAGTTCTATTTTACAGCTGATATGCCCCTGCTATTTCTTCGAACAACAAGGACGTCACCATGAAACTGCTTGTCGTGGACGAATGCTGCTTCACTCGGGTCGGGATCGATAACTACTTTACTGACAATGTTTTCGCCCAGGTGAAATGTTGCCACAGCCTGGAACAGGCGACTCCCCTGCTGGACCACTATCGGCCAAGTCACATTCTGGTAAACCTGACCAAACATTGCCGTCATAGTGAAGATGATGCTCAGTTGCAGGCCTTTATTGAGGCCAGCCCATCGGCACTGTTGTTCATTTATCTGGATACGCCTTACCCCTACAGCGAAACGCCAATGCGCATCGCCGATCATGCTTTCCTGTTCAACAAAGCCACTTTGCCGGTGACGTTGCGGATGATGCGGGAAAAACCGGTGTCACTGATGGATTGCAGCGTTGAACATTCGCTGTTCAGCCCGCAGGAACTGACGGTGATGAAGCACTGGATGGCAGAAATGCCCAATTATCGCATCGCGAAAAAGCTGCAAATCAGTTCGCATACGGTTTATGTTCACAAGCGTCATATCACCGAAAAAATCAACGCCCGCAATCGGCTGGAGTTTTATTCGCTGTATAACGTGCTGCGTTACTTCTACCCGCCAAGCGTCCCCACCAGCCCAATGTCACTGTCCCTGCTGGCGGTATAATCCAAAGCCTGCGCCCAAGCAGGCTGATTTCCCCCTTTTAATTTGCCTCTGCTCCACGCTTTGCCCTCTCGACGGTATTAACGCCGCCCGCAAAAATCTATACTCTGCCTGTCCTTATCTTTTGGCTGCTGCGAATGCTAAACAAAATTCTGTCGGTGATCGTCAACAATGTGCGCGAACATCTGGTGCTGTATATCTGCCTGTGGCTGGTGTTGTTAGCGCTGGACGTCTATTTTTTCTTTATACCTTAATCATGCCCCCCACGTTCCCCCGTTTGCGCTATAGCCATTTTGGCCTCCCTGAACAGGTCATTGCCCTGGAACAGACCGAACTTCCCAGACCGCAACCCCATCAGTTGCTGCTGCAGATGCGCTATGCCCCTATCAATCCATCCGATCTGATCCCAATCTACGGCCAGTATGCACACCGTATCGCTCTGCCCCAGACTCCTGGCTACGAGGGCATTGGCGTGGCAACAGATCCCCATGGCCAACCAACCGACAGACGAGCGCTGGCCGTCATGGGGGACGGCAGTTGGCAAACTTTTATCACACTCGACCAAGATAAAGTCATTTGGGTACCGGACGATATTGATGACGTCAGCGCGGCGCAAATCTACATCAATCCGCTTACCTGTTGGGTGTTGTTGACACAGTGGCTACCGCTAGAGGTTGGCGACATCCTGCTGATTAACGGTGGAGGGTCGGCGATTAGCCTGCTGTTCTGCCAGTTAGCGGCGCTACGCGGAATTAAATTGGCCGTGGTAGTCCGTAATGCCGTCCATCGTCAGGCGCTGCTGAATGCCGGTGCCTGGCGGGTTCTCGAAAGGGATTTACTGCAACAATATGGCCTGCAACCACTCACAGGCCATACGGCACGGGCGGCGATTGACTGTGTCGGCGGAGAGGAGGGTTTGTATCTGGCGCGCTCGGTCAGCGCCAACGGCGACTTTGTTGCCCTGGGGTTGCTGGGTAACCAACAGGTTGACTGGCAGTACATTGCTCATCAACTGCGCTTGCGTACTTCACTGTTCCACCTGCGCAAATGGAATGCACAGGCAACGCCAGCGCAGTGGCAGGCGGCGTTCCAACAGCTTTTCCACTTGCTGAGAGGTGGACAACTGGAGTTACGTCCCCCGGCAGCCATCTACCCACTGCGGCACTATAAACTGGCGCTGCAACATGCCGCCAACAGCAAGACGCAGGGGAAAGTGTTCTTTACTCCGGAGTGACCTGTTTGCCCGGCTGGCCATCACCGAGGATCACCGCCAGTTTATGCCCACCCTCGGTGGTCTCCAGCGCGATACGGGTAATAATGGTCAAGGGTACCGACAACAACATCCCCACCGGCCCCATCAACCAGCCCCAGAAAATCAATGACAGAAAGACTACCAGCGTCGACAGCCCCAGCCCACGGCCCATCACGCGCGGTTCCAGCATGTTGCCAATCACCAGATTGATAGTGATAAAGCCCGCAGCCACCACCAACGCATCGCCAAAACCATTAAACAACAGGGCCTGAACCAACGGAGGAACGGCGGCGATCACCGAGCCGATATTGGGAATGTAATTCAGCAAAAACGCCAGCAGCCCCCAGATAAAGGCAAAGCGCACGTCCACGACCGCCAGGAATGCCCAGACAATGATGCCGGTAGCCAGGCTGATCGCCGTTTTGATCAGCAGATAACGAGTGACCCCATCCAGTGCGCGCTGAATGTTGGCAATGCCTTCGCTCGGCTTATCCAGAGCCTGCTGCAATTTGTAGGGCAGCAGTTGTACTTCAAACAGCATAAATACCACGGTCATCAGCAACAGGAAAATATTGGTCATCGCGCCGGAGAAGCGGCTCAGCAGACGAGTGATCAGATTCATTGCCGCGCTGGGATCGACATACTGCAACATCGCCTCGGTGGAAATGGTGATGTTAAAACGGTCGGCGTAATGCTGCAGTTCGCTCAGTTTTTCCAGCATCATGCCGCGGTACTGCGGCAGCGAGCGAGCAAACTCATTCAGCGATGCCCCCAACACGCCGACAAACAACATCAGCACCACCACCACGCTCACCACCAGCAAGGTCACACCCAGTGCGCGAGGGATCCGCCAGCGTTCGAGCTGTGTCACCAGCGGATTCAGCACCATGGCCAGGAACAACGCCAGTAAGAACGGCACCACAACATCCACCGCGGCTTTAACGCCGGCAAGAATAATCACCAACATCGCCAGCATAATCGCCAGACGCAGGCTGCGATCGGTCAACAGAGTTCGGCCCATACATGTCCTTTGCATTAATAGCATTGGCCCAGCGGGCCATCAGATGAGTGTTATGTTAGCAAATTCTGGAGTCATGCCGCAGAGGTATTGCCAGGCGAATAAAAATCTCCGTTTGCTGAGTCTCGGCTGGAAATAATCGACAATCTTGACTAGGGTTTATTTGTGAAAAAAACTCGGAATATTTACGTAAAATGACAAAAGCTGACAATAATAAATAAAACCTTTTTATTTCAATTGATAAGACGAAAACAATTAGCACCCTACCGTCATTTATTCAACGATTTCACTGACTAACCTAACGCTATCTCGGCCAAATATACTGACTAATATTATTAAGAAGTAACATAGTTAAATTTATTATTGATTTTATGTTTCTTAAAGTTTAATTATTGCAGCCAGATAATGAGGAAAGTAAGGAAACAGGATGCTTTGGAAAAATACCGCTAACCGTTTTGGCCATATTTCAGTGCTAATCCACTGGCTGGTTGCACTGACGGTGTACGGCATGTTTGCCCTGGGCCTATGGATGGTCACGCTGGGGTATTACGATGTCTGGTATCACCAGGCACCGGAGATTCATAAAAGCATCGGCACGCTGCTGTTTATCGTCATGGTGGTCCGGGTCGTCTGGCGTTTTGTTTCACCGCCACCCAAACCTCTGGCCAGCTATGGCCGTTTTACCCGCGTGAGCGCGATCCTCGCCCATCTGGCGCTGTATGTCGTGCTGTTCAGTATCCTGATCAGCGGCTACCTGATTTCGACCGCCGACGGTCAACCGATCAGCGTTTTCGGCTGGTTCGACGTCCCCGCCACCGTCACCGGTATGGCGGAACAGGCCGATACGGCCGGTACCATCCACCTTTACCTGGCCTGGGTCGTGGTAGTGCTTTCGGTACTGCACGGTCTGGCTGCGCTTAAACATCACTTTGTTGATCGTGATGTTACTTTGAAACGGATGCTGGGTAGCAGCGCCGATTAACCTTTGGATTTATGGAGATTGCTATGTTGAAGAAAACCGTACTGGGCCTGACCGCAGGCGTAATGCTGCTGAGCGCCGGTTCCGCGCTGGCTGCCGACTACAAGATCGACAAACAGGGTCAGCACGCCTTTATCGAGTTCCGCATCCAGCACCTGGGTTACAGCTGGCTGTACGGCACCTTCAAGGATTTTGACGGCGGCTTCACCTTCGACGAGAAAGATCCGTCCAAGGACAAGGTTAGCGTCACGATCAACACCGCCAGCGTCGATACCAACCACGCTGAGCGTGACAAGCACCTGCGCAGCGCCGAGTTCCTCAACGTGGAAAAGAACAAGCAGGCCAAGTTTGAATCCACCGAAGTGAAAAAGAACGGCGAAGGCTATGCGGTGGTCGGGAACCTGACGCTGAACGGCGTGACCAAACCGGTCACGCTGGACGCCAAACTGATCGGCCAGGGCAATGACCCGTGGGGTGGCTACCGTGCCGGCTTTGAAGCCAACGGCAAAATCAAGTTGAAAGACTTTGGCATCACCACCGATCTCGGCCCGGCATCGCAGGACGTGGAGCTGATTATTTCTGTGGAAGGCGTTCGCGCGAAGTAATAATAAAGCGCGGCGGCAAGGCTGCCGCGCTTACTCCTGACTCAGCTTGCCGAGCCTTCATCTTCCGGTGCCGGAATGTGCATCGTGGTCTGCAATAACCCTTTCGACTTATTGAAAATCTTGACGCCATTTTCGCGGCCGGCACGGCGTGCGCGCTGTTCTTCACGCGGCAACTTCAGCTCTTCGCGGCAGATCTCGCTGCAACAGCCTTCAAATTTGGCCGCACAGCTCGGGCACTGAATAAACAACAGGTGACAGCCGTCATTCAGGCAGTTGGTGTGAGTATCACAGGGCGCTCCGCACTGGTGACAATTGGCGATCACATCATCGGAAATCCGCTCGCCCATACGCTCATCAAACACAAAGTTTTTGCCGACAAACTTCAGCGGCAACCCCTGCTCTTTGGCCTTACGCGCATACTCGATAATCCCGCCTTCCACGTGATAGACGTTCTTGAAGCCGTTATGCAACATATAGGCACTGGCTTTTTCACAGCGGATACCGCCGGTGCAGTACATGACAATATTCTTGTCTTTATTGTCCTGCAGCATTTCAACCGCCATCGGCAGTTGGTCACGGAAGGTATCTGAAGGCACTTCGATAGCGTTTTCAAAGTGGCCGACTTCATATTCGTAATGGTTACGCATATCGACAAACAGCGTATCCGGATCGTCAATCATCTGGTTAACACGATCGGCCTGCAGATACTCACCGACGTTTGCCGGGTTGAAGCTCTCATCATCCAGACCGTCGGCGACGATGCGTTCACGCACCTTCAGCCGCAGCACCCAGAAGGATTTTCCATCGTCTTCCAGAGCGATATTCAGGCGTACCTGATCCAGCGCCGGATGCGAGGCAAACAGCGCGGCTTTGAACGCCTCAAACTTATTCTGCGGCACGCTGATTTGTGCGTTGATGCCCTCTTTCGCCACATAAATGCGGCCAAACACCTTCAGCTTGTCGAACTGAACGTACAGGCTGTCGCGAAACGCTTTGGGATCTTCGATGGCGAAGTATTTATAAAAAGAAACTGTGGTGCGCGGCTCGGTTTCCGCCAGCATGCGCGCCTTCAGTTCCTCATTAGAAATTCGGTTATGTAACACTGGCATGGTGTACTTTCCTGTCTTTCGGGAGGTGACTGATTTGAACGCGCGCCGACCTCAGGCCCGCGCGCGGCGCACATAATACCCGAAAATGTGGCTCAAAACAGCATTAACCCGTCGATGAGGCGATGCGCTGGAAACTTGACGCTGTTCACAAATCCCGATACTCCTAAGGAGAGCTTATCCCTTATTTACCACGGATCTGGAGGACGCCATGAGTCAGCTATTTACCCCGATAACGCTGGGAAAACTGAGTTTACCCAACCGTATTATTATCGCACCTATGTGCCAATATTCCGCCGATCACGGCAAAGCCACCGAATGGCATACCCTGCATCTCGGACACCTGTCATTGTCCGGTGCGGGTTTGTTGATTGTCGAAGCCACCTCGGTAGCGCCTGAAGGACGTATTACCCCCAACGATCTCGGCCTGTGGGACGACGCAACCGAACAGGCGTTAGCGGAGGTGGTACAGGCAGTAAAAAAACACGCCACCATGCCACTGGGTATTCAGCTTGCCCATGCCGGGCGCAAAGCCTCCTGCGCTGTCCCCTGGGCAGGCGGTGGTCAGCTTAATGCCGCCAACGGTGGCTGGCAGACGCTCTCCGCCTCCGCGGTGCCCTTCGCCCAGCAGGATGAATCTCCCGCAGCAATGAACCTGGAGCAGATTGAACGTTTGAAAGCCCAGTTTGTTGACGCGGCAAAACGTGCCGATCGGCTCGGTTTTGAATTAATTGAGCTGCACGGTGCGCACGGCTACCTGTTGCACCAGTTTCTTTCGCCGCTGGCCAACCAGCGTAGCGACCAATACGGCGGCTCATTGCAAAACCGTATGCGTCTGCTGCTGGAGATTTATACTGAAGTACGTGCCGTATTCCCGGCGCACAAGGCTCTCGGCGTACGTATTTCCGCCAGTGACTGGGTCGAAGGGGGTTGGGATGAACAGCAGTCGGTTACGCTGGCAAAAACGCTGAAACAGCTGGGCTGCGACTATATCCACGTTTCCAGCGGCGGTCTGTCACCGCTGCAGAAGATCCCGGTGGGTCCTAATTATCAGGTGCCGTTCGCCGAAACCATCAAGCGGGAAAGTGGGTTGCCGACAATTGCTGTCGGGCTGATTACCGAACCGGAACAGGCAGAGGCGATTGTCGCCACCGGCCAGGCGGATATGGTAGCGCTGGCACGCGGCATCCTATACAACCCACGCTGGCCATGGCACGCAGCCGCTAAACTGGGTGAAAAGGTCAGTGCACCGCCGCAATATTGGCGCTCTGAACCGCATGTCTTAAAAGGGTTGTTTAAAAACGGCTAAGGAAACTGGGGTGAGGCTTAGCGACGCCCACCCCGGCATTCGGTAAAACCGGAAATTACTATTCCCGCCAACAGGGTGCCACCCGACACCGCCAGCAACGGATTAAACTGCAGGTGTGCCCCCAGGCTGCCCAACAATGCCCCGGTAACCAATAGCCCCGCACTTAACCATGATGCCAACATAAAACCCCCTGAATAATTGCGCGAGATAATACGCGTCTGTCGCTTACAGATTTTATCCTTTAGAGCGATTTGGTCGAATTATTCGCCAACTTATATCTATTCATCATTAAAAATGAGGTTTTAATGCGGTGCCTTTTCACGTTGTGCGATAAAAATGCCACAATACTCGGTTATAAACGGCAGAAAATCGTGCAGGGTCAAGCCTCCGGTGAAGGACAAACCCTCCCATCATTCTGTTATTATCATTAAATGACTGCTTCTAAGCTGAGAACACATGACTCAAGTTCCTTCTTTTAATCGCTCTTTACTGCATCCGCGTTATTGGCTTACCTGGATCGGCATCGGTTTACTCTATCTGCTGGTCTTACTGCCTTACCCAATTATCTATCGCCTTGGCACCTCACTGGGTCGCTTTTCCATGCGCTTTCTCAAGCGCCGCGTGGAGATTGCCCAGCGAAACCTGATGCTGTGCTTTCCTGACATGCCGCAGGCCGAGCGTGATGCGCTGGTGGTACAGAACTTTGAGTCCGTCGGCATGGGGTTATTTGAAACCGGCATGGCGTGGTTTTGGCCAAACTGGCGCATCGAGCGCTGGTTCCAGGTCAGCGGGCTGGAACATATTCAGAAGGCTCGCGACAACCATCAGGGTGTACTGCTGATCGGCCTGCACTTCCTGACGCTGGAGCTCGGTGCGCGGATCTTCGGCATTCATAACCCGGGTATCGGCGTTTACCGGCCGCACGACAACAAACTGATGGACTGGCTGCAAACCTGGGGCCGCATGCGCTCCAACAAATCGATGCTGGACCGTAAAGACGTGAAAGGCATGATCCGTGCGTTGAAACAGGGCGACATCATCTGGTACGCCCCGGATCACGACTACGGCCCGCGCAGCAGCGTGTTCGTCCCGCTGTTCGCCGTAGAGAAAGCCGCCACCACCACCGGCAGCTATGTGCTGGCGAGGATGGGTAAACCCGCGATTATTCCTTTTACCCCGCGCCGCCTGCCGGACGCCAAAGGGTACGAGCTGATTATGCAGCCGGCGGTGGAAAACTTCCCGCTGGATAATGAGCTCGAAGCAGCCGCCTTTATGAATAAAGTGGTGGAGAAGGAGATCCTGATGGCACCGGATCAGTACATGTGGCTGCACCGCCGCTTTAAAACTCGTCCGGAAGGTGAACCCTCACTGTACTGACTCCTAACCCGCCGCCTGGCGGGTTTTTTATTCCGCTGATCTTGAGAATCAGCGGTAACGGTGGGATGGTAAAGTCTTCGTCGCTAATCCTGGAGTTGTTATGTACATCGTTAACCTGACCTACCACCGCCCGATAGCCGAAGTCGATAGCCACCTTGAAGGGCACATTGCCTGGCTGAAAACATATTTCCAGGACGGTACCTTCATCGCCTCTGGCCGTAAGAATCCGCGCACTGGCGGCGTGATCCTGGTGAAAAGCATGGATCGTGCCCAACTGGACGCCATTGTCGCGCAAGATCCCTACAACGCCGTAGCGCACTACGAGATTACCGATGTCGGCCTCTCCACTACCGCCAGTGGTTTTGAACTGCTCGCCGGGCTTTAAATCCGCCTTTTTTCCGCGCGTACAGCGCGGAATACTGCCAATATTCTATTTTTAAAACTTTATTTCATTTTCGACCTATCCCTCCCCACATCAATTGATGCCACCTATAATTAAGCGCATACTTATCAGGCTAACTTTTTTGCTTTGCCCCCTTGCTTGTGCACGCCCGCAAAGCGCCCCACCTTATGCAGCAGGAAAATATGGCTCCGCCAGAACCCATCAACTGGAAACGCAATCTTTTTGTCACCTGGCTGGGGTGTTTCCTCACCGGTGCCGCCTTCAGCCTGATCATGCCATTCCTGCCGCTTTATGTAGAAACCCTTGGTGTCACCGGCCACCAGGCGCTAAACATGTGGTCTGGCCTGGTTTTCAGTATCACCTTCCTGTTTTCTGCCATTGCCTCCCCGTTCTGGGGCGGGCTGGCCGACCGGCGTGGACGTAAACTGATGCTGCTGCGATCGGCACTGGGCATGGCGATTGTGATGCTGTTGATGGGCATGGCGCAGAATATCTGGCAATTTTTGGCGCTGCGCGCGGTACTGGGCCTGCTCGGCGGTTTTATCCCCAACGCCAACGCGCTGATCGCCACTCAGGTGCCGCGTAATCGCAGCGGCTGGGCGCTGGGCACCCTGTCCACCGGCGGGGTCAGCGGTGCCTTGATTGGGCCGCTGATTGGTGGTCTGTTAGCCGATCAGTATGGTCTGCGGCCGGTGTTCTACATTACCGCCGGTGTGCTGCTGGCCTGCTTTGTTCTGACGCTGCTGTATGTCAAAGAACAATTCACCCCGGTGCAGAAAAAAGACATGCTGCACGCCCGTCAGGTGTTTGCGGCGCTAAAAAGCCCCAAGCTGATCCTCAGCCTGTTTGTCACCACCATGATTATTCAGATCGCTACCGGATCCATCGCGCCGATCCTGACGCTGTACGTGCGTGACCTGGCCGGGAATATTCATAATCTGGCCTTTGTCAGCGGTTTGATCGCCTCGGTGCCGGGCGTCGCCGCGCTGATGAGTGCGCCACGACTGGGTAAGCTGGGCGACAGGATCGGCCCGGAGCGTATTCTGGTGTTTATGCTGATCGTGTCGGTGCTGTTGCTGATCCCGATGGCCTTTGTGCAAACCCCGTGGCAACTCGGCGTACTGCGCTTCCTGCTGGGTGCAGCCGACGGTGCGCTGCTGCCGGCGGTACAAACCTTGCTGATCTATAACTGCACCAATCAGGTCGCCGGGCGGATTTTCAGCTATAACCAATCGTTCCGCGATATAGGCAACGTCAGTGGCCCATTAATGGGGGCTGCTGTCTCGGCCAGCTATGGCTTTCGCGCAGTATTCTGCGTCACCGCCGTGGTGGTGCTGTTCAACGCTATTTATTCCTGGTGGTGTTTGCAACGCCGACCGGCGCGAATGAGGGAAGACACCCTGCAGGAAGAGTAATAGGCGTATTTATCACCAGTTCCCTCACTTAAATGGGCCGACGGCCCGTTTACCCTACTTTTAGTATTGATACCCCTCAGAGCCTCCCGGTCGCCCTCCATCAGAATAATCTTAATGTAATCACTTGTTTTTAAAAAAGTTATTAACTTTTAGCGCAATAAACCACCTGTCAATAACATTCCCGCCTAAACCAACATAAAAACCAGGAAAGGAGATGTTTGTCGACTTTTCATCTAAAAAATGGGATACAGGGACTAGACAAAACCACCATCCAGTTATCAAATGGTTAAATAATATCACGCCCAATGTAAAGCATTGGCCAAGTGAAAAAAGGCCGACGCGCTTTCCACGGTTAACGGGCGCTGCGGCAGCGGTTTTGTCGGGTAATCCGCACTGGGTGGATCACCTTCCTTAAATACACATACATACCACAGTATAAGCTGCATCAATGCGGCACATTTTATTGGGAAGACGTTATGCAATCCTCTGTTAATAACCAAGAAAGCCGGACCTTCTTCGGCCATCCTTATCCGCTGGGATCCCTGTTTTTTACCGAAATGTGGGAGCGGTTCTCGTTTTACGGTATTCGCCCATTACTGATCCTGTTTATGGCCGCCACGGTCTACGACGGCGGCATGGGGTTGGCACGTGAAAACGCTTCGGCGATTGTCGGTATTTTTGCCGGCAGCATGTATCTGGCGGCCCTGCCGGGCGGCTGGTTGGCCGATAACTGGCTGGGTCAGCAAAAAGCAGTCTGGTATGGTTCGATTCTGATCGCCCTCGGCCACCTGTCGATCGCGCTGTCTGCCTTTATGGGCAACAACCTGTTCTTCATCGGCCTGATGTTTATCGTGCTGGGTTCCGGCCTGTTCAAAACCTGTATCTCGGTGATGGTCGGTACGCTGTACAAGAAAGGCGACAACCGCCGTGACGGTGGTTTTTCACTGTTCTATATGGGCATCAACATGGGCTCGTTTATCGCCCCGCTGATCTCTGGCTGGTTGATCCGTTCCCACGGCTGGCACTGGGGCTTCGGCATTGGGGGTATCGGCATGCTGGTGGCGCTGGTGATTTTCCGCGTCTTTGCCGTCCCGGCAATGAAACGCTATGACAGTGAAGTGGGCCTGGACTCTACCTGGAACAGCCCGGTCGCCAAGAAAAACGGCGTCGGCGCCTGGCTGATTGCGCTGGCCGTCGGTGCGGCGGTGATTATCACCCTGATTGCCCAGGGCATCATTGTGATTAACCCGGTCGCCGTGGCCAGTACGCTGGTTTACGTGATTGCCGCCTCGGTCACCCTGTACTTCATTTACCTGTTCGTGTTTGCCGGCCTGAGCCGTAAAGAACGCGCCCGCCTGCTGGTCTGCTTCATCCTGCTGGTGTCCGCGGCCTTCTTCTGGTCAGCCTTTGAACAGAAACCGACCTCGTTCAACCTGTTCGCCAACGACTATACCAACCGTATGATTGGCGGCTTCGAGATCCCGGCGGTGTGGTTCCAGTCGATCAACGCCCTGTTCATCATCCTGCTGGCACCGGTATTTAGCTGGGCATGGCCAGCATTGGCGCGTAACAAAATCCGCCTGAGCAGCATCACCAAGTTTGTTATCGGTATTCTGTTTGCCGCTGCGGGCTTCGGGCTGATGATGCTGGCTGCGCAGAACGTGCTGAGCAATGGCGGTGCGGGCGTGTCTCCGCTGTGGCTGGTCGGCAGTATTTTAATGCTGACGCTGGGTGAGCTGTGCCTTAGCCCTATCGGGCTGGCGACCATGACCCTGTTGGCGCCGGAAAGAATGCGTGGCCAGATGATGGGCCTGTGGTTCTGCGCCAGCGCGCTGGGTAATCTGGCGGCCGGTCTGATCGGTGGCCATGTGAAAGCCGACCAACTGGGTATGCTGCCTGACCTGTTCGCACGCTGCTCGATTGCGCTGTTGATCTGCGCCGCAGTATTGACCCTGCTGATCGTCCCGATCCGCCGCATGATGGAAAACACTCAGGGCAAAAGCGCACAGAAACCGGCCGCCAACGCCTGATTACTGTTTCGTTTACCCTTCAGCCAGCGCCCGGTGCGCTGGCTTTTTTATGCTTCCCAGGCCCGCTGTTGCAACACCACCCGGTAACCGTCCAGATCTTCGAACGTCTGTCCACTGGTGTCCCAATAAGGGTTGTAGGCGGCGACGCGCTGAAAACCGGCGTCCAGCATTCGCTGACATCCCATCAGCCAGTCCGCTTCATCCGGCAAATAAAATACCAGTAAGTGATCTTGCGTCGGTGCCTGCCCCACTTTCACGCCACGATGGTGAGTGAACTCCAGGTGATAACCGTGCTGCGGGTGCCCGACCATTACGCCGTCAAAACCCTGATGATCGTCGAACTCACCCAACCGTTCGAAACCCAACCCCTGACAGTACATAGCCGCAATTTCTTGCAGACGATCGGTCGGACGCGCAATGCGCAGTACCGCATTAGCTATTGGCATTATTTCTCCGCATCATAATGATTTCATACAGCGCCATGCCCACCAGCATCGCCGCCACAAACAGCCAGCCCGCCGGAGAGCCCGCCCCGGCGAGTACCCAGGCCGGCCCAGGGCAAATGCCCGCCATGCCCCAGCCAATGCCAAACAACGCGCTGCCAGCCAGTAAACGACCATCAAGACGACGGTTGGTAGGGATCTGCAACTCGTCATCCAACAAACTACGCTGTCGGTGGCGAGCCCAAAGAAACGCCGGTGCCGCCACGGCAATCGCCCCCACCATCACCAATGCCAGCGACGGATCCCAATGGCCGGTAATATCGAGAAACGCCAAGACCTTGGCCGGGTTGGCCATACCGGCAACGATCAGACCAAGGCCAAAAATCGCACCGCTCAGTAAAGCAAACAGGTATCTGAACATGGTGTTAACCCCCTATCCAGTGACGAACTGCCCATACCGTGGCAAAGCCCAGCAGCATAAATACCGCCGTGGCCGCCAGCGAACGCGGTGCCAGTCTTGCGGTTCCGCAAACGCCATGGCCGCTGGTGCAGCCGCCGCCCAAGCGGGTACCCACCCCCACCAACAATCCGGCCACGATCAGCCACAGGCTGCTGCCACTCACTGGCATTGCCGGTAAGGGTGCGCCAAGACCATACAGCCAGGGCGATACCAACAGCCCGACAAGAAATGCGGCCCGCCAGGCTTTCTCTTTGCCCCGCGGCGTCAGCAAACCCCCGGTAATCCCGCTGATGCCGGCGATACGGCCGTTAAACACCAGCAGCAGGGTGACCGCGATGCCAATAATCCCTCCGCCAGCCAGGGCCGATAACGGCGTAAAATGCAGCCAGTCAATGGTCATTGTGTCTCTCCCGGTTTTGGGCAATAAAGTTGATACAGGGTGCCCAGTATGGCCAGCGCCTTTTCATCACTGACCGCGTAGTAAATTTGCTTGCCGTCACGGCGTGTGGCTACCAACCCTTCCTGACGCAACACGCCAAGCTGTTGTGAAAGTGTCGGCTGGCGGATCTCCAGCGCCTGAGCCAATTCCCCTACCGACATCTCGCCCTGGCTGAGCTGACACAGCAACAGTAAGCGATCCTCGTTGCCCAGCGTCCGCAGTAATGTTCCGGCCTGCGCTGCCGCCTGCCGCATGCTGTCGATATCCATCACTTCTCCATATATTTTATAAAATAATATATTGTATATTTATAAACTATATTTCCCCACCGCACCATAGGCTGGTACGAAAGGTTTCAGCATGGCATGCTGCCGTTATGACTTTTCCGCGGACTGGGGTTGCCCCGAACAATGCTGCTTTTCCATGACGCTGTGCCCGCCAACCGGTCGATTGTGCCGATTGCCAAAGATTACCAGCACGGCGACTTCGAGCCGCCCCACTATCATGACTGCGCGCAATTGATTCATAGCCTCAGCGGCGTGGTGCAGGTCAATACCCGTCTGGGCAGTTGGGTGGTCCCGCCAGGGCGCGGCGTCTGGCTGCCGGCGCGGGTTGAGCACAGCCTGCGCATCACCGGCAAGGTTGCGGCAAGAGCTCTGCTGGTCGATCCGCTGGCGCGCGCCGATCTGCCGGCACGTTGTGAAGTGGTGCAGGTTTCCCCGTTGCTGCGCGAACTGATTATCTGTGCGATGGATATTACGGCGGACTACCCCACCGGAGGACGTGAAGAGCGGATCATGGAGCTGATCCTGGATGAGTTGCGCGTGCTGCCTATTTTGCCGCTGAATTTACCCGAGCCGCGCACTGAGGCCCTGCTGACACTGTGTCGGCATATTCAGCAATCGCTGGCACACCCTTGGGAGTTGGAGCAGGCGGCCCGTTACATCAATGTCAGTGGTCGCACGCTGTCACGGCGCTTTCAGCGTGAGACCGGACTGCGCTTTGGTGACTGGGTGCGACGTGCCCGGTTACTGGCGGCATTGAACGCGCTGGCCGCCGGGCATTCGGTGTTGGAAGTGGCGCTGGATCTGGGTTACGACAGCCCCAGTGCTTTCAGCGCCATGTTCCGTCGCCTGCTGGGCGTCGCGCCCAGTGCTTATTTCGCCAAATAACGTGCGGCAACGTTGAACAGAGCCTGCAAGGAGGCGCTGGCGGAATCGACGTCGATGCCCACGCCATAAGCCGCCCCACCGTGCGCCACCGTACAGCGAATATAGGCCACGGCGCGGCTGTGGCTCTGATGCCCCAACGTATGCTCGTGGTAGTCCTCTATCGCCAGATTCAATCCAAAGCTCTGACGCAGCGCATCCACGGCACTGGACAACAGGCCGTTACCTACGCCCAGCAACCGCTGTTGTTGCCCTTCGAACAACACCCGAGCGCTGAAGCTGTAGGCCTCGATGCTGTGACTCTCGGTCTGGTAGCTCAACAATTGCAAGCGCGGTTGCTCGACCAGGCCATAACTGAAGCGAAACAGTCGCCACAGTTCGGCGGTAGTCATCTCTTTGCCGCTGCCGTCGGTGGATTGCTGCACTACCTTGCTGAAATCAATCTGCAGCCCGCGGGGTAACGACAGCCCATGGTTCTGTTCCAGCAGCCAGGCCGCACCACTTTTGCCCGACTGGCTGTTAACCCGGATCACTGCTTCATAACTGCAGCCGACGTCCGCAGGATCGAGCGGCAGATAAGGCACCTGCCACAGACCGTCCTGTCGCTGCTGCTGGGCGGCGAACCCCTTTTTGATCGCATCCTGATGAGAGCCGGAAAAGGCGGTGAAGACCAGTTCACCAGCATAAGGATGACGTGGGTGCACCGGCAGTTGGTTGCATTGCTCGACCACCTCTACCACCTGCTTCAACTGGCTAAAGTCCAGCCCTGGCGCGATGCCCTGGGTATACAGATTGAGCGCCAGCGTCACCAGGTCAACATTGCCGGTGCGCTCGCCGTTACCGAACAGGCAGCCTTCCACCCGATCGGCACCGGCCAGCATCGCCAGTTCGGCGCAGGCGACCCCGGTACCGCGATCGTTATGCGGATGCACGCTGATGGTCACCCGATTTCGCTGACTGAAGCGACGGCAAAACCATTCAATCTGGTCGGCGTAAACGTTCGGCGTACTGACTTCCACCGTCGCCGGCAGGTTGATGATCATCGGCCGCCCGGGGCCAGGCTGCCAGACATCGGCTACCGCTTCACAAATTTCCAGCGCAAACTCCAGCTCGGTAAAGCAGAAGGTCTCCGGCGAATACTCAAAGGTCCAGGCGGTCTCCGGCTGCTGCTCGCACTGCTGGCGAATACGCAGCGCCCCGTTGACCGCCAGCGCCACCGTTGCCGCCTTATCCTGCTTAAACACAATTTCACGGAACATCGGCGCGGTGGCGTTATACAAATGCACAATAGCCCGTGGTGCCCCCCGCAATGCCTCAAAGGTGCGATCGATCAGGTCGTCACGCGACTGGGTCAAGACCTGAATGCTGACGTCGTTCGGGATCAGTTGCTCATCAATCAATGAGCGAACAAAATCAAAGTCGGTTTGCGACGCCGAAGGAAACGCCACCTCAATCTCTTTAAACCCACACTGCAACAACAGTTGATAGAACTGGCGCTTACGGGCGTTATCCATCGGTTCCGCCAGCGCTTGATTACCATCACGCAGATCGCTGGAGCACCAACGCGGCGCCTGCTGCAGGGTACGGCCGGGCCACTGACGCTCCGGCAATGCCACCGGCGGGAAAGGACGATACTTGATTGAAGGGTTGGCTAACATGGCGATCTCCAGGACTGTCATAAACGATGCCTTATTATTTCCCGCCGCGAGATGACTTGCTCCCGCCTGGCGGACAACCATCGTCGCGAAACGGACAACAAAAAAATTTGCATCCTGCGCCAGTGCAGCAACAATTACTTTTGATGTCAGTCATGGCGTTTTGGCACGGCCAAAATCCTTTCGTTACCCTCACTACTGGAGATAACCATGAGCCTGTATGCAACCCTGGAAGAAGCAATTGAAGCGGCGCGCGAGGAGTTTATTGAATCCGCTGAAAGCGGTAACGACGATCAACCGCCGGTGCCGCAACAGTTCAATCTGCAAAAGTACGTGATGCAGGATGGTGATATCCTGTGGCAGGCCGAGTTCTTTGAGCAAGAAGGGGAATCGGTCGAGTGTCTGACGTTACGCAGCGGTACCGCCGCACAGGCCATTTTCGACGGTGATTATGACGAAGTCGAAATCAGCGCCGAATGGATAGAGGAAAACACGCTGCACGAGTGGGAAGAAGGAGATTTCCAACTCGATCCCCCGCTGGATACCGAAGAAGGCCAAACAGCCGCCGACGAGTGGGATGAACGTTGAATGAGCGCGGGCGGGAGCGCAACATCCCCGCCCATAAACTCCCCATCATTTTCAGAGAGGCATCATGATTATCCGCCAGGCACGCCCCGAGGATTACCCCGCCATTCTGCAGCTGCAAACACAAAATACCCCGGCCAATTTAAGCGACAGCCAGAAACGTCAGGGTTTTATCGTTTCAAGTATGAACGAAGTGCAATTGGCCCGCATTAATCAGGGTCTGGGTATTCTGGTGGCGGTTGAAGATCAGGCGTTGGCCGGTTTTGTCTGTCTGATGACCACGGACGCGCAGCCGCGTCCGCCGGTGGTGGATGCCATGCTGGAAAAACTTGCCGGCGAGTCATTCAACGGACGACCGCTGAGTGAACAGCGGGTGTTTATGTATGGCCCGGTGTGCCTGGATACCGCCTGGCGCGGCAAAGGCGTACTGAAACAACTGTTCGCTGCCGTCAAGGGACACACCCGAGAGGAATTTGACGTTGGCGCTCTGTTTATTGACGACAGCAACCCGCACTCACTGGCGGCCCATCAGCAGGGATTGAAGATGACGGTGCTGGCCCCCTTCCACTGCGGCACGCATGGATACCAACTGCTGGTGTTTGCCACCCGGGACCAGGCTTACTCGTAAGGCCCGTGCTGCGCATCAAACGGCAGCATAAAGGTATCTACCACCATCGACAGCGGCACATCGATCACCGTGACATAGCGCCAGGGCGTATCGCGCAGATCCCATTGCACACCTGGATAGTATTGATGCCCGTGGCCGGCACCCGGTACTGTGCGACTGATAATACTGCCGCAGCCGGTTAACAGCGTCACGCCTGCTGCCAATAATGCCAGCCGAAGAAAAGCAGAAAGATTCACCAAATTGACTCTTGATCCTGGTTGTTCTGAAAGTAAACAACGCCCGGCGCGAATGTTAACATAGTTTTTCCTATTCAGATTGTCAGCATGGCGTAAGCGAAGCGCCAAAAAAAACGGGGAACACGCAATGCGCATTCCCCGTTTCGGCTACCCGGTCAAGACTTAACGTTGCCCTTGCGGATGAGCCCGCTCATTGTGCGGCAGTTGCTGGTAGTGCTCGCGCCAGGCGGCCCCTTCCGGCAGTAACCAAACACGCTGATGCAAGCGCGACAATGCAACAGGATCGCTTAACAGCTCAAGGCGTTTACCCTTCACCAGCTTCTCCGGCCCCAGTTGTAATGCCTCGTTCACCCGCTCTTCACGATTGTGCTCGATAGCACCCCGCAGATGGTGACGCGCGGTCGCCAACGCAGCCGCCAAAGCATTGAACGACGGGTTAACCACCGCGTGCATAAAGCCATTGGCCAGAGCACGTTCACGGTTAAGCTGCAAATACTCTTCGGTCGCCAGCAGTTCGCGCGGCGGAGAGTACTCTTCCGGGATCAGGAACAGTTTGGCTCGCTTGCTTTTGATACCCAGCGTCGCCCGGCTCGACAGAGACGAAACGATCGGTGACAGGATCAGCGAGAACACGATCGGCGACAACCACCACAGGAAGCGCAGATCCAGCCAGGCCATACCACCGGCCCAGACCAGACCGAGCAACATCTGTGAACCGTGGCGTTTGAAGGCTTCACTCCATGGCGTGTCATCATCGTCACGCTGCGGAGAGTTCCACACCACTTCCCAACCGAGGAAGGCACTGACCACGAACACCGTATGGAATAGCATACGTACCGGTGCCAACAGCACCGAGAACAGCATTTCCAGCAGCATTGACAGGAACAGACGCACGCCACCGCCATATTCCTTGGCACCTTTCGCCCAGATCAGCACGATACTGAGCAGCTTAGGCAGGAACAGCAGCACCAGAGTGGTAGAGAACAGCGCTATCGCCAGTTCAGGGCGCCACTGCGGCCAGACCGGGAACAGCTGACGTGGCTGCAGGAAGTACTGCGGCTCCATCAGGGTATGCACTACCTGCAACGCAGTGGACAACGCCAGGAACATAAACCACAGCGGTGCCGACAGGTAAGACATCACGCCGGTCAGGAACACCGCGCGGTGCACCGGGTGCATGCCTTTCACCAGGAACAGGCGGAAGTTCATCAGGTTACCGTGGCACCAGCGACGGTCACGTTTCAGTTCATCCAGCAGGTTCGGCGGCAATTCTTCGTAGCTGCCGGGCAGATCATAAGCAATCCACACGCCCCAACCGGCACGGCGCATCAGCGCGGCTTCCACAAAGTCATGCGACAAGATGGAACCGGCAAAGGAGCCTTCACCCGGCAGCGGTGCCAGCGCACAGTGTTCGATAAACGGCTTCACGCGGATAATCGCGTTGTGACCCCAGTAGTGCGACTCCCCCAACTGCCAGAAGTGCAGACCGGCGGTAAACAGCGGGCCGTAAACGCGGGTAGCAAACTGCTGCACGCGGGCATACAGCGTATCCATACCCGAGGCTTTCGGCGCAGACTGGATGATACCGGCGTTCGGATTGGCTTCCATCAGGCGTACCAGACCGGTGAGACACTCACCGCTCATCACGCTGTCGGCATCCAGGATCACCATGTAGCTGTACTCGCCACCCCAGCGACGGCAGAAGTCGTCGATGTTGCCGCTTTTACGTTTCACACGGCGACGGCGGCGGCGATAGAAGATACGGCCATGACCTTCTACGTCACGGCACAGTTCCATCCAGGCCTTCTGTTCCGCCATGCAGATATCCGGGTCGTAGCTGTCGCTCAGCACGTAGATATCGAAATGTTCGAGCTGACCGGTGGCGGCAACCGACTCATAGGTCGCGCGCAGGCCGGCAAACACCCGTTCGACGTCTTCGTTACAGATCGGCATGATCAACGCGGTGCGGTGCGCCGGATTGATTGGCTCATCGCCCTTGATGGTGGAAGAGATACTGTATTTGTCTTTGCCAATCAGCAACTGCAGGAAGCCCATCAGCGCGGTCCAGAACCCGGCCGACACCCAACAGAACAGAATGGCGAACAGGATCAGAATACCGGTTTGCAACACATAAGGCAGCAATTGCAGCACCGATTGCATCAGATCCTGGTCCAGCATCGCCATTGGATCGATCAGCGCCCAGCCCTGATACGGCAAAATGGTTTTCATGTACCAGGTGGCAATACCGGTCTGCATCAGCATCAGCACCAACAGCACATAACGGCGCATCGAACCGACTACGCGCCAGCGGTTTTCCGCGGCGGCCTCCTCTTTGGAGGCATGGCGGTTGTGCGGCGAACGCCCCAGCAGAGAATCCCAGAAGCGCGCCACCGGGTTGGTGCGCCAGGCTTCCGGGAACATGCTGGTACGTTTAATCGGTGGCGTGGCCTTCAGAATACTGCGGCCTTCCACGTCATTGTCAAAATCGTCGTCGCTGACCGCATCCGGCCAGGCGCTTTCGATACGCGCCTTGACCGAGGCCAGCGCCACGTCATCCGCCGACAGCGTATTGACGTTGGCATCGGCGGCGCCCATCTTGCGATGCAGCGCCTCCAGTGCCTGGGCGTCATCCGCTCCCGGCTGGGGTTTAAGCGCCTCTGACTGCTGAGCAGTCAGAGGCATTGCCGCAAGATAGTCCTGGGCAAGTTGAGTAGGCTTATTCATTAGCAGGTAGCTGATAGCTCCAGGTTTCCGACAGGGTCTTATCACCATTGACCAGCGCTGCGCGCATTTCTACCGGCTTCTTGTCGTCTTTCACTTTCAGACGCACCGTCAGACGCCAGCCTTTGGTCACTGGATTATAGCGGACATTGTTTTCTACCATTTCACCGTTGTCACCGATGCTCACCTGAGCGGCAACCGGCGTCGCCGCGTCCAGGCCTTTCAGCACCGGGCCAACGAAATCAACCAGGAATGCCACGCTGCCGTCTGGCTCGCGGATCAGGTTAGACTGCTTCACGTCACCGGTAGAACGCATGGTCTGGCTGACATAGGCAATGTCCTGCGAATGCAGTTTGTCTTCGTCACGGGTGAAGTGCAGGCGATAGCTCAGTGCCAGCGGTGTTTTAGCATCCGGCAATACATCCGGAGTCCAGAAGGCTACGATGTTGTCGTTGGTTTCATCCGCCGTTGGGATCTCCACCAGCTCCACTTTCCCCTTGCCCCAATCGCCACGCGGCTCGATCCAGGCGCTTGGACGCAGATCGTAACGGTCGTCCAGATCTTCGTAATCCTTGAAGTTACGGCCACGCTGCAGCAGACCGAAACCTTTCGGGTTCTCGACCTGATAAGTGCTGACAGACAGGTGCTTCGGATTATTCAGCGGACGCCAAATCCATTCGCCGTTACCGGCATGGATAGACAGACCGTTAGAGTCATGCAGCGCCGGACGGTAGTTCAGCGTCGGCGAAGGCTGGTTTGGCCCGAACAGGTACATGCTGGTCAGCGGTGCCATGCCCAGTTTGCCGACCTTGTCGCGCAGGAACACTTTAGACTCGACGTCCACCGTGGTATCGCGGCCCGGATAGACCACAAAACGGTAAGCCCCGGTAGCGCGCGGTGAATCCAGCAGCGCGTAAATTACCAGATGCTTGTCGCCCTGCTTCGGACGTTCAACCCAGAATTCGCGGAAACGCGGGAACTCTTCACCGGACGGCAATGCAGTATCAATCGCCAGGCCACGAGCGGAAATCCCGTATACCTGCCCTTTACCCACCACGCGGAAGTAACTCGCGCCCAGCAGGCTCATAATTTCGTCGTTCTTGTCCGCACTGTTGATCGGATAAATCACCTTGAAACCGGCAAAGCCGAGGTTTTTTACCGAATCCGGATCGTGCTTCACCGAACCAAAGTTGAAGTAGTCCGGGTTGTACTTGATCTGCTTCACGGTGGTCGAGGTGACTTCATTGATTTTCACCGGCGTGTCGAAGTACATACCCTGATGATAAAACTCAAGCTTGAATGGGGTTTTCAGCTTGCTCCAATAGGCTTTATCGTGATTGAACTGAATTTGCTGATAGTCCGCGAATTTCATCTCACGGAATTGAGAAGGAAGGTTGCTCTTCGGAGCCTCAAAGCCTTTTCCTGCCAGATCCTGTGCCTGCTTGGCCACATCATCAATAGAAAAAGCCCAGGCCTGCGAAGTAAACAGCGTGAACAATACGGTCGCACCTAACCAACGTACGCTCGCGGCGCGTGGTTTCTTGGATAATATATTAACTAGCACATCCCCCCCTATTCGTGTGCTCAAATCATTTAAATCCATATTAATGGATTATTCAGCTTTCCGACAACATGATAAATCGATGGTTCATGTTTATGGCTCATAGTTTAAGCAGCTGACTTAACACCAGCGTAGCAAGCCCCGCAACAAGACGCTATGGAAAAATGTGAAACGCTATAGTAGGGTTTGAGGTTCGATTTAACCATTGCCGACTTATTAAGCGTGTTAATGACCATTCGATAAAATCACCAGCGGTAACCTATGACTAAAGGCAGCAACCAACGCGAGTTTTTCCTCGATTCGATCCGGGCTTATTTGATGTTGCTCGGCATCCCTTTTCATCTGTCCCTGATCTATTCCAGCCATGCCTGGGCGGTGAACAGCGCTACGCCCTCCTTCTCGCTAACGGTGCTGAACGACTTCATCCATGCCTTCCGCATGCAGGTGTTCTTCGTGATTTCCGGCTACTTCTCGTACATGCTCTATGAGCGCTATGAGCGCCATAAGTGGTTGAAGGTCAGGCTGGAACGGGTGGCGATCCCGCTGCTGAGTTCGATCCCGTTAATAACGGTGCCACAGTTTTTCATGCTGAAATACTTCACCGATAAATTGAACGGCTGGGAAAATTTTTCGCTCTATCAGAAAATAAATGTCACAGTTTGGGAACTGGTTTCTCACCTGTGGTTTTTATTAACCCTGTCATTGCTGACCACCCTTTGTTTTTATCTGTTCAAAAAAATCAAGGCGATTAAAAGTAGTGCCGTTCCCTATCCAATAAATAAAATGACCGGATTAGGAAACATCTCACTGCTCTTTCTTATTTATGCTTTATGCTATTCGGCCGCACACCGTATTATTTTAATTTTCGCCCCCCACTTACTCTCCAATGGCCTGTTCAATTTCGTGGTGATGGAGACCATGTTCTACCTGCCGTTCTTCATCCTGGGTGCTTACGCCTTTAAGTATGTGTGGTTGAAAGAGATTTTCCTCAAGCCCTCTGTTTGGTCGCTGCTCGGTTCGCTGTTGTTGTTCATTGCCTACATGCTGAATCAGAAGTATCTGGCCCACAGCAGCTATATGTTCGAGCTGGAAGTGGTGATCAAAACCCTGCTGGGTATCCTGATGGCTAACGTGGTTTTCGCATTCGGACATAACCTGCTGAACTATCACTCACCTCGAATCACTTATCTGGTCAATGCATCGCTCTTTATATATCTGGTGCACCATCCACTGACCTTGATATATGGCGCTTTTGTGACGCCGTATATTGACAATAATCTGCTGGGCTTCCTGGCGGGCCTGGTGTTTGTCTTCTCCTGCGCTTTCGTCTTATATGAGCTGCACAAACGCATTCCTCTGCTACGATTCCTGTTCTCCGGGAAACCACAATAAGCCAATGGCCCGGCATGCCGGGCCGTTTGCTGTCATACGCCTGTACGCCATAACCGATATCATAATTTTGCACACCGGTACCGCAGCCCATTTCAGCCGCTGAGCACACATTGCTCACCCCGTTGGCGAAAGTTAAGGCAAAGTTATACTGGAGCATATTGCCGCTAGTTGTTATAACTGCAACGCATAAGTGGAAATCCACATCCCTGCCTTACGGTAGCGATTGGGCTCAATGAACCCTGAGGGACGGCGTTGTCGTTATCATGACGACAATGTTTGCAGTAGCTCCCTTCCGTCACGACAGAGAGGATTTTTAATGACTGATAAAGACACTTCGGCTCCGGAAGCCGTACCAGAAAACGCCACCCTGCTAAAAATTCTTGGCCGATTGCTGTCCGCACTGGATGCGTCGATTGGCGGCAAGGACCGCAGTATTCTGGTCACCGAGCTTTCCAGCCTTAACCTTGACGGTATTTCGGAGTCAGAACGCAAGCTGGCTGCCGAGCTGATCAAGCGGGCTTTGCAATCACTCGATCATTAATCACGCCACGCCTGCAAACCATTAAGCCTCCTGACGGGGGTTTAATGGTTTTTCCTCACCTCGTCGCAACGAAAAATGAGGTTTATTGTCAGAACAGAACCACAGCAAGCTGATAAATATAGATAAAAGTAAGAAGTTCACCGGTTTATCCCCACTTCCTCACGCTTTCCTCCTTAAATGACAATAAATGCCAAACTGTTTTGCAAATCAGCCTTGGCGTTTTACCCAAAAAACAGGCTATCATCATGGGGTATCTGCGCCAGCGCGCAACGCCTTTCCCCCAGCCAGCAGGAGAACGTTATTTTGGATGCCAGCACCATTAACAGTTTGTTCATCATCGGTGCCGTGTTGGTGGGAGCAAGTATTCTTCTCAGTTCATTTTCCTCACGCCTGGGGATCCCCATTCTGGTTATCTTCCTGGCTATCGGCATGCTGGCAGGGGTCGATGGCCCTGGCGGTATCGTTTTCAGCAATTATCCGGTGGCCTATCTGGTCAGCAACCTGGCACTGGCCGTGATCCTGCTGGACGGCGGCATGCGCACCCGTGTCAGCTCATTTCGCGTGGCACTTTGGCCGGCACTTTCCCTCGCCACCGTCGGCGTGGTGATCACCGCCGGGCTTACCGGGCTGGCTGCCGCCTGGCTGTTCAATCTCGACTTGCTGCAGGGCATGCTGATTGGCGCCATTATTGGCTCCACCGACGCCGCTGCGGTATTTTCACTGCTGGGCGGCAAAGGGCTTAACGAACGCGTCAGCGCCACGCTGGAAATCGAATCCGGCAGCAATGACCCGATGGCGGTGTTTCTTACCATCACCCTGATAGCGATGATCTCCGCCGGCGAAACCACGCTGAGTTGGATGTTCCCGCTCCATCTGCTGCAGCAGTTTGGTATGGGGATTGTTTTTGGCCTCGGCGGCGGCTGGCTGCTGTTGACGCTAATCAACCACATAAAACTGGCCGAAGGCCTGTATCCGCTGTTGGCCGTCAGTGGCGGCATTTTGATTTTTGCCCTGACCACCGCGCTGGACGGCAGCGGCATTCTGGCAGTCTATCTGTGCGGCCTGACGCTGGGCAATCGCCCAATCCGCAACCGGCACGGTATTGTCCAGACCTTTGACGGCCTGGCCTGGCTGAGCCAAATCGGTATGTTCCTGGTGCTGGGGTTGCTGCTCAATCCGCACGAATTACTGCCTATCGCCATCCCTGCCCTGCTGCTGTCGCTGTGGATGATTTTGTTCGCCCGGCCGCTTTCAGTGTTTATCGGACTGTTACCGTTCCGCAGTTTTACCCTGCGTGAACGCAGCTTTATCTCCTGGGTTGGCCTGCGCGGTGCCGTGCCGGTCATTCTGGCCGTCTTCCCGATGATGGCCGGGTTGCCAAATGCGCAGCTGTTCTTCAACGTGGCCTTCTTTGTGGTGCTGGTCTCACTGTTACTGCAAGGCACCACGCTGTCGTTCGCGGCGAAGAAAGCCAAGGTGATCGTGCCGCCGGCACTGGCCCCCATTTCACGGGTTGGGCTGGACGTACACCCTGAAAACCAGTGGGAGCAGTTTGTTTATCAGCTCTCGTCAGAAAACTGGTGCGTAGGCGCTGCGCTGCGTGAGCTGAAAATGCCACCCGGCACGCGCATTGCTGCATTGTTCCGTGGCAAAGAATTGTTGCACCCCAGCGGCAGTACGCGACTGCGCGAAGATGACATTCTGTGCGTTATCGGCCACGAACATGACTTGCCAGTACTGGGCAAACTGTTTAGCCAGGCGCCGGTGGTCACCATGGATGAGCGTTTCTTCGGCGACTTTATCCTGCAGTCGGACGCACGCCTGAGCGATATTTCACAGGTGTATGGGCTTAACCTGCAGGAAGGCGTCGACGAACAGCAAACACTGGGCCAATTCGTCCTTAAACTGATTGGCGGCGAGCCCGTGATCGGCGATCAGGTCGAATGGGATGGCCTGACCTGGACCATCGCCGAAATGGATGGCAACGCCATCAGTAAAATTGGCGTAAGAATTGTTACTGACTGATTTTTCCGCACCACCGGCCGCCGCGGGGCAACACTCGCGGCGGCCCCTTCAATACAGACGGAACTTATAGTCCTGGAAAGGTTCTTAAACTCTGTAATTATCAAAACCGGGCGTTCAGCCCCGGCGGTTTAACCTTTACTCTGGGAACACTGCATCGCGGTGATGGGTATTGATTTGAACAGTAAAACTCGATTTCTATCGGCCATGCTGGGGATTGCACTGACGGTCATAGTGCTGGATCTGGGTATCGCCGATTTGGTCCACAGGCTCTTAATTGGATAATTTTAACGTGGCACAGCAGCAACAAGAAAAAGACATTTTGGGAAAAATACTGATTACCGTTTCCGCGCTCTGCCTGGTTACCGTGGCAGCGCTGCTGATTTGGGGATTTGTGCTGGATTAATCGTTGACCTGGTGGGCGTAACACGGAAACACAACAACAACTATTTTGTTACAATACGCCCACATCTCTTGCCGACCATTACGCGTATGCTAAGCGCAGTCGGTAATAAAAATAAACCCTCATACTACTTAAGTGTTGGCCCGCCTGAAACGGGCTTTTTTTTGCCTGCAACTCGGATTTTGGGCATAAAAAAACCGCCGCAGCGGTTCTTTATTAACGATGGCAATCAGATCTTGCAGCCTTCGCAGTCCGCCTCATCCTCAAGGATTTCTGGCAGTTCTTTGACTTTCTGCGCCGCTTTCTCTTCTGCTTGCGCCAATTCGGCATCGATATCAAAATCGAAAATATCATCACTCATCGTAAATTCCTCACGCTAAACGGTCTTCAATGCGTGAGTATAATCGACAACCGCGCAGGCGGAAACCCTTCAGTTAAGCACCGCCACCTGCGGCTGCTCATCCTGTGGCTTCTTTGAATACGCCAGATCGTAAACGTCATAGAAATCAATCTCGCCCTTATTGGCGATGATTTCCTGCATCCGGGTTTTCATCGCAGCACCGATCGACGGCTCATCCAGCAGCGCCTTCACCGACTGCGGCGACAGGGCGCGAGTGAAGTACCACTCGCCGTTATAACACACGCGTAGATCCAGCACGCCGATGTCCTCGAAGCGATACACCGGTTTGATTTCAATCAGCAGCATGGCGAACATGAACAACACGAAGGCGGTGAAAGCTAAAAAGGAGATGAAGCCCATATAAGGGACCTGATACATCACTGCGATCACGGCAAAATAGCCGGCAAACATGGCAAGACACAGATAACGGTGTTCACGGGCAAATTCGCTGTTAAAGCGCAGTTTGCCGTCGCGCCCTTCCTGCCGATTGATCCGTTCGATTTCTTTTACCAAGATGCTTTTAATCGCGTCCATCGCTACAACCTTATGCCTGGGGGACATTATTGCTATCAATAATCATTCCTCAAACTAACACAGGTACAGTTTGCCCAGGTAGATCAGTTATACAATTTAAAATCGGCAACTGTTATACCCACGCTGGCTAACGTTGCAGGGAATTTTTACCTTGGGCAAACATAAACATCCGCTGAGCGATATCGTCAGCCTGTTTGATTTTTTGCTTTTGCGGCTCATTGCAGCGCTGAATAGCGCGAGCATAGGCAAGTTCATGCGCCTGGTCGATCATCGCAATAATCTTGTCACGGTCCTGCTTCTCCAGGTTGCCAAGCATGGTGGTGATAATCGCCTGATAGGCATTGGAGGCGGCGGTCAGCGACTGTTCGCGGGCTTCAAGTGCCGCTACGCGTTGCAATAACTCCTGCAGTTGATCGAACTCAGACATAGCGATCTCCTGTTGCCGGGCAGCATACCTGCCTGATTACAGTTTAGCAAAGATCGATGGAACAGAAGAAAACATAAAGAAAGGAGAAGAAACGGTTACGGCAAAGCACACCCGAAAAACCCAACAAGGAGCCGATAGTGCAAATCAACCCGGGTGCACTTTACGGTAACAGTTCACGAAAGGAAGCTGGCGCGCTATGCAGGACTCGAACCCGCGTCTATCAATTTTGTAGCCAAAAAAGCATTTTAAAACCAACCACTCTGCCAACTGAGTTAATAGCGCATTCCGTTGCTTCGGGTTGGCATTATCCATATTAATGCTACGGGTTCAAGTTATTGACCTATGAATGGCTGATTTTGCAGAGAAATCTTATATTTCCGCCTACTTAACCTTCGGTCTGGGATTGCTTTCATCTGGTGATAATGACCCTTGGCCATTTTACGCCCCGTCTGCGGTGCGTTTATTGTTAGTTAAAGCGCTGGATGCCACTATAGCGCCTTCTGGGATCACCGTTTTCTGTTATGGATAACACTATGAAAGTCACCCCGCGCCGTTTGGCGTTTATCCTGGCCGGCGCCCTGCTGGTCATACTTGCCCTGGTGGCCGTTTTCTCTTTGCAAAGCCCCTCTCCGACCGCCTCGGTCACGGCACCGACTCGTCTGGGCGATATAGAAAATGCCGTACTGGCCACCGGCAAGCTTGATGCAATAGAGCGGGTCAACGTCGGGGCGCAGGTTTCCGGTCAGGTCAAATCCCTGAAGGTCAAACTGGGCGATCGGGTCACCAAGGGCCAGCCTATCGCCGACATCGACGATCTGCCGCAACGTAACGATCTGCGTAACGCCGAAGCGGCGCTGAACGTCGCCAAGGCCGATTTGCAGGCTAAACAGGCGCTATTGAAACAGGCCGAGTCCCGCTTTAAACGCCAGAAACGCATGTTGAGTGATGAGGCCGGCTCCCGCGAAGATTTTGAGGCGGCGGAAGCCACGCTCGCCACCACCCGCGCCGAACTGATCGCGTTAAATGCACGCATCGTGCAAGCACAAATTGAGGTCGACAAGAAAAAGGTCGACCTGAGTTACACCCGCATCCTGGCACCGATGGACGGCATCGTCATTGCGGTGATTACTCAACAAGGCCAAACGGTCAATGCCAACCAGAGCGCCCCCACCATCGTCAAACTGGCACGGTTGGACGTGATGACCATTAAGGCGCAGATTTCCGAAGCCGACATCACCCGCGTTTCGCAGGGGCAAAAAGCCTACTTCACCATTTTCTCCGAACCCGATAAACGTTACGACGCCACGCTGCGTACCGTCGAGCTGGCACCGGAATCAGTGATGAAAGACGATTCGATCTCCAGCGGCAGTTCATCCTCCGGTTCCGGTACCTCCAACGCTTCGGTGTATTACAACGCGCTGCTGGATGTGCCTAACCCGGATAACCGCTTGCGGATTGCCATGACGGCTCAGGTTTCATTACTGCTCGGTGAGGCAAAAAATGCGCTGTTAGTACCGATCCAGGCGGTGCATAAAACTGCAGATAAAAAACAGCAGGTGCAGGTGCTGACCGCGGATAACCGGTTGGAAATACGCGAGGTGAAAACCGGCATCACCAATAACGTCGATATCCAAATCCTGTCCGGGTTGAAGGTGGGTGAAAACGTAGTGCTGGTGCAGGAAAGTGCCAGGCCAAGCGAGGAAGGCCTCTCACTGTGAACACTATCATTGAGCTGAAAGGCATCGGCCGCACCTACACCAACAGCAGCCAGCCGTTGACCGTGTTGAAAAACATCAACCTGAGCATCGCGGCCGGGGAGTTGGTCGCTATCATTGGCGCTTCAGGCTCTGGCAAATCCACGCTGATGAATATCATCGGCTGCCTGGACGTGCCCAACCAGGGTGACTATTACATCAACGGCCAAAATGCGGCTCATCTGTCGCCGGATCAATTGGCCAGGCTGCGTCGTGAGCACATCGGTTTTATCTTCCAGCGTTATCATCTGATGCCGGATATCAGCGCGTTGGGCAACGTCGAAATCCCCGCAATTTACGCCAACAGCAAACGTGATCAACGCCGTCTGCGCGCAGCGCAACTGTTGGCCCGGCTGGGGCTGGAAGGCCGTGAACACCATAAACCTGGGCAGCTCTCCGGCGGCCAACAACAGCGTGTCAGTATCGCTCGTTCGTTAATCAACGGTGCTGAAATTATCCTGGCGGATGAGCCCACCGGCGCGCTGGACTCCCGATCCGGCCAGGAAGTGCTGGAGATCCTCAGCGAACTTAATCAGCGCGGCCATACCGTCGTGATTGTCACCCACGATATGAAGGTGGCGCAGCACGCCCAACGCATTATCGAACTGCAAGACGGCGAGATCGTCGCCGACAGCGGCCGTCAAACGACGGCCCCGTTGCCGAAGATGCAAAAGACCCCACCGGTGGCACAAGGCTACTGGCAGAGTCTGCTCGACCGGACCCGTGAATCGCTGCAAATGGCGCTGAAAGCCATGAACGCCCACCGCCTGCGCACCGCGCTGACCATGACCGGTATTATCTTCGGCATTGCTGCGGTCGTGACGGTGGTCGCGCTGGGCGAAGGCGCCAAACAACGCACGCTGGAGAGTATTAAAAGCCTGGGCACCAACGTGGTCAGTATCTACCCCGGCCGTGATTTCTTTGATGACGCCATCGACAGCATCCGTACCCTGGTGCCGGCGGATGCCGACGCACTGGCCAGTCAAAGCTTTGTCGACAGCGTCAGCCCTGAAGTTACTGCCTCAGACAGCATTCACTTTCGCAGCAAATCAGCCAACGCGTCGATCAGTGGGGTTGGACGCGATTATTTACGCGTTAACGGTTTCACGCTGGTGCAAGGTCGCAACTTCCGCGATGACCGTAATGCACTGCAGGAAGTGATCATTGACGAAAACGCCCGTCAGTCATTGTTCGGTGATTTCGGCGTAGAGCCGCTGGGCCAAATTGTGTTTCTTGGTGCCGTGCCGGCCCGGGTAATTGGTGTGGTGCAAAGCAACCAGGACTCGGCCCCCAATCGCATCAGAGTGTGGATGCCCTATAGCACCGTGATGTATCGCATGGTGGGCAAAACCACGCTGAGCAGCATCAGCGTCCGGTTGAAAGATGACGTCGCCAACGAAGCTGCCGTCGCCGCCATTAACCAGTTGCTGACCCAGCGCCACGGCGTTAAAGACTTTATGCTGTTCAACCTCGATAAATACCGTAAATCGATCGAGCACACCTCGATGACCCTCAGTCTGCTGATCCTGATGGTGGCCTCAATTTCTCTGATTATCGGCAGCCTTGGCGTGATGAACATCATGCTGGTCTCGGTGACCGAACGGACGCATGAAATTGGCGTCCGTATGGCTGTAGGCGCACGCCGCAGCGACATTATGCAGCAATTTATGATTGAGGCCGTACTGGTCTGCCTGATCGGCGGGGTGCTGGGCATTTTGCTGTCCTTCGCCGCCGGCTCGCTGTTTACCCTGCTGGCGGGCGGCATGCTCACCGCCATCTATTCCTGGCAGGCCGCCGCGGTGGCCTTCTTCTGCTCCACCTTAATCGGCATGATCTTCGGTTATCTCCCGGCCCGCAAAGCGGCGCGGATGGATCCGGTCGTTTCACTGGCCAGCGAGTAACTTATGAAAATTTTATCCCCCCTGGCGTTATGCCTCGCCGCCCTGCTCAGTACCGGCTGCGGCAACGCGCTGAAAAGCGAATATCAACCGGTGAAGGTAGACTACCCGACCCAGTGGCCAGACAGCAGCGATACCGCCGCCACACCGGTGCCCTTTGACTGGCACGATTTCCACGATCCCCAGCTGGATCGCTGGCTGCAACAGGTGTTGCTGGCCAATAACGATCTGGCCGCCGCTGCACTGCGCGTCTACCGCGCCCAGTTGACGGCACAGCGGGTCGATATCGGCACCGCGCCAAGCGTCAATGCTACGCTCAATAGCCAAGCCAACAATGCCCTTGCCAATTCATCACCCTGGAATAAAAGCAGCAGCGCCAACCTTGGTGTCAGTTACGAGGTCGATCTGTGGGGCAAACTGGCACGACAGCGTGACGCCGCAGAATGGGCCAGTCAGGCCACCCAACAGGATTTGCAAAGTGCGCGTTTGGCCTTACTCGCCAACGCCAGCAAAAATTACTGGCGCCTTGGCTTTATCAACCAACGGATAAGCGTCAGTCAGCAAAATATCGCTTACTCCCGACAGACCTTACAGTTGGTCAATGCCCGCTACCGCGCCGGCAGCATCTCTTCACTGGACGTGGTGGATGCCGAGCAGAATCTGATCAATCAGGAAAGCAGCCATCTGGCGCTGCTGCGTGAGCGCCAGCAGGCATTGAACGAACAGACGGTGTTACTGGGCGCACCGCCGGGCAATGCGCTGGTGGAACCCGGTGGTTTGCCGACCGGTCCGCTGCCACAAATCAACGCCGGTATCCCAGCCAGCGTGCTACGCCACCGCCCGGATATCAGCGCCAAAGAGCTGCGGTTGCGTGAAGCATTGGCCAACGTCGATGTGAAACGCACTCAGTACTATCCGGCCTTTAGCCTGACCGGTTCATTGGGAAGCAGCAGTAGCGCATTGCTGGAATTCCTGCGCAATCCGTTGGCCTCGGTGGGGGCCGGGCTGTCGCTGCCGTTCCTTGAGTGGCGACAAATGGACGTCGAGATTAAAATCGCCCGCAGCGACTACGATCTGCAGGTGCTGGAATTCAAACAGGCGCTGTATAAAGCTATGGCCGATGTGGACGATGCCCTGTCGTTGCGTACTCAACTGATGGCACAGGAAAAACACTTGCAGGCCTCGTTGGCGTTGGCACGCAAATCTGAGCGGTTAAATGAGAGCCGTTACCGGCAAGGTGCAGTCCCTATCACCTTCTGGTTGGATGCACAAAACCGTCGTCGCCAGGCGGAGTTGGCACTGGATGAAAACCGCTTTAACCAATACCAGAATCTGGCCCAACTCTATTTAGAATTTGGCGGCTCCCCACAATAATTCATCGGCCTGACGTCTGCATCAGGCCTTTTTCTTCGGTCGAAAAATGCATTAATTTTGCCGTTTTTTGCTGCAGTTGTTCCTATACTTAACCCATCCCTCACCAGCCAAAAAACCATCAATGCGCACAATAGTTAATCTATTTATGCGCTAAATCGGTGCAAATTCATAAGATAAACTGCTAAATTTGATCGCCGTCAGATATAACGTTAAGCTATAGATGCAAAAAAATTAGTCACCTAAATGACATATTCCCGGTGAAAATTGAAACATTACGTGATTCGCATCACACAAAAAATGGCAATGGTGGATCTCTGCGCATATCGCTTAGATTAACCAAACTGATAACTGGGCAGAAGGATCGCGAATTCACGTACGACTAAAATTGATTAAGGGATGATTATATGAAGTTAAGAAAAAAACGACTTAAGCCGATGCTGATTAATGACATCACCATTATTGACGACAGCAAACTGAAAAAGGCGATCACCGCGGCTGCATTGGGCAACGCGATGGAATGGTTCGACTTTGGTGTTTACGGCTTTGTCGCCTACGCCCTTGGGCAAGTCTTTTTCCCTGGCGCCACTCCCGGCGTACAGATGATTGCCGCACTGGCAACCTTTTCCGTTCCCTTCCTGGTGCGCCCATTAGGCGGCATCTTCTTTGGTTCAATGGGCGATAAGTTCGGTCGACAGAAAGTCCTTTCTATCACCATTATTATTATGGCGGTGAGCACCTTCTGTATCGGTCTGATCCCTTCTTATGCGTCAATCGGCATTTGGGCACCGGTGCTGCTGCTGGTAGCCAAACTGGCTCAGGGCTTCTCGGTCGGTGGTGAATACTCCGGTGCGGCAATCTTTGTCGCCGAATACTCACCGGACCGAAAGCGCGGCTTTATGGGCAGCTGGCTTGATTTCGGCTCGATTGCCGGCTTCGTGTTGGGTGCCGGCGTCGTGGTGCTGATTTCCAGCATCGTCGGTGAGGCTAACTTCCTCGACTGGGGCTGGCGTATTCCGTTCTTTATTGCCGCACCTTTAGGCCTGATCGGTCTGTACCTGCGTCATGCGCTGGAAGAAACCCCGGCGTTCCAGCAGCACGTGGAAAAGATGGAGAAAGAAGACCGCAACGCCATCGAAAATCCGCCAAAGACCTCGTTCAAAGAGATTGCGGCCAAGCACTGGAGAAGCCTGTTGGTGTGTGTTGGTATCGTGATTTCCACCAACGTGACCTATTACATGTTGCTGACCTACATGCCGAGCTACCTGTCGCATAACCTGCACTACTCGGAAGATCACGGTGTCCTGATCATTATCGCCGTCATGATCGGCATGCTGTTTGTGCAACCGGTCATCGGCCTGACCAGTGACCGTATCGGCCGTAAGCCGTTTATTATTGGCGGCAGTATCGGCCTGCTGGCGCTGGCTATTCCGTGCTTTATTTTGATCAACAGTAATGTGATCGGCCTGATCTTCGTTGGCCTGTTGGTGCTGGCGGTGCTGTTGAACTGCTTCACCGGCGTCATGGCTTCGATCCTGCCGGCGATGTTCCCGACACACATTCGTTACAGTGCGTTGGCGATTTCGTTTAACATTTCGGTACTGGTTGCCGGCGCAACACCCACGGTAGCCGCCTGGTTGGTCGAATCCTCCGGGAACCTGTATATGCCGGCCTACTACCTGATGGTCGTCGCCGTGATCGGTTTGATCACTGGCCTGTACATGAAGGAAACCGCCAATAAGCCGCTGCGTGGTGCTACCCCGGCCGCCTCGGACCGCTCGGAAGCCAAAGAGCTGCTGCAGGAAAACTACGATAACATCGAACAGAAAGTCGATGACATCAACGAGCAGATTTCCGAGTTGGAAAAGAAAAAACAGACGTTGATCGACCAGCACCCAAAACTGGACTAAACAACGTTCTGAAGACAAGCCACCTGCGGGTGGCTTTTTTGTTACAGCAACATCCCTTTTGACTCGGTTTATGCCAATAATAGGCGGTGTAACAATGGAGGGGGGGTCAATGAATCAGTTTCAGGAAATGGCCACTTATATTGCTGTGGTCGAAGCCACCAATATTAGTGCCGCCGCCAGACGGCTGGGCACCACAAAGTCGGTAGTCAGCAGAAGGATCCAGCAGCTAGAAAGCCGTTTGGGGATTGTGCTGTTCGAGCGCGGCAAACAACTCGGGCTAACCGATGCCGGGCAGACATTTTATCACCGCTCAGTGCAACTGTTAGCCGATCTTGCACAGACAGAGGAGGCTGTGCGCACGGAACACACCAGCCTGCATGGTCGACTGCGGCTGACGGCGCCGATGGCCTTCAGTGTTCACTATCTGGCTCCGCTGTTGTCCGAATTCATGTTGCAATACCCACTTGTGCAGTTGGACGCCGAATACAGTGATAGCTATGCCAACCTGCATCAGGAAAATTATGACATCGCCATCCGCATAGGGCCGTTGCCCGATTCCGAACTGGTCGCTCAACGCATCTGCACCAATCGCCATCTGATATGTGCCAGCCCCGCCTATCTGGCGCGACGCGGCACGCCCACCGATCCCAACCAGCTTTATCAACACGATGGGCTGTTGTATATCCAGCGCGAACCGAACGGCATGCTACAGTTGCCGGTCAACGGTCACATCCAGTCTTTCCGTATTGGCAGACGGCTGCGAACTGACAACGCCTTCCACCTGCTGGCGGCGGCCAAGGCTGGACTGGGTCTGGCTATTTTACCGGCTTTTATGGCCGTTGATGCCGTCGCTGCCGGCGATCTGCAAATCGTGCTTCCTGCCTGCTCTCCTGACGGCGGCGATATTTCCGCCGTATACCGCCAGTCGAAACGCGCCTCACCGAAAATTCAAGCATTGACCAGGTTTCTCAGTGAGCACATAGGCCAGCCTCCGCGTTGGGAGCTGGCAATCCTCCCCTATTTGCAAGCGGGTTAGAACGTTCGCAAAAAACGAATGCGCCATTCGAATTTCCCCATCTTGTTGCGTTTTCAGGTATGTCTTAGTCTGCAGGTCGGGCAACTATCGCCCGCACTGGAGATAACGTCATGACAGATCTTTCTCGTCGCCAACTGATTTCCAAAACGCTGGTGGTTTCCGCCGTAGCGGCCATAGGCTCATCTGCATCATTTTCCGTGTCGGCAGCGCAGACCATCAGCAACAAACCCACCAACGGAAGAAAATCTCATCCGGATGTGCTGATTGTCGGTGGCGGTTCCGCCGGTGCGGTAATGGCTGCACGTCTGAGCGAAAACGATGCTCGACAGGTCATGCTGATTGAGGCCGGACACAGCTATGCCCCTTACGATTATCCACGCATTATTTCGGATAGCGATACCTTGGGTGCGAACTGCAATCCTGAATTTGAATGGGGCTATAAAACCGAGCCAGGTTATGTAACGCACCCGATTGGTGCTATCCGTGGCAAGGTGTTGGGGGGCAGCTCCGGGGTCAACGGTGCCGTAGCGATACGCGCCCGACCGGAAGACTTCAAACGTTGGGATCTCCCTGGCTGGAGCTACCAGGACCTGCTGCCCTCCTTCAAAAAATTGGAATCCCGCCACGGTGTCTATGACTCAGCGATTCATGGCGACAGCGGGCCATTTCCGGTAGTGCAGTTAACTCTTGATGATATTACGCCGATGCAGCGTGCTTTTGTAGCGGCGACGCGCGCCAATGGTTACCAGGCGGTTAGCGACTTCGATGGCCCGCAGGCTAACGGTGTCGGTCCCTACCCAATGAATATCGTCAACGGAGTGCGAATCAATACAGGGATAGCCTATCTGGACGAGAAAGTCCGCGCCCGCGCAAATTTGACAGTTCACGCAGATACGCTGGTCGATCGGGTACTGTTCGACGGCAAACGAGCTATCGGTATCCGCCTGGTCAATGGTGATGAGATCCATGCCAACGAGGTGATCCTTTCCGCCGGTACTTACGGTAGCGCAGCCATTTTGATGCGGTCTGGCATTGCCCCATCAGAGCAGTCCAAACGACTGGGTATCCCAATAGTGGCGGACCTGCCAGTGGGAGAAAACCTGGTCGATCACCCATTCTATTACAATGCCTACGCCGCCAATCCCGACGCCATTGGTGCACAAACCCCCGTGATTGGTGCCAAGCTGTGGACTCACAGCAGCCAGGCCGAGCCGGGGGAACTGGATCTGCATATCACCGCTACGCATTTATTCCCTCATGACCAAAGCCCGACCAAGGTTGGTTTCGTGCTGGCGGTGGCTTTGACTCGCCCACAGTCTACGGGACGTATCTGGTTGGAAAGCCGCGATCCGTCAGTTGCCCCCAAAATAGATCTCAACTTTTTGGCCCAAGAACACGATCGTACACGGCTGTTGGAGGGGATCAGGTTAGCGCGAAAAATCGGCCAAACCGCACCGCTCTCCGATCTGATACACAGCGAACTGGCTCCGGCGGCGGACAGCGATGAGGCAATTTTGGCATCGATCAAGGCAACACTGGATACCTATCATCACCCGACGTCTTCAGCGCCAATGGGCCTTATCGACGAACCTCACGCAGTTGTGGATCTGCAGGGTCGGGTGCATGGCGTTCAAGGTCTTCGGGTGGTGGATGCGTCCATTTTCCCAGACGTGCCTTCGGTCGCCACTAACGTCACCACCATTGCCACAGCCGAACACATCGCGCGTCGTTATACCGAAACTGAGTCAACTTAAACGGGAGGATAAACACCAGTCCCATTATCATGCCGTCTGTTGCCGGCTTATTATTCGACGTGCCGTGGGTTAATCAACGAGGTCAATACGTGATCTTGCCAGCGGCCGGCAATTTTAAGATAGGATTTCGCGTAACCTTCTTTCTCAAACCCCAGCCGCAACAGCAGCTTTTCACTGCGGGCATTAGTCGGAATATAAGCGGCCATAATGCGATGCAGATCCAATTCAACCAACATGTAATCCAGGGCCGTAGTGAGCGCCCGGGTCATTATCCCCTTGCCTTGATGCCGGGCAGCCATTGAATACCCCAGATGGCAGGCTTGAAAGGGACCACGAGCTATATTGGAGAAGTTGCAGGCACCCAACATCTCCGTACCGGTGCCATTGATAATGCCAAACTGATAAGCCACGCCTTGCTCGGCATCCCGCTGCGCATGCCATAACCGCTGGTGAATCACCTCCGCACTGTAAAAATCTGCAGGTCGCTTCGGCTCCCAGGGCGAAAGGTGCTGCTGGTTCTCCTGGAAGTAACGATGAACAATGTCCGTATTTTCGTCCGTCAGGATCTTAAGGCACAGATCATCCCCGCCCGTCATAGTTAACGCTTTCATCACCATCCTCCTGATTCACTGAACCGACACAATAGCGCAACGGTTCCTCCCCCGGAGAACATTTTTGCATGCCGAACTGTAGTCACAGTAGCCAGATATTTTATCCCCGGGGCGTTTGATGCTAGGCTGGGAACCTTGTTAACCCATTGAAGACGATAGCCAATGAGTAAAATGGATTTACCGGTTGTGATTGGGGTGGCCGTCATGATTGCCGTCTGGATAGGCGCAATGTTTAACATCGGTGATATCACCCCCAGCCTGGCACGCATCTTCCACTGGATAGAAAGCCTTCGCTAACCTACTTTACCGCCCGCTTTAGCCAAAAAAAAACCGCCTTGCGGCGGTTAGTCATCCTGTCATGGGCTCAGTTAACCTGACACCAGTTATGCTGTTTCACAATGCCGCCGTCCGGTGAGGTATAGCCGATGCAGCCGAGAATACTGTCGAACAGCTTCTCATGGAAAACCGGCGTTTTTGCCTGCTGTAGCGCTTTCAACTGCTTAAAGGCCGCCTGATGATCCGGTTGGCTGAGAAACTTGTCAGATGCCCAGACCATGATCGGAACGGTGCGCTGCGCTTTTGGTGCATGGTCACGCGGGGTGCCGTGAAAATGCATATTTTCCGAGATCGACTCACCGTGATCGGAAGCGTAGAACACGATGGCATTACGATTACGCAACTGATTGAAAACCTGCTCAAGGACATAATCGGTATACAGCAGGCTGTTGTCGTAAGAGTTAACCATGGATTCCGTAGAGCAAGTGTCGTCAATACCCTGACATTCCGGCTGGTAGCGCGCGAAAGCACGAGGGTAGCGCTCGGTGTACATATAGTGCGAGCCTTTGGTATGCAGGATCACCAAGTGCTTGCCCTGCGGGTGACGATCTAACGAATCCCGCAACTCATCAATCAGCGCAATATCATCCACAGGTTTGCCGGCATTGCGTTTTTCCGCCTGAATACTTTCTCTGAGCGCATAATCATCCGCCTGGGTTTTGTTATAAAACCAGGCTTCGCTCTGCATCGAGAACAACTCTGAGGAAAAACCCTGCTTTTTCAGCACTGAGAACACGTTCATTTCCTTCAGCGTCCGCTCGGGTTCTTCCGACGCACCGCCTTCTCGCACGAACATGCAACGTAGCGAGAGTTTGGTCGAGGTGTCGCAGGAATACCCTTCCAGCACCGCAAGATTGGCCTCCTTATCCAGATTTGGCGTGTTGTCGCGCTGGTAGCCGTAAATGCCCATATGGTCGCGTCTGGCGCTTTCGCCGATCACAAACACCACATACAGATCATTCACGTCTTTTGGTGCTTGATAGGTAAAATGTGCCGCCGGATCAAACAGATTACGGCTGTCTTCTGCCTGGCTGTATGAGCTGTAGGTCAACAAACCCAGCGCCGAGAGCCAGTTGGACGGTGAATAACTGCCAGCCACCACCCCACCATAGCTGGCCATCATTTGATTATTATCCCGATCGTGGCGATCCTGCACCTGGCCCATTAGCTTCAGTGGTAACCAACACAACAGTGCAGCGCTCAGCATCACGCCCCCTTTCTTGAACCAAGCCAGGTGATTACCGCGCTTATAACTGGCCTCATGCATCGGCGTCAGCCAAATCAGCAGCAACGGCAACAGACTCACCAGCACTACCCACACGCCAAAATGCCAGCCTACCGATTCCCTGGACAAGTCAACGTCGGTGGTCATCACCGCAGCCAGAATGCCGTAGCCAATATCAACGTGGAATAACACCATGTAGTAGCTGGCGGCAACCGAGCTCAATACCAATAGCGAAGCCAAAATACGAAACAGCCTGCGCCCCAAGAACGAGATCAATAGCGTGATGAAACACACCAGGCAGAAGGCGGCGACCACTTCAATGCCGATCGACAATAAATTGTCATAATGAAGTTGCTGATAACGGCGGTAAAATATGGGGATATTGAGCAACACACCGAGATAGAAAGCGATAAAGAAAGAGACCTGTAACTGAGTCCAGCGTCGGAACTTCTGCATTATTGATACCATTCTTGCCAAAGTGAATTCATAACCGTTTGCCAGATACAGGTTATTGTTGAGAGTTTTCTCTCTCCTGCTGCTGGGTGGTTATCTGACAGGCAATTTGGGTAGGCGTTGCAGCGGCGGCGAAAATTAGTGTTGTTATAATGTAACGAGCCGTGTGTGAAGCACTTTCATTTCTTTGCTACGGCGGCAGTCTCTATAACCGCCGCCGCAAAAAGTGCAGATTTTATGGCGTCTGCGGTTGCTCGTCGGCCACGGCGTTTGGTACTGGCATCGCCGCCTGATTTTCTTCACGGTATTTTTGCTTATCCCAGGCGCGGAAGAATGGATAGTAAATCGCCATTGAAATCAACAAATTGACTACCTGGATCACCGTTCCCGAAATATGGCCGCCGGTCGCCAGATAGCCACTGATGAAAATCGGCGTGGTGAACGGCAAGGCGATACCGACCGGTGGTGTCACCAGCCCGGTCGCCATCGCGCTGTAGGTCACAATCACCAGCACCACCGGTGTCAGAATAAACGGCAGGAAGAAGTACGGGTTCATCACCAGCGGGATCCCGAACACCATAGGTTCGCTAATGTTAAACAGACAACCCGGCGCGGCAATTTTCCCCAACTGTTTCATTTGCGCACTACGGCTGCGCAACAGCATGAAGATCACCAGTCCCAACAGGGCGCCAGTACCGCCGGGCGCAATCCACAGATCGTAAAATTGCTGAGTAATAATGTGTGGGATCGGCTGATTGCTCTGAAACGCCACCAGGTTTTCTGACATATTCGCCAGCCACACCGGTTGAATAAACACCAGCACGATGGCGTCACCATGCAGCCCCAACGTCCACAGCAGCCCAATCAGGATCACCGAGAAAATCATCCCCGGCAGTGTCCCCCCCACATGATGCATTGGAATGCCGATCAGCGTGGCGATCATGGTATTGATATCGCCAAAGGGTGTGGCTTCAACGATCAAACGCAGCAATAAGATCACCGCCAGTACGCAGAACCCTGGGATCAGGGCCAGGAAGGATTTCGCCACCGCCGGCGGTACCCCTTCCGGCATGTTGATCACCAGATTACGGTTATGCACAAAACGGTAGATTTCCGTCGACAGCAGCGCCACAACGATTGCCACAAACAGTCCCTGACTGCCAATAAAATTCATCGGCAGCACGCCTTTAACAATTTGCTCCGCAGCCCCTTTCACCGGTGCGAACAGCGTATGCTGAGGAATGGTCATGATAAACGCCACCAGCGAAACTGCACCGGTACTGAGCGGATCCATCCCGCGGTATTTCTCCGCCAGCCGATAGGCAATACCAAAGCTGGAGATAATCGCCATAATGTCGTAGGTCGCCTTGACCGGATACAGCAACTTGTCCCGCCACGCCGCACCAAACACCTCGCCCATCAGATTGGCGTAGCTGGGGATCGGTAAATAAGCGAAGATCAGGAAAAATGACCCAATTAACATAAACGGCATGTTGAGAATTATGCCGTCCCGCACCGACAAAATATGTTTTTGCCCGGCGATTTTTAACGCCGTCGGCAACACGTAACGTTCCAGAATGCTATTTAGACCCGCCATCATCCCCCCTGCCCGGCAAAGCCGGCTGTCGTGATTGTTATTATGGAATATCGACTTAATTAAACTGCGGTAAATAGGCCTGGTTCAGGCTCAATACCTCGTCCAGCAAGGGTTGTGCGATGCCGACACCGCCAATCAGCGGGTTCACCACCAGCGCCAACAGCGCACTCTGGCGATCGCCATGCACCGCCGCCTCTATGGTCAGCCGTTCAAAATCTTTAACCTGCTGGGTCAAGCCGTTCATCGCCAGTGGCAACGGGCCGAAACTCAGCGGGTGAGCGCCTTGCGCATCGATCACACAGTTGGTTTCAATCACCGCATCATCCGGCAGGCCCTGAATGGCACCGTTATTACGGGTGTTCACCACCAACACCTTGCCGCTGTTATTGTGAATGGCGCGGATCAATTCGACTGCCACCTCAGAATAGAAGGCACCGCCGCGAAAACTCAGTTGCTCCGGTTTTTTATCCAGCGTTGGATCGGCATACAAGGCAAACAGCTCCGCCTCTACCTTCATCACCTGCTCGGCGCGAGTCCCCTGTGCAGCGGCCGCTTCCATCTCTTCTTCCAGCATGCCGGCGGTTTGATAAAAATAGCGGTGGTACGGACAAGGGATCGCCCCCAGCGCCTGCAAAAATGCCGGCGGCCACGGCAGGTCTTTGATGTTGTTCATTGACAGCGTTTCGCCATTGCTCAGCATCTCCAGCACTTTGGCGGTCACATCCTTGCCGCTTTGTGTGACCTGATGCACCCACACCATATGATTCAGCCCGGCGAAACGCAGATCTACCTGATCGTGCGGTGCTTTCAGCATATCGGCGATCATGTGGTGCATGGTGATCGGCACGTTGCACAGACCAATAATCTTCGCCTTGCTGTAACGTGAGACCGCTTCGGTGACGATCCCGGCCGGATTGGTGAAGTTGATAATCCAGGCATCCGGCGCTACCGCTTCAACCGTGCGCGCCACTTCCAGCATGACCGGAATGGTGCGCAATGCCTTGGCAAAGCCGCCGATGCCGGTGGTTTCCTGCCCCAGACGCTGATATTTCAGCCCCAGACGCTCATCGGCGGCCCGGGCGGCCAACTGCCCGACCCGCAACTGGGTCAGTACAAAACTGGCGCCGCGAATAGCCGGCTCCAGCGTGAAATGTACCGAAACCACCACCTGTTCCAGCCCATTACGCTTGAGCATTCGTTTGGTCAATTCGGCAATGATGCCCACTTTCTCACGGCCGGATTCCACGTCGACCAATGCCAGCTCGGTTAATGGAACGTCCTGATAATGTGCGATCAATCCTTCGACCAACTCCGGCGTGTAGCTGCTGCCCCCGCCGATTACGGTGATTTTAGTCATTGCCTGCCCCCTGGGGTAAACGACGATAAAGTTCGATCATGTCAGTGGCCAGATCCTGGATCAGCATCGCATTCATCAAATGATCCTGCGCGTGCACCAGAATTAAACTGACCGGTACCTTTCCACAGCCTTCATCCATACCAATCAGCTCCGTCTGTAGGCTATGCGCCCGGCCGATGCCGGCCTTAGCCTCTTCCAGCCTGACGCCGGCGGCCTCAAATTCACCGCGACGCGCTAACTGCAATGCAGAAAGCAGCGAGCTTCGCGCACTGCCGGCATGGACCAGCAATTCCATCACGCTAGTTTCCAAATCCATCATTACCTCCCCCGCCTGATGACAGGCACGGCGATCCCACTGCGGGTCAGTGAAATAACCCGCAATAAATCAATAAATAAACGAATGTGAGAAGCCCGGTTCCCGAAAGGTTATCAGGCCAGCAGGCCGAGCGCCTTGTCCAGTACCTTGTCGCCGCGCATGGTGCCGTAATCCATCATGTCGATAACCGCCACGGTTTTACCCAAGGGCGCCGCAAGTTCAGAAAGTCGTGCATGTTCATATTTAACCTGCGGCCCCAGCAGTACAATGTCCGCCCGCCCGACGATGCGTTCAAAATCCGCAACCGGTACAGCTTCGATTTCAATATCCAGCGCCCGTTTTTGCGCTTCGGTTTTCATTTTTTGTACCAGCATGCTGGTAGACATTCCTGCGGCGCAGCATAAGACGATTGTTTGCATTTTTCAGTGTCCCGGTTGTTAGCCACCACGGCTGTTCAAATATAAAACAGCTATGTAACACGCTTGTAAATACCTTAGATCCATACGATTTGATTATGATTTTTATTTAATCATTTAAAAACAAAGCATTAGCCAAAAACCGTCATGAAAATTTTTTTCAACACTGTGATCGGCGATCGAGTTGTGGTCGAATTAAAATTCTAAATTTGGATTTTAACGTTTAAAAACAGCAGGATAAATAACCAGTGAATAAACATTGAGAGCAGCGTCGTGTTTTCCCACAGGGTATGTTGAAAATTATTTTCATTGGCTTATTCTGCCGGTTATTGCTTTATGCCGTGCGAAAAACAGGCTAGCTTGAAGCACAGGTCGCCGGTTGGCATAACAGAAGGGACACTGCAGTCATGGATCTCGTTTACCACATTCAGTTTCGCCAGAGTCCGTTCAACCGCCAGGAGGCGAAAATTGCCCGGACCATCCTGGACAACCTCAGCTTCACTTCCACGGCGACCATAGAACAGTTGGCGGAGCGAGCCGGCGTCAGTACCGAGATCGTCGCACATTTTGCTAAAACCCTGGGCTGCCAGGATCTTAACGACTTTATTTCGCTGATGCGCACCCAACCGGTGCCGGTAAACCAGCCTGCAGCAGTAGCGCAACCCGTGCTGGGCGGCATGGATATCGCCTTCGCCTCAGCCGCCGGTATCGGCAAGCTGCCCGGCGTCAGCCCCACGACTTTGAGTCGCTTTGCCAAATCCATCGGTTGTGAAGATATCGGCGACATCGTCTATCAGATCCGCGCGCGGCAAAACCAATTCAGCCAGCAGGAAGCCAAGGTCGCACAGACTATTCTGGACGATATCGCCTTCGCCTCTTCCGCCACTATAGAGCTGCTGGCCAGTCAGGCTGGGGTCAGTCCGGCGACCATCACCCGCTTCGCCAAAACCATCGGTTGTGATGATATTCGCGATCTGCGTATGAAGCTGGCGCAGGCCAGCGTCAGTGGCTCACGCTATTTGAGTACCCAATCTACACCTAATGGGCCACCTAGCTTGTGGTTGCAACGCGTCAACGACGTGGAAGCGACTCTGCATCAACAACTACAACAGGTAGAACATTCGGCGCTAATCGACGCCAGCCAACAGGTGAGCCAATCCAAAAGTGTGCATATTTTTGGCATAAACAGCATGGCGCTGTACGTCAACGAGCTGCAACAACGCCTGGTGGGTCTGGGCTACCCGGCCTTTGCCTGCCAGGATGCGGCACTGATGCGCATGACCGCCTCCACCCTTGGTACGCAACAGTGCGTGATACTGCTGTCGATGAGTGGGGAAAATACCGATTTGCTCAACGCCGCCAGACTGGCCGGTGCCACGGGGGCTTATCGCATCGCTCTGACCCCGGCAGGCAGCACGCTGGCGACGCTGGCAGATAAGGTATTGCCGCTCAGTGGCGGTAGCGCTGCTCGTTATGGGCTAATGCTGACATTGGATTTACTGCTGGCGCAGTTACTGCCCGAGAGTCTGGGCGCACAAGCAGAAGATTAAATCCGCGCTATGGCATCGTTCCGGTAGCCCTCAGGAGCAGCTCACCAGGCTAGGGCAGCGGCCTGAGGATTTTCCTAATTAGCCATCCAGATTGCCGTTGCCTATTGATAGGAATATTCTTACTACGCTATCGTTAACCTACCACCTGGATATCACCCTAAGTGGAATTTGCACGATTTTATTTTTTTATATGGCTTCTCTGCCAGCTTCGGCTGGCGCTTTAAATTTCATCAGCGGTAAAATTCCATGATCGATTACTCCCTTTACGGTCTCAACGATAAAGATATCGAGACCTACCGTGAACAAATCTACAACTTGCTCGGCAAGGGCGTTATTCAGGTGCTCTCCGCCAACCAACCCATCAGCAAGCAAAACATTCTCGCTTATCTGATCAAAGAGATCGAAAGGCAACCCGATGGCTACGGCCAAAAGCTGCACCGAGCGGCAATCGAAGTCATTGGCATCACTGGCCGCTAAGGAACTGCATGCGCAAATCGGATCTCTGTACCATTATCTCCATTGCCGCCGTGGTAGCTATGATGTGGGTGGCGAACTGTAGCGCGGGGTTATAGCACTGCCGTTCGGCCTCCACCAGGAGTGGTCAAGATTTTGAGGAGAAACAGATAAGCACAGTCCCGGCTCAACGGCCGGGTATTTTCGTCAAGCCAGAATGATGATTGTCGCTTGGCTATCAGGATATTATTTGGCACTTGAATAGAATAAAAGGATATCAGGAGGGTATAGCGAAGCGGGTGTCAGAAACAAAAAAACCGCCTCACGGCGGCTACGACATTACTACTTATTGCTTTGATTATTCTTGAATTTATTTTCCTGGTACCCGGGGCGGGACTTGAACCCGCACAGCCATAAGCCGAGGGATTTTAAATCCCTTGTGTCTACCGATTTCACCACCCGGGCTCGGGAAAATTGGAGGCGCGTTCCGGAGTCGAACCGGACTAGACGGATTTGCAATCCGCTACATAACCGCTTTGTTAACGCGCCTAAATTCTATTTGCCTTTTACAGGCTAAAGCTCGTAAAACACCAGCTTTATTAAATTTGGAGCGGGAAACGAGACTCGAACTCGCGACCCCGACCTTGGCAAGGTCGTGCTCTACCAACTGAGCTATTCCCGCATCAATCAGAACTTACTGATTTTTTTGCTATCTTTCGGCAAATCATTGCTGCCGTCTGATGCGATGCATTCTACTTACCTGACGTAATGAGTCAATAAAATTGTTGGCTCATTACGTTTGTTTGACGATTTTTGCAGCGCTTTGATCAGGGTTCCAGCAAATCTTTGCGGGCAGCATTCAAATATTGGAACATTGACCAGAAAGTCAGCACCGCCGCGATGTACAACAAACCAAAGGACACATACTCAACGGTCTGGTCCGGGCGCCACAACAACCCGACCAGCGACATCATTTGCGCCATGGTTTTCACTTTGCCAATCCAGGACACCGCCACGCTGCTGCGCTTACCGATCTCCGCCATCCACTCACGCAGTGACGAGATGATAATTTCACGGGCAATCATGGTCGCCGCAGGCAGGGTGATCCACCAGACATGGTAGTGTTCTGCCACCAGTACCAGCGCCACCGCTACCATCACCTTGTCCGCCACCGGGTCGAGGAACGCCCCAAAACGGGTAGTTTGCTTCCAGCGACGGGCGAGGAAACCATCAAACCAGTCGGTTATGGCAGCAAACACAAAGATGACGGCGCAAACCATCGGAGCCCAGGTGAACGGCAGGTAAAATGCCAGAACAAAGAATGGGATCAGAACTACGCGAAACAGAGTAAGCCAAGTCGGTATATTCAATTGCATAATGCTAGGGTAACTATCTGGCTGGAGTGGGAATTAAGAGTATGTTGCTACATTGCCCTCCGTGTTTCAATGCATTGTAGATCTTTTCTGCCAATGCTTGTGAAATACCCGGCACTTTTGCAATTTCCTCAACGCTGGCGTTCAATAATGGTTGAAGTCCGCCCATATACTTCAACAGCACCTGTCGCCGTTTTGGTCCAACGCCGTCGATCAATTCCAACGCGCTGGTATTTCTTACTTTTGCCCTTCTCTGACGGTGCCCGGTGATCGCGTGGTTATGCGAATCATCACGGATGTGCTGGATCAGATGCAGCGCCGGTGAATCCGACGGCAGGGCGATGCCCTCACCTTCCGGCACAAAGAACAACGTCTCCAACCCGGCTTTGCGGTCAGCGCCTTTGGCGATGCCAATCAGCAAGGGTTTATTTTTATCCCAGCTCACGTTCAGCGAATTAAACACATCAATCGCCATACCTAGCTGCCCTTTACCGCCATCAATGAAGATAACGTCAGGGATTTTTTTCTCTTCCAGAGCCTTACCATAGCGGCGTTTCAACACTTGCGCCATCGCCGCATAGTCATCCCCCGGTGTAATGCCGGTGATATTATAGCGTCGATACTCAGAACGCAGCGGCCCATTCGCGTCAAACACCACACAAGAAGCGACGGTTTGCTCCCCCATGGTATGGCTGATGTCGAAGCACTCCATGCGGTTAATCTCGGAAAGATTCAGTACCTTCGTCAGTTCCGCCAACCGCTGATGAATGGTCGACTGCTGAGAAAGCTTGGTGGTCAAGGCAGTCGCTGCGTTGGTACGCGCCAGTTTAAGGTAGCGTGCGCGATCCCCTCGCGGTTTGCTCTGGATCTGGATTTTACGACCGGCCAATTCAGAGAGCGACTCGGCCAACAGGTCTTTTTCCGGCAAGGTGAAATCCAACAGGATTTCTGCCGGCAAGGTACGCATCTGGCTACCCTGTAGATAGAACTGACCGACAAACGTCTGTACCACTTCGCTCATTTCGGTGCCACCCGGCACTTTTGGGAAGTAGCTGCGGCTGCCCAACACTTTACCCTGGCGAATAAACAGTACGTGCAGGCAGGCCATGCCTGACTCGAATGCCACGCCGATCACATCCAGATCGTCGCTGTTACCGGACACGAACTGACGCTCCGTCACCCTGCGTACCGCCTGGATCTGATCGCGTATCCGTGCCGCCTCTTCGAAGTTCAGTGCCTTGCTGGCGTTTTCCATCCGTTCGATCAACTGATGCAGTACCTGTTGATCCTTGCCGGACAGGAACAGGCGCACATAATCTACCTGCTGGCGATATTCATCTTCACTCACCAGGCCGGCGACACAAGGCCCCAGGCAACGACCGATCTGATACTGCAAACAAGGACGCGAGCGGTTGCGGTACACGCTGTTCTCACACTGGCGTATCGGGAACAGTTTCTGCAGCAGCGCCAGCGTTTCGCGCACGGCATAGGAATTGGGGAATGGGCCGAAATACTCCCCCTTGGCGTGTTTGGCACCACGATGCACGGCCAGCCGTGGGTGGCTGTCCGCACTGAGGAAGATCAGCGGATAAGATTTATCGTCTCGCAAAAGAACATTGTATCGCGGCTGGTATAACTTTATGTAGTTATGTTCCAGTAATAGCGCCTCTGTTTCGGTATGCGTAACAGTTACGTCTATTTGAGCGATATTTTTAACCAACGTCTCGGTTTTACGACTACCCACCTGCTGGCGGAAGTAACTGGCGAGGCGTTTTTTCAGATCTTTGGCTTTACCGACGTAGATAACCGTGCCAGTAGCGTCGTACATTCTGTAGACGCCAGGCTGGCTGGTTACGGTGCTTAGAAATGCTTTGGCATCAAAACGGTCACTCACTGCTTAACAACGTCTCCGCATTGAACAATCCGTGTCGGATAGCCAGGTGGGTCAATTCAACATCACCGCTGATATTCAGCTTGCTGAACATACGGTAACGGTAACTGTTCACCGTTTTAGGGCTGAGACTCAGTTGTTCCGAGATCTCGTTAACCTTTTTGCCTTTGGTGATCATCAGCATAATCTGCAGCTCGCGCTCAGAAAGGCAGCTAAACGGCGTTTCCGTCTGCGGCTCCAGCTGGCTCAGCGCCATCTGCTGGGCAATATCGGACGCGATATAGCGCTGTCCGGCCTGCACCGCACGGATGGCATTGACCACATCCTGTGGTGCCGCGCCCTTACTCAGGTAGCCCGCAGCCCCAGCCTGCATCACCTTGGCAGGCAATGGGTTCTCAGTATGAATAGTCAACATGATAACTTTCACGTCGGGCGCATAACGCACAATCTTGCGCGTGGCTTCCAGCCCGCCAATACCCGGCATGTTCATATCCATAAGAACGATATCTACAGCATTGCCACGGCACCATTTCACGGCGTCTTCACCGCACTGGGCCTCCCCGACAACTTTTATACCTTTGATATCTTCAAGAATGCGTCGTATCCCTGCGCGCACCAGTTCGTGGTCATCAACAAGAAGAACGCTAATCAAGGAAAAATCTCCAAAAAGAAGGGAGTAACGCAATCAGCCTCTGTTATAGCCAGAGATATTACTTGTTTTTCAGACAAGAATGAACACAGATTAATACTTACTCCCGATTAACTTTGCGGAATGGGCCTGATTTTTGAATTTTAGTCACCCAATGCAGCCCGATAAAACCGTGGGTTGCAGAGGAAAAAACGGCGATGTAAATATTACAATCTGCAGTCCTGACCTCAGGATAGTGCGTTTAACCTAAACCGCAGGTAAAATCAGTGTAAGCAATCGCAACACCAATAATATGAACACCCACCTAACGCGGTTGTAATTCATTGAAAAAAAACAATATGATAACTTTATCTTTATCGCACAGGGTGAAATTCATTGCAAAAGAAATTATTCAATCCACGTCGGGCGAACGCCGCTAAGAGACTAATGTTGATCATTTAAATAACAGGAACAAGTTAACAATAACCTGGCGGACAAATACTTATTAACACAGAAAAAATAACTTGGCGGCATTGTTCGGCAAGCTGATTAATTAATCAATAGTGAGTATGCACTATAATGTGAAGTCGGTTAAAACCGGGATAGGTACCCGGCTAACCGCAACGAGCACCGATCCAGCGCTATCAGTGCAGATGGATATCTGCATGCTATGCTATACTCCGCGCCCAGTTAAATACGCGCCTGCAGGTCCGAGTGAATGACATCGGTGTGGGTGCGCATAAAAATGTACATTGTTTCAGGCTTCGGCCTCAAAAATCAGGAGAGAAAATGAGCAACGTTGATTTCACTACGTCTGCAAACCCGGAAACGCTGGCGACAGAAGTTGCCTGCCTTAAAGCTACGCTGACGCTGATCCTGAAGTCGATCGGCCAAGCCGATGCCGGGAAAGTCATTATCAACATGGAACGCTTTATCGCACAGATTGAAGATCCGACCCAGGCTGAAATCTTTAAAAACAGTATCCAACAGATTAAGCACGCTTACCGTCAATAATCTGTCGCCCTTCCGGCCTGCCATCATTGCGGGCCCGTTTCCTCAGCAGCCCCTCCCGAGTCATTGATCCCACTGGTTATTTCAGGCAATGTGTATTTATTTACGCCAGAGAGCACTATGGGCATCCTAGTTAAAGCGCTGATCGGTGCGTTGGTGGTGGTATTAATCGGTCTGCTTGCCAAAAGCCGCAGTTATTATATCGCCGGCCTGGTGCCGCTGTTCCCAACGTTTGCCCTGATCGCCCATTACATTGTCGGCAGCGAACGTTCGATAGAGGCACTGAGAACCACGCTGATCTTCGGTATGTGGGCCGTTTTACCTTACCTGGTGTATCTGATCTCGCTGTATTTCTTTATCAACAGCATGAGATTGTCGTGGGCGTTGGCGGCCGCAGTGCTGTGCTGGATTGCCGCGGCGTGGCTATTGATTACGCTGTGGGGCTGGTGGCAGGGGCGTTAACTGCGCCCCGCCTGAATTACGGCTTACCGGCCTGCAGCACAAAGCCGCGCTGCATATCACCCGCAATGCGGAAATAGCGGCTCTCACCGGCGCGCAGCGTCATTGGCAAGCGCCCGCTGGTATCACGCCAGATGCACAGGCTGTTTTCGATCATATCCTGCCCAATACTGATTTCATTATTGCCTACCGGCACCCGAAACTCGGCCTTTTCTTTGGATGCCAGCGATGCGGCAAACTCTCCGTTGATATAAACCCCGGTCCGGCAGCTTCCTGCCAGCATCCCACTGTCACGCACCACCACTACCGTAGCAAATGGCGTTTGCGGCACGTTCTGATACAGCATTAACCGGCTGGGAGGCGGTGATTCGGCCTGCTGCAAGGGAACCGCCTGAGTGGCACAGCCAGACAACAGCACGGTGGTAACGAGTAACGCGGCGTAATGCTTCATCCTGAACTCCTGAAATAAACCCCTCCTCATACTAGCAAGAGAATTGCCGCTGACTGTAGCGTCGGGACATCATCAATGAAAAATTAGGATAACTTCCAGTGGGCTGGAGAATTTCAGGGGGGAACAATTCCTCGGCGCCGACCACCTGGCCCGTCAGGTCAGGCAACCGACCACCATAAGAAGATTCTGTTGTTAGTATATTGAAATGAATGAGATTTTTATGTTTTCTTTAAAGTTTAACCATGCGCTTTTTGATGTCATCGCGAAAGGCACTGCCCACATAGTTAAAGCCCCCCTCAGTCACATAGACCCGCGAGTAACCGTTTTCTGACAGCGTCGTCACCATATAACCGGCGTTAATCATCTCCGTAGAGGGGGCATTCATAAGGGTAAGAAAACCGCGTCCCCGGCACCATTGATAAAAGCGAGTACGACCATAGCCAAATGAATCACCGACATCAGAAAGGTTTCTCAACCTGTCACAATCATCTGATAATGAAGGTAAATCACCACTATCTTTAGGTATTTCAGGTTTATTTGCCAAAATAAAGCTCCCTTTAATTTCTTCATCATCATGACAAACACTCATCCTTGCTGAATCTAAAAAATTTGCACATAAATTGCAATCTTATTACCGGTAAATTCAATATTGGCTTTAATTTTGATTATTTAGAAAAAGCAATGTAAATATCTTTTCTTTAATAGCCACTGAATAAATATCCTTTTACAGCCAATAATAAGAATAAAACCTTAGGTAATTATCTTAAAAAATAACCCGGATATAGCACCAGAAAAAACTTAGCACGAATATGATAACAAATAAGTATTATTTCACATTCAAATACCCCACCTTGCTACCCTCATTACCTCAACCTCATCTAAACAATAATTATTATCATTTCCAATTTTAGCATCAGTTTATTACACTCATGCCCCACCTCGCCTAGGAAGATTCTTAGCGTGTGTTTACAGGACGAAATGAAGAGTTAGGGATACCATGAAGACGTACAGATTTTTGATTTTATTGCCATTAGTCACATTGACGGCCTGCACCCAATGGGAGAGAGCCGGTGCCGGTAACGCCACACGCGAAGCAGAATACGCGGAATGCAAGGGGCGAGGCTACGAACGTTTCCCCCCCGATGTGGTGAGGGATTTTGAGTTTAGCTACGAAAACCAATACCAGAGCTGTGAGAAAGACAAGAAAGACTGCCCGAAAGGCTACCGTTACGATAAACAGCCCTCGTTTAAAACAGTGCAAAATGATCGTAATGAAGGCGCCCGCTCGGCGACCATCGAAGCCTGTATGTATGGCAAAGGCTGGCATGAGAAAACCTATTACTGGCCACAGTAACAGGCGTGACGGCACAGTTGAAATCTTGTTCTGTTCACACAGCTTGCCGCTGGGGATGACTCATCATCACCGTGCGGCATGCCTGAGTGCCGCAGGCCTATCCGTCGGTCTCGATGTGCCCCAACCGGGCCAGGGTGGCTACTCTGGCTGGCGTCAACGGGACCCGCGGGGCCGGCAGTGGCCAATCGAGCAAATGGCGCGCCGCCGTCGCACAGATCTTGCCCTGGCAAGCGCCCATACCACAGCGGCTGCTCAACTTGGCCGCTGTCCAATCCGCAAATCCACTTAACTGACGCAGAGACACATCCTCACAGCGACACAATAGCGTTTCCGGTGTCGCCAGCGTTTTCAGCACCGGGTTGAGCATAAAGGTTCGCGTTACCGCACTGGCAAATCGCCGCCACTTATCGCATTGCGCCATCAAGGCTCGCGCCTGCGCCAGGTTGCCGGTGGCGGCATAACCGGCAATAGCCCCCTCCGTCAATGCCAACTCGCTGCCACCGATCCCGGTACATTCACCGGCAGCATAAATCTGCGGCTGACTGCTTTGCTGGTAAAGATCCACGGCAACCGCATCATTTTGGATACGGCATCCCATCAGCATCGCCAGTTCGATATTCGCCACCAACCCAAAACCACAGGCCAGACGATCGCAGTCTAGCGTAACCTCGCGAACCCCATTTTGGAGCCTAACCGCCGTCAGCCGCTGTTCGCCCAACGCCTCCAGCACATAGCTGTCAGGACGAAAATGTCGGTTGAACAGGCTAAAGGACTGCCGTAACTTCACCGGCCAGCGCCACAAACCACCGGCAAATGCCGTCAACCGCGCGACTGATGCCTGTTCCGCCAGCATCACCACTTCGCCACCGGCTTTCACCACGCTGGTAGCCACGGCCAACAGCAATGGCCCGCTACCGGCAATGGCGACCCGTTCCCCTTTGATAGACAACCCCTGTTTAATTTGCGCCTGCAATCCGCCGGCACCGGTCACCCCAGGCAGTGTCCAGCCGGGAAACGGCAACAGAAGTTCCCGGGCCCCACAGCACAGGATCAATGCTTGATAATCCACGGTCCCGCTGCCCGCCGCATCTTCATAGAGAATTTTCTGCGGCCCACACTGGGCGACAATTTTCACACCGTTAAGCAGCGCAACATTACTCAGTGCCCCGACGGCCTGTCGATATTGTTGAGCCAGCGCCGGCAATGCCACGTTCGGCCCGTCACACCAGATCTGCCCACCGGGCCGCAGGTTATCGTCGAGCACCAACACGGACTGACCACTCTCTGCCGCCGCACGGGCTGCCGCCAAACCTGCCGGACCGGCACCGATAATCAGCACATCACACGTGAGATCACTCATTTTCTGTCCTCTCAATACGCATTCCAGGCTGGCATAACGTCTGACACGCCAAACGCCGCAGGCCATTCACCGTGACGCGGCACTCCTGGCAGATGCCCATGCCACAAAACGGTGTGCGGGGTTGCCCATTGACCGAGATGCGGCAGCTATCCCGCCCACTCAGACTGAGCGCCGCGGCCACGCTGGATCCCTCCGGTACGCAGAGGCTTTCACCGTCAAGGGTCAGTGTCAGTAAATTCTGTTTTTGGATCATACCGACAAGGCCTCCTTGCGGAACATTCGTGCCGCCAGATAAGGGGTAGCATCAATCGCCGGTCGATGGTTATGGATCTGCGCCGTAATCAGCGCGGCACTGCCCAGCGCGGTGGTGACGCCCAGGCCTTCATGCCCCAACGCCAGCCACAGCCAGCGATGTTGTGGATGCGGCCCGAGTAGCGGCAAACCGTCGGCGGACGCGGCGCGCTGGCCGGTCCAGCAGCGGATAATGTTCATCTGCGCCAATGCGGGCAGAAAAGTGGTAGCCCGCACCAGCATTGCAGTCAGTAACGGCATATCGATGTCGCTGCCAGGAGCATCAAACTGGCGGGAGGAGCCGATCAACAGTTGGCCTGTTGGCCGAGCCTGAACGTTAAATGCCACCGAGGTACCGTCGCTGGCGTGAGCACTGGCACCATAACCCAGTTCAACCAATTGGTGACGCACCCGTTGCGGGTAGCGATCGGTGATCGCCAGATGCCCTTTCTTGGCGCGTAACAAGGGTTGTTCCAGTAACTTGTCAGCCTGCAACCCACAGGCCAGTATCACCACCGGCGCCGTCAGCCGTTCGCCACTCGTCAGCACCACTGCCTGCTGTTCCAGCGCGGTGACTTCCCCCGCAATTACCCTGACCGCCACCCCGGCGTCGGCCACTAACCAGCGGGCGACATTGGGCGCATAAACAATGCCGTCGCCCGGCACGCGCAAGCCACCGGCCAGTCCGGGCCGCAGCATGGGCTCATGAGCAGCAACCTGCGCGGCGCTCAGTATTTCGCTCGCCACCCCGAACTCCGCCATGCGTTGCAGTTTTCCTTCGGCAATCGCCATTTCATCGTCCCGCTCCGCCAGCCACAGCGTACCGCAGCCGCGCCAGGCACAGCTTTCCGGCATGCGATCCACCAGGTTACGCCACAGTTGCAATGAATAGGCGCTTAAAGCCAACTCGGCGGAATTATCATCCATACAAACCAGGTGCCCCATCCCGGCCGCCGTCGCCCCGGCACGCTGGTTGTCCACCAGCAACACTCGTAACCCTTGCTGCGCCAGCTGCCAGGCGCAGGCGGCACCGATGATACCGGCGCCCACCACTATCGCATCCGCCCGCCCGCCAGTAACCATCAGCGGATCCCCCAAACGAAGGGATCGCGCTCGTCCAGCAGTAGTTGGCTGTCGGCACACACATAGGCCTGACCGCGAATAAAGGGCGTCACGCGATCGCCGTTACGTTGGTAATAGCCGCTGAACTGGCTGCCAATCACACTTGCCTGGTGCCAGATCTCATCCGGCAGCAGTTTGCCGTCGGCCGCCAGACAGGCCAGTTTGGCGCTGGTGCCGGTGCCGCAAGGTGAGCGATCGTAAGCCTTGCCAGGACACAGCACGAAGTTGCGACTGTCGGCCTGCGCGTCGTCAGCAAAGAGTTCGATATGATCGATAACACCACCGTCTTCCCCATAAATCCCCTCGCTCTCAAGCGCCTGGCGCACCGCCCAGCTAAAGGCGGTGAGTGCATCCAGATTTTGCGTATTGATCGCCAGATGATGCTCGCCGATCAGGAAAAACCAGTTACCGCCCCAGGCGATATCCCCCACCACCGGTCCGTAGCCGCTGACCTCAACCCTGACCTGTCGGCGATACCGATAGGCCGGGACGTTTTCCACCGTCACGCTGCCGTCCTGATGCAAGGTGGCGTTCACCGTGCCCACCGGGGTTTCTATCAGGTGCTCACCGACGCCAATGCGTCCCAGGTAGGCCAGCGAGGCCACCAGACCGATAGTGCCATGACCGCACATGCCCAAATAACCGCTGTTGTTGAAGAAAATCACCCCGGCAGCGGCCTGCGGTGAGCAGGGCTGGCACAGCAAGGCCCCCACCAGCACGTCGTTGCCGCGAGGTTCCAGAATGATCGCGCTACGCCAGTCGTCATACTGTTGAGCAAACAGCGCCTTGCGCTCAGCCATACTGCCGGTGCCCAAATCGGGGAATCCTTCGACAATCAGTCGGGTGGGTTCCCCGGCGGTATGGGAATCGATCGCCCGCAGCGCGGTGAAATGCGAAGAAAGTGCCATCGGAGTCTCCTGGGTTAATGAAATGTTACCGATGGGGCTAGACTGACCGAATATGTTGACGGCGGCTTGATGGATTTCGGCGTGGCTAATGCAGAAATCAGCACAATCCTCCAGGCGGGATGGTGTCGGGGCGGTACACCCCAGGGAACAAAAGTATGCGGTCATCCGCATAATTGGCAGCTAAGCTTGAAAAGTTATAAGAAAGTTAATATTGATTAAGCGCGCCAAAACGGCCTCTTCGGCCGCCTCAGACTCTGTGTCACCCAGCGGGAAAAGGTAATGCTATGCGTTTAGCCCAAGATCATCAGGTTGTTACGGCTCCTCTCCCCCTTATCGAGGAACCGGAAGAGGACATTTTTGCCGTTGAACAACTGTCCCGCTGGTGTGATGGCCTGGCGCAACAGCGTCCGAACACCCTGCACGACCTGCTAAATTCACTGGCTTTGATTGCACCGCTGCTCAACGCCATTCCCAACGTGGTGTTCTTCATCAAAGACCTGCAAGCGCGTTACCTGCTGGCCAACCTGACGCTGGCCAAACGTTGTGGCTTTAAAACCGTCACGCCGCTGCTGGGGAAAACCTCGGCGGACGTGTTTCCGGCCCAATTAGGGTCAGGTTATACCGAGCAGGATCTGCGCGTACTACGCAACGGTGTGCTGATCCAGGACCAACTGGAGATGCACCTGTACAGTGGCCGCGAGACCGGCTGGTGCCTGACACAAAAGCTGGCGCTGTACGATGCGCAGGGCACCATCATCGGTATGGCGGGCATCTCGCACGATCTGCAGGAGGCCAAAGCCAACCACCCTGCCTATCAGCGACTGGCGGCGATCGACGTCTATATTCGTCAACATTACGCCCGACCGATTGCCCTTGAGGAATTAACCGCACTCACTGCCCTTTCCGTGGCGCAGATCGAACGTTACTGCAAACGTATTTTTCACCTCACGCCACGCCAGATGATCCACAAGGTTCGACTGGAAAAAGCCACCGAACTGCTGGCAGGCGACTTGCCGATTACCGATATTGCCCTGCAGTGCGGCTACACCGATCACAGCGCATTCAGCCGCCAATTCAAAGCCATGACCGGGTCTACACCGCGCGACTTCCGCACCACCCTATCCCCTTAACCCTCTGATTTAATTTATTAATAGAATTCACTTCGACGCTTTTAAGGTCAGGCTTTTCGCCGTCTGATGCGCGGCACCACTGTGCCAATTTCGTCATGGCATTCGGAGAAAACCGTCAAGCCCCTGCGGACAATACAGGTCAATCTGTGATTGGATTTTACCAATAATTCACCATTGATTAACAAACTTGGACGACAGGACAAACACTATGAGCCATAAAGCCATTAGCTGGAGCGGCGTATTCCCGGCGGTCAGCACTCAGTTTCGTAGCGATTTTTCTCTGGATCTCGACGCCACCCATACGGTGATCAAAAACCTGGTCAAAGACGGCGTTTCTGGCCTGGTGGTGTGCGGCACCGTGGGCGAAAACACTTCGATGACCGTTCAGGAAAAACTGTCGGTGATTGAAGTGGCGCGCGATGCCGCGCAAGGCAAGGTCCCGGTGATTGCCGGCATTGCCGAATTCACCACTGCCTTTGCCCGCGATATGGCACGTGAAGCGCAAAAGGTCGGCGTCGACGGCATTATGGTCATGCCTGCGCTGGTCTACTCCGCTAAACCTCACGAAACGGCCGCCCACTTTCGCAGCGTCGCCACGGCCACCGATCTGCCGATCATGGTCTACAACAACCCGCCGATTTACAAAAACGACGTGACGCCGGACATCCTGACGTCGTTGGTTGATTGCGAAAATATCGTGTGCTTCAAGGACTCTTCCGGCGATACCCGTCGCTTTATCGACCTGCGTAACGAGGTCGGCGATCGCTTTGTGCTGTTCGCCGGGCTCGATGACGTGGTGCTGGAAAGCATTGCCGTCGGCGCCGAAGGCTGGATCTCCGGCATGTCCAACGCCTTCCCGCGTGAAGGCGAGACCCTGTTCCGCCTGGCGAAGCAAAAACGCTTTGAAGAAGCACTGGCGCTGTACAGCTGGTTTATGCCGTTGCTGCATCTGGATGCGCGGCCGGACCTGGTGCAGTGCATCAAGCTGTGTGAGGAGTTGGTAGGTCGCGGCAGCGCCATCACCCGTCCACCCCGTTTGGCACTGCAGGGCGATACGCTGGCCGAAGTCACCGCCGTGGTTAAAAAAGCGCTGGCAAACCGCCCTGCGCTGCCGGATGTCGGCCTGTAATTGCCACTCTCGCCCGGCCGCCTGCCGGGCCTGAACACTTGCCAACCGGGGGAACCCATGCCTAACGCCCATACCATCAGCGGTCAACAGTTTATTGGCGGCCAACGCCGCGCCAGCGGTGAGGCCGAACTGGTTAGCCTGCGCGCCGATAATGGCCAACCAACCGGCCACCGTTTTTTCTCGGCCAGCATCGTAGAAACCGCCGCCGCCGCCGATGCCGCCGCACAGGCGTTCACCGCCTATTCTCAACTCAGTGCCGAACGCCGGGCTGACTTTCTTGAGGCGATTGCCGGGCAGTTGGATGCACTGGATGAGGAATTCTTTACCTTCGCCATGCAGGAAACCGCCCTGCCATTAGCGCGTTTGACCGGCGAGCGTGCCAGAACCAGTGGCCAGATGCGGTTATTTGCCACCCTGTTGCGCCGTGGTGATGTGCATGCTGTGCGTATCGACAGCGCGCTACCCCAGCGGACGCCGCTACCCCGTCCGGATCTACGCCAATACCGCACGGCGCTCGGTCCGGTGGCGGTGTTTGGCGCCAGCAATTTCCCGCTGGCCTTCTCTACCGCGGGTGGTGATACCGCCGCCGCATTGGCCGCAGGTTGCCCGGTGGTGTTCAAGGCGCACGGTGGCCATATGATCACCGCCGAGCTAACCGCACAGGCGATTGAACGGGCCAGAGAACAGCAACAGATCCCGGCCGGGGTATTCAACATGATTTACGGCGAGCGCATTGGTGCGGAACTGGTACAGCACCCGGCCATTCAGGCGGTGGGCTTTACCGGCTCGCTGCGCGGCGGCAGAGCCTTGTTCGATCTGGCCATGCGCCGTCCGCATCCCATCCCGGTCTTTGCCGAGATGTCGAGTATCAACCCGCTGATCATCATGCCGCAGGCGTTAGCCCAGCGCGGGCAACAGATCGCACGCGATCTGGTTGCCTCTTTCACGCTGGGTTGCGGCCAGTTCTGTACCAAGCCGGGGCTGATCATCGGCCAACGCGGCGAAGCATTCAGCCAGTTTATCCGTGAATTAACCGAGCGGGTGAACGCCGCCGCCCCGCAACCGATGCTCAATGCCGGCACGCTAGCCCATTACCGTAGCGGATTGGCGGCACTGGATCAGCACCAAGGTATTCGCCATCTGGCCGGTGATCCTGAGGTTCGGCCTCATCTGGCGGCGCCACAACTGTATCAGGCCGACAGTCATTTACTCCTCAGCGGGGATCCGTTGTTGCAGGAAGAAGTGTTTGGCCCAGTTGCCATTGTGGTGACGGTAGAAAACCACCAGCAACTGACCGCTGCCCTGGAAAGCCTGCAAGGGCAACTGACCGCCACGCTGCTGACCGACCCAGACGATCTGGCCGACGCCGCGCCGCTGGCGCAGTTGCTAACCCGTAAAGCCGGACGAGTGCTGTTCAACGGCTACCCGACCGGCGTCGAAGTGTGCGACGCCATGGTACACGGCGGCCCTTATCCGGCCACCAGCGATGCCCGTGGCACCTCGGTCGGTACGCTGGCCATTGAACGTTTCCTGCGCCCGGTCTGCCTGCAAAATTACCCGGCTGCGTTATTGCCGCCACCGTTGCAAGACAGTAATCCACTTGGCCTGCTGAGGCTGGTTAACGGTATTTACACCCGAGATCCGATCCACTCACCTGCCAGCAACTAGCCCGGCCGCATCTGCCTGCCACCTAATAACAAAAGGGTAAACCCATGACAACCCAAGGCAAATTCAAGAAGCAGCTTACGCTCACCGATTTGACGTTTATCGGCCTGGGCGCAATTTTTGGTTCCGGCTGGCTGTTCGCTGCCAGCCACGTCTCTTCCATCGCCGGTCCCGCCGGCATCTACTCCTGGCTGATCGGCGGTTTAGCCGTACTGTTGCTGGGCATTGTTTACTGTGAACTGGGTGCTGCGCTGCCCCGTGCTGGCGGCATTATCCGCTACCCGGTGTTCTCCCACGGCGAACTGATGGGCTATCTGCTGGGGTTTATTACCCTGATCGCCTTCTCCAGCCTGATATCGATTGAGATCGTCGCGGCCCGCCAGTATGCCGCCGCCTGGTTTCCCTTTCTGAGCCAGCCCGGCTCCGGTAACCCGACGCTGATCGGCTGGCTGGTCCAGCTCCTGCTACTGTGCTTTTTCTTCGCCCTGAATTACTACAGCGTCAAAACCTTTGCCAAATCCAACAATCTGATCAGCGTGATTAAATTCGTGGTACCGCTGCTGGTGATTGTGGTGTTGTTCAGCTTCTTCAAACCCGAAAATCTGCACAGTCAGGGGTTTGCGCCCTTTGGCTCCGCCGGGGTGGAAGCGGCCATTTCTGCCGGGGGGATTATCTTCGCCTATCTGGGCCTGACGCCGATCATCTCGGTCGCCAGCGAGGTGCAAAATCCGCAGCGCACCATTCCTATCGCGCTGATCCTGTCGGTGGTGTTGTCTACCATCATTTATGTACTGCTGCAGGTGGCCTTCCTCGGCAGTATTCCCAGCGAAATGCTGAGCGGCGGCTGGGCCGGTATCAGCCAGCAATTTTCCCTGCCTTATCGTGACATCGCCATCACCCTGGGTATGGGCTGGCTGGCGTTTCTGGTGGTGAGCGATGCGATTATCTCACCGAGCGGCACCGGCAATATTTACATGAACGCCACCCCACGCGTGGTGTACGGCTGGGCCCGTGCAGGTACCTTCTTTAAGATCTTTACCCGCGTCGACGGCGAATCCGGTATTCCACGCCCTGCGCTGTGGCTGACCTTTGCACTGTCGATCTTCTGGACGCTGCCCTTCCCCTCCTGGGAGAAGCTGATCGGTGTAGTCTCCGCCGCGCTGGTGCTGAGTTACGCCATTGCACCAGTCACCGCTGCCGGTCTGCGGCGCAATGCGCCGGATCTGCCGCGTCCCTTCTTCGTGCGCGGGTTCTGCGTACTCGGGCCGGTGTCATTTATCATTTCAGCGCTGATCGTTTACTGGTCCGGCTGGAACACCGTGTCCTGGCTGCTCGGCCTGCAGATCCTGATGTTTGTGGTTTATATCCTGTTCAAGAACAAGGTGCCGACCCACGCCGTCAGCCTGAAGCAACAGATTTGGTCGTCGCTGTGGCTGATTGCCTTCTACGGGCTGATTATTGCCGCGTCCTATCTCGGCAGTTTTGGTGGCATTAATGCCATTGGCCACCCGTGGGACACCATCACGGTGGCGGTCATTGCGTTGGCGATCTATTACTGGGGCGCCTATACCTGTTTACCTCAGGCGAATTTTGCCGGTGATGAAGAAGAGTAACCGCAGAGGAGATAGCTGATGACACAAACCCAGAGCCTGAGCTTGAAAGAGGCCTATGATCTTGCGCTGCGCGCACTACGCAGCAACGGTTTCAGTGCCGAACATGCCGATGCTGTCGCGCAGAATGTGACGGCTGGTGAGCGCGACGGCTGTGCCTCGCACGGTCTGTACCGGGTGCTTGGCTGCGTGCGTTCGCTGCTGGCCGGCAAGGTGTCCGCCGATGCGCTCCCGACGCTGGTCGATCAAGCTCCGGCGATCTTGCGAGTAGATGCCCACGACGCCTTTTCGCTGTTGGCCTACCGTACCGCGCTACCGGCGTTTATTGATAAGGTGCGCACTAACGGCATCGCCGCATTGGCGATTAATCACTGCGTACATTACTCCGCGCTGTGGGCCGATATCGAGCCCCTGACCGATCGGGGATTGGTGGCACTGGCCTGTACTCCGAGCCATGCCTGGGTGACGCCGGCGGGGGGAACCCGGCCGCTGTTTGGCACCAATCCGATTGCCTTCGGCTGGCCGCGTCCGCAGCTTCCACCCTTTATTTTCGATATGGCCACCAGCGCGGCGGCACGCGGCGAGATTGAGCTGCATCGCCGCGCAGGGACACCACTGCCGCCGGGTTGGGGCATCGATCAACAGGGGGAACCTTCTACCGATGCCGCCAGCGTGTTGCAGGGAGCGATGCTGACCTTTGGCGGTCATAAGGGGTCGGCGCTGGCGGCCATGGTTGAGCTGATCGCCGGGCCGTTAATTGGCGATATGACCAGTAAGGAGTCGCTGGCCTACGATCGGCAGACCGGCTCCTCCCCTTACGGTGGCGAGCTGATCATCGCGATGGATCCCGATCGTTTCCTGGGGGCGGACAAAGCGCTGCATTTGGCCAGGGCGGAAGCCTTATTTGCGGATATGAGCGAGCAAGGGGCGCGTATTCCGGGAGAACGGCGTTTTCAGCGGCGGCAGTACAGCGAGCAGCACGGCATTAGCTTGCCGCAGACGCTGTATGACGAGATTGTGGCTCTCTGCCGCTAATAGTCCCCCTCTCCTGTGGGAGAGGGGGACTCTCACCTAAGCTACAGCTACGTCTAAAAAATTACCTGACCACCATCACCGAGATATTGGCGTGACGCACAATGGCTGCGGCGTTGGAGCCCAGCAGGTAGGTTTTCACACTCGGGCGGCGTGAGCCGATGATGATCAGATCGGCCCTGATTTCCTCTGCCAGCAGCAGTACCTCATCGCGCGGCGAACCAAAGCTGACGGTGTAATCCAGGCGATCCAGCGGAATATCGATTTCCGAGATGATTTTTTTGAGTTTATCCACCGCCTTCACTTCCGCCTGATTCTCAAACTCCTTGATACCGAAAGAATAAGCGGTAACAAATGCCGACGCATCCGGCAACGCATGGAAGAAATGCACTTTGGCACCGGATATTTTCGCCAGGTACTCAACATGTTCCAGCGCATGCTCGGTCAACAGATCTTCTTCAATATCTATCGGCACTAATATGGTCTTGTACATATCACATCCCTTCTATGTCACCTTGGTGCCTACAGGGTACTGCCGGGAAGGATAAGGGTGAACCGCTTTCTCGCGCTTTTGTGATCGGCGGTAAATACTGGTTAGGATAATTCCTTATTTAACAAAATATAAACATCACATCACTAACGGCTAGCCACTTAATTATTTCAAACCGGGTTAAATAAGCTGTAAATACACCGCTTTCGCCGTGGCGGCAGTTTTATTGGCCACCGACAGCTTTTTAATCGAATTACCAATGTGGAAATTCACCGTCCGCTCACTCAGCCCCATTAACAGAGCGGTTTCTTCTGAGGTTTTTCCTTCGCTGCACCAGCGTAAAATATCCTTTTCGCGCAGCGTCAGCACATCCTTGATCGCCTCGTCGTTCACCGATATTAATGCTTCACGCAGCGTTTTATGAACAATCTGCGCCAACCACAAAAAGAATGTTTCGTTACGCGCACTGGCCTGCGGTGACTGAACGGGAATACTCTTGCCGGCAAAGGTGAGGATCCCCAGTCGGCCATAGCAATCCTTGATTGACTGCGACCAGCCTTCACGGATGCCAAACTGCGCCATGCGCCACCACAGTTCTGGCTTGTCCTGGTAGAAGTGTTCATCCCAGTAAAATTGCAGCGTAGAGTGGTGGGCCTGCTCAATCACCGGATCCTGTAGGTAGACCCGCAGCTTGCGGTAGTCCTCCAGGTAGGCGTCGGGGAAATTGCCCTCTATCAACATTTTGGGGCGGCTGGCCGGGTAGCAGGAAAAAACCGTATAAGAAAAGTATTCAAAACCCAGCGCCTGAGCGCAAGGTTCCAGTTGGCTTAAAAAAGCCTCGCGGTCTGGCAGACGGGTCAGTAAGGCATCCATCAAAGGCTGAAGGTGGGTGTCCATAAAACAGGTTCTCCAGAAAGCCGCACCGGGTTATCGATAAGTAAGATTAACTATAGTGGAGGGCTCTGGGTGACAACAGCCGTTTCATAGTATAAAAAATTCCATAGCTATAACAAAAACAGCTATCCCCCCTCAAATATGAATAAATAACGCCCTTTAAATGGCGTCAATTCCAGAAATTACGCGAATAACATAAAGCCAATTTATTGTAAACCTGTCACTTCTACCGTTAGACACTGACAGCGCCGCCCATTACCTTCGCCATAGGCACCTGATGCTTTTTAAATCCGAATAAATAATAAGTATTTGCGAATTTTGCAAGGCAGAAAAATACTCACGGGGATTTTTATGGCAGAGAATCATTCGGCAATCCATTCGGTCGCTGTTATTGGTGCCGGAACCATGGGCAGAGGTATTGCCTATCTTCTGGCGCAGAACGGCATACGAACCCTGCTTTATAATCGTAGCGGTAATAATCTGGACCAGGCCCGTGACTATATTATCCGTGACCTGGATAAGAAAATAGACAACGGAAAAATAAGCCCACAGAAAAAAGGCGAAGTATTGGCCAACCTGGTTTTCTCTCCCATTTTCGATGCTATCGCCGACAGCGATCTGGTGATTGAAACCATCGCAGAGCATGAGACCACCAAGCATGAAATCCTTACGGCGATTGCGGCCACGGTGAAAAAAGAGGCGATTATCGCCACCAACACCTCATCGCTGTCGTTGAATAAGCTGGCGGCAGGCGTCGAAAACAACGCCCGTTTTATTGGCCTGCACTTCTTCAACCCGGCCCCGCTGATGAAACTGATCGAGATTATTCCGTCCTATTTTACCAGCCGGGCTACCAGCCTGCGCTGCCAGCAGTTGGTGACGGCGCTAGGCAAACAGTTTGTGGTCTGCAAAGCCACGCCGGGTTTTATCGTCAACCGGATGGCACGGCCTTTTTATCTGGAAGGGTTCCGGCTGTTGGAAGAAAACGTGGCGCTGGCACCGCAGATCGACCGCGCCCTCAAGGCCGGTGGCCACTTTCGCATGGGCCCTTTAGAGCTGACCGACTTTATCGGCCAGGATATTAACTATCAGGTCAGCAGCCAGATTTGGCAGGACATGCAGTACGACCCTCGCTATACCCCCGGCCATTTGCAACGTTCGCTGGTGGATGCCGGGTTGCTGGGGAAGAAAAACGGCCGATCCTTTTTTGCCGCCCCTGCTGCCGAACCCAACCCCCTCGATGCAGGCAGCGGCACGCTGACTTCCCTGCATTTTTATGGCGAACATACCCTGTTCGATCTGCTGCAACAGCGCGCGTTGGCTATTTGGCCAGCGCTGCAGATTATTCACCAGCCGGAACGGCCGACGCTGGGCCGCTTTATCCGGGTAAATGACGCTTTGGCCGTCAAAATCACCGACGGTCGCACGGCCAACCTGCTTGCTGAATTAACCGATCTCGACACCTTTGTGATCGACGCCGCATTGAATTACAGCGATACCGCCTATCTGGTGGCCGCCCACAATCAGGATGCCGTCGAGGCCAATAAGGCGCTGTTTCTGACGCTGCTGCAAACGTTGATCCCACAGGTGGAGTTTATTAAAGACTCCCCAGGGCTGATCGTCGCCCGGGTCCTGAGCAGCCTGATCAATGAGTCGGTGATCATGGTGGAGAGCGGGGTTTGCAGCCGGGCAGATATCGATATTGCCGCCGTGGCGGGCGTTAACTATGCCGATGGCATCTTTGCCTGGCTGACGCAGCTCGGGCAAAAAAACGTGAAATCAACGCTGGATAATATGGCGCAACTGCTGCATTCCGCCCGCTATTACCCGCATTACTCATTGCTGAATGCCCCCCGGCCCGAACTGGCCGTCGCGCCGTAAGGAAAAATGATGACGATTAAAGACGATGGGGTCTATCTGATCGACGGCACCCGCACCGCAATCGGTGCCTATGGCGGCAGCCTGGCGTTAACCCGTCCGGACGATATGGCGGCTTCTATTATCCGAGCGCTGCTGCAACGGCATCCTGAAACCGAACCGGATATTGATGAAGTGATCCTCGGCTGCGCCAATCAGGCCGGTGAAGACAACCGTAACGTTGCCCGCATGGCGGCGCTGCTTGCCGGCCTGGATCAGGCAGTGCCGGCGATCACCCTTAACCGCCTGTGCGCTTCCGGGCTGGATGCGGTGATCTACGCCAGTGCAAAAATAAAAAGCGGCCTCAGCGATCTGGTGCTGGCCGGTGGTGTGGAGAGCATGAGCCGCGCGCCCTACGTGATGGGCAAAAGCGAAACGCCTTTCGACAAGGGAGTCAAACTGTACGACACCACGCTGGGCTGGCGTTTTGTCAATCCGCAGTTGGCGCAGCGCTATGGCAGCGATCCGCTGGGGATAACGGCGGAGAACGTCGCGCAGCAGTACCGGATATCCCGCGAAGATCAGGATGCTTTTGCCCTGGCCTCGCAGCAGAAGGCCTGGCGGGCGATTGAAAATGGCCGTTTAGCCAGGGAGATAACTCCGCTTGAGGTGCAGGCCGATCGTAAAACCCGCAAAACCTTCGAACAGGATGAGTTCCCACGGCAGACCACGCTGCAAAAATTGCAGGCGCTGAAGCCGGCCTTTACCGCAGAGGGTTCGGTCACCGCCGGTAATGCCTCCGGCATCAATGACGGTGCCGCGGTGTTGCTGCTGGCCAGCGGCCGCTATGTAAAACGCCAGTCGCTGCAACCGCTGGCGGAGATTGGTGACAGCGCCAGCGCCGGCGTCGCCCCTGCACTGATGGGCATTGGGCCGATCGCCGCCACCGATCGGTTACTGGCACGAACCGGCTTTACCCTGAATGATTTCGACGTGATTGAAATTAATGAGGCGTTTGCCGCACAGGTGCTGGCGACGCTACAAAGCTGGCGCATCGACTTCAACGATACGCGGGTCAATCCGAACGGTGGCGCCATCGCCCTCGGGCATCCGCTGGGCATGTCCGGCGCGCGGCTGGTGCTTTCCAGCGCGCTGGAGCTGCATGCCTGGCAGTTAAACAATGCGCTGGTGACCATGTGTGTCGGTGTCGGCCAGGGTGTTTCATTGGTAATTAAAGCCCTCTAATGCAAGGAACTTCGTATGAGCGTATTGAACATTCTTGAAGAAAAACTGGCCGAAACCAAAAAGCAGGGCCGGTTCCGTGAGTTCCTTAATCTGGAGCGCAGCGTGTTGGATAAACCCTGGGCCACCAGCCACGGTCAGAACGGTGAACGCCGTTTGAACGTCTGGTGCTCCAATGACTATCTGGCGATGAGTCATCACCCCAAGGTTATTCTGGCCACCACCGAGGCAGTAAACCGCGTCGGGCTAGGCACCTGCGGCGCACGCAGTATTTCCGGCACCTCGATCTACCACAGCGAGCTGGAAACCCTGCTGGCCAGCGCCTATGGCAAAGAGTCAGCACTGCTGTTTACCACCGGTTTCGGCGCCAATGACGCCACATTGTCCACCCTGTGTGATGCCATTCCCGATCTGATTGTGTTTTCTGATGAGCTGAACCACGCCTCGATGATTTACGGTATCCGCTACAGCAAGGCGGAGAAAAAAATCTTCCGCCACAATGACGTAGCGCATCTGGCCGAACTGCTGCAGGCGGCGGATCCTCATCGGCCCAAACTGATCGCCTTCGAGTCGCTCTATTCAATGGACGGTGACTTTGCGCCGCTGGCGCAAATTGTGGAACTGGCTGAGCAATATCAGGCGCTAACCTATCTGGACGAGATCCACTCCGCCGGCGTTTACGGTCATCGCGGGCTGGGCTACGCCGAACAGCTTGGCCTGTTGGACAAAATCACCATTATTCAGGGCGGCTTTGGCAAATCTTACGGTGCGGCCGGTGGCTACATCGCCGCCCCCCGCGTGGTGGTTGAGGCAGTGCGTAGCTGGTCACCGGCGTTTGTCTTCAGCACCTCGTCCCCTGCCCCGGTGGTGGCGGCCGCGCTGGCCAGCTTCAAATACAACCTGGAGCATGACAACCAACGCAAACACCTGCTGGCGATTATCGACCATTTGAAATCCGGTCTGCGCGCCGCCGGCATTCCGCTGGTCTCGGAGGACAGTCACATTCTGCCGGTACTGGTCGGCGATCCGCACCGTAACAAGCACATCAGCAAGCAGCTGCTCGATGAATACGATATTTACGTACAGCCGGTGAACGCCCCGACGGTACCGGCCGGTAGCGAACGTTTGCGCGTTACGCCGACCTCTGCCCATACTCATGAGGACGTGGAATATTTCCTGGCGGCATTAAGCAAAGTCTGGGCCGCCAACCAGTTACGGAGAGCGGGATGAAGTTGACGGACTATAACGGCCATTTTCTTACGCTGTATCTGATGGCGACCGGCACCTTCGCCATCGGTACCGATGCGTTTATCGTCGCCGGCATACTCGACGAGATTTCCGGCACCTTTGCCGTCAGCCCCGCGCAGGCGGGGCAGTTAATATCAATCTTTGCCCTGGCCTATATGCTGTTTGCTCCGCTGACTGCCTGGCTGCTGGGTAACCTCAACCGCAAGCATATTTTGCAGTTGGCCCTGGTGTTATTTATCGCTGGGAATCTGGTCTGTGCCTACGCCGACAGCTTTTTGCAAATGTCTGCCGGGCGCGTGCTGGCGGCGCTGGGCGCGGCTTGCTATACGCCACAGGCCGCGGCGGCAGCGGTTGGGCTGGTAGCGGAAAAGCGTCGCGGGTTGGCGATATCGATTGTTTACGGCGGCATGACGTTGGCCATCGCCCTCGGAATTCCCTTCGGTACCTTCCTGGCCAGGTTGATTGGCTGGCGGGAAATCTTTTTGCTGATTGCCCTGTTAGGCGCGGTCTCACTGCTGGGGCTTTCGCTGGCGCTGAGCGCCATCGCAGCGCCGGGTAAACATACGCTGAAAGAACGGCTGGCCCCGCTGCGGCAAAAAGCGGTGCTGACCACCTTGTTGATCACCTTTTTCGCCGTCTGCTCCGAGCATATTGTTTATAGCTATGTGAGCGTACTGCTGAAAAATACCCAGTTTGGCCCGGAGGCTATTTTGCCGATCGCGCTGTTGGTGTTCGGTATCGGTGCCGTGATCGGCAACTTCGTTTCCGGCCTGCTCACCGATACCTTCGGCAGCAAGTTTGTATTGCTGTTTTCGGTGTCGATTCAAACCGTTTCGCTGTTCCTGCTGACTTTTTACGTCAGTTCCCCCTGGTGGGTACTGGCAATCTTTCTGGTCTGGGGCATTACCGGCTGGATGTATCTGGTGCCGATCCAGCACCACTTGTTGTCACTGTCAAAGCGCTTTGGCGCGCTGACCGTTTCACTCAACAGCTCGGTACTCTATGCCGGCATCGCCGCGGGTGGCATGCTCGGCGGCCTGACGCTGTACAGCCTGCCGGCCTTTTATCTCCCGCTGTTTTCACTGCCATTGGGGGCCATCGCCCTGCTGCTGACACTGTTCTTCTTCCAGGGAGAAAAAGCCAATGACTGACCAGCCACTCCCCGTGCAGTATCAGCAAGATGACGCCATCGCCGTGATCACCCTGAACCGGCCAGAAAAAAAGAACGCCATCAATCTGGCGATGGCACAACTGATCCAGGGTTATCTGCAACGGGCCGAACAGGATGAGCGAGTCCGGGTGATAATCCTGACCGGCCTGCCGCAGCTGTTCTCCGCCGGGATGGACGTCAAAGCCTTCCAGCGGGGCGAACTGCCGGTGGTTGAACCGGGAGGATTTGGCGGGCTGGTACATGCCCAACTCACCAAGGTCATTATTGCCGCGGTGGATGGCATTGCCTTCGGCGGCGGTTTCGAGATAGCGCTGGCCTGCGACCTGATCGTCGCCAGCCGCAACGCACAGTTCAGTTTCCCGGAAACCGGGCTGGGGCTGGTTGCCGCGCAAGGGGGTTGTTCACGGCTGCCAGCGCGGATCTCCCCTTATATCGCTCTCGACTGGTTACTCACCGGTCGAATCATCACCGCACAGGAAGCCTGGCAACAGGGTGCCATTTCCCGTATCAGCGAGGGCAGCGCATATGAGGAGTCGCTGAATCTCGCCCGGCAGATTGCGCAGAAAAATCCGCTGGCAAGTCAGGCGGTGAAGGCTATCGTCAGCCATGGATTAAACCGACACGACGCCCCCGCCTTCGACTACCAGCAAAGTTGGGTAGACCGGGTACGTCAGGCAGCAAAAACCTTTTAAGAACATTCTGAGTGAATGGCAATCATTCGCAGTCTAATTTTTAATCACTACAAGACAGTGTTTGAGAAGCCATTAACCCCGCTCTGCGGGGATTTTTTTGCTCCCTTAACCCTTCACCGAGGCAAATGGCTGCATAAACAGGAAGGTGCAGGGTTTACTTTGGTGCTGGTTGATTAACGGCACCAAACGCCTGAAATGTTCCGTTTGGCAATGCGCGTCCAGCGCCGCGCGATCGGGCCACTCCTCGACAAAAATAAAATGCCCCGCATCCTGATGATCGATAAACAGCTCATAGGAAAGGCAAAGCGGCTCCTGCCGCGTTTTCTCCACCAGTTCCTGATACAACCGCATCACCGTTTCAACGCAATCAAGCTTGATAAAATCTTCTGCAATCACTTTTAACATGGTGCTTTTCCCTGTCTGCTTTCCTGTTAGTGGCCCTCACTCTATCCTGAAAATTTCCATTAATCGCGACAATCACTCATCGCCAGGCATTCAGTGATTACGCGCACAGTTATCAATCACGTCACTTGAATCACTTTCGTCCATGTGTGAGTTTTAAGTTAATTAAATGTAAAAATATGTGCATTTGAAGCCAATAGCCCCGGCCACACAGGTCTGGGCCCTGCTCAATGCCCGTTTTTTCACCCACAAAGGCCTGACCATTAGTCCTTTAGACCTTTAGGCGGCAGGTTGTAAAACGTCAGTGGGTTATCGGCAGTAACAAGGTATGCAGGAAAGATGTCGGCTACCCGCCGGCCCAAGTCGTTCAACCTATTGAGAGGTTTAGCCCGTGAGCCATACGCCCTACACCAATTCAGTGCTCGATTCAGCCATTAGAAAAACCTGGCGCAGATTGGTCCCCCTGATGTTCTCTCTGTATTTCATCGCCTTTATCGACCGGGTGAACGTAGGTTTTGCCAAAGATGCCATGTCGGTGGATATCGCCCTGTCGCAATCTGCCTTTGCGTTAGGGGCGGGGATTTTCTTCGCGGCTTACGCCATTTTCGGCATCCCAGCTAACCTGCTGATGAACCGACTGGGAGCGAAAGTCTGGCTCAGCACCACTACGGCCGTCTGGGGAGCACTTTCCGCCTGCACCGGTTTTGTTACCAATGAAATTCAATTTATCGTCTTGCGGTTCCTGCTGGGAGTGGCCGAAGCCGGCTTCTACCCTGGGATCCTGTTGCTTGCCTCAGTTTATTTCCCCAACAAGATACGGGCATCGGTGATCGGTATTTTTGTGCTCGGTGTACCAGCCGCATTAACGCTGGGTTCGCCTATTTCCGGTGCTCTGCTCGAAATGCACGGAATTCTGGGCCGTCCGGGTTGGTTTTGGATGTTTGTGCTTGAGGGGCTACCGGCGGTCGCACTGGGGATTTTTGCTTATTTCTATCTTGACGATAACCCGGGTAAAGCGCGCTATCTGACCCCGGAAGAAAAGCAGGCGTTGGTGACGCAGTTGGCCCAGGAGCAAAAAAATACCGAGGCAAGCAGCGTGAAACAAGCGCTGAAGAACTCCAAAGTCTGGCACCTGGCTTTTATTTACGGCACCATTCAGATCGGCGTATATGGCCTGATGTTTTTCCTGCCGTCACAGATTGCTTCGCTGATGGGCACCACTCTCGGCTTTAAGGCATCACTGGTCGCAGCTATTCCCTGGGCCGTTTCCGCATTTGGGGTCTATTACCTCCCACGCTATGCCGATCGCAAAACCTCCCGCCGCTTACCCATCGCCGTCGGCTGCATGGTGATTGCCGCACTGGGATTGGTCGTTTCGTCCTATGCAAGCCCTGTCGTCGCTATTGTCGCACTGTGTTTCTGCGCCGTCAGTTTCCTGGCAGTACAACCGATATTCTGGACCTTTCCGGCACAGATCCTTTCAGGCCCGGCGCTGGCAGCCGGCATCGGTTTTTGTACCACTCTGGGCGCATTGTTCAGTTTCCTGGCACCGCTGATACGTACGGAGGCAGAACTGAGGTTCAATAGCCCACATGCAGGCCTGATCGTGCTGGCAGTTTTCTCATTGCTCTGTGCCGCACTGATTTTTGCACTCAGAGGTTGGGCTGCAAACAGCGCGGGACGCAAGGTTCAGGCGAACGGATAACGCTGGATCACAGGCGACTGGAGCCATTCAATTTAGCTTCTATTGAGATAGTGAATGGGACACTGGCCCTCAGACACATAATCTGAGGGTTTTTCATGGAAAAATTAACCACCATCATCGCCAAATACAGTCCGGAACCCGACTTCCTGTTGCTGATGATCTTTCTGTTTGCCTGTGGCAAGTCAGTGATTTTCATTTCCTCGCTGCTGCCACCAGCGTCGGTCACACTGATGCTGGGTATCGTTGCCGGTAAACCGGTACTTTCCGACATCCATGTTTGGGCGGCGATTACCCTGGGCGCCCTGCTCGGCTCCGTTTTATCCTTCCATTGCGGCGCGCTGTTCTGCCGCCGGGGCTCACTCAAAAGGTTGCCGATCCGATTTCAGGCCCCTCTGCACCGGGCACAAACCGCACTGCAGAAGAAAGGCATGCCACTGCTGTTTATGTCACGTTTTTTGGCGGTGATGCGCTACACCGTGCCCTTGGTCGCCGGTATCATTGCACTGCCGCTTAAGCAGGTTTATTGCGCCAGCGCGCTGTCCGCGGCAATTTGGGCAGTGGCTTTGATGTGGGTTAGCCGGATATTTTAAATAGCCAGCATCTGGTGTTCGAAAAGCATCAGAGACCGGCTTGATAAGCTCCGAGAAGTTAAGTGAATACGCTTCGCAGCGAATTTTGGCATTACCCGAGTGGCTGATGCTGAAAAGTTAGGGAAATGACCGGGTAACTGCGATAACGGCCAACAACGGCAGGGTTGGCATAGTCCCGTATTCACTCCGGTTCAGAAGGTTGAAGTGGCCTGAAAACTGGCGAGGAAAGCCCTGAACGCCGGAAGAACGGCTTCAGGATCGTCTTCCAGCACGGTATGCGATGCAAAGGGTAGATTGAGCAAACGCGATCCGGCTACCTGCTCGACCAGTTCGAAAGCCTGACTGCGGGAAACCAGGAAATCCTCATCCCCATGAACGACAAGAAGTGGGCAGGCGATCGCACGCACCGAAGTATCTGGATAAGCTTTGTCATCACTTCCGAGCCACATGGCGGTAGTGGCGTCGAACAACCTGGCAAAGTCTGGAGTGGGGTTCTCTGTTTCGTAGCGAGAGACCTGTTCAGGGAACATCTCACGCCATTCTCCCACAGTGATACCCTGGTAAATCTCGCGGGCAGGTTCATCGATTGGCATATGCCAATGCGCACCAGCCGCAACGATGAATCGGGGCTGGATAATTCCGGACACGGCAAGGCGCAAAGCAACAATCCCTCCGTCGCTATGGCCAATGATCCCAGCATCTTGCAGCCCAAGTTCGGCCAGCACGGCTGCGAAATCCCTTTCAAGCTGCTGGTAAGTGAGATGAGGAACGCCTCCCAACGCCGATCGACCGTGCCCCCGGCTGTCTATGGCAATTAAGCGATAGTCGGCCACCAGATGCCTTGCCAGCGGTAAAAAGTCGTTTCGGCTTCCCAGGCCACCATGAAGCAAAACGATGGGCTCCCCCTCCGGTTTGCCAGCCTCTGATACGAACAAAGCGGTGTTGCCGACGGTTAGGGTCTTCCCGATATCGAACATGGTTCTTTCCTTCTAAATACTCTGGATTGGTGGTCAAACAATCTGAGACGCAGGGTTTATGAATGCAGGAGCGTCTCCCCACGCCGCAATGCTGACGGCACCGAAAGGGGGAAGCACAGAGAAAACATTAAGTTGACACTATACTTGCGATCCAAAATGTAAAAGTAGCCTTAGGACACAACATCGTGAAGAAAGGAGTGGCACTCATACTGGCTTCATCAGCACCTCTCTCTGGATGCCGGTCTACGCCGAATCGATAATGTCCCGAGCCATTGAGGTCGATTGTTGGATTGTCCCTGGCCACTGGATTGGGAGGTTCGAATATACTCGACCTGGAGTGGTAGCAGATCGACCGGCAAAGGCAATTCCATTTTCACGACCGGATCCCCACACGGGTTAGCGGATTAATTCACGTCGGCGTCCCATTATCAATTTTGCAGGAAATCGGCGGTTGAAAGTCGAGAGAAATAGGCGGGGCCAGACCCAGTTTGCGCCAGATCACTTAACTGAATATTCACGTCGGAGAATGCGTTTTTTGTGGGGTGAGTCTCAATCAGGCATTAATCTTAAAAAACCATCAAGAAAAAATAGCTGCTAACACATTGATTTAGCTAATAGGAAGTGCTGCATTCGTCCCTGTAATCAATTGAATAAGCGTCAGCAACTCTGCCCGTTGAACTAACGATCCAGGGAGTTAGCGTTTTTGTTTCCGCCCGCTGAATGTCAAACGCTTACACTCATTAGTTTTTCTCATGCGGTATTTTTAACCCTCTGTTTTATCAACAAGATAAGCCGCATTAGGGCTATTAATCTGCTAAGACCCAGAGTAATCTTCCGCCCCCAATACGTCCGATTTGCCTCCGCAGTGTAAAGAACAATCGACTTTTATCCCTCGCATAAATGTTGTAAACATGTTGCACAAAGGTGGCGTTATTGCACTACCTTACTAAAGCCGGGTCAGCCGGATAATCGTATAAAAAAGAGCCACTTCAGAGCTCGCTATTTCACTCATGACAGGTAAAACAGGACATCATCAGATGGTAGATCACTCTAAAATAGCCGCAGAGGCCGCGCCAGAATCAGAAGATCATCTACGGCGAAACCTAACTAACCGACATATTCAACTGATCGCCATCGGCGGCGCTATCGGTACAGGTCTGTTTATGGGCTCAGGCAAAACCATCAGCCTGGCCGGCCCTTCCATTATCTTCGTGTACATGATCATCGGCTTTATGCTGTTCTTCGTGATGCGCGCCATGGGCGAACTGCTGCTCTCTAATCTGGAATACAAATCCTTCAGCGATTTTGCCGCCGACCTACTCGGCCCCTGGGCCGGATTTTTCACCGGCTGGACCTACTGGTTCTGTTGGGTGGTCACCGGTATTGCCGACGTGGTGGCGATCACCGCCTATGCGCAGTTCTGGTTCCCCGGGCTGTCGCAGTGGATCGCCTCATTGCTGTGCATTTTGCTGTTGCTGGGCCTGAACCTGGCGACGGTGAAGATGTTTGGTGAGATGGAGTTCTGGTTCGCGATGATCAAAATCGTCGCCATTGTCGGGCTGATCATCGCCGGGCTGGTGATGATCGCCATGCAGTTCCAGTCGCCTACCGGCACCGTCGCGTCGTTCTCACATCTGTGGAATGACGGTGGGATGTTCCCGAAAGGCATCAGCGGCTTCTTCGCCGGCTTCCAGATTGCGGTGTTCGCCTTTGTCGGCATTGAGCTGGTGGGCACCACCGCGGCTGAAACCAAAGATCCGGAAAAAGTGCTGCCACGCGCCATTAACTCGATCCCTATCCGCATCATCATGTTCTACGTGTTCGCCCTGATCGTGATTATGTCGGTCACGCCATGGAGTTCAGTGGTCGCCGACAAGAGCCCGTTCGTGGAATTGTTCGTGCTGATTGGCCTGCCTGCCGCGGCCAGCGTGATCAACTTTGTGGTACTGACCTCCGCCGCCTCTTCCGCCAACAGTGGCGTATTCTCTACCAGCCGTATGCTGTTTGGTCTGGCACAGGAAGGCGATGCACCCAAGTCGTTTGCCCACCTGTCCAAACGGGCGGTACCGGCTAACGGCCTGACCTTCTCCTGTATCTGTCTGTTGGGTGGGGTGGTGCTGATTTACCTGATCCCGAACGTAATGACGGTCTTCACGTTGGTGACCACCGTCTCGGCGATCCTGTTCATGTTTGTCTGGACCATCATCCTGTGCTCGTATCTGGTTTACCGTAAGCAACGCCCGGCGCTGCACCAGAAATCAATCTACAAGATGCCGGCCGGTAAGCTGATGTGCTGGGTCTGTATGGCGTTCTTCGCCTTTGTGTTGGTGCTGCTGACGCTGCGCGAAGATACCCGTCAGGCGCTGATCGTCACGCCACTGTGGTTTGTGGTGCTCGGTCTGTCCTACGTGTTCCTGCGCAAGAAGAAAGCCGCTTAATGCTCTGCAGGGGGATAGTCCGCTATCCCCCTCCGGCTCCTGGCGCTTAGCGCGGCCGGATACCCTCGATAATCACCCGCTGCACGTTCTCCACCGTCTGCTGAAAAAACGCCTCATCGTCCAGAGTCTTGCCGGTCACCGCTTCCACCTGCACCCAAAAATCAGCGTAGTGTTGCGTGGTTGCCCACAGCATGAAGATCAGATGATGCGGCTCTACCGCCGCGATATGGCCTTCGGCAATCCAGCGCTCAATCATGGCGGACTTCTCGTCCACCAGCGCCTTCAACCCGCCCTGCAGCTCCAGTTTCAACAAGGGTGCCCCCTGGATCATCTCCAGACAAAACAGCCGTGAAGCCTGCGGATGATGACGGGATACCTCAAGTTTCAGCCGAATATATTCACGAATGGCCTGCAAGGGTTCCTGATCGGCACGCAGCGCCTTCAGCGGCGCGAGCCACACCTCGAGAATGCCTTTCAGCACCGCCACGTACAGCTCTTCTTTGGAAGGGAAATAATACAGCAGATTGGTTTTGGAGACGTCGGCGCGTTCGGCCACCTGGTCCAGACTGGTGCCATGAATACCGTACAGCGAGAAGAACTCCAGCGCCGCGTCCATGATGGTGCTGCGTTTTGCGGCCACTGCACGCGAGCGGCGCGTGGGGGGTTTAACGGCTTGTGGCTTCACTGCGGCTCCTTGGCGCAACCTGATTCGAGCCAGCATAACAAAGCCGTTGGGTGAAACCCACGCTTTTGCCTACCCCTTCCGAGTGATTCTTTGCACCTTTAACGCGCAGCCACGCCTGTTTTTTGTGCAGCTATTTTTGACCAAATGGTCTGTTTTAGACCATTCACTCAACAAAAAAGTCACACCTTAAAAACAATTTGTTGATAAATAAGCCATTTTAAAAACTGGCACTGCGTTTGCAATAGTCGTTGTATCCAGCGCTGCCCGGCGAGAAGTCTTCAGGCAGCACATGAACCGTCCCATTCGCAGACCCGAGGTGTTCAAATGAAAATTGGCGTATTTATTCCGATCGGCAACAACGGCTGGCTGATTTCCAGCAATGCCCCGCAGTACCAACCGACGTTTGAACTCAACAAAACCATCGTGCAGAAGGCCGAGCACTACAACTTTGACTTCGCTCTGTCGATGATCAAACTGCGCGGTTTCGGTGGCAAAACCGAGTTCTGGGACCACAACCTGGAATCCTTCACCCTGATGGCCGGGCTGGCGGCCGTCACCTCACGCATCAAGATCTACGCCACGGCGGCCACGTTGACCATGCCACCGGCGATCGTCGCCCGCATGGCCTCCACCATCGACTCCATTTCCAACGGTCGCTTTGGCCTGAACGTGGTCACCGGCTGGCAAAAACCGGAATACGAGCAGATGGGCATGTGGCCGGGTGACGATTACTTCGGTCGCCGTTACGACTATCTGGCGGAGTACGTCAATGTGCTGCGCGATCTCTGGGGCACCGGTAAGTCCGATTTCAAAGGCGAGTTCTTCCAGATGGACGACTGTCGCGTCAGTCCGCAGCCGCAGGCGGACATCAAGGTGATCTGCGCCGGGCAGAGCGACGCGGGCATGGCTTTCTCGGCCAAATATGCCGATTACAACTTCTGCTTTGGCAAGGGTGTCAACACCCCGACCGCCTTTGCACCGACGGCGGCTCGCCTGAAAATTGCGGCGGATAGCGAAGGCCGCAGCGTGGCCTGCTACGTGTTGTTTATGATCATTGCCGATGAAACCGACGAGGCCGCCCGCGCCAAATGGGAAAGCTATAAAGCAGGGGCCGATACCGAAGCCCTGGCCTGGCTGACCGAGCAAAGCGGCAAGGACACCAAATCCGGCGCCGACACCAACGTGCGCCAGATGGCGGACCCCACCTCCGCCGTCAACATCAACATGGGTACGCTGGTCGGCTCCTACGCCAACGTGGCCCGCATGATGGATGAAATCGCCACCGTCCCCGGTACCGAAGGCGTGCTGCTGACCTTCGATGACTTTGTCAAAGGGGTGGAAGACTTTGGCGAGCGCATCCAGCCACTGATGAAAAGCCGCGCCGATGTTTGCCCACAAACCGCTGCAAGCCGCGAGGTGGCATGATGAAAATTGTTGAAAACCAACCGGTGGTGCGCCGTCAGTCACCGCAGGCCGAGGTTACCGTCACCCTTCCCGCCCGTCCGGAGGCTATCGCCTTTGCACCGCAGGAAACCGCCTTGATCGTGGTCGATATGCAAAATGCCTACGCTTCGCAGGGCGGCTATCTGGATCTCGCCGGGTTTGATGTTTCGGCCACCGCCCCGGTAATCGCCAACATCAAACGCGCTATCAACGCTGCCCGTGCCGCCGGTATCAAGGTGATCTTCTTCCAGAACGGTTGGGACAACCAGTACGTCGAGGCCGGCGGCCAGGGTTCCCCCAACTGGCATAAATCCAACGCGCTGAAAACCATGCGTAAACGCCCGGAACTGATGGGCAAGCTGCTGGCCAAGGGTGACTGGGACTACGATCTGGTCGACGAACTGCAGCCGCAACCCGGCGATATCGTGATCCCCAAACCACGCTACAGCGGCTTCTTTAACACCCAGCTCGACAGCCTGCTGCGCTCGTATGGCATTCATCATCTGGTATTTACCGGCATCGCTACCAACGTCTGCGTCGAGTCCACGCTGCGCGACGGTTTTTTCCTCGAGTATTTCGGCATCGTGCTGGCCGACGCCACTCACCAGGCGGGACCGCAGTTCGCCCAGCAGGCGGCGCTGTACAACATCGAAACCTTCTTTGGCTGGGTGTCGGACGTCGACAGCTTCTGTGGCGTGCTAGCCGCCCCACTCAGTCAGACGGCATGAGTTTTGCTTTTATTCACCAAAAATTAAATTTTCACCAGGAGCACCACTATGCCAAAAACAATCATTACTCCGCCGGGCACCGGCAAACCACTGGCCCCTTTCGTCCCCGGCACCCTGGCCGACGGCGTGGTTTACGTCTCGGGCACGCTGGCATTCGACAAAGACAATAACGTGGTGCATATCGGTGACGCGGCGGCGCAAACCCGCCACGTGCTGGAAACCATCAAAAGCGTGATCGAAACCGCCGGTGGCAGCATGGACGACGTGACCTTTAACTCGATCTTCCTCACCGACTGGCAAAACTATGCCGCGGTCAATCAGGTGTATGCGGAGTATTTCCCCGGCGACAAACCAGCACGTTACTGCATTCAGTGCGGGTTGGTGAAGCCGGACGCCCTGATTGAAATCGCCACCGTGGCCCATATCGGCCACTGAGTCATTATTCGCTGAGGATCGAGCATGTATTTTGAGATTTTGGGGAAAGACACACCGCTGGCACCCACGCTGGTACTCTCCGCCGGGCTGGGTGGCTCAGGCAGTTTTTGGCAACCGCAGATTAGCGCGCTGAGCGAGCATTTCCGGGTGGTGGTTTACGATCACTTCGGTACCGCGCACAGCAAAGGTGAAGTCCCCGACGGCTACAGCATGGCCGATATGGCCGATGAAGTGGCGCAATTGCTGCATTCACTCAGCGTAGAACGCTGTTATTTCGTCGGCCATGCCCTTGGCGGCATGATTGGCCTGCAATTGGCGCTCACGCACCCGCAGTTGATCGAAAAACTGGTGGTGGTCAACGGTTGGCCGACGCTGGACAGCCAGACCCAGCGCTGCTTCAAAGTACGTCAGGATCTGTTGCTCAACAGCGGCGTGGAAGCCTACGTGCGCGCTCAACCGCTGTTCCTGTTCCCCGCAGACTGGTTGTCGCAGCACCAGGCCTTGCTGGATGAAGAACTGCAGCACCAGACCACGCATTTTCAGGGTACCGAAAACCTGCTGCGCCGTCTGAATGCGCTGATGAATACCGATTTCCGTCCGCATTTGGCGGACATCACCACGCCGACCCTGGCGCTGTGCTCCCGCGACGATCTGCTGGTGCCCTATCACTGCTCACATCAGTTGGCGGCCGGTCTGCCGAACGGCGAACTGGCAGAGATGGCGTACGGCGGCCATGCCATGAGTGTGACCGACACAGAGAACTTTAACCGCATTCTGTTGGGCTGGCTGTTGAAAACACCGCACGCCAACACCCGCCTTGCACCCTAGACCCGGAGATACCTCATGCAAAGCCAAACGCTGCTTGCCGATGCGCCACTAGCGCCACCGTACGTAGAAAAACAGGACTTCCGCGACGCCATGGCGCGCCTGGGTTCGGCGGTCAATATCATCACCACCGATGGGCCCGCCGGCCGTGCCGGCTTTACCGCCTCGGCGGTATGCAGCGTCACCGATACGCCGCCAACGTTGCTGGTGTGCCTGAACCGCTCCGCCTCGGTCTATTCGGTGTTTAAGCAAAACCAGACGCTGTGCGTCAATACCCTGGCGGCGGAACACGAGTCGCTGTCGAATCTGTTTGGCGGAAAAACGCCGATGGACCTGCGTTTCTCTGCTGCGCGCTGGTCTACGCTGGCGACCGGCTCCCCCATTTTGCACGGTGCGGTGGTCTCGTTCGACTGCCTGATCAGTCAGATTGTCAGCGTCGGCACCCACGACATTCTGTTTTGTCAGGCGGTAGCGCTGACGCGCAATGACGATAGCCATGGCCTGGCCTACTTCGACCGACGCTACCACGCGTTGCCAAAGCAGGCAGCGACGGATAATAGCTAAACACGCACTCACCAGTCACCCTAACCCGCACTCAACATTTTGGAGATAACGATGGCGAATACCTGGTTTCCCCAATGGCGTATGAAACAAGGCAGTCTGGACGGCGCGATCGTCGCGCCCGATGAACGGCTGCCGCTGGCGCAGACGCTGGTGATGGGTTTGCAACATGCGGTGGCGATGTTTGGTGCCACGGTACTGATGCCGCTACTGATGGGCTTTGACGCCAATCTGGCTATTCTGATGTCCGGCATCGGCACGCTGCTGTTTTTCCTGGTGGTTGGCGGCCGGGTACCGAGTTACCTCGGCTCCAGCGCGGCGTTTGTCGGGCTGGTGATCACCCTGACCGGCTACAGCGGCCAGGGCGCCAACCCGAATATTGCGCTGGCGCTCGGCGGCATCATCGCCTGCGGCCTGGTGTATCTGCTGATCGGCTTTGTGGTGATGAGCGTCGGTACCCGCTGGATCGAACGTTTGATGCCGCCGGTGGTGACCGGTGCCGTGGTGATGGCGATCGGCCTGAACCTGGCCCCTATCGCCGTACACAGCGTCTCGGCCTCCAACTTCGACAGCTGGATGGCGGTGGTCACCATCCTGTGTATTGGCTCTGTAGCGGTATTCACCCGTGGGCTGATGCAGCGGCTGTTGATCCTGGTGGGATTGATTGCCGCCTACTTGATTTACGTGGTGGCGACCAACGGCCTGGGGCTTGGCAAACCGGTGGATTACAGCGCACTGAGCCAGGCGGCCTGGTTCGGTCTGCCGCAATTCACCGCGCCGGTGTTTAACCTGCACGCCATGCTGCTGATTGCCCCGGTGGCGATCATTCTGGTGGCGGAAAACCTCGGGCATGTCAAAGCGGTGGCGGGCATGACCGGCCGCGATCTCGACCCTTATATCGGCCGCGCCTTCGTCGGGGATGGCCTGGCGACCATGCTCTCCGGCTCGGTGGGCGGTACCGGAGTGACCACCTATGCTGAGAATATCGGCGTGATGGCGGTGACCAAGATTTACTCTACGCTGGTGTTTGTCGCGGCGGCATTGGTGGCGATTGTGTTGGGCTTTTCACCGAAGTTCGGTGCGTTGATCCACACCATTCCCGGCCCGGTGCTGGGCGGCGCCTCGGTAGTGGTGTTCGGTTTGATCGCCGTCGCCGGAGCGCGTATCTGGGTGCAGAACAAGGTGGATCTGGGTGATAACGGCAACCTGATTATGGTGGCGGTCACGCTGGTGCTGGGTGCGGGGGATTTTGCACTGACCATTGGTAACTTCACCATGGGCGGGATCGGCACCGCCACTTTCGGTGCCATTATCCTCAATGCCCTGCTGCGCAAGCGCAAAGCACTGCCGCTGGCAGACAGTCCCGTACGTTAAGATATCGCGATGGCCCGGTAACCGGGCCTTATTCGGCCAGCGCCGCCGCTTTTCCCTTGCGGCGAATGCGCAACTCGCTGACCAGCACCCCCAACACGATTAACGCGCAGCCTAACAGGGCTACACCGGGCAAACGTTCGCCGGCAATACGCCCGACCAACCCGGCCCAGACCGGCTCGCCGGCATAGATGACCGTGGCGCGCGTCGGTGAAACACTGCGTTGCGCCCAGTTCATCGTCACCTGAATAATGGCGCTGGCCATCCCCAGACCGATCGCGCTGTATAACAGATAGCTGCTGTACGGCGGCACCGACTCACCGGTCGGCACCATCATCAGGAACGAGGCCAGCGAGGCGGTCGCCAGTTGCACCAACGTCACCCGCTTAACATTGACCTTACCCGCATACGCGCTAATCAAAATGATCTCGGCGGCCATGCCCAGCGTACCAATCAGCGTCAGTATCTCACCCACGCTGAGCGCCATATCGGTGCTGCTCGGCGCCGCCAGCAGCATCAGGCCGCTGAATGCCAGCAACACGCCAACCCAGGCCATCACGCCGGGAAAACGCCCCAATACCAGCCACTGCAGCAGCGGCACCATAGGCACATACATGGCGGTAATGAACGCCGACTGACTGCTGCTGATGGTTTGTAGCCCCACGGTTTGCAGACCATAGCCGAACATAATAGCCACGCCGATAAACACGCCCGCTTTCAACTCATACCAGGTCAGCCCGCGCAGACTGCGCAGCGAAAACAACATCAGCACCAGCGTGGCGGCGGCGAAGCGCAAACCAACGAAAAAGAACGGCCCGCTGACCTGCATGGCAAGATGTACCGCCAAAAAGGTGCCGCCCCAGATCATGGTGATGAAAATCAACACCGCTTCCTGTCGCTTGATCCTGGGAATGAAGGTGGAAATAAAGGATTTTTTTACTGCGGACACCGGCTTGCCCTTCCTGCTGGGTGCAATATAATGCACAGATCCTGCCAGTATGAGGTAAAGCCTGCGGATGAGCAATACAGTGAACAGCGGCAAACATGAAGCGCCCAAGGTGCTGCAATACCTGAGCAGCAACCTGCGCGGCTATCGCCAACAGGCGGGGCTCAGTCAGGTGGCGCTGGCACTAAGATCCGGCGTCAGTCGCCGCATGCTGGCCGGCATTGAAGCCGGTGACCGTAACGTCAGCCTGGCGGTGCTGGACAAACTGGCCGATGCGCTGAATATCGCCTTCACCGATCTTATCCAGGCACCCGAAGCGCGTGGCAACCATTTGGTGGGTGAACTGGCCTGGCAAGGGGTTCAACCGGCAAGTCAGGCGCTGTTCGCCGCCAGCGTGCCTGCGCGCCAGCGGGTTGAACTCTGGGAATGGACGCTGATGCCGGGCGAGCACTACGACTCGGTGCCAGATGCCGAAGGCTGGAGCGAAATTATCTACGTCATCAGCGGAAGTCTGACGCTGGTACTGGAACAACAAACCTTGACGCTGGAAGCTGGCCAAACCCAGGTGTTCAACAGCGATCAACACTATGCTTACGCTAACCGCAGCGAGCAACCCTTGCGTTTTATCCGCAACGTCACCTTCTAGTCGCCACGACAGCCCGCATTTTCAGCGGGCTGTCACCCCTTTGTCGTACATATGTCATGCTACTGTCGTGGCAGTCGACGCTGCCAGCCCCTACACTTTGCCTCATTGAGGGTTCATTTTGGAGAACGCAATGCAAACTTATCGCATCAGGCAATTACGGTTGGAAAAAGGCTGGTCACAAGAGCAATTGGCCACCATTGCCGGCCTCAGTACCCGTACGGTTCAACGTATTGAAAATGGCGAACAGGCCAGTCTGGAAACCCTGACCGCCATTGCCGCTGCCCTGGGGCTGCAGGTCAGCGATCTTTATCAGCCGACGCAGCAGGACAAGAGTGATAACGACTATCAGGCAGAACAGGCCATTCGCCGGCAGGTAGAGGCGGAAACCAAGTTGTTGAGTATGGCGGTACGGTTTGCCTGCATCGGCCTGATGCTGTTTGCCATCAACTGGTTTACCCATCCGCAATATCTGTGGTCGCTGTGGGCCATCGGCGGCATGAGCATCGCACTGGTCATGCGTGCCACCCGTACTCTGCTGTTGCGTGATTTTTTCAGTCGCTGGCAACAACAACGCCTGGCAGAAAAACTCAGGCGCATGACGTAAGTTGTAGCCAATCCGCCAACCGGGCCAGCGCACTGCCCGGCCGGATTTCTTGCGGCGTCAGCAAACAGTAACCGCTGCCGTCCGACGAAAAGCCAAAAGGTGCGCACAGCAACCCGCTAGCGACATCATCACGCACCTGTTGCCACGGGCCAATAGCTATACCTATCCCCGCCACCGCCGCCTGTAAACTGAAGTAGAAATGATCAAAGCGCTGTTCCGATCGCCCCGCCAGTGCGACGCCCTGTACTTGCGCCCACTGTCGCCAGGCATCGGGTCGGGTGGCCGAATGCAATAACACCGCATCTTGACTCAACTGCGGCTGGCCGCCATTGGCGATAACGAAACGCCGTAGCATTTCTGGTTTGCACACCGGCCCGACCCGTTCCTTGAACAACGCCACGCTGTGCAGCTTATCGCCCCAGTCAAAATCGTTGCGACGGATAGCGGCGCTAATCCCATCGTGAAACGAAAACGGCCCACCACCAGCCACCAGTTGCAGGTTGATGTCCGGGTGTGCCAACTGAAATGCCGGCAGACGCGGTATCAGCCAGCGCATCAATAGCGTCGGCTCACAGGACAAGACCAAGGGTGCGTCCTGCGCCTGCTGCCGCAGCGTTTGTGCACTGTGCTCCAGAATGCCAAATGCCTGTTGTGACGCCTGCAATAGCGTACGACCGGCCGCCGTCAGGTACACCCGCCGATGGCGGCGTTCAAATAACATCACGCCGAGTTCATCCTCCAACCCCCTGACCGCACGACTAACCGCACCGTGCGTCAGACTCAGGCTGTTCGCCGCCTGGGTAAAACTTTCCAGCCGCGCAGCAGCCTCAAAACAACGCAGCCCTCCCAGGGACAGCGGACGGTTGGCACTAGGTGAGTTTTTCTCACCGATACGGTCAGTTTTCATCGTTTGTCACCATCGGTCATTTCTCTTATAAATCAGCCACTCTTTTCTGATTTATTACCAGGATCACTATGACCGAACTCCTCGCTGTCGTCACCATCACTTTACTCGCCGTCATCAGCCCAGGGCCAGACTTCGCCATGGTGTCACGCAACAGCCTGCTGCTATCCCGCCGCGCCGGGGTAGTGACCGCCTGTGGCATTGGCGCAGGCGTATTGGTCCATGTCAGCTACACCCTGATTGGGGTCGGCGTGCTAATCCAGCAGTCGCTGTGGTTGTTCACCCTGCTGAAGGCGATTGGCGCCGCCTACCTGATTTATCTTGGCGTCAGTATGCTGCGTAACGCCGGTGCCCATGCCGCCCCGTCTTCCAGCACCCCAGCCGCCGTCAACGATATTGTCGCGCTGAAAACCGGCTTTTTAACCAACGTGCTCAACCCGAAAACCACCATTTTTATCGTCAGCCTGTTTATGCAAGTGGTTAACCCGCAGACACCGCTCAGCGTACAGATCGGTTATGGACTGTTTATTTCGCTCGCCCATATACTCTGGTTCAGTGCCGTCGCGCTGCTGTTTTCTGCCCCCCGCATCAATGCTCGCCTGCTGCGTATGCGCAAAGGTATCGACAGAGCCTTCGGTGGCCTGCTGATTACCTTCGGTACACTGTTGGCGATAGCCGGAATAAAATAAAACCGCGAGGATAAGTTCTTCATTCACTCCTATGCTTAGGGGGGCATATCTTGCAATCACCAGAGCGGAGAATGGAACATGGCGAAAATATTGGTCCTTTATTACTCAATGTACGGACATATTGAAACCCTGGCAGAGGCGGTAGCGGAAGGCGCTCGCCGGGTCAGTGGCGTTGAAGTGACCCTGAAACGCGTGCCGGAAACCATCCCGGCAGAAGCCTTTGCCAAAGCCGGCGGCAAGCAAGATCAAAAAGCGCCGGTAGCCAGCCCGCAGGAATTGGCCGATTACGACGGCATTATCTTCGGCACCCCGACCCGCTTTGGCAATATGGCCGGGCAAATGCGTACCTTCCTCGACCAAACCGGTGGGCTGTGGGCTTCCGGTGCGCTGTACGGCAAAGTGGGCAGCGTCTTCTCCTCCACCGGCACCGGCGGCGGTCAGGAACACACCATCACCTCCACCTGGACCACGCTGGCGCACCACGGCTTTATTATTGTGCCGATCGGCTATGCCACCCCGGAACTGTTTGATGTCTCGCAAACCCGCGGCGGTACCCCTTATGGCGCAACTACCATCGCCGGAGGCGACGGTTCACGCCAACCCAGCCCGGAAGAGCTGACCATTGCCCGTTATCAGGGCGAACATGTGGCGAAAATCACCGCCAAGCTGAAAAGTTAAGCGATAACCTTCAGTTACCTGCCCTCTGGGGCCGTTGATTCCTTCGGCCCCATCTTGTTGCCAACCCGCAGCAAGGTTAAAATGCCGCTCACCCTGCCATTCACTACCTGAACGTCACGGTCGAAATTCGTTCTGCCCGTCAATCACCGGCCCGTGCCCTGATGACGGGCGTTCTGTTTTTGCGCATAGCGAAGGGAAATAAGTCAGTGTCTAAAGATTTTGATGAACTAATAAGAGACCTGGATCTTATTATTGAAAATGTAGACAGTTTCAAGGCTATGGCCCCGCGCGCACCCGAGCCACCCGCGGCACCGCCGGCGGTCCATCACTACGATTCGTTCTGCGAGAATGTGGCGCTGAAAGTGGTGTTGAAGGTTCTGCTCTCGTCGGTGGATAAAATCGTCAAGGTGCAGATTGCCAATAAGGTCGAGCAGGAAATTGCCCAGATTGAACAGCAGGTCGTCCATGCAGGTGGCGGCCCCGTGTCACCCGAGGATCTGGCACAGATGACGCAATACGTGCGTCGCACCGTAAACAATCTGTTGGAATAATCACCACCAAGGTTAAAAAACGTGCCAACCTTCGCAGACGATATGAATTTTTACGTTTTTTTTATATCGTCTGCCTTATTCTTTATATACTTAAAGAATAAATTGACTCATTGCCGACTGGCAACTCGGGCGCAAGTATGGTCAAGAATAAACAGATCCTGGTCGTTATTCATCTTTGCAGTTTTTTAGTTTTCCTTTACAGCCTGTCAATGATCCCCCCTCTGTTGGTGGCGTTGTTGTATAAAGAAAAAAGCGTTTTCTCCTTCTTCTATACGCTGGTGATTGCCGGTTCTCTCGGCGGGCTGGGTTGGTTCAGCACGCGGCAGTCCAAGGTGCAGCTACGCACGCAGGACGGCTTTCTGATTATTGTGTTGTTCTGGCTGCTGTTTTCTATGGTCAGCGCCCTGCCGTTGTGGATGGATGACACGCTCAATATCAGCCTGACCGATGCCATGTTCGAAGGCGTTTCCGGCATTACCACCACCGGCGCTTCGGTACTCAACGATGTCTCCGGCCTACCCAAATCTGTCCTCTACTACCGCTCCCAGCTCAATTTTATCGGCGGCCTCGGCGTCATTGTGTTGGCGGTCGCGGTGCTGCCGCTGCTGGGCATTGGTGGTGCCAAGCTTTATCAGTCGGAAATGCCCGGGCCGTTCAAAGAAGAACGTCTGACTCCGCGGCTGGCCGACACCTCGAAAAACCTGTGGCTGATTTATCTTGGCCTGGGGTTGGCCTGTACGGTGGCGTTCCGTATTGCGGGCATGCCGTGGTTTGATGCACTCTGCCATGGGATCTCCACCGTTTCGCTCGGGGGTTTTTCCACCCGCAATGAGAGCCTGGGCTTTTACGATAGCTCGGCGGTGGAAATGGTCGGCGGGATCTTTTCGATTCTGGCCGCGGTGAATTTCACCCTGTATTTCGTCGCCGTGGGCCGCCGCAGCCTGAAGCCGCTGTATAGAAACCCGGAACTGCGCTTTTTCCTGTTGGTACTGTCGATTATCGTGGCCATTGTCTGCTTCGAGCTGTACCGCTCAGGCATGTACGGTGCCAAAGACTCCTTCGTACACGGTTTTTTCCTCACCAGTTCGATGATGACCGATAACGGGCTGGCCACCGCTGACTATGCAAAAATGCCCTCCCACACCATTATGTTGCTGTTGGCAGCGAGCTTTTTCGGTGGCTGCGTCGGTTCAACCTGTGGCGGTATCAAGGCACTGCGTTTTCTGATCATGTACAAGCAGAGCCGACATGAGATCAACCAACTGGTCCACCCCAATGCCATTTTCACCATCAAGGTCGGCAATGCGCCGATTCAGGATCGGGTGTTGCGTTCGGTCTGGAGCTTCTTCTTTCTCTACGTCTTCTTCAGCTGTTTTTTCATTTGGCTGCTGAATCTGATGGGCTATGACCTGGTAACCTCCTTCGCGACCGTTGCCGCCTGTATCAATAATATGGGGCTGGGGTTCGGTGAAACCGCCGCCGGTTTTGGTACGCTCAGCGATGCGGCCAAATGGCTAATGTGTTCGGCGATGCTGCTTGGCCGTCTTGAGATCTACCCCATGCTGATCCTATGCTCACGCGCTTTTTGGCGTTTTTAATGCCTTCGCTGCCCTTGCGCAGTGCAGACTCTTTTTACCCCGCTTTGCTGTACCACTGCTGACACATTCGTAACGTGAATGTGTTGCATTGTTGTATTCGTTTCATTGCGATAAGTTGACTTCACTGTAAATACATACAGTATTATTTTAACTTATTGAGGATATGAATATGCGCTTTAACAAGACGTTAGTTCTGGCCACGCTGCTGTTTACCGCCCAGGCTTCGGCCGAAGCACTGGAGTCTATCGACAACTGTGCGGTCGGTTGCCCAACCGGCGGCAGTAGCAACGTGTCAATCGTGCGCCACGCTTATACGTTGAACAACAATAGCACCACCAAGTTTGCCAACTGGGTGGCTTATCACATCACCAAGGACACGCCGGCCAGCGGTAAAACGCGTAACTGGAAGACCGACCCGGCACTGAACCCGGCAGATACGCTGATCCCGGCAGACTACACCGGCGCCAATGCGTCGCTGAAAGTTGACCGTGGCCATCAGGCACCGCTGGCTTCTCTAGCTGGGGTCTCTGACTGGGAGTCATTGAACTACCTTTCCAACATCACCCCGCAGATGGCCGATCTGAACCAGGGCTCCTGGGCGCGGTTGGAAGATCAGGAACGCAAACTGATTGACCGCGCAGACATCAGTTCGGTGTATACCGTGACCGGGCCGCTGTACGAACGCAATATGGGCAAATTGCCAGGCACCCAAAAAGCGCACACCATTCCCAGCGCTTACTGGAAGGTAATTTTTATTAACAACAGCCCGGAAGTTAATCACTATGCGGCGTTTCTGTTTGATCAAAATACCCCGAAAAGTGCCGATTTCTGTCAGTACCGCGTAACGGTCAGTGAAATCGAGAAACGCACCGGGTTGATTATCTGGGCGGGCCTGCCAGAGGACGTCCAGGCGTCGCTGAAGGCTAAACCGGGCGTGCTGCCGGAATTGATGGGTTGCAAGAGCTAACGCATAAACCGGAAACCCGCTGCGGCGGGTTTTTTATTCTTTACGTGCTGTTTTGTCATGGTACCTAAGCAAGTTTATTGCTGGAAAGTTATCGACAAGTTAATATCCCGCCAAATTATTAGATACAAAAGCATAAGCAATGGAGTTATTTCATTGTTGATTATTTTTTATCCCTCTTTACCCGCTCCTTTTTGCCTTATTCGGCACTAACACCTGTTGTGAGAAAAACACATGGAAAATTTGTTATCAGACGATGGTGGGCTACCAGCCAAAAATGGAACCGGTTTCAGTCGACGTGAAGTGCTGCTGGGACTGGCCTCAACCCTGCTAGCCGGCTCGCTGCTCAGTTATCCTTTCCTCAGCCTGGCTGAACAACAAACCCCTTCGGCCAATCCGCTGCAGTTTGCCCGCTTCTTCAAAATATCTCAGACATTGACCGAACATCAGGATATCGATCAGGGGATGTCGGCGCGTATTTTTACTGCGCTGCATAACCATAATCCCCAGTTCACCGCACAGGTTGAGCAACTCGGCGGTCTGTTACAAGCAGGCCAAAGTGCGCAACAATTGCAGCAGCAGGCGATCCAGGCTGGCTTGCAGGAAGTGGTCACCGCGATTATCACCGCCTGGTATACCGGCACCGTCGGCCATGGCCAAACGGCGCAGCTGATTGCCTACAAAGACGCGTTGATGTATCGCCCCGCCAGCGATGCGCTGATCGTTCCCACCTACTGCGGCAATGGCCCGCTGTGGTGGACCGCAGCCCCACCCGCCGTCAATGTTTCCCTGTGATCTGAGAGCCTTCTAATGAAAAAACCTGTATTTACCGCCGATGGCAACGCCTCGGCCGATATTGTGATCGTGGGTTCCGGCATTGTCGGCGGCATGATGGCCGATCAATTGGTCAACCAGGGGTATTCTGTGCTGGTGCTGGAGGCAGGCCTGCGCATCGAACGCGGCCAGGCCGTAGAAAACTGGCGCAATATGCCTTTTGACAACCGCGCCGGCTCTGATTACCAGGGACTCTATCCGCAATCGGAGTTCGCCACCGCCCCGCTTTATTTCCCGGAAAACAACTATGTGGCCCTGAGTGGCCCCAGCGCCGGCAGTTTCAAGCAGGGTTATCTGCGTACCGTCGGTGGCACCACCTGGCACTGGGCCGCATCCTGCTGGCGCCACCTGCCCAGCGATTTCCAAATGAAAACCCTGTACGGCGTGGGGCGCGACTGGCCGATTTCCTACGACGAGCTGGAGCCCTACTATTGCCGGGCCGAAGAAGAAATTGGCGTGGCCGGCCCTAACGATCCGCAACAACAATCCCCGGTTGAGCGCAGTAAACCCTACCCAATGGATATGGTGCCCTGGGCTCACGGCGACATCCGCTTTGCCGAAGTGGTCAACCCGCACGGCTACCGCTCGGTTCCGATCCCACAGGGGCGCAGTACTCATCCGTGGAAAGGCCGTCCGACCTGCTGTGGTAACAACAATTGTCAGCCCATCTGCCCGATAGGCGCCATGTACAACGGTATTCATCACGTTGAACGCGCAGAGATGAAAGGCGCGGTCGTGCTGGCGGAAGCGGTGGTGTACAAAATCGACACCGATGAACACAATCAGGTGACTGCGGTACATTGGCTGGACAGCAAAAAACAGTCCCATCAGGCCACGGCCAAGGCTTTTGCGCTGGCTTGTAACGGCATAGAAACCCCGCGCCTGCTGCTGATGGCCGCCAATGAGCGCAATCCAAACGGCATCGCCAACGCTTCCGATCAGGTGGGCCGCAACATGATGGACCATTCAGGTTTTCACTGCACTTTCCTGGCGAAAGAGCCGCTGTGGCTGGGCCGTGGTCCGGCGCAAAGCAGCTGTCTGGTTGGCCCACGTGACGGCGAATTCCGCAAAGACTACTCGGCCAATAAAATGATCCTCAACAACATCAACCGGGTGGTACCTGCAACCCAACAGGCGTTGGAAAAAGGGTTGGTCGGCAAAGAATTAGATGCCGAGATCCGCCGACGCGCCGCCTATGGCGTCGATTTATCCATTAGTCTGGAACCGTTACCAGACCCGAATAACCGCCTGACGCTGAGTAAAACCCGTAAAGATGCCCATGGCCTGCCTTGCCCGGACATCCACTACGACGTTGGCGACTACGTGCGTAAAGGTGCAGAGGCCGCGCACAAACAACTGGAGCACATTGGTCAGCTGTTTGACGCCGATGAGTTTAATATCACCACCAGCCTGAACGCCAACAACCATATTATGGGCGGCACCATCATGGGCCACAGCCCTGAAGATTCGGTGGTGGACGGTAACTGCCGGACTCATGACCATGCCAATCTTTGGTTGCCGGGCGGCGGTGCTATTCCTTCCGCCAGCGTGGTGAACAGTACCCTGACCATGGCGGCATTGGGTATCAAGGCCGCCGATGACATTGCGCGCAAGCTGGCGGTGAAGTCATGAAAAAACAGGCTAGACTGACACTGCTATCCCTGCTGTTACTCGGCAGCAGCGCCGTGCAGGCGACAAACGAAGCTGACCTGAGCGGCGTGGCGTTGATTAAAAAAGGCGAACAGATTGCCATCGCCTCCGACTGCCAGGCCTGCCATACCAAACCGGAAGGCGGCACGCCGTTTGCCGGCGGCTATGGCATCAGTTCCCCCATGGGAATGATTTACGCCACCAATATCACCCCGTCCAACGCCGAGGGCATTGGCCGTTATAGCGAACAGCAGTTTGCCCGTGCGGTCAGGGACGGTATTCGCGCCGATGGCACCCACCTCTACCCCGCCATGCCCTATACCTCTTACACCCGCTTGAGCGATGAGGACATTAAGGCGCTGTATGCCTACTTTATGCACGGCGTGAAACCGGTCGATCAGAAAAATACGCTGACCGACCTGCCATTCCCATTCAACCTGCGCTTTAGCATGGCCGCCTGGAATCTGTTGTTCCTGAAAGACGGCCGCTTTGCGCCCGATGCCAACAAGAGCGAACAATGGAACCGCGGGGCCTATCTGGTCAATGGTCCGGGGCACTGCGACACCTGTCACACCCCACGTAATCTGCTGATGGCAGAAGACGACAGTCAGGCGCTGGCGGGCGGTATGGTGGGCAGTTGGTATGCGCCCAACATCACTTCAGATCCGATCAGCGGCATCGGCGGTTGGAGCCAGCAGCAATTGGTCCAGTACCTGAAAACGGGCCAGGTGGCCGGCAAGAATCAGGCGGCGGGCGGCATGGCGGAGGCTATCGAAAACAGCCTGCAGTATTTTTCCGCTGAGGATTTATCGGCCATCGCCGTTTACCTGAAAAGCACCACGCCGATCCGCGACCTCAACGACAGCCAGGCTGCCGACAGCTATGGCAAGCCATCGAGCGTTGAGCCCCAGTTGCGCGGGTTACAGCCTGCCACGGCGAATAACACCCTGACCGACGGCGCCGCACTGTTCAGCGGCAACTGCGCCAGCTGTCATCAGCCGGACGGCAGCGGCAGTAAAAATCAGGCTTACCCTTCGTTGTTCAACAATACCGCCACCGGTGCCGGCAACCCGGCTAACCTGATTTCAGCCATGCTGTTTGGCGTCGAGCGAAGGGTCGGCAGTCAACACGTGCTGATGCCGAACTTTGGCCCACAGTCGTATGTGAATCCACTGAACGATCAACAGATCGCCGCTATCAGCAACTTTGTCCTGCAACAGTATGGCAACCCGGCGGTTAAAGTCAGCGCCGCGGACGTCGCCGTATTGCGCCAAGGAGGCCCGATCCCACTGCTGGCGCGGTTGCAGCCTTATATGGCTCCGGCAATCGGCATTGCGGTACTGGCGTTGCTGATTCTGGTATGGCTGGTGGGGAGAAAACGGCGTTAAATACTGTGACTGCAGGCTGGGGAGCTACCCCTGGCCTGCAGGCATGGCCGCAAGTCGCACAGGGATAGCTTCTGCATTCATCCCGGAGGGCTCCGGCACGGGACACGGTTATTGAGTTTGATTCTCCACACGGGTGATGCCGTGTTTTTTCATCACTTCTTCCATGGTCAGATTGTCATCATCCGGCGTTTCGTCAATCATAACATCTTGCGGGCGAACGTAAGGCTTGGTGGCACGTTTGAACATCCACCACCAAACGAACACCAGAAACGCACCGGACTTCAGAAAAATCATGGTCCACAATGCTATTTGATACCAGCTCATCTCTATCTCCATGAAAGCGTTAAGCGCGAACGCGTCGCTCTATTTTACCCTCTGTATGACTCTAATCAAGCGCCAACGGCACATCCCTCTGGTTCAAGCCACTGTTATAGGGGTTTCTCTCATGATCTGCTCTACCCCGCCGCTAAAAGCCCCTTTCCTACCGCTGACGCCCGATAGCCGCAGTCTGCTGTGGTGTTGATGTACAGACAGGCATTACTCGGCCATGCTGTCTTATCCCTTCGAAAAGAGTGAATTGTCTTTCCTGTGCGCTCTCTTTTCATATAGCGAAAACATCTAACAAAACCACTTAAAATAGCCGTTTTAACCAAAAAATGTCAATTACCTCGTTTTTTCGCTATACTCGCCGAGTTAAATTTCTCGGGCAGCCGTTCGCCCACTTTTTATGGAGCTGTTTTAAAGGATTAACCCCCATTCCCTAACGGACTAGCTAGAAGGTATTCTATGAGCCAAAACGACACTGAAATTGTGGCACGTCGTAGCCATATCAATCCTCCGGTATTTTTTATCTCTGCCGCTTTAATCATCATCCTGGTGGCCTTTGCCGCCCTGTACCCCGAGTTAGCCGATCGCAAATTCAAAGCGTTGCAACAGGGTATTTTCACCAACGCCAGCTGGTTTTACATTCTGGCGGTCGCACTGATCCTGCTGAGCGTGACCTATCTGGGTTTGTCGCGTTACGGCAATATCAAGCTTGGGCCGGATCACGCCCAACCCGACTTTAGTTATGTTTCATGGTTCGCCATGCTATTTTCCGCCGGGATGGGCATCGGTCTGATGTTCTTTGGCGTCGCCGAACCGGTGATGCATTACCTTTCTCCCCCTGTCGGAACGCCGGAAACAGTGGAAGCGGCTAAACAGGCCATGCGCCTAACCTTCTTCCACTGGGGCCTGCATGCCTGGGCGATTTATGCCATCGTGGCGTTGATTCTTGCCTTCTTCAGCTATCGTCACGGCCTGCCGCTGACGCTGCGTTCTGCGCTGTATCCAATTATTGGCGATCGCATCTATGGGCCGATTGGCCACGCGGTAGATATTTTTGCAGTGATCGGTACCGTGTTCGGCGTCGCCACCTCATTAGGCTACGGCGTCTTACAGGTTAATGCTGGTCTTAACCACCTGTTTGGCTTGCCGATCAACGCCACGGTACAGGTAGTGCTGATCGTGGTGATCACCGGCCTGGCGACGCTGTCAGTGGTGTCCGGGTTGGATAAAGGCATCCGCATTCTGTCCGAATTGAACCTCGGCCTGGCGGTGCTGCTGCTGGTCCTGGTGGCTGCGCTCGGCCCAACCGTGCTGTTGCTAAAATCCTTTGTAGAAAATACCGGCGGTTATCTTTCTGACATCGTCAGCAAGACTTTTAACCTGTATGCCTACGAGCCGAAATCCAGTAACTGGCTGGGGGGGTGGACGCTGCTGTATTGGGGCTGGTGGTTGTCCTGGTCGCCTTTCGTCGGCATGTTTATCGCCCGCGTTTCACGTGGACGTACCATCCGTGAATTCGTTACCGGCGTGCTGTTCGTTCCTGCAGGCTTTACGCTGCTGTGGATGACCGTGTTCGGCAACAGCGCCATTAATCTGATCATGGCCGAAGGGGCGCGCGATCTGGCTGACACGGTGCAAAATGACGTAGCACTGGCGTTGTTCAACTTCCTGGAACATTTCCCGTTCTCTAATATCTTGTCATTTATCGCTATGGCCATGGTCGTAGTATTCTTCGTCACGTCGGCGGATTCGGGGGCGATGGTGGTAGATACCCTGGCTTCCGGTGGTACCGACCAAACTCCGGTCTGGCAGCGGATTTTCTGGGCCGGCATGATGGGTCTGGTCGCCATTGCCCTGTTGCTCGCCGGTGGGCTAAGCGCGTTGCAAACCGTGACCATCGCCAGTGCCCTGCCGTTCTCGATGATCCTGCTGGTGTCGATCTACGGGCTATTAAAGGCCTTGCGTATCGACGCCTATAAGCGCGACAGCCAGGTGATGACCACCATTGCACCGACTGCCGCACGCAATCCGATCTCATGGCAAAGGCGCTTACGTAATATCGCCTACTTCCCGAAACGTTCTCAGGTAAAACGGTTTGTCGGTGAAGTGGTTCAACCGGCTATGACGCTGGTAGAAGCAGAATTAGCCAAGCAAAACACCACGTCCTCGATTGATGATTCACAGGACGATCGCATCCGTTTCGAAGTCGATTTGGGTGAAGACCTGAACTTTGTCTATGAGGTGCGCCTGCGGGCTTACATTCAGCCGGCCTTTGCCCTTGCCGGGTTGAAAGACGAAGAGCGTGATGAGGAACATAAGTACTACCGGGGTGAAGTCCACCTGAAGGAAGGGGGCCAGGATTACGATGTGATGGGCTGGACGCAAGAACAGATTATTCACGACATTCTCGACCAATACGAGAAACACCTGCACTTCCTGCATTTGGTTCGCTAGTTCCCCGCACTACTCTTCTATTCAGCCGCCCCATCCGGGGCGGTTTTTTTATGCCATAAGCACGGCGAGTCATTTTATAGGCATAAAAAAACCCCGCGCTCTAAGAGCACGGGGTCATAATTTATGGCGGAGGAGCAGAGATTCGAACTCTGGAACGGTTTCCCGTCGACGGTTTTCAAGACCGTTGCCTTCAGCCACTCGGCCACCCCTCCGCAACGAGCCGAACTATAAACACAGCTGATCCGCTTGTAAAGCCTATTACCGTTCAACCGAGCGAAAAAACAGCAACTGGCGCGCAAGCGTTGAAGAAACCACCAGCGCCGGTTCAATGTTGCAGCAATGATGACTAAGGGTAAAGATTGGTAAACAAACTTTAATCAAACGCTTGCGCTGCCTATCATCGTCACTAATTTTGTGATGACCTGATAAGAGAGATCATTATGGACCGTATTGTCGTCTCATCCTCCTCGCGTGACTCGCTACTGAGTACACATAAGGTTCTGCGTAACACCTATTTCCTGCTTTCGCTGACGCTGGCTTTTTCTGCGCTCACCGCAACGGCCAGCACCATGCTGGGGCTGCCGGCACCGGGCCTGTTGCTGATGCTGGTCGGTTTCTATGGGCTGATGTTCCTGACCCATAAGCTGGCGAACAGCCCTGCGGGCATTCTGGCAGCTTTCGCGCTGACCGGTTTTATGGGTTACGCCCTGGGGCCGATCCTCAGTTCGTTCATTAATACCGGAGCCGGTGACCTGATCATGCTGGCACTGGGTGGCACCGCGGTGGTGTTCTTCTGCTGTTCGGCCTACGTGCTGACCACGCGCAAGGATATGTCGTTCCTGTCCGGGATGATGATGGCCGGTTTTGTGGTGCTGCTGGTTGCCGTCATCGCCAACCTGTTCCTGCAGATCCCTGCCCTGCATCTGGCCATTAGCGCGCTGTTTATCCTGTTCTCCGCCGGTGCCATCCTGTGGGAAACCAGCAACATTATCCACGGCGGCGAAACTAACTACATTCGCGCCACCGTCAGTCTGTACGTGTCGCTGTACAACATGTTCATCAGCCTGTTGAGCATTCTGGGCTTCGCGCGCAGCAACTGATTCAACGTCTGAGAAATACCCAAAGCCCCGCTCCGGCGGGGCTTTATTTTTTGCAGCGACAAAAGTTTGCTAAACTGGCGGCCGTTCTGAATTACCCGTTACCGAGGCAGTATGTTGGAGTATGAAGGTCAGGTTATTGAAACCGACGCACAGGGTTACCTGAAAAACAGCGCGGACTGGCATGAGGCCCTGGCGCCGCTGCTGGCCGCACAGGAAGAGATAATACTGACCGAGGCACATTGGGAAGTGGTGCGTTTCGTCCGCAGCTTTTACCTGGAATTTAATACTTCACCGGCGATCCGCATGCTGGTCAAAGCCATGGCGCAGAAATACGGTGAGGAGAAAGGCAACAGCCGTTATCTCTACCGCCTGTTCCCCAAAGGCCCCGCCAAGCAGGCGACCAAAATTGCCGGCCTGCCGAAACCGGTAAAATGCATCTGACACCCGGCTAATAGCGAATGCTGAAGCCTTGATAATCGGCGGTGCCTCGCGGTTCCACCAGCACGCGATCAACACGTGCGCTGCGCGGGCCGCCATTTTTCAGCCATTCCACCAGCTTATCCACCTGAGGTTGTTCGCCGCAGGCCACCACTTCAACACTGCCGTCATCAAGATTGCGCGCGTATCCGCTCAATCCCAACGCCGTCGCATGATGCTGGGTGTTATAGCGAAACCCTACCCCTTGCACTACGCCATAGACATACGCAGCAATGCAAACTTGTGTCATAATCGCCCCCTTATCGACTTACATTTATGGTATTGCCTGTGCGTTTGCACGGCGATGTCACTCTTTTTATCTAGCTGGCAGCATTCTTAATTATGACCGTACGCCTGTATCTCGCCAAAGGACGTGAAAAGTCCTTACTCCGTCGCCACCCATGGGTATTTTCCGGCGCTGTTCAACGAATTGAAGGTAAAGCCCTTTCCGGCGAAACCATCGATATTCACGACGCCCAGGGCAAATGGCTGGCACGCGGTGCCTACTCGCCGGAGTCGCAAATCCGCGCCCGCGTCTGGACTTTCCAGCAAGAAGAAGAGATTAACATCGAATTCTTCATCCGCCGTTTACAACAGGCGCAAACCTGGCGTGATTGGGTTGCCAAACGTGATGGACTGGACAGTTACCGCCTGATTGCCGGCGAATCCGACGGTATGCCGGGTATCACTATCGATCGCTTCCAGAACTTCCTGGTGTTGCAGTTGCTGTCCGCCGGGGCTGAATATCAGCGTGCCGCGTTGATTACCGCTTTGCAGCATTGTTACCCGGAATGTGCCATCTACGATCGTTCAGACGTAGCAGTGCGTAAAAAAGAAGGTTTACCGTTAGCGCAGGGCCAGGTGCTGGGCGATCTGCCCCCTGCTCTGCTGCCGATTACCGAACATGGCATGAAGCTGCTGGTGGATATTCAGCAAGGCCACAAGACCGGTTTTTACCTTGACCAGCGCGACAGCCGTCTGGCGGCACGTAATTACTCCGCCGGCCGCCGCGTGCTGAACTGCTTCTCTTATACCGGTGCCTTCGCCGTGTCAGCCCTGATGGGTGGTTGTACGCAGGTGATCAGCGTTGATACGTCGCAAGCCGCATTGGATATCGCCAAACAGAACGTCGAGCTGAACAAGTTAGATCTGAGCAAAGCCGAATTTGTGCGTGATGACGTGTTCCAACTGCTGCGCGCCTACCGTACTCAGGGTGAGAAATTCGACCTGATCATTATGGATCCGCCGAAGTTCGTCGAAAACAAGAACCAACTGGCCGGTGCTTGCCGCGGCTACAAAGATATCAACATGTTGGCGCTGCAATTGCTGAACCCGGGCGGTATTTTGCTCAGCTTCTCTTGTTCCGGTCTGATGCCAACCGATTTATTCCAGAAAATTTTAGCCGATGCCGCTGTAGACGCCGGGCGTGATGTACAATTTATAGAGCAGTATCGTCAGGCTGCCGATCACCCGGTTATCGCGACTTATCCTGAAGGGCTGTATTTGAAAGGGTTTGCGTGTCGGGTGATGTAACTTGAAATACGCTGTTTTGCCCTCATATAGAGAGCAAGGCACTGTTTCTCAGGAGGTCATCATGATTGCCAGCAAATTCGGTATCGGACAACAGGTTCGGCATAAGCTGCTGGGGTATTTGGGGGTGGTGATTGATATCGACCCTGAATACTCTATGGAACAGCCTAAAGCTGATGAAATAGCGGCGAATACCGATTTACGGTTCGCTCCTTGGTACCACGTGGTGATGGAAGACGAAGAAGGTCAACCGGTGCATACCTACCTGGCGGAAGCACAGTTAGATGGGGAAGCCCAGGACGCCCATCCTGAACAACCATCGCTGGACGAATTGGCGGAATCTATCCGTCACCAGCTACAAGCCCCGCGCCTGCGCAACTGATGCGCCAGGCCTGAGAAACACCCTATAAGGGCCTGGCACTATGCCAGGCCTTTTATTTTTCAGCGCTCCAGCCCCAGACGCGGGATTTCGATTTTAGGGCAGCGATCCATCACCACCTTTAACCCCGCCTCACTGGCTAATGCCGCGGCCTGTTCATTAATAACGCCGATTTGCAGCCACAGTGCCTTGGCCCCTATCGCAATCGCCTCTTGTGCTACCGCGTATGCCGCTTCTGAATTGCGGAACACGTCAACCATGTCCACCGGGTGCGGGATATCTTTCAACGTGGCATAGGCCTGTTGACCGAGCAGCGTTTGCCCGGCCAGTTTTGGGCTGACCGGCGTAACCTGATATCCCTGCGCAAGCAGATAGGCCATCACACCAAAACTGGGCCGCGCCGGATTGTCACTGGCACCCACCAGCGCAATGGTTTTTACCTGCTGCAGCAGGCTGGCAATGTCGTTGTCTTGCATTTTCCGCTCCCAATTTTCGACGGGGAATTTCCCTGTTTCGAGTGTAACCCATTGACCTTAAATCGGCTAAACGCAGGGTTACGGAAACTCCCGGCGACTTTTGCGGTCTGATGCTGTCACTGCCAGCATTTGCTGGCCAAAATAATGTCAAAATGAATATAAATGTGTACATTTGTAACTTAAACCACGATGCTGAAAAACTTTGACACAACCTGTGCCGTGTCCAACACTGATAGCGATGCTACTTATAAGGAGATAACAATGAAATTTGGTCTGATGGTTGCGGGGCTGCTCAGCATCAGTATCAGCATGCCTGCCGTGGCTACGACCCTGAAACTCTCCCCTGACATCGACCTGCTGGTGGTCGACGGCAAGAAAATGACAGGATCGTTGTTAAAAGGCGCCGACAGCCTGGAGCTGGATGGCGGGCAACATCAGTTGCTGTTTAAAGTGGTCAAATCTGTACGCTCGGGGCAAAACGATCAAACGGCCTATACTTCACCACCGCTGATCGCCACCTTCAATACGCAGAATGTCAGTTCCGTCGCCATTGAGCTGCCGCGCATTGAAAATGTTCGGGACGGTCAACGATTTGATAGAACGCTAAATTATCAGGTGATTGATAAAAATGGCAACGCGCTGGTAATGAAACACGATGTATTGCACCCCGATGGCGTCACGCTCAGCGTCGACCTGGAAAAGGTGATGGCGGATTACAACAGTCAGAAACGCCCCGCTTCCGTAGCGGCTTTCACCCACGTTCGTGCTGCTACCCCCTCCTCGCCACTGGGCAGCGCAGCGTTAAACTCCCCCACGGTAACGCTGAAAGGTGAAAACGTTTCCGAACAGATGCTGCAATACTGGTACCAGCAGGCGGACAAAGAAACGCAAAAACGTTTTCTCCATTGGGCCAATAAGCAGGCAGCGCACTAAGTAAGATTGCTGACGCCTTTATTTAAAGGCGCGCTTTCTTCGCATTTTCAGGTGTAAACGCTAGGCAGTGAAAAACAGTTTCAGTAATCTGTCGCACATCACCCGATTAGCGAAGGAAATCCAGATGGAATTTACCACCCGCACTATCGCCGCGCGCAAACACATTGCGCTGGTGGCACACGATCACCGTAAACAAGCTCTGCTGGCATGGGTTGAAGACAATAAGGCCGTGCTGGAACAGCACCAACTGTACGCCACCGGCACCACCGGCAACCTGGTGCAACAGGCCAGCGGCATTCCGGTACACAGTATGCTGAGTGGGCCGATGGGGGGCGACCAGCAGGTTGGCGCACTGATTGCCGAAGGCAAAATCGATATGCTGATCTTCTTCTGGGATCCCTTGAACGCAGTCCCCCACGATCCGGATGTGAAAGCCCTGCTGCGCCTGGCGACCGTGTGGAATATCCCCGTCGCCACCAACCGCTCAACCGCAGATTTCCTGATTGACTCTTCACTGTTCAAAAGTGAAGTAGAAATCGCCATCCCTGACTACCAACGCTATTTGCAAGATCGCCTGAAATAACCCTTTAGGCCTGGTTGCCACCAGGCCTAAAGCTTAGGGCTTCTTCTGCGACGATACGCCAAGACCCTGCAGTTGTTCTACGAACACCGACGGACGATCGCGATCCTGTAATAGCCATACCTGATGTTTGGCGCGAGTCAGCGCTACATACAGTAACCGCCGCTCCTCTGCATCCGGGAAGTCTTCCGGTTGCGGCAACAGCACATCTTCCAATATCGACTCACGCGCAACCGCTGGGAAGCCATCGTTGCCTTCATGCAAACCAGCGATAATCACATACTCAGCCTGCTGCCCTTTGCTGGCGTGGATGGTCATAAACTCAATGGTCAATTTAGGCCAGCGGGTCGCCGCTTTTGACAATACCTGCGGCTTCAGATGATGGTAACGCGCCAGTACCAGGATCCTTTCTTCCGGCTTGGCATAACCGCTCAGCTTATCCAACAAGTTTTCAAGCTGTTCATGCGGCAACAGAACTACCGATTTCTTATTGCCTTTACTCAGGCTGTTCAACGGCTTTTTCAACTGGTGCGGGTTCTGCTGCACAAAGCGGTTCGCTACCTCACCGATGCGCTCATTGAAACGGTAAGTCGTATCAAGCGCGCACTGAGCACCTTCGCCAAAGTTATCGGCAAACGCCGTGGTTAGCGTCAGTTCGGCCCCGCTGAAGCGGTAAATAGCCTGCCAGTCATCACCTACCGCAAACAGACAAGTTTGCTTGTTCTGTTTACGCAGTGCTGCCAGCAATTGCGCACGCTGCGGTGAGATATCCTGAAACTCATCCACCAGGATGTGCTTCCATGGACTGACAAAGCGCCCTTTCTCCAGAATATTGACCGCCTGATGGATCAGGCCGGAGAAATCTACAGCCCCTTCCTCTTTCAGCGCACCTTTCCAGGCTTTGAGCAAGGGCGCCATCAGCCGGATACGTTTTGAAAACAGGTCACGGATCTCTTCATCCGCCTGTTCGATCATTTCCGCCTGGCTACCGCCGTGCATCCGCATCAGTCCCAGCCAGCGTTCGAGCCGACCCGCCAGCCGTTCAGCCAGGCGTTTGTCTTGCCAAAAGTCGCCTTCCGGCACTTCCCATTCCAGCTCTTCAGTCAGCCATTGCCGCCACCCTTTGGCCTGAGCTTTTTTCTCTGCACACTGCTGCTGCCAATGCGCTATCAACAAAGCTCGTCGAGCCTTGCTGTCCGTTTCCAGCTTACTGATCGCCGGCACTTTACGGTTACCCTGCTGGATAATCTGCAGCGCCAGCGCGTGGAAGGTTTTGGCCTGAATCGCCACGTTGCCCAAACGCTCCTGAATGCGCTCGTTCATCTCTTCCGCCGCTTGACGACCAAAAGCCAGCAACAGTATTTGCCCGGGTTCAGCCTCCTGACGGCGCAGCAGCCAGCCGGCTCGCGCCACCAGTACCGAGGTTTTACCGCTGCCGGCCCCGGCCAGCACCAGCACCGAGTCTTCACCATTGACCACTGCGCGGCTTTGCGAGTCGTTCAGCGGTGAGGTTTCGATGTTCTGGAAGAAATCGTGGTAGGTCTCCAGCATACGTTCAGTCCACTGCTGGTTACGCAGCCCTACGCTGCGTAACCCCTGCTGTAGCCATTGCTGACAAAGCTGATAATCATCCCGGCAATTGTCGAATTGATCCAACCGCGCCACCGGCATCGGTAATGCGCCGAAAGACTCGCGTATTTGTTGCTGCAATTTACCCAGCTCGGATTTTTTAAACCACTTGTCCTGCTGTTCAACGCGCTGAATATGTTCAACCTGCTGGTGCAACACGCCGGCGCTGACTTCGCTCATCTCGGCGCTCCACTGTTGCCAGGCCTGCTGGAGATGATGATAGAAGCGCTGAGTTTCCTGCCATTCGGTACCGTGCAGGCGCACCACTTTTTCATCCGGTAGCTCAAACTCCAGCTCACCCCAGACGATGCCTCGCTTACACCTGACATAAATCAACTGATTGAAAGAAATAAGATATTCATGTTTCTCACCGCTCACCTCAACACCGGCGTGCAGCAACCGCACACGGTTGTAAGGATGCTGAGCCAGGTGTTTCCCCAGCGATGTCGCTTTAAGTTCCATATCGTCGCGCCATGACTATGTTGAGATTAAATAACGGATATCTGCCAGTTTACCTGCGATAAGCAGTGGCACTCTAGCGCTAAAAAAAGGGTAGAATAGATTTTGCGTTTTGATAGCAAACGCAACCGCATCGCGGTTTGGCCATCATTAGAGCAGAATGACGACTATGCGTACTGTACTGAATATTCTTAATTTTGTGTTAGGCGGCTTTTTCACCACCCTTGGCTGGCTGGTCGCAACGGTGTTTAGCGTGCTGCTGATCATCACCCTACCGTTAACCCGCTCCTGCTGGGAAATCACCAAGCTGTCGTTACTGCCTTTCGGCAACGAAGCGATTCACGTTAATGAATTGTACCCGGAAAAAAGCAATGCGCTGCTTTCCGCCAGCGGTTCACTGCTGAATATTGTCTGGCTGATCCTGTTCGGCTGGTGGCTGTGCCTGTCACATATTGCCGCCGGTATTGTGCAGTGCGTGACGATTATTGGTATTCCGGTGGGCATAGCCAATTTTAAAATCGCCGCTATTGCCCTGTGGCCAGTTGGACGCCGCGTGGTATCCGTTGAGATGGCGCAGCAGGCCAGAACTGAAAATGCCCGACGTCAGTATCAGCAGCGTTAATTTTTTCTCCGCCTGAGGAGTTTTTCGTGCTCTCTTTTGCACCAGCAATACGCCGTTATGCCTACAACAGCAATCTGCTTTATGACCTGCGCATTTTTATTGCGCTGGCCGGCGCAGCCGCCGTACCCTGGTGGCTCGCCATTCCCAAGCTCACCATTCCCCTGACTCTGGGGGTGGTGGCGGCGGCATTGACCGATCTGGATGATCGCCTGACCGGCAGGCTGCGCAATCTGCTGATCACGCTGGTGTGTTTTTTTGTTGCTTCCGCCTCCATTGAACTGCTGTTCCCTTACCCCTGGCTGTTCGCACTCGGCCTGACCACTTCCACCTGCGGTTTTATATTGCTGGGTGCACTGGGGCAACGCTACGCCACCATTGCGTTTGGTGCCCTGCTGATCGCGGTCTATACCATGCTTGGCACTTCAATGTATGACGCCTGGTATCAACAGCCGATGCTGCTGATCATCGGCGCCCTGTGGTACAACCTGCTGACGCTGATTGGCCACCTGATCTTTCCTATCCGCCCTTTACAGGAAAATCTGGCGCGTTGTTACAATCAGTTGGCGAATTACCTGGATGCCAAAGCCAACCTGTTTGATCCCGACGTCGAGCATGACTCAGACCTGCCGTGGATGGATGTTGCCATGGCCAACAGCGCTCTGGTGACCATTCTTAACCAGACCAAAGTTTCATTGCTGACGCGGCTAAAAGGCGATCGCGGTCAACGCGGCACCCGCCGCACGTTGCATTATTATTTTGTTGCTCAGGATATCCATGAGCGCGCCAGCTCCTCACACGTTCAGTATCAGGCACTGAGCCGACAATTCCGTCACAGTGATATTCTGTTCCGGTTCCAGCGCTTGCTCAGCATGCAGGCACGCGCCTGTCAGCAATTGGCACAATCGATTTTGCTGCGCCAGAAATATCAACACAACCTTCGCTTTGAACCGGCCTTTGCCCGAATTGAAGAAGCTCTGACTCGCATTGCCATCACCCCGGAAAACCGTGAACTGACCAAGGCGCTGTCGCACCTGTTGAAAAATTTACGCGCGATTGACGCACAGCTGGCGAATATTGAGTCCGAGCAGGCGTTGGCCAACGGTCAGGTGGAAGAGAATAGCCTGTCGGATGACCGGATCACCGGCTGGAGCGATATCCGCTTGCGCATCAGCCGCCATCTGACGCCGCAGTCGGCCTTATTCCGCCACGCCATTCGCATGTCAGTAGTGCTGTGCGTGGGTTATGCCTTTATTCAGTTTACCGGCATGCAGCACGGTTATTGGATCCTGTTAACCAGCCTGTTTGTCTGCCAACCGAATTACAATGCCACGCGTCGCCGGCTGGCTCTTCGAATTATCGGCACGCTGGCCGGTATTCTTATCGGTCTGCCGATCCTCTATTTCGTGCCTTCTCTGGAAGGCCAGATGGTGCTGATTGTCATCAGCGGCGTACTATTTTTTGCTTTTCGAACCGTGCAATACGCACACGCCACCATGTTTATTACCTTACTGGTGTTGCTGTGCTTTAACCTGCTGGGTGAAGGTTTTGAGGTGGCTGCGCCTCGCGTTTACGACACGATTTTAGGTTGTGCCATCGCCTGGGCAGCGGTCAGTTTTATCTGGCCGGACTGGAAGTTCCGCCAATTGCCAGCAGTCGTCAGCAAAACGCTGAACGCCAACTGCCGTTATCTGGATGCCATTCTGGTGCAGTATCATCAGGGTAAAGACAACGGCCTGCCTTACCGTATCGCTCGCCGGGATGCACATAACAGCGATGCAGAGTTGGCTTCGGTGATATCAAATATGTCTGCCGATCCCAAAGCTAATAAGGAAGTTCAGGAAGCAGCCTTCCGCCTGCTGTGTTTGAACCACACCTTATTGAGTTATATCTCGGCGCTGGGCGCTCACCGTGAGCGCCTGAACAACCCCGCTACGCTGGACCTGCTGAATGATGCGGTTTGTTATGTCGATGGCGCCCTGCATTGGGAGGGACAGGATGAACAACGCGTCACTCAGGCGTTGGCAAGCCTGACTGAACGTATTCGGCACGCTACGCCGGAACCGGAAAGCAAAGATCAATTGGTACTGCAGCAGATAGGGCTGGTGATTGAATTGCTTCCGGAACTCACGATGCTTAATGCGCAAATTGGCAAACCGGCCTAATCACCCGGGGCCTTTTATCAGGCCCCGAACTCCCGGGTTATGTCCGTGGCTAAGCAACGACATGGTCCGCTCAAACCAATGAGTCAGCTCACTGCGCATGTCCGAAGGTAAAGCGGCATGATGATAGCCGGCAATGGCCCCGCCCAAAGAAAGCAGTACCCGCAGGCCCAAATTGCGTTGCTGCTGCAACAAACGAAGATAGCTGCGTTTGGCACCGTTCAGACGCAAATCATAAACATTGCGAATACCCACCCGCCAGAGTAAGCGTTCCATATTGATGTCGATGTTCGGCAAGGTTTTCAGTCGGCCCTGGTTATCCGTTTTCACCTTAAGTTCCCGGCGCGCTTCCCGAATAGACTGCCAGGCTAATCCTACAAGTTCTCCCCGGTCCCGCCATAGCGTTTCATCAACCCAGTAATAACGCATGGTTATGGGCACCCCGCGCTTTGAGTAAACCATATTCACCATACCACGTGCGCGAAAGGCCGGCTCCAGGCTATCCGTCGCACGAAGATACATCTCCCCTTCGGCGATCACGGCAAACATGACGCCGTCGGCCAGTATCCCGTAGCCCCCGAATTGTGAGCGTGTGGTGATACCACCTAGTGCGTAAAAATAAGCTTTGGCCTGTACGATCCTTCCCGTTGATGTCCCTTTCATAGCGTTCTCCTGGTGTGGGTTACCCTTCTATTATTCCTCACATCAATGAAATAAAGGTAACGTGAACAAGTAATTAGAAAAATACGCACTATCCGCAGTCATGCCAATCACAAAAGTCCGTCGTATAAAAAATAATCGCAATTATGCGAGGTACCACGAAGATTTGGGTTGATCTTAATCACAACAGGAGGTACTGTATAAACATACAGTAACACTACGGGCGGGATACTTTATGCGTACTCAATCACTCTACAAAACCAATTTCAGCCACGGCTCTTTTGCGGTGAATAAAACTGCAGAAAGCACGGATGCCGGCAAAGAGAATGGCCTTATCAGTGAACTTGTTTACAACGAGCATCAGCCTGCAGTGGCGCAATTATTGCTGCCTCTGTTACAGCAGTTGGGTATGCAGTCACGCTGGTTGTTATGGCTGACCCCACAGCAAAAACTGAGTAAGTTGTGGCTGCAACAGTCCGGTTTACCGGTGGGAAAAGTGGTGCAACTGAGCCAAATTCATCCGCTGGACACGGTTGAAGCGATGGAAAAAGCGCTGCTGACGGGTAACTACAGTGTAGTTCTTGGATGGCTGCCCGATCTTACAGAAGAAGATCGTCTAAAATTAAGGCGTGCAGCAGAATTAGGTAACGCTTATGGGTTCATAATGCGTCCTCAACGTGACATAAACCCGATTCACGGACACTGTTCCACCCTAAAAATTCACTCTTCTTTGTATCATTAAGTAAATTTAGGATTTTTCCCATCATTTTCATCTCCCTGCAAGGGAACCTTTATGGGATCAGGGACAAAGCGAGTGCGGCTGCGGTTCCGCGTCCTAAAACCAAGGTTAAAATGCTCGTTTTTTTGCCGGTTAATGTTAGTAAATATGTATGTTTCTGCGTTTTTTTTTAGAGCTTTATCACATCACACTTGTAACTTTCGCGCCACGTTGTAGACTTTACATCGCCAAGGTTGCTCTATAACGCCAGATAAACTGGCCGAGTAACAAACGAGGGCTCAAACCTTGGCGAAGGAATTTAACCAAGGGCTTAAACAGCTTTAAAGCTCATTGCCTATTTGGATGATAACGAGGCGCAAAATGAAAAAGACAGCTATCGCATTAGCAGTGGCACTGGCAGGTTTCGCAGCAGTAGCGCAAGCCGCCCCAAAAGATAATACCTGGTACACTGGTGCTAAACTGGGCTGGTCCCAGTACCATGACACTGGTTTCTACGGCAACGGTTACCAGAATGGTATCGGCAATGGTCCGACCCATAAAGATCAACTGGGTGCTGGCGCGTTCCTGGGTTACCAGGCGAACCAATACCTGGGCTTCGAGCTGGGCTATGACTGGCTTGGCCGTATGCCTTACAAAGGCAGCGTGAACAACGGTGCTTTCAAAGCACAGGGCGTTCAACTGGCCGCTAAACTGAGCTACCCAATCATGGACGATCTGGACATCTACACTCGTCTGGGCGGCATGGTATGGCGTGCAGACTCCAAAGCTAACTACGGCAATGGCACTCGTCTGAGCGACCACGACACCGGCGTTTCTCCTTTGGCAGCAGTTGGTGTTGAATACGCACTGACCAAAAACTGGGCTACCCGCCTGGACTACCAATTCGTTAGCAACATCGGTGATGCAGGTACTGTTGGCGCACGTCCAGACAACACCATGCTGAGCCTGGGTGTTTCTTACCGTTTCGGTCAGGATGATGTTGTTGCTCCAGTTGCTCCAGCACCAGCTCCGGCTCCAGTTGTTGAAACCAAGCGTTTCACTCTGAAGTCTGACGTGCTGTTCAACTTCAACAAATCTACTCTGAAAGCACAAGGCCAACAGGCTCTGGACCAGCTGTACACTCAGCTGAGCTCCATGGATCCTAAAGATGGCTCTGTTGTAGTTCTGGGTTACACCGATGCAGTAGGTTCTGAGAAATACAACCAGAACCTGTCTGAAAAACGCGCACAAAGCGTTGTTGATTACCTGGTATCTAAAGGTATTCCTTCAGACAAAATCTCTGCACGTGGTATGGGCAAAGCTGATTCCGTCACTGGTAACACCTGTGGCTACAAAGCTGGCCGTGCTACTAAAGCACAGATCGATTGCCTGGCCCCAGATCGTCGCGTAGAGATCGAAGTTAAAGGTATCAAAGACGTTGTAACTCAGCCACAAGGCTAAGCTACCACCTCTTAGTAAAAAACCCCGCAATGCGGGGTTTTTTTTCGGCCAAATTATATAGGGCGTTGGCGACAGCAACAAAAAGCCCCTTACACAGTCGGGGCTGGCTGGTAGGTTTACTCTTTGTCTTTACCGAGAATGGCTTTTAAATCCTGCTTGAGTGACGACATCTGGCTGTCGTACTTCTCTTTACGTTCCGCATCTTCGATCAACTGCACCACGGTTTCTGACAGCGTCACTCCACGGCGACGAGCGAGCGCGGCCAGGCGCTGCCAAACCAGAAATTCCAGATCGATAGATTTTTTACGCGTATGTTGGTGTTCTGCGTTAAAATGACGCTTACGCCGTGCGCGGATAGTTTGCTTCATCCGGTTATCCAGTTCCGGATTCATATGATGGCTAATCCACGTCAGCACTTTTACCGGCTCATTTTCCAACTTCAGCAGCTCGTCAATGGCTTCCTGAGCAACGCTGTTTTCAATGTGGCGGGTAATAGCTTCCCCTTCCCGGTGCTTTTTCACCAGGTACTTCCATTTCCAACCGCTCTCCAGATTTTCCAGTTGCTGATATTTCATCGTGAGCTCTTCAGTGACCGCGTAACTTTATTAAGCATAACAGCTTTACGCCGAATTTCCCCGGCAATTACACTCCGTTTTAGACTGTTTTTTGCACAGTCATCGTGCGATGTCAAACTCCCTGACATCAACTGTTACTCTGCATCTATCAAGCTGCCGTTATTCTTGTATAATCGCCCTTTCCCTTTTTGACGATTGCATCTAACACTTTGACCAATAACCGACTTGAATGGCAATCACTGTTGCCGGACGTTACGCCTTATCAAGCGATATTTGATACCGCCGCGCAGTTGGCACCCGTGTCCTTTGCCTCTATTCAGCCTCGGCTGGAAAATGCACTGACGCTGTTTTGCCATCCACAGTCACCACCGCGTTTCATGTTGTTGAAAGCGCAGGAAACGCGTGAGTATCTGGCGCTGATCGCCCATGCAGTTGAACAACTGCAGCCGCAGAATACCGCGTTCAAGGGCAGTCATTATGTGATCCAGGGCAGCAAGGTCAGCGTAGAACCCGCCAGCCAGGGCGATGAACCCTTTGCCGCCGGTGGTGCCTGCGTGTTTCAAGAGTGGGTTGAGCCGGAACAGCTGTTTGGCTGCGTCCGGATCCACAATGATGAAATCAACCTGCAGCCCGGTCTGGTGCATCAGGCCAATGGTGGCGTACTGATCCTGTCTGCACGTTCTCTGCTGGCTCAGCCGTTACTGTGGCTGCGTTTAAAGCAGATGATCACCCAACGTCAGTTCCACTGGGTTTCCCCGGATGAAACACGTCCTCTGCCGATCACCATTCCTGCCATGCCACTGGAGTTGCGACTGATCGTTGTGGGCGATCGTCACGGTCTTGCCGATTTCCATGATATTGAACCGGAACTGAGCGAACAGGCAGTCTACGGCGAATACGAAGAAGATCTGCAACTCACCGAAATCGATGACATGGTGCAATGGTGTGGCTACGTCAATGCCCTTATTGATGAGAAACAACTGCCGCCGCTGGCAGCTGATGCCTGGTATCCGTTGATGATCCAGGCGGTCCGTCACAGTGGGGACCAAGGCAACCTGCCACTTTCCCCTCTCTGGCTCGGCCAGCAACTTTCTGAAGCTGCGCTTTATGTCGAAGAAGAGAACATCACCGCCAAAGCGTTTGAAGCGGCACTGAATGCTCGCGAATGGCGTGAAAGCTACCTTGCCGAACGGATGCAGGATGAGATCGAACTGGGCCAAATCCTGATTGAAACCGAAGGCGAAGTCGTCGGTCAGATCAACGGCCTGTCGGTGTTGGAATACCCGGGCCATCCACGCAGCTTCGGCGAACCCTCCCGTATCAGCTGTGTCGTGCATCTTGGCGATGGTGAATTCACCGACGTTGAACGCAAGGCCGAGCTTGGCGGTAATCTGCATGCCAAGGGCATGATGATTATGCAGGCGTTCCTGATTTCCGAACTGGAACTGGACCAACCGCTGCCCTTCTCCGCTTCCATCGTGTTTGAGCAATCTTATGGCGAAGTGGACGGTGACAGCGCCTCATTGGCCGAGCTCTGTGCACTCATCAGCGCACTGTCACTGCAGCCGATCACCCAGCAAATTGCGGTAACCGGCTCCGTAGACCAATTCGGTAATGTGCAGCCGATTGGCGGCGTTAATGAGAAGATCGAAGGCTTTTTTGAAGTTTGCCAACGTCGTGGTTTGACGGGTAAACAGGGCATCATTCTGCCCGCCACCAACGTGCGCCACCTGTGTCTGCGCCAGGACGTCGTCGATGCGGTGCGCGAAGGGCAATTCCATCTGTGGGCCGTCAACAGCGCCGCAGAGGCCTTGCCATTACTCACCGGTTATCCCTACTCTGATGAACAGCAGCCGAACTTGTTAGCTGCCATTCAGGAGCGGATTGCACAGGTGAATCCGCAGGAACGCCGGCGCTGGCCGTGGCCACTTCGTTGGCTCAACTGATTCAGCCACGGCTGATCGGACTTGTTCAGCGTACACGTGTAAGCTAAGATGCGCCCTTCAATAAAATAAGGTTTACTGAGAACATGGTAGAAAAACGCGACTCCTATACGAAAGAAGACCTCGAAGCATCCGGCCGTGGCGAGCTGTTTGGCGCCGGTGGCCCGCCGTTGCCGGCTGGTAACATGTTGATGATGGACCGCGTGGTCAAAATGACCGAAGACGGTGGTACCCACAACAAGGGTTATGTGGAAGCGGAACTGGATATCAATCCGGACCTATGGTTCTTTGGTTGCCACTTTATCGGCGATCCGGTGATGCCGGGCTGCCTGGGTCTGGATGCCATGTGGCAGTTGGTAGGTTTCTACCTCGGCTGGCTGGGTGGCGAAGGTAAAGGTCGTGCGCTGGGCGTGGGTGAAGTCAAGTTCACCGGTCAGGTACTGCCAACCGCGAAGAAAGTCACCTACCGCATTAACTTCAAGCGTGTGATCATCCGTAAACTGATTATGGGTGTGGCAGACGGCGAAGTCCTGGTCGATGGCGAGGTCATTTACACCGCCAGCGATTTGAAAGTGGGCCTATTCAAGGACACTGCGGCGTTCTAACCGCAGCCACGGCGACCTTTCCGGTCGCCGTTTATTTTTCCCCGCCGTTATTATGTTGTGCCTGTGATACTCAGGTTCATAGCGGCTAAACAGTGACTACAATTATTGTAGTTACCAAGAGGTGTGTCATGCAAAAAACTCGTTTTGATAACATGCCATGCCCGGTAGCTCGCTCACTGGACCGCGTCGGAGAATGGTGGAGCATCCTGATACTTCGCGATGCGTTTCATGGCTTGTCCAGGTTTGATCAGTTCCAGCAAAGCCTGGGGCTTTCGCCCACCATATTGACCCGTCGCCTGAAGTATCTGGTAGAAAGCGGTATTTTGCATAAACAGCGCTATCAAACACGGCCGGTACGCTACGAATATTTGCTCACTGAGCGTGGCAAAGATTTTTTCCCGGTACTTGCGGCCCTGTTTCACTGGGGTAATACCCACCTGGCCGATGACGGCATCAGCGCCGAACTGGTCGATCGTCGTACCGGGCAAGTAATACGCCCTCAACTGATCGACAGCATTACTCAGCAACCCATCGCGTTGCATAATATTACTTTAGCGCCAGGGCCGGCAGCGACCGACGGTATGCGCCGGCGTGCAGCCCTGATGCAGCAGAACCTTTCTGCATTTCCCCCTGAATCATCCAAGGAGTCACTATGAACACTCGTCGTATAGTCATTACCGGCATGGGCGCCGTTTCGCCACTGGGATGCGGCGTAGAGGCTATCTGGCAGCGTCTGCTGAACGGCCAGTCCGGCATTCGCCCATTGCCAGAAGAGATCGTTGCCGACCTGCAGGTGAAAATCGGTGGTCAGGTACCCACATTAGAACAGGATGCCGAAGCGGGTTTCGATCCCGATCTTTCGGTTGCCCCCAAAGACCAGAAGAAAATGGATCGCTTTATCCTGCTCGCCATGGCAGCGGCCGATGAGGCCATCCGCCAGGCGGGCTGGACCGCAGACACGGAAGATAAACAGGAACGCACTGCAACCGTGATCGCTTCCGGCATTGGCGGTTTTCCGGCTATCGCCCACGCGGTACGCACCACCGACAGCCGCGGTGCCAAACGCCTGTCACCTTTCACCATCCCCTCATTCCTGGTTAATCTGGCCGCCGGCCATGTGTCGATTAAACACCAGTTCAAGGGCCCAATTGGCGCCCCGGTGACAGCCTGTGCCGCAGGCGTACAAGCCATTGGCGATGCCGTACGCATGATTCGTAACGATGAGGCGGATATCGCGCTGTGTGGCGGTACAGAAGCCGCTATCGACACAGTCAGCCTGGGAGGCTTTGCGGCAGCGCGCGCCATGTCCACAACGGAGCCAGCAGCCGCGGCCACAGCCTCACGGCCTTTTGACAGCGCACGTAACGGTTTTGTTATGGGTGAAGGCGCCGGCATGCTGGTAATTGAGACACTGGAACATGCTCTGGCTCGTGGTGCAACGCCACTGGCGGAAATTGTTGGCTATGGCACCAGCGCCGACGCTTACCACATGACCTCGGGTGCCGAGGATGGCGATGGTGCCTACCGTGCCATGAAGATTGCGCTCAAGCAGGCTGGCGTAACGCCAGAGCAGGTTCAGCACCTGAACGCCCATGCAACTTCGACCCCCGTAGGTGACTTGGGGGAAATTAATGCCATCAAGCATCTGTTCGGTACCAACGGTAGTGTAGCGGTGACGTCGACCAAGTCAGCAACCGGTCATTTACTGGGCGCCGCTGGCGGCCTGGAAACCATCTTTACTGCACTGGCGCTACGCGATCAGATTGCCCCGGCCACGCTGAATCTGGAAAGTCCGGATCCGGCGGCAGAAGGGCTACACCTGGTCGCGAACAAGGCACAACCCATGGCCATAAGCTATGCACTGTCAAACGGCTTTGGCTTTGGTGGTGTGAATGCGAGTATTTTGCTGAAACGCTGGCAGGGGTAATATTGCCTGAAACAAAAACCTCCGCGCTGGGCGGAGGTTGTTCCTTTTATTTGACAGGGAGCCGCTTAAGCGGTCACAGCCCTGTCTTCCATGGCTTCTCGCCAACCTCCCAGCCATTGAGACCGGCTGTCCACAGTCGTTTTATAAGGACAAAGATCTTTCGGATGTCCTAAAATACCTGCCTGATAACCTTTCGAATGCGCCCTTTCCAGACGATCGCGTTTCTGTCTCTTCATGCCTCGTTTCCCTCAATTTTTGGTCTGGTGGAAAGAAAACAATGGCTGCTTTTTGTGCAGCCACATTTAAGCAATAGCGCTAAATGGCGGGAAGATCAATGCGCAAAATTCACGCCAATGTCATATTTGTGAGCTACGCCCGAAGAATTTGCTAAGTGGCTGATAGGCAGGAGATAAGTTAACTTATTGAAATCAAATAAAAACCCCTTGCGACGAGAAATTTCACTGTTTCTCACCGCAAGGGGTTAGATCGTTTTAGTACAAATTATTTCTAAAAACGCCCCGCCTGTGCGGCAATGTCCTGGGCTTCTTGCTGCCACCCTTGTGCCAATGTCCGCACCAAAGCATCGTAGCCGTCTTCACCCTGCTTAAGTTCCAGGCTGAACGGCCGTTTGGTCAGATTGCCCTGATGATTCAGCACCCACTCGCCGCGAATGATCGCCTTGCCGTCAAAACGGCCATGGAAGCCGCTGATGGTGACGTTCAGTACATCCTGCTCGCTGCTCATCGGTTGCGAGGACACCACCCAACCCGGCAGCGCACTGCTCAGGTTGGTGACCAGCGTCTGCTGCAACTGTTGATCAAGCGGGCTGGCCCACAGGTTGTTCTGGGCAATAACGTACTGCACGTCATTGGTCTGATAAACCACACCGCTTTGCGCCAGGTAATCCGCCACGCTAACGTGCTCCAGCCAAAGCTGGCGCGACGTCGTGCTGCCGCTGACCTGCGCCGGCGTGCCCAACGCCGGCAGTTGATAGTAGGTCTTCTGTGGGGTGCTGCTACAGGCGCTGAGTAACAGCGCCAGGGCTACCGGAATCCATTTCATCATTTATTGGCCTTCTTCGGCTGAGGATCGTTACTGCCCGCGGCTTCAAATACCAGCGCGTTGCTCTTTTCGTTCAGGGTACGCAGCACCGGCTGCAGTTCACGCAGTACCTGATCGAGACGTTGCATATCGCCAACCATCTTGTTGTAGGCCGGAGAACCAGGCTGGAACCCTTTCATGCTGCGGTTCAGTTCCTGCAAGGTTTTCTGCATATCCTGCGGCAGCGCCTTCATCTCTCTGCTGGCAATGATGTCATTCAGCGACTGCATGGTTTTCTGCGTCGTCTGCATGGTCTTCTGACTTTCTGCCAGCGTTTTGGTCGCTTCATTGATCATCGGATTCAACGGCATCGAGTTGATTTTATCCAGCGTCTGCATCAATTTCTGCTGGATCTGCGCCAAACCGCCACTGGTGGTTGGCATCAGACGATAACCAAACAGCTCACGCGGCCCTTTGTAAGGTTTCTCTTGCGGATAGAAATCCAGATCGATATACAACGAACCCGTAAGCAGATTGGCAGATTTCAACGAGGCACGCATGCCACGTGATTCGGCGTCTTTTAAATGACTCTCAAAGTCGAAGTTACCCCCCAACTGCTTCTGGAAGCGATCGGGTTCGATACGGATCAGCACCGGAATACGGTAGTCGTTGTCCAAACGCTGTGCCATCCCCTCTTTGTAGAACGGCACCTGCGATACCGTACCCAGGCGGATACCGCGGAATTCCACCGGCGCGCCAGGCTGCAGGCCGCGAATCGAATCGGAGAAGAACATCAGGTAGTCCTGATGAACGGTATACAGCGAATCCTGGATGCTGCGCTGGTTGTCGAACAGATGATACTCCGCTTTCGGTTTCGCCAGTTCACCGCGATCCCAGCCTTCCGGCACGTCAAAGCTGACGCCACCGCTGAACAAGGTCGCTAGCGAGCCCATTTCCACCCGCATTCCCTGTGCCGACATGTCGAATGCCACACCGCTGTCTTTCCAGAATCGAATGTTGCTGGTCACTAGCTGATCGTAAGGCGCGGAGATAAACAACTGATAACGCATCGCGCGCATCTTCGGATCAAAATAGCTGGTTTCTACCGAACCGACGCGGTAACCGCGGAACAGCACCGGATCGCCGGCATTCAACTGGCCGGACTTTTCGCTGTCCAGCACAATGCGTAGCCCTTTGGCATCCGGAGAGGCCAGTGGCGGTGCATCCAGCAGTTGATAGTCGCCCTTGCCTGTTTTGCCTTTGTTACCTGGCTGCAGTTCGATATAGGCACCGGAAAGCAGCGTACCCAATCCGGAAACGCCCCCACGGCCAATCTGCGGCTTCACGACCCAGAAGGCAGAGTCCTGACGCAACAGCTTCTCCATGCCGGTGTTAAGGCGCGCCTCTACCACCACCTTGCTCAAGTCTTCGCTCAGAGTCACCGTTTCCACGACCCCGACGTCAACACTGCGGCTTTTGATTTTGGTTTTACCCGCTTCCAGCCCTTCTGCGGTGGTGGTCACCAGGGTGACTACCGGCCCCTGGTGGCTGAAATGGTAAAACAGGATCCAGGCGCCGATCAGTGCGGTGACAATCGGGATGATCCACACTGGCGACCAGCGTTTGATCTTCTCAACGTCCGCGACGCTATGATTATTTTCCGTCACCTTGCGGCTCCTTTTTTATTGTTTCGTTTACGCGATCCCAGGTTAGCCGAGGATCAAACGTCATGGCTGCAAACATAGTGAGGATCACTACCATGGCGAACAACAGCGCGCCAATGTCAGGATAAATGCTCATCAATTGTCCCATCCGTACCAATGCCGAAAGCACGGCAATAACAAACACATCAATCATTGACCAGCGGCCAACAAATTCAACCACTTCATAAATCAGGTGCATACGTTCGCTGTCGGCCCGGGCTTTACCGGTGCCGTTAGCATCCCAACACAGCCAGCCAATCGCCATCATTTTCAGCGAAGGCACCATAATACTGGCGATGAAGATCACCATCGCCACCGGGTAAGATCCTTCCCCCCACAGCAGGATCACCCCAGCCATGATGGTGGATGTCAGTTTGTTGCCCAGCGCCTCGGTGACCATGATAGGCATCAGGTTAGCCGGAATATACAGCAGGATAGAGGTGAGCAGCAGCGCCAGCGTCCATTGCAGGCTGTGACGGCGGCGCACATAACCACGGGAATGACAGCGCGGACACCGGGTCAGTTCCGCTGGCAAAATCGCCGTACAGCATTGGCAGGAGCGCAGCCCCTGACGCAACCCGGTACGCCCTACTTCCATGGGACGATCGAGGCGCGGGGCCGGTTCAATGTCATTCCACAGCCAGCGGCGATCGACACACTGGAAGGCGCGCACCTGCAGCAGGCAAAACAGGCAGTACGGCACAAAGCTGCTGCCGACACCAATATCGCCATAAGCCATCAGCTTGACGAAGCTGACCAGTACGCCGGCCAGGAAAATCTCCACCATGCACCAGGTTTTAAACTGGAACAGCATTTTGGCCATCCACTCTTTCAGCCCCTTGGGGATGGGCACTTTAGCGCACAGCAGAATAATGGCCAGCATGCAGAATGCCGGGATCAGTTGAACAAACACCATAAACAGCGTGGCCATGCTGGCGTAGTCTTCCGCCACCATCACCTGCGGGATTTGGATCAGTTTGATTTCGTTACCGAGTCCGGCAACGCGCATATTGATAAACGGGAAAATATTCGCCAGCAGCAGCATAAACAGGGCGCTGAGGGCGTAACCGATCGGCCGCTTACGCGGTTCTTCCCAGCGGGAGCTGAGGGTCGTTTTACAACGCGGGCATACCGCTTTTGAACCATATGCCAGCGGCGGCAATGCCACCAGCATGTCGCACTGCGGACACAACATCAGATTGTCCTGTTGCTGTGTTGCGTGCGTTGCATGACTGTGCTGCTCGTGATTCTCGTGGGAACACACCATATTCCTCCTTAACAACGTTGCTCACCGGTACGGCAATACCGCCCGCAGCAGCGCGCGGGCGGTATTCTCAACGGTTAGCCGTTTTTCATCGCTTCCAACTCTTCCCAACGGGCAAAGGCTTCTTCCAATGCCCCTTCGGCTGTGGCCAGCGCAGTCAGCACCTGTTGCGTTTCACTGTGAGGACGCGTGAAGAAATCAGCATCACTCATTTGTGCCTGCAACGCTTCAATTTCCGCTTCCAACTGCTCAAGGCGTTGTGGCAACTGCTCCAGCTCACGTAACAGGTTATAGCTCAGTTTAGCCACGGTTTTCTTCGGCTGTTCAGCCTTTTTTTCTGCCGCCGGCTTGTTCTGATCGGCCGCTACCTGGCGGATTGGTTTTGCCGTCGCACGTTGATGGTGCGCATCGTAATAACCGCCGACGAAGGTGCTGATCGCACCGTTGCCTTCAAAGATCCAGCATTCTGTCACTGAGTTATCAACGAACTGACGATCGTGACTCACCAACAGTACGGTACCCTGGTAGCCGTCGATCAACTCTTCCAGCAATTCCAGCGTTTCGACGTCAAGATCGTTGGTTGGTTCATCGAGAATCAATAAGTTACTCGGCTTCAGGAACAGCTTAGCCAGCAACAGGCGATTGCGCTCACCGCCAGACAAGGCTTTCACCGGCGTCATCGCCCGTTTAGGGTGGAACAGGAAGTCCTGCAGATAACCCAGCACGTGACGAGAACGGCCGTTGACCAACACTTCCTGCTTACCTTCCGCCAGGTTGTCCATCACGGTACGTTCCGGATCCAGATCGGCGCGGTGCTGGTCGAAGTAGGCCACTTCCAGCTTGGTACCACAATGCACGCGGCCGCTGTCGGCTTTCAACTGGCTGAGCATCAATTTCAGCAACGTCGTTTTACCGCAGCCGTTCGGGCCAACCAGGGCAATCTTGTCGCCACGCTGTACCTGGGCGGAAAAATTGCGCACCAGCACTTTGCCGCCAACCTGATAGTTAACGTCTTCCATCTCAAACACGATCTTGCCGGAGCGTACGGCCTCTTCCACCTGCATCTTGGCGGTACCCATCACTTCACGACGTTCCGAACGCTCGTTACGCAATGCCTTCAGGGCACGTACGCGGCCTTCGTTACGGGTACGACGCGCCTTGATGCCCTGACGGATCCACACTTCTTCCTGCGCCAGCTTGCGGTCAAATTCGGCGTTTTGCAGCTCTTCTACCCGCAGCGCTTCTTCCTTGCTCAGCAGATACAGATCGTAGTTACCCGGCCAGGACACCAGCTTGCCGCGGTCGAGATCGACAATGCGCGTCGCCATGTTGCGGATAAAGGAACGGTCGTGGGAAATGAATACGATGCTGCCCTGGAACTCTTTCAGGAAGCCTTCCAGCCAGTCGATGGTTGAAATATCCAGGTGGTTGGTCGGTTCGTCGAGCAGCAATACGCGCGGAGAGCTGACCAGCGCACGGCCCAGCGCCGCTTTACGCAACCAGCCGCCGGAGAGCGAGGAAAGCTCTGCATCTCCGTTCAGGCCCAACTGCAACAACACTTCGCTGATGCGGCTATCGAGCTGCCACAGACCCTGGTGATCGAGGATCTCCATAATCTGCGCCATGCGTGTCAGGTTTCTTTCGCTTGGGTCGGTTTCCACCAGATGCGAAATCGCGTGATACGCTTTCAGGTGTTCTGCCTGTTCGGCTACCCCTTCGGCCACAAAATCAAACACCGTACCGCCGATATTACGCGGGGGATCCTGTTGCAGACGCGCCACAATCAGATCTTGCTCGTAAGTCACCCGGCCATCATCCAACGGAATTTCTTTACCGAGGATCTTCAGCAGCGTGGATTTACCGGCGCCATTGCGCCCAACCAGACAAACGCGTTCGTTGTCTTCGATATGAATTTCGGTGTTGTCTAAAAGTGGCGCATCGCTGAAGGACAGCCAGGCACCGGACATGCTAATTAACGACATAGTAATTATTTTCCTTCGCCGGCGTGGGTGACCAGCCAGCAGTTATGAATTTGACGGTTACGGGCAAAGTCCTGTGACTGCGTCTGGGCGGTGATTTCTTTCGCCTCCAGACCCAATGCGCTCAGGCCGGCCATATCCATCTGGAAACCGCGCTTGTTGTTCGAGAACATGATGGTCCCGTTACGACGCAGCAACCGTTTCAAATCTTGCATCAGCGCCAGGTGATCGCGCTGAACGTCAAAAGTGTTCTCCATACGCTTGGAGTTGGAGAAGGTCGGCGGATCGATAAAGATCACGTCGAATTGTTCGTCGGCATTTTGCATCCATGACAGGCAGTCCGCATGGATCAATCTGTGCTGTTTGCCCGTCAGGCCGTTAACCCGCAAGTTTTTCTCCGCCCATTCCAGATAGGTACGCGACATATCCACGGTAGTGGTACTACGCGCGCCCCCCAGCCCAGCATGCACACTGGCGGTACCGGTATAGGCGAACAGGTTGAGGAAGTCTTTGCCTTTGCTCATTTCACCCAGCATGCGACGGGCAATGCGGTGATCGAGGAACAGACCGGTATCGAGATAATCGGTCAGGTTAACCCACAGCTTGGCGTTAAATTCTTCCACCAGCAGGAACTCGCCCTTCTGCGCCAGTTTTTCGTACTGGTTTTTGCCTTTCTGGCGCTCACGGGTTTTCAGGATCAGCTGGTTGGACGGCAATTCCAGCACCGCCAGCGTGGCGTTGATCACGTCGAACAGACGTTGACGAGCCTTCTGTACATCAATGGTTTTCGGCGGCGCATATTCCTGTACCACTACCTTGCTGCCGTAGCGATCCACCGCCACGTTATAGTCTGGCAGGTCGGCATCGTACAAACGGTAGCACTCAATGCCCTGCTGCTTGGCCCACTTATCAAGCTTCTTCAGGTTTTTGCGCAGGCGGTTGGCAAAATCTTCCGCCACCTGTACACCACCGGCACCCAGCGGGTTTTCCGCCAGCTGGTAGTTTTTCTGCACGCAGTCCAACGGACCGTTTTTGGCTTTGAACTGGCGATCGGCACGCAACTGCAGGCAACTCAGCAACTCCGGTGAGGCGCTGAACAGCGACAACTGCCAGCCACCAAAAGCGCTCTTCATGATACGGCCCAACATATTATGCAAGGCAATCAGCGCCGGTTCACTTTCCAGACGCTCACCGTACGGCGGGTTACAAACTACGGTACCCGTCGGGCCTTCCGGCAGTGGGTTGGTCAGTTTGGCTACGTCATTGACGTTAAAGGTAATCAGTTCGGCGACGCCGGCTCGACGGGCGTTACCGCGTGCCATTTCAATCACCCGACGATCGATATCAGAACCGAAGAAACGCGAGGTGGTTTCCTGCAGGCCGCTGCGGGCACGTTCCTGTGCTTCGGTGATCACTTCACGCCACAGATCGACGTTGTGACCATTCCAGGCGGTAAAGCCCCAGTGTTGACGGTGCAGGCCCGGTGCACGGTCAGAAGCAATCATCGCCGCTTCGATCAACAGGGTGCCCGAACCACACATTGGATCCAGCATTGGCGTGCCCGGCTGCCAGCCAGAACGCTGCACAATCGCCGCTGCCAGACTTTCTTTCAACGGTGCCTGACCGGTCAGGTCACGGTAACCACGCTGGTGCAGCCCCTCACCGCTGAGATCAAGCGCCACGCTGGCCATATCGCGCTGCAGGAACACATTGACGCGAATGTCCGGCTGCTGCTTAGCCACCGTCGGGCGCTGTTCGATCTTGCGGGTAAAGCTGTCGACAATGGCGTCCTTGACCTTCAACGCGCCATACTGGCTGTTGCGGATCTCTTCGTTAACGCCACTGAAGTGAACAGCGAAGGTTTTATCCACACCAAAGATACTGGTCCAGTCGATCGCCTGTACGCCCAGGTACAGATCCAGATCGCTGTGTACGCGGAATTCGTTCAGCGGCAGCAAAATACGTGAGGCCAAACGGCTCCACAGCAAGCTTTGGTACAGAAGACGATCGTCACCCTGAAAATGTACCCCACCCTGTACGACTTTACAGGCGTGAGCGCCCAGCGCTTCGAGTTCGCTTTTTAACAGTTCTTCCAGTCCACGCGCCGTGCTGGCAAACAGAGAGTTCATATCGTACTTATCACCAAAAAGAAAATTGTTGCGCATTATAGCTAATCCAGACCGCTTGTCATAAAGTTGCTCCCTTCTATTTAATAATCGCACGGGGATCAGGGTGATTACGCTAGCCAAACTTTACGTTCATCCGGTTAAATCGCTTCGAGGTTTGCAGCTTTCTCACGCTCAGGTTTCCAGTAGTGGCCTGGCTTTCGATCGTACCTTTATGATCACCGAGCCGGATGGCACCTTTATTACTGCGCGCCAATATCCGCAAATGGTGCTGTTCACCCCGGCACTGTTGGCAGACGGTCTGTTCCTGACCGCGCCAGACGGAGAGAGCGCCGCCATCCGCTTCAGTGATTTCGCCGCCGAGGCGCAACCGACCGAAGTTTGGGGCAACCATTTTACCGCCCTGATTGCACCGCAAGCGATTAATAGCTGGCTGAGCGGCTATTTCCAACGTGAAGTACAATTGCGTTGGCTCGGCCCGGAACTGACCCGTCGCGTTAAAAAACACCCGGAAATTCCCCTGTCCTTCGCCGACGGCTACCCTTACCTGCTGATTAACGAAGCCTCATTCAATGATTTGCAGCAACGCTGCCCTGGTAGCATCAAGCCGGAACAATTCCGACCTAATCTGGTGGTGACCGGTGCCAGCGCCTGGGCCGAAGACGGCTGGCAGGTGATCCGTGTCGGTGACGTGATGTTTGACCTGGTGAAGCCCTGCAGCCGCTGTGTGCTGACCACCGTCAGCACCGAACGTGGGCGTAAGCATCCGAGTGGCGAACCGCTGAGTACCTTGCAGAAATTCCGCACCGCCGACAACGGCGATGTCGATTTTGGCCAGAATATGGTGGCGCGCAACAGTGGGATTATCCGCGTCGGCGATGCAGTGGAAGTGTTATCCACCAAGCCGCCACGCCCTTATGGCGCAGGTAAAGTGGTTGAGAGCGTGCAGGCACCGCAGGACAGTACGCAAAGCGTCACTATCGACTACGCGGGAACGGTGTTTACCGGCAATAACCAGCAGATCTTGTTAGAGCAGTTGGAACAGCAAGGGCTCCGCGTGCCTTACTCGTGCCGTGCGGGGATTTGCGGAAGCTGTCGCATAACCTTGGTCAGTGGCGAAGTGGCGCCGCTGAAGAAAAGTGCGGTGGCCAACAATGGCACCATCCTCTCCTGCAGCTGTATTCCAAAAAGCGATTTGACGCTGGCGTAATGGGTCTTACATCGCCCTGTCGTAAGCCGGAGCTGAGGCTTCATCCTGCGCACAGGGTTTAAGGCGATCGTGCATCACTTTAATGGCATCACCCAGCACCATGGTGCGGCCGGCCAGTGACAGCTGATTTTGCGCCAGCAGGCAAAGGCTGGCGTTATCGCCGGCTTCCACCACCAGCAAGCGGGCTTCAATGCCGCTTTCCATCACCTTTACCGCCGCCAGTTCGCCGTTCTTCGGCTGCAACGGATAATGTTGCTGAGAGAAATGCCAGCTTTTCGGCATCAGCGGTTTCAGGAAGCGATAAGCCACCAGGGCATTTAATACCAGTTCAGCGCGTTGCTCGTGACTGAGTTTTATCTGTTTGCACTGCTCTTCATAATTAAAATAAAGCGCCGCGTCATCGACACAGAAAGAGCATTCATCGAAGGCATCCGGGGTTAACATTTTGGCTGGGAAACGCGAGCGAAAGATCATCCCATTGGCTAAATCCAGCATTAGCCGATCGTGTTCAGCGTCAAAATACCAACGCCAATTATCGTCAGGTTTTATCTTCATCTCTTATCCTTCTCGCCGCCCATGCCACACTGTATTTACCCTAAAAGGTGATTTTATCACCACTAAAGTCACTTAAACATCGGATAATTCCGCGAACGATATTTATGCTAGTGGACAAAATATAGACGAGCCGGGGGAAGAAATAAACCCCCGGCGGAAAATGAAAGGAAAAATATTAGATGTAGTTAACGATATCTTTAATCAGTCGCGGACCTTTAAAGATAAATCCGGAATAAATTTGCACCAGTGAAGCCCCGGCCGCCATTTTTTCCCGCGCCGCCATCAGGGAATCAATTCCGCCGACGCCGATAATCGGCAAGCGCCCTTGCAACTCCAGCGACAGACGGCGGATCACTTCGGTGCTGCTTGCCTGCAACGGACGACCACTCAGGCCCCCCATTTGCTCACAATAATTCAGCCCCTGGATCAATTTACGATCCAGCGTGGTATTGGTCGCGATCACACCATCTATATTATGACGCACCAAACTGTCGGCTATTTGGATCAATTCCTCTTCAGAAAGATCCGGCGCGATCTTTACGGCTACCGGCACATATTTGTGATGCCGCGCATGTAATTCCTGCTGCTTATTTTTAATCGCCGCCAGAAGATCGTCCAACGCCTCACCGTACTGTAAGGATCGTAATCCCGGAGTATTAGGTGACGAAATGTTAATCGCGATATAACCGGCATACGGATAAACTTTATCCATGCAGATCAGATAATCGTCTTTTCCTTGCTCAACCGGGGTATCTTTATTTTTGCCGATATTAATCCCCAGAATACCGCCGAAATGGGATTTCTTAACGTTTTCAACCAGATTATCCACGCCGAGGTTATTAAAGCCCATGCGATTGATCAGGCCTTCTGCTTCCACAATACGGAACAGACGCGGCTTGTCGTTGCCCGCCTGCGGGCGCGGCGTCACGGTGCCAACTTCGACAGAGCCAAAACCCATGGCGCCAAAAGCATCGATGCACTCGCCGTCTTTATCCAGACCGGCGGCCAAACCCAATGGGTTTTTAAATGAGAGCCCCATGCAGCTTACCGGCTTGGTCGGCACAGACTGACGAATGAGAAATTCTAACGGGGTGCCGCTGACACGGCGGAGCTGCTGAAAAGTCAATTCATGCGCACGCTCGGGATCGAGCTGGAACAACGCTTTTCTGATGAGGGGGTAGTACATGTACTCTCCTGATTTCCCGGTTGCAAACCGGGGGCGTATTATCCGGTATCCCCTGCCCAATTGGAATTGATTAAAAGCAAAAAAAGTGTTTTTTACGCAATCGTTTTCCTCCACCCGGGCTCAAACCGCCGCCTATCCGCATTTGTGCATATCAAAATCGAAAAATGAGATTTAAGTAACCCGCCTCTTTGCTGATAGGTTTAAAACACTTCTCGACCATTTTCTGATTAAACCTAACTTTTAGTTATAAGGAGTGGTAATGCGCGTTATATCACTGGCCGGCAGCCCTCGCATCCCATCACGCTCAGCGGCGCTGCTTTCCCTGAGCAAAAACTGGTTGCAACAGCAAGGCGTGGAGGTGATTTCCTATACCCTGCACGACTTTGATGCCGAAGATTTGCTGTACGCCAATTTTAACAGCCCGGCGATCAAAGCCTTTACCGAGCAACTGGCCCAGGCAGATGGCCTGCTGGTCTCTACGCCAGTGTATAAGGCCTCTTTTTCCGGCGCGCTGAAGACCCTGCTGGATCTGCTGCCCGAGCGGGCGCTGGATCATAAGGTGGTATTACCGCTGGCCACCGGCGGCTCCATTGGCCATATGCTGGCGGTGGACTATGCCCTCAAGCCAGTCCTGGCAGCATTGAAAGCACAGGAAGTCCTGCACGGGGTGTTTGCCGATGACAGCCAGGTGGTGCTGGACGGGGAAGCCATCACGCTGTCCGATAACCTTGCCGGTCGGCTGGAAGAAGCATTAGAAAGCTTCTACCTGGCGCTAGGCCGCCGTAAACCGCCGAGAGCCACCACCACCCCATCTCTGTTTGCCCGCCAAACCGCCTGACGGCACAGCCTATAAGGAGATAAGCATGAAACAACCTTCTTTACTAAGACGTTGGTTGGGTGCCAGCGCATTGGCGGGCATCATCTCGCTGGTGTGGATCAATACCGCCAGCGCACAGGATCCGGCGCAGTTTCGCATTGGCTACCAAAAAGGATCGATCAGTCTGGTCCTGGCAAAAACCCACCGGCTGCTTGAACAGCGTTTTCCCAACACCAAAATCAGCTGGATAGAATTCCCAGCAGGCCCACAAATGCTTGAAGCGCTGAACGTCGGCAGTATCGATCTGGGCAGTACCGGTGATATTCCGCCGATCTTCGCTCAGGCCGCCGGGGCGGATCTGTTGTATGTCGGTGTAGAGCCCCCCAAACCCAAGGCGGAAGTGATCCTGGTGCCGGAAAACAGCCCGATCAAGACCGTCGCAGAGCTAAAAGGCCGCAAGGTTGCCTTCCAGAAAGGATCCAGCTCGCACAACCTGCTGCTGCGCTCGCTGCAAAAAGCGGGGCTGAAATTCACCGATATTCAACCGATCTATCTGACCCCGGCCGATGCCCGCGCCGCCTTCCAGCAGGGTAATGTCGATGCCTGGACTATTTGGGATCCCTACTATTCCGCGGCATTGTTGCAGGGCGGCGTGCGGGTGCTGGGTGACGGCACCGATCTGAACCAAACCGGCTCCTTCTATTTGGCGGTGCGCCCCTATGCCGAGGCCAACGGGCCATTTATTCAACAGGTGCTCGATACCCTGACACAGGCCGATGCGCTAACCCTGAGTGACCGCGCGCAAAGCGTCACACTACTGGCGAATGCCATGGGCTTGCCGGAGAAAGTGATCTCGGCCTATCTGGATCACCGCCCGCCAACGGCCATTAAACCTTTAGATGCACACACCATTGCCGCTCAACAGGAAACTGCCGATCTGTTTTATGCCAACCGTCTGGTACCGGTAAAAGTCGATATCTCACAACGTATTTGGCACCCGAGCGCACCCTAATTTTGGAGAGCTAACAATGAGCCTGAACGTATTCTGGTTTTTACCCACCCACGGAGACGGCCACTATCTTGGCAGTACCGAAGGGGCCCGCAGCGTTGATTACGGCTATTTACAGCAAATTGCCCAGGCCGCCGATCGGCTGGGTTTCGGTGGTGTGTTGATCCCCACCGGTCGTTCATGTGAAGACTCCTGGCTGGTGGCCGCCTCGCTGATCCCGGTCACCCAGCGGTTGAAATTCCTGGTCGCCCTGCGTCCCGGGATTATTTCGCCCACGCTGGCAGCTCGCCAGGCGGCAACGCTGGACCGCCTTTCCAACGGCCGGGCGTTGTTTAATCTGGTCACCGGTGGCGATCCTGAGGAATTGGCGGCGGAAGGCCTGCATTTGAACCACGAAGAACGTTACGAGGCCTCGGCAGAGTTCACCCACGTCTGGCGCAAGGTGCTGGAAGGGGAAACCGTCGACTTCGACGGCAAGCATATCCAGGTGAAGGGGGCAAAGCTGCTGTACCCGCCAGTGCAACAACCCCGTCCGCCGCTGTATTTTGGCGGATCCTCCGCCGCCGCACAGGATCTGGCTGCCGAACAGGTTGAAATGTATCTCACCTGGGGCGAGCCGCCGGCACAGGTCAAAGAAAAAATTGCCGAGGTGCGCGCTAAAGCGGCCGCCAAAGGTCGCCAGGTACGTTTCGGTATTCGTCTGCACGTGATTGTGCGTGAAACCACAGAAGAGGCCTGGCGAGCTGCCGACCGGCTGATCGCCAATCTGGATGAAAAGACCATCGCCGATGCTCAAAAGGCGTTTGCCCGCTTTGACTCTGTGGGGCAACGACGAATGGCGGCATTACACGGCGGCAAGAAAGATAACCTGGAGATCAGCCCCAACCTGTGGACCGGGGTGGGCCTGGTCCGTGGCGGTGCCGGAACCGCGCTGGTTGGCGATGGCCCGACGGTGGCGGCCCGCATGCAGGAATATGCCGACCTGGGCATCGACACCTTTATTTTGTCCGGTTACCCGCACCTTGAAGAAGCCTATCGCGTTGGCGAGCTGTTGTTCCCCCATCTTGACCTGGTGGAAAACGAAGCGCCTGTTCAGCGGCGACCGGTCAAAGCACAGGGCGAAGTGGTGGCCAATATTTATATTCCGCAACAAGCGTCGCAAAGCTGAGGATCTACACTATGGCAAAGGGGACACAACGGATCCTGCACCGGTTAGCGCCCTGGGCATTGCCGGTGGCGCTGGTGATTATCTGGCAGTTTTCCGTAGAGGTCGGCTGGCTGTCGAACCGCATTCTGCCAGCCCCGAGCGCGGTGGTGACCGCCTTTTGGACGCTAACCAAAAGCGGTGAGTTGTGGCAACACCTGACGATCAGCAGTTGGCGCGCGCTGATCGGTTTTAGCATCGGCGGCAGCATTGGGCTGGTGCTGGGCTTTATCACCGGTCTGTCACGCTGGGGCGAACGTCTGCTGGACAGTTCCATGCAGATGATCCGCAACGTACCGCATTTGGCGTTGATCCCACTGGTGATCCTGTGGTTTGGCATCGACGAATCCGCCAAGATTTTTCTGGTGGCGTTGGGCACCCTGTTCCCTATCTATCTGAATACCTATCACGGTATCAAGAATATCGATCCCGACCTGCTTGAAATGGCGCGCAGCTACGGACTCAGTGGCTTCCAGCTATTTGCCCAGGTGGTATTGCCGGGGGCCCTTCCCTCGATCATGGTCGGTGTGCGTTTTGCGTTGGGCTTTATGTGGCTAACGCTGATCGTGGCCGAAACCATTTCTGCCAATTCGGGAATCGGTTATCTGGCGATGAATGCCCGCGAGTTTTTGCAGACCGACGTGGTGGTGGTGGCGATTGTGCTGTACGCGCTGCTCGGCAAGCTGGCAGACGTCAGCGCCCGGTTGCTGGAGCGAGTCTGGCTGCGCTGGCATCCGGCCTATCAACTGAAACAAGGAGAAGCGCTATGACGGCTCCCGCACGCATTCCCCAGGGTACCCCGGTCACGCTGGAGTCGATTGCCAAGCGATACGGTAACCGCACGGTACTCGACAATATCCAGTTACGCATCAGCGCCGGGCAGTTTGTTGCCGTGGTCGGTCGCAGTGGCTGTGGCAAAAGCACCTTGCTGCGTCTGATGGCCGGGCTGGAAAATGCCAGCGGCGGCGCATTACTAAGCGGCAATGCGCCTCTCGCCAGTGCCAGAGACGATACTCGCCTGATGTTTCAGGATGCACGCCTGCTGCCGTGGAAGAAGGTGATCGACAATGTCGGTCTCGGTCTGCGCGGTCATTGGCGTGCCGATGCCTTGCAAGCGCTGGAAGCCGTCGGGCTGGCCGATCGCGCCAATGAGTGGCCTGCGGCGTTGTCCGGCGGGCAAAAACAACGGGTGGCACTGGCACGCGCGTTGATCCATCGGCCACGCTTACTGCTGCTGGATGAACCCCTGGGGGCGCTTGACGCATTAACGCGGATTGAAATGCAGGGGCTTATCGAAGGGCTGTGGCAACAGCATGGTTTTACCGTACTGCTGGTGACCCACGATGTCAGTGAGGCTATTGCGCTGGCGGATCGGGTGATCCTGATTGAAGAAGGCCGTATTGGGTTGGATCTGACCATTGACCTGCCGCGGCCACGCCGGAAGGGATCGACCAAACTGGCGGAACTGGAAGCCGAGGTGCTGGATCGGGTACTGTCACCGCCGCCGCTGGCTGAAACCTCACGTCGGGTAGCGAATTAAATAAGGGACGGCATGCCGTCCCTTTTTAGGCTTACGCGTCGAGCGCTTTGGTGATCTTCTCGAACAGGTCACCGGACAGATTCTCCAGCCCTTTCAACTGTTCCAACGCTTTACGCATCAACGCCTGACGCGAAGCATCATAACGTTTCAGGCGGATCAGCGGCTCGATCAGACGAGCAGCAATTTGTGGGTTGCGCTGGTTCAGATCGCTGAGGATCTCCGCCAGGAACTGATAACCACTGCCGTCTGCAGCGTGGAACGCCGCCGGGTTAGCGGAAGCGAAACCGCCGATCAACGAACGTGTGCGGTTTGGATTACTCAGGCTGAATGAACGATGTTTCAGCAAGCTACGCACCTTGGTCAACACGTCTGCCGCCGGGCTGGTCGCCTGCAGCACGAACCACTTGTCCATCACCAGACCATCCTGGTGCCAACGCTCATCGAAGGCCGTCAGCAGCGAGTCGCGACAAGGCAACTGTGCCGCGACCGCAGCCGCCAGCGCCGCCAGAGAGTCGGTCATATTGTCTGCCTGACGGAACTGCTCGGTCACCAGGCGATCGGCCAGCGCTTCGTCGCCGAAGGCCAGATAGCCCAGGCACACATTGCGCAGCGAACGTTTGGCGATATCCGCGTGTTCCACCCGGTAACCGTCGGTTTTGTTGGCGTTATAAACCGCCAGCCACTCGTCGGCCATTTCCTTCGCCAGGCAGCGGACAATCGCTTCGTGCACCGCGGCGATCGCTTCGGGATCGATGGTGGCGAACAGCTCGGCAATTTCGCCTTCTGAAGGCAATGTCAGGATCTGCGCGGCCAATGCCGGATCCAGCGTCTCGTCCAACAACACGGCGCGGAACGCATCGGCAACGTGCAGCGGCAGCGACAACGGCTGTTTCTGCTGATGTTTGGCCACGTTCAGTTTGATATAGGTGGCCAGCAAACTCTGGGCCGCATCCCAACGGGCAAATTCATTGCGCGCATGCTGCATCAGGAAAGTCAGTTGCTGATCGCTGTACGGATAGTCCAGCTTCACCGGCGCAGAGAATTCGCGCAACAGGGACGGTACCGGCTTGTGCGCCACGCCATCGAACACGAAGGTCTGCTCCGCTTCGGTGACGTTCAGCACGTTATTGACCGCCGAGCCGTTTTTCTGCAGCGCAATCACATTACCCTGTGCGTCGTACAGTTCGATATCCAGCGGAATATGCAGTGGCAGCTTCTCGGGTTGATCGGCGGTCGGCTCGGTTTTCTGGCTGACGTGCAGGCGATACTGCTGGTGCTCGGCGTCGTATTCGTCGCGAACGGTGAGTAACGGCGTGCCGGACTGGCTATACCAGCGACGGAACCGTGATAAATCGACGTTAGAGGCATCCTCCATCGCCTGAACGAAATCATCGCAGGTGGCCGCGCTACCGTCATGACGCTCGAAATACAGCTGGATGCCTTTCTGGAACAGTTCTTCACCCAACAGGGTGTGCATCATGCGGATCACTTCAGACCCTTTCTCATACACCGTCAGGGTGTAGAAGTTGTTCATTTCGATCACTTTGTCCGGCCGAATGGCGTGCGCCATCGGGCTGGCGTCTTCGGCAAACTGTGCGCCACGCATAACGCGTACGTTATCGATGCGGTTAACCGGGCGTGAACCCAAATCTGAACTGAACTCCTGATCGCGGAATACCGTCAGCCCTTCTTTCAGGCTGAGCTGGAACCAGTCGCGGCAGGTCACGCGGTTGCCGGTCCAGTTATGGAAATATTCGTGGCCAATCACCGCTTCGATATTCAGGTAGTCCTTGTCGGTGGCGGTTTCGGCTTTCGCCAGCACGTATTTGGAGTTAAAAATATTTAACCCTTTATTCTCCATCGCCCCCATGTTGAAGAAGTCGACCGCCACAATCATATAAATGTCGAGATCGTATTCCAGCCCAAAACGGGTTTCATCCCATTTCATCGAATTCTTCAGCGAGGTCATCGCCCAGTCGGCGCGATCCAGGTTACCACGGTCAACAAACAGCTCCAGCGCTACGTCACGGCCGGAACGGGTGGTGAAACTGTCGCGCAACACATCGAAGTCACCGGCCACCAGCGCAAACAGGTAACAAGGTTTTGGGAATGGATCTTGCCACTGTACCCAATGGCGCCCGTCTTCCAGCTCACCCTGGCCTACGCGGTTGCCGTTCGACAACAGGAACGGGTAACGCGCCTTGTCAGCCACGATGCGAGTGGTAAAGCGGGCCAGCACGTCCGGGCGATCCAGATAATAGGTAATGTGACGGAAGCCTTCGGCCTCACACTGGGTACACAGCGCTTCACCAGACAGATACAGCCCTTCCAGCGCGGTGTTTTTCGCCGGGTGGATATCGTTGACCAGGGTCAGGGTAAATTGTGCCGGCAGTTTCTCGATAACCAGCTTGTTATCCTGCAACTGATAGGCCGTCCACGGCTGACCGTCGATCTCAATACTCACCAGCGTCAGGTCTTCACCGTTCAGCACCAGTGCCGCATCGGCAGCGCCCTGGCGTTTAATCTTGCTGACGGCGGTGACGCGAGTTGTCTCTGCGTCCAGCTCAAAATCCAGGTCAATGTCAGTGATGGTGTAATCTGGCGCGCGATAATCGTGGCGATACTTCGCCTGTGGCTGTTGTGTCATAAAAACCCTTTGACGTCTCAGTGAGTTACAGGTGCCAGGCTTTCATCATGGGCTTATTTCGCCGTGGGGAAAGAGCAGAAATTTCGATGAGCCTGATTGTAAATAAACTGTATCACAGCTACAAAAAAAACCCAGAGATGCCGGGCCTCCAGAGCGGAGAAATCGGAGGTGGATCCTAATATTGTCGACGAATTGCCCACGCAGTCAGGCTCCTTCACCTGATGCAGCATAGAAATCAGCATTTAATGCTAAAAAATGCCTTTCGTATGACGCCTTTTCCCCAGCTTCATTCCGGGATAAAAAGTACGACCTTTTCAGAGACTGCGGGCTGTCGGCTGCAACTCGGCAACGTTTTTGGGCTGCAAGGCCTCACCGGGTATTGTTAAGACAGCCTGGGAGGCACAATGATATAATTAAGCTCTCTGGTTCAAGGACTCCCGGCGCATATGAAAGTAAAATATCTGATCTATTTTTTTACCTTTGCCCTGATGTCCTCGTTCGCCCTGTTCATTTCCGATGAGTTGGTTGAGGCCAATACTGACTATCGCGACAATCAGCTTAATCTGTACAAAATTACCCGCGCAAAAGAGATTTCCGAAGCCTTTCAGGCCACCTTATTGGCCCACCGCTTAAAGCGCCTGAGCCTGATAGACCCGAAAATCACTCCACAGCAGTGGCAGGACGCCGATCGATTGGCCCGGGAGAAAATTGCCCGTTTTCGACCGCATATCGACAGTGAAATATCGCAACAGCTGGGCATTCGACAAAAAATCGCGGCGCTTTCCATGCTCAGTCTGATGGAACAATTGCTGAACAATGACAACCTGCAGCTTTCGCATATTACTGATGCCAATGCCAATCTGTTTAATATCAATAGCGCCTATTATATTTCTCAGGCCAGCAAAAGTTATTACCGCTACAGCTACGACAACCGCATGGTCGATGCCGACTCGTTTTTGTTTCTGGAAGCCGTGCGGCTAAATAACCGACTGAATATGTCCGTTACTGAACTGATCGATCAGGTTATCGACGTCAATACCAACCCGCCGGAGCGTAAAGCCGCCTATCTGAAAGCCGTTCAGCTCACCGGAGTATTGAGTGCGCTGAGCACCCGACTGATATTTATGAAGCTGACCTACAATGATGTGCAAACCACCTTCCTGGTGAATGAGATCCTTGAGCAATTGTCGACCAGGCAGATCAGCCGTATTACTCGCGGGCTGTATACCGCCGTGGATACCCATACCGCCTATCCGACCGATTCAATTTATCAATATGGTAGAAACCTCAGCGAGCTGTCACAACGGCTTTTTCAGCGCAGTTTTGAACTGGAGGTCGCCGCCTCTCAACATAAAATCTATGGTAGCCAGACCGCCATTTACGGCATGATTTCCCTGGGTGGTCTGATCGCGCTGTTTATTTTTCTGCCAACCCTGGTTTATTGTTCAAATATCAGTCGCTGGCTGACGAAAACTCATAATAATATTTTGCGACTGTCACGCGGCAATATGAACATCGATCGCAATGAAGTGTTCTATGGCCAGGAGTTAATGGCCATCAGCGATGCGATTAAACAGCTCAAACAGTATCAGATGGAAAAGGTGACGCTGGAAAATGAAAAACATCTGCTGATCAAAGAACTGGAAGCCTCTTCGTATATTGATCCTTTAACTAACATCTATAACCGCCGCAAGTTTTTCCTCGAGTGCGAATCGCTGGCTGCCAGCCACTACCCACTGGCCTTCTGCTTGATTGATATCGATAATTTTAAGAATCTCAATGACAGCTACGGCCACCATATCGGCGATCTTGTATTGGTAGCCTTCGGTAAACTGCTACAGAGCACCTTTCGTTCCAGCGATATTTTCTGTCGTTATGGTGGTGAGGAATTTGCCGTGATCCTCGGGAACTGCACGCTGGAAAATGCACGCGAAGTGATGTCCAAGCTACGCGAGCGAACTCACCAATTAACCCTGCCCCTAGCCGATGGGCAAAATGTGCGTTTCACCACCTGTTGCGGCATCGCCCAGGTGAGCGACATCCGGCTGTTGCCAACGGCCATCAAACAGGCAGATGAAGCGCTCTACTTCTGCAAGAATAACGGCAAGGACCGGATCGGTATTCACACGCCGATCGGTTTTATCTGAATTGCTGTTTAAAATAATTAACATTATAATTTTTATGACTAATTAACCTAAGTCATTCACCTTACAGGCTTATCTGGCTTTTCTGCCGCTCCCTCGATGGCAAGCCGAGATAAAGGCACGTTTAATCCTCGACCCACTCCGATGAATTGTGGTGTGATGCAGCTTCAATAACAGGATAATCCGGGTATACTCCCCCCACTTTTTTTGATTATCCGGATTTGGACACGCGCCTGACGAGGATGCAGTAACGCGCTATGACTCAATACGCCTCCCCGATTTTGACATCACTGCTTGATACTGATGCTTACAAGCTTCATATGCAGCAAGCAGTGTTTCATCGCTACCCCGCTATCAGTGTGGCGGCGGAATTCCGCTGCCGTGGTGATGAGCTGCTTGGCGAATATGCCGACGAGATTGGTGCGCAAATCGCACTGATGAGCCAATTGGCGCTGACAGACGCTGAGTTCAGCTATCTCTCAGGGCTGCCCTTCTTCCGTGAAGATTACCTGAACTGGTTACGCGATTTCCGTTATGACCCGCAACAGGTTCAAATCGAAAATCACGCGGGCAAATTGCATATCCGTATCGCCGGCCCATGGCGCGAAGTGATCATGTGGGAAGTCCCGCTGCTGGCGGTGATCAGCGAAGTGGTGCACCGTCACCGTTCGCCGGATGTCACGCCGGACATGGCAGTAGCCCATCTGCGCAATAAACTCGCACAGTTTAAAGCCATGAGTGCCGACGTGGATATTTCGCGCTTTAAGCTGATGGACTTCGGCACCCGCCGTCGTTTCTCGCAGGCGGTACAGCAGGCTATCGTTAGCACACTGAAAAACGAATTCCCGTATCTGGTGGGCACCAGCAATTACGATCTGGCACATCAGCTTGGCCTTGCGCCGGTCGGCACCCAGGCCCATGAATGGTTTCAGGCACATCAGCAGATCAGCCCGGTGCTGGCAAATAGCCAGCGGGCGGCGTTACAGGCCTGGCTGGATGAATACCCGGATCAACTCGGCATTGCCCTGACCGACTGCATTACCATGGATGCCTTCCTGCGTGATTTTGGTCCGCAGTTTGCCCAACGCTATCAGGGCCTGCGCCACGATTCGGGCGATCCGTTCGAATGGGGCGAGAAAGCCATCGCGCATTATCAGAAGCTGGGTATCGATCCGATGAGCAAAACTCTGGTGTTCTCCGATAACCTGGATCTGGACAAAGCACTGGCGCTTTACCGTCACTTCTACCAGCGCGTCAATCTGGTATTCGGCATAGGTACGCGTCTGACCTGCGATATTCCCGGAGTCAAACCGCTGAACATCGTTATCAAGCTGGTCGAATGCAAAGGCAAGCCGGTGGCTAAACTCTCCGACAGCCCAGGCAAAACCATCTGCCAGGATCAGGCCTTTGTAAAAGCGTTGCGCAAAGCCTTCGATCTGCCACTGGTAAAGAAAGCGAGCTAAGCGCTCCCACCCTAAGAACGCTAAAAAGCCGGCTGAAATCCTCACGCCGGCTTTTTTCTTCTTTATATGATACTTCCCGTTGCTCTCTTTTCACCCCGCCCCAATAAATGTTGCACCAATCCGGCGATTTCTACTTGTGCTCTGCACCGCGGCAAGTAACATAGCAACATCCCCATATTCTTGGGTTGTAAGCTATTTCTAAACCAAATTATTAAAGAGAGAAATCTATGAGCGTTGTGCCTGTAGTCGACGTACTGCAAGGCCGTGCTGCGGTTGACAGTGAAGTCACCGTACGCGGTTGGGTGCGTACCCGGAGAGATTCTAAAGCCGGTATCTCCTTCCTGGCCGTCTATGACGGTTCCTGCTTTGATCCGTTACAGGCCGTCGTTAATAATTCTCTGCCGAATTATCAGGATGAAGTGCTGCATCTGACCACGGGCTGTTCAATTGAAGTCACCGGCAAAGTGGTGGCTTCTCCTGGCGATGGCCAAAGTTTCGAACTGCAGGCCACCGCGATTAAAGTGGTGGGCTGGGTTGACGATCCGGACACTTACCCAATGGCGGCCAAACGCCACAGCATCGAATATTTGCGCGAGGTCGCTCACCTGCGCCCACGCACCAACCTGATCGGTGCCGTTGCTCGCGTACGTCATACGCTGGCGCAGGCCATTCACCGTTTCTATCATGAGAACGGCTTCTTCTGGGTTTCCACTCCGCTGATCACCGCCTCCGATACCGAAGGCGCCGGTGAAATGTTCCGCGTTTCGACGCTGGATCTGGAAAACCTGCCACGTACCGATAAGGGCGCTGTCGATTTCAGCGAAGACTTTTTCGGTAAAGAAGCCTTCCTGACCGTTTCCGGTCAGTTGAACGGCGAGACCTATGCCTGTGCGCTGTCGAAAATTTACACTTTCGGCCCAACGTTCCGTGCCGAGAACTCCAACACCAGCCGCCATCTGGCGGAATTTTGGATGATCGAACCGGAAGTGGCGTTTGCCGACCTCGAAGACATCGCCGAGTTGGCGGAAAAAATGCTGAAGTATGTATTCCAGGCCGTGTTGAACGAGCGTATGGATGACATGCAGTTCTTCGCCGAGCGCGTAGACAAAGATGCGATTGATCGCCTGCAGCGTTTTGTTTCTTCTGATTTTGCTCAGGTTGATTACACCGAAGCGGTGGAAATCCTGATCGCCTCCGGCCAGACGTTCGAAAACCCGGTTTCCTGGGGTATCGATCTGTCTTCCGAGCATGAGCGTTATCTGGCCGAGAAACACTTCAAAGCGCCAGTGGTAGTGAAAAACTACCCGAAAGACATCAAAGCTTTCTATATGCGTATGAACGAAGACGGCAAAACCGTTGCTGCAATGGACGTACTGGCCCCGGGTATTGGCGAGATCATCGGCGGTGCTCAGCGTGAGGAACGTCTGGACGTGTTGGATCAGCGTCTGGAAGCCATGGGTCTGAATAAAGAAGATTACTGGTGGTATCGCGACCTGCGTCGTTACGGCACCGTGCCACATGCTGGCTTCGGTTTGGGCTTTGAGCGTTTAATCGCCTATGTGACCGGTGTGCAAAACGTGCGTGATGTTATTCCATTCCCACGTACGCCACGTAATGCAAGCTTTTAATTAATCAGATAATCCATTTTCTAATTAATTTAGTTACAAAACCAAGGCCAGCTTTGCTGGCCTTTCGCATTTTTTAATATTGACGCACGTCACAAAGTTCCCTGAATATTACATATTGTTACAAATACTTTCTTTTTGAAACCTCATTAGGACATTGGTAGCATTTTCGTTCTAGATTAACCCGGCGACGAATGGAACACTGCGTGCAGACACAGGACGACACCAATCTATCAACAATAGTTCAAAAGAATTATTGGCGGCAGTGGCAAAGGTGTCCGAATAACACCAATGAGGGTAATATAATGATGAAGCGCAACATTCTTGCAGTGGTAATCCCAGCTCTGTTAGCAGCTGGTGCAGCAAACGCTGCTGAAATTTATAACAAAGACGGCAACAAACTGGATCTGTACGGTAAAGTTGACGGTCTGCACTACTTCTCAGACGACAAAGGCAATGATGGCGATCAGACCTATGTTCGTTTCGGCTTCAAAGGTGAAACCCAGATTACTGACCAACTGACCGGTTACGGCCAGTGGGAATACAACGTTCAAGCTAACCACTCTGAATCTCAAGGCACCGAAGGCACCAAGACTCGTCTGGGCTTCGCAGGTCTGAAATTCGCTGACTACGGTTCATTCGACTACGGCCGTAACTACGGCGTACTGTACGACGTGGAAGGCTGGACAGATATGCTGCCAGAGTTCGGTGGCGATACTTACACTGTTACTGACAACTTCATGACTGGCCGTACCAACGGCGTTGCTACTTACCGTAACAACAACTTCTTCGGTCTGGTTGACGGTCTGAACTTCGCCGTTCAGTACCAGGGCAAAAACCAGAACGACGGCCGTGACGTTAAGAAACAAAACGGCGACGGTTGGGGCCTGTCTTCAACTTATGACATCGGCGAAGGTATCAGCGTAGGTGCTGCATATGCTTCTTCCAACCGTACCGACGATCAGAAACTGCGTTCTAACGAACGTGGTGACAAGGCTGATGCATGGACTGTAGGTGCTAAATACGACGCGAACAACGTTTACCTGGCTACCATGTACTCTGAAACCCGCAACATGACCCCATACGGCGGCGGCAACTTCAGCTCAACCTGTAATGCGTCTACCGATTGCGGCGGTTTCGCCAGCAAAACTCAGAACTTCGAAGTGACTGCACAGTACCAGTTCGACTTCGGCCTGCGTCCAGAAGTATCTTACCTGCAGTCTAAAGGCAAGAACCTGAACGTCCCGGGCGCCGGTTCTGACCAGGATCTGGTTAAATATGTTTCTGTTGGTACCACTTACTACTTCAACAAAAACATGTCTACCTATGTTGATTACAAAATCAACCTGCTGGACGACAACGAATTCACTAAAGCCACTGGCACTGCTACCGACGACATCGTTGGTGTAGGCCTGGTTTACCAGTTCTAAGTTGTCACACTTAACGACGGTTCACCGTCGGACAAGTTAAAAAAACAGGGCTTCGGCCCTGTTTTTGTTTTTGTGCCCGCCTAAATTTTTATCCTGCCAATCTCCCCTTCTCCCTCATTTTTTATGCTGAATATGCGTCCTTCACAAGATCGAGGTGTTTTTCTCGCAAACGGTTGGCAAAGGGCATAACTGGCGCTACCCTGATGCTTCTGTCTGCTTAACTCCGAGCCATGGAAGCACCTGACATGTTTGAAAAAATCACTGCTGCACCTGCCGATCCGATCCTGGGTCTGACCGACATTTTCCGCGCCGACGCCCGCCCTAACAAAATCAACCTGGGGATTGGGGTTTATAAAGATGAAACCGGTAAGACTCCGGTGCTGACCAGCGTTAAAAAAGCTGAGCAGTATCTGCTGGAAAATGAAACCACCAAAAACTATCTCGGCATTGAAGGCATCCCGGCGTTCGCCAACTGCACGCAAGAGTTGCTGTTCGGCAAACAAAGTCCAATCATCGCCGACAAGCGTGCGCGCACCGCACAAACTCCTGGTGGCACCGGCGCTCTGCGTGTGGCAGCTGACTTCATCGCCAATCAGACCAGCGCAAAACGCATCTGGATCAGTAATCCAAGTTGGCCGAACCACAACAATGTGTTCGGTGCCGTCGGTCTGGAAGTGCTGGAATATAACTACTACGACGCCGCCAATCATGCACTGGACTTCGATGGCCTGCTAAACAGCCTGAAACAGGCTCAGGCTGGCGATGTGGTGCTGTTCCACGGCTGCTGCCATAACCCAACCGGTATTGACCCAACGGCTGAGCAATGGGCTCAGTTGGCCGAGCTGTCTGTGGCTAACGGCTGGTTGCCGCTGTTTGACTTCGCTTACCAGGGTTTCGCGAAAGGACTGGAGGAAGATGCTCAGGGTCTGCGTATTTTTGCCGCCAAACACCAGGAACTGATCGTTGCCAGTTCTTACTCGAAGAACTTCGGTCTTTACAACGAACGAGTGGGTGCCTGTACTGTGGTTGCCGCGGATGCAGAGACCGCCGATCGCGCCTTCAGCCAGGTTAAAGCCGCCATTCGCGCCAACTACTCCAACCCACCGTCACACGGCGCTGCCATTGTAGCGACCATCCTGGGTGACGACGCACTACGTGCGCTGTGGGAGCAGGAACTGACCGACATGCGTCAACGCATTCACCGCATGCGTCAGCTGTTCGTGAATACCCTGCAGGAGAAAGGCGCTGAGCAGGACTTTAGCTTCATCATCAATCAGAACGGTATGTTCTCGTTCAGCGGGCTGACCAAAGAACAGGTACTGCGCCTGCGTGATGAGTTTGGCGTCTACGCCGTTAACTCAGGCCGCGTTAACGTCGCCGGCATGACACCGGACAATATGGCGCCGTTATGCGAAGCCATCGTCGCCGTGCTGTAAAACCGTCGCGCGACACATAGCAAAAGGGGCGCTCAATGCGCCCCTTAATTATTTCTGCCGGAAATAACCTTACCAGATGGCTGGTTCTTCACGCAGAAACGGGTTGGTTTCACGTTCCTGGCCGAAGGTAGACATCGGCCCATGGCCTGGAATGAACGCCATGTCATCACCCTGCGGCAATAGCTTGGTTCGGATCGAGTTGATCAACGCCTGGTGATCGCCTTGTGGGAAATCACTGCGCCCAACGCCGCCATTAAATAGCACGTCGCCCACCAGCGCCAATCGCGCCTGCTCATTAATAAACACGATATGGCCAGGAGTATGACCGGGGCAATGCAGCACCTTGAGCGTCATCTCACCCACCTGCACGCTATCCCCTTCTTCCAGCCATTGGGTCGGCGTCAGCGGTGCGCACTCATCCAGCCCAAACATCCGGCTCTGCGCAGGCAGGCCGTCCAGCCAGAAGGCGTCTTTTTTATCCGGGCCGTAGATCGGCACCTGGTAATGCTCAGCCAGCTCAGCCGCTGCGCCAACATGATCGAGATGACCATGGGTCAACAGGATCTGCGTAACCGTTACGCCCTGCCTGGCTATTTCGGCCTTCAGTTTCTCTGGTTCGCCACCGGGATCGATCAACGCCGCCTGCTGGGTGCTCTCACACCAGATCAGGCTGCAGTTCTGACTAAAAGCGGTAACGGGAATAATGTGGTATTTCATAAGGCTCCAACGACAACAGCGCCATACCCTGGCGGGCTGGCGCTACTCACTTATGGTGCACAGCGATTACCAGGTCCGCACCGGGCCGGTATCGATGTGTACAAAGTTGCTACGTGGGTAATATCCTACACCACCGGCGCTCATTTTTAACGCCGCTTTGCGGATATTACTCAACTGGATGCCTTCAATATGGAAGTCCATCGCCTGCCCCTTGGTGTGGTAGCTGTGCTTAGCCACACCACGACTGCGCTCACGCAGCTCATTGTTGGTATCCAGCGAGCGATAACCTGACACCAACTGTACCGGTTTGTTGGTACCCAGCAGGCCTTGCAGGCGATAGAGATGATCAAACAAACGAGGGTCGATCGACTTAATCTTATTGGCGCGATAATCACGGAAGAGATGATTAAGACGGACTAATTCGTCTTTATTATATCCCTTACCGTCGAAGAATTCGGCTTTCAACGATTCGCCCGTATGCATGTTATTTACAACCAGAATACGGGGGCGTGAAGTAGAAAGACTGGCAAAGGCTTGCCCAGGGAGCAGCGCTATGCCCACAGCGGCGCTACCTAACGCCAGCCATTTACGGCGATGATGATCAATTTTGTCCATGTTTCTGTTAAACCCGGCAAGAATATCAAAATATATGCACAAAACAGCGCACTGCCCGAACCATAACCGCCCACACTGGCTGAGTCAACCCGTGATGTCCCGCGGTTTGCAGGCACTCACGCAATGAGTGCCTGCATCATGGTCCGATATTCAGACCGTTATTTATTTATAATTACTGCATTTATTGCATTAATTTTTCGGCCTGAGCCAAAATTTGTGCACCCGATCTCACCGTATCATCATAATTGTAAATATCTGTACGGAATTGTGGCTTTCCATCATCAGAGACCCAGGCCGTTAAATAATACAATTTAACCGGAATATGCTGACGGATATTTACGAAGGTAGTATTCCCTTGTTTAAGGGTGGATGAAACACGGCTGTTATTCCAACCTGCATCCTGCAACAGCATATTCGCCAAATCCGATGCCTTGTTGACTCGCACGCAGCCGGAGCTCAAGGCACGGATGTCCTTCTGGAACAGATTATGGTTAGGCGTATCGTGCAGATAGATGGCGTCCGAACTCGGCATGTTGAACTTAAAACGCCCCAGCGAGTTGGTAGCCCCCGGGGCCTGACGGATCCGGTACGGGAAATTACGGGCAGAGACCATGTTCCAGTCGATCATCGCCGGATTGATCACCTCGGCATCGTTGCTCCAGCCGGAAAGCACGGTATAGCCATGCTTCTGGAAGTAGTTACCGTCACGCATCGCCTTCGGCACGATATCTTCGCGTACCAACGTAGTCGGCACGTTCCAGGGCGGATTAACCACCACATTGTTCAGCGCACTGCTCATCAACGGCGTCTTGCGGCTAGGCCGACCGACGATCACCCGCGAAGAGAGCACTTCATTACCGTTCTGATAGTAGGTCAACGAGTAGTTGGGAATATTAACCATAATACCGTTATCGACACGGCCAGGCAGAATACGTAAACGCTGGATATTCAGCGCTAATAATGAGGCCCGCATTTGCGGCGTCACGTTAAGCCATTCGCGAGTGCGCACGCCGATCACTCCGTCCGCACTCAGCCCCTGCCATTTCTGGAAACGCTTAACGCCTTCGACCAGATCGGGGGTATAGCGATTATCGGTGACGGTAACCGGGCTTTCCGGTTGCTGCGAAAATGGCGATTGCGGTGAAGGAGCCAGATCTTTTACCGGCGCGGCGGCCGGACTGACCACGGCACTCTGGCTCTCACGATTTTTTTCTTCATCAACCGACAGGCCACCATCGTCGGGCTCGTTGCGCGAGCCGGTCAATACCGCAGGGGGATCCTGCGCTTCCACCGGTGCCGTAGAGGTGGTGAGCATGCCGTTACGCGCCAGGATCTCACGCAAAGCTGGGATGTCATTACTCAGTTGATCCGGACGCAGGCTTGGGCCATTGGCCATCTGCGGCCACGGACGTCCGTCGGCCAGCATGTCCCGCAGGGCCTGATGCATCTTGGCGTATTGAGGATGCTGTGGTGCCAGCTTGTTGACATAAGCCAGAGTCTTGCCCTGACGCACCGCCAACTGCCACTGGTTAGTTACCGTATTGGGCGGCAAACCGAGCTTGTAGGGAATATTGCTGTACAGCCAATTATTTCCGTTGGCCCCGATGGACGAAACGAACTGTAAATACCCCAGCATCGCATCCGACAGCACCACATCACGCGCCACGTCAGTAATGGCTGGATTAGTCAGCAATTTTACCCATTGGGTAAACTGTGGCTGTACGCCGGACATCGCCAATTCGGCCAGTTGCTGCTGGAATTGCTGAACCGCTTCGCGATCCTGCCACATCAATTGCATCCGGTTCGCTGCATATAAAGGAGCCAGCGTCGAAAGATAATAGGGTGTGATGCCTTTCGGCAATGCCGCCAGTATTTCCGAACGGCTTTGCGCCACTGACATGCCGGATGACGCTACCGGAAACGCAGGAACGGTTGCCCATACGGGTAACGACGACGCAAGACCACATGCGATTGCGCAACTTAACGCCAGCCGCCGTACAGTGTTTCCATTTCTAAGCAACATCCATTGCCCCCTGTATGCTCACAAAAAATATAACCAAGACAGCTTATTAGTTTCAGTATACGAACAGAAAAGCCATTTTGCCTTTTGGCACTTATGAATAACTGTATTTCCTCAGGCTACTCGGTTTCCCGCGCAGAAAAAAGCACGACCATCATCCACTCGCACAAAAAAATAGCCACCCCAGGGCGGCTATTTTCAGATTATTAGCGGGCTTTTTTCATTTTACGGCGTTTCCGCCGCAGTAACACCCAGTGCCGGGGGTTCGTTAGCGAAACCACGCAGCCCTACGACGTGTACGTGTTCATGGTTCTGGAACACTTTACGCACCAGCTTATAAGTCGTGCCTTTTTCCGGGCTGATATTCTCCGGTGCCGCGATGATCAGCTGCATTTCCAGACGATCGCACAGCTCAAACAGCGTGGCGATGGATTTAGCATCCAGACGCGCCGCTTCATCGAGGAACAACAGCCGGCATGGGGAGATATCTTTGCCACGCAGACGGCGCGACTCTTCTTCCCAGCTCTGTACCACCATCACCAGAATCGACATCCCGGTACCGATCGCTTCCCCGGTAGACAACGCACCACTCTCGGCACGCAACCAACCGTCAGAGCCGCGGAAGACTTCCACTTCCAGCTCCAGGTAGTTACGATAATCCAGCAACTCTTCACCAATGGTCTGTGGCGTGCGCTGCCCCATATCAATCTGCGGGTTCAGGCGCTGATACAGCTTGGCCAGCGCCTCTGAGAAGGTCAGTCGGTTGCTGTTGAACAGATCCTGATGTTGTTCCTGCTGCTCGGAGAGCACGTCCAACAGGGTCGCATGTGCTTCGCGCACGTTGACGTTCAAGCGCACGCTCTTCACCTGACCGAAGGAAACCGCCTGCAGGCCCTGATTGAGCATACGGATACGGTTCTGTTCGCGCTGGATGGTTTTGCGAATGATGTTCGCCACGCTCTTGGAACTGATCGCCAGCTTCTGCTCACGCGCGGTCAGCTCTTCGGTCAGACGGCCCAGTTCGATCTCCATCTGTTCGATGGCCTCAACCGGATCGTCGGTGCGAATGATATCCTGACGAATACGCTCACGCAGATGCTGATAAACCGCAATATAGAATTGGATCTTGCGTTCCGGACGCTTCGGATCTTCCGACAGGCGCAGTACGTCGCGCAGGTGTTCGTTGTCCGATACCGCCAGACGCAACGCACCGAGCGCCTTATCCGACATTGAGCGCAGCTCGTCTCCGTCCATATAAGCCAGCTCACGGCGATGCAGACGACGTTCAACCCCGTTGTCTTTCACCAGGCGCATCACTGCGCACCAGCCTGCTTTGGCGGTAACCACCTGCTCACGCAGCTGATAATAATCACGCTCCAGCTTGCGCAGTTTCTTCTGCAGACCGTCCATTTCCGCTTCGCAGAAGGTCAGCTGTTTTTCCAACTGGTTACGGCGTGCACGGTTGGTGCTCAGACCCGTATGCAATTCATCACGACGAGTGCGCGCGCGGGCTTCGGCATTGGCATCCGCCTGTACGCCGATGTCTACCAGTTCCTGGCTCAGTTCTTTCAGCATGTCGCGCTTGGCATCATACGAACTTTTCAGCGATGCCAACACCTGACTGTACTGGGTAAACTGGGTTTGATACTGGCGCAGTTGCTCACGGGCACGGGTACGTTCCGCTTCCGCATGCTCCAGACGCTGGCGCAGCTTGTCGTTCAGATCGTTGTTGGCATTTTGCATACCGGCGGAATCGGTATAGCTAAAGTGTGCACGACGCTGCACCACTTCAATCAGGGCAAACGCCTGCTGTTTGGCCTGACGCTGCACGCTCTGCGCCTGAGAGTAGTCCTGTTGCAGCTGTTCATGTTGCTGCGGATCGCTCTGCAGCACCGACAACAGCGGCTCAAGTTTGGTCAGGGAAACGCCGTGCTGCTGAATATGACGCGCGGCATCCTGCGCCTCCTCCAGCTCTTCACGGATTTCTTCCACGCGATCCTGCAGGGTTTCATCGTTTAACAATGAAACCAGCGGCATCAGACGGTTCAGCGCTGAAATACCCTCTTTCGCCTGATCGTACTGCTGGCGCTGCTGCTGGTTCTGCGCTTCATGGTTATTCAGAGCACGTTCGATTTCACCGCGGCGGGTGTTGAGGCCACGGATTTCGGCTTCCGGATCGGCGTCAAACGCCACCGCCAGATGGTTGCCGATAAAGCGGCTGAAGGCCTGATGTGAACGCTGGGTTTTCTGCACGTCGAACGACAGCGTGGCATAACGTTCTGCCAGTTTTTCCCGCTCGGCATGCAGTATTTCCAGGCGGTTTTCACGAGCGGCACGGCCAAACAACGGCACTGCCGGGTAACGGGAGTAACGCCACTGACGTTCGGCGGTTTTGACCAACACCGCCCGGTCTTGTTCTTCGACGGCGAACACGCTGTCATCGAACGACTGCGGATCCCCCTCGATCAGATACAGATCTTCCGGGCAGTCTTCCAGACCTTCCAGCATCTCGCGCACCAACGACAGATCCGGCACCACAATCGCATGGCGCGACGGGCCGTACAAGGCGGAGAAGTACGGGGCATCGTCGATGGTGACGTCGTCGTAGATTTCGGACAGCAGCACGCCACCAAAACGTTCGGCCAGCGTGACCAGGCGCTGATCTTCGGCGCCGCCAGGCTGGCTGAGACGTTCGATCTGCGCTTCCACGGCACGTTTACCGGCAGCCACTTCGTCACGCTCAACGGTAGTTTCACGTTCGCGCTCCAGCAGTTGCTGCATGTACTCAGTCACCTGCTGGCTGCTTTCAAGAGCTTCGCCGCTTTGCTCACTAAGCTGACTCAGCGAATCCTGCGCTGCCAACCAGACAGGTGCACGGGTGGTCAGTTCGCGGATGCGTTGCTGAATTTGCTCCAGTTCCTGGCGCATTTCCATCCGACGCTCGCCGGCATCGCTGACGCTTTGTGACAGCGATTCCAGACGCTCTTCCAGCTCTTGTTGCAGGGCATCGAGTTCGTCCGGCTGATACTGCTGACCGTGGCGTTTGCAGAACTCCTGCAGCAGACGCTCGGCGTCCTGCTGGGAGCGCAGACGCTGTTCCAGCTCGCTCAAACGCATACGCAAAGGCTGCACGCGCTCGGCAAGGTGTTGCTGTGATGGCCAGTCACGCAGCAATTCGCGCGCGCACTGCCAGGCTTCACTGCGGCTGACCTGACCGGCGATTTTACCCACCAGCTGATAAGCCTGTTCAAACTGGCCGTGCGCGGCGTCGGCCACGCTCAGTTTTTGTTCCAGCATCAGCAAGGCTTCGGTCGCTTCCTGCTCGCGCGCCTGGAATGTATCCAGCCAATGCTCGGCATTTTCGGCAGTCAGTTCCGGCAATTGGCACAGCGCGCGCGCGCGTTCCAATGCTTGCAATGCCTGCTGATATTGAATGGCACGGGTCTGCTGCACGTCGAGCGCTTGCTGGTAGTCGGCAAGCTGGCTTTTCAGCTCATCCACTTCCAGTTCGGCCGCTTCGGCGCGTGCTTCGTTTTCGGCCTGCTGTTCACTGGCCTCCGCAACCACTTCATTCTGTTCTTCCAGTCGGTAGGTCAGCTCTTCCAGATCGCCTTCATAGCGCTCGATCTTTTCCTGCTGACGCATTGCCGTCTGAACCAGATTCAGGTGATCGCTGGCAGCCTGATAGTCGGTTTCCAGATCGGATTCTGCACCGCTCTGTTCTGCCAGTTCACGCGCCATTTCAACATGGCGGTATTGCTCGGCGGCCAACTGTTTGCGGCTACCCAGCAGATCGTTGCGCAGCGCCAGTGCTCCGTCCAAATGAATGCGTCGCTCATTGGCATGGCGCATGTAGTCCGCCGCCACGTAAGACGTGGCCTCGGAAATCAGATGTTTGAACAGGTCACGGTCGGATTGGGTAACGCGGATCGCTTCCAGCGTCATGCGGTTTTCACGCAGCGCCGCTTCCATATCCTGGAATGCCTTGCGCACGCCGCTGTTTTCCGGCAACAGGTAGTCGCGCAGCGAGCGAGTGATGGCGCTGGAGATACCGCCGTACAGCGAAGCTTCGATCAGGCGGTAGAACTTGCTGCGATCGGACGATGAACGCAGGCGTTTTGGGATCACGCCCAGATCGAACATTAATGAGTGGTAATCGGTAATGGAGTTAAACTGCTTGAACTGCACCCCTTCCATCTCTTCAACACGATCTTTCAGTTCTTGCAGCGACAATACACGCGCCTGGCGCTCACCCACCGTTTGGGTCAAAAGCTCCGTCGGCTGCACTGCGGTCGGCAGGCCCTGAATAACGAACGGCTTGATGTCCACCTTGCGGTCACGGCCGGCCACCTGCTGCAGACGGACACCCACCACCACACGCTGGTGACGCGAGTTGAGCACGTCGAGAGTCGAATAACACACCCCGGCGCGCAGCTTACCGTGCAGGCCCTTGTCGCGCGAGCCACTGGTGGCGCCGGCTTCGGTGGTGTTACGAAAGTGCAGCAGCGTCAAGTCGGGGATCAACGCAGTGACGAAGGCCGCCATAGTGGTGGATTTCCCTGCCCCGTTACCGCCGGACAGCGTGGTCACCAGCTCATCCAGATCAAAGGTGCGGGCAAAGAAGCCGTTCCAGTTAACCAGTGTCAGCGAGCGAAATTTACCGCGTTCAATCATTCCTGTTCATCCTCTGCACTGTCTGGTGTGGTATCAAGCGGCGAATCCTCTGCATCGCTCTCATCATTCAGCAACAGGCTGTTTTCAACCGGCATTGCTTCGCCGTCGCGGATCATACGCAACTGCGCTTCACGCGGGTCGTCACCGCTGCGCACGTCGGCGCCAAAGCGGAACACCGCCTCGGTGATACGGAACTTGCTGCTGTCGTTGCCCATGAAATAGACCATGCCCAAACGACGCAGACGGTTCAGTGAAGTACGCACTTTCTCGTGTAGCTTCTGACGATCAAGATCCGAGCCGGTAGAACGCTGATTAACGAACTTCAGCAATTTGTTCTCGTCCGCCAGGCTCAGCAGCTCGTCGTACAGCTCCTGTTGGCTGAAAATACCCTCATGTGCCAGGCGTTCTGGACTGAGATACAGATAGCACAGGATTTTCCCCACCATCATGTCCAGTTCAGACAACACCGAACGCGGGATCAGCGTGGTAGAGCGTGGGCGCAGATAGAAAAAACCTTCTGGCGCACGGATCAGCTCTACGCTGTAGCGGGTGTAAAATTCTTCCAGTTCATCCTGGAAGTCCATTAAGAAAGCGTGGTTGTCCAGCTCATCGATACCGATGTGGCGACCCGCACGCAGTTGGCTGTCCAGCGCCGGGAACAGCGCGTTAGACAATGCCTTGGCCAGCTTGACTGGCATTACTTGTTCAATATTTGTCGATGACATGGGCCTGGACCTTGGCTCCGTAATCATTGATTGCCTGCCATTGTGCCGGCAACCCTGAAAAATCTGCTTCAGCCACACCAAGGCGCACTGCCTGGTCGACCACTAAACGTGCCACGTCGAAATGACGAGCACGCGGATATTGCGCCAGATAATCGCGCATTACCGCCCCTAAGTTGAGCGGCATCTGTTGTTCCTGATAAATCTTCAGTGCCTGTTCGATCATCGCCGCCAGCTGTTCACGGATTTCGCTGAACTCTTCGAACTCCAGATCCGGCGGCAGTTCCCCGGTCACTTCCTCACTGCGCAGCGCCAGTTCTTCGTCTCGCATATCCAGCAGACGGTCGGCGTTGGCATGGGTCAGTGTCCATGGATTGTCGAAATAGTTTTGCACCGACTGACGCAAACGCTGGGCAAACACCCGGTTTTTGTCCATGTCGATCGCGGTACGGATAAATTTATGCACGTGGCGGTCGTAGCCAATCCACAGGTCAATCGCCTGCTGGCCCCAACTGATAATGCGGTCGAGCTTGCTTTGCAGATCAAACACCAGCTTGTCGACGAAGCCCAGTTCTGCCCCGCCCAATGTGGCATCCTGAATACGCAGCAGGTTGGCCTGCAGTTTATCGCCCGCCGCCTCCAGCGTATCTTGCAGTTCACGCAGGGTGCCCGAAGTTTCGGACAACAGCATCTCACAGCTGGAGATCGCCGCACGCCAGTCTTTGTTCAGCAATGCTGCGATGTCGTCCTTCACGCCTTGCTGTTGTTCATCCATAATCCGCTGGGTCAAATCGATACTGTCGAAGATTTCCGCCACCGAATATTTCAGCGGTGCAAACACATTACGGTGCCAGTGGAAATCATCACCGCCCTCATCGGCGGCGTCGGCAGCGCGTTTGAGCTCCTGCGCCACGATCGACAACTGCATCGACAGACGCAGCGTGGAGAATTCGCGCTGACGGATATAGTAATCGGTGATACCGATGCCCAGCGGTGTCAGACGGTAGATCGCGTTACCGTCCGCCAGTTCGCTGATAAAGCGGTTTAACAGGCGCTGGCGCACCATGTCATTAATCGCATTGTTGGCGCGGACGGCCACCGTTTCATGCGTCTGTTCGAAACCCTTGCTGACATGGCGAAATGCATCAACCAGCTCACCTTCGCTCATCTCGCCGTCCAGCCGCTCGCCGTTTAACGTGGCGATAGCAAGCAAAAACGCGAGACGCTCCGTAGGGAGCGAAATAGAGAAATCATTTTTCCGTGCCCAGGCGACCAGTTCGGGTACTGTCTGGGAAAATTCACTCATAGTTCGTCCTTCAGGTTTGGTTTATGCGCCATGACGTGAATATAGCGCCCCAAACTCACGTACGGCTCCTGCCGGCAATAGTGCTGTTCAAGCGCCAGTAACTCTTCAAATTTTTGTGTCTGTAGCTGCCTGCTCTGCAGATAATCGTGGAACACCCGCACGCCGGTTTTTCCGCTGATGCGCATGCCCAGTTGCTCCAACCAGCCATACACCTGCGGCGGGCTGTGTGGATACTGCGGCGACAACGAACGCTTTCTGCGTCTTCTGACCTCTGGGTTCACCAGTTGGAAATTACCCAACACCACGTTACGCATCAAGAGGCCATTGGCGTTAAAGAACATCAATGACAGCGCACCGCCCGGCAGCAAACAGTTAAATAGCGCCTGCAGCGCGGCCTCAGGTTCGGCGATCCATTCAAGCACCGCATGGAACAATATCAGATCAACCGGCTGTTCCAAGTGTTGACCAATGTCCTGTGCTGAACTTTGTATGAATTGCATGTTCTGGCTCACACCTTTCTGCTCTGCCAGCAACGCGGCGCGTTGGATCATCTCACCAGAAAGATCGCACAACAACACCTGATGTCCTAATTCTGCCAATTGGCAGGCCATATGGCCTTCGCCGCCGCCGGCATCCAGAATGCGCAGCGGCCGCTGCGGCAACTGGGCCAACAGCGTGGTCAGATCCTGCCAAACCACAGCCTGGCGGATTTTCCCTTTGGTGGTGCCGTAAATATTACGCGCAAACTTTTCAGCAATATCGTCAAAATTGCGATCCTGCATGGACAACGGCTCCGCTGATCTTATCCGGCTGGGGCAAAGTGCCAGCCCATTCAAACCTGCTATTTTGGCACAGACTGGCTTAGAATGAATCTTCTTGCGGCCTGATTGTGCCCGGATGTCGTTTTTTCGCCCAAAAGGACCTGATTTTTGATGCTGTTTAACCTGAAAAAGTTCATTGGCGCTATTTTAATGCCGTTACCTGCGATGTTGCTGTTGATGGGACTGGCGCTGTTACTGCTGTGGTTCACCCGTTGGCAAAAAAGCGGCAAGGTCATTTTCACGCTGAGCTGGCTGTTTTTACTGCTTTTCAGCCTGCAACCAGTGGCCGACAGGTTGCTGCGTCCCATCGAATCTGAGTATGTCACCTATCGTGGCAATGACCCGGTGAATTATATCGTGGTGCTGGGTGGCGGCTACACCTTTAATCCGGATTGGGCGCCAAGTTCCAACTTGATCGGCAATAGTCTGCCACGAGTCACGGAAGGCGTGCGCTTATATCTCGCTCACCCCGGGGCGAAAATGGTGTTCACCGGTGCCGGAGGCCCGAAAACGCTAAGTAACGCGGCAACGGCGGCGCGGGTGGCGGAAAGTCTGGGAGTACCAGGTAGTGACATTGTCCTGTTGGATCGCCCGATGGATACCGAGCAGGAGGCATTGCAGGTGTCGAAGCTGGTCGGCCAGCAGCCGTTTATTCTGGTGACTTCAGCCAACCATTTGCCGCGGGCCATGCGCTTCTTTGAAGCCAAGGGGCTGCACCCGATCCCGGCACCGGCCAATCAGTTGGCCATCAGTTCGCGGTTGAATATCTGGGATCGCGTGGTGCCGTCTGCCATGTTCCTTGGCCACAGCGAACGCGCCTGGTATGAAACGCTGGGCAGCCTGTGGCAATGGCTGAAAGGGGCCGATGAGGTTTCTGTCGACTAACCGGGTTAACCGGCAAGCCAGGGCAGCAGTTGTTTGGACGCATAGTCAAACGGCTGCCGCTCCAGTTTGCCGGTATGAATCAACCGCCCTACCGCTTCCCACACCACATACAACCAACGGCGCATCAGGAAAGATTCCGCTACCGGTGCCCGTTGCAAATAATAGAACAGCAACTGGCTCGACATTCCCGCCTCACACAACCTGAACAACTCATATTCACGCGGCGCCCACAGCATCATTCCCGGGTTGAGCATCGCCAGCAGTTGATCGCTTTTCGGATCTTTCAGCATGCTACGCAATGACAAATTGCCGTGAACCAGCACGCAGGGATCGTCGAAACCGACAAAAAAATGGGTCAGGGCTTCGCGCGTGCGGTACAACAAACGGCGATCCGCCATCGTCAGTTGCGGCAAGTTGAGATTACTCAGCGTTGACCACAGCACTTCGACCCGCTGTTGATACCAACAGAACCAGTCGTTCTCTTGGGTGCTGTCTACCGTGCCAACACAGCCGTGACTGTCAATGCGGTGCCAGGCCAATACGCCATCGACAATCTGCTCCATCAGGGTATTCCAGCGGTTCGGCGTACGCGTCGGCGCTTCCACCGACACGCCCCGTAAACGCTCGATCAACAAGATTTCTTTATAAGGTGCCTGGTGGGTATAGACCACGCCATATACCGTCGGCAGGCGAATATCTCCTTCACGCGACAGCATCGACAGCTTGTAAGCCTCCTGCTGGGCAATGCCCTGGCAGACAAAGCTTTTTGCCATCAGCGGAATCGCATGGCCCTGTTGGTCATACAGTGAATACATGTGCGCATAAGGTTGTTCGCTGACGCGTTCCAGCCGGCTGATGGACTCACCCAGCACAATACTCAGTTCGGCGCGTAACTGCTCCATAAGAAAATGGCCTCAAGAGGAAAGGAAGAGACGATGACATCATCGAACGGGGAGCAGAAAAATTCTTCAACGCAGATCAACAAAACGGGGATATAAGAAGGGAAATCATATCGCCGGCGCGTTGCGTAACACGCCGGCGTTCAATGCTCAACCTTGGATACTGTCGCGCACGCGCTGCAAGTCTTCCGGCGTGTCAACACCCACCGTCGGCATCGCCTTGGCCACTGCCACGTGGATTTTTTCGCCGTACCACAGCACCCGCAATTGTTCCAGCAGCTCAATTTGCTCCAGTTGGCTTGGTGCCCAGGTAACGTAACGACGCACAAAACCGGCGCGATAGGCGTAAATGCCGATGTGGCGCAACAGGCTGTTGCCGATGTTTTCTTTGGATTGGGCAAAACGTTCGCGATCCCACGGAATGGTGGCGCGCGAGAAATAGAGCGCATAACCCTGCGCATCCATCACTACTTTGACCGCATTGGGGTTAAAGGCTTCTTCTGCGCTTTCGATCGGCACCGCCAGGGTGGCCATACCGGCCTGACTTCCCGCCAGATTTTCAGCCACCTGGCGCACAATTACCGGTGGGATCAATGGCTCGTCACCCTGGACATTCACGATGATTTCGTCATCAGCGAAACCATAGTGCTCGATCACCTCGGCCAAACGCTCGGTGCCGGAATTGTGATCGGCCCGGGTCATGCAGACTTCACCGCCTGCCGCTTTGACCGCTTCGGCCACCGCCGGATGATCGGTCGCGACGATAACGCGGCTGGCCCCCGACTCGCGCGCACGCTCCATTACGTGCACCACCATCGGCTTACCGTGGATATCGGCCAAGGGTTTACCCGGTAAACGGGTTGATGCGTAACGGGCTGGAATAATAGCGATAAAACTCATGCGTGTTTCTCATCCAATGACAGCGCTCGCGCTTCATTTTCCAACAGGACGGGAATGCCGTCACGCAGCGGATAGGCCAGGCCATCCACTTTGCAGACCAATTCCTGGTTTTCTTTATTGAAATAAAGCTTACCGTTGCAGACCGGGCAGGCAACGATTTCGAGTAAACGGTGATCCATGCTTCCTCCAGGGTGGAGATTTAACGTAAGGAAAGTGCGTGAGGATAGCATAACGCTATGCGCCAGGTTAATCACCGGCTGTTTTGTCGCTGCATTTTAATCTGCCGAGGGGATTGAATTGCCCCCGGCTCAGGCGTAGAATTTTGTGATGCAAGTCACAAAAAGACAGTTAATATGATCAAACGTCTTCACAAAATCATCGCCCTGTTTGCCAACTTCAGCAACTAAGGCCCCCATTGTAACGAGCGGCGCTGAACATTCGTTTTACCCAAGCCGACAACGCCGTTCGTTATTCCACTTCCCAGCCTGCCCCCCATTCGGTGGCCAACGCTGCCGGAATATCACCCAAAGTAACCTGTTTGGCACCATGCCATTTTGCACTGCGGGTTATTGCTTGCCGAATATCCTGCACGCGTTGTTTACCGAAGCGAACCTTCGCCTGTGGATGAAAGCTGATAATTTCGAAAATGCCCTGTCGGCGATGCATTTTTGCATCAATACGGCCAATCAGTTCGCCGCGCTGCAACACCGGCAATGTAAAGTAGCCATACTGCCGTTTCTCTTTCGGCGTGTAACACTCCAGCCGGTAATCAAAATTGAACAGTTCCAGCGCACGGCGGCGATCCCAAACCACCGGATCGAACGGAGAAAGCAACGTAGTCACGGTGGATTTTAACGCCCCTTGCTCTGCCAGCTTTAGCTCTGCCGACAGCGAATGGTGCACGTAAAACTCCCCGTCCAAACCCTCGATCAGCACGGGCAGCACTTCGCCCTGCTGTTGTAACGATGTCAGTAGCGCCTTCGGCGCAACCCGCTTCAGACGGTAGTAATCCGCCAACCATTCGGCTCTGAAGATCCCAAGGTAACGGCAGCTGCGGCGGAGCATTTCCTGTCGTGCATCTTCGACAGGTAACGCATGCCGGTTATCATCCCAGTGGGGTAATAATCTTTCCGTCAGGTCGTAAACTCGATGGAAATTGCGCCGTTCGGCTACCATCAGTTTGCCGGCGGTGAACAGGATTTCGAGATGGCGCTTTTCCGGTTTCCAATCCCACCAGCCGCTGTTGCCCTTCTTCTCGGCGCTGAAATCCGCCGAGCGTACCGGCCCACCGGTTTCAATGTGTTGCAACAGGGCGTCTATTGCCACCTGATGTTCCTGCATCCACGCTTCGGAGTACTTCCAGCCCATACCTTGTGGCTGCAGCATTCGGTAACGCAGCAGGCCAAAATCTTCGATGGGTAAAAAACAGGCCTCGTGCGCCCAGTATTCGAACAACCGACGCCCCGCCAATGCCTGTTCCAACCATTCCGGCTGGTAGTCACCCAAACGGCTGAACAGCACCAGATAGGGGCTGCGTGCGACCACACTGATAGTATCGATTTGCAGTAAACCCATACGCCCAATAACGGCAACTACATCATCGGGTTTGGCTTTGCGTTTCATCGGGGATAGTAGCCCCTGTGCGGCGAGGTGAAGCGCACGGGCGGCAGTAAGAGAAATAACTGGGGTGTTCATCCTGACATCCGAAGTGATTGAGCAATCGCTTGATAATAGTGGATATCGGGGGATTTATCTTCGCCAGTGCTTGGGGTGGCGGCACCGGCACTGGCGAGGAAGGGGTGGGTCAGAACGCGATAACGTCTGCCGCTGACAGCCCGTGGGAGCTGCGATAGATCGAGAACTCAACGTTCTGACCTTCGTTTAACGATTTATTTTTAGTATTGGCGATAGAACGACGGCTTACATAGATTTCGTCGCTACCATCTACCGGTGAAATAAAACCATAGCCTGCAGCCTGATCAAACCATTTCACACGGCCCATTTGTAACACAGTATTTTTAAACATAACTTATATCCTTTTACTTGAGCATCCTTAACAACGTCATTTTTATTATTGTTGGACGCTACCAGCCCATCCTAAAGTTTTTCGTAAGAAACCTCTCGTGAGCAAAAAATAAAAAGCCCGCACTCTGGCGGGCTTGTTGAAATTAATATCTTCCGCAATGAATCAGCGTAAATGCGTCATCATGGTTGTATTAATATCTCTTTACGTTATTCCCTGTTTATTTACAGAGCAACAACGTTAGCTGCAGCCGGCCCGCGCTGGCTGTCTTCTACGGTGTACTCAACACGCTGGCCTTCAGCCAAAGTTTTGAAACCGTCGGTCGCGATTGCGGAGAAGTGTACGAATACATCTTTACCACCGTCGTTCTGTTCAATAAAACCAAAACCTTTGCTTTCATTGAACCACTTCACTTGACCCGTCTTCTTAGACATTACTCATTTACCTTTTAAATATATATACAAAACCTGCCATAAGGCAATTTTGGCCGTTCTTAGAAACATTACTTATGGGAGATACTTAGAAGGTTCGTCTTTGAAGCGGAATCAGATGATAACGTTTTTGGAGGAACTGCTTAACTCTAAACTCGAACATAAATAGGTCTGTATCACAGGCCGACTTGCATTTACTCATAAATCTATCTTTTGCACAAGAGGTTTATTGCCTTATTTTTATCATAAGGCCACATTTGTTTTTATACCTATGATTGTTAATGGATTTATTTATCTTTTTTTACGAGAATCGCTTGGCGTCATTGCCTTCCGGACGGCCGTATTTTCCGTTATTTCCTGTTCAAATGAGAGCTAACGCATAAAAATCTAATATGCTTGCCCGAGCTATAACAAAACCTAATCGACATAGCTAAACTTGAGGTGAAAACAAGGCTAATGGTCTCTCAGCCAGCACTTTTGCCGCCAAGAACGATATTTTTCAGATTATACTGAATAAAGGAGCTATGCGCATGACCGCCCAGCAGTTCGTCTCACCGAATGAAATCCGCGCCAGATTCTCCCACGCCATGTCAGAAATGTACCAAAAAGAGGTGCCTCTGTATGGCGATTTACTGGAGTTGGTGGCGGAAACCAACCGACAGGTTCTGCGCGAAGATGCCGCACTGGCTCATCAATTACAAATTACCGGCGAAATCGAACGTCTGGCCATGGAACGTCATGGGGCGATTCGGGTGGGCACCTCAGAGGAATTGGCCACCCTGCGGCGGCTGTTTAATGTGATGGGCATGTCTCCGGTCGGCTACTACGATCTGGCCGTAGCAGGTGTTCCGGTACACTCCACTGCGTTTCGGGCTGTGCATGAAGATGCGCTGCAGATCAGTCCATTTCGGGTATTCACCTCATTATTACGGCTTGAGCTGATTGAAAACCCAGAGTTACGCGAACTGGCACAACGCCTGTTGGCTCGTCGCCGTATCTTTACCGAACGAGCACTGGAACTGATCGTATTGCAGGAAGCTCAGGGTGGGCTGGATGACAGCCAGGCAAATGAATTTGTCGAACAGGCGCTGGAAACCTTCCGTTGGCACAGTCGGGCAACGGTCAGCGCCGCCGAATATCAACAGTTGCACGACCAGCACCGCTTGATCGCCGATGTCGTCGCCTTTAAAGGCCCGCACATTAACCATTTGACACCCCGCACTCTTGATATCGATCGGGTCCAGCAAGCCATGCCCGGCCGGGGTATCACCCCCAAAGCCGTGATTGAAGGCCCGCCGCCACGTCGCCGCCCGATCCTGCTGCGCCAAACCAGTTTTAAAGCGCTGGAAGAGAACGTTGATTTTGTTGAACATGATGGTAGCGCCGTAGCCGGGCATCACACTGCACGCTTCGGCGAAATTGAACAGCGCGGAGTGGCACTGACAACCAAAGGCCGTACACTGTACGATCGCTTGCTGCAGGCGACCAATGATGCTTTGCAGGCCCCGCCGAGCGAAAAAAATGCTGAGCGCTACAACCAGTTGCTGGTAGAAAATTTTCAGGCGTTTCCAGATGACTATGCCACCCTGCGCGAACAACAGTTAGCCTGGTTCCGCTACTTCCCGACCGAATGTGGGCTGGCGGCCAAGGAAACGCTGGATCACCACAGCACGTTGGAACAGCTGATCGCTCAGGAATATATCCGTTTCCAGCCGCTGGTCTATGAGGATTTTCTGCCGGTCAGTGCCGCGGGCATTTTCCAATCGAATTTGGGCGACAGTGGCCACACGCAGTACAACGCAACCTCAAGCCGGGCGGCATTTGAACAAGCTTTGGGAGCGGAGGTGGTAGATGAATTGGCGTTATATCAGCAGACGCAACAGCGTTCGATAGATGCCTGCGCGCAAGCACTGGGGCTGCACGCGCTGGCAGTCTGAATTATTTTTTCAACAGAGCTTCAATACTGTGCAGCAATTGCTCAGCCTGTTCGGTGGGAAGTACCGCATCAACCGGTAAATACCACCAATTGGGCTGGGCAAAAGCGCGGCATTTGACCGCATCTTTCTCAGTCATCAGCAACGTTTGCCCTGAAGATACCAGTGCCGCCAAGGGGTCGTGCTGGTATTCCTGATGATCGGCAAATGCTACTTCTTTTTCAACCTCCACACCCAGCTTTTCCAAGGTGGCGAAAAAGCGTGGGGGATGACCAATGCCGGCCATTGCTACCACATGTGGCAGTTCAACTGCCGGCCGACGCTCACCGCTGGCAACATTAACCGCGTCGCGTGCCTGCAACCGCATGGCGATCTCACCCGGCTGAGCCACACCGCCGTTGGCAATCAGGGCGTCAACGCTATTTAGCCGCGAAGCACGTTCGCGCATCGGGCCGGCCGGCAACCACCATCCATTACCAAAGCGGCGTACGCCGTCGATCACCACCAGTTCAAAATCACGCTGCAAAGCATAATGCTGCAGACCGTCATCGGTGATCACCACGTCAAGGGGCTGCTGCTTAAGCAACGCCTGAACCGCTTCACAGCGCTTGGGTGAGATGGCCACTGGCGCAGCGGTTCGCTGATAAATCAGTACCGGCTCATCACCCGCCTGCTGGGTAGTCGTACTTGCGTTAAGTAACAGCGGATAAGCCTCTGCTTTGCCACCATAACCGCGAGAAACCACACCCACCCGGTATCCGCGCTGCTGCAACTGTTCCACCAGCCAGATCACCATCGGAGTTTTACCATTGCCACCGGCAGTGAGATTCCCCACCACCACCACCGGCACCGGCGCGCGCCAGCTTTTACGCAGCCCGCAACGGTAACTGAGCCGAATCAGGCCGCTGACCAGACCATACAGCCAAGACAGCGGTAACAGCAGCAAATAAACCAGCGAGCTGCCTGACCAGATGCGCTCAATCATTATTGACCAAACTGCATACGATGAAGCTGGGCATATGTACCCTGCTTTTCGATCAATTCAGCATGTTCGCCACGCTCAACGATACGGCCATCCTCAACCACCAGGATTTCATCAGCCTTCTCAATGGTCGACAGACGGTGCGCAATCACCAGTGAAGTCCGGTTTTTCTGTAACTCATCCAGCGCAGCCTGAATAGCACGCTCCGATTCAGTGTCCAGTGCCGAAGTGGCTTCATCGAGGATCAGTATCGGGCAGTCACGCAGCAAGGCGCGGGCTATAGCGATACGCTGGCGTTGACCGCCGGACAGCATTACGCCGTTCTCACCGATCACCGTGTCCAGACCGTTCTCCATTTTTTCAATGAAGTCCGTGGCATAGGCCATGCGAGCTGCCTTCTCTATCTCTTCGCGGCTATAGCGTTCTTCACGCGCGTAAGCGATATTGTTGGCAATAGTGTCATTGAACAAATGCACGTTTTGCGAAACCAGCGCTACCTGATCACGTAGCGACGCCAGTGTGTACTCGCGCAGATCATGACCATCCATCAGGATCTCGCCTTTCTGGACGTCATAAAAACGGGTCAGCAGATTGGCGATCGTCGATTTGCCCGAACCAGAACGCCCTACCAGAGCCACCGTCTTACCTTCTGAAATGCTCAGATTGATATCGCGCAGCGCAGGCGTTTCTTTCCCTGGGTAGTAGAAAGTGACATTACGGAATTCGATATCGCCCTTCGCACGTGCAACTTCACGGGTGCCGGTATCTTTTTCCTGTTCCATATCCAAAATCGAGAATAAGGTCTGGCACGCCGCCATCCCGCGCTGGAACTGGGCGTTGACGTTGGTCAGTGACTTCAGCGGGCGCATCAAGGCGATCATCGAAGAGAACACCACGGTGATGGTACCGGCAGTCAGGGTAGCCATTACGCTAGGGAAGCTGGCGGCATACAGCACGAAGGCCAGTGCCAGCGACGCGATCAACTGAATGATAGGATCAGAGATAGAGGAAGCGGAAACCAGTTTCATGCCCTGTTGGCGCATGCGATTGCTGACCGAATTGAAGCGATCGGTTTCAACCTGCTGGCCGCCAAAAATAAGGACTTCCTTATGGCCTTTAAGCATCTGCTCTGCGCTGGTCGTCACCTGCCCCATGGTGTTCTGCATGTTTTTACTGATATTACGGAAGCGTTTGGAAACGATGCGGATAGCAATAGAGACAATAGGGGCCAGTACGATCAGGATCACCGACAGCTGCCAGCTGTAGTAGAACATCATGGTGAACAGCGCGATTATCGACGCCCCTTCACGCACCACGGTCACCAGCGCACTGGAAGACGATGAAGCGACCTGTTCGGAATCATAGGTGATCCGCGACAGCAAGGTCCCGGTAGACTGCTGATCGAAGAACGATACCGGCATTCTCATCATATGGCCAAACAGCCGACGGCGCATATGCATCACCACCATGCCGGATACCCAGGAGATACAGTAACTGGAAACAAAGCCGGTCGCCCCGCGCACCACCATCAGGCCAATTACCGCCAATGGCATCCACAGCAGGATGCTGCTTTCCGTTTTCCCAAAACCGTCATCCAATAAAGGTTTAAGCAAAGACAACATAAAGGCGTCGCTGGCCGCGTTAAGTACCAACGCAATGGCGGCCACGATCAGTCCGGTCTTAAAAGGTGTGATCATCGGCCAGAGGCGACGGAAAGTCTGCCAGGTGGAGAGATCTTTATCATTCATCATGCAAATACCAGCATCGGAAGAAATAGCGGCCTATTTTACTCATTATCACCCTCTACGCCAAACCGCTGATGGTACCAACGGGGCATTAATTGTTCACGAAAGCCTTTAATTTGCCAATCGTTGTCGAAAAAAAGTACGGATAACTGACCGGAGCGCGAAGTATCGCGCCATATGATGTCATTTGCCAGGTATCTGGCGACAACTTTACCCGCAGGTAAACGCCATTTATTGTAACGCGATGCCGAAGCTATTGCCGCCTTTGGCGCTACCGCACGCAAAAATGGCGGCGTGGACGAGGTTTTACTGCCATGGTGCGGCACCTGTAACACCGTAGCGCTCAATAAATGGCGTTGATGTCGGACCAACTGTGCCTCAGTCCGCTTTTCTGCATCGCCGGTTAGCAACAGGCTATATTTACCATCATCAATACGAATGACGCATGAATCGTCATTTCCCGCTATTTTTACTGCCTTTGGCGGCCACAACACTTGAAATTGGAGCGATTGCCATTGCCAGCGCTCCCCTGCCACACAGGGCAAATGGCCTGCATCAAGACGTGGGCTCCTTACCGTCGCTTGCGGAAATGCACGCTGCATCTCTTCAAGACCACCGATATGATCCAGATGGTCGTGACTGAGAATGATGTGCTCCACAGGCAATCCTCGCCAGCGAAGAAACGGCAAAATATTCCGACCAGCGGCGCTGCCTGTCCCCCAACGGGGGCCTGTATCATACAATATTGCCCGACCGTTCTTTTCAACCACCATCGCCAGGCCCTGCCCAACGTCAAGCATGTCTACGCGCCAAGAGTATGGAGGCACTCTTTCACGCCACAGCAAGCCACACACCGCCAAAGTTGCCAGCACCGATGCATAACGCCACCACCAGTGAAAACGCCAAAAAATCACCAGCAGCCAGCCGGTAATACTGACAGCCAGAGAGGCTGCGCCAAGATCGACCCAACCGTTTTGCAGGTAGTGTAATGGGGTAAACACCCCTGCCAGGGTAAGATCCGCCAATCCCCACAGTCCCGCACTCAACGTCGGGAAAATACCAACGACCACCGCCAGCAGGATCAAAGGTACCGTGACCAGCGAAACTAAAGGGACAGCCCAAAGATTGGCCGGTATGGAGGTTAGCGTCAGGCCAAGAAACAAACCGGCCTGCATAGGGACCAATAGCAATGTGATGCCAAACTGAATATGTAGCCAACGTAGCGGCGCCCAGTACCATCCCGAGCGAAAACGGGGATGCAACGGCACCCATTCGAACCAAAAAATCAGGCAAAGCACTGCCGTGGCCGATAGCCAAAAGCTGTCAGATAACACTGCCAGCGGATCACAAACCAGGATTAGCCCGATACACCACAACCAAATTTGCCAGGAAGAGCAATGGATACCGCGTATACGTAACAACATCCACAGTGTCAGCGCCAGACCGGTTCTTACCGCTGGCGGATGTGCACCAGCCAACCAGACATAGCCTAACGCGCCAAGCCAACTGATGATCAGTGGTAAACGGTAACCAATCAGGCTGGCAGGCAGAAAAAACTGCATAGCCAGTAACAAAGACCAAATCAAAATAGCCACCATCGCCACGTGCAGCCCCGAAATGGCCATCAGGTGAGCAATGCCGGTTTTCAACATCAAGGTGCGCAACGCCGGTTCCAGCGCTGCCCGCTCCCCAAATGCCAGCGCAAGCAACACGGCTTTATAGCGGAGAACTCCCATATTGCTCTCGGCATGGCCGATAACGCGCTGTCGCCAACCGCAACTTTGGTCCAGGATTACCGCGCTCTTAACCTGCGCCGTCAGCGGTTGGCGCCGTGACATCGCCCAACGCTGACTGTCAAAGCCCCCTTCATTTAAGCTGCCATGCACCGGCCGCAAGCGCAGGTGCAATCGCCAGCGTTGTCCGGCACACAGGGTCTGTTCTTTGGGTTGCCAGAGGGTGGAGAACGCGATCGAGGGTACCAGCCAGCGGCCATTGATCTGTTCAATACGCATAACCGTCTGCTTTCGTGGTGCGGAAGCCAACGCAATACTGCTCACCTGAACCACCGCATTCACCACTGGGCCCTGACTTAAGCGATTGATTTGATTAACCAGGGTTCCGGCGGTAAATACCGCCCACAGAAAACCCAATGCCCCCCACGCCATAAACCGGCCTACGTTGCCCCTACGCCACAGGCAGAGACAGATGGGCAAGATGACCCACAGAGTGATGTGCGCATCGGGTAAGTACGGCATGAAAAGCAGCGGTAAAATCCCGCAGATAATTGCGCTTACTGCCAAATCCAGCGAAGTTTTGATAAGTGGTCTCCCGGTATCGGGCAGCTATCCGGGCTGCCAACATCACGGGATTGTTTACGCATCGGCCAATACTCACCATCAACAATCTGACGGTACGCGATCGTCGCCGCACAATAACAGCGACCGTTACCACGGCTAATCGCATGCTGCGGCTTAGCTCGCAAGAAACACCAAGACGGCCAGACAAAAGGAACAGGCAAAAAAAAACGGCGCCCCGAGGGCACCGTTTTATATTTCTTTACAAGCAACAACTCTATGGGCAGTCAGTGACTAGCCATAGATATTGGCGCGGTCACGCAACTCTTTGCCTGGCTTGAAGTGAGGAACGTACTTGCCGTCCAACTCAACTTTGTCACCAGTTTTCGGGTTACGACCCACACGCGGAGCACGGTAGTGAAGAGAAAAACTGCCGAATCCGCGGATCTCGATGCGTTCCCCATCGGCTAGCGTTGCAGCCATATGTTCTAGCATCTCTTTCACTGCATCCTCAACGGCTTTCGCCGGTACATGAGATTGCTGGCCAGCAAGTCTTTCAATAAGTTCAGACTTGGTCATAGTTCCTCCAAGCTTTGCAGCTAAACTACCGTATCGGGGCGGTTAAAAAACCGCCCCCCGTCATTACTCGCCTTTAGCCGCTTTGAAAGCTTCAGCCATTGCGTTAGAGAAGTTGCTTTCTTCCTGCTTGCTGCCGCTATTAACAGTAGCAATTGCATCTTTCTCGTCAGCTTCGTCCTTAGCACGTACGGACAGGCTTACTACGCGGTTCTTACGGTCAACGCCGGTGAATTTAGCTTCAACGTCGTCACCCACATTCAGAACCAGAGTTGCATCTTCAATGCGGTCGCGAGAGGCTTCAGAAGCACGCAGGTAACCTTCTACGCCGCCTGCTAATTCAACTGTAGCACCTTTGGCGTCAACTGCAGTGACTTTACCAGTAACAATAGTACCTTTCTTGTTCATAGACAGGTAGTTATTGAACGGGTCTTCAGCCAGTTGCTTCACGCCCAGGGAGATACGCTCGCGCTCTGCGTCAACTTGCAGAACAACCGCTGCGATTTCGTCGCCTTTCTTGTATTCACGAACTGCTTCTTCGCCTGCAACGTTCCAGGAGATGTCAGACAGGTGAACCAGGCCGTCGATGCCGCCGTCCAGGCCGATGAAGATACCGAAGTCAGTGATAGACTTGATTTTACCTTCAACGCGGTCGCCCTTGTTGTGGGTTTCTGCAAACTGCTGCCATGGGTTGTTTTTGCACTGCTTCAGACCCAGGGAGATACGACGACGTTCTTCATCGATGTCCAGAACCATAACTTCCACTACATCGCCCACGTTAACAACTTTGGACGGATGGATGTTTTTGTTGGTCCAATCCATTTCAGAAACGTGTACCAGACCTTCAACGCCTTCTTCGATTTCTACGAAGCAGCCGTAATCAGTCAGGTTGGTTACACGACCAGTCAGCTTGGTGCCTTCTGGGTAACGTTTCGCGATAGCAACCCATGGATCTTCGCCCAGTTGCTTCAGGCCCAGGGAAACACGAGTACGCTCGCGGTCGAACTTCAGCACTTTAACAGTGATTTCGTCGCCAACGTTGACGATTTCGCTCGGATGCTTAACGCGTTTCCAAGCCATATCAGTGATGTGCAGCAGGCCGTCTACGCCGCCCAGATCAACGAATGCACCGTAGTCAGTGAGGTTCTTAACGATACCTTTAACTTCCATGCCTTCCTGCAGGTTTTCCAGCAGTTGATCACGTTCTGCGCTGTTCTCTGATTCGATAACCGCACGGCGAGAAACTACAACGTTGTTGCGTTTCTGGTCCAGCTTGATGACTTTAAACTCAAGCTCTTTGCCTTCCAGGTGCAGAGTGTCACGTACTGGACGCACGTCAACCAGGGAACCTGGCAGGAACGCACGAATACCATTCAGCTCTACAGTGAAGCCACCCTTAACTTTGCCGTTGATAACACCGACGACAGTTTCAGCTTCTTCGTAAGCTTTTTCCAGCGTGATCCAAGCTTCGTGACGCTTAGCTTTCTCACGGGACAGCAGAGTTTCACCGAAGCCATCTTCAACAGCGTCCAGCGCAACATCAACTTCGTCGCCTACCTGGATTTCCAGCTCGCCCTGTGCGTTTTTGAATTGCTCAGCCGGGATGGCAGACTCAGATTTCAGACCGGCGTCAACCAGTACTACGTCTTTGTCGATAGCAACTACAACGCCACGAACGATGGAACCCGGACGGGTTTCGATTGTTTTCAGGGATTCTTCAAAGAGTTGAGCGAAAGATTCAGTCATGTTTAATCTTCAGGGTTCTATAGTTTAACGTCCATTTAGCATCCCGCCGAATGGGGTTGTTTCACATACCCCGCCATTGGCTCCATGCCGACAGGGTTTAGGTTACAGGGGTAAAATTTTACCCGATATAGTTCGATACTACCATGACAAATATGACAAAAAGCCAATAACGCCGCCGCGCTTACTGCTGCGGCAACGCTAAAACTTCATGTGCATAAGTCAGCGCACGCTGGATGACTTCGTCGATCGACATGCTGGTTGAATCCAGCACGAGGGCGTCGGAAGCCGGCACCAGGGGCGCGATAGGCCGATTACGGTCACGGTCATCCCGTTCCTTTATCTCGGCTAAAAGACGTTCAAAGTTAACATTAAAGCCCTTTTCCTGCAACTGTAGCATGCGGCGGTGTGCACGCTCCTCCGAACTGGCGTCCAGGAAAATCTTGACCGGCGCATCGGGAAACACCACCGTGCCCATATCGCGGCCATCGGCAATCAGCCCAGGGGCCTCACGGAATGCCCGCTGGCGGCGTAACAGGGCTTCACGCACGCGCGGAAAAGCGGCTGCCTGCGAAGCGGTGTTTCCGACAGTTTCAGTGCGGATTTCATTGCTGACATCCTCACCTTCCAAAATAACCTGCAGTTTGCCATCCAGGGCAATAAAGCGAACATCGAGATGTGCGGCCAGTGGAACCAGCGCCTCCTCAGACGTGATATCGACCTGATGATGCAGCGCCGCCAAAGCCAGCACGCGATAAATCGCGCCGGAATCCAGTAAGCGCCAACCAAGTGATTCGGCCAACGCTTTACACAGCGTGCCTTTGCCTGCGCCACTTGGTCCATCAACGGTTATCACCGGGGCTGTAGCCGTCATTTCTCTCTCCTTCAGGTAGAAAACCTCACAGGGACATAACCTGCCGCCAGCACAATGCGAAAGCATAATTAAAAACATCCCTGCCGCCCGCCCAATCGGGGCAGTCACGGTGGCGCATTATACGCTGCCAAACGGCGAACTGTTACCCTGGAACTGTCTGGTTGTTGAAAATAAGCCGATGACCGCGCAAAAGTATAGCGGACAGCCTCGGGCTACAGGCGTTAAAAACAACAAAGGCCCAATTAAGGGCCTTAAAAGAAAGTATCTGACTGCGGATCACGCCAATTGACTGATACGCGCCAGTTGTTCGAAGTAGTCCGGGAAGGTTTTCGCGGTACATTTCGGATCGAGAATGGTCACGGGAGTATCCGACAGCGCCACCAGCGAGAAACACATCGCCATACGGTGGTCATTGTAGGTACCGATATCGGCAAATTTCAGCTTGGCCGGCGGTACGACGTGAATATAGTCTTCCCCTTCATCCACTTCTGCGCCCACTTTACGCAACTCTGTCGCCATAGCAGCCAGGCGGTCGGTTTCTTTCACCCGCCAGTTATAGATATTACGAATGGTCGTTGGGCCTTCGGCAAACAAGGCCGCAGTCGCAATGGTCATCGCCGCATCAGGAATGTGGTTCATATCCATGTCGATGCCACGCAATTCACCGCGGCTGCATTCAATATAGTCATCACCCCAGGTAATGCGTGCACCCATTTTTTCCAGCACATCGGCAAATTTGGTGTCGCCCTGAACGCTTTTCTTACCGATGCCGGTGACACGCACGGTGCCACCTTTAATTGCCGCGGCCGCCAGGAAGTAAGAAGCCGAAGAAGCATCGCCCTCCACCAGGTAGTCGCCTGGCGAACGGTAGGTTTGACAGCCACTAATGTGGAACACGCGATAGTTGTCGTGGCTGACCTCGACGCCGAAGGTGCGCATCAGGTGCAGAGTAATATCAATGTACGGCTTGGAAACCAGCTCACCCTTGATATGGATATTGGTGTCCTGTTCGGCCAAAGGTGCCGTCATCAGCAATGCGGTCAGGAATTGACTGGAAACGCTGCCGTCGACGGTCACATCACCGCCGCGGAAACCCCCACGCAGGCGCAATGGCGGATAATCGGTCTGCTCCAGGTAATCAATCTGTGCGCCGCCCTGACGCAGAGCATCCACCAGATGACCAATTGGGCGCTCTTTCATGCGTGGCTCACCGGTCAGCACCACATCATTGCTGCCCAGGCACAGCGCTGCCGCCAAGGGACGCATTGCGGTACCTGCGTTACCGAGGAACAGTTCAAGCGGCTGGCTGGCCACCAGCGGGCCGGCAACACCTTCAACTTTACAGGTAGTGCGATCGTCTGACAGTTGATAGCTCACGCCCAGCGCCTGCAGCGCATTCAACATATGGCGCACGTCGTCGCTGTCCAGCAGGTTGGTCAGCGTCGTCGTTCCCTCCGCCAGCGCAGCCAGCAGCAGAGCACGGTTGGACACGCTCTTGGAGCCGGGTAAGTTGACGGTGCCATTGACCAAGGCAACCGGTTGTAACGTCAGGGAATCCACCATGTGAACTAAAATCTCCAAAATCTGATAAACGAAACGGCCCCGGGGATAATGCCGGAGCCGCTTTAACTCAAAAGGACAACAGCGAAGGCGGCCCGCTCAAGGCAGGCAACCTGGCTTAACCGTGACGACGTTCGAAGTCAGTCATAAAGTCGGTCAATGTCTTCACACCGGCCAGCGGCATTGCATTGTAAATAGAAGCGCGCATGCCGCCAACCACTCGGTGGCCTTTCAGTGCTTGCAGGCCAATGGCTTCTGCTTCGCTGAGGAACACGTTATCCAGCGCAGGATCCGCCAATTGGAACGGCACGTTCATCCAGGAACGGTTGGCAAGCGCCACCCGGCTGCGGTAGAAATCCGAATTATCGATGGTCGCGTACAGCAACTCGGCCTTGGCCTGGTTGCGTTTATGCATTTCCACCAGGCCGCCCTGCTCTTTCAGCCATTTGAACACCAGGCCGGACAGGTACCAGGCAAAGGTCGGCGGCGTGTTGAACATGGAGTCGTTCTCAGCCAACACGGTGTAATCGAGGATCGACGGCACTTCGCGGCGCGCCTTACCCAGCAGATCTTCACGTACAATCACTAGCGTCAGGCCGGCCGGGCCAATGTTTTTCTGCGCCCCGGCGTAAATCACGCCAAAACGGCTAACGTCCAGCGGACCGGACAGAATGGTGGAGGAGTAATCGCCGATTACCACTTTATCGCCGAAGTCAGGCACCTCATCGATAGCCACGCCGTCGATGGTTTCGTTCGGACAGTAATGCACGTAGGCCGCGTCATCGCTCAACAGCCACTCTTTCATCGGTTTGATGCCGAGCAGGCCGTCGACGTTAGTTTTCACGTCGATGGTGTTTGGCGTGCAGTATTTTTTCGCTTCGGTGATGGCGCTGTGCGCCCAGTAACCGCCGTCGATATAGTCTGCGGTGGTTTTGTCACCCAACAGGTTCAGCGGCAACGCGGCAAACTGTGCGCGGGCACCACCGTGGCAGAACAGCACTTTATAGTTGGAGGGGATTTTCAGCAGATCGCGCAGGTCCTGTTCGGACTGCTGAGCGACTTCGATAAACTCTTTACTGCGATGGCTGATTTCCATCACCGAGGTGCCAAGACCGTGCCAGTTGCACAGTTCCTGTTCCGCACGACGCAAAACTTCAACCGGCAGCATGGCCGGACCAGAGCTAAAATTATAAACCTGAGTCATTTCCCCTCACCACATTCACTATTCGCCAATGATACTGGCCTACCGAAATACGCCCGAATTAATCCTTCGGTTTTATCACTCGCGCCCCCCTCCTGCAATGGTTATTCGCCCGATGCTGGGAAACACCCAAACCCTGCGCTAACAGGCTCTGCCAAATCACCGGTATTTTTTGCAATAAAACGCTGTGACAACGGCCAATTCAGTGGGTTAACGCGGTTTTTTATGCTGTATTCAGCCGACATGGCTAGGGGGCACGCAGGCCCCCGAATGAAGGAAAGACACTCAGTATTGATTAAACATCTGCTGAATTTGTTTGGCGTCTTTAGTCTGAGTCAGCGCCAGTTGCAGCAGGATCCGCGCTTTTTGTGGGTTCAGTGTACCGGCGGCGACAAAGCCGAATTTGGTATCATCCACTTCGGCATCTTCGGTGGTCGCGCCGCTGGGCACTCTGGAGGAACGCACCACGGCGACGCCGTTATGGGCGGCCGTCGCCAGGGTGTCAAATACCGTTTTATACAGATTGCCGTTACCGACTCCGGCGCTGACGATGCCTTGATAACCTTCGGCAATCAGCGCTTTGGCCGGGGCATCAGAGGCGTTGGCATAGTTATAGATAATGCCGACCTTGGGCAACGCTGTCAGGCTGGAGACATCAAATGGGGTATCGGTGGTGTGTTTGCGTTGCGGCGAGCGCTGGTAATCAACCTTGCCGTTATGGATATAGCCGAGCGGGCCGAAGTTGGGCGACTGGAAAGTCTGTACGGAAGTGGTATTGGTTTTAGTCACGTCGCGCCCATCCAGCACGATGTCGTTCATCGCCACCAGCACACCGCGTTTAGCCGATTGCGGATCTGCTGCCGTCACCACGGCGTTATACAAATTAAACGGACCGTCGGCGCTCATCGCGGTGGCCGGGCGCATCGCCCCGACAATCACTACCGGCTTGTCGCATTTAACCGTCAGATCAAGAAAGTACGCGGTTTCTTCCAGCGTGTCGGTGCCATGGGTGATGACAAAACCATCGGTTTTAGCGCAGTCGGCATTGATTTTATTCGCCAGTTTCAGCCAAACCTCATCATTCATATCCTGCGAACCTATGTTCACTACCTGTTCGCCCTGCACATTGGCGACGTTTCTCAACTCCGGCACGGCATTCACCAGAGCATCAATGCCCAGTTTGCCCGCCGTGTAGTTGGATTTTGTCGCCGACTCGCCCCCACCGGCAATGGTGCCACCGGTCGCCAACAGCGTAATGGTGGGCAAGGCCAGAGCAGAACCGCTTGCACCCGCCAACAGGAGCGCCACAGCGCTGAGTTTCACTGATTTCATTGGGTTTCTCCATGATAGATAACTCGCTGAATTATGGCCCTTATCCCCAAAAAAACTGTGACTTTGCCACCGCTTTAGGAATACGTGGAGCTTGAGCGTAAAACCCCGTATCATTGCGCGTTTTTAGTACGCTCAAAAAGTGAAGACAATGACGCAAACTTTTATCCCTGGCAAAGACGCCGCGCTGGAAGACTCTATCGCCCGTTTCCAACTGAAATTAAGCGATCTGGGTTTTAATATCGAAGAGGCCTCCTGGCTGAACCCGGTGCCACACGTATGGTCGGTTCACATCCGCGATCGCGATTGCCCGCTGTGCTTCACCAACGGTAAAGGCGCCAGCAAAAAAGCTGCGCTGGCCTCAGCTTTGGGCGAATACTTCGAACGTCTCTCTACCAACTATTTCTTTGCCGACTTCTATCTGGGCAAACAGATTGCCGAAGGCGATTTCGTGCATTACCCGAACGAGAAATGGTTCCCGATCCCAGCCGATGATTCGCTGCCAGCTGGCATTCTCGATGATCGTCTGCATGCATTCTATAATCCGGATCGGGAAGTTAACGCCAGCGATCTGATCGATCTGCAGTCCGGTAATGGCGATCGTGGCATTTGCGCCCTGCCATTCTCCCGTCAGTCAGACCAGCAGACGGTTTACATCCCGATGAACATCATCGGTAACCTTTATGTGTCCAATGGCATGTCTGCCGGTAACACCGCCAACGAAGCTCGTGTACAAGGCCTGTCTGAAGTATTCGAGCGCTATGTGAAAAACCGCATCATCGCTGAATCCATCAGTTTGCCGGAGATCCCGGCCGAGGTGTTGAACCGCTATCCGGGCGTGGTGGAAGCTATCGCCAAGCTGGAAGAAGAAGGTTTCCCGATCCTGTCTTACGATGCCTCACTGGGCGGCAACTACCCGGTGATCTGCGTTGTGCTGTTCAACCCGGCTAACGGCACCTGTTTCGCCTCGTTCGGCGCCCACCCTGATTTTGGCGTGGCACTTGAGCGTACCGTGACTGAACTGCTGCAGGGCCGCAGCCTGAAAGATCTGGATGTGTTCACCGCACCGACCTTCGACGACGAAGAAGTGGCAGAGCACACCAACCTGGAAACCCACTTTATCGATTCCAGCGGTTTGATCTCCTGGGACATGTTCAAGCAGGATGCGGATTACCCGTTTGTCGACTGGAGCTTCAGCGGCAGCACGCAGGAAGAGTTCGCCACCCTGATGAGCATTTTCGATCAGGAAGGCGCGGAAGTGTACATCGCCGACTATGAGCACCTGGATGTTTACGCCTGCCGTATCATCGTGCCGGGCATGTCCGATATTTACCCTGCGGAAGACCTGCTGTTGGCCAACAACAGCATGGGTGCGCACCTGCGTGACCTTCTGCTGACGCTGCCGGGCAGTGAGTGGGAGCCGCAAGAATATCTGGCGCTGATTGAACGCTTTGACGACGAAGGCCTGGACGATTTCACCCGCGTGCGCGAGCTGCTGGGTATTGCCTCCGGTAAAGACAACGCCTGGAATACCCTGCGCGTGGGCGAGCTGAAATCGATGCTGGCATTAGCCGGTGGCGATATGGACCAGGCGCTGATCTGGGCCGAATGGACGCAAGACTTCAACGCTTCAGTGTTGAGCCCGGCACGCAGCAACTACTACCGTTGCCTGCAAACGCTGCTGTTGCTGGCACAAGAACCTGACCGCGATCCGGCACAGTACTACACGGCCTTCGTGAAGATGTACGGTCAGGAAGCGGTAGATGCTGCCTCTGCGGCCATCAGCGGCGAAGAGCGCTTTAACGGCCTGTTCGCAGTCGATAACGATCTGAAAGCCTTGCCGGCTCATCAGGCGCTGTTAGCGGCCTACGAAAAACTGCAGAACGCCAAACGCCGTTATTGGACACAGGCATAATCTCAGTCCCTTTGCGCCGGCGGTCCGCTGCCGGCGCAATACTCAAATTGTTCCCTGTCGCCTCTATCCGCATTATCAACATCTTATTTTGACGGTTAAATAAGCGGTTTTTCTGTTTATTTTTTTCGCTTGATTACGCACTTATCAGCAAACAAGACAAATAAAACAGCAATTGTTACTGGTCGGTAAAATAATAATTAACCGATAATTAAACGCTGACCGTCGAAAAGTGACAAAATGCATGAAAATTTAACCTTTCCGGGGCTCCCCGGATAGTTTATTCAAAATTATTTGCAAACATTAAAAAATAGTTTTACCATTAAATTCAATAGGTTAATGCAATAAACCTTGCGATTTATCTGGTTTTTGGCCGCTTTAGTTTCTCGCCTTATGATCCAAATCAATTTTTACCCTATACTGCTTTGCTAGTATCTCATTGCGTTGTTTTAACCCTTAAAAGCGAGAGTTAGTGTGAAAGCTGACAACCCCTTCGATCTGATATTACCTGCAGCAACAGCGAAAATCGCTGAGGATGCAGGTGTGTACAAAGCCACCAAGCACCCGCTGAAAACATTTTATTTGGCGATCACTGCCGGTGTCTTTATTTCAATCGCATTCGTGTTTTATATCACGGCGACTACCGGCACTGCCGGTGTGCCTTTCGGCCTGGCAAAATTGGTCGGCGGCATCTGTTTCTCCCTGGGGTTAATGCTGGTCGTCGTTTCAGGCGCCGACCTGTTCACTTCTACCGTACTGATTGTCATCGCCAAGGCCAGCGGCCGTATCAGTTGGTGCCAACTGGGTGCCAACTGGCTGAATGTCTATATTGGTAACCTGATTGGCGCACTGTTCTTTGTGGCACTCATCTGGTTCTCTGGCGAGCACATGGTGGCCAACGGCCAATGGGGCCTGAACGTCCTGCAAACCGCTGACCACAAGCTGCATCACACCTTTGTTGAGGCCGTCTGCCTCGGCATTCTGGCTAACCTGATGGTCTGCCTGGCGGTGTGGATGAGCTACTCGGGCCGCAGCCTGATGGACAAAATGTTCGCCATGATCCTGCCGGTCGGCATGTTTGTCGCCAGCGGTTTCGAGCACAGCATCGCCAACATGTTTATGATCCCTATGGGTATCGTGGTTAAAAACTTCGCCACGCCAGAATTCTGGCAAGCCGTAGGGGCAACACCTGAGCAATTTGCTCATCTGACCGTAAGCAACTTTATCATCGACAACCTGATCCCAGTCACCATTGGCAACATCATTGGCGGCGGCTTATTGGTTGGGTTGACTTACTGGGTAATTTATCTGCGTGGTGGTGAACAACAGCACTAAGCTGTTAGTTACCGCGCGCCGAGTTAGAACTCCACAATTAAAGGTAGGTGTATAATGACCGAACTTAACGAGAAGTTAGCCAAAGCTTGGGAAGGTTTCAGTAAAGGTGACTGGCAGAACGAGGTCAACGTTCGTGACTTCATCCAGAAAAACTACACTCCTTACGAGGGTGATGAATCCTTCCTGGCCGGCGCAACTCAGGCCACTTCCACCCTGTGGGACAAGGTTATGGAAGGGATCAAACTGGAAAACCGCACCCATGCGCCAGTTGATTTCGACACCAACGTTGCAGCTACCATCACTTCCCACGACGCGGGCTACATTGCCAAAGAGCTGGAAACCATCGTTGGCTTGCAGACTGATGCACCACTGAAACGTGCGCTGATCCCATTCGGCGGCATCAAAATGGTAGAAGGTTCTTGTAAGGTCTATGGCCGCGAACTGGATCCACAGCTGAAAAAAGTGTTCACCGAATACCGCAAAACCCACAACCAGGGCGTATTCGATGTTTACACCAAAGACATTCTGAACTGCCGTAAATCCGGTGTGCTGACCGGTCTGCCAGATGCTTATGGCCGCGGCCGCATCATCGGTGACTACCGTCGCGTAGCCCTGTACGGCATCGATTTCCTGCTGGCAGACAAACTGAATCAGTTCAAGTCACTGCAGACCAAGCTGGAAAACGGCGAAGATCTGGAAATGACCATCCAGCTGCGTGAAGAAATTGCTGAACAGCATCGCGCTCTGGGCCAGATTAAAGAAATGGCGGCCAAATACGGTTGCGATATCTCTAACCCGGCTACCACCGCGCAAGAAGCCGTACAGTGGACCTACTTCGGCTACCTGGCCGCAGTGAAATCCCAGAACGGTGCAGCCATGTCCTTCGGCCGCGTGTCTACCTTCCTTGACGTGTTCATCCAACGCGACATCGAAGCCGGCAAACTGAACGAAGAACAAGCGCAGGAACTGATTGACCACCTGGTGATGAAACTGCGTATGGTGCGCTTCCTGCGTACTCCTGAGTATGATGAGCTGTTCTCCGGCGACCCAATCTGGGCGACTGAGTCCCTGGCAGGTATGGGCGTTGACGGCCGTACTCTGGTCACCAAAAACAGCTTCCGTTTCCTGAACACCCTGTACACCATGGGGCCGTCTCCGGAACCGAACATGACCATCCTGTGGTCTGAAAAACTGCCGTTGAACTTCAAAAAATACGCAGCGAAAGTGTCTATCGACACCTCCTCCGTACAGTATGAAAACGACGACCTGATGCGCCCTGACTTCAACAACGATGACTACGCCATCGCCTGTTGCGTTAGCCCGATGATCGTCGGCAAACAAATGCAGTTCTTCGGTGCCCGTGCCAACCTGGCGAAAACCATGTTGTACGCCATCAACGGCGGCGTTGATGAAAAAATGAAAATCCAGGTCGGCCCGAAAGAAGCGCCAATGATGGATACCGTGCTGGACTATGACAAAGTCATGGAACGTATGGACCACTTTATGGATTGGCTGGCCAAGCAGTACGTGACCGCGCTGAACATCATTCACTATATGCACGACAAGTACAGCTATGAAGCTGCACTGATGGCACTGCATGACCGTGACGTTTATCGCACCATGGCTTGTGGCATCGCCGGTCTGTCCGTTGCGGCTGACTCCTTGTCTGCTATCAAGTACGCTAAAGTATCCACCATCCGTGATGAAGACGGCCTGGCCGTAGACTTCAAAATCGAAGGTGAATATCCGCAGTTCGGTAACAACGATGCTCGTGTTGATGACATCGCCTGTGACCTGGTAGAACGTTTCATGAAGAAAATTCAGAAACTGCGTACCTACCGTAATGCTGTAGCGACTCAGTCCGTACTGACCATCACTTCCAACGTGGTTTACGGCAAGAAAACCGGTAACACCCCAGATGGTCGCCGTGCTGGCGCTCCATTCGGTCCAGGTGCTAACCCAATGCACGGCCGTGACCAGAAAGGTGCCGTAGCCTCTCTGACTTCCGTAGCCAAACTGCCGTTTGCCTATGCGAAGGATGGGATCTCCTACACCTTCTCCATCGTGCCAAACGCACTGGGTAAAGACGACGACGTGCGTAAAGCCAACCTGGCGGGTCTGATGGACGGTTACTTCCACCACGAAGCTTCTATCGAAGGCGGTCAGCACCTGAACGTCAACGTGATGAACCGTGAAATGCTGCTGGACGCGATGCAAGATCCTGAGAAATATCCTCAGTTGACCATCCGCGTATCCGGTTATGCCGTTCGCTTCAACTCGCTGACCAAAGAACAACAGCAAGACGTAATTACCCGTACTTTCACTCAGTCGATGTAATTGCCCCATCCGGGCGGGTTTTCCCGCTCGGTGGTTAAGCTGAACCCCGGGGCCGGATCTTTCCGGCCTTTTTAATAAATACAGCCCCCTGACTCAGCATGAGTCTGTTTTGCCAGATAGCTATACTTGATGGATATCCGGCAAAACAGTTATCCGGCGTAATAACCGGCCAACAGGAATCGTTCCACCCCAGTCATCGGGCCCTGCCCGCTTACTGCATCGCTGATCCCTGGCTGGCGGTTATGAGCCTACTTTTAGACTGCGTTTGACAGTCAATATTGGAGAAAACCCCGCAATGTCAGTGACAGGTCGCATCCACTCCTTCGAATCCTGTGGCACCGTAGATGGCCCAGGGATCCGCTTTATCGTTTTCTTCCAGGGCTGCCTGATGCGCTGCCTGTATTGCCACAACCGTGATACCTGGGATACCCACGGTGGGAAAGAAGTCACCGTTGAAGAACTGATGAAAGACACCGTCTCTTATCGCCACTTTATGAATGCCTCCGGTGGCGGTGTTACGGCTTCCGGCGGCGAAGCCATCCTGCAGGCCGAGTTCGTCCGCGATTGGTTCCGGGCTTGTCATGAAGAAGGTATTAACACCTGTCTGGACACCAACGGTTTTGTACGACGTTACGATCCGGTGATCGACGAACTGCTGGATGCCACCGACCTGGTGATGCTGGATCTCAAACAGATGAACGACGATATTCACCAGAACCTGGTCGGCGTTTCTAACCACCGCACGCTGGAATTCGCCCGTTATTTGGCGAAGCGCAATCAGCGCACCTGGATCCGTTATGTGGTGGTGCCAGGTTGGTCAGATGATGACAAGTCGACGCACCTGCTGGGTGAGTTCACCAAGGACATGACCAACATCGAGAAAATCGAACTGCTGCCTTACCACGAACTGGGCAAGCATAAGTGGATAGCGATGGGGGAAGAGTACAAGCTGGACGGGGTCCATCCGCCGAAAGCGGACACCATGGAGCGCGTCAAAGGTATTCTGGAAAGCTACGGCCACAAAGTGATGTACTGATCCCGCTAGCAACAACAAAAAACCCGGCACAGTATGGCCGGGTTTTTTATGCTCAGGCGGCGGCGAACGGGGTATGTTGCGGGTCCGGCTTTTTCAGCAGCATCATCAGATAAACCAGAGCCACGGCGGCGATCATCACAAACAGTGACTGGTCAGAATAATGTTGCATCAGCAGCGCCGTCATCGACGGGCCAATCAGGCTACCGATAGTGTAACTCATCAATAGCGCCTGGTTCATTGCCACCAGCTCATGCGGCAGCGTCTTCTCACAGGCCCAGGACATCGCCACCGGGTACAGGGTGAAGCCGGCACAACCCAGAATGAACAGCGACGGCGCCATGGCAGAGTGACTGAGCATTGCCACGCTGGCGAGGATCACCACAAATACCTGAATGCGCAGTACCAGCAGGCGGCCATAGCGGTCAGCCAGGCGCCCTACCGGCCATTGGCCAACAATGCCGGAACTGACCAGCAACGCCATCCAGTAACCGACGTTGGCATCACTCATGCCCTGATGGGATAAATACAGCGGCATCAGGCCATACAGCGAACCGAGCACAATGCCGGAGATAATGCAGCCATTGATGCCCAACCGAGCACTGCGGCGTTTCAGCATCGGCCATACCGCAGCCTGTTGGGGTTCATCGTGCTGGCTGTTCACCCGGGCAAACAACATCGGCAGCATGGCGCTGATCACAATGGCTGTTACCCACGGCACCACGTTCAACAGTTCGGTAGACACCATACTCAACAACAGTTGGCCGACCACCGTACCGAGGTAGTAAACCATCATATAGGCCGCCAGCAGTTGGCCACGGTTGGAAAGATTACCACTGCGCAGTAAGGCGCTCTCAACAATCACCCAAATCCAGGCGCAGCCGATACCGGCAAAGAAGCGCCACCCCATCCAACTCCAAAAATCGAGCGATAACGCCATACCGGCGGTTGCCACGGCAAACACCACGCAGGCAAGATGATAGCTGCGGGTAAAGCCAATGCGTTGGATCAGTTTGCCCGCAATCAGCGTGCCGAACAGATTGCCGGTAAAGTAAGAAGAACTTACCATTCCCACCTGCCCGGTTGACAACTGAGCATGGGTTAACCAAAGAGGCACTAACGTATTCAATACGGCAATAGAAACCGTGAGCAACAACAGGCCACAGAGCAGCAGGAGCACTGGGCGGGAATATGCGGACATAGTGAGATTGAAACCGAACGCGCAATGAGAGTGCGCGCATCATGCCACTGGCGATAAAAAAGTCAATCAGCTCTTATCTGTCCACCGCACAATTTGTATTACACAGACTGACAGGCGCAACACAGAGCAAAAACCTTTATGCTGAACACGGATAAAATTCACGGGGAGGAAGGACATGATGGAAAGCAAAACAGAGACTGCCGTCACCGCACTGTTGAGTGATATTGCCAGCACCCACGCGGAGCTTTTACCGGTGATTCAGCACGTTCGCCAACTGGCCACCGCAATGGGTGACAATGTCTGCGAATCGGTAAAGTACGGTGGCATCATGTTTGCTCATACGGCGTTTTTTTGTGGCGTATTCAGCTACAGTGGCCATGTCTCGGTAGAATTTGGCCAGGGCTACCTGCTCGAAGATCCCCACCGAATACTGGAGGGCGGTGGCAAATATCGCCGTCATATCAAACTTCACTCGGTGGCTGACATCGAAGCCAAACACCTGGCGGAGTTTGTCAAACAAGCCTATGAACTGGCCCCCCTTCGCTAAACCGGTACGTTTCGCCGGATGCCGAACCGATGAATGGCCGCCAGCGTTTGTACGCCTGACGGCCGTTCATTTTTTATCAGAAATGCAGGTCCAAAGACTCAACTTCGGCAGTGCATTCTTCGCCCCAGGCGCTCAGGGTAATTTGTGCTAATTGTGCCAGCCCCTGATAGAAAGGATGTTGCGCATTCGCCTGCAACAACTCCAGATAGCGCGGAGCCCAAGGCAGCACATGTTTGGTCAGCAACTGTTCAACCAGCCCACCCTGACGTTCTTCAGCTAACCATGCCACCATCATCAACAAGGTGCCGATGTGATCTTCCGGCTCATTGCGGTCGTGTTGCGCATCAATGCCATTCGAACGTAACCACCGGCGCAGACGCAGGGTAGAATTGCCGAACAGTACGTTCTCTTTGTCCAGATACACCGAGCCCCATAACGGAGCCGGTAAGGTGTCAGGCCCGACAAACAGACGTTGGTAAGCCTCTGCCAATGACTCCTCTTGCTCATCTGCAATCCCGGTAGCGATCAGTGCTGCCGCCGTCTGCAACTGCTCGGCGTCGCCATACGGCCATTCTTTGACCCACTCAGATTCAGACAAGGTTGCCAACAACTGTTGACCGTCTTCACTTTCTGGCGGTGCATACAACAACACACCCAGCACCCGGCCCGTTAAAGCGATATTTTCAAGCGTCATAAATCAAGGATCCTATTAAGGGCACAGCGAACTGTGCCTGACTACAATATTAACCGGCTACCGCCATGCCAACGGTCATATGCAGGCCGTAGAACACACCACGCCCCACCAGCTCACCAGCGATAACCAAAATCAAACCTAAAACCATCCCCATCACGCTCGCGTTGCCCCGGCGCAACAGTGGGCAAATCCAACAACCTAAACCTAACACCACCAACACCAGCCGCCCAACCATTAACTGGCCATATTGAGGGATCAGCGTTGATGCCTGCTGTACCGAACTGTTGATACTGGCCAACTCATAGCCTTGCATCATCACCGCACCCAGGCTTACCAACAGCGCCACTACGCTCAGAGTAGCCAGTGAATAGCGGGCCGATACCGCTAATCCAGCCGCACGCAGTAACAGAACGCCCAGCAACGGCCCGCCGATCAGCGTCGTCAGGAAAAAGTTCAGCGTAGTGTAACCGTTATGCCAGGTTGGCACAGTATCGATTTGATACACCCGTGTCATGGCGTAAACAAAGACCACGCCCAACACCATGGTCATCCACAGCCACACTTTGCCTAACGCCGCTGGCATTTTGCCCAATACCGCCAGCAGCCAATAACCCCCCCCGACGGCGAAGAACAACGCGCCACCGGCAATTTCGTTGCTCAACGCCGAAGCACCGACACGGTTTAACGAGTTAAACGCCCGTAACGGTGAACCCAGGTGCAAGGTAGAAGCGACAAAAGCGATGCCCATCAGCAACCATAAGAAGAACATTGAGCGATGCACTGCCCGGTCCTGCTGCTGGTTCAGATTGCCACCGATCACCGCAATTCCCATAACGATGATCGCCCCCACCACAGATTGCCCCAATACGGTAAACAGCATCAGCGGCCATTCATGCCATCCCATGCCCATATTAAACCTCCTTCGGATTGGCCAGATAACCGGTGGTATCACCACTCGGTCGGCTATTGGCATTGGGTTTCAGCACGATGCATGGCCGGGTAAAATGCGCAGCCGGTAGCGGGGCCACCTGTGCCAAAGTGCCATGCTGCTGGCGTAGTTGCTCGATAGGACCAAAGTCCAGAGCCCGCAGCGGGCAGGACTCTACGCAGATAGGCTTGTTGCCCTCCGCCACTCGCTCATGGCAGCCATCACATTTGGTCATGTGCCCTTTAGCCGCATTGTATTGCGGCGCGCCGTACGGACAGGCCATGTGGCAATAGCGACACCCAATACACACCTCTTCATTCACCACCACAAAGCCGTCTTCCCGTTTGTGCATCGCACCGGTCGGGCACACTTTGGTACAGGCGGGATCTTCACAATGGTTGCAGGCGATCGACAAATAATAGGCAAACACGTTTTGTTGCCAGCCTTCGCCATCCTGTTGCCAATCGCCTCCGGCATATTCATAGATGCGACGGAAGCTGACGTCCGGCGTCAGGTTCTTATAGTCCTTGCAGGCCAGTTCGCAGGTTTTGCAGCCGGTGCAACGACTTGAATCGATAAAGAATCCATATTGCTGAGTCATTGGCTACCCCCTTATACCTTTTCGATTTGAATCAGATTGGTATGCTGCGGATTCCCCTTCGCCAAAGGCGAGGGACGATGGCTGGTCAGGGTATTCATGCAGGCGCCATGATCGACCCGATCGCCGCTCATATCAGCCTGATGCCAGGCCCCCTGCCCCATAGCCACCACACCCGGCATGATGCGCGGCGTCACTTTGGCCTCGACCCGCACTTCGCCACGGCCGTTGAACACCCGCACCTTGTCACCGGCGAGGATCCCACGCGATTGCGCATCCAGTGGGTTGATCCACACTTCCTGGCGGCAGGCCGCCTGCAAAATGTCGATATTGCCGTACGAGGAGTGGGTGCGGGCCTTGTAGTGAAAGCCAAACATTTGCAGCGGGTAGGTTTTACGCAGCGGATCGTCCCAGCCTTCAAAGGTCGAGGCATAAACCGGTAACGGGCTGATGGTTTCGTCTTTCTCCAGTTGCCAGTCATTGGCGATCTCAGCCAGTCGGCTGGAATAGATTTCTATCTTGCCGGACGGCGTTTTTAACGGGTTCGCTTCGGGATCCTGACGGAAACTTTTGTAAGCCACGAAATGGCCATTGGGATCTTTACGCTTGTAGATCCCCATGCTGCGCAACGCTTCATAGTCCGGCAACAGGGGATCCCGCGCCTGCATTTTGGCGTACAAATACTGTAGCCATTGCGCTTGGGTACGCCCTTCGGTGAATTTCTGATGCACCTCTGGCCCCAAACGACGTGCTACTTCACTCAGCACCTCATAGATGCCCTTACGTTCGAATTTGGCGGTGGTGGCGGGTTGAATAAAGATCAGATAGCCCATGTTACCGGCATAGTCGTTGGGAATAATGTCTTCCTGTTCGACGGTCATCAGATCCGGCAGCAGTATATCGGCATATTTTGCCGACGAGGTCATAAAGTTTTCCAGCACCACTATCATTTCGCATTGAGAGTCATCCTGCAAAATATCGTGGGTTTTATTGATGTCGGAGTGCTGGTTGGTAATGGTGTTACCGGCATAGTTCCAGATGAACTTAATCGGTACGTTCAGCTTATCCTGGCCACGAACCCCATCGCGCCTGGCGGTCATTTCCGGGCCTCGCACAATGGCATCGGTCCAGCTAAAACAGGAGATTTGCGCTTTGACCGGGTTGGTCAACACCGGCATACGCTCAATGGTGATGGTATAGGTGGATTCACGCGCCCCGCTGTTACCGCCATTAATGCCGACATTGCCGGTCAGAATCGGCAGCATGGCGATGGCCCGCGAGGTCAGTTCACCGTTGGCCTGCCGCTGTGGCCCCCAGCCCTGGCAGATATAGGCCGGTTTCGCGCTGCCTATTTCCCTTGCCAGTTTGATAATGCGATCTGTCGGAATGCCGGTAATTTTTGCCGCCCACTGCGGCGTTTTTTCAACGCCATCCTCACCCAGCCCAAGAATATAGGCCTTGTAATGGCCATTTACCGGGGCACCGGCAGGTAAGGTTTTCTCGTCATAACCAACGCAATATTGGTCCAGGAAGGGTTGATCGACCAAATTCTCGCTGATCAACACATGTGCCAACCCAGCCACTAACGCCGCATCCGTGCCCGGCCGAATCGGGATCCATTCATCCTCACGTCCGGCGGCAGTATCGGTATAACGCGGATCGATAACGATCATCCGTGCATTAGAACGTTCACGCGCCTGCTCCAGATAATAGGTAATACCGCCCCCACTCATCCGCGTTTCCGCCGGGTTATTACCGAACATCACCACCAGTTTGCTGTTTTCAATATCCGAGGTGCTGTTACCTTCATTGCTGCCATAGGTGTAAGGCATGGCGCAGGCGATTTGCGCAGTGCTGTAAGTGCCATACTGGCTCAGGTAACCGCCATAGCAATTCATCAGACGGGCGACCAGTGAAGCATTCGGCGATGAGCGGGTAATATTGCCGCCAACTATGCCCGAGGTGTAATTGATATATACCGCTTCGTTGCCGTATTGCCCGACAATCCGCTTCAGGTTGTTGGCGATGGCATCATAAGCTTCGTCCCAGCTGATACGTTTGAATTTGCCTTCTCCCCGTTTACCGACGCGTTTCATGGGATAATTCAGGCGGTCAGGATGGTTCATTCGGCGACGAATAGAACGACCGCGTAAACAGGCTCGCACCTGATGGTCGCCATACTCATCCAGGCCGGTGTTATCGGTTTCGACCCAATAAACTTCGTCGTCGCGGACGTGTAAACGCAAGGCACAGCGACTGCCACAGTTAACCGAACAAGCGCCCCAGACCACTTTGTCCTGCGCGGCTTGTAGCACACTTTCACTGATTGAAACCGCTAAAGCACGCCGGCTAAAGGGCAATGCTATGCCACCGACGGCCAGTGCCAACCCAACGATGCCGCTGGATTTAACCAACGTACGACGGCTGAATCCCCCAGACTCCTGACGGTTTGTTTTGTTTTCCGACATAACTCACTCCACGTTTTACCCTGATATTGATAAACGTCATGCCCTTGATTCAAGGCGCGAACAGAGGAGACAGATCCGATGTCTGCTGATAGCTTGAGTAAAAACCCTCCTCTATGAGTGGATATTACTCAGAAGTGAGTAGTGAACTTTGTCGACTATCAATAAAGCGGGGGAAGTATCTGAAAGAAAAAGAGCTTTCGAACAAAGGGGTAACAATTTTCTTATAAAAAAAGCGCCCGCAGGCGCTTTTCATGAAACAGCTAACTTATTAACCGATATATTCCAGGCCACCCATATACGGGCGTAATACTTCTGGTACCTGAATACGGCCATCGGCCTGCTGGTAGTTTTCCAGCACCGCCACCAGAGTACGACCGACTGCCAGACCAGAACCGTTCAGCGTATGCACCAGGCGCGGCTTCTTCTCGGTTTTGCTGCGGCAGCGGGCTTGCATACGGCGCGCCTGATAATCCCACATGTTGGAGCAAGACGAGATCTCACGGTAAGTGTCCTGCGCTGGCAACCACACTTCCAGATCGTAGGTCTTGCACGAGCCTGCACCCATATCACCGGTACACAGCAACATTTTGCGGTATGGCAGGTTCAGCAACTGCAGCACTTTCTCTGCATGGCCGGTCAGCTCTTCCAACGTAGCCATAGAGTCTTCCGGACGGACGATCTGCACCATCTCAACTTTGTCGAACTGGTGCATGCGGATCAAACCACGAGTGTCACGACCATAAGAACCGGCTTCGGCACGGAAACAAGGCGTATGCGCGGTCAACTTCAGCGGCAGTGATTCCTCTTCCAGGATCTCGTCGCGCACCAGGTTGGTCAACGGCACTTCTGCCGTTGGGATCAGCGCATAGTTGCTGCTGTCGGATTCTTCTTCCAGCGGTTTGGTGTGGAACAAGTCTTCACCAAACTTCGGCAACTGGCCAGTACCGTACAGCGTGGCATGGTTAACCAGATAAGGAACGTAGGTTTCCTGATAGCCGTGTTGTTCGGTATGCAGATCCAGCATGAACTGGGATAACGCACGGTGCATGCGGGCGATTTGCCCTTTCATCACCACAAAGCGTGAACCCGTCAGTTTTACCGCCGCGGCAAAGTCCAGGCCACCGGCCATTTCGCCCAGATCGACGTGATCGCGCACCTGGAAATCGTACTGGCGCGGTTCGCCCCAGCGGCTGACTTCCTGGTTATCGCTGTCGTCTTTGCCGTCTGGCACTTCATCGTCCGGCAGGTTCGGGATCGCCAACGCATAGTCACGGATTTCAGCCTGCAGCTGGTCCAACGCGGCCTTGGCCGTGTCCAGCTTGTCACCCAGTTCGTTTACTTCGCGACGCAGCGGCTCAATGTCTTCCCCGCGCGCTTTAGCAGCGCCGATGGATTTCGATCGGGAGTTACGTTCTGCCTGCAGCGTTTCGGTTTCTACCTGCAGAACTTTGCGACGCTCTTCTTGAGAACGCAGCAGATCCAGATCGAGTTTAAAGCCTCGGCGAGCCAGTTTGACGGCGACTGCGTCTAGCTCATTACGCAGCAGATTGGGATCGAGCATGCTAATCCTGTGCTTATTGTTATTGAAAGAAAATTTGATGTTTTATTCGGCTGAATTTATAGCCGCATAAAGGAAGAGTGATACCCGCTAACCTTACCGCAACGGCAACGCTAGCGGTAGCGTTTTGTCTGGCTATTTTGATCCTGCTCAGCAAGCCATGCCAGCTTTTCACCGATTTTACCTTCCAGCCCACGAGAGGTTGGATGATAGTAACGCGTCTTGGCCATTTCAGGCGGGAAGTAATCTTCACCGGCGGCATAAGCATTGGGTTCGTCGTGGGCGTAGCGATATTCTGCCCCCAACCCCATTTCCTTCATCAGCTTGGTTGGCGCATTACGCAAGTGCTCGGGGACATCATAATCAGCCCTCTCTTTGGCGTCACGTATCGCCGCTTTGAAGGCGGTGTAAACCGCGTTACTTTTTGGCGCACAGGCCAGATAGACGATAGCCTGGGCAATCGCCCGTTCGCCTTCCGCCGGGCCGACGCGGGTGAAGCAGTCCCAGGCCGCAATAGCCACCTGCATGCCACGCGGGTCAGCATTACCTACATCTTCAGAAGCAATCGCCAGCAACCGGCGTGCCACGTAGAGTGGATCGCCTCCGGCGGTAATAATACGGGCATACCAGTACAACGCAGCGTCCGGTGCTGAACCACGCACCGATTTATGCAGCGCCGAGATCAGATCGTAAAAGCGGTCGCCTTTATTATCGAAACGCGCGCTACGTTCCCCGGAGACTTCTTTCAGTAACTCCGGCGTCAATACGCGGATACCTTTGGCGTCGATTTCCGCCATGTCCGCCATCATCTCCAGGCTGTTCAGCGCCCGACGGGCATCGCCGCCCACCAGCTCCGACAACATGCGGCGCGTCTCTTCCGGCAGTTCGATATTCTGGCTACCCAAGCCCCGGCTGTGGTCTTTCATCGCCTGATCCAGCACCTGACTGATATCTTCGGCAGTCAGTGCCTTCAGTAAATAGACGCGAGCACGCGACAACAACGCCGAGTTAAGCTCAAAGGACGGGTTTTCGGTGGTGGCGCCGATAAAGGTGATGGTGCCGTCTTCAATGTGCGGCAGGAAGGCATCCTGCTGGCTTTTGTTGAAGCGGTGCACCTCATCGACAAACAGGATAGTACGGCGACCGGAGTCACGGTTTTGACGTGCACGCTCGATCGCCTCGCGAATCTCTTTAATCCCGGACGTGACGGCAGAAATACGTTCGACGTCCGCCTGGCCGTAACGGCCGATCAATTCCGCCAGCGTGGTTTTCCCGGTGCCCGGTGGCCCCCACAGAATCATCGAATGCAGTTGTCCCGCCTCGATAGCCCGCGGCAAAGGCTTACCGGCAGCCAACAGATGCTGCTGGCCGATGTACTGTGCCAGCGTGGTCGGCCGCATCCGCGCGGCCAACGGCTGGAATTCATTTTGGGAAAAATCGAGCGACATATTACTCACGCGGACCTCACTGGCGCTGGTCGTCCAGCGTCACCCCCTTCGGCGGGGTAAATTTGAATTTGCTGGCATCAGCCGCGACATTCTGCTGGCTTTTCAGCGCATAAGAGCTGCGCTGGCCGTCCTGCTCAACCGCGGCAAAACTGCGGATAGTGCCGCTGTTATCCACGGTAATGGCGAACTGTTTCAGGTTGCCGCTGCTGGATTTTGGCGTCAGCTCAAAATCATTGCCCTTCTGCTTAACGTTGTACTGTTTCCAGTCATTGGCGTTATTGCGGGTGATCAGCATAAACGGCGTGTTGCCGGTGGCGTTTTTCAGCCAGGTGGCGGTGACCTGCTCAACAAAGGGATTGTAGAACCACAGGGTCTGACCGTCTGATACCAGTACGCTCTCGTCCGGCGAGGTCATGTGCCAGTTAAACAGATTCGGGCGCTTAACCCAGAGTTCGCCTTCACCCTGCTGTACCGCCGCGCCATCGCTGCTGGTCACCGTCTGGGAGAAGCTGGCGTGGAAACTGTTCACTTTTGCCAGACGACTTTGCAAATCCTGCGCAGCGTCGGCCAGCACAGAGGTGGAAGCGAATCCCGAAAGCAGACAACAGGCAACTAACAGTTTTTTCATTATTCCAGATACCTTATGAAATACGTTAACCGCAAGGCGGTGCCGTGCGGGTCAAATTAACCCTTAAACACCTTTACTCTACCCGAAGCCATTCGCCGGCAGATAGGCCAATGTTCCGAGAAGCCGATGGGTTTACGCTTCTTTGCACAAGGGCCGCTAAGCGGCCCTTTTAATTAAATAACAACGATTAAAACTTCATCAGTCATGCCGTGGCGGTGCCAGCACCTCACGGTTGCCGTTGTGCCCCTGCTCGCTGACGATGCCCTGCGCTTCCATCTGTTCGATGATGCGCGCGGCGCGGTTATAACCAATGCGGAACTGACGCTGTACGCCGGAGATAGAAGCGCGGCGTTTATCCACCACAAACTCTACCGCCTGATCAAACAACGGATCCAGCTCTTCATCACCGTCCAGACCACCGCCGGCACCACCCTCACCGTCGTCACCGGCGTTGAGGATACCCTCTTTATATTGAGGTCGTTCACGCGCTTTCCAATCCTTAACCACTGCATGCACTTCCTGATCGCGCACAAATGCACCATGCACACGTACCGGAATGGAGGAGTTAGGGGCCAGATACAGCATGTCACCCATCCCCAGCAGGGATTCAGCACCGCCCTGATCGAGGATAGTGCGTGAGTCAATCTTGCTGGACACGGTAAAGGCGATACGGGTCGGGATGTTGGCCTTGATCAGACCGGTGATCACATCCACCGACGGCCGTTGAGTGGCCAGCACCAGGTGGATCCCCGCCGCACGCGCTTTCTGCGCCAGACGAGCGATCAGTTCCTCGACCTTTTTGCCGACCGTCATGATCAAGTCGGCAAATTCGTCGACCATCACCACGATGTAAGGCTCTTTCTCCAGTACCGGCGGCGTGATATCCATGCTGTCAGTCGGTTTCCAGAATGGATCCGGGATCGGACGCCCCATGGCTTCGGCCTGATCGACACGTTCGTTATAACCGGCCAGGTTACGCACACCGAGCGCAGACATCAGCTTGTAGCGGCGCTCCATCTCGGCGACACACCAACGCAGGGCATTGGCGGCGTCTTTCATGTCAGTTACCACGTCGGTCAACAGATGCGGAATGCCCTCATAGACTGACAGTTCCAGCATTTTCGGGTCGATCATGATAAAGCGCACTTCTTTCGGCGTGGCCTTATACAGGATGCTCAGGATCATGGCATTGACCCCGACCGACTTACCGGAACCGGTGGTCCCCGCGACCAGCAGGTGTGGCATTTTCGCCAAATCGGCAACCACCGGTTCGCCGGAAATGTCTTTACCCAATACGATCGCCAGCGGCGACGGATTGTCGCGGAACGCCGGGCAGTCCAGCACTTCTCGCAGATAGACCGTCTGACGCCTGACGTTAGGCAGCTCCAACCCGACGTAAGGCTTGCCGGGGATCACTTCCACCACACGTACCGCGGAGGTCGACAGTGAACGTGCCAAATCGCGCGACAGGTTGGAAATACGTGCAGCCTTGACGCCCGGAGCCAAATCCAGCTCGAAGCGGGTGATGACCGGACCTGGCAAAATATCCACCACGTCGGCTTTCACCCGGTAATCGGCCAGGCTGGCCTCCACCAAACGCGCCTTTTGTTCCAGTGCGAAGGAATCTACCGGTTCCACCTCTTTCGGGGCTTCGGTCAGCAGATCCAGCGTCGGCAACGGCGTGGTCGGTTTTTGCAGCGGCATATCGTTGCGCATCAGGAACGGGTGGATCAGGCTGTCCATCGCCGGTTGCTGCACAGCGGCAGGTTCCGGTTGCGCCACAGGCTGCTGATAGGCTGGCTGTTGCTGGACTGCTGGTTGCTGCTGCGGTTGTTGGTAAGCAGGCTGATAGGACTGTACCGGCGGAGTCTGAGGCTGAGCCGGCGCGGCGGGCTCAAACTGACCGAACGGTACATCATCTTCACGTTCGCTTTGCTGCTCAATGCGCTCTTCCAACTGCGGCGACAGAGTGAACAGTGGCTCAACCGGACCATCATCGACCAAATCATCCATCGGCGAGAAGCCGAACGCATTGCGGGTATCGACCGGCGTGGTTGGCTGCACCGATGGCGCGACTTCTGGCTGGCCATAGCGCTGGCTTTGCTGGTTGGCAAACGCTTGACGCAGTGCGGCCTCCTGCAGAGCAGCTTCATCCTCCAGATTATCCGATGCAGATTCCTCACCGTAACGCTGGCTTTGCTGCTCGGCAAATGCCTGGCGCAACGCCGCTTCCTGCAGGGCTTCATCATCTGGCGAAAGATTATCCGCATTCTGCAATGGCTCGTCGTCCTCTCGGGTGCGCTGTTCCTGTTCGGCCATGCGCTGCGAAGGCAGTTTGATGCCATAAGAAGCCAGTTCACGACGAGTCGGAATACGTACCGGATTAGGCCGCGGTAATTCAGGGCCGAGGCCTTGTTTCACCTGCGAGTTAGCATCACTGGTGGCGCTAAAGGCCGGCATAAAGGTATTGGCGGCAACAGCACCGGCAATCGCCGCCGCTGCAGCAGGTGCCTGAGGTTTCACGCTACCAAACGGGGTAACGGCAGGCTCAGCGGCACTGAATCCGGCCGGAGCGCTGACGTCAACGCTATCACGCTGGGCGGCAGAGAAATCAAACGGGGAGCGGTCTGGCGACGGCGATACGGCCGGTGCGTCCCAGTTCCCCATACGCGGTTCATCGTCATCCCGGTAAGGATCGGCCTGGCGCGTCAACTTCGGCGTCGGCGTCTCTTCAGGGATTTCAAATGAATACAGCGGTGGTGCGGTGTTTTCTGCTACCGCACTCATCGGATGCTGGTTCACCGAGGCCGGAGCCACCGGTGCTGCAGTAACCGACGGTGCCTGAGCCACGACAGGTGCCGCAGTGACAGGTGCGCTGGCTATCGCTGACGCGACAGGCGCGACATCGGCCTCATCGTCATCATTAGCCCGCAGACCGCTGAGTAACGGATCTTCCGCATCTTCCGCCGCCATTTTGGCGGTTTCCGTTACCGAAGGCGCAGAGAACAACACGTCGTCTTCCGCCGCGTTGGCCGCCGTTGCCGAGGTAGCCACAGCAAGCGCGGCATCCTTGTCAGCGGATTCAGGCTGATCTTCGACGTAACGGTCATCATCGTCGTGATAACGGTCTTCACGACGTGAGCGGTTGGTCATAAAGGTAGCCGTACCCAGCACCACCCCGCCGATACGCTCGGCGATCACCAACCAGGACCAGCCGGTAAACAGCGTCAACCCTGCTGCCCAAACGCACAGCAGCCCCAGGGTGGCACCGATACCGTTGAACCACGGCAACATGGCGTTGCTCAGCAAGCTGCCGATCACGCCGCCGGAAGCGAAGTAATAGAGGTCGTCGACATTCAATGCCGCCAGGCCACACGAGGTGAGCACCAGCGCCAACGTGCCGATCAGGCGCAGTGAAAGCGCAAAATAATCGATGTATTCGCCATTACCACGCTGGCGGTAAGCCGCCCAGCACAACAACAGCATGATCGGTGGTATCGCATAGGCGAGCACCCCGAAGGTGAAGAACAATGTGTCGGCCATCCAGGCCCCGACGCCACCGCCCAGGTTATGAATAGGCTCATGCCACGCGGTCTGCGACCAGCTTGGGTCAGAGGGATTAAAACTGACCAAGGCAGCCATGAGGTAAATGGCAAAAATGGCTACCACAATCAACACAGCTTCGAGCAAACGGCGACCGCTGCTGAGTTTTCTCAAGGTAACTTCTTTATCTTCTGTATATTCCTGGCTCAAGAAAGGCTCTCCAGGTTCCTGTTAGCTGACATAGCAACAGCGCCGAGAAGCTTCCCCGGCGCCGAAACTGTATGAATAAACAGGAGTGTAACCAATTTAATCAGGTTTTGCACCTGCACCCTACCGTGTTTTGATAACCAGACGGTTACTCTGTTTCACTTCTTCCATTACCACGTACGTACGGGTGTCATTCACCCCCGGCAGACGCAGCAAGGTTTCACCGAGCAACTTACGGTAAGCCGACATATCCGGCACGCGGGTTTTCAACAGATAGTCGAAATCACCGGACACCAGATGACACTCCTGAATTTCTTCAAGCTTCTGAACGGCTGAGTTGAATTGCTCAAACACATCCGGCGCACCGCGGTTCAACGTGATTTCCACGAAGACCAACAGGGAAGCGTCCAGATAATGCGGGTTGAGCAAAGCGGTATAGCCATGAATAAAACCCTGGCGCTCGAGGCGGCGCACGCGTTCTAAACATGGGGTTGGGGATAGCCCCACGCGCTTCGAAAGCTCAACGTTCGAAATACGCCCATCCTTCTGCAGCTCGTTCAGGATATTGCGGTCGATACGGTCGAGATCTTTACCCGGGCGTTTCTTATTGTCTGCCATTATTATTGTCTCTCTTATTTTCTTCCCTGCACTTGCCACACCCTAACCAACGTCAATGTGTAAGGGTTCGTTCCAAGCGAAGACCCAATGCCTGTCATATGCTTCACTACCATCATCACCCCTTGTGCAGTCTGTCTGTCAAACCCTGCACCGGGTAGCTAAATGACGTTATCGCAAGAAGAAATCCCCCTCGCTTGCGCGGCGTCCCCTCACCTGCCATACGCGACTTCAGCAACGGCGCAAAATTCTGCGTCAACGCCGTAAATACGTACGATTTACTGTAGGGACAGGGATAATTTCTTCTTCCTATGATGTTTTCGCAAATGCGCAGCGGATTGTCAAAGTAAAAGAAGCAAAATCAGAAGAACGTACCGTCATGAAAAGTTAGCACGCCGTTTTTAGTTATGAATCGCTGGCTTAAAAACCCCGCTACCAAGGCGCTTAAACCCGCTTAACGGGCTGTTTCCAGCCCATTGGATGCAGAACCGCGTTGAGTGACTTCCATAAGTTAAATTGCTGCGTTTTGCGCTCGCTTTAGCAGCAAAATAATAATTAATAGGTCATGACTATCAAACAAATCGTTAACAACATCCCCTGGCGCTTTTTTTAATGCCGCATTTTCCCTACAATCGGATCCATTGTCCGCCATTGTGGGAAAAGAGGTTATTCATGGGCACGGCTAAACACAGCAAATTATTGATCCTGGGCTCCGGCCCGGCTGGCTACACCGCCGCCGTTTACGCAGCGCGCGCCAACCTGAGCCCGGTATTGATTACCGGTATGGAACAAGGGGGTCAGTTGACCACCACCACCGAAGTGGAAAACTGGCCGGGTGATGCCGAAGGCCTGACCGGCCCGGCGCTGATGGAGCGTATGCGCGAGCATGCAGAAAAATTCCAGACCGAGATTGTGTTTGACCACATCAACAGCGTTGAACTGCAGAACCGTCCGTTCCGCCTGTTCGGCGACAACGGCGAATACACCTGTGATGCATTGATCATCGCCACTGGCGCTTCCGCACGTTACCTTGGCCTGCCTACCGAAGAAGCATTCAAAGGCAAGGGTGTGTCTGCCTGTGCCACCTGCGACGGTTTCTTCTACCGCAATCAGAAAGTCGCGGTCGTCGGTGGTGGTAATACCGCCGTGGAAGAAGCACTGTACTTGTCCAACATCGCGGCCGAAGTTCACCTGATCCACCGCCGTGACAGCTTCCGTTCAGAGAAGATCCTGATCAACCGGCTGATGGAGAAAGTGAAAAACGGCAATATCGTGCTGCATACCGACCATACCCTGGACGAAGTGCTGGGCGATCAAATGGGCGTGACCGGCGTGCGTATCCGTAGCACCAAAGCGGAAAACCAAACGCAGGACCTGGAACTGGCCGGCGTGTTTATCGCCATCGGCCACAGCCCGAACACCAGCATTTTCGGTGGTCAGTTGGAGCTGGAAAACGGCTACATCAAGGTGCAGTCCGGTATTCACGGTAATGCCACCCAAACCACCATCCCTGGCGTATTCGCCGCTGGCGACGTGATGGATCATATCTACCGCCAGGCGATCACCTCCGCCGGGACCGGTTGTATGGCCGCGCTGGACGCTGAGCGTTATCTGGACGGCATTGCCGGCGCAGAAGTGCTGTAACCCCAGACTGTCATTTTGAAAAGCGGCTATCATAGCCGCTTTTTTGTACCTGGCATTTAACCCGGCGGTTGTTCTATGCACAATCTTCTCCATTGGCGTTTATTGGTTGCCGTAGCCGACAGCGGCAAAATTACCCTGGCAGCGAGTCTGTGTGGCATGACCCAGTCCGGGGCCAGTCAGGCCATCGCTCAGTTGGAAGACGCACTGCAAACTCCGCTGTTGGTTCGCCTGCCACACAGCGTTGTCCTCACCCAGAGCGGTGAACAGATTGTCATGCACGCTCGTGCCATGTTGGCCGAACTTCATAAGATCAAAAACTACGCGCAACAGGCAAAAAGCGCGCATGCCGGCAAGATTCGCCTGGCAAGTTTTCCCTCAGCATTTTCCCTCCTGCTGCCGCCATTAGTGCGTAAGTTCCACCGACGCTATCCCGCCATTGAGCTGGTCCAGTTGGAAGGCAGCGATCTGGAAGTCGAAGACTGGTTGGCGCAGGAAACCGCCGACGTCGGCGTGGTACTGAACCCATCCCCAGAAAGGCAGAGCTGTCCACTGGGGCAAGATCTGTGGCTGGCAGTCACCGCCAGCGAACATTCGTTAGCCAGGAGCCGAAAGCCGGTGGATTTCAGCTTGTTGGCCGAATTGCCCTTTGTGCTGGCCACTGGCGGTTGTTATCTCAATGCGCAGTTGTTGGCGCAACAGGCCGGTTTGTCATTGGCCGATATACGCGTCACCGTCAATGACTGGAGCACTGCGCTGACGTTGGTACGTGAAGGGGTCGGCGTCTCGCTGATACCGGCCTCGGTAATCCCGGCCGATGCACCAGGCATTTGTACCCTGCCGCTGATCACCCCACTCTACCGTCACTTTGGCCTGGTTTGTTCGTTCCGCGGCGCAGGCTCTGCGCCAGTGCAAACCCTGTTGCAATACCTGCAGGCTCATCTGCCACTGCCCGTCAGTAGCTAAGCTGATAACTGGTTTCTGACATTCTAATTTTTCTGTCGGCAGCACCGACGGCATTCTGACGGCTAAGCGATACCGCTTCTTAGCGCAGGAACTGCCATGAAACTCTACTTTGCACCCGATACCTGTTCACTCTCCCCGCATATTGTTTTATGCGAGTTGGGGCTGCCGTTCGAACTGATCCGAGTCAATAACCGCACTAAACGCAGCGCCGATGGCCGGGACTTTTTTCAGGTGAATCCCAAAGGCTACGTCGCCGCGCTGATGCTGGACGACGGACAAGTGATCACCGAAGGTGCCGCCATCGTGCAATATCTGGCGGATCTGGCTCCCGAAACCGCACTGGCACCGCCATGCGGATCCTTCGAACGAGTGCGTTTACAGGAGTGGCTGAACTTTATTACCAGCGAGATCCACTCAGGCTCCAGCCCGTTGTTCAACACAACCCTGCCGGAAGCGGCCAAAACGCTGTTTCGCGACAAGCTGCGCCGTCGGCTCGATTACGTCGCCCGGACACTGGACGAGCAGCCTTTCCTGCTGGGCAAAGATTTTAGCGTGGCGGATGCCTATTTGTTTACCGTGCTGCGCTGGATGGCCCCATTCTCGATCGAGCTAAAATACTGGCCATCGTTAACCCGTTTTATGGCATTGATTGCCCAGCGCAAATCGGTAGAAGCCGCCCTGGCCGCGGAAGCAGCCAGCCAGGAGGTGAGTTAACCTGGCTGCGGCCATCTGTTATACCCCCATTTGACCGCTTTATTATTTTCAGTCTGCCGGGTGAAGAGGTAACATTGGCCTTCACTTGTTCGCTTCAGGTTGGGGCAAACACTTTTTTTAACAGTACGTTAACCTTGCCTGTACCCACAGGCGCCGGCGACGCAGACCCATATCTGATGAAAAAAACCAGACAGCAACAGTTAACCCATTGGCTCAAAACTCAGAGCTCCCTGGCGCAGCGTTGGTTGCGCCTTTCCATGTTGTTGGGGCTGATAAGCGGCATTCTGATTGTCGCCCAGGCATGGCTGTTGGCCGCCCTGCTCCACGCGCTGATTATCGAGCACGCCCCGCGCGAACAACTGATCCCCTCGTTTATCTGGTTGGCCGCCACCTTTGCGCTACGGGCGGTGCTGAGCTGGCTGCGAGAACGCGTCGGTTTTATCTGCGGACAGGTGATCCGTCAGCGAATGCGTCAGCAGGTGCTGGATAAACTGCAACAACTTGGCCCGGCCTGGATCCAGGGCAAACCGGCCGGCAGTTGGGCCAGTATCATTGTCGAACAGATCGAAGACATGCAGGATTACTACTCTCGCTACCTGCCGCAGATGTATCTGGCGGTGTTTATTCCCGTGCTGATCCTGATCACCGTATTCCCGATAAACTGGGCCGCCGGCCTGATCCTGTTGACCACCGCCCCGCTGATCCCCATGTTTATGGCACTGGTCGGTATGGGTGCCGCAGACGCCAACCGCCGCAATTTTGTGGCACTGGCTCGACTGAGCGGTAACTTCCTCGATCGCCTGCGCGGGCTGGATACGCTGCGCCTGTTTAACCGGGCTGAAGCGGAAACCGCGCAGATTGCCAAATCGTCCGAGGATTTCCGTACTCGCACCATGGAAGTCTTGCGACTGGCATTTCTGTCGTCGGCGGTGCTGGAGTTCTTTGCCTCCATCTCCATCGCCGTGGTGGCGGTCTATTTTGGTTTCTCGTTCCTTGGCGAACTTAATTTTGGCAGCTACGGCACCGGCGTTACGCTGTTCGCCGGTTTCCTGGTACTGATCCTGGCACCAGAGTTCTTCCAGCCGCTGCGTGACCTGGGGGCCTTCTACCATGCCAAGGCGCAGGCGGTGGGCGCAGCAGAAGCGCTGGAAACCTTCCTCAGCGCTGAAGGCGAGCAAATGGGTAGCGGCACGCAAACGCTGGATAGCGATGCGCCGCTGGAGTTGCAGGCGCAGGATCTGGAGATCCTGTCACCGGATGGCGTGCTGCTGGCCGGCCCGCTGAGTTTCACTCTGCCCGCAAACCAGCGCATTGCTTTGGTTGGGTTGAGCGGCGCCGGTAAAAGTTCGCTGCTGAACCTGCTGCTCGGTTTTCTGCCCTATCGCGGCTCACTGACGGTCAACGGCATCGAGTTGCGCGAACTGGCCGCCGAAGGCTGGCGTCAGCAGCTTGGCTGGGTAGGACAGAACCCACACCTGCCGGCTCAAACGCTGCGGGCCAATATTCTGCTGGGCAACCCGCAGGCTAGCGACGACCAGTTACAGCTGGCGGTAGAGCAAGCTTACGTCGGTGAGATCCTGCCGCATTTGCCACAGGGATTAGAGACTGAAGTCGGCGATAACGCCGCCCGTCTCTCCGTCGGCCAGGCCCAGCGCGTAGCGGTTGCCCGGGCGCTTATCAGCCCACGTCGTTTGCTGCTGCTGGATGAACCGGCCGCCAGCCTTGATGCCCACAGTGAACGGCGGGTGATGCAGGCGCTGAATGCTGCCTCGTATCAGCAAACCACCCTGCTGGTGACACACCAGTTGGAAGATACCGAAGACTACGACCAGATTTGGGTCATGGAAGGCGGGCACATCGTCCAGCAAGGCGATTACGCCACGCTGAGTGCCCAACCCGGCCTGTTCGCCAATCTGATTGCACACCGCCGCGGGGATCTATAATCATGCGCGTTTTGCTGCCGTTCTTGGCGCTATACCGTCGTCACAGCCTGCTGATCTGTCTGGGCATTGTTCTGGCCATCGTTACGCTGCTGGCCAGCATCGGCCTGCTGGCGCTGTCCGGCTGGTTCCTCGCCGCCTCGGCCCTCGCCGGGTTGGCGGGCCTGTTTACTTTCAACTACATGCTGCCGGCCGCCGGTGTCCGCGGTGCCGCCATTTTCCGCACCGCCGGGCGCTACGCCGAACGTGTGGTCAGTCACGATGCCACCTTCCGCGTGCTGTCCCATCTGCGGGTGTTTACCTTTAAAAAGATCCTGCCACTGTCGCCAGGCGGCATTGCCCGTTTCCGTCAGGCCGATCTGCTTAACCGTCTGGTGGCGGATGTCGATACGCTGGATCATTTGTACCTGCGGGTGATTTCACCGCTGGTCAGCGCTGCCGCCGTGATTGTGGTCGTCACTTACGGCCTGAGCTGGCTGGACACCTCCCTGGCGCTGACGCTGGGCGGCATTCTGCTGATGCTGCTGTTGCTGGTGCCCCCGGTGTTTTATCGTGCAGGCAAGCCGATTGGCGGCCAGTTGACCGCGCTGCGCGGCCAGTACCGTACCGATCTGACCGCCTGGTTGCAGGGCCAGGCCGAACTGGTGGTGTTTGGCGCCGTTGAAAGCTTCCGCGCCGATCTGGATACCACCGAGCAGCACTGGCAGCGCCGTCAATGGCAGCAGGCTTCGCTGGGCGGCATGGCGCAGGCATTGATGATCCTGGCCAGCGGCCTGACGGTCACACTGTTGCTGTGGCTCACTGCGGCCGGTATCGGTGGCGACAGCCAACCCGGCGCGCTGATTGCGCTGTTCGTGTTTGCCGCGCTGGCCTCATTTGAGGCGCTGATGCCGGTGGCCGGTGCTTTCCAGCATCTGGGCCAGGTGATCGCTTCCGCCACGCGGGTGAAACAGGTCATCGACCGGCAGCCAGAGGTCAGCTTCCCTACCAGCGGCCCGGCGGCTGAGAAAGGCGCTGCGCTGAGTCTGCAACGGCTGACCTTCACCTATCCCGACCAACCGCTGTCGGTAGTGCAGAATGTCACGCTGGAGATTGCCGCCGGTGAACACATTGCTCTGCTCGGGCGTACCGGCTGTGGCAAATCGACCCTGCTGCAATTGCTGACCCGTGCCTGGAACGCCGATAGCGGCCAGGTGCTGCTCAACGGCCAGCCACTGAGCGCTTACGATGAAACCACCCTGCGCCAGATGACCACCGTCGTCAGCCAGCGGGTGCATATTTTCAGCGATACGCTGCGTGAAAACCTGCGTATCGCCGCCCCGGCCGCAACCGATGAACAGCTGCGTGAGGTCTTGCAGCAGGTCGGGCTAGACAAGCTGCTGGAGAACGAGGGGCTGAACGCCTGGCTGGGAGATGGCGGTCGCCAGCTTTCCGGCGGTGAGCAACGTCGTCTGGGCATTGCCCGTGCGCTGTTGCATCAGGCCCCCCTGTTGCTGCTCGATGAACCGACCGAAGGCCTGGATGCCGAAACCGAACAGCAGATCCTGGCGTTGCTGCGCCAGCACTGTCAGGGGAAAACGCTGATCCTGGTCACCCACCGTCTGTATGGGCTGGAGCACCTGGACCGCATCTGCGTGATGGACGGCGGCCAGATTGTCGAGCAAGGTGATCATCTCACCCTGATGCGTCAACAGGGGCGTTACGCCCACTTCCGCCAACGTATCAGTGGTATACCACTGTAAAATGGCCTGTAGAGGACGCTGAGACCTTATATGCGCATTGTTAAGCTGTCACCGCAGTCACTGGCGTTCCCCTCTCCTGAGGGCGCTCTGCGCGATCCTAACGGGCTGCTGGCAATTGGCGGCGATCTGACCGCGCCGCGCTTGCTGGCCGCTTATGAGCGTGGCATCTTCCCCTGGTTTTCGCCGGGGGAAGCCATTCTTTGGTGGTCACCCGATCCCCGTGCGGTGCTGTTCCCGGCCGAACGTCATATCAGCCGCAGTCTGAAACGTTTTCTGCGCAGTAACCCCTTTCGCATTACGCTGAATCACGACTTTGCCGCGGTGATCGCCGCCTGCGCCGATCGACCGGAAGAAGGCACCTGGATTGGCCCGGAAGTACAACGTGCTTATTTGCATCTGCACCGCCTTGGCTTCGCCCACTCGATCGAGGTTTGGCAGGATGAAGAGCTGGTCGGCGGCATGTACGGTATCGCTCAGGGGGCGCTGTTTTGCGGCGAGTCAATGTTTAGCCGTACCACCAATGCCTCCAAGTGTGCCCTGATGACTTTTTGCCGCCATTTTGCCGCTTATGGCGGAGAATTGATTGACTGTCAGGTGCTTAACGCTCACACTGCCACGCTGGGTGCGAGAGAGATCCCCCGAAGACAATTTTTGCAGCAGCTCAGCCAACTTCAGCGCAAGCCATTAGCGCCAGAGTGTTGGGCACCGCAAGTGTTACCCCCACAGCAGGTTGAACCACCCTCCCCAACAAACTAATTTTGCGGAAACGGTGCAATGTTCACCGACACTTCTTTACATAATGTGGGTTTTTCGGCATTATCTTGCCGGTTAAAAACTAAGGTAGTTAGACCTAGAGGATTCGATGGCCAAAGAAGACAATATTGAAATGCAGGGCACCGTTCTTGATACGCTGCCAAACACCATGTTCCGCGTTGAATTAGAAAACGGGCACGTGGTTACCGCACATATCTCCGGTAAAATGCGTAAGAACTACATCCGCATCCTGACGGGCGACAAAGTCACTGTAGAGCTGACCCCGTACGACCTGAGCAAAGGCCGCATTGTCTTCCGTAGCCGTTAATCGGCTCACTCGTCGCCAGCCGATGGCGGCACCGAGGATGTAATGCCTCCGGAGCCCTTTCCGTTTACCCCCGTAGCAACGTTCAACATCGAGTTGCAGGTGCGCAGGTAAACTGAGAGGGCTCAATCATTTCTGTTGTGGTGATGATTTTCACCCATAAAAAAAGCGATGCCGAAGCATCGCTTTTTCTTTATCTGACCCCGGACTTAGTGCACCGCACCTTCATCCGCTTTGCGCATAGACGCGCTGATAAATTGGTAAGTCAGTTTCTGGTTCTCTTTGTCCAGCTCGACTTTCACCGAGCCGCCGTCCACCAGTGAACCAAACAGCAATTCGTTGGCCAGCGGTTTCTTCAGGTTTTCCTGCATCACACGTGCCATTGGACGAGCCCCCATCGCACGGTCATAGCCTTTCACTGACAGCCAGTCACGCGCTTCGTCACTCACTTCCAGCGACACGCCCTTCGCATCCAGCTGTGCCTGCAGTTCGACGATAAACTTGTCGACAACCTGCTGAATGACTTCGGCCGACAGATGGTTGAACCAAATAATGTTGTCCAGGCGGTTACGGAATTCCGGCGTGAACACTTTTTTGATCTCTTCCATCGCGTCGGTGCTGTTGTCCTGCTGGACCAGACCGATCGATTTACGTTCTGTCTCGCGCACCCCGGCGTTGGTGGTCATCACCAGGATCACGTTGCGGAAGTCCGCCTTGCGGCCGTTGTTATCGGTCAGGGTACCGTTGTCCATCACCTGCAGCAGCAGGTTGAACACGTCCGGGTGCGCCTTCTCGATTTCATCCAGCAGCACTACCGAGTGCGGATGTTTGAGCACCGCATCGGTCAGCAGACCACCCTGGTCGTAACCGACATAGCCCGGAGGCGCACCAATCAGGCGGCTGACGGTATGACGTTCCATATACTCGGACATGTCAAAACGCAGCAGCTTGATATCCATCGCCTTCGCCAGCTGAACCGTGACCTCGGTTTTCCCGACGCCGGTTGGCCCGGCAAACAGGAAGGAACCGACAGGCTTGCGATCGTGCCCCAGACCCGCCCGGCTCATCTTGATCGCTTCGGTCAGTGCTTCAATCGCCTGATCCTGACCGAACACCAGCATTTTCAGACGGTCGCCCAAGCTTCTCAACACATCACGATCGCTCGCCGACACGGTTTTTTCCGGGATGCGTGCGATACGCGCCACCACCGACTCAATGTCGGCAACGTTGACGGTTTTCTTGCGCTTGCTGATCGGCATTAAGCGACTGCGAGCACCCGCCTCGTCGATCACGTCGATAGCCTTGTCCGGCAAATGACGGTCGTTGATGTATTTCACCGACAGCTCAACCGCCGCACGCACCGCTTTCGCGGTATAACGCACATCGTGGTGCGCTTCGTACTTGGTTTTCAGGCCGTTGATGATCTGGATGGTCTCTTCCGGCGTCGGCTCGGTAATGTCGATTTTCTGGAAACGACGGGCCAGCGCACGGTCTTTTTCAAAAATGTTGCTGAATTCCTGATAGGTGGTCGAGCCGATGACCCGGATCTTGCCGCTGGAAAGCAGCGGTTTGATCAGGTTGGCGGCATCTACCTGCCCACCGGACGCCGCACCGGCGCCGATAATGGTGTGGATCTCATCGATAAACAGGATGCTGTTCTTATCCTGCTCCAGCTGTTTCAGCAGGGCTTTGAAGCGTTTTTCGAAGTCGCCGCGGTATTTGGTGCCCGCCAGCAGCGAACCGATATCCAGGGAGTACAGGGTGCAGTCCGCCATCACTTCCGGAACGTCGCCCTGCACAATGCGCCAGGCCAGCCCTTCGGCAATCGCGGTTTTACCCACGCCGGACTCACCCACCAACAGCGGGTTGTTCTTGCGGCGACGGCACAGTACCTGGATAGCGCGTTCCAGCTCAGGGTCACGGCCAATCAACGGATCAATGCCGCCCACCCGGGCCAGTTGGTTGAGGTTGGTGGTGAAGTTCTCCATACGGTCTTCCCCTCCGGACTGCTCTTCATTCACCGGGTTTTCCGCATTTGGCGCTTGGCCCGGCTCGTCTTTACGTGTGCCATGTGAAATGAAGTTCACTACGTCAAGACGACTGACGTCGTGTTTGCGTAGCAGGTAAGCCGCCTGCGACTCCTGCTCGCTGAAAATTGCCACCAGCACGTTGGCGCCGCTGACTTCGCTGCGGCCGGAAGATTGCACATGGAATACCGCACGCTGCAGTACGCGCTGGAAGCTAAGCGTCGGCTGAGTGTCGCGCTCTTCTTCGCTGACGGGCAGCGTCGGCGTGGTTTGTTCGATAAAGGCTTCGAGTTCCTGGCGCAGAGCGGCCAGGTCCACCGTACATGCCTCAAGCGCTTCCCGCGCGGCAGGGTTGCTGAGTAATGCCAGCAACAGGTGCTCCACGGTCATAAACTCGTGTCTGTGCTCACGCGCCCTGGCGAAAGCCATGTTGAGACTGAGTTCCAGTTCTTGATTGAGCATAAGCACCTCCCCAATAGATTGCCTTATTCAGGCTTTTTCCAGCGTACAAAGCAACGGATGCTCGTTCTCCCTGGCATAACGGTTCACATGTACGACCTTGGTTTCCGCCACCTCGGCGGTAAAAACACCGCAGATCGCCTTGCCTTGATAGTGGACCGTGAGCATCAGTTGCGTTGCGCGTTCAATATCATAAGAAAAGAACTTTTGCAGAACGTCAATCACAAATTCCATCGGTGTGTAATCGTCGTTGTTAAGTATAACTTTATACATAGACGGCGGTTTTACCGCATCGATTTGTTTTTCTTCGGCTAAGTGTTCAAAATTTAGCCAATCGTTGTTATTGCCCATCGCTGCTCATCTTCTCTGCTCTGTCCTTTGATATGGGGACAGGTTCCGGTTATTCAAAGTGGGGTATCCATACTATTTTATCATCTTCGCCGCCATCCCGCCGCACTGGAACGTGCGCAAAAATCACTGACGAATTGTTACCAAACAATGTCAATAGCGTTACCTGCTTCAAACTTTGATGAACTGCCCCCCACCGACAAAAGCCGATCCCTTGACGTGATGATCATTTGCTCTAGAGTGTAAATTCGTGAGCTGGTGGTGTTTTAACCACTCTCAGGCTCATCTGCTGCCTGCCATTGGCGGGTGCGAATTCAGTTATTCATCTCACCTAAAAATAGCGTTGCGAGGGATGTAAAAGCATGGAGACGGGTACTGTTAAATGGTTCAACAACGCCAAAGGGTTTGGGTTTATCTGTCCTGAAGGCGGCGGCGAAGACATATTCGCCCATTACTCTACGATCAAGATGGACGGGTACCGGACGCTAAAAGCTGGCCAGCAGGTCAGTTTTGACGTGCACCAGGGGCCAAAAGGGAACCATGCGAGTCTTATTGTGCCAGTGGAAAGCGAGGCGTTGGCCTAAACGCTTCCACCAAGTCAGTCTGAAACACCGCAAAGAATGCCAGCCGCCGTATGACTGGCATTTTTTATTATGCCCGTCGTATTTCAAGCTGCAGCGTTGTTACCTGCACTCGCTCACCCCAGTTACTTACTTAAGTAAGCGCCTGGGGATGAGCGAGCTGGGCGCCTAACTGCAGCTTGAAATTCATAGGGCAGGCTTATTCGCGCGCCAGCGCGTCAATCGGGTTAAGCCGCGCTGCACTGCGCGCCGGCAGATAGCCGAATACCACGCCGATCGCCGTAGAACAAACAAACGCACTCAGCAACGCCGCCGGTGGGAAACTGATTTGCCACCCCGGTAGCACCAGTTGAACCAGCAGGCCGATGGCAAACGACAGCATGATGCCCAACGCGCCGCCGACCAGACACACCAACACCGCTTCAATCAGAAACTGCTGTAGTACGTCACCGGATCGAGCCCCCACCGCCATACGAATGCCGATCTCACGGGTGCGTTCTGTCACCGACACCAACATGATGTTCATCACGCCGATCCCGCCAACCACCAGTGAAATTACCGCTACCAGCGTCAGGAACAGCTGCAGCGTACGCGTGGTTTTCTCTGCGGTCTGCACCAGGCTGTCCATGTTATAGGTGAAGATGTCTTTCTTGCCATGGCGCAGCGTCAGCAAGCGCGTCAACTGCTGCTCCGCCTCCTGGCTGTTGTAGCCCTCGCGGATACGCACGGTGATCGAATCGAAATAGGCGTTGCCCATCAGCCGATTGGCCATGGTGCTGTAGGGCACCCAGACGTTCAGCGTCTTGCTGCTGCCGAACATCGACTGTTTTTCTTTCGCCACCCCGACCACCGTCGCCGGCATATTGCCCACCAGGATCACCTGCCCCACCACGTCCTTTTGGTGCGGGAACAGCCGGCGCTGAGTATTGGCGTCAATCACCACCGTTTGCGACTGCGATTGCACCTGCAGTTGATCAATACCAATACCCTGGGTAAAGGTCATGCCGTACACGCGGAAAAACTGCTCGCTGACCCCGGTAACGTTGGCCGCCACGTCGACGTTACCCAACCGCAACCGCATGCTGCTGGCAATGGTGGGTGACAGTGCGTTGACGTAGGGTTGCTCACGGAGCGCGGCAAGGTCGTCGTACTTCAGCGCCTGGCGAAAGGTCGGGTCGTCGTCACCAAAGTCCTTGCCGGGATAAATGTCGACCGTATTGGTGCCGATGGATTTGATGTCCGCCAGCACCATCTGTTTGGCAGCGTCGCCGATCACCAGGATCGACACCACCGAGGCGATGCCGATAATAATCCCCAGCATGGTCAACGCGGTACGCATTTTACTTGCCGCCATCGCCCGCCAGGCCATCACCAGCGCCTCACGGAAACGGCCGGTGGTTTGCTGCCAGGACGGTGCCGGAGCTACCATTTCCAGCGGTTTGGCGTTCGGGTTGCGACGCTGTTCCGGCCGTGAATCGGCAATGATCGCCCCATCGCGAATTTCAATGATCCGCTCAGCCTGCTGGGCCACCGCCGGATCGTGGGTGACGATAATCACCGTATGCCCCTGCCCGCGCAGTTGCTTGAGGATCGCCATCACTTCTTCGCCGGAGTGGCTGTCAAGGGCACCGGTCGGCTCATCCGCCAGGATCACCTGCCCACCGTTCATCAATGCACGAGCAATACTGACCCGCTGCTGCTGACCGCCGGAAAGCTGGCTTGGCCGGTAGCCCACGCGTTCACTGAGCCCCAGCCGCTGCAACAACGCCACCGCCCGCTCGCGCCGTGCCACCTTCCCCAGCCCGGCATACACTGCCGGTACCTCAACGTTATGCGCCGCGCTCAGATGGGGCAGTAAATGATAACGCTGGAAGATAAAACCAAAATGCTCACGCCGCAGCCGGGCCAGCGCATCGCCATCGAGCATCGCGACGTCCTGCCCTGCCACCCGATACACACCGGCGCTGGGTTTATCCAGGCAACCAAGAATATTCATCAGCGTCGATTTGCCGGAGCCAGAGGCGCCCATAATCGCCACCATTTCGCCGGCGTCGATGCTCAGGCTCACGTCCTTCAGTACCGCCACCGTCTGATCGCCCGATTGATAGCTGCGGCAAATACCGCTCAGTTCCAGCAACGCGGCCATCAGAGAGCCTCCGCGCCGCCGCGGCTGACAATCACTTCATCGCCGATGTTCAATCCGCTGAGGATTTGCACGTCAATATTGTTCCGCAGACCAATGGCCACCTCACGCTTTTCCTCCTTGCCCTGTTTCAATATCGAAACCTGGTAGCGATTATCGGCGATTTGATCGCCCAGCGCCGCCAAAGGGATGATCGGCACCTGGTTAACGCCCGACAGCTGGATATGCACCTGCGCGGTCATTTGCAGTCGCAGCAATCCCTCGGGGTTTGGCACTTCAAAACGTGCATAGTAAAAGATGGCGTTATTGACCTTTTCCGGCGTCGGCTGAATGTCTTTCAGCACGCCGTCAAAGCGCCGGTTCGGATCGCCCAGTACGGTAAACCAGGCTTTTTGGCCCGGTTTGAGGCTGATGACGTCCGCTTCCGATACCTGAGCCTTCACCAACATGGTACTGAGATCGGCCAGGGTCAAAATGTTCGGTGCCTGCTGGGCGGCGATCACCGTCTGGCCCTGCAAGGTGGTGATTTGCACCACATCACCGTCCATCGGCGCTTCAATGCGAGTAAACGCCAGGTTAATTTTTGCGGTATCCAGGCTGGCCTGATTTTTGGCGATCTGCGCCTGAGTGGTGCCCACCTGTGCTTTTTTCACCGCCAGTTGGGTTGCCGCCTGATCCAGATCCTGGCGTGATACCGCCTGCAGTTTGGCCAGCGCCTGATTGCGTTGCAGTGTGACCGCAGCCAGCTGTTGTTCTGCCTGAGCCTGCTGTAACTGGGCATGCAGCTCACGCAGGGTGGCCTCCCCCTCGCGGATACTGTTTTGCGCCTGCTGCGGATCAATCACGCCGAGTAACTGGCCCTTTTTCACCCGATCGCCAATCTCGACGAACAGGCTTTCCAACTGACCGCTGACCTGGGCACCCACGTCAACCTTGCGCACCGCGTCAAGCTGGCCGGTCGCCAATACGTTTTGCTGCAGATCGCCCTTGGCAACCTTCACCGTTTTAAATGGGGTCGCTGTCGGGTGACCAAAGTGCCAGGCCGCTACGGCAGCAATCGCCACCAGTACGATCAGCGCCATGATCCAGCGTCGCTTATGTCCTTTAAACCACGTCAAAATAGGTTCCTGTCTGTTGCAATTCATACTGCCAATAGCGGCAACGGAGGCTAAATTATCACGCACAGTGATGAATAACTAAACCTTAGCTCAACACATTGTGGAGACACCCTTGGTTACATTCTGTATTGAACTCCCGTTTAGTGAAGGCTTGTTGAAATAGCATCATTCAATACAGTAAAGGATTTCATCATGTCTCAGCTAAGCTATCCACTCGTATCTGCTCGCCCGCTTAACGGCTGGCAACTGATGACGGCGCTGGCCAATGGCGACAAAGTGCCGAGCCAAGCCTGGAAGAAAACATCATTCCGCCTTAAGTTTATCGGCCGTTCGTTATTTTCCTGGCACACCACCAGTGGCCTGCTCAACATGCTGGCGTCCAACCCTTTGCTGGATGAGATCCTGAACGCGCAACCTAACCTGCCGTGCAAACTGCATCGCCCTTATCTGGCGGCGAACATGAGTAAAATCGAGGGCCTGTTCGCCCTGCGCGATCATTACGATCTCAGCAAGCAACGCATGCCAATGAAAATGCTGCTCGGTCATCTGAACAAGCCCTTTGCGCTGACCAGCGCCAACGGCAAGAGTGGTGACGCAGTGACACTGGAACTGGCAGCCATCGATCACCTGAATAAAGAAGGGGAAGCTACTCTGCTGCTGCGTAATGCCAATGGGATTATGCTGGCGGAAATCACCTTTGCACTGATGCACTATCAGCAGCAGCCAACGCTGTTCATCGGGGGGTTACAGGGGGCCAATCACGAGGTACCGCACGCGGAAATCCAGCAGGCCACCAAAGAGTGCCACGGGTTGTTCCCGAAACGGCTGGCGCTGGAAGGCATTTGCACTCTGGCTCGTCATCTGGGCATTCAGCAAATTGTGGCCGTCGGCAACACCACCCATATCTACCAGAATTGGCGCTATCAGAGTAAAAAGAAACAGCAACTGCATGCCGATTACGATCAATTTTGGATATCCATGGGCGGCAAAATGCTGGAAAGCGGCTATTTCCTGCTGCCGGAACACATCACTCGCAAACCAATAGATGAAGTGGTCAGCAAAAAACGTGCTGAATACCGCCGTCGCTATCAACTGCTGGACCAGTTTGAACTGGGAATGGCGCAGCACTTCAACGCCCAACCCCGCTTTACCGAGGCCTAATCGGCCCGGCCGCGCGCCAGCCAGATCACACGTGAGAACATTTTTTTCAGCAGAGGGGGCACCGAATCCGTGCCCCGCTCACCTGCGGTCATCGCCACCTCAATCGCCAGGTCAGGCTTGGAAGAGTGATGCACCGCCTTGAGGATTACCTTACGCACCGGCATTTGAGCATTGCTCGGCACGGAGGCCACCCGGTAATAGACCGAGCTGAAGCCTTCACGGAACATAAAGTGTTCCATATCCGGCGCCGGTAATGCAGTCAGTCGGTCACGCTCATTGTCCTCATGGTTATCCAGCATGCCGCGTACGGTGCTGGCGTATTTTCTTCCCGCCTCATCGCCATCCACCAGCGCATGCCATTCAATGCCCATCCGCCGGGCAAACCTCAGCAAAGGCTTCAAGCCGCACTGGGCGAACTCAATGACCCGAACCCCTTCCGCTTCAAAGTGATAACCACACTGGCGCGCCAATTCGTTCAGCAGCCAGACTTCCGTTTCACCCTCGACCAACAACCAACAGCGGGCAAACAAGGAAGACGGTCGGTTAAAGCGAATATGAAATGAAATGCGTCGCCCGTCCTCCGGGCCCAACCCGCGTGGCCCAAGGCGATAAGTGGCAACCCGCCCCGACTCACGCACCAACCGGCAAACGTGCTCAACCGGCACCAGGGAGACCAGTTCGCTGGAATTGGTGGTGGTGATGCGCTGCAGCGGCAATTGGTTCAGCAGCCCCCAGGCTACCGATAGCATGATCGGATGCAGTCGGGTCTCCGGATCCTCTACCAGCAACAGTGGTCGGGCGTGCGGATCCAGCTTGACGCTGCCCTTGGCCTGCAGCAGCGTAGAAAACATGCCCAGTAAAATAAGACGCATACTGCGGCTATTAGGTTCGGCCACCATGCGGTTGATACTGTCCAGCGAGCGCCATGCCTGCTGATCCTGATCTTGATCCAGCCGCTGTCGGCGTGGCCTTGTCACCTGCGAGCCCTGTTCAGCAAAGTAGTGCTCCAGCAGTTGTTGCATGGCCGCCAGCCCCTGACGCATCTCGGCGTTGGTCAATTTTTGCGGATTACGCACCAGCTCACGCGTCAGTTGATCCAATTGCTGGGACAGCGCCTTGTTATCGGCCGGGTTTTCGTTATTCAGCGTACTGGGCCGCAGGCGGCGGATAAAACGCGCATCGCGCAGGCGCAGTACCGGGTGAATACGGATAATGGCGTGTACCAGTTGCTCAATATGATGCAATTGCATCGCATTGCCGTCGGCATCCAGGAAGCCGCGCCAGGTACATACCGTATCGTCATCGGCCAATTCGCCTTCGCAACGGTAATAAATGCGGTTCAGGTTATCGTCACCCTTAATCCACAGCGGCGACAGATGGCGGTAACGGGGCAGATGAGCATGGCCAACGTCCTTCTCGCAGAAGGTAAAAACCACCTGCAAATGCCGATCTTTGGCCTCTTCCTCACCGGGCGGGAAATGAAAGTCATGCGCCTCAAAACGGTACAGCTTGGGCTCTGGGGCCAACAGCAAGGTCAGCGCGTCAAGCAGGCTGGATTTACCCCAGGCGTTTTCGCCGAGCAGCAGCGTGTTGTCATCCAGCATCAATGACAGCCGGTTAATGCCGCGGAAACCTACAATCTCGATACGCTCTAAGAACATCTGTCGCCTCCCGTGCGCACTGCCACCGTCCTTAATGGGGTGACCTCCTCAGAGCATGGTCAAAAAACCCCTTGCAGGTCAAGCGGGCGAGGTTAAATCTGCCGCTTTACTCCGGCCGTTGTTTTGGTTAGCGTGTGGAGCCTCGCCGCTCATCCAGGCGCCGCCCTCAGAACAAAGGACGTAAGCTTCACCATGTATTCAGGACTGCTGATTATTCTGTTACCGCTGATTGCCGGTTACCTCATTTCTTTACGCAGCAGGACGTTACTGCAAACCATCAACCGCCTGCTGAGTGGGATGGTGTACGTGATCCTGTTCTTTATGGGCATCAGCCTGGCGTTTCTGGAGGATCTGAGCAGCAACCTGGTCTTGATATTCCAGTATGCCTCGGTGTTTTTCCTGTGCATTCTCGTCGCCAGTTTACTGATGCTGATGCTGCTGGAACGCAAAATGCCGTGGCACAACAGCCATAAACAGGAAAAGCTGCCCTCACGCCTGCATATGGCACTCGAGTCGTTCAAACTGTGCGGCGTGGTGCTCGGCGGCTTCCTGCTCGGTCTGACGCAATGGCAATGGCTGCAATTCGCCAATAAAGGCAGCGAGTACGCGTTGATTTTCCTGCTGCTGCTGGTCGGCATCCAACTGCGCAACAGCGGCATGACACTGCGCCAGATCGTGCTTAACCGTCGCGGCATGATGGTGGCGGTAGTGGTAGTCATTAGCGCACTGGCCGGGGGCGCGCTGGCAGCACAGCTACTGGGGTTGCCGATCAAAGCCGGGCTGGCGATGGCGTCCGGTTTTGGCTGGTATTCGCTTTCCGGCATCCTGATCACCGACGCCTACGGCCCGGTCTTGGGCAGTGCAGCCTTCTTTAACGACCTGGCGCGCGAACTGGTAGCGATTATGCTGATCCCAACGCTGGTGCGTCGCAGCCGTTCCACCGCACTGGGTCTGTGTGGCGCCACCTCAATGGACTTTACCCTGCCGGTGCTGCAACGCAGCGGGGGGATGGAGATAGTGCCACCGGCCATTGTGCACGGCTTCCTGCTAAGCCTGTTGGCACCGGTACTGATCGCCCTGTTCTCTTGATCTCTGCCCGGGGGCATCGCCCCCGGAAAGCGTAATAATTCCCATCCTCACGCCAAAATTGCGCTAAATCAAACTTGCCCTTGGTTGCCTCACAAAAGCCTTTTTAAGCCCCGGTTGCCGATCTATGCTCATAAACAAGCATTATAAATGCAACTTTAAAAAGGAAGCGATTATGTTCTGTGTGCAATGTGAACAAACCATCCGTACCCCAGCCGGCAACGGCTGCTCCTATTCCCAGGGCATGTGTGGCAAAACGGCGGAAACCTCTGACCTGCAGGATCTGCTGGTCGCAGCGCTACAGGGATTATCCGCCTGGGCGCTGCAGGCCCGGGCGCTGGGGATCGTCGATCATGATATCGACAGCTTTGCCCCACGCGCCTTCTTCTCGACCCTGACCAACGTTAACTTCGATTCAGACCGCATCATCGGGTACGCACGCGAAACCATCGCCCTGCGCGAATCACTGGCCGCCCGTTGCCGGTTGCTGGACGCTGGCGTGCGCGTCGATCATCCCCTGGCCACGCTGCAGTTGGCCGGCGATGATATGCCTCCGCTGTTGCAACAGGCCGCGCAGTTTGCCCTAAATACTGATAAGGCCGAGGTCGGTGACGACGTGCACGGCCTGCGTATGCTGTGCCTGTACGGCCTGAAAGGCGCTGCGGCTTATATGGAACACGCCCACGTGCTGGGCCAGTCCGATGACCAGATTTACGCCGACTACCACGCTTTTATGGCCTGGCTCGGCACCCAGCCGCGTGACGTGGATACCCTGCTGAATAACGCCATGGGCATCGGCAAAATGAACTTCAACGTGATGGCGATCCTCGATCACGGTGAGACTCAGGCCTATGGCGATCCTGTACCTAGCGCGGTGAACGTGCGTCCGGTGGCGGGCAAAGCCATTCTGATCTCCGGCCATGATTTGAAAGATCTGCGCATGCTGCTGGAACAGACCGAAGGCCAGGGCGTGAACGTCTACACCCACGGTGAAATGTTGCCGGCACACGGCTACCCGGAACTGAAAAAATTCAAGCATTTGGTAGGCAACTACGGTAGCGGCTGGCAGAACCAGCAAACCGAGTTTGCTAAGTTCCCCGGCCCGATCCTGATGACCTCCAACTGCATTATCGATCCTGAAGTCGGTAACTATGGCGATCGTATCTGGACGCGCAGCATCGTCGGCTGGCCAGGCGTTAACCATCTGGAAGCGGACGATTTCGCCCAGGTGATCGCTCAGGCACAGGGCATGAGCGGCTTCCCGTACAGCGAAATCGAACATATGATCACCGTCGGCTTCGGCCGCCAGACGCTGCTCAACGCCGCTGACACGGTGATCGACCTGGTGGCGCAAAAGAAACTGCGTCATGTCTTCTTGGTTGGCGGTTGTGACGGCAGCCGTGATGAACGCAGCTACTTTACCGACTTCGCCCGCAGCGTACCGCAAGACTGCCTGATCATGACCTTGGCCTGCGGCAAATACCGCTTCAACAAGCTGGATTTCGGTACCCTGGAAGGCTTGCCGCGCCTGCTGGACGTCGGCCAATGTAACGACGCCTATTCTGCCATCATGCTGGCGGTCAAACTTGCCGATACCCTCGGCTGCTCGGTCAACGAGCTGCCGCTGAGTCTGGTGTTGTCATGGTTTGAGCAAAAGGCGATCGTCATCCTGCTGACGCTGCTGTCACTGGGGGTCAAAAACATTGTCACCGGCCCGACCGCGCCGGGCTTCCTGACCGACAACCTGATGGCCATCCTCAACGACAAGTTCGGCATGCGTCCGATCACTACCGTTGAGCAGGATCTGCAAACCCTTCTCGGCTGATAACGTTATTCCTGGGGCCGCGGATGCCGGCCCCTTTGCTTTTGAGGTGCCCGATGACCCAACCCAGCCCACTTTGCCCCAACCGCATGCAGGTGCATTCGATCCAGCAGGAAACTGCTGACGTCTGGACGCTGAATCTGATCTGCGATGTTTTTTACCCTTATCAACCCGGTCAGTTTGCGCTGGTCAGCATTGGCAATAGCGAAGACACGCTGCGCGCCTATACGCTGTCCTCCTCGCCCGGCCAGAGTCGTTTTCTCAACATCAGCGTGCGTTGTCTACCGGACGGCGTAGGTTCACGCTGGTTAACCCGCGAAGTCAAACCCGGCAACACCCTGTGGCTGTCCGATGCGCAAGGCGAGTTCAGCTGTGAACAGCACCCGGCCGATCGTTACCTGATGCTGGCGGCCGGTTGTGGCGTCACGCCGATTATCTCCATGTGTCGCTGGCTGGTAGCGAACCGTCCGGCCTGTGATATCGCGGTGATCTTTAACGTACGCACCCCAGCCGACACCATTTTCGCCGAACAATGGCACGAGTTGTGTGCGGCGCATCCGCAGCTGCGGCTGACGCTAATGGCCGAACAGGATATTCAGCCAGGCTATCTCAGCGGGCGGATCAGTGCCGAAGTGCTGCGCCAGGCGGCGCCGGATATTGCAGACCGCACCGTGATGACCTGTGGCCCGGCGCCCTATATGACCCAGGCAGAACAGCTTTGCCTGCAGCTTGGTGTGCCGGCCAGCCGCTTCCATAAGGAGCAATTCCATACCCCGGCGGAAACCGATGCCGAACAAGGTGAAGGATTAATCCTGCGGACCGCTCACCCTCTGCGGGAGTTCCGCGTACCGGTCGGCAGCACGCTGCTGGCGGCAATGGAGGCTCACGCGCTGCCGGTCAACGCCGCCTGCCGCGCCGGGGTGTGTGGTTCATGCAAAACCCGCATCCTCGAAGGTGACTACATCACCACCAGCAGCATGACGCTGACTGCGGCTGAAATCGCCCAGGGCTACGTGCTGGCCTGCAGTTGCCAACTGCAAGGTGACGTCACCCTCGCCTGACACTTTCTGCCCCGTCGGCCACGATGGGGCATTTATCGGCAAGCAGGCTTTTCCTTCCCCTTCTACACTTTCCCGGTTCCATGCATGTCACTGCGTTTATTTGAGAAAGACTGATAAGTCATACCCAATAGATTTCACGTCACGCTTGCCGACTGGCTGTGGCTTGAAAGATGAGGGGCCTTTACAACGCTTGGGGGAATTATGAAGCAAACTGTAGCCACACTGATCGCCAAAACTCTGGAACAGGCCGGTGTGAAACGCATTTGGGGCGTCACCGGTGATTCACTCAACGGTCTCAGCGACAGCCTGCACCGTATGGGCACCATCGAATGGCTGGGAACGCGCCACGAAGAGGTCGCCGCCTTCGCTGCCGGAGCAGAAGCTCAGCTTACCGGTCAGTTGGCGGTCTGTGCCGGCTCCTGTGGCCCCGGCAACCTGCATCTGATTAACGGTCTGTTTGACTGCCACCGCAACCACGTGCCGGTATTGGCGATTGCCGCACACATTCCCTCCAGCGAGATTGGCAGCGGCTATTTCCAGGAAACCCACCCGCAAGAACTGTTCCGCGAATGCAGCCACTACTGTGAACTGGTCTCCAATCCGGAACAGTTGCCACGGGTGTTGGAAATTGCCATGCGCAAGGCGATCCTCAATCGCGGCGTGTCGGTGATCGTGCTGCCGGGCGACGTAGCACTGCGTATGGCACCGGAAGACGCCAGCATGGTGTGGCACACCCCGGCACTGCCGCTGGTGCAGCCACCAATGAGCGAACTGAACAAGCTGGCGGCCACCCTGAATAAAGCGAAGAACATTACGCTGATGTGCGGCAGTGGCTGCGCCGGCTCGCATGACGAAGTGGTCAAATTGGCCGAACTGCTGCAGGCACCGGTGGTCCATGCGCTGCGCGGTAAAGAGCATATCGAATGGGATAACCCTTACAGCGTCGGCATGACCGGGCTGATCGGTTTCTCTTCCGGCTACCACGCGATGATGAACGCCGATACCCTGGTGCTGCTCGGCACCCAATTCCCCTACCGGGCATTCTATCCAACCAATGCCAATATCATTCAGATCGACATCAACCCCGGTAGCATCGGCGCCCACTGCCCGGTCAATATGGCGCTGGTGGACGATATCCATACCACCCTCACCGCGCTGCTGCCGCAGTTGGAACCGAAGAGCGACCGTGCGTTTCTCGACAAGGCGCTGGAGCACTACCGCACTGCGCGCAAGGATCTCGACGGGCTGGCGACCGCCAATGACGATCAACCGATTCACCCACAGTATCTGGCACAGCAGCTCAGTCAGTACGCCAGTGATGACGCCATCTTCACCTGTGACGTCGGCACGCCAACGGTGTGGGCCGCACGCTATCTGAAAATGAACGGCAAACGCCGCCTGCTCGGGTCGTTCAACCACGGCTCGATGGCCAACGCCATGCCACAAGCCATTGGAGCGCAGGCCACCGAACCGAACAAACAGGTAATTGCCATGTGCGGCGACGGCGGCTTTACCATGCTGATGGGGGATTTCCTGTCGCTGGCGCAACTGAAACTGCCGGTCAAAATTGTGATATTCAACAACAGCGTGCTGGGCTTTGTGGCGATGGAAATGAAGGCCGGCGGCTACCTGACCGACGGTACCGACCTGCACAACCCGGATTTTGCGGCAATTGCCAACGCCGCCGGCATCAAGGGCATTCGCGTGGAGAAGGCTTCGGATCTGGATGTGGCACTGCAAGAAATGCTGGCACACCCGGGCCCGGCGTTACTGGACGTGGTCACCGCCAAGCAGGAACTGGCAATGCCGCCGCAGATCAAATTCGAACAGGCCAAGGGCTTTAGCCTGTATATGCTGCGCGCCATTATCAACGGCCGCGGCGACGAAGTGGTCGAGCTGGCAAAAACCAACTGGTTGCGTTAACCCTCCAGTGGGCGCGGCCGTCGCTGCGCCCCGCATTTTCCGCTTTTGCAACGCCATAATCCGGCTATGATGGAGGTCGTTCCTCTCATTGGCGCTAAGGATATTTATGTTTATCGATCTACGCAGTGACACAGTGACTCGCCCCAGCGCCGCGATGCGTGAAGCCATGGCCCAGGCCGAAGTCGGTGATGACGTTTACGGCGATGACCCGACGGTCAACGCCCTGGAGGCAGAAGCGGTCCGTCTGTCCGGTAAAGAAGCGGCGCTGTTCTTGCCAAGCGGTACTCAGGCCAACCTGGTCGCGCTACTGAGCCATTGCCAGCGCGGTGATGAGTACATTGTCGGCCAGCAGGCGCATAACTATAAATACGAAGCCGGCGGCGCGGCGGTGCTCGGCAGCATCCAGCCACAGCCGATTGAAGCGAACCCGGACGGCACCCTGCCGCTCGATAAGGTCGCCGCTGCAATCAAACCCGACGATATCCACTTTGCCAGAACCCGCCTGCTGAGCCTGGAAAACACCATCAGTGGCCGCGTGCTACCGCTGGAATACCTGCAGCAGGCCTGGCAGTTCAGCCGTGAGCATCAGTTGGCCTTGCATATCGACGGCGCACGCATCTTCAACGCCACCGTCGCATTGAATGTGCCGTTGAAAGAGATTGTGCAGTACTGCGACACCCTCACCATTTGCCTGTCAAAAGGGCTCGGCGCGCCGGTGGGGTCGTTATTGTGCGGCAGTGAGGCCTTTATCCAGCAGGCCCTGCGCTGGCGCAAAATGACCGGCGGTGGCCTGCGCCAGGCCGGTATTCTGGCTGCGGCCGGGTTATATGCGCTGGAGCACAACGTCGAGCGCCTGCGTGAAGACCACGACAATGCCAAATGGCTGGAACAGCAACTGCAACGGATTGGCGTCGACATCGTCGAGCCGGGCGCGCAGACCAACGTGCTGTACCTGCGTCAGTCACCGGAGCTGGCGGCCAAACTGGGCCCCTGGATGCGTGAGCACGGGGTACTGATCAGCAGCGGGCCGTTGACGCGCATTCTGACCCATCTCGACGTCAGCCGTCAGGATTTGCAGCGCCTGGTTGATTTGTGGCGGGAATTCCTCCAACAGCACGCCTGAGTCCTGAATCTCCCTGACGTAACCCTCAGGGAGATCCCCATCAGTTCCCGAGTGCGGCCACAAAGCGACGGGTGATCTGCTGCGGACGAGTAATGGCCCCGCCCACTACCACCGCATGCGCGTCCAAAGCCAGACAGCGGGCGGCCATTATCGGCGTTTCAACATTGCCCTCGGCAATCACCGGTACGCTGACCGCCGCCAGTACCTCCCGCAGAAAAACAAAGTCGTCCTGTGCCAACTGACGGCCCAAGGTTTCTTCGGTATAGCCATGCAAGGTTGTTCCCACACAGTCGAAACCCAGACGATCGGCATGGATGGCCTCTTCCAGCGTGGCGATGTCCGCCATCAACAACACGTCGGGATATCGCTCACGCACGGCAGCAACCAACGCCGCCAACGTCAGGGTGCCAGGTCGAGGATGCAAGGTCGCATCCAGGGCAATCATCTGCGGCCCCGCCGTCATCAGCTCATCAATTTCTTGCAAAGTGGGCGTGATGTACACCTGACTGCCGACATAATCACGTTTGATGATACCAATCACTGGCAGTGTCACCGCCTGCATGATGGCTTTGACATCCTCTACGCTGTTGGCCCGGATCGCTGCCGCCCCGCCTTGCTGCGCAGCAACCGCCATACGCGACATGATAAATTCACTGTGCAGCGGCTCATCATCCAATGCCTGGCAGGAAACCACCAACCGTCCCTTAATCTGCTGCAAAATAGAAAGCGTCATAAATTCAATAACTCCTCGACTTCATTTTTAATGATTGTGACGTGCGGACCGTAAATGACCTGCACTCCATTGCCGCGAATGATCACCGCACGTGCCCCGCTGGCTTTCAGCCCGGCTTCATCCAGCAACCGGCTCTGCTTCACCGTAATGCGCAAACGGGTGGCGCAGCAGTCCAACTCGACAATGTTGTCTTTGCCACCCAGCGCCGCCAGCACCTGCTGCGATCGCGCGGTACCTTCCAGTGCCACTTCGGCCGGCAGTTCTTCGCCGCGCCCCGGCGTTTTGAAATTGAAACGAACAATCAGGAAGCGGAAGGTGAAGTAGTACAGAAAAAACCAGGGAACGCCGACCAGCGGCACATACATCCAGTGGGTCTTGGCCTCGCCCTGCAATACGCCAAACAGCATGAAATCAATAAAGCCGCCGGAGAACGTCTGGCCGATAGTGATATGCAGAATATGGGCAAGCATGAACGCCAGGCCATCAAACAGGGCATGGACCACGTACAGCGCCGGGGCGACAAACAGGAACGAGAACTCAATCGGCTCGGTAATGCCGGTGAGGAACGAGGTCAACGCCGCCGACAGTAACAAACCGCCGACGCGTTTGCGGTTCTCTGGGCGGGCGGTCTGGTACATCGCCAGACAGGCCCCTACCAAACCAAACATCATGGTGATAAAGCGGCCAGACATAAAACGCGCAGTCCCGATGTAAAACTGCTGGGTATGTGGATCGGCGAGCTGAGCGAAGAAAATACGCTGTGTCCCTTCCACCAACTGGCCGTTGATCACTTCGCTGCCGCCCAGTGCCGTGGTCCAGAACGGCAGATAAAAAATATGGTGCAGGCCAAATGGCCCCAGCATGCGCAGCACAAAACCATAGATAAAGGTGCCCAAATAACCACTGGCATCCACCAGCCCGCCCAGGCCAAAGATCACCTGCTGGAAGTGGGGCCAGATAACGGTCATCAGGGCTCCCACGCCCATGGCCGCCAGGGAGCAGATAATAGGGACGAAACGGGAACCCCCGAAAAAACCCAGGAACTGCGGCAACGCAATTTTGTTGTAGCGATCGTGCAGATACCCGGTCACCAGGCCAATGATCACCCCGCCGAATACCCCGGTCTCCAGCGTTTGGATGCCCATAATGACGCCTTGCCCCACCGCACCCGGATTTTCAACGGCCAGAGAACCGTTGATTTTGAGTAAGGCATTGATGGTGGCATTCATCACCAGGTAGGCAATCAACGATGCCAGCCCCGCCGTCCCCTTATCACCTTTGGCCAGGCCCACGGCCACACCCACGGCGAACAACACCGCCAGGTTGGCAAACACGATAGAACCGGCGCTGGCCATCACGGTAAACACTCCCTGCAGCCAACCGACGTTGAGGAAGGGATAGGCCTCCAGAGTATTGGGATTGGACAACGCCCCACCGATCCCCAGCAGCAAGCCAGCGGCTGGCAACACGGCGATCGGCAACATAAACGACTTTCCGAACCGCTGGGCTTTTTCAAACCAGCTGCCGGACCTTGATTCCCCTGCTGTTGACATAAATTTTCCTCACCATCATTTTTTATGATGAAAATTTTTACCACAAATAAATACAAATGTTGAAAATTTTAATCATAACGATGATCGGCTTCACAATACGTCGATTTCGCTGGCGGGCGGCGGCGACTTTCCGCCACAATAGAAAGAGGAATAATCAGAAAGGTAACGTGATGAATACTGGAAATTTATTATTGCGGCTGCGGCAAGATCTGACGAGTTACAGCCCCACGCTGCAAAAACTCGGTAGCTATGTGATCGAGGAGCCGTCCAGGGCCGTCTACTTTACCATCACCGAACTGGCTCGCGAGAGCGGTACCAGCGAAGCCAGCGTGACCCGGCTTTGCCGCCATCTGGGCTGCAAAGGCTATACCGAGTTTAAAATGGCGCTGGCGCTGAGCCTGCAACAAAACCAGACTGAGGCGACCACGCGCCAGAGCCCCACGGAGGATCTGGTGGAGGAAAGCGTGCAGGCATTGCGGGATACCGGCGCGTTGCTGGACCATCAGGCCCTGCGACAGGCGGCAGAAAGTCTGCACCAGAGCGCTTCGGTGCAGATTTATGGCGTCGCCGCCAGTGCGATTATCGGGGATTTCTTGCACTACAAGCTGTTGCGAGTGGGCAAACCGGCGCTGTTGTTCAGTGATATGCACCGGGCAGCGATGAACGCAGCTTCGCTGGGAAAGCAAGACCTGCTGATCGTCATCTCCAGCTCAGGATCGACCAAAGATGTGTTACATGCGGTGACCCTGGGCAAACAACGCGGCGCACGGATCATCGCCGTCAGCAACACCCAGCGCAGCCCGCTGGCCAAACTGGCGGATGTGCTGCTGGTGGCGGCCAAACCGGAAGGTCCGCTGAACGCCGGCGCACTGCCTGCCAAGGTCGGCGCGATGTTGCTGGTGGAGTTTATGGTGGCCGAACTGGCCAAGTTTGACCCTGCTTACGGCCAGGCCGTGCAGGAAACAGCAAGCGCTACCCTGCCGTTATTGCTGTGAATCAGAGTATCCAGCGGCCATAAACCCAGTACCAAATCGCCAGCGTCGCTAGCACATTCAGCACTACGCTGACGATAAACCAACTTTTGAACGGCTGTTTCTGGGTTTTATGGCGAAACAACTGCTGTGCGACTATCGCCCCGGCCCAGCCGCCCACCAGCCCGAACACCAGCAGCGTGCTTTCCGGTACTCGTCGCCAGTCTTTGCGCGCCGCAAACTTATCCGCACCGTACACCAACAGCGTCAGCAGGTTAGCCAACAACCACCACATCCAGATCGGATGCAGGAAAAACAAACTGGCGATCAGCGCCAGTCCCAACAGGGCATAACAAACGGCATTGAGTTTCATAGCTTCCGGCTTAGTACAGACAAACGGTGCGTAGTGTGACGCCGCCCGTCAGCGGATGCAATGCTCGCATAACCACACAAAAAGTGCATTTAAACCACGAGTTTGGCATCCTGTGTCTATGCTAAACAGACTTTCACCGCAAAGGCGGCGCTAATGACAGCTCAACGCGTACTGGTTCTAGGGGCCAGCGGCTATATCGGCCAAAACCTGATCCCCCACCTGATCGAACAGGGACATAGCATTACCGCCGCCGCGCGTCGTATCGAATGGCTGCAGGAGCAGCACTGGCCGCAGGTTAACTGCCAATATGTCGACGTTTATCGGCCGGAAACCCTGGCCGCCGCCCTGTGGGAGATCGACGCCGTTTATTATCTGATCCACGGCATGGGTGACGGCGATGATTTTATTGAAAAAGAACGCCAGGCCGCTGAAAACCTGCGCGAGGCGCTGCGCAGTTCCAGCGTCAAACAGGTGATTTTTCTCGGCGCACTGCAACCCGAGGGCGATAGCTCGCCGCACCTGGTAGCGCGTAAGCTGACCGGTGAGATCCTTCGCCAGAGTGGCGTCCCGGTCACCGAACTGCGCGCCAGTATCATTGTCGGCCCCGGCTCGGCCGCGTTCGAAATCATGCGCGACATGGTCTACAACCTGCCGGTGCTAACGCCGCCGCGCTGGGTACGTTCCAAATCTTCCCCGGTGGCACTGGAAAACCTGCTGGTGTATCTGGCCGATCTGCTGGCGCATCCGGCAGAAGAAAACCGAATTTTTGACGTCGCCGGCCCCGAATACATCAGCTACCAAACCATGTTTGAACGCTTTATCGCCATCAGCGGCAAGAAACGCTGGCTGATCCCGATCCCGCTACCCACCCGTTTTATCTCGGTATGGTTTATAAGCATGATCACCTCGGTGCCCACCTCCATCGCCAGCGCACTGATCCAGGGATTGAACCATGATCTGCCCGCCGACGGTAAACCGCTGCAGGCGTTGATACCGCAGGAACTGCAAACCTTCGACCAGGCGGTGACGGCCACCCTGCAACGCGAAGCGGAAGTCGTCGATTCCGCCGACTGGGGCTACGATCCAGAGGCACGAGCACGCTGGCGACCGGGCTACGGTTTTTATCCCAAACAGGCCGGTTGTTCGATAGAAACCCAGGCATCCAGCCAGGCGCTGTGGCATACCGTGCAGCAACTGGGCGGTAAAGAGGGGTATTTTTACGCCAATATTCTGTGGCAAATCCGCGCCCGTATGGACGATATGATCGGCAATCGCGTGGTTTATGGCCGTCCACCGCGCGACACGCTGGAAATTGGCGACGTGGTCGACGGCTGGAAGGTCATCACGCTCAAACCGCAGCGCCAGTTGGCGTTACTGTTCGGTATGAAAGCCCCAGGACTGGGCCGCCTGAGCTTTACCATCAAGGATCACGGCGACCACCGTACCCTCGACGTTCGTGCCTGGTGGCACCCCGCCGGTTTCAGTGGGCTGCTGTATTGGTTCGCCATGATGCCCGCTCATCTGTTTATTTTTCGCGGTATGGCACGCCGCATTGCCAAACTGGCCGAAGAGCATCCGCGCAATCACCCTTAGCCATACCATACCCTATAGCTTTCAAGTTGCAGCTAGGCGCCCAGCTCGCTCATCCCCAGGCGCTTACTTGAGTAAGTAACTGGGGTGAGCGAGTGCAGGTAACAACGCTGCGGCTTGAAAGATGACGGGTATAGTGTTCAATTGTCGATCAACCGCACACTTTGCTGCTGCGGTTAGGGCCTTTCTGATTGCATAGAGCACGAAATAACGAAAGAATGGCATCTTATTTGCTGGCACGCCGCTGAAGGCCGTCAGCATTCTGATTTTTGGTGAGAATAGAGTTCGTTATGAAGGTATTGGTCACCGGTGCAACCAGTGGGTTAGGCCGTAACGCCGTTGAATATCTGCGCCGTCAGGGCATAAAAGTGCGCGCGACCGGTCGCAACCAGGCTATGGGCAGTCTGCTGGAAAAAATGGGTGCAGAATTCATTCATGCCGATCTCACCAACCTGATCTCATCGCAGGCCAAAGCCATGCTGGCCGATGTGGACGTGCTGTGGCATTGCTCCAGTTTCACCTCCCCCTGGGGCACCGAAGAGGCGTTTGAACTGGCCAACGTACGCGCGACCCGTCGCCTGGGCGAATGGGCAGCGGCCTACGGTGTTGCGCAGTTTATCCATATCTCTTCGCCGGCGGTTTACTTCGACTATCATCACCATCGCAACGTTACCGAAGACTTCCGCCCTGCACGCTATGCCAATGAGTTTGCACGCAGCAAGGCCGCCGGTGAACACGTGATCCAGCAGTTGGCGCTGTCCAACCCGCAGACTCACTTCACCATTCTGCGTCCTCAGGGGTTATTCGGACCGCACGACAAGGTGATGCTGCCGCGTTTGCTGCAGATGATCAAACGCTACGGCAACCTGCTGCTGCCACGCGGCGGTGCTGCGCTGGTGGACATGACCTATCTGGAAAACGCCGTGCACGCCATGTGGCTGGCAACCCAGAAAGAGAATACCCCATCAGGCCGCGCCTATAACATCACCAACCAGCAACCGCGTCAGTTACATAGCGTGGTGCAGCAGTTGATCGACGAACTCGGCATGAAGTGTCGGATCCGTTCGGTCCCCTACCCGATGCTCGACATGATGGCGCGCGGCATGGAAAAGCTCGGCAGCAAAAGTGAAAAAGAGCCGGTGCTGACCCATTATGGCGTCGCCAAGCTCAATTTTGATCTGACGCTGGACACCACCCGCGCCCAGCAAGAGCTGGACTACCGACCGATTATTTCGCTGGACGAAGGCATTTCCCGCACCGCCCGCTGGCTGAAAGATCACGGTAAACTGCACGGCCTGTAATTAACGGGCTGCACCGTACTTCAGCAGCAGCGCGTCGACAATGGCCTCACTCTCGGCATCCGGCTCACCGCGATAATCGCTGGGCCGGAAATGCATCTGAAACGCCGCCAGCACGTTTTTCTGCTGCCGGACATCCCACTGCGCATCAATCCCGTAACCGTAACTCGCCAGCTTTGCCATCAACGGCGCCAGCGGCACTTCGGCATGCTTATCCCGCCCGGCCAAGAGTTTCTGCACCTGCGCCTCATCCGGCCAGGCGCCAATCCCCGCCTGCGCCAGTTGCTGCCAGGGGAATAACGGGCCGGGATCCTGCTTGCGCTGCGGCGCAATATCGCTGTGCCCCACCACGTCCGTCGGCTGAATACCATAGCGTTGGATAATATCGCGGCTCAGCGGGATCAACAGGGCAATTTGCTGTGGCGTATACGGCTGCCAGTGGGTAAACAACAGGGTACGGTTGAACCCACGATTGACGATTTCGATGCCAATAGAGGTGTCATTCAGGTTGGTTCTGCCGCGCCAACTGCTGGCCCCGGCATGCCATGCGCGCAACGCTTCCGGCACCAGTTGGAAAGCCACCGGTTTGCCCTGCGCCAGTGGCGGGTGCGCCGGTAACAGATAATGCGCGCTGACGTGTTCATCCGTCAGGGTTTTCAATGAGGAGTGGAAATCTTCGGCGGTGTAATGCATCACCAAAAAACGAATGCGTTGGTCTGCACCCTGCGCCTGATGCAGGGTTTCAAGTTGATAGCCGCCATGATCGACAATGGTGTCCTGCGGCACGCTTTGACAGCCTGCGAGCAGCGCGGCGGCAAATATCCCTGGCCAAATTTTCACGATTCCCTCCTGCGATTTAGGTTGCCCAATTTGTAACCCGGATTGATTAACCTGTATCTAATAATCAAGTTATTCAATTAATGATGACAGATCAGCCTGATGTGCAAGCGAGTGTTGCGCTGGACTGGCAGATTGCACTTCAGCTGTTAGGCTAATCATATTACCTGCGCTGATAAAAGTGAGTCACCCATGTTCAAGCCAAACCGTCTCGCATGGCTGATCTGCGTCGCCATGCTGCCGCTCAGCGGCTGTGACCAAAAGACCGTGGCCAACGCGATGGGGGCCCCCCCAGCTACCGCCGCCACATCTCCGGCGGCAGCTACATCTCCCGCAGTAGCGACGGCCTATACGCCGTTGAGCGCCGATCAACTGTACCAGTTGGTTAGCCCGGTGGCGCTTTTTCCTGACAAATTGTTAGCGCAGGTGTTAGCGGGGGCCGGGTATCCCGACCAAATCAGCACGGCGGATAGCTGGCTGGCACAAAACCGTGGCCTGCAACCGGCGGCGCTCGCCACGGCCGCCGATGCTCAGCCCTGGGACCCGAGCGTACGTGGATTAGTGCAATTTCCTGATGTGCTGGACCAGATGGCGAAAAATATCCCCTGGACCAGCGCGCTGGGCGATGCTTATCTCAACGATCCCAGCGACGTGATGAACGCTATTCAGGTGATGCGTCAACGCGCCGCCACCCAAGGCACGCTGAAAACCTCACCGCAGCAAAAAGTGATTGTCACCCCGGCCACACAATATGTTGAACAGCAGCCCTACACGCAAACCGTAGTGGCCGCCCCGGCACAAACCATTGTAATTGAGCCCAGCCAACCGAATGTGGTCTATGTACCGCGTTACGACCCCTGGGTGGCCTATGGCGCACCGGTACCGGCCTACCCGAGCTACCAATATCAAAGTGCTCCCGGCTATAGCAGCGGCGATATGGTGGCGGCAGGGGTGATCAGCTTTGGTGTCGGTATCGTGGTCGGTGCATTAATTAATGAGAATCATCATGACGACTGGCATAGCTGGGACGTGCACTGGAATAATCGGCGTCAACCGGTGGTCTACAACAATGCGCCCTATGTCTCGCATTCCACCACGGTGATTAACCGCGTCACCAATATCAATCAATATAATAATGTGAACCGCAGCAACACAGTGAATAATTACCGCAACACGCCGGTGGTTCAGGCGCCACGTATTGCCGCACCGACGGCCCGTCCGGCTCCGAACGTTAACACGATGCAGCAACCTCACTTTGCCCAACAGGCAGCCGCGGTTAATACGCGCCAACCAATAGCTGCACCGAACTTTACCCATACGGGAACGGCAGCCACGCCCCGTGCAGTGACCCCCTCGGCCCATACTCAGCCACAGATGACCCTGCCGAAATTCAACTCTACGGCACCCGCAGCGGTACCGCAGCAAACGCGAAAATCAGCGGCGCCGGTTCAGCAAACACAGAATCGGCCAACTCAACAGCACACAACCGCGCCTCATGCCGCACAGCAAGTCGCTCGACCCGCAGCCACTAAACCGGTGGTTCGCAGCGCGCCCGTAGCCCCGGTTTCCCGCCCGCAGCCGATACAGCAACGGTCGGATACCCCGCGGAACCCATTCCATCAGCAGCAGGTGCGCACAGAGCATCGCCCGGCACCCGCAGCCAGGCCGCAGGAACACCGGCCATTAAAAATTGAATCCCGTAGGGCCGATTAAATATATGACGCCCCGGCAATAGCCGGGGCGTGAGAGAGAGGATTAACGGCTGACTTTCACCGCGGTGCCGCTGACGGTCACCATCAGCATGCTGCTGTCTTTACCCACGGTTTCGTAATCAATATCAATACCGACCACCGCATTGGCACCCAATTCTTGTGCCTGCTCTTCCAGCTCCTGGAAGGCGATCAGGCGCGCTTTACGCAGCTCTTTCTCATAAGCGCCGGAACGGCCGCCCACGATATCACGCACGCCGGCGAAGAAATCACGGAAAATATTGGCGCCCAAAATGGCCTCGCCGGTAACAACGCCGCAGTACTCGGTAATGGTAAACCCTTCCAGGGTCGGGGTGGTTGAAAGCTGCATCAAAACTCCTTGCTTGATTGATTCATCTCATTTATCTGACCATTGATTTACCATTATGTTCTGTTATGAAATGGCACGCAGTACGAATGCAAGGCCCGAAATCGCATTTATACTGTAGGCTAGTGGTCTTCATGGTAGAGACTTTCACATAAGGTAATGAGATGAAAACAAGAACGATTGCGGCTGTTTTTCCCTTAGCGCTGTTACTGAGTGCCTGCACCACCGTTGAACCGGCATTCAAGGATATCGGCACCCGTACCGGCGGTTGTGTGGAAGGCGGCCCGGATACGGTCGCACAGAAATTTTACGATCTACGGCTGCAACAAGGTGCCGGCACCACCCTGCCGGACAGCAACCGCCTGGCGCAACTGCAGCCTTACCTGAGTAAAGTGTTGTACCAGGATCTGGTGACGGCCAATCAGAACCCGGGCAAGCATCAGGTTACCGGCGATCTGTTCACCGGCAATGCTCAGGGGCCAACCAGTGCAAGCGTCGCCAGCGCCTCGACCATTCCTAATACCGATGCCAAAAATATTCCGCTGCGCGTTCAGCTCAGCTACCAGAAAGACGGCGGCAGCGCGGTCAACTGGCAGGATGAAGTGCTGATGGTACGTGAGGGCACCTGTTGGGTGGTCGACGACATCCGCTATCTGAACGTGCCGCCGCATGCCGCCAGCGGTACGCTGCGCCAGGTGTTGGAAAACCAGTAAGCCAACTCAACCACCGGTGCCCCATGGTGCCGGTGGTTAGAAAAATGCCCTGATCGCGCTCAACATTTGTTCACTTTAAGAAATTTCGCTACCTACCTCACAGCATGCACGACAAATCCCCCCTTCGAACCTGAGTCGCGGTATCTTGTGCTATTCTTTTACTATTCTGCCGCGCAGTAATAAATTTTAACGCACAAAGATTGCATAAGTATTCTGTGGAAGTTAACATTCGCGGCATCAATATCTATTCAATTTTGGCGCATGAGCATTCAACTTAACGGTATCAACTGCTATTACGGCGCACATCAGGCGCTGTTTGACATCACGCTGGATTGCCCAGCAGGGGAAACCTTAGTGCTGCTGGGTCCTAGCGGCGCGGGGAAAAGCTCATTGCTACGGGTGTTAAATCTGCTGGAAATGCCACGTTCAGGCCAATTGCGGATTGCCGGTAATCAATTCGACTTCAAACAGGCTCCGGGCGAAAAAGCCATTCGCGAGCTGCGTCAGAATGTCGGCATGGTCTTCCAGCAATACAACCTCTGGCCTCACCTCACCGTGGTGCAAAACCTGATCGAAGCACCGTGTCGCGTACTGGGCCTGACCAAGGCTCAGGCGATGGAGCGTGCCGACAAGCTGTTGAAGCGCCTGCGCCTGACCGACTTTGCCGATCGTTTCCCACTGCACCTTTCCGGTGGCCAGCAACAACGCGTGGCCATTGCCCGCGCGCTGATGATGGAACCGCAGGTGTTGCTGTTTGATGAACCGACCGCCGCGCTGGATCCTGAAATCACCGCCCAAATCGTCAGCATCATTCGCGAGTTGGCCGGCACCGGCATCACCCAGGTGATCGTGACCCACGAAGTGGAAGTGGCGCGCAAAACCGCCAGCCGCGTGGTGTACATGGAAAACGGCCACGTTGTGGAACAGGGCGATGCCAGTCACTTCAAGCATCCACAGACCACCGAGTTTGCCAATTACTTATCACACTAACAATTCTACTTGCTGTAATTTGGGGAGTTTGCGATGAAAAAACTAATAATCGCCGCCGTTCTGGCTGGCATCAGCGTTTCCGCCTCCGCAGCCGAAACTATCCGTTTCGCTACCGAAGCTTCTTATCCTCCATTTGAATTTATTGACGCCAGCAACAAGATCCAGGGCTTTGATGTCGATCTGGCCAACGCGCTGTGTAAAGAGATCCAGGCTGAGTGTACCTTCACCAATCAGGCTTTCGACAGCCTGATCCCAAGCCTGAAGTTCAAGCGTTTCGACGCGGTGATGGCCGGTATGGACATCACGCCTGAGCGTGAAAAACAGGTGCTGTTTACCAAGCCGTATTACGACAACTCCGCCCTGTTTGTCGCCCAGAAAGGCAAAGTGGCTGACGTCGCTGCGCTGAAAGGCAAGAAAGTGGGCGTGCAGAACGGCACCACCCATCAGAAATACCTGACCGACAAGCACCCGGAAATCACCACCGTGCCTTATGACAGCTATCAGAACGCCATTCTGGATCTGAAAAATGGCCGCGTTGATGCGGTATTTGGTGACACTGCGGTGGTCAACGAATGGCTGAAACAAAATGCGGCACTGGCCGCCGTGGGCGATAAGGTGACCGATAAAGACTACTTCGGTACCGGGTTGGGCATTGCCGTTCGCCAGAAAAATACCGATCTGCAGGGCAAGTTCAACGCCGCTCTGGACAAGATCAAACAGGATGGGACTTACCAAACCATCTACAAAAAATGGTTCCAGCAGTAATCAACTCCGATGAATGAAATTCAACCTTTAGCAAGCGCCGCCGGGATGACCGTCGGCCTTGCCGTTTGCGCCCTTATCCTGGGGCTGATCCTGGCGATGCTGTTTGCCGTCTGGGAGTCATCACGCTGGAAAGTGGTTAGCTGTCTCGGCACCGCCTGGGTCACCCTGCTGCGCGGCCTGCCGGAAATTCTGGTGGTACTGTTCATCTATTTCGGCTCGTCGCAGCTGTTGCTGATGCTGTCCGATGGCTTCACCCTGAACCTTGGCCTGTTCCAACTGCCGGTCCAACTGGCGATTGATAACTTCGAAGTCAGCCCGTTCCTGTGCGGCGTGATTGCCCTCGCCCTGCTCTATTCTGCCTATGCCTCGCAAACACTGCGCGGCGCGCTGAAGGCCGTACCGCAGGGACAGTGGGAATCCGGTCAGGCGTTGGGGATGAGCACCACGGCGATTTTCTTTCGCCTGATCATGCCGCAAATGTGGCGTCATGCCCTGCCCGGCCTGGGTAACCAGTGGCTGGTGTTGCTGAAGGATACCGCGCTGGTGTCACTGATCAGCGTTAACGATCTGATGCTGCAAACCAAAAGCATCGCTACCCGCACCCAGGAGCCATTTACCTGGTACGTGATTGCGGCGGCGATTTACCTGGTGGTCACCCTGTTCAGCCAGTACATCATTAAACGCATCGAACTGCGCACCACGCGTTTTGAGCGGGGGCCATCCTGATGTTTGAGTTCTTGCCTGAAATTCTCAAAGGGCTGCACACCAGCCTGACGCTGACCATTACCGCCCTGATCGTGGCACTGGTGCTGTCACTGGTGCTGACGGTGATCCTGACGCTGAAAACGCCGATCCTGACGCCGTTGGTGAAAATCTACATCACCCTGTTCACCGGTACACCGCTGCTGGTGCAGATCTTCCTGATCTACTACGGCCCCGGCCAGTTCCCGGCGATCCGCGAATATCCCTGGCTGTGGGATTTGCTGTCGCAGCCGTGGCTGTGTGCGATGATCGCATTGGCGCTGAACAGTGCGGCTTACACCACCCAACTGTTCTACGGTGCCGTGCGGGCGATCCCGGCCGGTCAGTGGCAGTCTTGCGAAGCACTCGGCATGTCACGCGCGCAGTCGTTGCGTATCCTGCTGCCGTTCGCCTTTAAGCGTGCGCTGTCGTCTTACTCCAACGAAGTGGTGCTGGTGTTCAAAAGCACCTCGCTGGCCTACACCATCACCCTGATGGAAGTGATGGGCTACAGCCAACTGATGTATGGCCGTACCTACGACGTGATGGTGTTTGGTGCCGCCGGGCTGGTGTATCTGTGCGTCAACGGTCTGCTGACGCTGCTGATGCGTGTGGTGGAACGCCGGGCGCTGGCTTTCGAACGCCGCAACTGAGTGAGTTGACCCACGCTCTCAAAGCCCTGCCCTCGCGCGGGGCTTTTTAATGCCCAATGCAAATTTTTAATCATTTATATTGCATATTAATTCATTAACTGGCAGGGTTAACACCGAGCAACAGCCGCCAAAACATCTGGGTTATTGTCAGTAAAATCAAGCGGTGACGAGATAAAAACACGCAGACTTGCAGACAGGAGTTTTAAGCATGAAAAAACTATTACTGGCCGCCACGGTATTAGCGGGCATCGCCTTCAACGCCAGCGCAGCCGAGACCATTCGCTTCGCCTCTTCCGCCACCTATCCGCCGTTCGAGTCGCTGGATGCCAATAACAAGATCGTGGGCTTCGATATCGATCTGGCCAACGCGTTGTGCAAACAAATGAAGGCCGAATGTACCTTCACCAACCAGGCCTTCGACAGCCTGATCGCCGCGCTGAAATTCAAGAAATACGATGCCGTGATTTCCGGAATGGACATCACGCCCGAGCGCAGCAAGCAAGTTTCCTTCACCCAACCCTATTACGCCAACTCGGCGATTGTGATTGCCGAGAAAGGTAAGTTCAGCTCGCTGGCGGATCTGAAAGGGAAAAAGGTCGGCATGGAGAACGGCACCACTCACCAAAAATACATGCAGGACAAGCATCCGGAGATTAACACCGTCTCTTACGACAGCTATCAGAACGCCATTCTCGAACTGAAAAATGGCCGCATTGACGGGGTCTTCGGTGACACTGCGGTGGTGAATGAGTGGCTGAAGAACAACCCTCAGTTGGCCCCGGTCGGCGAACACGTTACCGATGCACAATACTTTGGTACCGGACTGGGCATTGCGGTACGACCAGACAATCAGGCGCTGCTGACCAAGCTCAATAGCGCGCTGGACGCCATCAAGGCCGACGGCACCTACAAAGCCATTAACGACAAGTGGTTCCCGCAGTAAGCGCTATTCGGGGCGTGGGATGCCACGCCCTGAGTGTGATGGCAAAGTTTTCTTTAAACCCGAGATACCTGTGCCTAAACGCATTAAGGTCAATCTGGATGACTTATAACCTTTAATTACGAACCAGCAGCGTCAGCACTTCGTAATGGGCGGTGTGCGGGAACATATCAAACAGCTGCACGCGCTCGATGCGGTAATCCGGCAACATCTCAATGTCTTTCGCCATGCTCTCGGCGTTGCAACTCGAATACAGAATATAGCCTGGCGCCATCTGGTTCAGATAGTCACACAGCGCCTTGCCAATGCCGCGACGCGGCGGATTGACCAGCACCAGTTGCGGCACGCTGCCTTCAGCGGTAGCGAACTGAGTAGAATCCAGCGCCTTAAAATCGACGTGTTGCAGACCCAAGGTTTCTGCCGACTGGCGCGCACAGGCAATCGCCTCGGCACTGATCTCAATGCCGGTCAGCCGTGTTTCCGGCTGGGCGCAATGCAGGCCAAACCCACCCACACCACAGAACAGATCCCACATGCTATCGATAGCCAACGCCCGTACCCAATCGCGAGCGGTGGCATAAAGTTCGGCAGCCACCTGCGGATTGGTCTGGAAGAAACTTTGCGGGCGGATATACAACGGCACCTGATTAAACCGCTCCTCCAAGGCCTGCTGCCCGGTCAGCGGGATCTCCCGTTCCCCTTCCATAATCGCCATATGCACCGGCTGAATATTAGCGGAGATCACCCTGAGCTGCGGCAACTGCTGTTGCAGCCACGGTAGCGCAGCGCGTAACTGCGCAAGTTTGCTATCTGAACGCAGTACAAAACGCAGCATCACGCCACCGCTGTGGGTACTTTCAGTCAGCAGCAGGTACTTCAGTTCACCGCGTTTACGCGCCACGTTGTATGGCGTCAGACCGGCGCGAGCGATAAAGCTTTTCAACACATCGAACATCGGCGAAAAACTGGCGGGATACAGCGGGCAGGCACTCAGATCCACCGGCGTACCGTCGCGATGCAGCATGCCAAGTAGCGGACGCTCTACGCTGCCGCTGACCACCATTTTGGCTTTATTGCGAAATGCGCTCTGCTCACCGGCGATCGGTTCCAGCCACTGTGCGACGTCACGGTCGGCCAGCAGTGATTGCAGATGATGCTGTTTGTCCGTCAGTTGCTGCAGATAAGGCTTTTCCAGCCACTGACAGGAACGGCAGGTGCCCGCCGTATACAAAGCGCAATGCATGAAGATAACCCTGAGTTCGGGGTGAATAATTAAGGGCGCAGAGTTTATCACTCTACGCCGTTAAAATCTCAATTGCGCGCGGCGAAATAACGGCGGCTGGTGGCGGGAACAAACATTAACGCCAGAATGACGACGTCCGGGATTTTTTGCAGGATCAGCACGTGCAGAATTTGGCCGCTGGTTTCACCTTCGACGGTAAACACCTCCGGCAGAAAGCTGCCAATAGTCGCCAACAGCAGATAACCAACCACCAGACATTGGCAGGCCACATAGACCCAACGGCCCCAGTTGCGACCGCGCATCACCGCGAAACCGCAGCTGATTTGCAGGCACAGCAATACCAGGCCGGCCAAAAATATCAAGGTGGAATCCCAGGCCTGCGCGCTGGTGCTGACAAACTCCTGCGCGCCATCGACGCCCAGTTCGCCCAACAACAACAGCACGCTGATGCACTTGATCGCCACCATCGCCGTTCCGGCCACCATCACCGGCACTGGCGCATCTGAAGTCGTTCTCATTCCCTGCCTGCTATTTAGCATGTCTGACATGTCCATGTTCCGCAACGAAACGCCTCCTATACCCGTCATCTTTCAAGTTACAGCGTTGTTACCTGCGCTAGCTCACCCCAGTTACTTACTTAAGTAAGCGCCTGGGGATGAGCGAGCTGGTCGCCTAGCTGTAACTCGAAAGCTATAGGGTATATTCAAACGAGATATATAAAGTCAGGTAATCAATTGCAATACCAATAATTGCAAAAATAGCAGGTTTAATCAGACTCAGCTACGGGCAGCCTTTTGTAATTCGCGCGATCGCTGTTTTTCCGAGCGCGCCATAAACCACCATGCAATCAGACCGATAACGCCGACCACCAGCAAGATCAAACTCGCCAGGGCGTTAATTTCCGGATTAACCCCCATCCGCACGCTGGAGAACACCAACATCGGCAAGGTGGTCGCCCCCGGTCCGGCGACAAAGCTGGCAATCACCAGATCGTCCAGCGACAGGGTGAACGCCAACATCCAGCCGGCGATCAGCGCCGGGGCAATCATCGGCAGAGTGATCACGAAGAACACTTTCAACGGCGTTGCGCCCAGATCCATCGCCGCCTCTTCGATCGAGCGATCCAACTCACGCAGACGCGAACTGATCACCACCGAAACATAGGCCGTACAGAAGGTGACGTGCGCCAGCCAGATGGTGAACATGCCGCGTTCCGACGGCCAGCCAAAGGTGTGCCCCATCGCCACAAACAGCAGCAGCAGCGACAGGCCGGTGATCACGTCCGGCATAACCAGCGGAGCGGTCAGCATAAAGGCAAAACCGGTTGACCCCCGGAAACGCCCAAAGCGCACCATCACCATCGCCGCAATCGCCCCCAACACCACCGCGGCAGTCGCTGAGGCGGCAGCGATGGTCAGGCTAAGCCCGACCGCGCTGATCATCGCCGAATCATGGAACAGCGCGGTATACCAGCGCGTCGACCAACCGGCCCACACCGTCACCAGTTTGGAGCTGTTGAACGAGTAGATCACCAACATCAACATCGGTGCGTACAAGAAGGTGAAGCCTATCACCAGAATGGCGATACGCCACGGTGAGCGCACTACCGGCAAGTTGTTCATCCCCTTCCCCCCATTTCCTTGTTCTGGTGCTTGTGGAACCAGAGAATCGGCACGATCAACAGCAGCAGCATGACGGTAGCAACCGCCGAGGCCACCGGCCAGTCGCGGTTATTAAAGAACTCCTGCCACAGTACCCGCCCGATCATAATGCTGTCCGGCCCACCCAGCAGTTCGGGGATCACAAACTCACCCACCGCCGGGATAAACACCAGCATCGAACCGGCAATAATGCCGCCACGGGTCAATGGCATAATCACGCTGAAGAAGGTTTTCAACGGTTTGGCGCCCAGATCCAGCGAAGCCTCTACCAGCGAATAATCCAGCCGTGTCAGCGCGGTATAAATCGGCAGCACCATAAACGGCAGATAGGAATACACCACGCCGATATACACCGCCAGATTGGTGTGCAGGATCACCAGCGGCTGATCGATTACCCCCAACCACAACAGGAAATTATTCAGAATACCGTTGTTTTTCAGAATGCCCATCCAGGCGTAGACGCGGATCAGGAACGAGGTCCACGACGGCAGGATCACCAGCAACAGCAAGATATTGCGGGTTGAGGATTTGCTGTGTGCCACAGCCCAGGCCAGCGGGTAGCCGATGATCAGACAACACACCGTCGACACCGCCGCCACCTGCAACGATTGCAGATAGGCGTCCAGATACAGCGGATCGTCAGTTAATTGCAGGTAGTTGGCGAAGTTGAGCGCAATGTCCAGCTTACCGTCGGCCCAACTCATCAGGTCGGTGTAAGGCGGGACGGCCAGCGCCAGTTCCGCCAGGCTGATCTTGAACACGATCAGAAACGGCAACAGGAACAGCAGCGTCAACCACAGCAGCGGCATCGCAATCACCAGCTTGCGGCCATGGGCCATCTGCAGGCGTTGGAAAAAGGCTTTCAGCGGACCGGGTCCTTTGGCAGGAGGTTCCGGCGGCGTGCGTTCAGCAAGCATTGTCATAATGATTATTCCTCACCTTCTCAACTCACACCGTCAACACGACACAGCTGTCGGTTTCCCAGCTCAGGCGGACTTCATCGCCCCAGGTCGGCATCCCTTTGCGGAATCGGTGGCCGTTCTGCAATTGGGCGCTAATCATCTGACCGCTGTGCAGCTTCACGTGGTAGATCGACAGATCGCCGAGGTAAGCGATATGCACCACTTCCCCGACCGCAAAGTTGCAGCCATCTTGCGGTACTTCTTCGCACAGCATGATTTTCTCCGGCCGCAGCGCGACCTGGATCGGCACGCCGTCCACGACCGAGGCATCGGAATCCACCTTGATCGCATGGCGCAGGCCGGGGCTTTGCAGGATCAATCCATCGTCATGGCGTTCTTGCAGTACGCAGTCAAACACGTTGACCGAGCCGATAAACTCGGCGCTAAAGCGGCTGTTGGGATGCTCGTAGATCTCTTCAGGCTCGCCGATCTGCACAAATTTGCCACGGTTCATGATGGCGATACGCCCCGCCATGGTCATGGCTTCTTCCTGATCGTGGGTAACCATCACACAGGTCACACCGACCCGCTCAAGAATATCCGTCACTTCCAACTGCATGCGGTCACGCAGCTTTTTATCCAGGGCGCCCATCGGCTCATCCAACAGCAGCAGCTTCGGCCGTTTGGCCAGGCTGCGTGCCAGTGCCACCCGTTGGCGTTGACCACCAGACAGTTGATGCGGTTTACGTTTGGCAAATTCCTGCATGTGCACCAGCGACAGCATCTCCGCCACCCGAGCGGCGATTTCTGCGCGCGGCATTTTGTCCTGCTTCAGGCCAAAGGCGATGTTTTGCTCTACCGTCATGTGCGGGAACAGCGCGTAGGACTGGAACATCATGTTGATCGGCCGCTGGTAAGGCGGCACGTGCGACATATCCTGCCCATCGAGCACAATCTGCCCTTCCGTCGGCTGTTCAAAGCCGGCCAGCATGCGCAATAGCGTCGATTTTCCACAGCCGGAGGGACCCAGCAAGGCAAATATTTCGCCCTTATAGATGGTCAGGCTGACGTCTTCGACCGCGTTTTGGCCATCAAAGGTTTTGGTGAGGTTACGGATTTCCAGCAGAGGGGTGAAGACCTTCTGCGACTTGGCTTGAGGACGAGGGATAGCGTCGTTCAATCGGGGTGCTCTCCGGTGCAAACAGTACAAAAAACCACGGCGATTGCCATGGCCCAAAATGGCAACGCAGGCGGGGAGCACCCGCCTGCTGGTATGACACCGGGCTCAGCGTACTGAGCCCCTATCTATCATTTCCCACTTTTAACTTTAGTCCAGGCACGGGTAATCACACGATCCAGCTTCGGCGATTGCACATTCAGTGTAAACAGCTTGGCGCGCAGATCGGCCGGTGGGTAGACGTTCGGGTTATCGCGCACCGCGGCATTGACCAGCGGAGTGGAATCCTTCACTGCGTTGGCGTAGTACACATAGTTGCTGATCCCTGCCATCACGTCAGGCTTCATCAGGAAGTTCAGGAACTGGTAGGCAGCGTCCTTGTTTTTGGCATCTGCCGGCATGGCGAACATGTCAAAGTAAGTCAGGGCCCCTTCTTTCGGGATCGCATAGGCGACGTTCACGCCGTTCTTCGCTTCTTTGGCCCGGTTGGCCGCCTGCATCACGTCGCCGGACCAGCCGATCGCTACGCAGATGTCACCGTTCGCCAGATCGTTGATGTACTGGGAAGAGTGGAAGTAACGGATGTTCGGCCGCAGCTTGAGCAGCAGATCATTAGCCGCACCGGTGTAATCCGCTGCGTTGGTGCTGTTGGGATCTTTGCCCAGGTAGTGCAGCACGGTGGCATACACCTCACTTGGCGCATCCAGGAAGGAAACACCACAGCTTTTCAGCTTCTCAAGGTTTTCCGGTTTGAGGATCAGATCCCAGCTGTTGACCGGGGCGTCTTTGCCCAGCACCGCCTTCACTTTATCGACGTTATAGCCGATACCGGTGGTTACCATCAGGTAAGGAATACCGTACTTATTGTCCTTGTCGTTGTGAGCCACCAGTTGCAGCATCTCGGGGTCAAGGTTTTTGTAGTTTGGCATTTTGCTCTTGTCGAGCGGCTCAAAAATACCGGCCTTCGACTGTCGCTCAAGGAAGTTGGATGAAGGTACTACCAGATCATAACCGGTGCTGCCCGCCATCAACTTGCCTTCCAACACTTCATTGGAGTCAAAGACGTCGTACACCACTTTAATGCCGGTTTCTTTCTGGAATTTGGCTAAGGTGTCCGGCGCAATATAGTCGGACCAGTTATAGACGTGCAGCGTTTTATCCTCGGCTGACGCTGTGACGGACCCGGCCATCAGCAGGCCGGCAACAACACCCGATAACCACTTTTTACGTTGGGTGACCATCCGTAACTTCCTCCAAAACAGGGGTGAATCATAGAATTGAACTTGTATCGCGAAAGGATACAAAACCTTTCCTGATCGAGCGCAATCGTTGCAACCGCGGATTGAATGGCTATGCAGTTGATTGCATACACCTTTTTCAGTTGCCCAGCCCGCATGGTCACCAGGGGAATCGCAAGCCCTTAGCAGAATCAGCAGCATAACCGCTGTTGCCGGAACGCACCAGCCTCCGGGGTTAAAACCGGCTTTTATCGATTTTTTATGCAGTTTGTCTGTATGTGATACGGCATTAATGGCATAAACGACGAAGAATATCTGGTAACAGAGGGTAAAACGCAGAATATATTATTGCGGAAGGGAATAACGGCAGCATGCCGCCAGAGCAGCGGCACACATAATGTACAGTGGGGATCAGTGCAGCATTGGCAAGCGGTCAGTCGCAGCCGTGTTATCTTCTTCGTCACCCATAAACAGCAGATCGTTCGCCCGCGCCTCGAGGATCACCATCGAGATTTGCTCTTCGCCCTGCTGCATAAAGTGAGTGAACTGCTCCAACGTGACGCCAACGGCGATGCTCAGCGATTGGCAGACGATCAGCTTCGGCAGGTTGTCGTCCTGGATATCAACAAAGGCTTTGATGGTCAGCGAACTGGCGTTGATCTGGCTGAGATCGGCCACCAGCGGGATCAGCGCGGTCGGCTTCACCTCGGCCAACGCAGAGAACAGAAGCACATTGTCGACCAGATCGAGCTTGGCATCGAATACGCCGTCGAAATTTTGCATGTGCGGCAGGTGCAGCGCCTGACAGGAATCGCACTCAAAGAAGGAAATGCCCGATTGATCCAGCCAGCGTCGTAACAACGCCAAATCAGGGACAATGAGTGAATCCATAATACCAGCCTCACAATATTCAAAACGCGAAAAGGCGCATAGCTTACGGAATATTGCCCCGCTACGCCACGATCAATGCGGCTTAATTCGCTATTAGGGTAAATATGGTTGAGAAAAAGCCACAACTCCAGCTGGGGAAAGACGAATTTTTTGCAAGCAACTTATCCGCCCGATTTCAACCTAAAACCTGGCCTGCCGCGCTGCTCAATATACTCGATCATCCTGCCAGCGATATCCAACCCGGTGGTGCTCTCCACCCCTTCCAGGCCCGGCGAAGCATTGACCTCCATCACCAGCGGACCACGCGCCGCACGCAGAATATCCACCCCGGCAACGTCCAGCCCCAGCGTAATGGCGGCCTTGCCCGCTATCGCCCGCTCTTTGGCGGTGATGCTCACCTTGCGGGCGGTGCCGCCACGGTGCAGATTGGAACGAAACTCCCCGGGTTTGGCCTGGCGCTCAATCGCCGCCACCACTTTTCCGCCCACCACCAGACAGCGCACATCACTGCCCTGTGCCTCGCGAATGTATTCTTGCACCAGAATATGGGCGTTAAGGCCGCGAAAGGCATCAATCACGCTTTCTGCCGCCTGACGCGTTTCCGCCAGTACCACGCCGATACCCTGGGTGCCCTCCACCAACTTGACCACCAGAGGCGCGCCGCCGACCAGTTCGATCAAATCCCCGGTGTCGTCCGGCGAATGGGCAAAACCGGTGATCGGCAGATCAATACCCTGCCGCGCCAGCAACTGCAGCGAACGTAGTTTGTCGCGTGCACGGGTGATCGCTACCGACTCATTCAGCGGGTAGCTGCCCAGCAATTCAAACTGGCGCAGCACCGCGGTGCCATAAAAGGTGATGGCGGAGCCGATACGCGGGATCACCGCATCGTAACGCTCCAGTTGACGACCGCGATAATGGATAGTCGGTGCCGCTGGATTGATGTTCATATAACAGGAGAGCGGATCGATCACTTCAATGCTGTGGCCGCGTTGCTCCGCCGCCTCCACCAAACGCTTACATGAGTACAACGTTCCATCGCGCGAAAGAATGGCAATTTTCACTTGTTACCTCAAAAAGGCAAACACCTGCCTGGCAGGCCTGTCAGCGGCGGCCGTGACTCAGGCACGCGGCTCATTGTCGTTTTTATCGTCCGGCGTTATTTTCGCTGCAGGCTTGGGCCGATCGTTCTGCGGCGGCTGACCACCACGCATCAACGGGCCAAACCCCTGCACCACACGCCAAACCAGAAACGCGGCTGCCGGTACCATCAGCGCCACGCCGAGGAAAATCATCCCCACCGCCGCCTGCTGTGAGGCCAGCCAACCCGGCAATTGAACGTGGCTATGAATGCTCAAATAAGCCAGCACCAACAACAGCATCCCCAGCCCTTCCAAAACCAACACCGTACGCGGTAAGTCACCGAATGAACGCATATTTTTCTTCTCCAGAAGCTCTGCCTCCAGTGTAGTGAATTCCCATTGATGACGACAGCCCCGGCGGCTTAATCGGTTACATGAATCAGATTAACAGGTAATTCCTGCTTTTTTTTCGCCGACCCAACGGGCATAGTAGTCGCCATCAATGCGGGTAATGCTCAAGCTTAAGTCTTTTTTGACTGACAGAATGTCATTGCAGTTGCGAGTAAATTATTGAATATCAATCTAAGGAGTGTTGCATGTTTGCAGTTATCTTCGGGCGCCCAGGCTGTCCTTATTGTGTCCGTGCGAAAGAGTTGGCGGAAAAACTGACTGAAGAACGTGACGATTTCAACTTCCGTTATGTTGATATCCACGCTGAAGGCATCACCAAGGCCGACCTGGAAAAAACCGTCGGCAAGCCGGTAGAAACCGTACCGCAGATTTTCCTCGATGAGAAACACATCGGCGGCTGCACCGATTTCGAAGCTTATGCCAAAGACAACCTGAACCTGTTCCAGTAAGCTTCAGGCAAAACGACAAAAAGGCGCTCAGAGCGCCTTTTTTTATTGCCGTTAGCCACGATGACACTGGCGGTAGGCCTGTAACAGGCTACGTACAAACAGAGCCAGCAACGCACCGAACACGCACCAAAACACGGCGCTGGTTGCATAAGCCAGTTCCTGCCAGACCGAGGCAGACGGCGTTAACCAGAAATGACGGATGACCAGACACAGCGGCAGTGCATACAACGCCCCCAACAGCGGGCAGAGAATGCGTTTTTTGCTCGATAAGTAGCTGGCGACCACGCCGGGTATCACAAACAACAGCAGGCCGGTTTCCCCCCGATGCTCGTGATCCGTACTGCCAAACGCCCCACTCTGCTGGCCGAGATACACCAGGCTGAACAGCAGAAAACAGCTTAAAATACCCCACCAATACCGTTCACTCGCCATGCGCCCCTCCCCTTTAACCTCATTACAACCGTAAAAATCAGCCGTGCCACAAAGCCGGTGACGCCTTGCCGTAAACCGACAACGCTGAACTGAACTTTTTCCTTGGCCTAAAGAGAGTTAAATGCTTTCGGCAGGGCATGAACCCAGCTTTATGCTGGCTGTCACGCTCCATAGCGACTAGAATAAACGCCGCCGATCGATGGTTCGAATCGCCTTTCGCTGGTTAGTTATTTATGAAGTCGCTTTTTGACTGAATTTATATCTTATATTTATCTATATCAAGCACTTACTGGTAAACAATAAGTTATCCTACGTGAACATAAACGTCGCTAGTTTGTTAAACGGTAACTACATCCTGTTACTGTTCGTGGTACTCGCACTGGGGCTGTGCCTCGGTAAAGTCCGTCTGGGCTCCGTTCAACTCGGTAATTCCATTGGTGTTTTGGTTGTTTCGCTGCTGCTCGGCCAGCAACACTTCGCCATTAACACCGAAGCGCTGAATCTCGGCTTTATGCTGTTTATTTTCTGCGTGGGTGTGGAAGCCGGACCAAACTTTTTCTCGATATTTTTCCGCGACGGCAAAAATTACCTGATGCTGGCGTTGGTGATGGTCGGTTCTGCGATGGTGATCGCCATTGGTCTCGGCAAACTGTTCCATTGGGATATTGGCCTGACCGCCGGCATGCTCGCCGGATCCATGACCTCAACCCCGGTACTGGTGGGCGCCGGCGATACGCTGCGTAATACCATCACCAATGGTCCCGCCCTGCTGGCGGCGCAGGATCATCTGAGCCTCGGCTACGCCCTGACTTACCTGATTGGCCTGGTGAGCCTGATTTTCGGCGCACGCTATCTGCCCAAACTGCAACACCAGGATCTCTCCACCTCTGCCCAGCAAATTGCCCGTGAACGCGGCCTGGACACCGATAGCCAACGTAAGGTTTACCTGCCGGTCATCCGCGCCTACCGTGTTGGCCCGGAACTGGTGGCCTGGGCCGATGGCAAAAACCTGCGTGAGCTGGGTATTTATCGTCAGACCGGCTGCTATATCGAACGCATCCGCCGCAACGGTATTTTGGCTAACCCAGACGGCGATGCCGTGCTGCAGGTGGGTGATGAGATTTCGCTGGTTGGTTACCCGGATGCCCATGCACGGCTGGATCCCAGCTTCCGTAACGGGAAAGAAGTGTTCGACCGTGATCTGCTGGATATGCGCATCGTCACCGAAGAAATCGTGGTCAAGAACAGCAATGCAGTGAATAAACGCCTGAGCCAGTTGAAACTGACCGATCACGGCTGCTTCCTCAACCGGGTGATCCGCAGTCAGATTGAAATGCCTATCGACGACAGTATCGTGCTCAACAAAGGTGACGTGCTGCAGGTCAGTGGCGACGCCCGACGGGTGAAAAGCGTGGCGGAGAAGATTGGCTTTATCTCGATCCACAGCCAGGTGACCGATCTGCTGGCCTTCTGCGCCTTCTTTATCATCGGGCTGCTGATTGGCCAGATCACCATTCAGTTCAGCAATTTCTCATTCGGTATCGGCAACGCTGCCGGTCTGCTGATGGCGGGCATCATGCTTGGCTTCCTGCGTGCCAACCACCCGACCTTCGGTTACATTCCGCAGGGCGCGCTGAACATGGTGAAAGAGTTCGGTCTGATGGTGTTTATGGCCGGTGTCGGCCTGAGCGCCGGTGCCGGTATCGGTAACAGCCTGGGTGCCGTTGGCGGCCAGATGTTGATCGCCGGATTAATCGTCAGCCTGGTACCGGTGGTGATCTGCTTCCTGTTCGGCGCCTACGTGCTGCGTATGAACCGCGCCCTGCTGTTCGGCGCGATTATGGGAGCCCGCACCTGTGCACCGGCGATGGAAATTATCAGCGATACCGCGCGCAGCAACATCCCGGCGCTGGGCTATGCCGGGACCTACGCCATCGCTAACGTATTGTTAACCCTCGCGGGCTCGCTGATTGTGGTGCTATGGCCGGGGATCCTCGGCTAACCGATAAGCAAAGAAGATGAATCAGTGGCAAAAATATTTTGAAATTTTTATCCCCGGTGAGAACTTTCCTTTCAGGGGGTAGTCTTAATTAGTGCCACTGCTTTTCTTTGATGTCCCCATTTTGTGGAGCCCGTTAGTCCCGCCTTTTTAGGTTCAAGACTATCGGGTTTTTTATTGCCTGAATAAAATCCACAAGGAGCTAAATCACAGGGTTTGCGAGTAGCTAAGCCATTTCGACATGTCCTGATGGGAGATATTTCCACCGCACACGACAATCCCGATAACGGCGTCAGCGGGAAGTTGGGGAGCAATGGCCATAGCCGCAGGTATCAGCGTCCCGCAAGCCAGTTCAACCCATAATTTTGCCTCTTCGCCAAAGGCCACCATTCCCTCTATCGCGGCCTTATCCGATACCACAACCACTTCCTCGATATAAGCTTGAGCATGGGCCAGCATCACTTCATCAATGACAGGCACACCGAGGGTAGAAATAATTGAAGTGACCTCAATGTTCACCGGTTTGCCGGCGCGCAATGCCTGGTGCATCGAACTTGCCCCAGAGGTTTCAACCCCCCAAATTCTAATCTCTGGCTTTATGGCTTTTAGCGCGGTTGCCACACCGGCCAGCATACCGCCACCTCCCACCGCAACCAGGACGTCGGTAAGCTCCGGGCAGTCGGCAATGAACTCAAGTGCCAGGGTTCCGTGCCCTTCGGCGATCAGCGAGTCGTTGCAATCATCAATGACTACGTATCCCTGGTCAGCCAAAGTCTTAGCCCGCTCAAACGCAGCGTGAACGTCAGATTCCACGATAACAGAGCTGCCCAGTTCACCCACCCGGTAGATGGCGGTTGCCGGAGCACTTTTCGGCATAATAATAGTGACATCAGCCCCAAAGATCTTCGCCGCCTCGGCTATCGCAATGCCAAAATTACCGCCACTCACCGCCACAAACCGCTTATCTTTAACATCGCCCGCCAGGCTCAAAAACTTGTTAAGCACGCCCCGTGCTTTAAAAGAACCACCAAGCTGAGTGTTTTCAAGTTTCAGAAAAACCGGTCTCTGTAGTTTTTCGGTCAGTTTCGGCCCTGGAATAGTGGCGGTACGAATAACTTTACCGTTGAGCCGTTCTGCTGCTTCGGTAATGGCGCTAAATTCAATTAATTTTGTCATTTTTCCCAGTCAGGTAGATTTAGTCACTATAGGTATAATTAATTTAATGTCTTTTATCAGTAAAATCCAGGCAGCCTATGTTATCGATCTTTTGAACCCTCGCCAGGGTTTTCCTCTTCATATTTGGCACTCAATGCTTTCAACTTACTAACCAGCCAACGCCCGGCAGGGCCAGGTGGATTGGATGAGTTAACGGCTACGGACATCGGCATTAAGAAAAACATTTCTGACATATCTTTTATTTTAAACGGGGTAAGTCTTTTATCTTCGATATCTTGCTTTACCATTTGGTATGGCATGCTTCCCCAGCCAAGTCCTGCCAATAAACACTCTCTTTTGACCGACAAATCCGTTAACTTCCACACCTTCGGCGATACGACACCAAAATTAAGGTCTTTAGAAACATTAGTTTTATCAATTATTATGAGTTGAACATGTTTGCTGACCTCTTTTCTGGAGAGATCTGAACTTTGTAGTGATAGCGGATGGTCATGAGATGCGACAAAAACATGCGAGGTAGACAGCAGAAAATCACAGCTAATTGAAGGTGGCAGCTCTGGAAGAAAACCGATTATCGAGATCTGACAGGATTTATCCAATAAAGGCTGTACTGTGCCCCCCAGAGCATTAACAGTAATATTAACTGCGACGCTATCATAACTTTCATGTAACTCCTTAACTGCCGCAGTTAGCAAACCCATAGGGAACATAATGTCCACGACAAGGGACACCTCTGACTCCATCCCTTCCGATATTTTCCTGGCCGTAGTTTTAAAGTCATTAACCCTATTAATAACTTCCATCGCCTCTATAAATAAAATATTCCCTTCAGAGGTCAAAGTGGGATAACGCGACTCTCGCACGAAAAGCTTAACGCCCACCTGTTGCTCAAGATTCGAAATAGTATGGCTCACCACAGATTGACTACGCCTTAATTTTCTCCCTGCGGCAGAGAAGCTGCCTTCCGTGGCCGCCGCTATAAAGGTCCGGAGTTGATCAAGACTAACAGTTTCCAACATGTATCCTCCTTTTAGATACATACTATCGAAAAAAACGGGGTACCGCATCGGGTAAAAACAAATTAGTATCGGCTTACACGTCAGATAAAAAACGGAAATTATGTTTATAAACACCAGGAAGGTTATCGTTGCAGCATCCCTATTGGCAGTATTATTCAGCATGAATGCTTTGTCTTCAGCTACTGCCAGTGAATATCTTGCTCCCAGGCTATCGGACACCGCTAATATGTTAAAAAGCAACAGGGAATTAATTAACAAATTTTATGGCGCCTTTAATACCGGGGATAAAGCCATTATATTGAGCTATATCACCGATGATTTTATCATGCATGTGCCAGGCAAAGGGTTAAACGCTGGAGAGTATTGGGGAAAAGAGGGGGTCAGCCAATTCCTTTCAAATATTGGAAACTATTCTGGTGGAGACTTTTCCTTATCGGTACCCAGCCTGGCGATTAATGAAGACACCATCTTCACCCGTGAAGACATCATCATGAATCGTAAAGAAAATCCAGGTGAAAAGTGGCTATTAAGATTCATTATGGAGTATCACATTAAAGATGGTTTGATTTCAGAAGCCTGGACAATACCTCAGGATCCCATTGCGTATGACGCTTTTTGGACGCCAAAATCCCAATACATTGAGACCAGAGGTGCTGGTTTCAACCAGAAAATCGTAGGGATTTCGGACAACGATCCTTTCACGCACTCGGTTGAAAGTTTGCAAGTGGTGAGGAAGTTCTATCATTATTTCTGGAAAGGCGATCTCAACGCCATGTCAAAACTTGTCGGTGATGAGTTTGAGTTTTATACCCCTGGCCGAAGTTCACTGGCAGGAATATATAAAGGATGGCATGGATATGAAACCTTCAGAGAGAAATTAATCGCTAATGTGGCTGGTGATAAATACAAACTGGAATGGGGTGGCTATGCCGCATCGAAAAACGATGTATTCGTAAAAGAGTATATCCGAATGAATACCAGCTGGGACAAAGAGGTTAAGTCAAGCTTTGTCATCCTTCACTTCACGATGAAAGAGGGGAAGATAGCTAAAATAGAAGACACTCCGGTTGACTCAATTAAGTACGATTCCTCGTTCACAAAACCCGTGAGCGAAAAATAAAAATACCGGCTGGCGATGTTATCGTCAGCCGGTACATTTTGCGGGTAATCACTTAGCCATGCTAATGGTTTGCACACATCAGCATTACTTCTGCTCTGCTTTACTCACGGTGTCTTCAGCTTTCCACACGCGGTATTTCACTTCTACATCTTTCGGCGCATAGACCACGATTGGCAAGCGACTGTTGTAACGTTGCATGGCAGCGTCACCCAGGTTGGCAGCAATAAATTTCTGCGTTTTGGTATTGTCAGGACAAGCCATCATAGTGGAAGCCGGTTCAGACAGCTTTTCCAGCACCAGGTAGTTGTAACCCCATCCGGACAGGGTTTTGCTTTCCAGCGTGCCGCCGATCATGTGACGGTTGCAGTCCACTTCCAGCGTTTTGCCGATCAGCAGTTCAACCTTGAAATTCTCTTCGTGCTCCTGCTTCGGCAGGTAAATCACCTGACGGCTCATGCCCTTTTCGGCCTTCGGGTAAGGCGCGACCTTTTCCAGCGGCTGTTTGCTGATATCGGTGTTTTCAGCAGAGGTGGCAGCAATGGCGCTGGCGGAAACGGCCATCAGCAGGCCGGAAAATACAACGGATACCTTGTTCATGTTTTATCCCTACAATGATTAAATGCTCCGGGCATAAGCTAATACACTACCGATAAGCTCGCCAGCAGTTTAATCTTCTTTACAATAAGCAATGACCAGCGGCAATAACCCACCACCGACCATTTATTAGGATAATTCATTAACGAGGTGCGTTTTTGGCGATATAAGCTTTCACCACCTGATAGACATAATCCTGGCACGCCAGACCCGTCTGCGGATCATATTTACCCTGATTGGTAATATTGTTAGACAGTACGCGGATGCCGACAAAGGGAATATTGAAGGAAGCAGCAATCTGCGCGGCAGAGGCCGTCTCCATCTCTTCAACCGAGGTGTGATAGTTTTGGTGGAAATAGCCAATGCGGTCCAGCTCACTGTTCCACACGTCGGCGGAGCCGATCACCCCTTCAACCACCTTGCCCTGGGTATAGCTGCCCTTAACCTCTTCCGCTATGGCCAGGAGTTTGGCGTCAGCCGGGAATTGACGGAGAGTGTGGGCATTTTTATCCTCACCGGCACTGCCTTTCGAAGCCAGTAAATCCATCGGTTGCCACTGACGTGAGTCACTGCCCTCCCCCAGTGCCTTCTTCGGCGTTTTAAAGGCACCCAGACTAACCGAATACTTACCCAGCACAATGTCGTACACCTTCAGTGCCGGATCGTGACCACCGGCGGTACCCTGATTGATGATCGCCACCGGATGGAAGTTAGTCGCGGCAATCGCCGTAGCGGCCGCCGCATTAGACATGCCTTTCAGGGTTTCTGACACTACCACCGGATAACCGTCCACCGTACCGCGCCAGAAACGCCAGCCACCGATCTGCTCCTCACGCGGGTTGTCCAGGCGCTGGGCGAAGCGTTCAGCCTCTACCGGCATAGCCCCCTGCACCACAATCGGCCCGGTGACCTGTGCCAACGCCAAAGGTGAAAAAACCGCACTACAGGCTGCCAACAGCGCCAAATTCAATTTTTTTGTCATCGCCACATCATCCCAATAAAAAGCAAACGATTACCTTAGCCGAAAGCCGATAATCCGCCTATCGCTTTCTCTGCGTCAGCCAGCCGGAGGGTTAAGGTTTTCTTAAGACAGAATTATTACAGTGGCAGCATCCATTAATGTCACCGAGCCTGCGTGTGAACCCAAAACCTTCATTAAATCAAACCTCAACAACCCCCCAAATTAAGACTAACGCCCTTTACTCCCTGCCGGCATCCTTTTACCGTTGGCAGGTTTTGGAATTGATAGTCAGTGGCTTGTTGTTCCTTTGGCTGTCGCGTAACGAACAGCTGGACTGGGCGGTCAGTAATTACTGGTTCGACACCGCCAGTGGGCACTTCCCCTGGCAGAACAATCACTGGCTGGACTTGATTAACCACCGCTTGCTGAAAATTGGCGTCATTACCGGTGCGGTGCTGACGCTGTTTTGGGGAATTTATCGCCGTAATCCGCGCATGGTCGTGACCATGTTGTTGATCGGCATTGGCCCCTTGGTAGTCGGCATTCTGAAAGCCACCAGCGCACATTCCTGCCCATGGGATCTGATCGAATACGGCGGCAAGGCCATGTCCTACCCCTTGTTCGGTGCAATCCCGGCAGAACCCGGTCCGGGCCGTTGCTTCCCTGGCGGCCATGCTTCCAGTGGCTTTGCAGTGATGGCGCTGTTTTTCTTGTTTTATCCGCAACGCCCGCGCCTGGCTTACTGGTGCTGGTTTGGCGGTATTGCGCTCGGCATGCTGATGGGTTTTGGTCAGGTGATGCGCGGCGCACATTTTCTTACCCATAACCTGTGGGCGGGTTGGTGGGTTTGGCTCAGCCAACTGGCTGTTTATTGGATGGTGAGCGGGTATATCCGCCGCAAGACGAGGTAAATAGTATGGAGCAATTGAATTATCTTCTTTTCGCCTGGATCAATGCGACCCCGGCGTCCCCTGAGTGGCTAATCGATGTAGCTACTTTTCTGGCCCGCGATCTCATTGCTATCGTGCCGATGCTGATCGTCGGACTCTGGCTATGGGGGCCGCAGAATCAGCTGGTATCGCAGCGTCAAGTGGTGGCTAAGACGACAATTGCTCTGCTATTCGCCATGCTTACCGCCGCGACCATTGGCATGCTGCTGCCGCATGAGCGGCCGTTCGTCGCCGGTGTCGGTTATACCTTCCTGGCACATGCCCCAGACAGCTCCTTCCCGAGCGATCACGGTACCGCCATCTTCACCTTTGCTCTGGCCTTTTTGTTCTGGCACCGGGTCTGGTCAGGGATTTTATTGCTGATTGTGGCAGCCGGCATTGCCTGGTCGCGTGTCTACCTGGGCGTGCACTGGCCGCTGGATATGGTGGGTGGCTTCCTGCTCGGACTGGTCGGTTGCCTGTTTGCTCAACTGGTGTGGAACCTGTTTGGCGATATCATCGCCAGCACATTGACGCGCCTGTACCGTTTCCTGTTCGCCATCCCAATCCGCAAGGGCTGGGTGAAAGAGTAAGTCCGTACTTTGGCAGGGGCGACTCCGCCCCTGCTATCACACCACGCCGGTCGTCACACAAAATTCACGTGTTTTTCCCGCCCCGATCATATTCCCCGGCTGCTCACTCTGCCCCTGTGGGCTGCAGGTGGCTGGCTGAATGAACCTGAACAAGCGCTGGTTTCCCTGTTGTGCGATAGGGCGCAGACCATAGTTGAACTGCTCTGTGGAAAATCGTGTGACGTAGCGCCTTCCCTTTGACGCCAACATAAAGAACTCGGCCTGATCGACATACAGTGACAGATCGTCCGAACACTGTACGCCTTGACCGGCGATGATCCCCGGTGGTGTCAGTGCCGGCGTCGGTAAGTTCTGCCGGAACACCGCCGCGGGAATGCAGCCATAGTTAAGCTGGCAAACATAACTTAGCGGCAGGGGGTGATCGGCAAGGTTGGTGATTTGCATATCAATCGAGAATTGCGCGCTGTCCGCCGTCAAGCGTACCGCCGGGCGCAGTCGGCAATGTTGATGAGCAGACTCCCCACTGCCGTACAGCGTCAACGTATCGCCCTCGACCTGTAACCACACCAGCTGCATGTCTGATAATGGGTCCCCCAGGTGTGGCCAGGGTGAATGAAAGGCAACATTGCCCCCCGGTTTGCCTACCGGCATTCTGCTACTACGACGGCCCGACTTCAGCGAGTAGCCATCAAAATCGGCATCCCAAATCGTCAGAGTGCGGTAAGGCAACACTCGTAGTGAGCCGCGGCTGTTTGCCAGCGTCAGCGTCGGCCCTGCTGTTTCACAGTTAAAAGTGGTGACCACAAAATCCGCATTGCGGAAAACGTCTTCTGGTTGCGCTCCGAACTGCTCTGGCGCCAGATTTATTATCATATCCATACTTCCCCCCTGGGTGTTCACGCGAGGTATCCCGCGGCCAACGCCTGAAAATGTTACTTAAATAACATTCCATCCATCCCCACGTTATACGCACAACAGCCAAAAAACGATGATCTGGGTATAATTTTTAAAACATCACTATGTTTACCGCCAATGGAATGTTACTATTCTAACATTATTCACATCCTGCTTTGAAAACCTGACTAAGGAATCGAGATGACAACCGAAAACATTGATTACGCCCGCTATGTCGATCACACCCTGCTGGCGATGGACGCCACTGAAGAGCAAATCGCCAAATTGTGTGAAGAAGCACAGCAGCACAACTTCTACGCCGTCTGCGTTAACTCTGGCTATGTGCCACTGGCGGCACATCTGCTGCAGGAAAGCGAAGTGAAAATCTGCTCAGTGATTGGTTTCCCACTGGGTGCCGGTCTGACCGTAGCCAAAGCCTTCGAAGCTAAAGCTGCCATTGCCGCCGGCGCGCAAGAAATTGACATGGTGATCAACGTGGGTTGGCTGAAAAGCGGCCTGCTGGATGAAGTTAAAGCCGATATCGCCGCCGTGCGCGAGGTTTGCGCGGCGATCCCGTTGAAGGTAATATTGGAAACCTGCCTGCTCAGCGATGCGCAGATCGTTCAGGTTTGCGAAATGTGTCGCGAACTCGATGTGGCCTTCGTTAAAACCTCAACCGGGTTCAGCACTGGCGGAGCTCGTGAAGAGCACGTCAAACTGATGCGCGCGACAGTGGGCAGTGAGATGGGTGTTAAAGCATCCGGCGCCGTGCGCGATCGCGCAACCGCCGAGAAGATGATCAAAGCAGGTGCGACTCGTATCGGCACCAGCTCTGGCGTAGCCATCGTTTCTGGTGATCAGGCTGCCGCCAGCAGCTACTGATAACCTGAGGCGTCTCAGTACCGGGCGCGCGCCGTGATAATCTGATGCGGGGTAATAAATCCAGCCGATGGCTGGGTCCCTATTACCCCGCATTTGTGTGTTCAGCCCTGGAGAAACTCTCTTAACCCTGTGGGAAGACAGACAGATGGAAACACGGCGCGAAGAACGTATTACTCGATTAGTGCAGGCGTTAAAGCGCTCTGACAAGATCCACTTAAAAGAAGCCGCCGTCCTGTTGGGCGTGTCAGAAATGACCATTCGCCGCGATCTCAGCGCAGAACCGGCTGCCGTGGTGGTGCTGGGCGGTTACGTGGTGGCCGATCCACGCAGTAACGGCGTCACCCACTATTTTGTTTCCGATCAAAAAGCCAAACAGGTCACGGAAAAGCGGCGTATCGGCTTGCTCGCCGCGCAGCTTATCAGTGAAAACGACACCGTGTTTTTCGACTGCGGCACCACCACCCCGGCGATCATCGACGCCATTGCCGACGACCTGGTGTTCACCGCGGTCTGCCACTCGCTGAATACTTTTCTGGCGTTACAGGACAAACCGAACTGCAAGGTGATCCTGTGCGGCGGCGAATTCAAACCGAACAACTATATTTTCACCGCCGTCGGCCGCCACAACGAGCTGGATCATATCTGTCCCAATATCGCCTTTATCTCCGCCGCCGGTTTGAGCCTACAACAGGGTGCCACCTGCTTTAACTTTGATGAGCTGGAGATGAAGCACCGGGCGATAGGAATGTCACAACAAAAAATTCTGGTGGCTGACCACAGTAAATTCGGTAAAACCAAACCCGCCTGCATTGGACCACTGACCCAATTCGATCGGGTGATCACCGATCGCCAGCCTGGCCCGGAGTTTGCGGAATTTTTCAGCGAAAATGCGATCGCCATTCGTTTTTAATCTGCACCCTACCGTCGGCCCCGGCCGGCGGTGCCCCTCATTAGCCCCTTCTTGCCCGACAAAAACAGGACAAATAATGCGCAATTGATTCAATTATTTTCTTATCCCCACGCGATATCAGGTTAATAAATTGAAACAGTTTCTCAGGCTTATTCCTTCCGTACAGATAAATCCGACTTAATATTACTTTCTCACCGGTGTAACTGCGCTTTTATATGATAAATCGCATTAACGTCCACATGATAAATATCAACAATCACGCAACCAATGCGCTTTAAATATAACCAATCCAGCTTATTTATATGATGAATGGTTAAGCATTTTTCTCCGCTAGCCAGTTAAGTAGTTTACCCGCGTTATTAGCTGGATATTTTAAATAAAGCCATTAAAAACAATGCCTTGAATAAAATTCCGCTTAAAATCACAATGTGATCTGTGTCACTAAAACCGCTTAATCCGGGTTTTTAGCTAGATTCAAACCCCTGCTTAAAATATATTGCTCGACTTGCTGACAACGGCAGCGTTTTATCTGGTTACAGATTGTTCGCGCCAGATAAACTCTGAAACATTGATGAGAGCGTTTTCAGCATGAAATCTTACACAAGTGCGCAACATATGCATGAAAAACCAATAAAAAGGCAGTTATCCGCACACATTACGCATTTGAGAGCATGATCACGGTTGTTTCTACTGTAAATCGTTATCTTGCCGCCAACGAAAATCGGCAGGCAATGACCTACCGGCAGCAGTACCGATACGATGTCCTCAACGGGCTAAATATCATTTGATTAATTATCCGGCACAGTGGCCAACGGTAATTAGATTATTAAACAACCAGGGGGCACCCACTATCCCCGCAAGCTACATCTGATTCTTACCGATGCCGTCATCTGATATTGCGTCATTCGGTCTTAACCTTAAGTTTTGCCTTTAATTTTAAATTAGCGTGTTCACTTCGGAGATATTTATGGACACTACACAGACCGGCACTATTGCCTCTGCGGCTTCTGGCTCTACCAGTACCTGGCGTAAAACCGACACCATGTGGATGTTGGGCCTGTACGGCACCGCGATCGGCGCGGGCGTTTTGTTCCTGCCAATCAACGCCGGTATCGGTGGTTTGATTCCCCTGATCATTATGGCCATCATCGCTTTCCCGATGACCTTCTTCGCTCACCGTGGCCTGTGCCGCTTCGTGCTCTCCGGTAAAAATGCCGGTGAAAACATCACCGAAGTGGTTGAAGAACACTTTGGTATCAGCGCCGGTAAGCTGATCACCCTGCTCTACTTCTTTGCTATCTACCCGATCCTGTTGGTTTACAGCGTCGCCATCACCAATACCGTCGACAGCTTTATTACCCACCAATTGGGTATGACTTCGCCACCACGTGCCATTCTGTCGCTGATCCTGATTGTCGGCCTGATGACCATCGTGCGTTTCGGTGAGCAGGCTATCGTGAAAACCATGAGCATCCTGGTCTTCCCGTTTGTCGCCGTGCTGATGCTGCTGGCCCTGTACCTGATCCCGAACTGGACCACCGCAATCTTCGAGAACGTTTCTCTGTCCGGCGCAGGCACGGGTATGGGTCACGGTCTGGTTGTCACCCTGTGGCTGGCAATTCCGGTGATGGTGTTCTCCTTCAACCATTCACCTATCATCTCCGCATTTGCGGTGGCCAAGCGTGAAGAATACGGTCAGGAAGAAGCCGAGAAGAAATGCTCACGCATTCTGGGCTTCGCTCACATCATGATGGTGTTGACCGTGATGTTCTTCGTGTTCAGCTGCGTGCTGAGCCTGTCGCCGGAAAACCTGGCGGAAGCCAAGGCGCAGAACATCTCCATTCTGTCTTACCTGGCTAACCACTTTAATAACCCGATGATCGCCTACATCGCGCCGGTTATCGCCTTTATCGCCATCACCAAATCGTTCCTCGGCCACTACCTGGGTGCACGTGAAGGCTTTAACGGTCTGATCGCCAAGTCGATGAAGAGCCGCGGCAAGACCATCAGCACCAACAAACTGAACCGTATCACCGCCCTGTTTATGCTGGTGACCACCTGGATTGTTGCGACCCTGAACCCAAGCATCCTCGGCATGATCGAGAATATGGGTGGCCCAATCATTGCCATGCTGCTGTTCCTGATGCCGATGTACGCCATCCGTAAAGTGCCGGCAATGCGCAAATACAGCGGCCACATCAGCAACGTGTTCGTGGTAGTGATGGGCCTGATCGCCATCTCCGCAATCCTGTACAGCTTCTAATTAAGCCCAGCCGGCGCACCTGCGCCGGCTTCTCTGCACGGCCCTCCCTTTCCTGCATTAACGCCTAACACCTGAAGAAGGAGGCGAGACCATGGTCAGCGTTTTCGATATTTTCAAAATTGGTATTGGTCCATCCAGTTCCCACACCGTCGGCCCGATGAAAGCCGGCAAGCTGTTTGTCGATGAATTGATTGCCAACCAGCAGTTAATGGATACCACTCGTGTGGTGGTGGACGTCTACGGTTCGCTGTCGCTGACCGGCAAAGGTCACCACACCGATATCGCGATTATCATGGGGTTGGCGGGTAACCTGCCGCACGACGTAGATATCGACGGCATTGCCGGTTTTATCCGCGACGTTGAACAACGCGGTCGGCTGCTGCTGGCCAAGGGTCACCACGAGGTGGATTTCCCGCTGCAGACCAGCATGAACTTCAGCAAGGATAATCTGCCACTGCATGAAAACGGCATGCGCATCAGCGCCTTCGCCGGTGAACAGCAGCTGCACAGCAAAACTTATTACTCTACCGGCGGCGGTTTTATCGTCGATGAAGAAAATTTCGGCCTGGCCGCAGCCAACCCGATTCAGGTGCCCTTCCCGTTCAACTCGGCGCGTGACTTGCAGCAACACTGCAAAGACGCCGGCCTGTCGCTGTCCGGTCTGGTGATGCAAAACGAATTGGCGCTGCACAGCAAGGCCGAGATCGACGCACACTTCGCCGACGTTTGGCAGGTAATGCGCGCTGGTATCGAACGTGGCATGAACACCGAGGGCCTGTTGCCCGGCCCGATGAAAGTTCAGCGCCGTGCCGCCGCTCTGCGCCGCCTGCTGGTGACCGGTGACAAGAACAATATTGATCCGATGAACGTCGTCGACTGGATCAACATGTTCGCCTTCGCCGTTAACGAAGAGAACGCTGCAGGTGGCCGCGTGGTGACCGCCCCGACCAACGGTGCCTGTGGCATCATCCCGGCGGTGCTGGCCTATTACGACCAGTTTATTCGTCCGGTCAACCCGAATTCCTACAGCCGTTATTTCCTGACGTCCGGCGTGATCGGTGCGTTGTATAAGATGAACGCTTCGATTTCCGGTGCCGAAGTGGGCTGTCAGGGCGAAGTGGGCGTCGCCTGCTCAATGGCAGCGGCAGGGCTGGCAGAATTGATGGGCGGCAGCCCGGCACAGGTTTGCATTGCGGCGGAAATCGCCATGGAGCACCACCTGGGGCTGACCTGCGATCCGCTGGCCGGTCAGGTTCAGGTGCCCTGTATCGAGCGTAACGCGATTTCCGCAGTGAAGGCGGTCAATGCCGCACGCATGGCGCTGCGTCGTACCAGTGAGCCGCGCGTATGCCTGGATAAGGTGATCGAAACCATGTATGAGACGGGCAAGGACATGAACGCCAAGTACCGCGAGACCTCGCAAGGCGGGTTGGCGATCAAGGTTGTGGCCTGTAACTGATAAAAAAAGAGGGCGCAATCCTGTGGACTGTGCCCTCGTCTTAAAGCTTATTGCTGTTGTTCTTAACCGAACACGCTACCGAACCACTGGGTCAGCTTCATCATCACCATGTCCCAGATACGGCTAAAGAAGTTCCCTTCTTTCACTTCCTGCATCGCCACCAGCGGATACTGCTCAATGGTTTTACCGTCGAGCTGGAAATCAATGGTGCCGACTACCTGATTTTTCGCTAACGGCGCTTCCAGCGTTGGCTGGTTCAGCTTGTAACTGGCCTTCAGGTTTTTCATCTGCCCTTTCGGGATGGTGACAGCGGCGTCTTTCGCTACGCCCAATGGCACTTCGCCAACGTCGCCAAACCACACTTTCTGGGTCACGAACGGCTTGTCGGTTTTGATTGGCGTGGCGGTTTCGTAAAAGCGGAAGCCCCAGGTCAGCAGTTTTTCGCTTTCGCTAAAGCGGATACGGTCGCTCGGCGCGCCCAACACCACCGAAATCAAACGCATCGGCCCGTCAGTGGCAGAGGCCACCAGGTTATGGCCGGCACCGCCGGTGTAACCGGTTTTGATACCGTCAACGCTCAGGTTGGTGCTCCACAACAGACGGTTGCGGTTAACCTGGCGGATCTTGTTGAAGGTGAACTCTTTTTCTTTGTGCAGCGCGTACTCATCCGGCACATCGCGGATCAGCGCCTGGCTGAGCAGTGCCATATCGCGTGCGGTACTGTACTGCCCTTCCGCATCCAGACCGTGCACCGTCAGGAAATGAGTATTCTGCAGGCCCAGCGATTTGGCGTAGTTGTTCATCAGGCCGACAAACGAATCCTGACTGCCCGCGACATAATCGGCCAAGGCGATGCTGGCGTCGTTACCCGACTGAATGACGATGCCCTTGTTCAGTTCCATCACCGGCACCTGATCGCCCGGCTTGATAAACATCAGCGAGGAACCGCGCAGCGCCGGGTTGCCGGTAGCCCATGCGTCTTTACCGACGGTCACCATATCTTCTGGCTTGATCTTGCCGGCCTTGATCGCCTGGCCGATCACATAGCTGGACATGATCTTGGTCAGGCTGGCGGGATCGAGTCGGGTATCGGCATTGCCCTCCGCCAGGATTTTACCGCTGTTGTAATCCATCAGCACATAGGCCTTGGCGTCCACCTGTGGCGCTACCGGCGCTTCAGCCGCCTGAACAACAGGGACAGCCAGCAACAGTATGCTGACGCTAAAAGTTAATTTTTTCAGGGTGGTAGGTAAGTTTCTTTTCATCATGACGTCGCCAGAGTGTCCATTCAAATCATTGAAATAGCGTTAACTTTCAAACATATTCACGTTTTCAGCCAACCAGCGAGAGTGGCCCGGCACGCGTTTGCCAACCGCAATCCCCCTGCGGCCCCAGAACGAGTGAGCAGCGCACCGAAAATGCCCTTGCTGTGAGTTTATTAGATTCATCTTATTTTTGCAGGGTTTAGCGTGAATTTTCAGCATTTTTACATAACTGTACGCTGTTACGCGCAATTTGGCTGAAAAGCCAGCCGTACGTGGATTTTTTATACTGTCCACGGCTACACGGCCAAACATCCAAACCGCTGTACATCTGTGTCTCCATACGTCTAAATAAGATTAATATATTCCAAAAAGGCATATTGAACGGTTATTTGTTCTTTTTAATGAGCTTATTGGCAGCGCTATCATCCGGATAACGGCGTTTAAACCGAATTATTCTGGAGATCCTTCATGGCCATACCGCATTCCGTCATCGATATGATCGGCAACACCCCGATGCTGGAACTGACCCAGTTCGATACCGGCCCCTGCCGGCTGTTCATCAAACTTGAGAATCAAAATCCCGGCGGCTCAATCAAAGACCGCGTGGCACTCTCGATGATCGAACAGGCAGAACGTGACGGCAGCCTGCAGCCCGGCGGTACCATCATTGAAGCCACCGCCGGCAATACCGGCCTCGGGCTGGCACTGGTGGCGGCCCTGAAGGGGTATAAGCTGTTGCTGGTGGTACCGGACAAGATGAGCCGCGAGAAGATTTTCCATCTGCGCGCACTGGGTGTGGAAGTGGTACTGACCCGCTCCGATGTGGGCAAAGGCCACCCGGCTTACTATCAGGATTATGCCCAACGTCTGGCGAGTGAGACCCCCGGCGCTTTCTATATCGATCAGTTTAATAACCCGGCCAACCCGGCGGCCCATACCCGCACCACTGCGCCGGAGCTGTGGCAGCAGATGGAGCATCAGGTCGACGCCATCGTGGTCGGCGTCGGTTCTGGCGGCACGCTGGGCGGTCTGAGCCACTATTTCGCCGAGGTATCGCCACAGACCGAGTTTGTTTTGGCTGACCCTGCCGGTTCGATCCTGGCGGACTATCTCGATAACGGCCAGATAGGTGAGGCTGGCAGTTGGCTGGTAGAAGGTATTGGCGAAGATTTCGTCCCGCCGCTAAGCGACTTCAATCAGGTGCGTAACGCCTACCGCATCGGGGATGCCGAGGCCTTTACCACCGCGCGCGATTTGTTGCGTAAAGAAGGCGTATTGGCCGGTTCATCCACCGGCACCCTACTGGCTGCCGCGCTTCGCTATTGCCAGGCGCAGACCGAACCAAAACGCGTGGTCACCTTCGTCTGCGACAGCGGCAATAAATACCTGTCTAAAATGTATAACGATCACTGGATGCTGGAACAGGGCCTGCTGAGCAAGCCACAGCACGGTGACCTGCGCGATCTGATCGCCTACCGTCATGACGAAGGCGCTGCGGTGTCGGTGGCTTCGGAAGATACCCTGGCGATCGTCCATGCCCGCATGCGGCTGTATGACATTTCACAGTTACCGGTGCTGGAGGGCGATCGGGTAATCGGCCTGATCGACGAGTGGGATTTGCTGAACGCCGTGCAGGCGGACGCCAGCCACTTCAGCCTGCCGGCCTCCCGCGCCATGACCCATTCGGTCAAAACCTTGCAAAAAGAAGCCAGCTATCAGGATTTGCTCGCCACCTTCAATCACGGCCACGTGGCGGTGGTGCTCGACGGCGAGCGCTTCCTCGGTCTGATTACCCGCACCGACGTGCTTAACGCCTGGCGCCAGAAATTACGCTAATAAATAAGGAAAATTGTATGGCCAAGTTTGATACGTTGACCGTCCATGCCGGCTACACGCCGGACGCTACCGGCGCAGTGATGCCGGCCATTTACGCCACCTCCACCTACGCCCAACCGGCGCCGGGCGAGCATACCGGCTATGAATATTCGCGCAGCGCCAACCCGACGCGCACCGCACTGGAGAGCGCCATCGCCGAACTGGAAGGCGGCAGCCGCGGGTACGCCTTTGCCTCTGGCCTGGCGGCCTGTTCAACGGTGCTGGAGCTGCTCGACCAGGGCAGCCATCTGGTGGCGGTTGACGATCTGTACGGCGGGACCTATCGGTTGTTGGAAAAAGTGCGTAGTCGCACTGCTGGCCTGCGGGTCACCTATGTTTCCCCGGCGGACATTGCCGCGCTGGAGCAGGCGATCGAACCGGATACCAAAATGATCTGGGTAGAAACGCCGACCAACCCGCTGTTGAAACTGGCGGATCTGAGTGCGATCGCCAAAAAACACGGTTTGATCAGCGTGGCGGACAACACCTTCGCCTCGCCTTATATTCAACGTCCGCTGGAGCTCGGCTTTGACGTGGTGGTGCATTCGGCCACCAAATACCTCAACGGACATTCCGACGTGGTGGCCGGCGTGGCCGCAGTAGGGAATAACCCGGAGTTGGCCGAACAGTTGGGCTTTTTACAAAACGCGGTAGGTGGCATTCTCGATCCGTTCAGCAGCTTCCTGACGCTGCGCGGCATCCGCACGCTGGCGCTGCGCATGGAGCGTCACAGTAACAGTGCCCTGCGTATCGCCCAGTGGCTGGAAAGCCAACCGCAGGTAGAAGACGTCTACTATCCGGGCCTGCCGAGCCACCCGCAGCATGGGTTGGCGGCAAAGCAGATGAGCAGCTTTGGCGGCATGATTTCAGTGCGGCTGAAAGGTGATGATGCCTTTGCCCGTCGGGTGATCAAGCGTTCTCAGCTGTTCACCCTGGCAGAAAGTCTGGGCGGTGTGGAAAGTCTGATCAGCCAGCCATTCAGCATGACCCATGCGTCAATCCCGCTGGAGCAACGGCTGAAAACCGGCATCACGCCGCAGTTGCTGCGCCTGTCGGTGGGCATTGAGGATGCGGAAGATCTGATCGCCGATCTGCAGCAAGCGCTGGCGGAATAATCGCAGCCCTCGGGTTAAAATGAGAAGGCCTGGCTAGGTGCCAGACCTTTTTCAGTTGCCTTTCAGTTTGAGATACCCGGGCCTAGCGCACCGAGGGGCACTCCGGCAGCTAAAGCTGCTACGACCCCTTCGGCACGCTCTCCCTAATAACCGACATTATCAGTCGTCTGAATTCGGACCCTTTTGTTTTTCAAATTCCGGCACCAATAACATCCTGATAATAGCGCTGCGCCACGTCGGGATGAGAGCGAATGCGTCCCTTCAGGTAGTTAAAGCCCACCTCACGCAACAGCGGATTATGCGGATCGCTGGCCGGTCCGTGCGCCTCGGTAGCCAGATTTTCAGGCAATTGATACAGCGGCACCACCGCATCCAACCGTGCCCCGAGGAAGAAGGCAATCGACAAGCGGTCGCTGCCCGCAGGCGGTGTCTCTACCCGATGCACCGTGGCACGCAGATAGCCGTTGGTTGCCAGCTCCAGCAGCTCACCGATATTCACCACAAAGCTGTCTTCAAGCGGTTCGGCGTCAATCCATCGCCCTTCGTCAATTTCAACCTGCAGACCCTTTTGCTGGTCCTGCAACAGAAAGCTGAGAAATCCCGAGTCTTTATGGGCACCCACCCCCTGCCCGCTGGCGGTCGCCTCACGCCCCGGATAACGGATCAGTTTGATATGTTCATTGGGTTTGTCGCCGTAGAGCGCATCAAATGCCTGCTCCGGTAAAGAAAGTGCCAGGGCAAAAGCGCGCAACAGACGCAGCGACATGGCGGTCATCGCCTGCTGCCACTGCAACAACAGCGGCTTCAGTTCGGGCAGTGCATCAGGCCATTGATTCGGCCCCTGTAAACGCGCCCAACGCGGGGTCTCATTGGCCAGTTGCAGCGCAGGACGTTCCGCGCCGATATCAAACTGCTCACGCCAGTCCGGCTGCCCGCGTGTTAGTTCGGCCGCTGCACGGTTATAACCGCGAAAGTGCGGCGAATGTACCATCTGCACCGCCAGCTTATCGGCTTCCGGCAGGGCAAAAAATTGCCTGGCATACTGCTGCAATTGAGCATTCAACCTGCTATCTACGCCGTGTCCGCGCAGATAGAAAAAACCTGCGTCACGCGCTGCCGCACGCAGCCCATCAAGGAATGCCTGCCGCTGCCGCGCGTCGCCGTCAAGCTGCGAAAGATCCAGCAGCGGCAGCGTCTTCAGCGTCAGTGGTGGTGTCATTATCCTGTTCCTCTTCATCCCCGATAAAAACCGGGCCGCTATAAAGGCGAATTATCAGCATCTTTAACTCCTGGATGGCCAGTGCATGGTCCCTATAGTTACCACCCCGCCAGCGATGCCAGCCAATATTGTTGCGTTCTAAGTTATGCAAAGCTTCAACAAAGTGTCGCAAAACTGTCATCAATGTTTCTTATGCTCTGCGCAATTTGTTCGTCGCCACTGGCTGGCGGCTTACGCTATCCGCTATTCTGTATACACCCCCATTTCACTCCCTGCCTGCCGGAGAAATACTGATGGATTTAGCCTTATTCGACCTGGATGAAACCCTGATTGATGATGACAGCGCCAGCCTGTGGATGCGCTGGTTAGTCACCGAGGGGTTTGCGCCGGCGGAACTGGAACAGCAGGAACAGCAACTGATGCAGTTCTATTATCAGGGCAAGCTGTCGATGGAGGATTACATGCAGGCCACACTGGCCCCGCTGGCCGGTCTGAGCACCCAGACGGTGGCCGGTTGGGTGCAGCGTTATATCCGCCGCGATATTCTGCCACGCGTCTACCCCGCCGCCCGTGAACGCCTGCTATGGCACCGTGAACGCGGCGACTGCATTCTGGTTATTTCCGCCACGGGCGAACATCTGGTTGCGCCAATAGCCGCACAACTGGGTGCCGACGGCGCGCTGGCGATTGGTGTTGAAGTGCAAGACGGCCGCTTCACCGGCAACACTTACGGCACCATGACCTACCAGCAGGGCAAGGTGATCCGCCTGAAAAAGTGGCTGGCCGAACACCCAGAGCTAAGCTTTGAACACAGCCATGGCTACAGCGATTCCCTCAACGACAAGGCGATGCTGGAATATGTCGACAGCGCCACGGTGATCAACCCGGACACGGAGCTCAATGCGCTGGCAGTCGAAAAGGGTTGGGAGATTTGCCGCTGGGAGCGCTAAATGACAATCCGGTCGGCAAAAAATGCCTTCCGGTGTGACAACCGCTGAATTGTGGCGTACGAATAACAGCTTGGGTTAATTCACCCGTATCCGTATAAAGAGGCGTTCTATGCTGACCATTTGGGGTCGTGAAAATTCGAACAATGTCAGGAAAGTGCTGTGGTGCGCCGCAGAGCTGGAGCTGAACTACAGCCATATCAATGCCGGTGGCGCATTCGGCAAGGTGAACGACGAGCTCTACCGTTCATTAAACCCGAACGGCCTGGTGCCGTTACTGCAGGACGGTGACTTCGTGCTGTGGGAATCCAACACCATAGTGCGTTATCTGGCGGCGAAATTTGGTAGTGAACCGTTCTACCCGCAAGATCTGCAGGCACGCGCCAGCGCTGAAAAATGGATGGACTGGACCACCGCTACCATCGTCAGCCATTTTAGCGTGGTGTTCTGGGGCCTGGTGCGTACCAAGCCAGAACTGCGCGACATGGCCAAGATTGAAGCGGCGATCGCCACGCTGGAAAAACACTTCGACATTGTGGAAGAAACCCTGGGCCGCCAGCCTTACCTTTCCGGCGAGTCGTTCGGTATCGGTGACATCCCACTCGGCAGCTTTGCTTACGCCTGGTTCTCAATGCCGATTAAGCGCCAACCCCGTCCGAACATGGAGCGCTGGTACCAGCAGTTAACCACACGCCCCGCTTATCAGCAGGGTGTGATGAGTGAGTTAACCTGATTTTTCTGCGCCCCTCCCGGGGCATTTTTTTACGACGCCCCGACCTTCAGCAGCTTACCGTCACTCTCATCCGTCAGCAGGTAAAGATAACCATCAGGTCCGGTGCGCACTTCGCGAATGCGCTCGCCTTGATCGGCCAGCAGCCGTTCTTCCCCCACAATTTTATTACCGTCCAGCGTCAGGCGGATTAACTCTCTTTGCGCCAACGCGCCAATAAACAGCGAATGCCGCCAGGCAGGGAAGCGTTGCGAATCATAGAACGCCATGCCGCTGATACCGGGCGACACCGGCCAATGATGCAGCGGCGGTTCGGTGCCGGCCACTTTCTGCCCTTTAGCCTCCGGGATCGCCAACCCGGAATAATTAATGCCATAGGTGGCGATCGGCCAACCGTAGTTTTTCCCGGCCTGAGGAATATTGATCTCATCCCCGCCGCGCGGACCATGTTCGTGCTCCCAGATGGCACCGCTCCACGGATTCAGCGCCAATCCCTGTGGATTGCGCTGGCCATAAGACCAGATTTCTGGCCGCTTACCGGCCTGACCGACAAACGGATTATCCGGCGGTACGGCCCCCTCGGCGGTTAACCGCACAATCTTGCCCTGCAGCTTGTCCAGATCCTGCGCCGTCGGCCGCTGGTTATTTTCGCCCAGTGCGATAAACAGATATCCCTGACGATCGAACGCCAGCTTTCCACCGAAGTGATTACCGACCGACAACTTCGGCTGCTGACGGAAAATCACTCTGAAGTTTTCCAGCCGCCGGCTGTCGGCGCTTAGCTGCCCGTAACCCACTGCGGTCCCCGCCTTGCCATCTTCCCCCGCTTCGGCAAAGCTGAGGTAAACCCGCCTGCTGTCGGCAAAATCCGGCGCCAACAGCACTTCCAGCAGGCCACCCTGCCCCTGGGCATACACCTGTGGCACGCCGCCAATTGGCGCTGACAGTCCCTTATCTTGCTGCCATAGCCGCAGACGGCCCGGTTTTTCAGTGATTAACATTCCCCGATCGCCAGGCAAAAACGCCAGCGACCATGGGTGTTCCAATTTATCCTGTAATTGCGTGACCGTCGGCGCGGCGTGCAACAGACCACTGAACATCAGTAAAGCGGCCATCATGCTCAATCGGGGCATAGCGTCCTCCTGGACAGAAACTGACCCACTTAGTGTAGCCCAGTAGGATGACTCCCACGTTTGTTTTAAATTTCAACATGTTGCCTTTTCCACGGACTGTGCTTAAGTTAAGGGTTCACCAAGGAGGAAACATGAGCATCACCGTCACCGAAACCCCTGACGAGGAAACCCTCAACACTATCCGTTTGGGGTTACGGGCCCACAACAGCCCATATATCGACCCTACCCAACGCAAACCCCTTGCCGTCTATAGCCAGGATAAGACCGATCGGGTAGTTGCCGGGCTAACCGGCGAGACCTGGGGCAACTGGCTGAGTGTTGACTGGTTGTGGGTGGCGGACTCGCAGCGTGGCTGTGGAACAGGACGCAAAGTCTTGCTGGCCGCCGAACAGGAAGCCATTGCACGCGGCTGCTGTTATGCCCGCCTGGAAACCTTCAGCTTTCAGGCGCGGCCGTTCTATGAAAAACTCGGTTACCGCTTGCAGATGACGCTGCAGAATTACCCGATAGAACACGAATGTTACTTTCTCACCAAAACTCTTATTGAATAGCAGGTGGCTTGATGGAAACCGCAACCATGGTTGTGAATTGCGTGGCATACAAGGCCGGTCAACGGCTGGGCGAAGTGACCATTGATGATATCAGTGAGGTGGTCAAACAGCCGGACACCTTCGTCTGGCTCGGGCTGTGGCAGCCGGAGGACGCCTTTATGCGCAAGGTGCAAGAGGAATTTGGGTTGCACGATCTGGCGATTGAAGATGCCCTGTGCGCCCACCAGCGGCCAAAGCTTGAAGCCTACGGCGATTCGTTGTTTATCGTGGTCAAAACCGCGCAATGGGGCCAGGACGAAGTCGAGTACGGCGAAACCCACTTTTTTGTCGGCAAAAACTTTCTGGTCACGGTACGCCACGGTGACTCACCCAGCTATGCACCGATCCGCGCCAAAGCTGAAGAAAACCACAAGCAAATGTGCCGCGGTCCGGGTTTTGCCTTGTATTCGGTGATGGACTTTGTGGTAGATAACTACCGCACCGTGGTGGCAAAGTTCGAGACGGATATCGAAGCCATCGAAGCCAACATGTTCAAATCCGAGTTTGATCAGGCCGCCATTGAGAACGTCTATACCCTGCGTCGCCATCTGCTGGCGCTACGCAATGCGGCGATGCCGATGGACGAAATCTGCAATCAGCTGATTCGCCTGCATGAAGAGGTGATCCCAAAAGAGCTGCGCGCCTATGTACGCGACGTGCAGGACCATGCTCGCCAGGTGGTCAGTAACATCGACGATATGCGAGAAATGCTGACCAACGCCATGCACGTCAATCTGGCACTGGTCACGGTAAAACAGAACGAAGTGGTAAAACGGCTGGCGGGCTGGGGGGCGATCCTGGCGATCCCTACGGTGATATTCAGCCTGTACGGCATGAACTTTGCCAATATGCCGGAGCTGAAATTCCCCTGGGCCTATCACACCATTCTCGGGGTCACCGCCGTCGGCTGCTTCTTCCTGTACCAAAAACTGAAGAGATCCGGCTGGCTGTAGCCGGTGATGGGGCTGCACGTCACAGCCCCATTTTACCCATTACTCGGGCTGAACCTGCGGCTGCAGGCTGGGTCGGGTCAGCAGGCTGCCAATCAGAAAGGCTGCACCGCCCGCCAGCAGGCCACCGTAGATCGGGCTGTTGGCCTCAATGCCCTGGTAATACATTAACCCCAGCACGCACAGGCTGCCGGTCAGCATACTGGCAATAGCCCCGGTGCTGGTGGCGCGCTGCCAGAAAATGGCGCCGATCAGTGGGATTAGCATACCGCCCACCAGCAGGTTATAAGCCAGCGTCAGCGCCATCATCACGTCCCGTACCACAAACGCCAGCCCCAGCATAATGCAGCCCATGATCAGTGTCGTGAATCGCCCGGCCGCCAAACCACCAGAGGGCCGCTTGCGGATCGCCGGCAGCACGTCTTCCAGCGCGATGGTTGAGGACGCCAACAGACAGGCGCTGGCCGTCGACATCAGCGCCGCCAACGCGGCAGCCGCCACCAAACCGCTGACACCCGCCGGTAACACCGCCTGAGCAATGGCGGCAAAAGCGCCATCGGTATTACTCAGTTGCGGCAGTACCAGCTTACCGGCCATGCCAATCAGAGCGCCGGTCACGCCATACAGCACGCAGTAAACCCCAGCCCCCAGCCCGGCGTAACGGGCAATTTTGGTGCTGCGGGCGGTAAATACCCGCTGCCAGATATCCTGACCGATCAGAATGCCGAAGAAGTAGATCAGGAAGAATACCAGGATGGTATCCAGTCCGATTGACGACAGCTGGTAGTAGCTGTCCGGCAGTTGGCTGCTGAACACCGCCCAGCCACCGGCCTTGACGATGCTCATCGGCATCAATACCAGCATCATGCCGACGGTCATAATAATAAACTGGATGATGTCGGTCAGCGTCAGTGACCACATGCCGCCCAGCGTGGAATAAAGCACCACCAAACCGCCGCCGAGCAAAATTGAAACGGTGAACGACAGATCAAACATCACCTGCATCACGCTGCCGATGGCGATAATCGAGGTGACCGCCACCATCAAATCATAAGCCAGCATAATGGCACCGCTGGTGACTCTGGCCGCCGGATGATAGCGCCGTGCCAGCACCTGACTGACGGTGTAGAGCTTTAGCTTGAGCAGCGGTTTGGCCAACACCATGCTCAACACCACAATCCCCGCGCCCAGCGCCCCGCACAGCCACACCCCCGAGATACCGTAGGTGTAACCCAGCTTGACGCTGCCAATGGTTGACGCGCCCCCCAACACCACGGCGGACAGCGTGCCCAGGTACAAACAGGGCCCCAGATTGCGGCCGGCCACCAGATAATCTTCTTTGGTGGTAGCCCGGCGAACGCCAAGCCAGCCCACCGCCCCTATCACCAAAAAGTAAAACACCACTACCAGCAGGTCGAGATTCATCAGTCACTCCGCATGCTTGTTATTATTCGGTCTCTGGCGCAACGGCTCCGCCGGTCAGGGTATGGCGAGGCCTTATCGCTCAGGCAGCACGCACAGCATTTCAAACAGCAGGTTGGCCGCCAGCAACGCGGTATTGCCGGAACGATCGTAAGGCGGCGAAACCTCCACCACGTCGCTGCCGACCAGATTCAGCCCCCGGCAGCCTCTGACGATCTCCAGGCCCTGCCAAACCGACAGCCCACCGACTTCCGGTGTGCCGGTGCCCGGTGCAAAAGCCGGATCCAGACCGTCGATGTCGAAGCTAAGGTATACCGGTGCGTTGCCCATCTGTTCACGCACTTCTGCCATCAACGGTGCCAATGAGCGATACCAGCAGGCTTCCGCCGGTACTACGCGAAATCCCTGTTTGCTGGACCAGTCGAAGTCATCGGCCTCATAACCGCTGCCGCGCAGACCAATCTGAATGACGCGTTGTGGCTGCAATAGCCCCTCTTCAAAAGCACGTCGGAAAGTGGTGCCGTGCGCCAATTTTTCACCAAACATCTCGTCGTTGGTGTCGGAGTGGGCATCTACGTGAATCAAGCCGACCGGGCCATATCGGCTGGCCATGGCACGCAGGACAGGCAGCGTCAGTGTGTGATCGCCTCCTAACGTCAGTGGGATGCAGCCGTGGGCCAAAATGCCGTTATAGGCCAGCTCAATGCGGCGGACGCTGTCCTCCAGGCTGTAAGGATTTATGGCCACATCCCCCAAGTCGGCAACCTGTAATCGTTCAAAAGGCGCGGCGGCGATGCCCATGTTGTAAGGGCGGATCATCACCGACTCTTGCCGGATTTGCCGCGGTCCATAACGCGTACCGCTGCGATTTGAAGTACCAATATCGAGGGGGATACCGACGAAGGCGGCATCCAGTCCCCGTGCATCATCGGCGACGGGCAGGCGCATCATGGTCGGGATACCGGCAAAACGCGGCATATCGTTGCCACTTTGGGGTTGATTCAACATGGGCTTTCCTTGTTCGGGTGCTGGTGAGTTTCAACATTTGGATAACAATTACAGGCTACCTCGCCACCTGACAGGGCTACCATTCCATCTTTGGGATGTAAGTATTGAAAATGCCAATGTTTTGTAACACCTTGAGCCATTGGTTTTTATTTTGAACTTATGCCATAAAATGGCAGTTCACGGCCACCGAACCCTCCCGGTGATGTTATGAAATGGTTAACAACTGGCAATTACTGTGGAGAAAAGGATGCTCACCAACCTAAGCGATATCGATCTGCGGCTGCTGCGGGTATTCGTCGCCGTTGCCGAAGCCCAGGGCGTCAGCGCGGCCCAGGAAACGCTGTTGATGAATCAGTCGACCATCAGCACCCATCTCGCCACGCTGGAGACCCGGCTGGGGTTTCGCCTGTGTCAGCGTGGCCGTTCCGGTTTTATGCTGACCCCGAAAGGCGAACGCATGCTGATCGCCTGCCGCACCCTGTTCAACGCTGCGCGTGACTTTACCCGCGTCAGTCAGTCGCTGAACGGCCTGTTGACCGGCGATCTGCAGATTGGCCTGGTGGATAATTTGGTGTCGCTGCCGGGCAATCCCTTCAGCCGAGCCATCAAACAGTTTCAACGCCGGCATCAGGATGTGCAGTTGCAGTGCCGAATTTGCGCCCCCGGCGAACTGGAACAGGGGTTGCTGAATCAACAGCTCGATGTGGGTATCGGTTATTTTGGCCAGCAGTTGGACGAGCTGCAGTATCAGCCCTGGATAGAAGAGACGCAGGCGGTCTATTGCAGCAGCGATCACCCGTTGTTTGCGCTGGAGCAGCCGGGGCGTGAACAGATTGAAAATGCGCGCTGGGTCAAACGCGGCTACCTGCTGGCGCAGCAACTCTGCCCACTGTCGCCGCTAAACCTCGGTGCCGTTGCCCATCATATGGAAGGCGTCGCCCATCTGGTGCTCAGCGGCGAGTATCTCGGTTACCTGCCCACCCATTACGCCGCGCGCTGGGTAGAACAAGGCGCATTGAAACAGTTAGGTGGACAGGCGCTGTCTTATCAGGCGGCATTGAGTCTGGTGACCCGACCCGGTTTGCCGAAGGAGGCGCTGAGCGCATTGCTGGAGGATTTGCAGCGCGCCGGAGAAGCTTCGGCCGCCATGGCGTTGCTGTAGCCCGTGTGCGAACAGCATAAAAAAATGCCCCGCACTTGGCAGGGCATGTTCAAACGCTTAGTTGACCGGCATACGCGCCGGATCCGGGTATTGATATTCAAATCCCAGTTCATTGCAGATACGGCTGCCGTCCACCAGCCGCCCGCCCTGCTCAGCTTCGGCAGCGAACTGTGGGGGCGCCAGATTTAACTGTTCTGCCAACGCCGGATAGAAGTCGCGTTTGGTCGGATGGGCCGGCGCACACAGGTTATAAACATGGCCGCCTTTCGGCAATTTCAGCAGCAGTTGGATCGCGCCGATCACGTCGTCCTGATGCACCAGATTGACCCCTTGCGAACCGCCTTTAACGTCAACTTTACCGGCCAGGAAACGGCCAGGATGACGATCGGCTCCCACCAGCCCTGCCAGACGCAAAATATCCACCGAGGTGTTCGGCAGCTCATGCAGCCAACGCTCCAGCTCTGCCAGCACCTGCCCCGAAGGCGAAACCGGCTTCAGCGGCGAGTCTTCGCGCACCGTGCCGGTGGTTTCACCGTACACCGAGGTTGAACTGGTAAACAGGATACGCGGCACGCCGAAGGCCATCGCGCTGTCCACCAGCATGCGTACCGCATTAAAATAGTTTTCACTGCCTTCGACGGTACGGCGAGCGGGTAACGTCACCACCAGCGCATCGACACGTAACAGCGCCTCCAGATCCTCCGGTTCGCAAATCAGTTCCGGCGTCATTTCCAACTGATAGCATTCAATCCCGCTCATCCGTGCGGCCTCGACGCCGTCCGGCGTGGTTTTACTGCCAACGACGTCAAATCCACGGCTCATCAGCGACAGAGCCAGCGGCATACCCAACCAACCCAGGCCAATAATGGCTACCTTTTTCATGATCTTCCTCTCTTGAAGACTGCAGCGCTTTGCCCATTAAGGCTACGCCAGTCGGCGTAGTGATTCAATCCACCGACCTTAAGCTTAGGTAAAGTCGCGTCCAGCTAATAACTCAACCTGTTTCAATAAATTAAATTTATGACGACAAAAAAGAGTTGCGCGACAGACGGCGGATAGTTTAGGTTAATTAGCAATTGAGTTTGTAGCGACTTTATACAGAGAACACACCATGACACGCATTCAGTTCAGCCACCATCATCACCATCACCCTGACTAGTCTTTCAGGCGATGTGTGCTGGAAGACGGTTAGTTAATCTTCCAGTGGCGCGCAGAATGCAAGAGAGAGCCCTCGGAAGATTTCTTCCGAGGGTTTTTTTTTGGCTCCGGACAGACAGACAAAATAATTTTCATAATAAATTCATAAAATTACAGATTAAACAGAGGTTACCATGCTGGATAAAACACGTTTACGGATAGCAATGCAGAAATCGGGCCGCCTGAGTGATGAATCACAGGAGCTGCTGGCGCGCTGCGGTATCAAAATCAACCTGCAGCAACAACGCCTGATCGCCTTCGCGGAGAATATGCCGATTGATATCCTGCGCGTGCGCGATGACGATATCCCGGGCCTGGTGATGGACGGCGTGGTCGACCTGGGCATTATCGGTGAGAACGTGTTGGAAGAAGAGCTGCTCAACCGCCGCGCCCAGGGCGAAGACCCACGCTACTTCACCCTGCGCCGCCTGGACTTCGGCGGCTGCCGCCTGTCGCTGGCCACTTCACTCGACAGTGAATACACCGGCCCGCAAAGCCTGCAAGACGCCCGCATCGCCACCTCTTACCCGCACCTGCTGAAGCAATACCTCGACAAACAGGGCGTGCGCTTCAAATCCTGCCTGTTGAACGGCTCGGTTGAAGTGGCACCACGTGCCGGTCTGGCCGACGCCATCTGCGACCTGGTTTCCACCGGCGCTACGCTGGAAGCCAACGGGTTACGTGAAGTGGAAGTGATTTACCGCTCGAAAGCCTGCCTGATCCAACGCGACGGCGAAATGCCGGAAGCCAAACAACAACTGATCGACCGCCTGATGACCCGTATTCAGGGCGTGATCCAGGCGCGTGAATCCAAGTACATCATGCTGCACGCGCCAAGCGAGCGTCTGGACGAAATCGTCGCGCTGCTGCCGGGTGCCGAACGCCCTACCATTCTGCCGCTGGCCGGCGCACAGAACCGCGTAGCCATGCACATGGTCAGTAGCGAAACCCTGTTCTGGGAAACCATGGAAAAACTGAAAGCGCTCGGTGCCAGCTCAATTCTGGTGTTACCCATTGAGAAGATGATGGAGTAAGGCCATGTCGAACTTCAATACTCTGGTCAACTGGGCAGACTGCAGCGCCGAACAGCGCACAGCACTGCTGATGCGTCCGGCGATCTCCGCCTCGGACAGCATCACCCGCACGGTGAGCGAAATCCTCGACAACGTGAAGGCCAATGGCGATCAGGCGCTGCGCGATTACAGCGCCAAATTTGATAAAACCGAGGTTGGCGCGCTGCGCGTCACCGCCGAACAGATAGCCGCCGCCAGCGCTCGTCTGGGTGATGAGATCAAGCAGGCCATGGCCGTGGCCGTTGCCAATGTGGAAACCTTCCACAATGCGCAACAGCTGCCGCCGGTCGATGTGGAAACCCAGCCGGGTGTGCGTTGCCAGCAGATAACCCGCCCGATCGATTCGGTCGGGCTGTATATTCCCGGTGGCTCCGCACCGCTGTTTTCTACCGTGCTGATGCTGGCAACACCGGCACGCATCGCCGGTTGCCGTCGCGTGGTGCTGTGTTCACCGCCACCGATTGCCGATGAAATTCTGTATGCCGCGCAACTGTGCGGTGTAAAAGAGGTGTTTCAGGTTGGCGGTGCACAGGCAATTGCCGCCATGGCATTCGGCACCGACTCCGTACCGCGCGTGGCAAAAATCTTCGGGCCGGGCAATGCCTTTGTCACCGAAGCCAAACGCCAAATCAGCCAACGACTGGACGGTGCGGCCATCGACATGCCGGCCGGCCCTTCCGAAGTGCTGGTTATCGCCGACGCCGGTGCCACTCCGGCATTCGTCGCCTCGGATCTGCTGTCGCAGGCAGAACACGGCCCGGACTCGCAGGTGATCCTGTTGACGCCGGACGCCGCCATGGCACAGGCGGTAGCCGAAGCGGTAGAGCAGCAACTGGCACAGTTGCCACGCGCCGAAACCGCCCGTCAGGCGCTGGCCAGCAGCCGACTGATCGTCGCCAAAGATTTGACCGAATGCGTGGCCATCAGCAACCAGTACGGCCCGGAGCACCTGATCATTCAGACCCGCAATGCCCGTGAGCTGGTCGATAGCATCACCAGTGCCGGTTCGGTGTTTCTTGGCGACTGGTCGCCGGAGTCTGCCGGTGATTATGCGTCCGGCACCAACCACGTGTTGCCGACCTACGGTTATACCGCCACCTGTTCCAGCCTGGGCCTGGCGGATTTCCAAAAGCGCATGACGGTGCAAGAGCTGACGCCGCAGGGCTTTATGAATCTGGCCGCCACCATTGAAATCCTGGCCGCCGCCGAGCAGTTGATTGCCCACAAAAACGCCGTGACCCTGCGCGTTGCCGCCCTGAAGGAGCAAGCATGAGCATTGAAAATCTGGCACGCACCAACGTTCGCGATCTGACCCCTTATCAGTCGGCCCGCCGCCTGGGCGGCAACGGCGACGTGTGGCTGAACGCCAACGAATACCCGATTGCCCCCGAGTTCCAACTGACCGCTCAAACCTTTAACCGTTACCCGGAATGCCAGCCGGCGCTGGTGATCGAACGCTACGCCGATTACGCCGGGGTTAAGAAGGAGCAGGTGCTGGTCAGCCGCGGTGCGGACGAAGGCATCGAACTGCTGATCCGCGCATTCTGTGAGCCAGGCAAAGACGCCATCCTGTTCTGCCCGCCGACCTACGGCATGTATGCCGTCAGCGCAGAAACCTTTGGCGTAGAGCGCCGTACCGTGGCGGCCAAACAGGACTGGCAGCTGGATTTACCGGCCATCGCCGACAGCCTGGACAACGTGAAGCTGATTTACGTCTGCAGCCCAAACAACCCGACCGGCAACCTGATCGATACCAACGATCTGCGCGCCGTGCTGGAAATGGCCAAAGGCAAGGCGATCGTTGTGGTTGACGAGGCCTATATCGAATTCTGCCCGCAGGCAAGCGTAGCCGGCTGGCTGAACGACTACCCGCATCTGGCGGTGCTGCGCACCCTGTCCAAAGCCTTTGCGCTGGCCGGGTTACGCTGTGGTTTTACCCTCGGTAACGAAGAACTGATCGCCCTGCTGCTGAAGGTGATCGCCCCTTATCCGCTGTCCACCCCGGTCGCCGATATCGCTGCTCAGGCGCTCAGTACCGAAGGGATCCGCGTGATGCGTCAACGGGTTACCGAGATTGCCGCCAACCGCAGCTGGTTGCAGCAGGCGCTGCAAAACTGTGCCTGCGTTGAACAGGTTTTCACCAGTGACAGCAATTACCTGCTGGCACGATTCACTGCCTCCAGTAATGTGTTTAAAACCTTATGGGATCAGGGCATTATCTTAAGAGACCAAAATAAACAACCTGGGTTGTCCGGCTGCCTGCGCATCACCATAGGTACCCGTGACGAATGCCAGCGTGTAGTTGACGCGCTGTCTACCCTGCCCGGTGCAACCGAGACTCGCCAGGAGCCAATGTGAGCCAGAAATTCCTCTTTATTGACCGTGACGGCACGCTGATTGCTGAACCGCCGGAAGACTTCCAGGTCGATCGCCTGGACAAGCTGGCGCTGGAGCCGGACGTGATCCCTTGCCTGCTGAGTTTGCAGCAGGCGGGTTATCAACTGGTGATGATCACCAATCAGGATGGCCTCGGCACCGCCAGTTTCCCGCAGGAAACCTTTGATCCGCCGCACGACCTGATGATGCAGATCCTCAGCTCTCAGGGCATCCACTTTGAAGATATCCTGATCTGCCCGCACCTGCCGGCGGACAACTGCGACTGCCGCAAGCCGAAGACCGCGCTGGTCAAAGGCTATCTGGAGCCCGGCGTGATGGATACCGTTCACAGTTACGTGATCGGCGACCGTCCGACCGATGTGCAACTGGCGGATAACATGGGTATTCAGGGGCTGCGCTATCAGCGCGACACCCTGGGCTGGAAAGAAATTACGCGCCAACTGACCCAGCGCGATCGCCATGCGCAGGTTAACCGCGTGACCAAAGAAACGCAGATCGACGTCAACGTCTGGCTGGATCGCGAAGGCGGCAGCAAGATCAAGACCGGCGTGGGCTTCTTCGATCACATGCTGGATCAGATTGCCACCCACGGCGGCTTCCGCATGGACATCAACGTGAAAGGCGATCTGTATATCGACGATCACCACACGGTGGAAGACACGGGTCTGGCCCTGGGCGAAGCGCTGAACAAGGCACTGGGCGACAAACGCGGCATCGCACGCTTCGGCTTTGTGCTGCCGATGGACGAGTGCCTGGCGCGCTGCGCGCTGGATATCTCCGGCCGTCCGCACCTGGAATACAAAGCAGAATTCAACTATCAGCGCGTCGGCGATCTGAGCACCGAAATGGTCGAGCACTTCTTCCGTTCGCTGTCCTACACCATGGGCTGCACCCTGCATCTGAAAACCAAGGGTAAAAACGACCACCACCGTGTCGAAAGCCTGTTTAAAGTGTTTGGCCGCACGCTGCGCCAGGCGATCCGCGTTGAGGGCAACACCCTCCCGAGCTCGAAAGGAGTGCTGTGATGGACGTGGTGATTCTGGACACCGGCTGCGCCAACCTCGCCTCTGTCACCTACGCGGTGCAGCGTCTGGGCTATCAGCCGGAGGTAAGCCGTGACCCGGAGATCGTCCTGCGCGCCGACAAGCTGTTCCTGCCGGGCGTTGGCACCGCGCAGGCGGCAATGGACCAGTTGCAACAGCGTGAGCTGATTGAGCTGATCAAGGCCTGTACCCAGCCGGTGCTGGGGATTTGCCTCGGTATGCAGTTGTTGGCCAAGAGCAGTGAAGAGAACGGCGGCATCGACACGCTGGGCATTATTGATACTCCGGTAACCCAGATGACCGACTTCGGCCTGCCGTTGCCGCACATGGGCTGGAATCAGGTGTCTGCCCAGGCGGGTCATCACCTGTTCCGCGGCATCGAGGACGGTGCCTACTTCTACTTTGTTCACAGCTATGCGATGCCGATATGCCCAAGCACCATCGCCCAGGCGAACTACGGCGAGCCCTTCACCGCCGCCGTGCAAAAAGACAATTTCTTCGGCGTGCAATTTCATCCAGAGCGATCTGGCGCGGCCGGTGCGCAACTGTTGAAAAACTTTCTGGAGATGTAGGCAGCATGATTATTCCAGCTTTGGATTTGATCGACGGCACCGTGGTGCGTTTGCATCAGGGCGATTACGGCCAACAACGCGACTACGGCAACGATCCGCTGCTGCGCCTGCAGGACTATCAGCAACAGGGCGCGCAGGTATTGCACCTGGTTGATTTGACCGGTGCCAAAGACCCCACCGCACGCCAAATCCCTCTGCTGCGCAAACTGCTGGCAGGGGTTAACGTGCCGGTACAGGTCGGCGGCGGCATTCGCAATGAGCAAGACGTTGTTGCCCTGTTGGAGGCCGGGGCGACCCGCGTGGTGATCGGCTCCACCGCGGTAAAACAGCCGCAGTTGGTACAGAGCTGGTTCGAACGCTACGGCGCGGATGCCATGGTGCTGGCGCTGGACGTGCGCATTGATGTGGACGGCACCAAACGTGTGGCCATCAGTGGTTGGCAAGAAAATTCGGACGCTACGCTGGAACAAGTAGTGGAGCAATTTCTGCCTTATGGCCTGAAGCACGTGCTGTGCACCGATATTTCCCGTGACGGCACGCTGGCCGGTTCCAACGTGGCGCTGTATCAGGAAATCAGCCAACGCTATCCGCAGATCGCCTTCCAGGCATCTGGCGGCATCGGCAATCTGGATGATATCGCCCAGTTGCGCGGCAGTGGCGTTGAGGGTGTGATTGTGGGGCGTGCCCTGCTGGAAGGTAAGTTTAGCGTTGAGGAGGCGATCGCATGCTGGCAAAACGGATAATCCCGTGCCTGGATGTTAAAGACGGGCAGGTAGTGAAAGGCGTGCAGTTCCGCAACCATGAGATTATCGGCGATATCGTGCCGCTGGCACAGCGCTATGCACAGGAAGGCGCAGACGAACTGGTGTTTTACGATATCACCGCATCAAGCGATGGTCGGGTGGTAGATAAAAGCTGGGTATCGCGCGTGGCAGAGGTGATCGACATCCCCTTCTGCGTCGCCGGTGGGATTAAAAGCCCGGAAGACGCCAGCCAGATCCTCTCTTTCGGCGCCGACAAAATTTCCATCAACTCCCCGGCGCTGGCCGACCCTACGCTGATTAGCCGCCTGGCGGATCGCTTTGGCGTGCAGTGTATTGTGGTCGGCATTGATACCTGGTTCGACAGTGAAACCGGCAAATATCATGTTAACCAGTACACCGGAGACGAAAGCCGCACCCGAGTCACCCAGTGGGAAACCCTGGATTGGGTGAAAGAAGTGCAAACGCGCGGCGCGGGCGAGATTGTGCTGAACATGATGAATCAGGACGGCGTACGCAACGGTTACGATCTGGAGCAACTGCAGCGAGTGCGTGAAGTGTGCAAGGTACCATTGATCGCCTCCGGCGGCGCGGGCACCATGGAACACTTCCTGGAGGCGTTCCGCGATGCGGACGTCGATGGCGCGCTGGCCGCTTCGGTGTTCCACAAGCAAATCATTAATATCGGCGACCTGAAAAGGTTCTTGTCCGAACAAGGTGTGGAGATCCGCCTGTGTTAACAGAACAGCAAAGAAACCAGCTCGACTGGGAAAAAACTGACCACCTGCTGCCGGTGATCGTCCAGCACGCCGTCTCCGGCGAAGTGTTGATGCTCGGTTATATGAACCAGGAAGCGCTGGCCGTCACCGAACAGAGCGGCAAGGTCACCTTTTTCTCACGCACCAAACAGCGCCTGTGGACCAAGGGCGAAAGTTCTGGCCACTTCCTTAACGTGGTCAGCATCACCCCGGACTGCGACAACGACACGCTGTTGATTCTGGCCAATCCGATCGGCCCGACTTGCCACCTGGGTAACACCAGTTGCTTCCACCCGGCCAGCAGCGATTGGGGTTTTCTGTATCAGTTGGAACAACTGCTGGCGGAACGCAAGACGGCCAGTCCCGACAGCTCTTACACCGCCAGCCTGTACGCCAGTGGCACCAAGCGTATCGCGCAAAAAGTCGGTGAAGAAGGCGTGGAAACCGCACTGGCCGCCACGGTGAACGATCGCGAAGAGTTGACCAACGAAGCTTCTGATCTGATTTATCACCTGTTGGTGCTGCTGCAGGATCAGGATTTGGACTTGAGCAAAGTGATTGGCCGGCTGCGCGAACGGCACCAGAAATAAACCTGTTTTACAGGCAAAAAAAAACCGCCGAGCGTAAACCTCGGCGGTTTTTTTATACTTCAAACGTCGGGATTATTCCATCCATTCGGTATGGAATACGCCTTCTTTATCGATACGTTTGTAAGTATGAGCACCGAAGTAGTCGCGCTGCGCCTGGATCAGGTTGGCAGGCAGAACCGCTGAACGGTAGCTGTCGTAGTAGGCAATCGCCGCAGAGAAGGTCGGCGTAGGGATGCCGTTTTGCACCGCGTAGGACACTACATCGCGCAGCGCCTGCTGATATTCATCAGCAATCTGCTTGAAGTATGGCGCCAGCAACAGGTTGGCAATATCTGCGTCGTGTGCGTAAGCGTCGGTGATTTTCTGCAGGAACTGAGCGCGGATGATACAGCCAGCACGGAAGATCTTGGCAATGTCGCCGTAGTGCAGATCCCAGTTGTTTTCTTTGGAAGCCGCTTTCAGCTGAGAGAAGCCCTGTGCATAGGAAACGATTTTGCCCAGGTACAGCGCACGACGCACTTTCTCAATGAATTCAGCTTTGTCACCGCTCACTGGAGTCGCTTTAGGACCGGTCAGTACTTTAGATGCGGCAACACGCTGGTCTTTCAGCGAGGACAGGTAGCGTGCGAACACCGATTCGGTGATCAACGACAGTGGCTCGCCCAGATCCAGAGAGCTCTGGCTGGTCCATTTGCCGGTGCCTTTATTGGCCGCTTCGTCCAGGATCACGTCAACCAGGTAGGTACCTTCTTCATCTTTCTTGGTGAAGATATCTTTGGTGATGTCGATCAAGTAGCTGTTCAGTTCACCTTTGTTCCACTCGGCGAAGGTTTCAGCCAGCTGTTCGTTGCTCAGGTTCAGCGCTTGCTTCAACAGGGAGTACGCTTCTGCAATCAGCTGCATGTCGCCGTACTCGATGCCGTTGTGCACCATCTTCACGTAGTGGCCGGCACCATCAGCGCCAATATAGGTCACGCAAGGCTCGCCTTCCGCTACTGCAGCGATTTTCTTCAGGATTGGCGCCACCAGCTCATAAGCTTCTTTCTGGCCACCCGGCATGATTGAAGGACCTTTCAGTGCGCCCTCTTCACCACCGGAAACACCGGTGCCGATGAAGTTGAAGCCTTGGTCAGACAGTTCGCGGTTACGACGGATGGTGTCCTGATAGTAGGTGTTGCCACCGTCGATCAGAATGTCACCTTTATCCAGATGCGGAGTCAGGGAAGCAATGGTCTTGTCAGTCGCTTCGCCCGCTTTCACCATCAGCAAAATGCGGCGTGGTTTTTCCAGAGATTCAACAAACTCTTCAACGGTGTAGTGCGGCACCAGGTTTTTACCCGGATTCTCTGCAATAACTTCGTCGGTTTTGTCGCCTGAACGGTTAAAGATCGAAACGGTGTAACCACGGCTTTCGATGTTCAGTGCCAGATTGCGGCCCATTACCGCCATGCCGACAACGCCGATTTGTTGCTTGGACATTGAGGAACTCCTGTCTGAGGATGACCCTGTTAACAGCTATGGCCAACAGGTTTTGTGATGTGGCACACATGTTAACTCAGGATTGAACCGCGTGGGTAGTGATTGGTGCGATAGGTCACACTTTTGCACGTCCTCAGACATCAGCAAGCCGTAATATGATTGTTTTACAATCACTTATTTATCAATTGCTGATAAAGTTCAATATAGCTTTCCGCCATACGTTCCGAGGTGAATAGCGCCTGAAAACGTTTGGCCGCATTCGCGCCGTATCGCTGTGCCAGCTCCGGATCTTGCCACAGTGTTGTCATCGCCGCTCGCAGCGCTTGCGGATCGGACGGTGGCACAACGAGGCCGGTTTCCTGATCAATATTGATGTAAGTCGTCCCTGTACCAATTTCACTCGAGATCAGGGGTTTACCATACATTGCCCCTTCGAGCAGGGTAATACCAAAGGCTTCAGAACGCAGATGGGACGGGAAAACTACGCTGTAGCATAGCTCCAGTAACGCGGCTTTATCTTCATCTGGCAGTGCCCCGAGGAAATGAATGTTTTTCAACCCCAGATCCTGCGCCTGCTGTTTAAGTTCGGCTTCGATTGGGCCGGCACCAATAATGACCAAAGGAAAATCGGTGTGCTGAATAGCCTCCAGCAAAATATGCAGGCCTTTGTAATAACGAAATGCCCCGACAAACAGGAAGAAGCGCTCGCCGACTTGTTGACGCCAGCGCTCAAGGTGAGCTTCATCAGCAACCGGATAAGACTTTTTATCCAGCCCATAAGGAATGACTTTCACCTTAGGCAGATATTTTTGCAGTACCGGGCTGGTTTCCACATAGTTTGGTGAGGCCGCGACAATGCAATCGACCGAACTCAAAAACTGGTTCATCAACGGCGTGTACATTTTCAGCGCCAGCTTTTGCTTAACAATATCTGAGTGGTAACTGACTACCGTGGGCTTTTTAACGCCGGCAATAAAGTGCACCAAATCCATAAATGGAAACGGGAAATGATAGTGAATGATGTCTGCCTGCGCCGCCAGTACCTTAAATTTGCTTATCGCACTCACCGAAAAAGGTGTGGATGCAACTTCAAAGTTGGTAGCTGCGTAGTACGCTGTGTGCATACCTACACGTTCATTATCAATGTCGCCTCGGGTGCTCAATGACAATGTTGTCGACTCAATCTGGTGACATGCACCGGCTTCACTTAATTGAAAAATAACCTGCTCTATGCCACCAAAGGAATCTGGGTAGTATGTCTTATAAAAATGCAGAACTTTCAACATGAAAAATATCAAACCTGCTGGTAAGCGAGAATGGTTTCTTGCGCACAACGTTGCCAAGAAAAATGTTTTGCTCGATTTAAACCCTTTATCCTGGCTTCTTCGCGCCAGATCTCATCTTCAATACTTTTTCGAAACAGCTCAGTGAGCGTTTCAACATCCTTCGCCGCACACATCAAGGCACTATCGCCAACCACTTCGGGCAGTGAAGCACTGTCTGAGCATACAACCGGCACGCCGGATGCCATCGCTTCCAGCACTGGTAACCCGAACCCTTCATACAGCGACGGAAACAGGAAACTGCGGGCACCAGCAAACAGGAAAGGCAAATCGGCTGATTTGGTGTAGCCAAGATAACGTAACCACCCGGCCTTCTCACCACGTTCAAAACGTTGATGCAATTCTTCGCTGCTCCACCCCTTAAACCCGCTGATAACCAGCGGAACATCAAGACGCAAAGCCAGCGGCAAGCGTTCGTAGGCATCCAGAAGTGTAGCTATATTTTTGCGCGGTTCGATAGAACCAGTGAATAAGCAGTACTGATTCGTCTTTAGACCTAGAGGGGCTAAAACACGCGAGATCTCTTCGGATTCACGTGGATAAAACTCCCCGCTGCTGGCCAACTGAGCCGCATAAACCCGGTTCAAGGGAAGACCGAAGTATTCGGCTAACTCACGGCGAGTGAATTCAGAGTCCGTGATTAAAATCTTTGCTCGCTTAATCGTCAGCAACAATTCTTTTTGCATAAAGCGAACACGTTCTGGCGGATGGCATTGCGGTAAGGTGAAGACCGAATTATCGTGAAAAGTCACCACGCAACGCTCAACATTAGGCGGCAAATAAAAATTTGGCCCATGATATATCGCATCAGGATGTTTTCTAAGCGCATGAGTTTTTAACCAAGGGGCAGTCAAACGATACAGTTCTGAGGCCACACGGCTTTTTTGTACCCAATGACGTAATCCCTGAGTTGAGGAAACTGTTTCTCTTGCCGTAGGGATCTGCTGGCTTAGATGGCGTCCTTGAAGAAATAAAAGCTCAGATATCTCTGAGCTTTCTTTCAAACAGTTGGCTAACTCATAGGTATATCGACCAATACCGGTTAAAGGATATCTAATCGGGTCAGTACCCAGTATAACTTTCATTCTCAGTTTTCCAACATCCAGCGCAATGTCTCCTCTAGGGGCGGTGTATCCCACTCACCGATAATGGTTCGCAATTTAGATGCATCCCCACACAGGCTTTTAACTTCGTTCGGACGAACAAAAGCAGGATTCACACGAATCTCCAAAGAGTGGCCAGAGATCCTTTCACACAGCGCAACAGCTTCACGCAATGAGTACGTTCTGCCAGAGCAAACGTTGATAGTTTCCCCAACAGGGCTGGCCTGGAGCAATGCCACATAGGCTTTACTTAAAGCACGAACATCGGTGAAATCACGCCAAACGTCGATATTTCCCAGTTCGATGATTGCAGCACGCTCTTTATAGTGCTTCACAATCTTCGGTAACAAGAAATTATCCGCCTGACCGACGCCGGTATAATTAAAGGGCCTGGTAATAAATATCGGCAATTTATCTACCCATAACTTGGCCATATACTCCATAGCCAATTTACTGACCGCGTAGTCATTTGCCGGATTTGCCAGCATGCATTCGTCAAGTTTGCCTTCAACGCTGTTACCGTAAATATTGGCGCTACTGGCAATCAAAACGGCATCCAGCGGTCTACCACAGTCATAAAGCGCCTGCAGTAAATTACGAGTTCCTATAACGTTGACGTTATAAAATGCACTTGCATCACCGTGTCCAACAAAGGCAATAGCAGCCAGATGAACCACAACATCAGGTTTAACCTGTGCAATGGCATCCGCCAGCTCATCGGCATCCAACAGATTAACCTGTAGGTAATCCTCTTGAGTTGAGGGCAATGACCCCAATCCAAACACCCGATATCCGGCAGCGGATAACTCCGCTGCCACATAGCGCCCGGTAAACCCATTAATGCCCGTGATTAAGGCACGTTTGCCGGCGCCAAACATCAGAATGAGAACCCGTTCTGATTACGACGAATGTCTTCTTCAACCATCATCTGGCATAACTGTTCCAGCGTGGTTTTTGGTTCCCAACCTAAAATTTCTTTAGCACGTTCAGGGTTGCCAATCAGCAGCTCAACCTCTGAAGGACGGTAGAATTTCGGGTTAACGCGAACCAGTGTTTTGCCTGTCGCAACATCGATACCCACTTCCTGCTCATCTTTACCTTCAAAACGCAGAGTAAAGCCCGCAGCCTTAAAGGCCATGGAGACGAAGTCACGAACGGTTTCAGTACGGTTGGTTGCCAGTACGAAGGTATCAGGTTGCTCGGCCTGAAGCATCCGCCACATCCCTTCCACATATTCCTTGGCAAAGCCCCAGTCACGTTTCGCGTCCATATTACCCAGCTCAAGCACATCCAGTTGGCCCAATTTGATTTTGGCAACCGAGTCGGTGATTTTACGAGTAACGAATTCACGGCCACGCAGAGGTGACTCGTGGTTGAACAAAATACCGCTGGAAGCAAAAATGCCGTAGCTTTCACGATAGTTAATCGTCATCCAGTGCGCATACAATTTCGCCACACCGTAAGGGCTCCGCGGATAGAACGGGGTATCTTCTTTTTGCGGTACCGCTTGCACCAAGCCGAACATTTCAGAGGTTGAAGCCTGATAGAAACGAATCTTTGGATTAACAATACGGATCGCTTCCAGCAGGTTTACCGGCCCAAGACCAGTGATCTCAGCAGTGGTGATTGGCTGATCAAAAGAAACGCCAACAAAACTCTGCGCTGCCAGATTGTACACTTCAGTGGCGCCGGTTTGCTGCAGCAGACGAATGCTGGCGGAAAGATCGGTCAAATCGTATTCAACCAAATTCAGATTTGGGTGCTTATCAATGCCCAACTCTTCAATACGCCAGAAATTGACAGAACTGGTACGACGATAGGTTCCATGAACCACATAGCCTTTTTCTAACAGCAGTTCTGCAAGATAAGCGCCGTCTTGGCCAGTGATGCCAGTAATTACTGCAATTTTTTGCACGGAAAATTTCCTATTTTGATCAAAAACATGATTACGCGCTAAATAACTCCGCCATCCACTGTGGAACAGTTTCGTTTTCAATTTCAAACCCTAAAAGTAGGTTTTCCTTAAAACCGGAGGTTATTGCGTAATGTCTCTCTTGTAAAAAAAGCCCATGGTACTTCTCCGGATGTTTACGGTAAAGCAGAACATCCTTCTGGAAAAACCGCGCGCGACTACTCGCAGACTCACGCTCTTTAGAACGCAATTGCGCCGGATGGAACACATCAACATCTTTTGCATAAGGCACCATACCCAACTGCTGCATGCGCCACCCAAAATCCGTGTCTTCCCGAAAATGAGGGTGATCAAACTGCAGATCGAATCCGCCCAAATAGTGGAAAACTGAGCTTCTGACCATGAGATTGGCGGTCATAAACCCAATGCTTTCAAAACCAACATTGGTCACTGGACGCCAGTTATCATCACCATGATGGTCCGAAGTGATGATGCCCTCAACACCGACAACGCCTTCTATCCCAAAATATTTTCGGGCATTGGCCAACCAACTTGCTCCTGGTCGACAATCGTCATCAGTGAAAGCGATAACCTTGCCCTGAGCCAGCATAGCCCCGGTATTTCTCGCTCTAACGGCCCCCTTCACAGGTGAATGATAATAACAAAGAGGGAAGCCGAAATCGCGCCCACACTCGGACCAAGGTTTTTCACTCTGATCGACAATGATGACTTCAAAATCACGTTCTATCTGTTTTTGCAAACAGCTAATCAGGTCAAGAAGTTGGTCTGGGCGTTCGTAGCTTGGGATCACAACGGAAAAATGGGGTTGTGGCTGATTAGCCAATTGAGCGCGGGAAGATAACATTCTACCGACAACATCGGAAATTCGCTCCCAAGCATAGCTGCTTTCTACACAAGCTCGTGCAGCCTTGCCAACTTTTCCACGATACTCATTATCAAACAAGTCGCTAATAGCGGCAGCAAATGCCTCTTTCGTCGGCTCAACCACCAGCATGGCAGTTAGCCCCCCAGTATCAATGCCGCGAGCACCAATTTTAGTTGTTACTGTTGGCATTGCCATCGACATAAAATCGAACATTTTGATATTGGTGCCTGATCCAGAGAACATTGGATTCACCGCCATATCAGCGGCAGATAACCACAGTGCTTTATCTGCTTCACTAAGCATGCCGGTAACATGCACGTTTTTATGTTTAACTTTCTCGACAACACTCCCTACACCGCCAGCAATGACAAATGTCACCTCTGGCACAGCAGGCGCCAACGTTTCTGCAATAAATTTGGCAGCCTCAACGTTAGGCCCATAAGCACTACCAATAAAAATGGCTAGTTTGTCATCAGCGGAATATTTTAACGCCACTTTCGCTGCAATACGCTCATCTTCTCCCGGTACCTCATGCGTAAATGCCATCACACCATTAGGTACCACCCGCATTTTTTCAGGTGAGAACTCATAGATGCGATTAAAGCGCAGCAGATCCTCTTGCGAACAAGCCAATATGAGATCGGCACGTTGACCAAGCAAGTATTCGTCGGCAATAACCTGACGTACTGCTGCCAACTCCGCTACATTGCTGTCATCAAATAGCTGGGCACGCAAATATCCTTCGACGTTTTGCGAGTCATAAACTACAACTTTACCCTGTAACAGACTGGGATCGATAAGCGGGTATACCCAAGGGTGCGAAAAGACCACCACTTCAGCCTGCTTAATATTTTCAATAACGCCATCAAGATAATCAGGAGATAAATGTCCCTGTTGGCTAAATACAACGTCAATTACCGTTTTTCCATTGGCCTGAGCAGCCCACTCTTGCGCAGCAAAATGATGTTCCTGACTAAGGGGAATATCAATCTCCTCGAGGCTTGAACTTAGCTGATGTCTGCGATACTTTTCGCCAGGCCAGTCATAAGAACCTACATAAGTGGCTTTTATGTCCTCTCCCAAGCCATGGTACAAGCCCAGTAAACGTAAACGACCGCCACCGATGGGTGGATCTATAGGTTGCATGTCCGCAACAACAACATTGAGTGGTGCTTGTTCTAACGTGACCTGAGGGGCCATAGCCGCGGAAATAAGCTGTTTTCCGACCGTCGACCAAGACATTCCCTGGATCACATCATAGCCATGCTGACCCATAGCTGCCGCAGAAGTCGCATTGTTGAAAAGCCATTCAAACCCCTCACACAAAGCCTCTGGAGTCGGTTCGCAAATCAGCCCTGTCTCTTTGTGTTTGACAAAAAATGTTGGCTCACCAGAGTCGGAACAGGTAACGACGGGCTTACCGCTGGCAAATCCCTCCAGAGTCACGTACCCGTAGTCTTCTTTCTTCGGAACAAAAGCGATCGCCAACGCATTGGCATAATAATCCAGCAGCTCTTCATCACTCAGACGACCGACAAACTCAATCCGACTGTCTCCCGCGGCAAGAGCCTTAAGCTCCTGTTCCGCCTCCCCAGTCCCTGCGATAACCAATCTAAGCGGAAGCGACGAAGCTTTAACCGCTTTAATGGCAAGATCAACACGTTTCCAAGGGTGTAAACGCCCTGGAAGGAAAAAGTAATCTCCGGTTGTTCCCTGTTTGAAGCCATTAACACCTAACGGTGGATGTATCACATCAGAATGAATACCTCGCCAGCGATACAGACGATTGGAAACTTCATGGCCAATGGTGAACTTGGCTTTTACTCGTGAAATAGCCTCAAAATCCCATTGATGCAACATCGCCCTCTCAGCCAAACGAATCGGATCATCACTTGGGAAAGTCTCATAAAACATATCATCAAACACACGTACCGTGTGTACCAGGTACATCACATGGTTAGGATGATTAACAGCAAAAGTTGGCGTTTTGGTCGAAACGACAGCATCAAAACGGCTAAGATCCAGATCACGACAGTACTGATAGTTTTTACTAATCTGATCGAAAGAAGATTCGTCGGCAATGACCGGCACAATTTCTGCGTCGCAACCTATTTCAATTAGGCCCGCCAATAATCCCTGATAGAAACGCTCAGCTCCCCCGACCTCTCCCTGCGCAGACTCTGTCGTTAATACGGCAACACGTAACCCTTTAAATTGCTCAAGTTCAGGGTATTGATTACAGTAATTCACTTCTGACTCCTTTCGTCATCGGCGGCTTTAAGCTCATCCTTGATTCTGCTGTGCAATTCATCAAGACTCAGTGAGCTAGATGATTTAAATGATGCAAAAGAGCGACTTTTCTCTGACAGTAATTCATTTGTCGAGAAAGTGGTTCGCGGGTTGCTTCCGATCAGAACTTTGAGATAAAGGCTTCTTAAAACAGAGTACAATCCCAGTTTTTTGACGGTGCGAACGGTGTAATGTCTCAGCCTTGGGTTGCTATTGAACACTCGGATCAGTTTACGCACTCCGCGGCTAAACAAGGATGCCTTCTGAATAGTGTCATCGGCACCTTTGCCCTTTTTTATCCGCCCGAAGAAGCGAACCGGTGCACTCACTCGCCATGATGTACTACTATATATCTGCTCTGTGTAGTTTTTCAGCAAGCTAACTTCATGCTCGAGATCGCGAATTCGCCCTTGTGAAGCATCGTAAGCCTGAGAAAGAACATCATATGCAATATGCACGCGTTCATTTTCTGTCGACAATTTTGATACTTTTTGAACTAACTCATCATACTGGCGAGTGTGATTTAAGTGCCCAAGTATGTCACCGACGTTGAGCGTTAACTCATCTAAACTTTTAGTTTTTTGTTGCAAAACATTGAGTAATGAATTCAATTCATTACTATTTTCTTTTACCGCCGTTATAGTGTTTGCCATGTTGTTATTATTTAAAACACTTTCGGCTATCTGCCGTTTATAATCATCAAGCTTCTGGGTTGCACTCTCTGCAGTATTTAATGCAGTAAACTGAGCGTAAGTTTGATAATCATCAAATACGTTTGGAGGGTATTTAAGCGAGATCAAAAATTCTTTATGCTCGGTAGAAACATAAAAACGATTAAGCCCATCAGCATAGGCAAACAAATAGCTTTTATCTACCAAAAACCCTTCAATTTCCGAATGCGTTTCTATTTGGGTGTTGGGGAATGTGGACTCAACGACGACTACCCAAGGGCGGTACTTGTTCCAATCATTTCCTTTCAGGACTGAAAGCTCGACCCCCTCAACATCCACTTTCAAAAAGTGAATATTCTCAGGCTGGAACTCGGCACAAACATCAGCCAAAGTTCTTATGGCGACATTATGCCATTCCCCCTTGTGGCCGTCAGCCTCATGGGCTTTAGCAACATCTCTGTCCAGAGTCGCCCAACCACGGATATCGCACTCCCAGATTTCTAACTCACCGGCACTTTCATTCAACGCACAGTTCAGATTAATATCTTGAGGGCGATCGGTAACTAGCTCATTAAAATGCCCACGAACCGGCTCAATATTTATACCGCGCCAACCTTGGTTGTAAAACGAGCGAGTCACAGAATCTATAATAGGATCATTCGCCCCAACGTCAATATAGAATCCGTTTTCGACATTGCGCAGTGCTTTCCAAAGCACTACATCCTCTAGATTTTGTGCGTATGAAATAAAACTCATTTTTTATAAATTCCTATTTTTGGGTCTAACCAAGTCAGACCGACAAAATTGGCTTTATCAATATTGATGACATTAAAAAGTAGGGCTAAATCACGCCACTCGTAATTATTGACCAAATGGGTATCGGTGCTTACAAGTGCTGTCTGTATAGAGTAACTTCCTGGGCCAAGATTCGCATCGAAACTGAAATCATAAACCAATGTCGTTCCAGCCTTAACGTTATCAACAACCTGTTTCTTGAGGTCAGTATTCGTCCCATATAACACTTGCCCCAGGCGGTCCTTAATCCCATACCCCAATACCAGGCGAGGGATATCCTTATTGACTTTGACTTCAATATGTAAAGTGACAGCCTGGCCGACATTAACAATTTCAATCGGCCTTTTGTTATCATCTAATAAACCGATTTCAGAAACTTCGGCTTCGCCAGTACCCGAGATGGTTTGTGTTTTACCTTCAGCAGTAATTTTTTGCTCAACTTTCTGATTCTGCTTAGCAGCAAGCAAAGCATTGTAGTAATCCATGACAGCTTCAGGCTCACCCTCCATTTCGATACGGCCAGCATTAAGCAAAATCGCCCTATCACAAATACTCTGAATCGCCTGTTTATCATGAGATACAATTAACAACGTGGTGCCTTGCCGACGAAACTCACGGATCCTTTCAAAGCTCTTATGCTGAAAATAATCATCACCGACGGACAAAGCCTCATCAACTATCAGTACATCAGGCCGAATTGCGGTCGCCACGCTAAATGCCAAGCGCATCTGCATGCCGCTGGAATAAACCCGAACAGGGCTGTCGAGATAATCGCCAATCTCAGCAAAATTTTCGATTTGCGGCATCAACTTGCTGATATCATCAGCATGCAAGCCCATCAATTGCCCTGCCATATAGACATTTTGGCGGCCGGTAAAGTCTGGATGAAACCCCATCCCCAACTCCAACAACGCGGCGACACGCCCCGAAATATGGATATTACCTTTGGTTGGCTGGCTAGTACCGGTGATCATCTTCAACAACGTACTTTTGCCAGCACCGTTGATGCCTATAATGCCGACAGCCTCGCCAGGATTAACGGTAAAATTAATATCTTGCAATACCCATTTCAATTGATGCCTAACGGCATTCCCAGGACAAAACCATTCGACAAGGCGTGCCCAGCGATTAGGGTATTGCTTAAAAGCTTTTCCAATATTACTTACACTGATAGTACTCATTAAAGTTCGTCCACCATTTCTGCTGCACGTTTTTGGAATAAACGCATTCCCAGAAGGCACAGCAACAAACCTACTATTGCCGCTGGCAATATTCCATACCAATCAGGCCATTCACCCTTAACCAAAACTGTTTGGCATGCCATAACAATACCTGCCAAAGGATTATAGGCGACGTATCCTTGTAAATTAGCTGGCAAAATGGTTGCTGAATAAACAATAGGAGTCAACCAAAACCAAAACTGCAAGAATATCCCAAAAAATTGACCAACATCGCTAAAGAATACGTTTAGCACACCAATGGTCATACCCAAACCAATGGCAAAGATGATCAGGACAGCAATTACCGGGATAATAGATAATATCACCACACCTGGAAAATACCCGCTAATCAAAAGGAACACACAAAAAATAGCTGCTACTATTAAAAAATTAAGAATCGCACTTCCAATAATTATTGCCGGAATGCAAATTCTTGGGAAATTTATTTTTTTTAGTAAGTTCCCATTATCAACAAACATGACCTGCGACCGAGAAATTATCTCAGCAAACAGCCCCCAACTCAATATCCCCGCACACAGATAAATACTATAGGCAAACGAATGGTCTACGCCAGGTAATTTTGCACGCATAATTTGTGAGAATATGACTGTATAAATAACAATCATAGCCAATGGATTCAGCACATTCCATACTGCGCCCAATAAAGAGTTTCTGTATTTCGTTTGAAACTCTCGCTTAATACTGCCAGCTATAAAACTACGATAAGCCCACAATCCCTTAATCATATTAAACATTATTTATGGTGTCCCATGATGATGTTTTCTATTTCTTTCAGTTTTTCAGCGACAATATTTTCATCACCCCTGGCTTCGATATTTAGCCTTAACAGGGCCTCTGTGTTAGAACACCGAATGTTAAATCGCCAATCATTAAACTGCATAGAGATACCATCTGTTCTGTCGATCGCAACTGTACTACCATATATGAGTTCGATCTCATTAAGCACTTGCTCAACATTCGCGACTTTGTAGTTTACTTCGCCACTACATGGGAAATTTTTCATGCGATCGCCGACCAGTTGACCCAATGTTTTACCCTCGGTTGAAAGCAAACCAGCCACAAGCAGCCATGGGATCATACCACTGTCACAATAGGCGAAATCACGGAAATAATGGTGGGCACTCATTTCGCCGCCATAAATGGCATCTTCTTTACGCATCCGTTCTTTAATGAATGCATGTCCGGTTTTTGACATTACCGGGATACCACCAGCCTGGGTAACAATATCGATTGTATTCCAGGAAAGACGCGGGTCGTGGATAATCTTGGAGCCTGGATGGATTTGCAGGAATGCTTCGGCCAGCAGCCCGACAATATAATAGCCTTCGATAAAATTGGCTTTCTCATCAAACAGGAAGCAACGGTCGAAATCGCCGTCGAAAGCAATGCCCATATCGGCCTGATGTTCGAGTACCGCTTTTGCCGTATCGGCACGACACTCAGGTAATAGTGGGTTAGGGATGCCGTTCGGGAAATTGCCATCCGGTTGATGGTGTACTTTTATAAAGGATACAGGGACATTGTCGCGCTTAAAACGACGTTCTATCTCATCAATAACATGCCCTGCCGCACCATTGCCGGAGTTAATCACCAGCTTCATCGGTTTCAGTGCCGCAGTGTCAACGTAACCCAACAGATGATCAACATACTCGGTGAGAACTGAAATTTGTTGATAGCTGCCGCGTTTGCTTTCGGCAACAGAAGGAAAGGCATTTTCTTCAGCCAGTTGTTTAATTGCCAACAGGCCGGTATCCCCACTCACCGGCTGTGCATTGGCACGTACCAGTTTCATACCGTTGTAGTTCATTGGATTATGGCTGGCGGTCACTTCTATACCACCGTCCATATCAAGATGCAAAGTAGCAAAATAGACTTCTTCTGTTCCACTCATTCCAATGTCATAGACATCAGCACCAGCATCCTGCAATCCATTAGCCAGCGCCAATTTAAGCGCTTCACTGGTCAGGCGCACGTCGCCACCAACAATAACGCGCTGTGGTTTAAGATATTCGCCATAAGCCCGGCCGATACGATAAGCAATATCTTCGTTCAGTTCTTCACCAAGCTGACCACGAATATCATAAGCTTTAAAACAGGTTAAGCTACTCATTAAAACCTCAAAAATTAGCAACGACCGTAATGATCTTTAATCCGAATAATGTCATCATCACCTAAATAAGATCCCGCCTGTACCTCAATCAGTTCCAGAGGAATATTCCCCGGGTTCTCCAAACGGTGAACCACACCAATAGGAATGAAAGTGGACTGATTTTCAGTCAGCAGGAAAGTCTTATCTCCGGTTGTTACTCTTGCCGTACCAGCAAGCACCACCCAATGCTCTGTGCGGTGATGGTGCATCTGCAAAGAAAATGCTTCGCCTGGGTTTACGGTAATGCGGTTCACATTAAAGCGTTTTTCATCCACCAGAATGTCGCAAATACCCCACGGGCGGTAAACTTCACGGTGCCTTCTATATTCTGTGCGTTTATGTTTTTTTAGATGCTCAACAACTTTTTTGACATCCTGAACTTTAGATTTATCAACCACCAACACGGCGTCTTTGGTGTTAACAATCACCAGATTGTCGACACCGACCGCAGCAACCAATTTTTCATCGGTATTGATATAACAATCATGGGTGTTATGCAGGAAAGTATCCCCTGTTAATGCGTTGCCCGCCCCATCCTTATGACTAACTTCCCATAATGCGGACCATGAACCAACGTCGCTCCAGCCTGCATCCAGCGGAATCATAACGGCATCAAGGGTTTTTTCCATCACCGCATAGTCGACTGACTCATCTGGGCAGCTGGAAAATGCATCACGATTAACGTTGATAAAGTTCTTGTCGCACTCGGTGTCATTCAGGGAGCGACGGCAGGCATCCAGAATTTCTGGACAAAACCTCTCCAACTCCTCCAGGTAACGCTTGGCGCGGAACATAAACATGCCGCTATTCCAGAAGTACTCGCCCGAATCCACATAATTCTGTGCTGTCGCAAGATCAGGCTTTTCAACAAAACGTTTTACACTGGATGCTGGTGAATTTTCACCAGAACGCTCACCACGTTGGATGTAACCATAACCCGTCTCCGGCCCGGTTGGCACAATGCCAAAGGTCACAAGACTTTGATCAGCAGCATAAGGCATTGCCGCCTCAATCGCGTTATGGAAGGTTGCAACATCTTTTATGATATGGTCTGCAGCCAGCACCAGCATAATGGGGTCATGTCCCTGAGCAACGGCATTCAAAGCCGCCAGGGCGATTGCCGGAGCCGTATTGCGACCAATCGGCTCCAGAATGATGTTATGCGACAGCATGTCAATTTGACGCAGTTGTTCAGCCACCATAAAGCGGTGATCTTCGTTACAGATTACGACAGGTTCACTAACCTCTATCCCATCAAGCCGTTTTAACGTTTCCTGCAGCATCGAGTGCAAGCTATGCAGACGCAAAAACTGTTTAGGGTGAAGTTCGCGGGACATAGGCCAGAGACGGCTACCTGTACCGCCTGCCATAATTACTGGAAGTAACATTTTTTATCCTTTATAACACTTAGCTATATAATAGCCCCATAAATGCAATAACTTAACCAGACATATCAGGTTAAGTTGCTGCACTTTCTACGTTTTCCATACCGTTGGCAGAGTGCCATCAGAGCACGACTCATCACCGATGCTACAGTTTTAACACCCGAAAATGAGAAAAGTTCACCCCGTCATTCAGTAACGGTCAGTTCTTTGATGCCAACAAAAAAACACGCTACCGCCCTTGGCTCAACAGCTACCAATAGACTGATATTAAGATAAGTTTTATACGCCATATGACATCATGTCAGTGGAACAAGCACCGGCATAGCACGATATGTCATACTCTTGTCATCCTGACAGGGTAGACATGATAGCAGCGCAATATTTTTGTTGCGTATGCTACCACCTTACCTATCAAAACACCTGTAGATTATCCGTTCTTTCAGTCTTATCTGAAAATGAACGTTCATTAAACCGGCAGAATAAAACACCTGTCAACAAGTACCATACCTATCAGTTGGTTAGCATTATTATAATTTGAGCGGTGACCACAAATGAGGATACATCTTAGAACGATGACCATGGCCTGCAGCAGGCCGTGGTGATGTGACGGGAAGAATCGATTGGACTAGAAAAAGAACTACTTAGCGTATCCTTGTGGATTATTTTTTTGCCAATTCCAAGTATCGCACATCATTTCATCAATCCCACGCCGGACTTCCCAACCCAGTTCCTCAAGAGCAAGATTCGCATCAGCCCAAAAGGCTGGTAGATCCCCATCGCGACGCGGCAAGATTTGGTATGCGATCTTCACTCCAGAGGCTTTTTCAAAAGCCTGCACTATCTTCAATACTGAGTGCCCTGCCCCAGCACCCAAATTGTATGCTTTGAAACCCTCTATTTTCTTCAGATGATCCATCGCCATCAAATGCCCTTCTGCCAGATCCATCACATGGATGTAATCGCGCTCACCAGTACCATCTGCCGTCGGGTAATCACCGCCAAAGATACCCAGCTTATCCAGTTTACCAACCGCTACCTGAGAGATATAAGGCAACAAATTGTTCGGGATACCGTTGGGATCTTCACCAATCAATCCGGACTCATGAGCGCCGACTGGGTTGAAGTAACGCAGGGCAATAATGGAGAACTGAGGTTCAGCCTTGGCAAAATCCTGCAGAATCTGCTCCACCATCAATTTTGAAGTCCCATAGGGGCTGGTAGTGCCACCAATAGGTGTCGTTTCCACATAAGGCACGGAAGAGTTAGCGCCATAAACGGTAGCGGAAGAGCTAAAGATAAATTGGTGAACACCCGCACGACGCATTTCATCCAGTAGCACCAGCGTCCCGGCAACATTGTTTTGATAGTACTCAAGTGGCTTGCGAGTTGATTCGCCCACCGCTTTCAGACCGGCAAAATGGATAACCGAATCTATCGAATGAGCCTCAAAAATGCGCTTCAGGCATTCATTATCCTGAATATTCTCCCTGGTAAAACGCGGCCGCTTTGCCCGTCAACTTTTCTACACGGTGCAAAGACTCTTCCGAAGAGTTCGACAGGTTATCCAATACCACCACATCCTCACCACGCTCCAGCAAAGCCAGAACGGTATGAGAACCGATATAGCCAGTACCGCCAGTGACTAAAATCGCCATAACGTCTCCTTATTCACACCCTTGACACAAAAATTATCGAGCACTTAGGAAAGTGTACATCCATAAACAAGCAAAGCTGCCAAAGCAGCTTTGCATCTGATCGGGTATCAATACAGTGTTATCGTGAAAGTATTGACAGAATTTCGTCCGTTTTCTCTTTCATCAAAGCCACATCGGCTCGTGACTCGACGTTAAGACGAACCACCGGCTCAGTGTTAGAAGAACGCAGATTGAAGCGCCAGTCGGTAAACTCCATGCTGATACCGTCGGTATAATCCACTTCACCAACCTGTTCCAGATAATGTTGCTTAACACTCTCGATGGAGACAGCCGGCTGGGCCAGTTTGATATTAATCTCTCCGGAGGACGGGTAAGCGGCAATGCGATCCTCTACCAATTGCCCCAACGTTTGACCTTTGACGCTAACCAATTCAGCCACTAGCAGCCACGGGATCATACCGCTATCGCAATAGGCAAAATCGCGGAAGTAGTGATGCGCACTCATCTCACCACCGTAAATCGCGTCTTCTGAACGCATACGCTCTTTAATAAATGCATGGCCGGTTTTCGACATGACAGGAACACCGCCCGCCGCACTCACCACATCGATAGTGTTCCAGCTTAAACGTGGGTCATGGATAATTTTTGCGCCCGGCTGTTTTTGCAGGAAAGCCTCTGCCAGCAGACCAACAATATAATATCCCTCGATAAAGTCGCCTTTTTCGTCAAACAGGAAGCAACGATCAAAGTCGCCATCGAATGCAATCCCCATATCCGCACCATTTTCGCGCACTGCATTAGCCGTATCCGCACGGCACTCAGGCAATAATGGATTAGGGATCCCATTGGGGAATGTACCGTCAGGCTGATGGTGGACCTTAATAAATTCCAGTGGAACACCCTGAGCTTTTAGCTGTGCCTCAATGACATCAATCACATGCCCGGCAGCACCGTTGCCCGAGTTAATAACCAGTTTGAGTGGCTTAAAGTTTTTGGCATCAACATACGACAATATATGCGTTACGTACTCACCCAAAACATCTTGGCGAACATAGCTGCCACGCATCGCTGCAGGTTCTGGGAACCGGTTATTCTCTGCCAGCTCCTGAATCGCCCGTAACCCGGTATCTCCACTGATAGGGCGCGAACCTTCACGAACCAACTTCATTCCGTTGTAGTCGATCGGGTTATGGCTGGCCGTCACCTCTACGCCGCCATCCGCTTTCAGATGTGAAGTAGCGAAATAGATTTCTTCGGTCCCCGTCATACCAATGTCGATCACGTCGGTACCGGCATCCTGCAAGCCTTTTGCCAGGGACAACTTCAAGCTCTCGCTGGTCAGGCGCACATCGCTACCCAACACTACTGTTTTTGGCTTCAGAAACTCGCCATAAGCACGCCCAATGCGGTAGGCAATATCATCATTCAGCTCTTCACCTAATTTACCGCGAACATCATAAGCTTTAAAACACGTTAACTTTTCCATCACCAAACCCTTTAATTAAACTCTGCCGTACCGATCGTGTAAACGCTCAATGTCATCTTCTTCGAGGTACAAACCCGATCTGACCTCAATGATTTCAAGATCGATTTTTCCTGGATTTTCCAGCGTATGCACACTGCCTGCAGGTATGAAAGTGGATTGATTTTCTGATAATAAGAACTCTTTATCATCCAGATTCACTTTGGCCGTGCCGGTAACGACCACCCAGTGTTCTGCACGATGCAGATGGCGCTGAACTGACAAACCTTCGCCAGGGCGAACAATGATTTTTTTTACCTGGAAGTGTTCGCCCTTATCGATGTCACATATCTTGCCCCAAGGGCGATAGGAGGAGGAATGCTGACGGAAGTGATGAAGATTGCGTTTTTTTAGCTCTTCAACCACTTTCTTAACGTCCTGAACTCTATCCTTAGTCGAAATCAGCAATGCATCATTGGTGCTGATCACTATCAGGTCATCCAAGCCGATGGTCGCCACCAGAGCAGTTTCAGATGAGATATAATTATTGGTTGAATCAATAGAAATAATCTCACCGACGTTCACATTCCCCAAAGCATCTTTTTCGGAAACTTCCCACAATGATGACCATGAGCCGACATCGCTCCAACCCGCATCAATGGGGATCACCACCGCATCACTCGTTTTTTCCATCACCGCATAGTCAATAGAATCGCTTGGGCAGTGCTTGAATATTTCTTGATCAACACGGATGAAATTCATATCACGCTGACTTTCAGCCACTGACTGCTGCGTTGTTATGAAGATCTCTGGACTAAACTGTTGTAACTCTTGCAGGAACTTGGCGGTTTTAAACATAAACATGCCGCTGTTCCAGCTAAACTCACCACTCGCCAGGTATTCTATGGCCTTGTCCAGGCAAGGTTTTTCCACAAAAGCGTCGACTTTGAAACATTCGTCCGAGAGCGCGCAACCCCGCTTGATATAACCGTAGCCCGTTTCTGGTTGCCCAGGAATAATGCCGAAAGTCACCAACTGGTCTTCAGATGCATGCCGAACGGCGGTTTTTATTGCCGTATGGAAGTTTTCCACCTTTTTAATCAGGTGATCGGCAGCCAGCACCAACAGGATGCAATCTTCGTCTTCTTCTGCTGACAAATGCGCGGCTAACGCCACCGCAGGCGCGGTATTACGTCCAACAGGTTCTAAAATGATATTGGTCGCCAGTTGATTAATTTCTCGCAATTGCTCAGCGACCAAAAAACGGTGGTTTTCATTGCAGATAACCAAAGGCGCTGCGACCTCCACACCCTCAAGCCCTGACAGGCGTTGCAGTGTCTGCTGCAACAAGCTAACCCCGCTATCATCAATAGATAAAAATTGTTTTGGGAACGATTCACGCGACAGTGGCCATAGCCGGCTGCCAGTGCCACCAGCCATAACCACAGGAATTAATTTTGTCATTCTAAACCCTTTATTCAATCGCCATTTTACCAGCGGAAAATTGTGTCATGACGTCCCTAACCATAAATTGGAAATAAAATAACCCCGATCAAATACTCACGTGTCTCCCCAAGAGACTAACCCGGTATTTTTGAGAATATGTCTTTTACGGTCATGCAACACAAGGTAACGAAAAAATATTCTTTTGGCTGCTAACATAACGTATTGAGACAAAAAAGAGCAGCGCGTGGCTGCTCTTTCAGATAAATACTCATGGTGAATATTTAGGCTATTTCACACTATCGGTTCAGCGGTTAATGGAAAAATATTGCGCCACCCGTTTGACATCACTTTCATCAAGCGTACCTGAGTCGCTCAGCAGCGTGATCCAGGACTTTATGTAGGTATATTTGGCCGAAGCCAGGTCACGCTGGGCACTGTACAACTGTTGCTCGGCATTCAGCACATCGACGTTGACACGCTGCCCCGCCAGCACACTTTGCCGGGTGGCCGTTACCTGAGTTGTCGCTGACTTCACCGCCAGTTCGTAAGCGGCCAGCTTGGCGCGACTGCTGATACAAAGATTATACTGCTTACGCAGATCGTTCAGCGTAGTGCCAACTTGCGCATCCATTTCATACATCGCCTGCCCATAGCGTGATGCCGCCTGGCGAGTCGATGCCGAAACGCCACCGCCAGCATAGATCGGCATGCTCACCTGCACACCGATACTGTCAGTACGATACTTTTGGTTAACCGTGTTATCGCTGCTCGAGTCATTCTCCGAGTGCGAAGCATAGAGCTGCACCTGAGGCATAAAGCCGGCACGGTTTCTCTCCACTTCATATTTCGCCGCATCAACGCCATGGCGTGATGCCGCCAGCATCGGGTTATTTTCGATGGCGATTTTTTGCCACTCTTCAAACTTTGAAGGAATCAATGGTGCTACCTGGAATTTCCCAGGACGCAACACCTGCACCTCATCCAGTTGGTCTAGCGGTACACCAATAATGACCTCCAGCTCGCGCTGAGCCGCGTCCAACGCATCACGCGCCTCAATCTCCTGCGCCTCTGCCAGGCTGTAACGCGCCTGAGTCTCAGAAACGTCGGTAATGGTGCCTTCGCCCGCGCTCATTAAACGGTCGTTCAGCGATAATTGCTCTTTATAAGCCGCCTTTTGCGCCGAAGCCAGGGCGATCTGATCTTTGGAGTACGCCACCTCAACATAGGCGGAGATCACCCGTACGGCCAGATCGAGATACTTACTGCGGTAGCGCTCATCAGACATCAGTGTCTGCGCCACACCAGCCTTGTACCGTGCGTAAGCCTCATAGTCGAACAACGGCTGTGTCAGCGTCACCGAGCTGGAATAGCTGCGATACTGCTGCCGTTGAGTCACCTCGCTGACGTTGCCAAAAAAGTCAGTCGACGGGTACTTTTGCGTTTGCCAGTTTCTCGGTGAGTTCTGGTAATTGAGCGATACCTTCGGCAGCAGCCCCGCCCTGCCGATATTTTCGTTTTCGTCTCCCGCCTCTTTCTCTTTTATAGCCGCCCGAAAGGTCGGATCTTTTTCAAGTGCCAGCGAATATGCGTCTATAATCCCTATCGAATGAACCGGCGCAGATATCGCAAACAAGAGGGTACTGATAGCAAGGCCAGCAACCTGTCGTTTAAATTGAATCAAAATTATTCCTCGGTTAATGAAGTATGAGCGCGATCCAAAATAGGTTTAAACAGATAACTCAACAGTGAACGCGAGCCGGTCTTCACAAACACCTCAACAGGCATACCCGGTTTGATATCTTCACCACTGAGCAATTTCATGCCCTCCGGAGAAACCGTGATCTGCATTTGGTAGTAAGGCTCGCCATTGGTTTTATCCACCAGCCGGTCGGCGGATACCAACGTCACCGTCCCGGGTATTTTCGGGGTCTTGTTTTGGTTGAAGGCGGTAAACATCAAATCCACCGGCAACCCGTTGTACACTTTATCAATCAGCTCTACCTTGAGGCGTGAATCCACCACCAACGTAGCCTGGCTGGGTACAACGTCCATCAGGTGGTCACCCGCTCCCACGACGCCCCCCTGAGTAAAGATATTCAGTCCTACTACTGTGCCATCCACCGGCGAAGTGATCGCCGTGTTGCCAAGGTCAAAATTCGCCATTTCCAGCCTGTTTCTAAACTCGCTGGCATCCATCTGGGTCTGTGCCAGTTGGGTTCTGACTTCACGCTGATAATCGGCAAAACGTTGGTCAATCCGCTGCTGAGACTCCTGTAACTGTTTCTGTACCTGGCCAATTCGGCCGACGGTTTCATCGATGCTGCTGTTCACCTCTGCAAACTGACGCTGCACTTCCAGATAGCGGTTACGCGGTAAATAACCGTCCGCCGCCAGTTGTTTCATGCTATTCATCTGTTCACGCAGGCTGGAAAGCTGGATTTGCTTATTGACCCTGGAGTCCTGTAAGCCTTTTAGCTGGAAACGCATACCGTCCATTGACTGTTTATAACCGTCAACTTCGCTTTGTAATCCCAGGCGACGTGAAGAGAAGAGCTGTGTTTGCAGTGCGATAATTTCCGCGACCCGTGGCTGAGCCTGGATAGGTTCAAAAACAGGAGAGAAAGTGACTTTATTTAGTCCATCACGTTCAGCCAGCAAACGACCTTCGCTGGCCAGCGTGGTGTAATATTGGTCGCGAAGCGAGTCAACCTGCGCCTGGGCTTGCACCTGGCTCAGTTGCACCAACACTTCCCCCGCTTTGACCTTGTCGCCTTCTTTTACCGTGATACTTTTGATGATGCCACTGGCCGGTGCCTGTACGGTTTTACGGTTGCCGGAAACGGTCACCGAACCTGGTGCTGCAACCCCTTTATCCAAAGGCGCAAATGCGGCCCACGCGAAGAAGCCAAACAGGCCAATCCCAACCACTAACCACCCCATGCGGGTAAAACGCCGCTCATCCTGTGGGATCTGCTCTGAATACGAGTCTTGCGGCTCGCCAATATGCGTAGACATACCAACTCCTTTGACTGCAGGCGACGTTTTGGCGTCGCCTGGCAAGTTCACAGCTTAATTAATTTGAGTTTTTGGGATATTGCCTTCGTCCGGCTCGGAGTTGACTGCGCGCACCGCCTGCTGTGGGGTTTGCGCCTTCTGCGCGTTGGCCAGCGCTTGCAGCACCTGCTGCGTTGGGCCAAATGCATTGACGGTACCGTTAACTAACAACAGCAGCTTGCTGGTCATCGACAACAGGTTGGTTCGATGGGTAATCAGCACCACCGTTTTATTACGCTGTTTAAGGAACAAAATAGCCTGATTCAGCGCTTTTTCACCGGCATCATCCAGATTGGAGTTGGGTTCATCTAATACGATCAGGGAAGGATCGCCATACAGCGCACGCGCCAGGCCAATGCGTTGTTTCTGCCCGCCTGACAATCCCGCCCCACCGTTACCAATGATCGAATCATAACCATTAGGGAATCGCAGAATCAGCTCATGGACACCGGCCAGCTTGGCGGCCTCAATCACTTTCTCTGCATCAAGCTCACTAAAACGTGCGATATTCTCGGCGATAGTGCCGCCAAACAGTTCGATATCCTGCGGCAGATAGCCAATGTAAGGCCCCAGTTCATCTTTGTTCCATTGATATATGTCGGCATTATCGAGCCGCACAATACCTTCGCTGACCGGCCAGATACCCACCAACAAACGCGCTAACGTGGACTTACCGGAGGCGCTTGGCCCGATAATCCCCAACACGTCACCCGGCTGGATCGCGAAGCTGACATTATGCAATACCGCATCACCTTTGGATCCTGGTGGCGTGGCCGTCACACCTTCGACAGAAATGACACCTTCGGGGCGAGGTAAAGACATGCCCATACCGCGTGGCGGATGCTTATCCAGTAATTTCACCAGACGTTGATAGGAGAGTTTGGCAGAGCTCCAGCTCTTCCAGACGTTAATCACCTGCTCGATAGGAGCCAGCGTACGTCCCATAAGAATAGAACCGGCAATCATCATGCCGGGGGTGATATGGCCGTCAATCGCCAACCAACCGCCCAACCCCAATACCAATGACTGTAGTGAAAGTCGAACAAACTTGGTGATTGAGGTAACAGTAGTGGCACGTTCGCTCGCAACTCGCTGGCTATTCAGAAACCGCTGGTGCAAGTTAAACCATCGCCCTTTTAAATTCGGCAGCATGCCCAACGCTTCGATCACTTCGGCATTACGCAAATTAGTACTAGCCAAACTGGATGACATGATCGAAAGCTTACTTGCTTCGGCCAACGGCTTTTTCGATACCATTTCGTTGATCACCGCCAGTGCAATCAGCAATAACGAACCAATCAACGCAAACAATCCTAACCATGGGTTAAACAGGAAAATAACCAGCAGGTAAATTGGGAACCAGGGCGCATCGAAGAACGCAAACAATGCGCTGCCGGTCAGAAACTGCCGTACGGTGGTCAAATCACCCAGCATCTGCCCTGCATCGGAAGAACCATTTTTTAGATTGGACTCATAGGCGGCAGTGTAAACACGCGTATTCAATCGCATATCCAGCTGACTGCCGATACGGATAACAACCATGCTGCGCACATACTCCAGCAACGCCATCATGCCGAACATTCCCAGCATAATCAGCGTTAACATCAGCAAGGTTATTTCATTACGTGAAGGAAGCACCCTGTCGTAGACCTGCAACATATAGACAGAGGGCACTAACATTAATAAATTAATAAATGCGGTGAATATGCCAACGGTCCAGAAGATTTTACTGCGTGTCCGTATAACATCCGCAATTTCGTTACGCGGTATAAATTGATTCACTTTCTGCCCTTACATCATGTGCACTGTCAGTCCAATCCGCATTGATTTCTTCTAAGGAAAATCCTAAAAAAATAGAAATAAAGAAAATCCTACAGAAGCCTCCCCCAAACATGCTCGAGACTGCAGATACTTTTTTTAACTATAGGTAGAGAAAGCACAAATCAGCAAGGTACAACACGAAAAAAAAGCAGAGAAGCGACACCAACCAAAACCAGAAAAAACAAAAAGATGAAAAGATGGCAAGGCACAGGAGGGGTTATTATGAAAAGGAATAATTTATAGATAATGATGGCGATCACAAATTAAAGAAAACGGGGAGAATAACCTCCCCGTATTATTTAATAAATAACAGTTTCCATGGAAACTATTACTCTGCAGAGCTTACACTCACGCGTAGTGCAGGCTGCTCACCAATTGCTGGTGGTTTTGGCCAGTCAAATAAATTACTGTATCACTAGTATCCAGCGTGTGGTTATTGTTGTTATCAATAATCACATAGGAGTCAGCATTATTGCCCGTACCGCTGAACACTACCGACGCCACGCCTACTTTCGCAGTGAGTGAGTTAGGATTACTCAGGCCAAGAATACCGCCCAATAACCCTACAACACCGGTAGTCAAGCCACCAACCAGTGTACCTAACAAGGCATCCAGCGTATCGGCAGAACGCGTGCCATAGTCAGCAACCGCAGTACCGGTATTGGACAAAGTCAAGCCAGATGCAGCATCGACAATCTTATCCTTCGCGGTACTAAAATCGGTAATAGTAACGCCTGACTGGGTATTACTGGACTTCAGATCATAGATATTCGCGCCAGCACCACCAGTAAGTGTAGTATTGCCCAGCACATTGAAACTATCCGCAGTTGTGGAACCTTCAACCGTCATCTGATAGCCGTTCAAGCCCAGCGTATTCAGCAGTGGGGTTAACAGCGCGGTGGTTACTGCACTCAATGGCAAAGCATTCAGCAGTTGGACAATAATACCGTTACCTGTCCCCGTAGTGCTTGAATCCAGATTCAAGCCACCGGTATTGGTTGAGGCATTAATATCATGCACATTACTATAACCGCTCCCGACCGTTAGATTCAGAGCATGATCACCTGTTACATTGATAGTCTGAACCTGTGCGTTGGTGCCGGCCAATGACATAATGTTGTTAAACGAACCCGTACCACCTGAAGCGATATTTACCGTGCCCAACGCAGTGCCCAATAATGCGCTGCTGCTGCTAGTCAGGCTAATAGCGCCAGCGTTCACGTTTGAAGAGCTAACCGCATCAAAGTTAATGTTGAAGTGATCGGTAGCATTTTGTAAAAAAGTAAAGCTCAAAGTGCTGGCCGAGGTTGCATCACCTTTCACTTCCAATTGTGCAGCAGTACCGCCAGCCGCGTTAATGACACTCGCATTGGCTAAACCAGAGATCACAAAGCCTTGAGCTCCCAGGTTGGTTGCCGCAGCCCCCTGAGTTACCGAGCCCCCCGTGGTCCCTTCAACCGTGGCTGTCCCGTTGGTTAAGCCAAAATCGAAGACGTGAGTCGGCGTCGTTACGCTAGTGGTGGTTGGTGAACCAATCAATGGTGTTGTAATCAGAGTACCAACGGACTTACCGATGTAACCCGTCAGATCAATCTGCTCGAAATTAGAGAAGTTATTGGCATTGCTGGTGACAACGCTGGTGCGAATGCCCAAAGCATTTTGGTTGGTTACTACAGATTTGGTAATAAAGTTAGCGGAAACAGAATCAGTGCCCGTGCCACCATCCCCTGTAATCGCAGTGGATACGGTATTAGCGCCGTTTGAAACCCCATTCCCAGCCCAGTGCAAACTGTCGTTGCCAGCACCAAGGTTAAACTTAGCTGTACCTGTCGCAATATTCGCCGTTGAAGTGACGACAACATCATCCGAACCCGAGCTGGCATTCAGGATAACGTTACCGTTATTAACGGTGATATCAACGCCTGGGTTAACGCCGTTGTCTGAAAGATTTACCGTTGCTGCACTGGTGCCGTTAATGGTCAAATTCGCCAGATGATCGGCAAACTTCAGGTTAACGATGCTGGCTGCGTTAGCGGCAAGCTGAACATCAGTCAGAACCGCAGTTTCGGCATTGCTAATCTGGTGTGAAGTTCCAGTGTTCACAGTACCGGTAGCATTGCCGCCAGCGGCGGTGGCACTCAGTGACGCTGCAGTTTTGTACAGAAGACTGGTACCGATATCGAACTCAAACCCATGCTGTTGAGTTACGGTAGTCGCATCGGTAGCCGTTGAAGTGCGCAGATCGTTGATAATCGCTTGAGTAATGGTCGATTGATCAGAACCTAAAGCATTGTAGGCGGCTAATTGGCCCGCATTAGCCGCTACGCCATGCACTGCAGTATAAACATGCTGGATGAAAGCATCGCCAGTCAGCTGTGCGCCTTTCTGCTGGAACTCAGTAGAGGTCAGCAACAAGGCGATAAACCCTTTATAGGTTGTAGTGCTGAGAGCTAAATACTTACTCCAGTTATCTAGTGCACCTGCATCGATTCCACGATCAGGCACAGATAAATACAGAGCCGCGGCTTGTTCCTGGAAATTTAGCCCCGGCAGTTGCCCTGGCACATAAGTCACAACAGCATCATTGAAATGCTGTTGTGCCGTTACGTCGCCCGCAGCAACCGTACCTTTCAGTAAATTAATAATTTCAACCAACACCTGACCGCGAGTAGAACCTGCACCAAGTTCATTCACATAGGTTGCGAGTTCACTGGCAGACGGTGCACGCTCAAAACCATATGTGAACAGGCGAGTAACATAATCTGTATTATTCAGTGTTGTAATATAAGATCTTTCATTCACAAATTGTTGAGCTACCTGCGCTAAAGTTTTGGTCCCGGCGTTTAAAATCGTACCCCAAGTATTGATACCCGCAGCCGACTGTACCGAACCAAGAACATGGTAAATAGCCTGAACGTTAGAAGCCCCCAGGCCCGTGGCAGTGACGCTGGCAGAAGGGTAGAGAATTTGGTTAATTTGACTATCAAATGAACTTTGCGAACCGAGAAGTGACGTATCAAAACCGTGATAACTATTAAGATTTTCAATAGATTGATCAATAGCTGCAGACAGCGAGCCAGCCGACGTCAGCAGGTTTTGTAAAACAGAGGTAACGCCAGCAACGCCATACACTTTGGTATAGATAGTTTGTAAGATATTAAGATCAGTTTGGCCATTAAACAACGCCTGACCAGCTGCAGAAGCGATCAGGTTTGCTACGTACGTGCCACCTGTTAAGGAACCGGTTTCAAGCTGTGCCCCTACGCTGTCATACTGTGCACTGCTAGCTTTTTGTCCTAAGACGGCATACAAAATGCTAGCCGCCTCTTTTTGATATACCAGAGAAGCCATATAAAACCCCCTTCGAGGTGCATTAAAAAGTAATAAATTTCCACTTTGACAATGCCTTAACCGGAAAAGCAACAGTGGAGTAATTATTAAAAAAAATCCTAAAAAACAAACATATCAAAAGTAAGTTTACGGATTCGGAATACTCCCAAAATATGAATGTTTCCATTTAAAGAAAGGACAGGAATGGATAGCTGTCAAGAAATGCAAAAAAAATAAAAAAAAGGCATTCAGGAAGAATCAAGAAGGGGAATAAAAACACATTAAAAACATAATGATAACAAGACACAGGAACGTAAAGCCGACAGTGAATTAATTAGCATGGCAACAGTACCGAGCGGTATTTTATATCTATGTAACAAAAATCCGTATAGTTAAAACTAAATCATATCTTTTAATAATATAACCCCAAATAGCCATTTAAAGAGCATGGTTATTAGAGGGGAAGGATATTGAAGACAACAGGAAATTGTGAGATGTGTGCGGCAATTAGCGAAGAGGAAAAATGAGAGATGGGGTTATAGGTAGACTTAGAGAGTGGGTGTTAAAAGAAGTGGAAAGAGAATCATTCCAATGGTTGGGTCGAGTTAGCGTGAGAATGAGTGAAACAGGAGGGTAATCGAAAAGGCGATGAGTATCGCCTAAATCGAAAATAATTATAAGTATTTCAACATTTACATTGATGTGACCAAAGCGTCGGCCAAACTGAAGCCACCAGGAGACATCCCCTGCGCATTGACAACCAGCATATAGTGAGTTGCCCATTCTGGAGCTTGTAATCTCAAAGGGGACTGTACAACCTGCTGCCAGTTGCTTCCAAGCGAGCCGATTTCAATCTCACGTACTGGCCCATGTTGCAATTTACGTTTTAGCTGCGCGTTACCACTTTCGCTGAAATGAGACACGTTAACAAAGTAAGCAGCCACAAAGATTTTTCCGGTCGATTTACCGTCGCCTTTAATTTTAAAACTGTAGGTATAATTTTGTAGCCTACGCGCAGTAGTCATCGCAACCAAACTCAAAGGCTCACCACTTTGTGAGAGTTTAGTAACCTCCAGGTTTTTATCTTTAACTTGCGGCTGCAGCCTGTACTTAGTTTCCGGTGCAACAGTATTAGCCGTAGGCTTTCCACTTTGGTCTGATGAAACGGTCCAGTCACCACCCTGATCGGAAGAAAAATCACCATCAGCTAGCTGATTCTCAGCCTGGCTCAACAACAGGGATACGGCAAAATTTCCATTGCCATCAAGTAACCGAGAATCAACCGCACTGAAAACTCCATCACCAATTTTAAAAGCATCCTTCTGTGTCAGAAGGTTTAGCAGTCGGCAGCTATAGAAATATACCCCACCCCCACCTTTGACAGACTCGACCACAGCATCTACCGGAAGTTTCCCTTTAATAGACCCCATAATAGTAACATCACGGATAACAATACTCGCTGATTGATCTTTGCCGCAAAAGTAAGGTATCGCTATGACAGGACTGGATTGGTTATTAAACTCATGGTGACCACCATGAATTACAATGGAACCTGCATTTGCTTCTAGGATTCGACCGACATAATCAATAGAAACACCAGCAAGATAGAATTCACCATTAGCGTTACTATTACGGACACCTATCCCTGCGGAGGTTGCAATAACACCGCCAAAGTAAGCAATATTTTCACCGCAGTTAGGAAAACCTGCGGGCATATCTATATGAATACCAGAGCGAAAAATTTGCGCACCAAAATGACATATATTATATGAGTTGGTCTGGTAAACGTCGCCGCGTCCGAACTCCGTAAGTGTGACGGCACCCATCACAACGTTACCTAATAGCCCTTCGGGACTGTGAAACAACCGCCCGATCACTTTGCTTTTTCTGCCAGGCCCCTGAACCAGGGTACCTATCATTCTCGCTCCGCCCAAGTTGGGCAACTGCCCCAAATCAAGAGCGCCTGAATTATAAAACCGTAAGAAATAGTTACCTTCTACATCAGGAATACCCGACGCATCAATCACCGTCCCATCAGCATGACCAACCAATGTGACGAAAGCTAAATCGATATCCGTTTTTTCCGCCACCCAGGGTTTAAAATCTTTGGCCAAATGAATTTCAGTACGTTTCTTGATCGTTAACTTAATAAATTCTTGTGCTTCAAGTAATTCATCACGAGATGAAACTATAATTGAATCAGAGATTAAGGCACCGGAGAATGAACGTTTTTCATCAATAAAACGCGGCACCACCGAAGAATCTCCGCTGGACGCAGAACTTGCTTTAATACGGTTATCTACAGCTAACGCATTTGCCGTAAAGGCAGCAGCCAATGAATAACCAGCCCCTTTCAAAACAGCACGTCGATCCATATAACCTCCCGCAAATGATAAAATGAAATTAAAGGTCCCAAGAGATATTTCTTTTTATAACCTTTGCAGGATTACCAGCAATGAGGCATTTTTCTTCTAAAAAATCACCACTGACAACAGAGTTGGCGGCGATTACACAACCTGAAGCAATATGACTTCCTTTCAAAACTGAAACATTACAACCAATCCAAACAAAATTTCCAATACGAATTTTTTTATCTCTTGATTTTTTATTTTCATAGTTGAGAACATGGAAATCATCATCCAGAAACTGACATCCCCAGGAAATATTACAACCTTCCCCTATATCAATACCATTATAGACGATAAAAGTATTCTCAGGACCTATATATCCACCCTGAGAGATAAACTCTGCCCCTTCATTTATATCAACACGGCAACCACGCCCGAAAGAAAGCGAGCCACGTAAAATCAACTTTCCACGTACATTAAAATAACTAGGCGTTTTATTACTTACATGTCCAACATTGCGTAGTCCAAGTAGTAGCATTCTTCCATCAAGGACGAAGTTTTTAGCACCTTTAATATCAACCCTGTTCGCCGAAAATAAATTACGAACGCCTTTAATTCTATAAAGCACAGATTTTGCAACAACATAAAAAAAAGAACACTCTGACTTATTACACAGCACTCGAAGTTTTTTCAACTCGGATATCATTTTTACCAACCCCAGTAATCAAAGAGGAAGCTGACGCCACATAAATTAAGAACATCCATAAAGAAGGGGATGATATATCAGGAACTGAGAAAACCGCGCCTAAAATGAAGCCTAAAAACAGTGTTAAAAAGAAAAGAGAGTTTGGTTCATTTCTATTTTTTAATAATGGTTTCATCAAAAAATAAATAACCACCACAAACAAAACAAAGCCAATAACACCTACACTTGTCAATATCGTAAGCAAAAGTGAAGAAGCCCTGTTACTGCCTAAACCTAGCCCCAGAAAATAGCTATCATATAGAGCTGACAATGACAAATAATTACTCCAACTGCGGATCATTCCTGAGTCAGAAGACATTTTATCGTCATATAATGAGAGTAACGTATCACCAAAAATAATAAATATCACTGACGATACAATGACTAACAGGCATAAAGAAATTAAAACACGCTGAGAATTGGTTCCACGCAAAATGAAGAATAACAAGAATGAAGTCGCTGCAGTTAAAATAGCGGTTGACGAACGATTAAGAGTCAACAAAAAAATCATACCTACACCCAGAACAAGTACTCCGAACTTTCTTCGCACAAAAAGTAAAGGGGCCAGGGATGAGGCAATAAAAGCTCCGGCAGATGAAGGCTCCGAGTAGGTACTAGCAAGTCGACTTTCTGCCAAAGCAGTAATTGAATATCCTCCATTAGAATAGAGAAAATCGACTGGAAGAGAATCCTTACTCACTAACCACCAAAAAGAGAAAAAGGCAAAAATAATAATACTGAGATAGTAAGATAAATATAACTGATTAAAATTAATTATTTTTGGCGCAAAACGATAAACTACGAGCAGCGTAGTTACATTGATGATGAAAAGACAAATCTGAGATATGTTCGACATTGAGAAACGAAGGGGTTTTCCATTTGTCGCATAGTTTACTTCAAAGCTAAATGCGGATGAAACAACCCGAGTTCCCGAAAAAAGAGAAGGGGCAGTCATCGTAATTAAAATTGAAAATATAACGAGTATTATGAAAACAAAAGTTACTTTACTTATATTTATACTTAATCCATTAGCGAGTACGTACGGACTCATTTTCAATATAAATAGTATCTGAGTAAAAAAGAATGGTGTAATCCATAGGCTACCAAATGAAAATACAGAAGCTGCTTGGAATACACAAGATGTTAACATCAGTACATAGAGATACTTGGGTGGAAAGAAGATAAAAAGCAGAGCCAACGAGCACCAGATGATGCCAAAGAGAGTTAAAGTCATATATTTTCACTCATCACTGTCACGAACATATAATGCTAAAAAAAGAATAATAAATCCAATAATTTTTAGTACAGAGGGAGGGGGCCCCTCTGTACTAGGCAAACCTAATAAGCACCATCACGTTTAAGAACAACACCTATCGTTTTAAACAAAATAGCGATATCATTCCACAGCGCCCAGTTTTTAACATACCAAGCATCAAAATATACCCTGGTATCGTAGTCAATATCATTTCTCCCTGATACTTGCCAAAGACCTGTCATCCCAGGCTTTGCCATCAGGTAGTAGTCAACATCACCAGCATAGCGCTCAAGTTCATCCTCAATAACCGGTCGTGGTCCAACCAAACTCATTTCACCAATAAAAACATTCCACAACTGAGGGAGTTCATCAAGGCTGGTCTTACGGATAAATGCGCCGATTTTGGTAATACGAGGGTCGTTCTTTAGCTTAAAGTCTTTATTCCATTCCTCACGTATAACGGGATCACGATCAAGAACTTCCTTTAATACCTCTTGTGAGTTCAAAACCATCGATCTGAATTTTAGACATTTAAATTTCTTGCCCTCATGCCCCACTCGCTCATGACCATAAATGGGTTTTCCGCCATCACGTGAAACTTTAAATGCCAGAAGAGCTAAAACTGGCGACAGCGCAATCATAATAGCCAGTGAACCAAAAATATCAAAAGTTCTCTTAATAATTCTTGAAGATCGTTTAGCCAAATTATTGCTAACACGAAGGATCATTACTTCATGACTGAAAATAAATGACATATCTGTCCCATAAAGTGGAACACCGCGCAGCGTTGGAATAACAGATATCGAACGACAGTTATGCTTCGCGAGATTTTTTAGCCACCAATCCCTTAACGCGTGCTGCTCAAACTCTAAAGCAACAATAAACTGGGTATTTTCTGTATCTACAAAATCCCATAACTCTTTTTCAGAATTAATCACAGAAATACCAAAGTAACTATCCTCACAGGGTTTATCAGTACAAACAAATGCTGAAACAGCAAAACCTAATACTTCTTCACTTTGCAGGGCTGCATAGGCTTCAAAAGCATTTTTACCAGAACCGATAATTATAGTTTGCTTCTTCCATAGATTAAAATGGTTCAAAATCCTTTTCGTAATAGCGCGGCCCAATGGGATAAGGAAAATAATCAATCCCCATGAGAACATCCATACATAACGTGAGAAGTTCCACTTTGAGAAGGCAACCAGAGCAAGATCCAACACGGCAAAAATAACTAGTGTGCGGATGACTTCTTTTAGCTCGAACCAGAAGGGTTTTCTATAGGTATAGTGTCTTAATCTTGTCCAGAACCATACAACACAAATAACAGATAATATTAACTGTGCAACAGCACGCGTGAAAATTTGATCCTCAGGAATAAAATCACCCAAATCACCAAACAGTTTATATATAATGAAATATGCCAGATATATTGACACGTTAAAAAATATTAAATCCGAAAGGGCAAGTGACAGTTTACTTGTTATGCCTTGGAATAGGCCACTATTTCTTTTCATCGATTCTTCCATGCCATTTATTAAACGGCAATAATATAAACATCATATCGTCGGTTTTACGCACGCTAGCAATATAAAAAAACACTACTTTTATTCCTTATAAAACCCGTCCGTAAAGATACATACAAAACACAAAATATGAAGATTAAGATTTATTATCTAATAATTCTTTATAAATAGAAAAAGTAGCATAGATCATTTTATCTGCCGTAAAATTCGCAAAAAATGATTTTTTAGCTTCAATCCCCATTGAAGACCATCTACCCCTTGGGGTACTGATTAAGCGTTCTACTATCTCTTGTGAGTTCTGCATCTCGAACAAAAATCCATTTATATTATCTTTCACAACTTCGGGTAGAGATGTGCAATCCGTCGCCATAACCGGTAACCCATAACTCATAGCCTCTAATGGCACCATTCCAAATCCTTCCCAGCGGCTTGGCATGACCAAAACATCCGCATAAGTAAAATAAGGAGCCATAGCATCAGAATCCAACCAACCGGTAAACGTGGTCTGTGGCATAATCCCGACGTTAAAATTCTCATCATGCACAGTCCCACCTACTGCTGTGAGATGGAACGGTTTACCCTCAAGCAAACGCATGACTTCAGCAAGTATGTCAAATCCTTTCTGAAAATCAAATCGACCAACAAAAAGTACATTGCAAACATCGGCGTTATAGGGATTTTCCGGTGTCACTTTCATTTCTTGTTTCGACACGCCATTATGCACCACTCGCAGTTTTTTTGGCGGTAGCCCAACCTCTATGGCTTTTGTTTTTTCATACTCACTAACACAGATAATAGCATCAGTATATTTTGATAAAAACTTCTCAATAAGAGAATATATCTTCCGTTTCTTTTCCGATGACTGCATTAGAAATGCAAATGCATGCGGACAATAAACGACCTTTGGACGCCGTAACGGTCTTAGAAAAATAAGAGCTATCCGCCCCATGACCCCGGCAAAAGTGCTATGCAAATGCACTATATCAGGTTTTTCTTTAAAAACAGTTTTTACGAAGATGAAAAAAAAGCTAATAAATGAGGATAAACTACGCCCATTTCGATGGTAAGGTATCAAATATTGGCTATCAATTTTTTTTAGCTCTTCACATTGATCCTGGGGAACAATACAAAGGACATTGTTTTTTTTATCAGGCTCAAGTTGATCTGCAACTAGTTGCCTCATTACCGAAGCAACACCACCTTTGATTGTCTCTGCGGCATGGAGAATTTTCATTTTCGTACCTGTCATTTTTTAACAACTAACAATTCATCTACTATCCGGCTAACCTTTGCCGCAGAATCGTGCCAAGAGAACCGTTGAATATTAGCATCCCCCTTGCTGATTAACTCTGTTCTCAAGTTGCTATCCAGTATAATTTTCTCCATTGCTGAGGCTATATCCATTTCATTTTTAGGATCAAAGTATATAGCACTATCACGCAATACTTCTGGCATAGAAGCCATATTTGAGGATATCACAGGACACCCGCAAGATTGAGCTTCTAAAGGTGGGATACCAAAGCCTTCGTAGAAAGAAGGGAAAACAAAAGCCAATGCATTCTGATACAGAGAAATCATCTCATCATCATCAACTCTTCCCATGAATTTTATTTTTTCAGAATTTTTTATTAATGAGGAAAAATCTTGCTTAGAGAAACTAGCCGCTGTTTTACCAATAATCTTTAGAGAGACATTGTATTTACTCCCTAACAATTCAAACGCTTTCAGCATCCCATGGAAATTTTTATGAAAATTTGGAGATGAAACCGCCAGGAAATAGCGTTCATTTTCATTAATCCGCTCCGACTTCTGAAATTTCTCGCTTACGGCATTATAAATTATTGCTATATTATCTACAGGATAACCATATATATCATTAATTTCTTTTTTTGAAAACTCACTTACCGTAAGTAACTTCTTGCTATTTTTCAACATCATTGGAATAAGTAAACTATAAAACAGTCTGAATTTCTTTGAGAAACTTTCTGGGTATCGCTTATAGGTAACATCATGATGAGTCACTATTTGGTTATTATAAAAAACAGGTGCGGTGCTGCCTAGATTGAGCAATAGACCAGAACCGTTATTTTTTAAAAACCTAGGTAGCTCTACCTGCTCCCATTGATGGCCGCTTTTTCTTCCAATTTCTTTGACGTGAAGTTGATCTGCAACATCTCTCCTCAATATCCCTGGAGGAGACAAAAAAACTATGTCATCACGAATATCATTCAATGACAAAGATATTTGTTCTGCAAACCGCTGAACCCCTGTAAGTTCCTGGGTTAAATATCGGGCATTAATAAATAACATTCGTCATCCTTTAAAATTCATTTAAAAACCACTTGAAATAAATAAATGATCATTTTTATTTATATGCTTCAATATATTTATTGGTAATTTCACTGCAGGTGAACATGTCACCATTGATTATTACATTACCTTTTTCACGAAAACGAACCGCATTCAGATCCTCTATGAAGACGATCGTTGGAAATAATTTTTCAAGTTCTGACACCCCACCAACAGCATTAGTTAAAACAATTTTATTTGCCAACACAGACTCTAATACAACTCTTCCAAACGGTTCCCGCCATTTTATAGGAAGAACAACCACATCTACCAACGACAGGAATTTATCTGACGGGATAAAACCAAGAAGATTTATTCCTTTTTTATTTGCAAGGGCTTCTAATACTTCACCTTCTTCAGATTTAATAAAACGACCAGCCGCATAAAAAATTGCATTTGGATGTTGCTCTCTAAATCTGTCGACTAATTGACAATAGATATCAAAACCCTTATCTCTTGTTAGTCGTCCTATAAAACCAAATCGAAGCTCCGTGGATTTAATCTCTTCAACAGGTGTTTTTTCGACAGCATTGTAAATGTAATCAGAAGTCGCGTTAGTAAAAAAACCATTTTCAATATGAAAGTTTCGAATAAAATCACTAATACCAATGTATGTATCAACGTATCTGCTGGCTAATTTTTTTCCAAATGACCAAAATTTCACGCTGTACTCTTCAGGATCCATATTCTTATCCTGGGAGAACATTGTAGAATTTGGGTGAAAAAGATAATAGTCCCGAGTTGTGTGAACTAACTTTTTATTCTTCTTTTTTATGGCACGCCAAATAGCAGCCGAAAAACCAGCGATATTATTTGTGTGAACCACATCAGGATTAAAATCGTCGATCTCTTTAGATAAAGAACTTGCCATAAAAATATTATAGCTATCTATGATATGCCAAAGAAGACGCTTTATTTTACCTTTGGTATCATCACCAAATGGCCAGTATATATTTTTAAGTGGGACATATATAACATCAACACCATTTACATGGTCTTTTTTCTTTTTATTTTCACTATGTAAGCAAATAACTCTGACTTGATGTCCTTTGCGAACTAACTCTTCCGCCAATAACTGAACCGAAACTTCTGCCCCTCCGATTTTATAAGGATAATACAGCGTATTTACTATCATGACTCTCATTCTTAGAAGTCCACCTTATATATTTAGATAGTGTAACTTTATATGGCCGTATTATTTTTATGCGTGCAAAAAGTAAAGCAATATCAATTATGATATTGCTTTACTATTACTATTTAACTTTTCTCATTAGAGCGGTATTCATACTGATAATATCCATAATCACCGTAATAGCTGCTTGCACGTTTTTCAACAGCATTAAGTATTACGCCTTTAATGTCTATTCCATTCTGATTAAATCGGCGGATACTAATTTCCATTTCTTTAACCGTATTAACTGCAAACCTGGCAATCATAAGGCTTGTACCTGCATTGTGCCCAATAATAGCGGCATCAGTAACAGCAAGAATTGGCGGTGTATCTATCATTACAATATCGTAATTTTTCCCAGCCCACTCAATCAGTTCATTAAAGCGTGCGCCCATTAATAACTCGGAAGGATTCGGTGGAATCGTGCCTCGAGGGATAAAGTCTAAATTCTCAATCTCTGTTTTCCTGACTGCTGCTTCTTTCGAAACCTGCTGCGATAATATATCTGATAGACCATTTTGCCAGTTAGTATTGAGAAGTGTATGAGAGTAACCTTTCCTCATATCAGCATCAATCACCAAAACACGCTGACCCGCTTGGGCAATAACCGCGGCCAAGTTAATACTTACGAATGTTTTACCGATATTTGGGCTCGCACCACAAATCATCAGGACATTGTTTTTTGATTCCAGCATCGCAAAGTGCAAGCTTGTACGGAGACTTCTTACGGCTTCAATCGCAAGATCTGCCGGGTTACCTACAGCAAGAAGTGTTTTCGAACGAGTATTACTCTTTTTATTGTTACGAAGGATCGTTTCTATATCTTTCTTCTGCTGCCACTCAGAAAGCGGGATACTTGCGTAAACATTAATACCTTGTTCTTCTAACTGATCGGGGCTTTCAATGCCACGATGGAGCATATTTCTAACAAGTACGATAACAACCGCTATCGCGCCGCCTAATAACGTCACAATAATAACAATCAAACTTTTCTTTGGCTTAACCGGGTTTGGTTGTGTTACTGCAGGATCGATAATTCGAACGTTACCTACGGTACTGGCTTTAGTGATCGATAGCTCTTGCTGCTTGTTAAGCAATTGCATGTAAATCTCTTTACCAGCATCTACATCGCGCGTCAGCCGTAAAATTTCCTGCTGCGTTTGCGGCATTTTACTTATACGTTTATCTAACTTATCTTTTTCTTTCTGAAGTGTACCCCTCTGCTCAAGTAGAGCACGGTAGGAAGGATGCTCTTTGGTATACAACTTGGAAATTTCAGCTTCTTTAAACGTTGATTCGTTGAGTTGGGCTTCAACACCAACAATGGTATCCAATACCGATTTAGCCTCTAGAGATAAATCTACAGAGTCATTTTTTTGACGGAAACTGTTAAGTTTATCTTCTGCGATATTCAATGAATCTCTAACTAAAGGCAATTGATCCTTCAGGAAAGCCAAACTTTTAGCTGCCTCCTCAGATTTACGCTCTACGTTTTGCACAAGATAATTATTGCTAATACTATCAATTATTTTTTTAATTCTTGCTGGGTCGTCTCCCATAAGGGTAAGGGAAAGAACACCAGTATCTTTACCTTTATCTGCAACGGTCAATTCATCGAGCAATTGTAACGTAGCTGCTAACTGAGATAATTTACTAATTTCGAAAACTGTTCCTGGCTTAGCTACAACTTCACTAACCAAGAGAGATACTCCATTTCCTGAAGAATATACTCCCACTTTTCCTTTAATTATCACAGTTCCATCAAATTCAACTGAATAGTTATTCTGATCAATGACCGTAAGTTCTAGTGGCTTCTCAATCATACTTTCGGGGATCGTGACACGTGACACCGCAATTTGCCCTGGAGCCTCTCCGGTCAAACGTGCCCAACCTCGCCCGAACATAGGAAAATATTTTTGACTCACTACAGTATCAAGGTTTAAGTCTTGAACTGTTTTGCCCACAATCATTCTTGAAGTTATTAACTCAATTTCAGTAGATGAGCCCGGTTGCGAATTTGGCAGCATTTGTGAAATGTTATTTACTAGAGAATTACCTTCATTTTGCTCAACTTGTACCGTTGCGTCCGCCTGATATATTGGCGTTGCGAACAGACTATAAATAATACCAATTACGGCAAACAAAGCGGTAATACCAATAATCAACCAACGATTGTCAATTAACGTACCTACCAGTCGCCCTAAGTCAATCTCTTCATTTTCCTTGCTGGCAGTAGAGACAGCTCTATTTTTTTCAGTCATTGTCATCTCTGTTTAGCGATTTAATGCTTGCGCCCACTTCTGAGCTGAATCAGTAAGTAAACGGTATACAAATTCAAATGCCTCAGCACTTTTACGGTATGGGTCGGGAATCTCTCGTTGATCAAGCCAGTGACCAAAAAGCATTGTTTTTCCTCTCACCTCAGGAGCTAATCGACAAACTGCGTCTATATGTCCTTTTTCCATGACCAGGATAAGTGAATAATCCCGGCACATCTCTTTCGTTAGTTGCGTGCCAACGTGCCCTTCTAAAGACAAGTGGTGCGCATTCGCTACAGAGATTGCTGTATCATCCGCAGCCTTTCCAACAAGCGCGCTAATACCGGCGGATGCAATTCGCTTGTTAGGCACCGATTGTTGGAGTAAGCGCTCCCCCGTAGGGGAGCGGCAAATATTACCAACGCAAACAACCAATATTGAATCAAACATCGTTCATTCCTATGGCCAGTTACGAATACGCAGTGTGCCTTCGGTGAGGTCATTAAAGCTGGAAATCGTCGGTGCCAATTGGCTGATCAAACGATTCCAACGCACGATAGGTGCCGCCGTTACATAAACAACATCATAAGGTTGCAGCTGGAATTCGGCCCCCATGACCATTGCAGTGGCATCCGCCATATTAAGTTGGTAGATATCAGCCAACTTATTTCCCTGAGTGCCATGGAGAGGACGGATAACGAATACGCCTGTAGCATCGGCTGCAGTTTGGCTAATCCCCTCACTATTCCCCAACGCCTCAGTCAGGGTCATCCCGCTTCTGTCCATTTTCAGCGTTGCTGGTGCTTTAACCTCTCCCATGACGAATACTTTTAAATCGTCATTACGTGGTACGTAAAGAATATCTCCAGGGTACAGCAGGCGGTTCTGAGTCAGATCTCCGTTCTGCATCAGCTTTTGCAACGACAAACGTTGCTCTTTGCCATTATGTGTTAATACAATATTTCGCCAATCTGCATTATCACTGAGTCCCCCAGCCACATTGATTGCGTCAAGTACGGTAAGAGGTACGTTAGTGATAGGTTGCTGACCAGAGGTTTTCACTTCACCAGTCACATAGGTTTTCTGCGAGCGGAAAGCGGCAATGTTGACATCAACCTGCGGACTTTCAATATATTGGGCCAATCGACTCGATATCTCGGTACGTACCTGACTCGCCGTTTTACCGGTAACCTTCACCTTGCCGATATAAGGATAAAAGATTGTGCCGTCAGATTGTACCCAGTTCCCGGTATCACTTGCGCTACGATACTGGCCTGCAGGGGTTGTTAACTCTGGGTGATCCCAGACAGTTACGTTTAAGACGTCGCCAACACCGATGCGATATTCATAAGTACGCAGAGAGGCATCCAATGATGAATTGGGCTGCGCGACAACCTTGGCAGGGCGGAGCTTCTGGATTAATTTAGGAGTAACTGGATAGACATTCACCAGCGAGTCAATGTCAAAGTCGCTATCTTCTTGTTTTACAACACTTTTTCCTGACGTGCTTAAATGTTGTCCGGGAAGAACCGTACAACCACTAATAATACTGATTGATACCAATATCGGTATCATTTTCAATTGTCGTTTTGCCATCGAGTTATCATCACTTTCAAAGTAAATGTATCCGCAAAGCTACCAAGCCAGCCTGCCTTGGCTACGTATTTGTAACTTACCGAACTACGCCGTTACTTACCTGAATTTAGGCGTCTACGCCAAGACAGACATATTCCACAGATAGCTAGAATATCGAACCGTTAAGCCACTGTTGAAATTAAAAGAGTTAGTATGGCTTATTGCAAAGCACGGCCTTGTTGTCACCACAGGCGCTTCGTTATAGATAGCGCCAATGGTTGTTGGTTTCTGTTGAGGCAAAAACGTACTGGCATCTCAGATTGTTGCCTTATGGTGCATAATCGTTACAAATTATCACTTGAACATCGCATTATTCCACAAGCATTCCGATACTAATATAAAAATATTCTGTATGAAATGAAGCTGCTAGCGTAATAACATAACTCTACTTTATGCCCACAACCCAAAAGGGTTGAGATAGATTAGAACACCAGTGTTTCCGCCCACTCGCGAAACGCTTTTCCCTGCGTAGGGTGACGCAAGCCATAAGTAACAAACGCCCGCAGATAACCCATTTTTTCGCCGCAGTTGAACGATTCTCCCACCAACTCTGTCGCTTCAACCGGTTTGTGTTTCAACAGCTCGGCAATGGCATCTGTCAGCTGAATTCTCCCCCACGCGCCTGGCTCTGTTTTTTCCAAAATCGGCCAAATATCGGCAGAAAGAACATAGCGCCCTACCGCGGAATAATTGGATTTTAACTGAACCTCACGACCCGGTTTTTCGATGATCGCAGTCATACGAGAACTTTCACCGGGTTGCAGTTTATTGGTTTCGCATTCAACCACCGAGTAGTCGTGCAAAACATGCACATCAGCAGCCTGAACCAACACCTGACTTAAACCCGTCTGTTCAAAGCGAGCAATCATATGTGGCAAGTTGTCTTTCTTCAGATCTGCTTTTGCGTCGTCGAGCAAGACATCCGGCAACAGTACCACAAACGGCGAATCACCAACCAAAGGCTTGGCACAAAGCACCGCATGCCCCAGACCTTTTGGTTGTCCCTGACGTATATGCATCAGTGTCACACCTTTTGGCGTGATTGACTGAACTTCATCCAGCAACTGACGCTTTACACGTGCCTCAAGCATAGCTTCCAGCTCGAATGAAGTATCAAAATGGTTTTCGATCGCATTCTTCGAAGAATGCGTCACTAGGATGATCTCTTTGATTCCTGCAGCGACGCACTCATTGACAATATATTGAATCAACGGCCTATCTACGATCGGCAACATTTCCTTGGGAATAGCCTTGGTTGCAGGCAGCATACGCATACCCAGGCCTGCAACGGGAATGACAGCTTTTAACTTGGTCATGATAATCCTCTTATTACTTGTGATCGTCTTTTCAGCCGCAACTCTTACTTGCTGTTTAGCGTCTGTTTTAGCCACTGGGTAAAGTCTTCGCCTTCAGAGGCATGACGCAGGCCATACTGTACGAATGCCTTCATATAACCCAGCTTGTCACCGCAGTCATGTGACTTACCGCTCATATGGAAGGCCTCTACCGTCTCCTGATCCATCAGGGCAGCAATGGCATCGGTAAGCTGAATTTCATCACCAGCACCCGGTAAGGTTTTTTCCAACAGCGGCCAAATATCAGCTGACAAAACATAACGCCCAACCACTGCCAGATTTGAAGGTGCCTCTTCGAGGGTTGGCTTTTCCACCACTGCAGTCATCGGGGTGCTCTCACCGGCAGACAACGCAGCACCGCCACAGTCGACAACACCATATTTCGAGACGTCTTGTTCCGGTACCGGTTCCACCATAATCTGGCTAAAGCCAGTATCGGTGAAACGCTGAATCATTTTGGCCAGGTTCTCTTTACGCAGATCGGCTGTAGAGTCATCCAACAATACGTCTGGCAAGAGCACCACAAAAGGATCATCACCGACCATCGGTTTGGCGCACAAAACGGCATGCCCCAAGCCTTTAGCCTGACCCTGTCGCACTTGCATCACCGTTACGTCTGCGGGGCAGATGCTCTGCACTTCTTCCAGTAACTGACGCTTGACGCGTGATTCCAGCACCGCCTCGAGCTCAAAAGAGGTATCAAAGTGGTTCTCAATCGCATTTTTGGAGGAGTGTGTCACCAAAACGATGTCTTTAATCCCTGCTGCCACACATTCATTAACAATGTATTGAATCAGTGGTTTATCGACCACCGGCAACATTTCTTTAGGAATGGCTTTTGTAGCCGGCAACATACGAGTTCCCAAGCCAGCTACGGGAATTACAGCCTTCAGTCTCTTTTGCATTTTTTCATCCACAATAATAATTTTGACGTAGCCGAACTAAGCCTATGCGGGAAGCTTACGAAACCGGAGTGAACCGGTTGAGGCACGCTACCGCCCCTGGCTTTCAGCTACCAATGCACTGTCATCGTTCTTTATGAAGCCGCGACCGCAGGTTCCAATCGCATTGGAATGTAAACTGAGGGCCCAACTCTTTTGCTAAGCGATAGTCAGATCACAGAAAAAACAAAAAAAACACACCCTCATAACCAAACGATGATACTTGTAAATGTTTATGTGGCTAAGATTCTTATACTATTGCGTTATCGATACAAGCCTAAGATACCTATTGGGTACCCTTTTCAGAATAAGACTACCCATTGGACCAGACTAAACAAAGTGTAGCAGCAGTATTAATCTATAACGGATTGATTTTTAAAAATTATATTTCCGTTTTTTTTACCAACAGGCAGTCATGCCCGTGTCCTGCCAATAGACTTCCTTTTTCAGAAAGTCCCCCATTCCAAGCAATCCCGTATTCTGAGCTCTCCTTACAGAGATGGTTTTTTATGCATTATTTCTGCTTGGTTTTTTCATGCCGCAAATATCCCCCCTGTTTTAAAGTTGAATTTTCCCGGCCCAGCACCCATCATTCGCTTGCGGGATAAGCCGTCGAACTTACAGGTGAAATTGGGCGTATGGAATGGATCGCAGATCCAACAATTTGGGCCGGCCTGGCCACTCTGGTCGTGCTGGAAATCGTTCTGGGTATAGACAACCTTATCTTTATCGCCATCCTGGCGGAGAAACTTCCAAAACATCAGAGAGATAAAGCTCGCATTGTGGGGTTATTGCTGGCGTTGCTGATGCGTCTGGCGTTATTGGCCTCCATCTCATGGCTGGCGACACTCACTCAGCCCCTGTTTTCTGCCGGTGGACACCCCTTCAGCGGCCGCGATCTTATTATGCTGATTGGTGGGGTCTTCCTGCTGTTCAAAGCCACCATGGAGCTCAACGAGCGGCTGGAGGGTAAAGACGAAGAACAGCAGGGTCAGCGAAAAGGCGCCCGTTTCTGGCCTGTCGTGGCGCAAATCGTGGTACTGGATGCGGTCTTTTCACTCGACTCGGTGATCACCGCCGTCGGCATGGTCGATCACCTGGCAGTAATGATGCTTGCGGTTTGTATTGCTATCGGGTTGATGTTGCTGGCCAGCAAGCCGCTGACGCGCTTCGTCAATGCCCACCCTACGATTGTCATCCTGTGTCTTAGTTTCCTGTTGATGATCGGTTTCAGTCTGGTTGCCGAAGGCTTTGGCTACCACATCCCGAAAGGTTATCTGTACGCCGCCATTGGTTTCTCAGTGATGATTGAAGCTTTGAACCAGCTGTCGCAATTCAATCGCCGTCGTTTCCTGTCAACAGTACGACCACTGCGCGAGCGCACGGCAGAGGCAGTACTACGCATGCTGAGTGGCAAACATGAAGAAGCGGAGGTAGACAGTCATTCCGCCAACCTGTTAGCCGATAGCACCAATGAAAGCGGCGAGATTTTCAACCAGCAGGAACGCCATATGATAGAGCGCGTGTTGGGCATGGCGCAGCGTACGGTGAGCAGCATCATGACCTCTCGCCATGATGTGGAATATCTCGAGTTGAATGATCCGCAGGAAAAGCTGACCCAATTGCTGGAAAGGAATCAACATACGCGCATTGTAGTGGTAGAAAACAGCGCCAGCGATGAACCGCTCGGTGTCATCCATACCATAGACGTTCTGAAACAGCAGTTGACCCAGACTCCTCTCGATTTACGCGCGTTGGTGCTGCAGCCGCTGATTTTCCCCGAACAGTTAACCCTGTTAAGTGCACTGGAGCAATTTCGTCAGGCGCAGACGCATTTTGCCTTCGTGGTAGACGAATTCGGCTCGGTTGAAGGGATCGTCACGCTGACCGATGTGATGGAAACCATCGCCGGCAACCTGCCGGAAGCTGGTGAGGAAATCGATGCCCGGCATGACATCGTGCAAAATGATGACGGAAGCTGGACAGCCAACGGCTATATGCCGCTGGAAGATTTGGTTCTGTACTTGCCGTTACCACTGGAAGATAAACGTGAATACCATACGTTGGCCGGCTTGCTGATGGAGCACAGCCAACGCATTCCTCAGGAAGGCGAACAATTGCGGATCGGTGACTACCTGTTTGAACCGCTAGAAGTCAGTAGCCACCGTATTTTGAAGGTGAAAATCACCCCGCTGTTGGTTCCAGAACCAGACTACGAGGTTTAAACCGGGGCCGGGCATCATCGCCCGGCCGCCATTACAAATGCTGAGGAACCAGCAGTTCCGTCGCCACAATCACCACGATCAACCCAACAATCACCGGTACCGAAGTGCGTTTTACCACTTCAAAGGGTGAGATTTTCGCCATGCCGGACACCGCAACCACCACACCAGAAACCGGCGACAAAGTACGCCCCAGGTTTGAAGCCTGCAGCATTGGGATCACCAAATAAGCGGGGTTAACCCCCATCTGTGCCGCCAGTTTAGGAATGAGCTCAACGAAAGCATAGAACGGCGCATTGCCTGAACCGGTAGTCATTGCTGCCAACATGGTAATCACCACCAATACCAACATCATGATAATGCCGCCGGTGCCAAACGACTGCGCCAGGCTGATCAGCCCGCTGATAAAACCAACGGTGCTCAGCCCCTGGGCGAATACGCCGGCGGCTACCAACAGCATCACCACGCTGGCAAAGGCGTCCGCCATGCCGCGATAAGCAACTTCCAGACCGCTAAATACCTGTTTGGCGCTGAAACTACGCAGGAATTCAATCACCGCCGCCAACAACATGCAGCCTACCAACACGGTGATGATATGCAGTTCCGGTCCCCATTTGCCATCAAACACCAGCACCCCAAGAATTGGCGTGAAAGGCAGTACGGCATAGAAGCCCGGGGCATGAGTGGTGATTTCACTTACATCCATAATGTGATGTTGTTCGTTGGCCTTCTTGTCGAGGTAGCGCTGCCAGAAGAAATGCGCAACCGCCATGCACACAATCGCCGCAATCGAAATTGGCAAGGTGGTTTTAAAGGCAAAATCAACCAACGGCATTTCTGCGGCCTTGGCCGCCAGCACCACGTCACCCGATGTCGGTGCCAGAATAATCGCCGCAGGCGAAGCACAGATTGCCGCCGCCGCACCGCGGCTAATGCCAACGTTGACCATCAACGGGAATAGTGTCGCCATCAGCAGTACACCCAGACCGGTGGCAGAGGAGACCGCCAGTGACATCAGGCAGGCGACAAAATAGGCCGCTACCATCAGAAGGTACGGGGAGTTAATCATCTGCAGTGGGCGGGAGGCCAGCTTGACCACCACATCATTGGCACCAATGTGCGTCATGTAAGCCGCAAACCCGCACAGCATCATAATCATCATGCCAAGATCGCCACCACGGCTCATCAGCAGAATTTTGACGTATTCGATGATGTCGGTCGCGCGCCATCCGGTAGACGCGGCGCTGGCAGGCAACAGGCTTTTGCCCATCAGGGCGCTGATGGCCAACAGCAACAGCCCCCCTACCATCAATACGCCGGTAGCGGAGTAACCCTTGATGATGTAACGGCCAACGCCCGCCGCGACGGCAGCCCCAATCAGAAGCTCTATCATATTCCCTCAACTTATCATTATTTTTTTTGACTGTGCCAAAGCGTATAAATCGCTTAACTGCGCACACTCTGCACAATGTCTGCCGAAGACGTCATGATATCCGTCAAAGTTACGGGAGGAAATTATTGGGAAATACTCTTGGGGGTTTACAGAGCATACGGGCCGCTGAACGGCCCGCACAATCCGTAATTAAAGTTTATCGAGCAGCTTTTTAAGATCCTGCCCTTCGCGCGAATCCTGGTTTTTATCGGCCCACTTGTTCAGCGCATCCTTCGCCCGGTTCTGCAGCGTCTTACGTAAAATCTGATCAACCTGCAATTGATAATTGAGTTGGTTCCACGGGCCATAAACCCGCAGCGGGATCGGCGTTTTCTGCAACTCTTGTATCAAGTCGTCGCGCCCTTTCCAACCACCGGTGACCCGGACGTTCAGTGTCATATCGCATTGTTTGCCCGGCATATCCACCGTGCCACCGCCACTCAGGTTCAACAGCGGTGAATCGGCGCCCAGCTCGGTGATTTTTACCGTGCCGTGGTTCAGACTGGCTTTGGCCGACAACTGTTTCACTTCGGTATAACGCTGATAATCGTCCTGTCCGCGCACGCTGCTGTCATTGCGCGCCACCGCCTGCTGAATCAACTGCTGAATATTCAGCCCCTGAAGTTGTGCGTCCTGCATCGCCAGTTGGGCAGTACCCTGCCAGCGGCGCTCAAAAGACTGTGATGTAAGGCGATCGCCGGTTAAATCCCCTTGCATGCTGAACTTACCGGTCATGATTTTCGGCATGTCGAACGCCTGCAGAACGGAGCCAAGTTCAACCTGTTTCACCACCGGCTGCACGGCGATCACCGGGCGTTTACCCCGCGCGTCGAGGGTGCCTGGCAAAGCGAAGTCACCGCCCGCTACTTGCCCAGCAAGCGAGTGCAGCGTTAACAGACCCTGGCGGTTGTCCGCTTGGGTCGAAAGATGGGTGATATCCATGCCACGATAAGTCAGTTGATCCACGCTCAAATTGAGCTGCGCGTTAAAGTCTCGCAGCACTTCCAGATTTTGCTGTGGGTCGTCCATTTGGCTGGCTATGACCGGCGCTGAGGCCACGTTCTGTTCTTGCTGCACTGGTGAACTGCTGGACTGCCAGCCAGAAAATGCATCCAAATTCACTGCAGCGGAAGTCAGGTTCAGAGTATAGGTCGGTATCTCCCCGAACTGGATGCTGACACCACCGGAAAATGTGCTGTCATTAGCCCCCAGGCTCAGTTGGCTAAATGCAACTTGCTGCGGCGTTTGTTGATACACCACCTGAGCACTGCCGTCGCCTTTAATACCACCGGCCAGTATGTCCGCACCTTCCAGTTGGTAACTGAATTGGGTGACATTAGCGGCAATGCGTCGAGGATATTGTTGCAGATCGATATCTGCGGCCATGTTGAACGTCAGATCACGCTGATTGCGGTTCACCCGGCTGGAAAGCTCCATTTGTGCCTGGCGCTTAGCGTTTTGCTGCAGGGTGAGGTTGATATCGCGAACGTTAATCTGCTCGTTATTGGCGCGTTGCCAAATCAACAGGCTGTCCACCACCCGCAGATTATCGATATCAAATTTCCACGGCGTATCTATCGACTCTTCAGAGTGACCGGCGGGAGCGATAGGCGCGTCGGGTTGATTTTGTTCTTCACTGTCGGGGGTAAGCCGGATGACGGCATTTTTCAGCATGACCTGTTTCACAAACAGCTGATGTGACAACAACGGCAGCAGCTTGACATCAAGGCGCATATTATCCGCACTCACCACTGGCGCTTTCGCCCCGGGTGCGGTCAGCGTCATACGGCCAGCCAAAATGCTGAGCTGTGGCCAGATATGCCAACGCAAATCGCCATCCAGCGTCAGATGATAACCACTCTTTTGTTCGACCTTCGTAACCATGTAGGCACGAAAATCATTCGGATTGACCAACAGTACCAGCGCAGACATACCCGCCACCAGCACCACCAGTAAAATCACCAAAGTCGTCAGAAATCTTCTCATGCCATCCTCTTGTCAGCGCCCACCGACCGTGCTTCCAGCGCTGTTAGTCCTTGTCGATTCGGCTGGCGACTGCGCCCTGCTGATCGCGGTATTTTGCATCCTGACGGCTGTTGTAAGGACGTGCTGCCGGCCCGGACAGGGGTTCAAAGCTCAGTGCACCGATCAGCATGCCCGGACGCAATGCCAGCGGCAGCTTACCTGAATTATAGAACTCCAGAACAATGCAGCCCTGCCAACCAGGATCGATACGGTGCGCAGTGACGTGAACCATCAGGCCCAGGCGCGCGAGGGAAGAACGACCGTCCAACCAACCGACCAAATCGTTTGGCAGCGTGACCGACTCCAGCGTGACCGCCAGCGCCAGTTCACCCGGGTGCAGGAAGAAGGCCTCCCCTTCCGGCAAGACGATTTCATCACTCATCACGCGGTCCAGCGCGGCGCTGACTTCATCTTTTGGCCCACTAAGATCGATAAACGCAGCGGTATGACCACGAAACACGCGGAACTGATTGCCTAAACGGACATCCACTGTGGCCCCGTTAATACGCTCAATCGGCGGACGCGGTGAAATCACCAGTTTTTCACAATCCAGCCAGGCTTCTATATCACGGTCGCACAGTCTCATTTATTCATCTCCATCAAGGTGTGTCACTAAAACAAAAATTGCCACACAACGGGCGAAAGGTCTACGTCGCAGCGTAAATAGTTGCCCGCCGGCCGGAAACACCAACTTTCCGGCCATTAAAGGGCATTATTCAAAGAACTGGCTGATTTTGGCTTTCAGAATGTCGATCGCAATGCGGTTTTTGCCACCGCGCGGGACGATAATGTCGGCGTATTGTTTGGAAGGATCGATAAACTGCAGGAACATCGGACGGACGGTTTTTTGGTATTGCGCCATCACCGAGTCCATAGAACGACCACGCTCATTCACATCGCGCTTCATGCGGCGCATCAGGCAAATGTCCAGTGGCGTGTCGACAAAGATCGAGAAGTTCATTTCCTGACGCAGACGGATATCCGTCAATAGCAGGATCCCTTCAAGAATAATCACCTTTTTCGGTTCCAGGTGAATGGTCTCTTTCTTGCGCGTGTGCTCGGTGTAACTGTACAAGGGTAACTCTATCGCCTTGCCTGATTTCAGCATTTGCAGATGCTGGAACAGCAGGTTGTGGTCCATGGCGCTCGGGTGGTCATAGTTTGTCTTGACCCGTTCTTCCATGGTCAAGTGAGTCTGGTCTTTGTAGTAACTGTCTTCAGGAATCACGCCGATATGTTCATCGCCAACCTGATCGCGAAGTTCACGATATAACGTACTGGCGATAAGGCTTTTTCCGGAGGCAGATGCGCCAGCTATACCAATAATGACGCACTGATGCGGCTTGTCAGTCATAAAATTGAAGACCTGATTTCGTAGTGTGAAGGGGGGGAACTAAAACGCGACAATTATAGGGAGTTAGCGGCCATAGCGCCAGCCTATATTGTCGCCGCCGGGCCGCTATCTCAGGTTATTTCACCATAACCAGCGCTTCGTGGTTTTAAGACGATTGTGTCTAGGGCAATGCGGCATGCCGGGGTAAACTCGGTGGCTTGATGATAATCCTGACAATTGGGATGTATATTTCACCGGAGACCGACGTGCTGGACTGGTATTTTCTGACATTTTTTGGCGACAGCATGTTGCTGCTACCCTGCTCATTGATTCTTTTTGTCCTATTAGTCGTGTCGCGAGCCACCCGAACCGCCGGTTGGCAATGGGCGCTGATCTTCGGTTGTACCGGCGGTGTGGTCTGTGCCTCAAAACTGGCCTTTATGGGATGGGGTATTGGCATCGAAAGCTATGACTTCACCGGTTTTAGTGGACACTCGGCGCTGGCGGCCAGCATCTGGCCGGTATTCCTCTGGACACTGACCGGACGCTTCTCGCATGCGGTACGCAGCATGGCGTTGGTTGTCGGTTTAGTCTTGCCACTGACTATTGGGTTATCGCGGCTGGCCATTCAGGTGCATTCACCTTCGGAAGTGGTTAGCGGATTGATTCTGGGTTACCTGGCCAGTACGCTGTTCTTGTGGTTACAGCGCGGTAAACCACGTCCTTATCTCTCCACGCCGCAGATCGTTGTTGCATTAGCTCTGCCGATGGTTTTGATGGGCTTTCGGCAACCGGCACCGACACAGGATCTGTTAGAACATATTGCCACCGTATTGGCGCAGATAGAACGCCCCTACACCCGGGCGGATTTGCATAAGCTGCCCGTTGCTCCATAAACAAAACCCCGGAACTTGTCCGGGGTTTTGTTTTTTAGCCAATGGCTATTACAACGCGCGGAAAGAGATTTCCGTAGGAATAGCTTCCCCCTGCCAATACATCTGTGCGGCAACGCGACCGGCAAGCTGGCGATACAGCTCAGAAAATTCGCTGTCCGGGCGGCTTATCACCGTCGGCTCACCGCGATCCAAATCCTCGCGCAGTGAAATATGCAGCGGCAGTTGCCCCAATAAGCGACTGTGGTATTTCTTCACCAGCTTCTCTGCCCCACCGGTGCCGAAAATAGGCTCATGGTGACCGCAGTTACTGCAAATGTGCACACTCATGTTTTCCACTATGCCCAATACCGGAACGTGAACCTTTTCGAACATCACGATGCCCTTGGCGGCATCGAGCAACGCGATATCCTGCGGCGTAGTGACCACCAACGCCCCGGTAACCGGGATGTTCTGCGACAGCGTCAATTGAATATCACCGGTGCCCGGCGGCATATCCAGCACCAGATAGTCCAGATCCGGCCACAGCGTGTCCTGCAACAGTTGCATTAGCGCCTTACTGGCCATGGGGCCACGCCACACCATGGCGTTATCGTCGGTCACCAGATAGCCAATAGAATTGGTCGCCAGACCGTGCGCCATGATCGGCGCCATGTGCTGGCCGTCCGGCGAGGTTGGGCGTTCATTCTCGGTACCCAGCATATTCGGGATCGACGGACCGTAGATGTCGGCGTCCAAAATGCCAACCTTGGCACCCTCTGCAGCCAGCGCTAACGCCAGGTTAACAGCCGTGGTGGATTTACCCACCCCGCCCTTGCCGGAACTGATGGCGATAATATTACGCACCCCCTTAATACCGGCCTGATCGTTGGCCCGTTTCAGGGTGGTAATGTCATGCTTCAATTTCCAGTCGATCGCCTCAGCGCCGGTCACGCGCAGCAATTCTGCGCTGACGGTATCTTTCAGCTCTTCAAAACCACTCTGCCAGGCGAATGGCATGGTCAATTCAATGTGCAACACATGATCCAACAGCGCGCAATGGTGGATCGCTTTCAGCGCGGTCAGATTATTTTTTAACGTCGGGTGTTCAAAGGCGGCCAGTACACCGGTCACCAGGGCACGCAGAACTTCGGGGTTGGTCTGCTCGGGGGATTTTGTGCTCATCCCGGCTCCTTGATTTTGAATGGATAGCTTCCCGCTAAGCATATCAGAACTGCGGGCCGCTCGGCGCATGTCTGTATAAAGAAACCGCCCTAGCCGTGGCGGACGCGATCGGGTAACATCGAAGACCCTTTTATTCATTACAGAAACCAAGTTCTCACTATGCCTCAAGTCGCGAAAAAATTATTGGTGACGTGCGCGCTGCCGTACGCAAATGGTTCCATCCATCTCGGCCACATGCTCGAGCACATCCAGGCAGACATCTGGGTTCGTTACCAACGAATGCGCGGCCACGAGGTTCATTTCATTTGTGCGGACGACGCGCACGGCACGCCGATCATGCTGAAAGCTCAGCAGTTGGGCATCAAGCCGGAAGAAATGATTGCGGAAATGAGCCAGGAGCACCAACAGGATTTCGCCGGTTTTGGCATCAGCTATGATAACTATCATTCAACCCATAGCGATGAGAACCGTGAACTGTCGAACCTGATTTACGGCCGCCTGAAAGAAAACGGTTTTATCAAGAACCGGACGATTTCTCAGCTGTACGATCCGGAAAAAGGCATGTTCCTGCCTGACCGCTTCGTCAAAGGCACCTGCCCGAAATGCAAATCGCCGGATCAATACGGCGACAACTGCGAAGTCTGTGGTGCAACCTACAGCCCGACCGAGCTGATCGATCCCAAATCTGTGGTTTCCGGTGCGACGCCGGTGCTGCGTGACTCCGAGCACTTCTTCTTTGATCTGCCGTCGTTCAGCGAAATGCTGCAGGCCTGGACGCGCTCTGGTGCGCTGCAGGAGCAGGTGGCGAACAAAATGCAGGAGTGGTTTGAGTCTGGTCTGCAACAGTGGGATATCTCCCGCGATGCGCCGTACTTCGGCTTTGAAATCCCGGATGCCCCAGGCAAGTACTTCTACGTCTGGCTGGATGCGCCAATTGGCTACATGGGGTCATTTAAAAACCTGTGTGACAAACGCGGCGATCTGGACTTTGACGAGTTCTGGCGCAAAGACTCCACCACCGAGCTGTATCACTTTATCGGCAAAGACATTGTTTATTTCCACAGCCTGTTCTGGCCGGCAATGCTGGAAGGCAGTAACTTCCGCAAGCCGACAAACCTGTTCGTACACGGCTACGTGACGGTGAACGGCGCCAAGATGTCCAAATCTCGTGGCACCTTTATCAAGGCCGGCACCTATCTGCAACACCTGGATGCCGACTGCCTGCGTTACTACTACGCTGCCAAACTGTCTTCACGTATTGACGATATCGACCTGAATCTGGAAGATTTCGTGCAGCGGGTGAACGCCGACATCGTGAACAAGGTGGTTAACCTGGCTTCGCGCAATGCCGGCTTTATCAGCAAGCGTTTTGGTGGTCAACTGGCCGACAACCTGGCCGATCCTGCGCTGTACCAGACCTTCGTTGACGCAGCACAAAGCATCGCCGAAGCCTACGCCAGCCGTGAGTCCGGCCGGGCGATCCGTGAAATCATGGCGCTGGCCGATCTGGCAAACCGTTATGTGGATGAGCAGGCGCCGTGGGTAGTGGCCAAGCAAGAAGGCCGCGATGCTGATTTGCAAGCCATCTGCTCAATGGGCATCAACCTGTTCCGTGTACTGATGACCTACCTGAAACCGGTAATGCCATCACTGACTGAACGCACCGAGGCTTTCCTTAACTGTGAGCTGAGCTGGAACAGCATCCAGCAGCCGTTGCTGGGCCATCAGGTCAATCCATTCAAAGCCCTGTTCAACCGTATCGATCTGGACAAGGTTAATGAAATGGTCAGCGCCTCGAAAGAAGACATGACGGCAGCGAAAGTGGTCACCGGCCCGCTGGCGGACGATCCGATTCAGGACACCATCACCTTTGATGATTTCGCCAAGGTTGATATGCGTATTGCGTTGATCACCAGCGCCGACTTTGTTGAAGGCTCGGACAAACTGCTGAAGCTGCAGTTGGAGTTGGGCGGTGAAACACGTCAGATCTTCTCCGGTATTCGTTCTGCTTATCCAGACCCGAAAGCGCTTGAAGGTCGCCTGACCATCATGGTTGCCAACCTGGCACCACGCAAAATGCGCTTCGGCATCTCCGAAGGCATGGTGATGGCCGCAGGCCCGGGCGGAAAAGAGATCTTCCTGCTCAGCCCAGACAGCGGTGCAGAGCCAGGCATGCAGGTGAAATAACATCGGTTTTTACTGAATCAAGGGTCGAGCTTGCTCGGCCCTTTTTATTGAATTTCATTCCTTGCGACAGCGACAAAATCGGCCAAAATAAGCTATCTTATCCATATGGGTTTACTTACTGTATGCATAAACAGGTCTGACATGAAGGGATTCCCACCGCTGATTAACGCATTGCTGGCCAGTTCGCTGGTACTGACCATTGGCCGTGGTGTTACGCTGCCGTTTATTACCATCTATCTCACCGGGCATTTCCACCTGCTACCAAAAAGCGTCGGCATCATTCTGGGTATCAGCCTGGCAATTGGCATTTTCGCCAGCCTGTACGGCGGTTATTTAGTCGATAAATTCAATAAAAACATGCTGATCCTGATGGCAATTCTGCTGTTCGCGCTGAGTTTTTTCGCTATTCCGTGGATCCCGCGTCCGGGCGGCATCATCGTGGTCCTGGCTGTCCTGCATACCGCCTATTCGGTGCTGGGCATCACCATCAAAGCCTGCTTTGCCGACTGGCTGCCGGTCGCCCAACGCATCAAAGCCTTTTCAATGAATTACACGCTGGTGAACGTCGGCTGGGCGGTGGGCTCGTCACTGGGGGTGATGGTGGCAGGCTTAAATCCGCTGTTACCGTTTTATCTCTCCGGCGGCCTGGCCTTGCTCACTGTAAGTGCGCTGAGTTTTGCTCTGCGCCGACAAGGCGCGGCACCCTCTGCGGCACCGTCTGCAGCGACCGATGTCGCGCCAATCGCACCGCCCGATTTCCGCCAGACGCTGACCATTTTGCGTAGCGATCGTCGGCTGATTTACTTTACCCTCGGCAGTACGCTCGGGGCGGTCGTTTTCGGCCAGTTCACCGGTTATTTGTCGCAGTACCTGATCCTCGTTTCCAACGCAGAGTTTGCCTATCAGGTCATTGGGGCGGTGATGATCGTCAATGCCTGTATCGTCATCGCCCTGCAGTACCTGCTGAGTCGCGGCATGCGTCAGGAAAACATGCTGCGCTGGCTGGTGTTGGGCACGCTGTTTTTCATTCTCGGGCTGATCGGGTTTAGCCTGGCCGGGCAGTCGCTTTGGTTGTGGATCGCGGCGATGGCCATATTTACCCTGGGCGAGATTATCGTGATCCCAGTGGAATACATGTTTATCGACTTTATCGCGCCACAGCATCTAAAAGGCAGCTACTACGGGGTACAAAATCTCAGTGCACTGGGCGGTGCCATCAACCCGGTGCTCTGCGGTTTTATTCTTAGCTACGCCGCCCCACACATGATGTTCCTGATGTTGATTGCCGCCGCGTTGTTCAGCCTGTTATTCTTTTTCCTCGGCCATCGCCTGGCGCAAAAACAGCAGCACAGCGCCGGCATCATCAGCATAGAATAGGGACGCACCGGGCTTAACTGCGGCTGTCAACCTGCCTGACAGGCATGAAAGCCATAGAGAGAATTCATGGTGTGATTTGTGGCGAAGGTCACAGTTTAATTGTATGATGAATGCGTCAGTTAAACGGGATTAAGTTATGGCCAACGTGCTCACTCTGTGCTGGAAATACCTGAGGGCAATCGTCCTTATCTACTTTTGCTTGTTTGTCGGCAATGCTATCGCGGCACTGCTGCCGATCGCCATTCCCGGCAGCATTATCGGCATGTTGCTGCTGTTCGCCCTGCTCTCCACGCAAATTATGCCGGCCAAATGGGTCAAACCCGGTTGCCATCTGCTGATCCGTTATATGGTGCTGTTGTTCGTGCCCATCGGCGTTGGCGTGATGAAATACTACGACCAGATCCTCGATCACCTCGGCCCGCTGGTGGTCTCGTGCATTGTCAGCACCCTGATGGTACTGGTGGTGGTGGGCTATACCTCACATTATTTCCACCGGGAGCGCCGCATCGTCGGCAAACCGGATGCGGCGGAGGGCGAAAAATGATCCATGAAATCTGGTGGTCATTGCCGCTGTCGCTGACGGTCTACTTTGCAGCGCGTAAGCTGGCACAGTGGTTGAACATGCCGCTGCTGAACCCACTGCTGGTATCAATGGCGGTGATCATTCCCCTGCTGTTACTGACCGGCATTCCTTATGAACGCTACTTTCAGGGCAGCAAAATCCTCAACGATTTATTGCAACCGGCCGTAGTGGCGCTGGCCTATCCGCTGTATGAACAACTGCATCAGATCCGTGCGCGCTGGAAGTCCATTATCGCCGTCTGTTTTATCGGCAGTATGACCGCCATGATCAGCGGCGGCGCCATCGCTTTGTGGATGGGAGCCACGCCGGAAATTGCCGCATCCATCATGCCTAAGTCGGTCACCACGCCCATCGCCATGGCAGTCGCGGAGTCGCTCGGCGGTATTCCGGCAATCAGCGCCGTCTGCGTGATCTTCGTCGGTATTCTCGGCGCAGTGTTCGGGCATACGCTGTTCAAAATATTGAAAATCACCACCCGCTCGGCGCGTGGACTGGCAATGGGCACAGCATCGCATGCGCTGGGCACCGCACGCTGCGCGGAAATAGACTTTCAGGAAGGTGCATTCGGCTCGTTGGCGCTGGTGATTTGCGGCATCATTACCTCATTGCTGGCCCCCTTTTTGTTTCCGGTATTGCTGCATTTGTTCGGCTAAAGGGTCTAAAACTTGCGATACATCTCGCAATTATGGCTTTCATTGCATTGATTTCATCAATAAAGAGATTTGCATCACACTTTATTCACGCAGGGCTGCCTAGAATGTTATCCCGTTAACCTGTAGAGAGAGTTTCTATGCACCCGCGTTTTCAAACCGCTTTCAGCGAACTGCCCGCCACATTGCAATCCGCCCTGCTGCCTTATATTGATGCGCCTGATTTCCCGGCCATGCTCAAAGCAGAACAGGTGGAGGCGATTAAGCAGCGCTGCGGGCTGGATGATGATGCTCTGGCATTCGCTCTGCTGCCACTGGCGGCAGCCTGCTCGTTAGCGCCGATCTCCCGGTTTTACGTCGGTGCCATTGCCCGCGGGCAGAGCGGCAATCTGTATTTTGGCGCCAATATGGAGTTCAGCGGTGCACCGATGCAGCAAACCATTCACGCTGAACAGTGTGCGGTTACCCACGCCTGGCTACGCGGCGAACCCGCTCTGGCTTCCATCACCGTCAACTACACGCCTTGTGGCCACTGCCGTCAGTTTATGAATGAATTGAACAGCGGTAGCGACCTGAAAATCCGTCTACCCGGCCGTGAGCCGGCGACGCTTGGCGATTACCTGCCGGATGCCTTCGGCCCAAAAGACCTGGATATCGCCACGCTGCTGATGGATCGGGTCGATCACGGCTTCCAACTGGCCCTGACTGACGAACTGGAACAGGCAGCACTGGCTGCCGCCAATCAGAGTCACGCGCCCTACAGCAATGCCCACAGCGGCGTCGCGCTGGAAGCCGAGGACGGCACCATTTACACCGGCCGCTATGCGGAAAATGCCGCTTTCAACCCGAGTTTGCCACCATTGCAGGCCGCACTGATCCTGATGAACGTTTCCGGCGGCGACTGCCAAAAAGTGAGCCGCGCGGTACTGGCCGAACCCGAAAGCGCCATTCTCACCCAATGGGACGCGACCCGTGCCACACTGGCTGCCCTGGGCTGCCAAAATGTCAGTCGCATTACTTTCTGATCCTGACCCTGGCGGTGCCGCCCGGCACCGCTGTTAACAGCCCCGCAAGCCGATTACAATGGCATTCACGTCTTAAAACACTTTCTTTAGTTAAATTAGGACGTGATCGTCGATAATTACGCCAATTTACCTCATGATCCGATAACAATTGCTGTACATATTTCCCCGATCTTTTAGGATCACCCTTATAAAGTTATCCGATACGTTGAAGAGCAAAAGCCATGGAACTTGAATACGAAAGCAAACGCCCTCTCTACATCCCTTATGCCGGCCCGATCCTGCTGGAATTCCCACTGCTGAACAAAGGCAGCGCCTTCACCGAAGATGAGCGCAGCCATTTCAACCTGCAGGGCTTACTGCCCGATGCGGTGGAAACCATCGAGGAACAGGCAGAGCGCGCCTATCGCCAGTATCAGGATTTTAAAAACGACAGCGATAAGCACATCTACCTGCGCAACATCCAGGACACCAACGAAACCCTGTTCTACCGCCTGCTGGACTCACACCTGAGCGAAATGATGCCGATCATCTACACGCCAACGGTGGGTGAAGCTTGTGAGCACTTCTCTGATATTTATCGCCGGGCGCGTGGGCTGTTTATCTCTTACCCGAACCGCGATCGCATTGACGACATGCTGCAAAATGCCACCAAGCAAAACGTGAAAGTGATTGTCGTCACCGACGGTGAACGTATTCTCGGCCTGGGCGACCAGGGCATTGGCGGCATGGGCATTCCTATCGGTAAACTGTCGCTGTATACCGCCTGCGGGGGCATCAGCCCGGCCTATACCTTACCGGTGGTGCTGGACGTGGGTACCAATAACCCGCAGCGCCTGAACGATCCGCTGTATATGGGTTGGCGTCATCCGCGTATTTCAGGTGATGAGTACCACGCTTTCGTTGAAGAATTTATCCAGGCGGTGAAACGCCGCTGGCCGAACGTGCTGCTGCAGTTTGAAGATTTCGCTCAGAATAACGCGACCCCACTGCTGAACCGCTACCGTGATGAAATCTGCTGCTTCAACGACGATATTCAGGGCACCGCCGCGGTCACGCTGGGCAGCCTGATTGCCGCCAGTCGCGCTGCCGGCAGCCAACTGCGTGACCAAACCGTCACCTTCCTGGGAGCCGGTTCCGCCGGTTGCGGCATTGCCGAGCAAATTATCGCGCAGATGAAATCCGAAGGTCTTAGCGAAGACGAAGCGCGCGCCCGCGTGTTCATGGTCGACCGTTTTGGTCTGCTGACCGACAAACTGCCTAACCTGCTCGATTTCCAGAGCAAGCTGGTGCAGAAGAGCGAAAACCTGACCGCATGGCAAACGTCCAGCGATGCCATCTCGCTGCTGGACGTGGTACGTAACGCCAAGCCAAGCATTTTGATCGGCGTTTCCGGCCAGCCAGGCTTGTTCACCGAAGAACTGATCCGCGAAATGCACAAGCATTGTCCGCGCCCAATCGTGATGCCGCTGTCAAACCCGACTTCACGCGTGGAAGCCCGTCCGGAAGATATCATCAACTGGACCGAAGGCGCGGCGCTGGTCGCTACCGGCAGCCCGTTCGCACCGGTACATTATAAAGATCAGCAGATCCCGATCGCCCAGTGCAACAACTCCTATATCTTCCCGGGTATTGGTCTGGGTGTGTTGGCCTCCGGCGCGACCCGTGTTACGGACGCGATGCTGATGGCCGCCAGCCGTGCACTGGCCGAGTGTTCACCGCTGGCGACAGATGGGCATGGCGCACTGTTGCCGGATATCGACGATATTCAGGGCGTGTCAAAATGCATCGCGATGGAAGTGGGCAAAGCGGCTCAACTGCAAGGAATGGCGGTAGTCACCTCAGAAGAAGCGCTGTCAAAAGCCATCGAACACAACTTCTGGCGGCCGCAATACCGCAGCTACAAGCGCACCTCATTCTGATTTGCGCAGATAAGATAATCAGGTCCGGCTCGCCGGACCTTTTTTATTGGCAAAACCGCCTAAAAATGCGGCGCAATGCGTGCCAGAGGCGGGGACAGGCTTGCTTCAACCTGTCAGGTAAAGTAGCCTTGAGCCATCTTTTTTGGCCCCTGTGCGCGTAAGGCAATAACATGTGGAAACGCCTGATAATCAGCCTGTTCGTCATCATTGCACTGCTGATGCTCTCGGCTCTCGCGCTCGATCGCTGGATCAGCTGGAAAACGGCGCCTTTCGTCTATGACGAACTGCAAGGGCTGCCCCATCGCCAGGTCGGCGTGGTACTGGGGACCGCCAAATATTACCGTACCGGCGTGATCAACCAATATTACCGCTACCGTATTCAGGGCGCGATCAACGCCTATAACAGCGGTAAAGTGAAGTATCTGCTGCTGAGCGGTGACAATGCCCAGCAAAGCTACAACGAACCTATGACCATGCGCCGCGATTTGATCGCCGCCGGTGTGGCGCCCAGCGATATCGTGCTGGACTACGCCGGATTCCGCACCCTGGACTCGATCGTGCGTACCCGTAAAGTGTTCGATACCAATGACTTTATTATCATCACCCAACGCTTCCACTGTGAGCGTGCGCTGTTTATCGCGCTGCATATGGGGATCCAGGCGCAGTGCTACGCGGTACCGTCACCAAAAGATATGATGACAGTACGTGTGCGTGAGATCTTCGCCCGCCTTGGCGCACTGACCGACTTGTACATCCTCAAACGTGAACCGCGCTTCCTCGGCCCGCTGATCCCAATTTCCTCCATGCACACCATCCCGGAAGATGCCCAGGGTTATCCAGCAGTATCACCGGAGCAATTGGTCGAGCTGGAGCACAAGCTGGCGGCGGAAAAACAGAAAGCCAAACAGCCTTAATTCCCCCTCACTAAAAACAAAAACGGCCAGTATTTGCTGGCCGTTTCAGACGGCTGATAAAGTCCGTTATTAGGGAGAGCGTGCCGAAGGGGTCGTAGCGGCTTGCCCGCCGGAGCGCCCCTCGGTGCGCTAGGCCCGGGTATCTCGGGTTTAAAGACAACTTTGCCATTAAACAAAAACGGCCAGCATTTGCTGACCGTTCTCATTGTAGCGAAGACTTACTTCTTCTTGGCGTACTTCAGTGAATCCAACGCTACCGCGAAGATAATGATGCCGCCCTTGATGATGTACTGCCAGTAAGGGTTAACGCCAATGTAGGTCAGGCCGTAGTTGATGACGGTGAAGATGATCACCCCGGTCACCACCCCCAGCACCGTACCTACCCCTCCGGCAAAGGACACTCCGCCCACCACACAGGCCGCAATAGCATCCAGCTCATACATAAAGCCGAGGTTGTTGGTGGCGCTGCCGATACGGCCCGCTTCCAGCAAACCGCCGAAGGCATAGAACACACCAGACAGCGCGTAAATCATGATCAGGTTCAGCGGCACGTTGACGCCGGAAACCTTGGCTGCCTCAGGGTTGCCACCGATGGCGAAGATATTTTTACCGAAGCGGGTTTTATTCCACAGGATCCAGACAAAAATAATCGCAATGATGGCGTAGAAGGTAATGTACGACAGCTTAAAGTCGCCAAAGCGCAGGAACCCCTGAGCAAAGGTGGAGAACTTGGGATCAAACCCCGCCACCGGCGATGCGCCAACAGAGTCGTAATACAGCGAGTTAATGCCGTACACGATAATCATGGTACCCAAAGTGGTAATAAACGGCGTCACGTTCAGGTAGGCGATGATCAACCCGTTCACCAGACCGATCACCGCACCCACGGCACACACCAGCAGGATCACCAGCGGGATCGACCAGGTTTCCATGTGCGGAAACACCTTGTTGACGTTGTCCATCGACTGCAACAGCGTCGCGGCGATCACCGCGGCCAACCCCACCTGACGCCCGGCGGACAGGTCAGTCCCCTGGGTAACAATCAGCCCCGCCACACCCAGTGCAATAATAATGCGCACCGAAGACTGAGTCAGAATGTTACTCAGGTTCATTAAGCTGAGGAAAGTCGGATCCTGGATAATAATAATTGCCAGCAGCACCAGCAACACTACGTAAATGCCACCTTCCTTGAAATAGGTGAACAAAGTTTTCTTATTCAGCGCGTTCATAATTCTGATCCTTAAAGGTGCAGGGATGCGAGACGTAAAATTTCATTTTGCGAGGTCTGTTTGGTGTTAACGATGCCCGCAACCTGACCATTACTCATCACCAGTATTCTGTCGGTAATTCCCAAAAGCTCCGGCATTTCAGACGAGACAATAATGATCCCCTTGCCCTTCTTCGCCAGTTCGGTCATCAACTGATAAATTTCGAATTTGGCGCCAACATCAATGCCACGCGTCGGTTCATCCAGCATTAATATTTCCGGCTGGGTCAGCAGCCAACGACCGATGATCACCTTCTGCTGGTTCCCGCCGGACAGCGAACCGATATTGGTATGATGACCCGGCGTCTTGACCCGCATGGCGTCGATCACCCATTGGGTATCGCTTTTCATGCGGGCGTTATCCAGCAGGCCGATTTTGTTTTTATAGTTACGAATGTTGGAGATCAGCGAGTTAAAACCGACGTCCAGATAAGCGTAAATCCCGGTAGAGCGGCGCTCCTCCGTCACCAGGGCAAAGCCGTGGTTAATCGCTTCATTGGCGCTGTGGTTATTGATCGCTTTGCCGTGCAGCTTGATGGTGCCCGCCACTTTTTCGCGGATGCCGAACAGCGTCTCAAGGATGTCGGTACGCTTGGCACCCACCAGCCCGGCAATACCGAGGATCTCCCCCTGATGCAGATCAAAAGAGATATCGCGAATCGAAGGTTGGCGCAATGAGGTCAGGCCCTTCACCTCCAGGATCACCTCGCCCGGCGTATTTTGACGATCGGGGAAACGCTGGCTGAGCGAACGCCCCACCATCATCGAAATAATCTTGTCCATATCCAGCCCTTCCAACGGCTGGGTGGCGATCCACTGGCCGTCACGCAGGATGGTGATCTCGTCGCACAGTTGGAAGATCTCTTCCATCTTGTGCGAGATATAAACGATGCCGCAACCGCGCTCTTTCAGCTTACGGATAATGGTGAACAGATGATTCACCTCTTTTTCCGTCAGCGATGAGGTCGGCTCATCCATAATCACAATCTTGGCGTCGTAGGAGAAAGCCTTGGCAATTTCGATCATCTGCATTTGCGATACCGATAGCGTGCCCACCTTATCCCGTGGGTTGATATCAATATCCAGCTCGTCAAATATCGCCTGAGTGTCCTTCAACATCTTGTCCTGATCGACAAATATGCCCTTGGTCGGGTAACGTCCCAACCACATGTTGTCCATCACGGTGCGCTGTAACACCAGATTCAATTCCTGATGCACCATTGAAACGCCGTGCTCCAGCGCCTCTTTAGAGCTTTTGAAATCAATTTCCTGGCCCTGAAAAATAATACTGCCGGCATCTTTTTTATAAATGCCGAACAGGCATTTTAATAATGTTGATTTGCCCGCGCCGTTCTCCCCCATTAATGCATGAATGGAGTGCGGACGAACGCGCAGATTCACATTATCCAATGCCTTGACGCCGGGAAATGACTTACTGATATTGGTCATTTCCAGCAGAAATTCGCGTGGGCTGTCGGCCATAAATACACCTGGCTTATCGGTCTTTTAATATCGTAAATTCCCCCACCCACGGCTTTCCTGGTGTTGGCAGCCGTAGGCGGGGTCATTGTGGGTTATCTCAGCGCTTATTTCACAAACTGAGACAGGTTGTCTTTATCTACGCCAACGTAAGGAATACGGACCACTTTATTTTCAATCTTATATTTGGTGCCATCGGCAGCCGGTTTGCCCGCAGCCAGGTTTTTCGCCAGTTCGAAGGTGGCTTTAGCCTGATTGTCGGCATCGTTCAGCACCGTCCCCGCCATCGCGCCGGACTTCACCATCGCCAGAGCTTCTGGCAGTGCATCGACACCGAATACCGGAATGTTGGTTTTGTTATGCGCTTTCAGCGCTTCAACCGCACCCATCGCCATCGCATCGTTGTTGGCGATCACCACTTCAATTTTGTTGGCGTTAGGGCCAGACAACCAGGCATCCATCTTGTCTTTGGCCTGAGCGGTGTCCCACATCGCGGTATCCATCTGCAGCGCCTGAGTCTTGATACCGTTGTCGTTCAGCGTTTTCACCACGTAGGTGGTGCGTGCTTCGGCATCCGGGTGGCCCGGCTCGCCTTTCAGCAGTACGTACTGGATCTGGCCGTCTTTGTTCAGATCCCAGTTCGGGTTAGCCTTCCAGTGTTTCTCGATCAGTTGGCCCTGGATCACACCGGACTCTTTGGAGTCGGTCCCCACGTAATAGGCTTTGTCATAGCTGTCCAGCGCTTTGCGGGAAGGCTCTTTGTTGTAGAACACGATCGGAATATCGTTTCCGCGCGCCTTTTCGATAATCACCGGGGCTGCGGCCGGGTCAACCAGGTTGATCGCCAGCGCTTTAACGCCCTTGGCGATCAGCACGTCGATCTGATCGTTTTGTTTGGATTGGTCATTCTGCGAGTCATTCATCAGCAGGGTGACGTCCGGAGAGGCCTTGGCGTCTTTCTCGATTGCCTTGCGCACCACCGACATAAAGTTGTCGTCATATTTATAAATTGTGACGCCAATACGGGTATCTGCATGTGCTGCGGCGCCAAACATCATGGCTGCGGCCGTCGCGGCCAGGGTGAAAACCTTCTTATTCATTGTGTGTCTCCGGTTTATGTAGGGTCTTGCTCGGTATTAGGCCAAAGGTAACCGGTGGTGAGTGCACAACCGGGCCTGGCAGTTTCCCTGTCATCCGTGAATCATGTTATTCCTGAAAAAGGTGGTGCCAGCGCGAGGTAAAAAACAGCAGCGGCAAGTGCCTTTGCGCTGGAAAACGCCTAGAGCATAGACGGCGTGATGTTAATAATCTGTGAATTTTCTCACAGATTGAAAACGGTTACACAAGATTAAATGTTCAGAGAGTGACCGCCGCCTCACTTTGCCACGGCGCCACAGAATGGCGGCGTACCAGGGTAGGCATAAACAAATGGTGGGTCTGTGGCTCCAGCCGGCCTGCCGCGCCCAGCAGGGCCAGCTCGGTAGCCAGCATCGCCATGGTAACAATGGGGTAGCGCACCGTGGTGAGTTTGGGGCTGGTATAGCGGGCGATGGGGATATCATCGAACCCCACCAGCGAGAAATTTTGCGGTACTGTGATACCGTTTTCTTTCAGCACTGCCATGGCACCGGCGGCCATGGCGTCGTTGTAGGCAAACACCGCGCTCAAATGCAGGTTACGGCCGAGTAACTCGACCATAGCCGCTTCCCCGCCCTGCAGGTCCGGCGAACCATAGGCGCGCCAGTTGTCCGGCGTGATCAGCCCTGCAGCGCCCATGGCCTGCGTGTAGCCCTGCTGACGCAGCGGCCCGTCTTCGATCGGGTGATTGGAGCCCAGATAGCCGATACGCTGATGACCTTGCGACAACAGCAAGCGCATCGCCATCTCCGCGCCACTGACGTTGTCCAGACCGACGCAGCGGTGCTCATAGCCGGCGATAATGCGGTTGATCAACACCATGCCCGGCACCTGATCGAGAAAGGTCATCAGCTCGGCATCACACAGCGTTTTAGCATGAACAATCAAGGCATTACAGCGCTGGCGAATCAGCACCTCGATGGCGTGACGCTCTTTATCCGCCTGGTGATAACTGTTGCCGATCAGCAGATATTTGTGGTGTTGCTGCGCCACGGTGTCTACCGCTTTCACCAACGCACCAAAGAAGGGATCGGAGACATCCATCACCACCACCCCGAGGGTATCGCTGCTCTGCGTGGCCAACGCCTGCGCATTGGCATTGGGCCGATAACCCAGTTCAGCCACCGCCTTCAGCACCTGTTCACGCGTCTCTTTACTGGTCAGGGCGCTGTGATTCAGCACGCGGGAGACGGTCGCTACGGACACGCCCGCACGCTTCGCCACGTCGCGAATGGTGGTTGGGTGAACAGAGGAGGTCATGAAAGATCCTGAGGTCGGGGTAGTTGACAGTGGCGCTATCCTACCCCGTTTGTCATCCTCCTCTGCGTGAATTACGTCACAGGAAAGAAAACGTTTACATACATTTTTTTAACCTACCTGCGCCAGATCTCAATTCAACGCCCTGGCTCCGGCTTCCCGGCGGCCAGGTGGGTCAATTTGCGCCACAGCCACTCCACCGGTCCCTGGGTGAAATAACGCAGCCACAGATTAGAAAACAATAGGTTAGCCAACCAGACCAGCGGAACAAACGCCAACAGCTGCAGGCGATCAAACTGTTGATACAGGCCAAAGCGATAAAACAGCGTGGTGCAGATCAGCGTTTGCAGCAGGTAATTGCTCAGCGCCATGCGCCCGACCTGCGTCAGCCAATGCCCGATACGCAGGCGCGACAGCGTCGGCCAGAAACCGTAGCACAGCGCCAGATAGCCCATGGCCTGCAGCGGTGCACCCAGTTCACGCGGCACCTGCAATAAAAAGCCACTCCAGCGGTAGTCCCAGTGAAGATGCCATTGCAACGCCACTGCCGGCAGTTGGATCAATAATGAAAGCGGTATCAGCCAGGCGGCCTGGCGGCGGTAATAACCCGGTGAATAGGTGCCACGCAGCCAACCGCTGCGCATCAGTCCGGCACCAAACAGCATCAGCCCCGCCAACTCCCACCCGTATTGCGCGCCAATGGCCAACAGGCTGGAGGAGAGCAGATCGGTACGGCTACGCCAGGCCTCCATGCCGCCCTGCAGCTTCCAGAATTTTTCATACTGCAGTTCCGCCACCCCGGGCTGCCAGAAACCGCCCGGTTCACCGTGCGACATAAAGCCCAGTAACAACAAGACCCCGACGCCGATCAGGTATAGCACCACGCCGGTTTTCAATAGCTGATAGGTTTCTTTGGCATCGCGGATCATCCGCCAGCACACCAGCCCGATCAGACCGTAGGCCAGCAGAATGTCACCGTCCCAGAGGAAAATGGCATGTGCCAGACCGAACAGCACTAACCACGACAGCCGCGCGCGTATCCAGCCCTTGCCGCGACGCAGCAACATCTGCAAACCTGCACCAAACAACAGCGCGAACATCGCCAGGAACTTGGCCTGGGCGAAAATATCCAGCAGCGCCCAGGTCCAGGCATCACGTGACGACAGTAACCCCAGATAGGCCGGATTCAGGTAGGCCGCCTTCGGCAGGCCGAAGGCGCTGATATTGAGCAGCAGAATGCCAAGAATGGCGATACCGCGCACGCAGTCCAGAGTGGCGATGCGCGGCAGCGGCGTGGTCGAAGTGTTGTTCATTATTTTACCGCTGTATTCCGGTCATTAAAAAGGCGCCCGCAGGCGCCTGTTTTTTTATCACTCACACATCACCCCTGGTGATGTCGCACCGCGCGCAGGAATTCCTGGCGAGTGTTCTGGCTGGACTTGAACAGCCCACCCAGCGAGGTGGTGGTGGTCGCGCTGGTCGCGTCGCGGATACCGCGCGCCTTAACACAATAATGGACCGCATCGATAGATACCGCCACGTTATTGGTGCCCAGCAGGGTTTGCAATGCCACCAGGATCTGCTGAGTCAAACGCTCCTGCACCTGTGGGCGCTGGGAGAAGAACTGCACGATACGGTTGATCTTCGACAGGCCAATCACCGCATCTTTCGGGATATAGGCCACGGTAGCTTTGCCATCGATGGTGACGAAGTGGTGCTCACAGGTACTGGTCAGGGTAATGTCGCGCACCGTCACCATTTCATCCACCTTCATCTTGTTTTCGATGACGGTAATTTTTGGGAAGTTGGCGTAGTCCAGGCCAGAGAAAATCTCATCAACATACATTTTGGCGATACGGTGTGGGGTCTCCGCCAGGCTATCGTCGGACAGATCGAGATTAAGCAGCTGCATGATTTCCGTCATGTGCTCTTTAATACGGCGCTTGCGCGTCTCGCGATCCAGCACTTCACCACGCAACGGGGTTTCCAGGCCACGCTCTTCGAGCGCTGCGTGAACCAGTACAGCTTCTTTACTTAATGATGTCATTTCATCTCTCCAACGGACCGGAACTCACCCCTCCGGCTGCTTTACCGAGCAGACGGGCGAATTGCATACTCTCCTGACGACAGAAGTTTCCGTCATTAATAACGTGAACCCGGTCAAGATTTTGACCCCACTCTAGAGGAGAGTGAGGGGATTATCCAGTGATTGTGCTTCATCAACAGGTGAAATATTCGCATTTAGCACAATCAGGCCCGCTGCGGCTATTCCACGTTTTTTGTACGGAATTTAATCACAACGGCGTCGGTTTTCGTGCCAGCTCACGCGCCGGCGTATTCACCACCAGCAGTCCGGCGACAATCAGGCCGGCCACAGCGACATATAACGCTGGCTCCAACCTATGGGTCAGGGCCGTGGACAGCGCCGACAGCGTAGGGCCAACCAACTGACCTATTGCATAACCCGTAGTCAACAATCCCGCCATATAGCGTGCATGCTTGGGTGCCAGTTCCCTGCCATGCTGGATCGACAACTGCACCACGCTGAGGAAACCGCCACCGGTCAACAAAGCCCCCAGCGCCAGCCCGGCGACCCCCGGCACGATTTCCGCACTCAAGACCCCCAGCGCCTGCACCCACAAGGTAATGGCCAGCCGCGTCTGGGTGGTCAACTTGTGGCGGGTCAGGATACCGATAACAATCCCCAGCACCGCCGCCCCACCGAAGATCGGCCAGACAAATTGCGCGAACACACTACCTGGAAAACGTGCGGCGGCCATTTGCGACAGAAAGGTGGCCGGCAGAATATAGCCAAAGCCCGCCAGGCTGTAACTCCACACCAGCCGCTTCAACGCCGGGGTTAACAGCAATGGCTCCGGTGCCACATCAGGACGATGCAATTCACCGGCCTTCGGCAGATTAATGCTGATTGCGCCAATCAATACCAGCGCCAGCACGCCGTACACCAGCCATGCCTGAGATGCCGTCAGCGCCAGGCTGTGAATGCCGACCGCCAGCATGCCGCTGATAAAAATCCCGGCCCCCGGCCCCGCGAAGACCGCTGCACTGAGAGCCGGGCGGCCATAGTGTGCCAGCCGTTCGTTAGTCCAGGCCGCCACCAGCACCATCGCCCAGCCGCTGGCCCAACCAATCAGGAAACGCACGGCACCGTGCCACCATTCGCCCTGCACCCAGGCAGAAAGCAACGTCAAGATGACCGCGCCCCACACGCCCAGCCACAGCCGACGCTCGACATGTCGGCTGGCCCGCATCGCGTCATAAGCCCCGCACAGATAGCCCAGGTAGTTGATGGCCGCCACCAGCCCGGCCCCGGTCAGGGTAAACTGGTGCTCGGCAATCATTAGCGGCACCTGCGGGGTAAAGGCAAAGCGACCAATCCCCATGGCTACGATCAACGCAATAAAGCCGCTCAGGGCAATTCTTAAGGCCATGTAGAGTTTCCAGACTGTTAAAAGAAAGTTGCCAGTATCATGCCGCAGTATTACACTCACAAAAACTGAATAATACTCACCAAGTTCATCACGAAAAGAGAAGATAATGGATCTGACCCAGCTCCGCATGTTCTGTAGCGTCGCCGAAACCGGCTCCGTTGCCCGTGCTGCCGAGCAACTGCACCGCGTACCCTCTAACCTGACCACCCGCCTGCGTCAGCTTGAACAGGAACTGGGCACCGATCTGTTCATTCGCGAAAAACAGCGCCTGCGCCTTTCGCCAATGGGCCATAACTTTCTCTGCTATGCCAACCGTATTCTGGCGCTGAGCGAAGAAGCCATGAGTATCACCCATGCCGGTGAGCCGGCAGGCAACTTCGCTATCGGCTCGATGGAAAGCACCGCCGCCACCCGCTTACCCACTTTGCTGGCGGCCTATCACCAGCGCTTCTCACAGGTGTCACTGTCGCTGACCACCGGTACCTCCGGCGAGATCACCGAACGGGTGCGCGCCGGTACGTTGGCAGCGGCGCTGGTCGACGGGCCGGTACAGTATGACGAACTCAACGGCTGCATCGCCTTCCCCGAACATATGGTGGTGATCTCCTGCCTCGATCACCTGCCGATCCATAACGCCAAAGACGCCAAGGGCGAAACACTGTTTGCCTTCCGCGCCAGTTGTTCTTATCGCCTACGGCTCGAGTCCTGGTTCAAACGCGAAGGCGTACTGCCGGGCCAGGTGATGGAAATCCAGTCCTACCACGCCATGCTGGCCTGCGTCGCCAGCGGTGCCGGACTGGCAATGATCCCGCATTCGGTACTTAGCCTGCTGCCGGGCCATGAGCGCGTGAAAGTGCATACTCTGCCGGACGATATCGCCCAAACCGCCACCTGGCTGCTTTGGCGACGCGATGCCTTTGGCCCGAACGTGCGTGCCCTGAAAGAATTAATTATTGAACAGGCGGAAACCCTCGCGGTTGAAAATACTGCCTGTGATTTACCAGATGCTATCAACATAGCCTGATTAAAAAATAGACCACTGGAGACTATGATGGAAATGATCAAAACCCGCGCCGCCGTTGCCTGGGGCCCGAACCAGCCGCTGAAAATTGAAGAAGTCGATTTAATGCCACCGCAAAAAGGCGAAGTGCTGGTGCGGATCGTCGCCACTGGCGTCTGCCATACCGATGCCTACACCCTGTCCGGTGCCGATCCGGAAGGCGTGTTCCCGGCGATCCTCGGCCATGAAGGCGGTGGCGTGGTGGAAGCCATTGGTGAAGGCGTGACCAGCGTGGCGGTCGGCGATCACGTGATCCCGCTGTACACCCCGGAATGTGGCGAGTGCAAATTCTGTAAATCCGGTAAAACCAACCTGTGCCAGGCGATCCGCGCGACCCAGGGCAAGGGACTGATGCCGGACGGTACCACCCGTTTCTACAAGGACGGCAAGCCCATCTTCCACTACATGGGCACTTCCACTTTCTCCGAATACACCGTAGTGCCGGAAATCTCACTGGCGAAAATCAGTAAAGAAGCGCCGCTGGAAGAAGTCTGCCTGCTGGGTTGTGGCGTTACCACTGGCATGGGTGCGGTAATCAACACCGCTAAAGTGCAAAAAGGCGATACCGTGGCCATCTTCGGCCTCGGCGGCATCGGCCTGTCGGCGATCATCGGCGCACAGATGGCAGGCGCAGGCCGCATCATCGGCATCGATATCAACACCAGCAAGTTCGACCTGGCACGCAAACTGGGCGCAACCGACCTGATCAACCCGAAAGACTACGATAAGCCGATTCAGGACGTGATCGTCGAACTGACCGACGGCGGCGTTGATTTCTCCTTCGAATGTATCGGCAACGTCAACGTGATGCGTTCGGCGCTGGAGTGCTGTCATAAAGGTTGGGGCGAATCAGTGATTATCGGCGTAGCCGGTGCCGGCCAGGAAATTTCTACCCGTCCGTTCCAACTGGTGACCGGCCGTGTGTGGCGTGGTTCCGCTTTCGGCGGCGTGAAGGGCCGTTCGCAACTGCCAGGCATCGTCCAGCGTTATATGGACGGCGAGTTTGCGCTGAATGACTTTATTACCCACACCATGGGGCTGGAGCAGATTAACGAAGCGTTCGATTTGATGCACGAAGGCAAATCCATCCGTTCCGTTATCCACTTCGACAAAAAATAAGCCAGGAGGCAGAGATGACCTTGTCATTAGAACTTCTCGAAGAGCACCGTATGTTCGGCGGCTGGCAACAGCGATATCGCCATGCGGCGCAGAGCCTGAATTGCAACATGACTTTCAGCATCTATCTGCCGCCACCGCGCGATGATAACCCGCCGCCGGTGCTGTACTGGCTGTCGGGGCTGACCTGCAATGATGAAAACTTCACGCTGAAAGCCGGTGCGCAGCGTATCGCCGCCGAGCTGGGGCTGGTGCTGGTGATGGCCGACACCAGCCCGCGTGGCGACGATGTGCCCAATGATGAAGGTTACGACCTGGGTCAGGGGGCCGGCTTCTACTTGAATGCCACCCAGGCCCCCTGGGACAAGCACTTTCGCATGTACGACTACATCAGCGATGAGTTGCCGGCGTTGATCCATCAGCATTTCAGCGTCAGCGATCGTCAGTCGATCTTCGGTCACTCAATGGGCGGCCACGGCGCACTGGTGATGGCATTCCGTAATCCACAGCGTTTCCGTTCGGTGTCGGCGTTCGCGCCCATCGTTAACCCCTGCCAGGTGCCATGGGGGCGTAAAGCCTTCGCCGCCTATTTGGGTAACGACGAAAGCCAATGGCTGCAATATGACAGTTGCCATCTGCTGGCCAACAGTGCGGAAAAAATGCCGGTGCTGGTGGATCAGGGTGATGACGATCAGTTCCTGGCGGATCAACTGCAACCGGCGAAGCTGGCCGAGCTGGCCCGCCAGCGCGACTGGCCACTGACCCTGCGCATTCAGCCGGGTTATGACCACAGCTATTTCACCATCGCCAGCTTTATCGAAGACCACCTGCGCTTCCACGCCGAACACCTGTTCCGCTGATCTGGTTTAAACAAGGGGATGGGGTGGCACAGTGCCCCCCCATCCCCTACTCGAAAATCAAGAAACATTCTCGATGCCGTTGTACCAACGGTAGAAGGCTTGCGCCAGATTGCATACCTTGAAGATGCCAAAAAACACCAACAAACCAATACCGGCATCGACATAACGGATACAAGGTTGTGTTATCAACAGCGAAGAATTGTGTACCAGAAAAAATCCCCCGCAATAGGTGATAATGAAAACTAGAAAACTGCTTTTGCTTTGTTTCTTACTCATAGCCAATTCCTTTGGACTAAAAACGGTTATCCCTTCAATCTCGGATCCAGCACAGCGATAAATATCGCCATATTGGGGAAATTCACCATCACACCAAACTTCTGTTCCAATAATAAAATGCTCGAGCAGGCTGTCTGTCGGACTGAATCAGAAGCCATCAATCAAAAAATCAATTGCGCCCTTAAGATGAGTATTATAATAAACGGTGAATTACATATTCAGAACGTCCGATATTCATCAGATAACAAACCATTCTCTTCAGAAATACGATTGAGTTCTTCCAATGCAGGACGATTTTCCTCACGCCATTTTTGAATCTCAATATCGCGAACTCGCGCGTTCAAGGCATCAGTCAATACGGACGAGACATTAACGCCGAGAGACTTTGCTCGTTGGAAAAGGTCGCGGTCAACAGTCACGTTAACCGTTTTTTTTGTCGAAGTGTTATTGACCATAATTATATCTCACCCCTGTTATATATATAGATTAAATTATCATCAATTATACTCGTGAGGCAGGGGTGTGCCAATCAAACTGTGGTATATCTTCCTGGCCGCGACTCACAAAAAATCATCCCTTCAATTTTGGATCCAGCGCGTCACGCAGCCCGTCGCCCAGCAGGTTGAACGCCAGTACAGTGATAAATATCGCCAGGCTGGGGAAGATCGCCACATGCGGTGCAATCACCATATCCGCCCGTGCCTCATTGAGCATTGCACCCCACTCCGGCGTTGGGGGCTGCGCGCCCAGACCGAGGAATGACAGGCTGGCGGCGGTGATGATCGAGGTGCCGATACGCAGGGTAAAATACACCACAATCGACGAAATCGTCCCCGGCAGAATATGCCGCAGGATGATGGTCCAGTCGGATGCACCGATGCTGCGCGCCGACTCGATATAAGTCAGGTGCTTCAGTACCAGCGTATTGCCGCGCACCAGCCGGGCAAACGCCGGGATGCTGAAAATCGCGACCGCGATGATCACGTTGGACATACCGCTGCCCATAATTGCCACCACGCCAATCGCCAGCAAAATGCCGGGGAAGGCGAACAGCACATCACAGATCCGCATGGTGATACGATCCCACCAGCCTTCGTAATAACCGGCCAGCAGCCCCAATAGCGTGCCAATCAGCCCGCCGACCAGCACCGAGAACACCCCGGCGGCCAACGAAATGCGGGTGCCCATCAGAATGCGGCTGAAAATATCCCGGCCAAGCGAATCCACACCCAGCCAGTGCACTAGCGAAGGCCCCTCGTTCAGGCGGTCATAATCAAAGTAGTTTTCCGCATCAAACGGCACCAGATAAGGTGCCAACAGCGCGGCGACCACCAGCAACAGCACCAACAGCCCGGCGACCAGGGCCACACGTTGTTGGCGGAACCGCCGCCAGAACTCATGCCAAGGCGTACGAACCGCGTTAGGGTTGATCGTCGGCATCGCTTTCAGTGCAGCGTTGCGTCGCCAATACTTAATCATCCAGCGCCCTCATTTGTAGCGTATCGCCGGGTTAATTGCCGCATACAGCAGGTCCACCAACAGGTTAATCAGAATAAACTCCAGTGAGAACAGCAAGACTTCGGCCTGGATCACCGGGTAATCACGCATCTCCACCGAGTCGACCAGCAGCCTGCCCAGCCCCGGCCAGTTGAACACCTTCTCCACCACGATCGAGCCACCGAGCAAAAAGCCAAACTGCAACCCCATCATGGTGACAACCGGGATCATCGCGTTACGCAGGCCGTGTTTCACCACCACCATGGTTTCCCGTACGCCCTTGGCGCGCGCGGTACGCATGTAGTCTTCCTGCAGCACTTCGACGAACGAAGCGCGGGTAAAACGCGCCATTACCGCTGCCACCGCCGCTCCCAGCGTGATCGAGGGCAGAATGTAGTGCCGCCAGCTATCGGCCCCCACCGTCGGCAACCAGCCAAGGTTGACGGAGAACACCTGCATCAACAACATGCCAAGCGCAAAAGCGGGGAATGAGATGCCGGAAACCGCCAACGTCATGCCTAGGCGGTCCGGCCAGCGGTTACGCCAGACGGCAGACGCCATACCGATGCCCATACCGAAGATCGTCGCCCACAGCATGCTGGTCAGGGTCAGCCACAGGGTCGGCAGAAAACGCGAGCCAATCTCTTCGCTTACCGGGCGTTTGGAGACCATTGAGGTGCCAAAATCCCCCTGCAGCGCATTGACAAAAAAGTGCACGAACTGCTGCGGCAGCGGCTTGTCGAGCCCCAGATCCTTGCGTACCAGTTGCACCACCGCCTCGTCGGCCTCCGGCCCTGCCGCCAGCCGCGCCGGATCGCCGGGCAACATATGGACGAACAGAAACACCAGCACCGCGACAATCAGCAGCGTCGGGATCAACCCCAGCAGTCGTTTCAGAAAATAATTAAGCATCTCGGGTGAGTCCCCTCACCCCGCCCTCAATGAGAGCGGGGATTGGCGCCTTATTTAAGGTCGGCGTTATCAAAGTTGAACGAGGTATCCGGCATTACATAGAAACCACTCAACTGTTTGTTGTTGGCCGACAGCAAGCGCTCGGTCGCCAGGAAGATCCACGGTGCGTCAGCCCAGATACGATCCTGCGCGTCCTTGTACAGCTTTTGCTTCTCGCCGCGATCGGTGGTCGCCAACGCACCGGTCAGATCCTTGTCCACCTGCGGGTTACTGTAGAACGCGGTGTTGAACTGCTTGGGTGGCGCCGCCTGGGTAGAGAACAGCGGCGACAACGCCCAATCTGCCTCACCGGTTGACGCGGACCAGCCGGTATAGAACATCCGCACGCCAGTGTCTTTCACCCCAACGCTTTCCACCTGCGCCGCACGCTGACCGGCATCCATCGCCGTCACCGTCACTTTTACCCCGACCTGCGCCAACTGCTGCTGGGCAAACTGCAGAACTTTCTGCGCGGTGCTGTGGTTATGCGACGACCACAGGGTGGTGGTGAAGCCGTTCGGGTAGCCTGCCTCCTTCAGCAGTTCGCGCGCCTTGGCCGGATCGTATGGCCATGGCTTATAACGGGTGGCGAAGTCTATCGCCGGCGGCACCGGGCCTTCTGCCGGCACCGCGTAGCCGGAGAACGCCACCTTGATCAGCGCATCTTTGTTGATGGCGTAGTTCAGGGCCTGCCGCACTTTCAGATTATCAAACGGCTTCTGGGTGACGTTCAGGCTGATGTAGCGTTGCAGGATCGAAGGGGCCGCCACCAGATCGAGCTTGGCATTGCCTTCCAGCACCTTGGCCTGCTCATAAGGGATCGGGAAAGCAAAGGTCGCTTCGCCAGTCTGCAACATCGCCGCGCGGGTATTGTTATCCACGATCGGCCGCCAGGTGATGCTGTCGAGTTTCGGCAGCCCCGGCTTCCAGTAACCGTCAAACTTCTTCACCTTGACGAAATCAGTCTGGTTCCAGGTCACGAACTGATAAGGGCCAGTACCAACCGGATGGAAACCAATTTCCTTGCCGTACTGCTTCAGCGCAGCCGGGGAAATGATCACCGCCGCCGGGTGCGCCAGGTTATTGATAAACGCCGAGAATGGCGCTTTCAGCACGATCTTGACCGTCGTAGCATCCACCACTTCGGTTTTGTCGATCATCTTGAACAGGTTGTAACGCTTGAGGTGATTGTCCGGGTTGCTGGCACGATCCAGGTTAACCTTCACCGCTTCGGCGTTAAATTCGCTGCCGTCATGGAATTTCACTCCCGGATGCAGCTTGACGGTGTAAGTCAGGCCGTCCGGGCTCACCTCGTAGCTGTCCGCCAGCACGTTCACCAGCTTCATGTCCTTGTCAAAGCCGAACAGGCCCTGATAGAAGGATTTGGCCACCGCCTGCGACAGCGTATCGTTGGCGTCATACGGGTCAAGCGTGGTGAAGTTGGACGCGACGGCGATCACCGCATCTTTCGCCGCCCAGGCCGGGCCTGCGCCCACCGCCGCCAACAGCACGACGGCCGCTAATGCCTTACGTTTGAATGTGTGCTTCATGGTGCTTGCATCTCCTGAGGTTATTAAAAGGCACCGGCGATCGGATGACGGGCAACAAAGTGCCCGGGGCCAACCTGCACCAGCGGTGCGGTAACGGGTTCATCGCCCAGCGCGCGGATCGGGCTGGGAATTTCATCGACCAGCAGCGGCTGGCGTTGGTGAGCATGGGCCGGATCGGCCACCGGGACTGCTGCCATCAGCTTGCGGGTGTAGGCGTGCTGCGGGTTATCAAACACCGCCCGGCGCGGGCCAATCTCGACAATCTGCCCGAGATACATCACCGCAACGCGATGGCTGATACGCTCCACCACCGCCATATCATGTGAGATAAACAGAAAGGCAATGCCAAACTCACGCTGTAAATCGAGCAACAGGTTGACGATCTGCGCCTGAATCGACACATCGAGCGCCGACACCGATTCATCGGCGATCACCACTTTTGGGTTGAGTGCCAGCGCGCGCGCAATGCAGACTCGCTGCCGTTGCCCGCCAGAGAATTCATGCGGGTAGCGACGTGCGTGTTCAGGTTTCAATCCGACGCGCTCCAGCAGCCAATCGACCCGTTCTTGTGCGGCCTTGCCGCGTGCCACGTTATGCACCAGCAGCGGTTCCATAATCGAGAAACCGACGGTCAGACGCGGATCGAGCGAGGCATAAGGGTCCTGGAAGATAAACTGGATATCCCGCCGCAGATGCTGCAACGCCGGGCCTTTCAACAGGTTGATCTGGCGACCGTCAAAGGTAATGGTGCCGTGCTGACTGTCCACCAGCTTCAGCAAGGATCGGCCGGTGGTGGACTTGCCGCAGCCGGACTCCCCCACCAGCCCCAGGGTTTCACCGGGGTAGAGATCGAAACTGACGTTTTCCACCGCGTGTACCCGGCGGGTGACCCGGTTCAGAATGCCGCTGCGCAGATCAAAACGCGTCACCAAATTCTCCACCCGCAGGATCGGCGCCGCACCGGGCGGTACGGTATCCTGTGGGCCGCCATTGTCCGCCCCGTTCGGCAACGGAAATTTGGCCGGAAAATCTTGTTGTGCCATCGAACCCAGCTTCGGCACCGCAGCCAACAAGGCCTGGGTGTAGGGCTGTTGCGGCGCGGCAAACAGCTCGCGCACCGGTCCCTGCTCCACCCGTTCCCCCTGACGCATCACCAGGACCCGGTCGGCAACCTCCGCCACCACGCCCATGTCGTGGGTGATGAAAATGACCCCCATCTGCATTTCCTGCTGCAGCACGCGGATGAGCTGCAGGATCTGCGCCTGAATAGTGACGTCCAGCGCGGTGGTCGGTTCGTCGGCAATCAATAATGCCGGTTTACAAGACAGCGCCATGGCGATCATCACTCGCTGACGCATGCCGCCAGAAAGCTGATGCGGATAGCGGTTAAGCACGTCTTTGGCTTCGGGAATACGGACCAGATCGAGCATCTGCAAAGCGGCTTGTTTGGCAGCCCGATGATCCATCGCCTGATGCAGACGCAGGGATTCAGCGATCTGCTCACCCACCGGGAATACCGGATTCAGTGAGGTCATGGGCTCCTGAAAAATCATCGCCATATCGGCACCGCGTACCGTCCGCAGCGTCCCCTGCCGTGCACGGGCCAAATCAAGCACCTCGCCGTTGCGCCGACGGAGGGCCATGGCACCGCTGACGATGTTGCCACCGCCCTGTTCCACCAGCCGCATCAAGGCCAGCGAGGTGACGGATTTGCCCGAGCCGGATTCGCCGACGATCGCCAGCGTTTCACCGCGATCGATATCGAACGACAGGTTGCGCACCGCATCCAGGGTGTCACCCTGTTGATGAAACTGAATACTGAGATCGCGCACTGAAAGTACGCGCTGAGGCGGCAGCCATAGCCCAGCGTCGGCCGTGGGCGGCATCAAGGTATCGGTCATGCACCCTCCTGGTGATCGGTTAGCGATAAATCCCTACGGACGGCGCATCGCCGACATAACCAAAACCGCGGTACATCCCTTCACTGTTAAAAGGCAGCGCCACGTTACCCTGGCTGTCGATGGCGATCATGCCGCCGCTGCCGCCCATCGCCAGCAGTTTTTCCATCACTACCCGGTCGCTGGCCTGCTGCAGGCTGAGACCGGCGTATTCCATCAACGCGGAAACATCATAGGCCGCCACGCCGCGCATGAATATTTCACCGGTGCCGGTGCTGGACACCGCCACCGTGGCATTATTGGCGTAACAGCCGGCGCCGATTATCGGCGTATCGCCAACCCGGCCGGCCTGTTTGTTGGTCATGCCACCGGTCGAGGTGGCCGCCGCCAGATTACCCAGGGCGTCCAACGCCACCGCACCCACGGTGCCAAACTTACTGTCGGGGTCGATCGGCTCAGCACCGTCGTGATCGAGCAACACCCGTCCCTGCTCCGCCTGAGCGCGGTGCAGTTGGTCAAAACGTGATTGAGTAAAGAAGAAGTCCTGGGCGACCATTTCCAGGCCGTGGGCAGTGGCAAACTTTTCGGCACCCTCGCCGGCGAACAGCACATGCTGACTGTTTTCCAGCACCGCACGCGCAGCCAATATTGGATTGCGTATCCGGCTGACACCCGCTACGGCACCGGCATCACAGGTGCGCCCGTCCATCACGCAGGCGTCCAATTCATGGGTACCCTGATGAGTGAACACCGAGCCTTTACCGGCGTTAAACAACGGGCACTCCTCCAGCAACCGTACCGCTTCGGTCACCGCATCCAATGCGCTGCCACCCTGGGCGAGGATCTGCTGACCTGCGGCGACAATGCCGGATAACGCCTGAATATACTCTTGCTCTTTTTCAGCACTCAGCGCCGCACGGGTAATTGCACCCGCACCACCGTGAATGGCAATCACTGGTTTGCTCATTTGTCTGACACCCTGTGTTAAACCTGCCAACCCCATACCCTTCCCGGGCTGATAATTAATTATTTTTTCTTTTCCCGACTATATTTAGCCCTGCATTCTATGTAAAGCATAAAGTCACCACTCAGCATTTAGCGTAGTTCGCTTAGATTATTTCGCACATTGAAATAGCTTAATGGAATAAAAACAGTCAGTTAGAATAGAGCGGGAACGCCGTAAATAACGGTTGGGATTTTTGGTAAAAGCACTGGGCGGATAGACAACTATTATCCGGAGAAATAACCGATATCTCTGTATATTAAGCTGTCACAGGTTCAACCTGCTGTTTTTCAGCAGGCTGAACGCAGATGATAATATTTAGAACCCGGAGCCCGGCAGCAACAGAAATGCTTCTTCTTCCGGGGTTGATACGCGACCTAATATCGCATTACGGTGCGGGTAACGGCCAAAACGGTCAATAATGGCTTTATGTCGCAATTCAAACTCCAGCTGATCGCCATTATCCAGTTCGGTATACAACGCCAGCGCCTGCTGATGGATCAGCGCCGACTCCGAGTGCATAAACGGTAAATAGAGAAAACCCCGCTGTTCCCGGCTGAGCTGTTCACACTGCCCACTGCGCACCGCCTCCTGCGCCAACACCAGCGCCATACAGTCGCTGGCAAATGAACCGGGCGTGCCACGGAACAGATTGCGGCTGAACTGATCGAGCACGATCACCTCCGCCAATCGCCCCTCAATGGTGTCTCGCCAGTGCGCCAGTTCACCGGCAGCGGCGGCCTGCCAGATCTGGCCAAAATGGGTATGCAGCAGGCGATCAAATTCATCATCCTTTTTGAACCACATTGCCGGTTCGATCTCGTCGAACCAGAAGTCTAATACCTGTCTGTGCATCACGGTCTCCTGTTGTTTACTTCAGCATAGCATCCTTCATAATACCCCCACTTTGCCGAAAATTTCGCGCACCCTGATTACGGAGTTCCCTCTATGGATCATTGCCATACTTCCGATCTCATTTCCCTGGAGCAGGCGCTGGAGAAGATGCTCAGCCAGCTCTCCCCCCTGCAGCAGACCGAATCCATTGCCCTGACCGCCGCCGCCGGCCGTATTACTGCCGCACCGGTGATTTCCCCTATCGACGTGCCCCCGTTCGCCAATTCGGCGATGGACGGTTACGCCGTGCGCCTCGCCGATTTGCAGGCCAATGCCCCGCTGCCGGTAGCAGGCAAAGCCTTTGCCGGTGCACCATTCAACGGTGACTGGCCGGCCAACACCTGCGTGCGCATCATGACCGGCGCCCCTATCCCTGTCGGCGCCGAAGCGGTGATCATGCAAGAGCAGGCCGAGGTGAGTGATGCCGGCGTTCGCTTCACGGCCGAAGTGCAAGCCGGGCAGAATATCCGTCTGGCGGGGGAAGATATTCGCCAGGGTGCCGGGGTGTTACCCGCAGGCATCAGGTTGGGCGCGGCACAGTTGCCGTTGCTGGCCTCGCTCGGCGTCGCCGAAGTCCAGGTGATGCGCAAACTGAAAGTCGCCGTGTTCTCTACCGGCGACGAGTTACAACCGGTCGGTCAGCCGCTGCAGGCCGGGCAAATCTACGATACCAACCGCTTTGCGGTGCGCCTGATGCTGGAACAACTGGGCTGCGAGACGCTGGATCTCGGCATTATTCGTGATGATCAAAACGCCCTGCGTGCCGCCTTTGAACAAGCGGACAGCCAGGCCGATGTGGTGATCAGTAGCGGTGGCGTCTCGGTCGGTGAAGCCGACTACACCAAGCAGATGCTGGATGAACTGGGCGAAGTCAGCTTCTGGAAGCTGGCGATCAAACCCGGTAAGCCTTTTGCCTTCGGCAAGTTGAAACATGCCTGGTTCTGTGGCCTGCCGGGTAACCCGGTTTCCGCCGCACTGACCTTCTACCAACTGGTGCAACCGCTGTTGGCAAAGCTGGCCGGTCACAGCGACTGGCAGTTGCCACCGCGTCTGCAAGCACGCGCATTAACACCCTTGAAGAAAGCGCCGGGCCGTCTCGATTTCCAGCGCGGCGTGTTTACCAGCAACGCGCAGGGTGAATTGGAAGTAAGCAGCACCGGTCATCAGGGCTCGCACGTCTTCAGCTCGTTCAGCCAGGGCAACTGCTTTATCGTGCTGGAGCGCGATCGCGGCTCTGTGGCGGTGGGCGAAAAGGTGGAAATTGAGCCCTTCAACGCCTTACTGAGGAACTGAACATGCTGCCGGAATTAACCGATGCCGAAGAACTGCGCTATAACCGCCAGATTATCCTGCGCGGCTTCGACTTCGACGGCCAGGAAAAGCTGAAAGCCGCGCGGGTACTGATTGTCGGACTCGGCGGGTTGGGTTGCGCCGCCGCGCCTTATCTGGCCGCTGCAGGCGTCGGCCACCTGACGTTGGTTGATTTCGACACCGTTTCGCTCTCCAACCTGCAACGCCAGATCCTGCACCGCGACGCACGCGTTGGCATGGCGAAAGTGGAATCGGCGCGTATCGAACTGAGCGCCATCAACCCGCATATCCACATTGATGCCGTTGACGGGCAGTTGGACGACTCTCAGATGGCGGCACAGATTGCCGCCTGCGATCTGGTGCTGGACTGTACCGACAACGTGGCAACGCGCGATCTGCTGAATCGCCTGTGCCATGCGCAGCGCAAACCGCTGGTGTCCGGCGCGGCGATCCGTATGGAGGGGCAACTGAGCGTCTTCACCTACCAGCCTGATGAGCCTTGCTACCGTTGCCTGAGCCGGTTATTCGGCGATACCGCCCTGACCTGCGTCGAAGCCGGTGTAATGGCCCCGCTAGTGGGCACCATCGGCACCCTGCAGGCCATGGAGGCCATCAAACTGCTGACGCAATACGGCCAGCCGCTCACCGGCAAACTGCTGATGTTTGATGCCATGACGATGCAATTTCGTGAAATGAAGCTGCCGAAAAATCCGCAGTGCGAGGTTTGTGGCGGGGAATAGCAGACACAAAAAAGGCGGGAGTGCTCCCGCCTGCGATTATCACTGGTTATCTTTGCGGGTGCGTATAACGCGCCCCTACCAGAGAGTTAGACGATACCCTGGCTACGCAGATAGTCTTCGTAGTTGCCGGTAAAGTCGATCACCTTAGTCGGTGTCATTTCCAGTACGCGGGTCGCCAGCGAGCTAACGAACTCACGGTCGTGGGAAACGAAGATCAGGGTGCCTTCATACATTTCCAACGCCATGTTCAGCGACTCGATGGATTCCATATCCAGGTGGTTGGTTGGTTCATCCATAATCAGGATGTTAGGACGCTGCATCATCAGCTTGCCGAATAACATGCGGCCCTTCTCACCCCCTGACAACACCTTCACTTTCTTCTTGATGTCGTCCTGGCTGAACAGCAAACGACCCAGCACGCTGCGAACGGCCTGCTCGTCGTCTTTTTCCTGCTTCCACTGGCTCATCCAGTCGAATACCGTCAGGGTGTCATCGAATTCGTATTCGTGATCCTGAGCGTAGTAACCGATCTTGGCGTTTTCAGACCATTTCACGCTGCCGCTGTCCGGTTGAGCATCGCCAACCAGCGCTTTCAGCAGGGTCGACTTACCGACGCCGTTCGGGCCCAGCACCGCGACTTTCTCGCCCACTTCAACCATCAGGTTGAGCTTGCTGAACAACGGACCGTTGTCGAAGCCTTTGGTCAGTGCTTCCACTTCCAGCGCGTTACGGAACAGTTTTTTGTCCTGGTCAAAACGGATGAACGGGTTCTGACGGCTTGAAGCCTTCACTTCCTCCAGCTGGATCTTGTCGATCTGGCGGGCACGTGAAGTCGCCTGTTTGGATTTGGAGGCGTTGGCGCTGAAGCGGCTAACGAACGACTGCAGTTCGTTAATCTGTGCCTTCTTCTTGGCGTTATCCGCCATCAGACGTTCACGCGACTGGGTTGCCGCCGTCATGTATTCGTCATAGTTGCCCGGATACACGCGCAGTTCGCCGTAGTCCAAATCCGCCATGTGTGTACATACCATGTTCAGGAAGTGACGGTCGTGCGAAATGATAACCATGGTGCTGTTACGCTCGTTCAGCACCTGCTCCAGCCAGCGAATGGTATCGATGTCCAGGTTGTTGGTTGGTTCGTCGAGCAACAGGATTTCTGGATCGGAGAACAGCGCCTGCGCCAGCAACACGCGCAGTTTGAAGCCCGGTGCGATTTCGCTCATCGGGCCGTAATGCTGTTCAACCGGGATGCCTACGCCGAGCAGCAGCTCGCCAGCACGGGCTTCGGCGGTGTAACCGTCCATCTCGCCGTAAGCGACTTCCAGATCGGCCACTTTATAGCCGTCTTCTTCGCTCATTTCGGCCATAGCGTAAATACGGTCACGCTCTTCCTTCACTGCCCACAGCTCATGGTGGCCCATGATGACGGTGTCCAGCACGCTGTATTGCTCAAAAGCGAACTGATCCTGACGCAGTTTACCCAGACGCTCGTTCGGATCGAGGAACACGTTGCCGCCGCTCGATGCCAGGTCGCCGCCCAGGATTTTCATAAAGGTGGATTTGCCGCAGCCGTTAGCCCCGATCAAACCATAGCGGTTACCGCCACCAAATTTAACAGAGATGTTTTCAAACAGCGGCTTACTGCCAAACTGCATAGTAATGTTGTTAGTGCTTAACACAGCGCTCGCTCTTCATATCATTAGGAATGTGATTTGGCGCGCATTATGCCATAACGGGGATAAGAGATCGCGGGAAGTTTCGGTGACAATTTGAGCAATGATTGCCATCGATAAAGCCACCATGGCTGGCAACACCAGAGTAAACACGCTTTCCCCCTGACAACGAAAACTGCCGCTCATTCTCCGTTTCCTGTCATATCCCGACTCAGGATTAATGTTATAGCTGGATTGAAGACACTCACGCTGAGGGATAAACCCGGGTAAGTCAGCCATTATGGGCTAGTATTCAGGCCTGAATCGTATCCAGAAAAGAGAACATAGTCATGGAGAATCACTATAATTCTGCGCTGCTGATAGGGGCAGGATTAAGCGTTATCGCTGCCCTGTTACACCTTTGGGTTATTAAAGCCGGGCCACGCGGCTACCGCCTGTTTGGCGCCGGTGAACGTTTTATTCGTGCCGCTGAGGCTGGGAAAATATTTCCTGCGGTGGCAACGGCGGGCATCGCTACGGTGCTGTTGATCTGGGCAGCCTATGCACTTTCAGGCGCTGGAGCCGTACCACCTTTGCCACTACTGCGGCCAGTGCTGTGTTTCATCACGTTTATCTACCTGCTGCGCGCTATTGCCGGCCCCTTAGCTTTACGTGGAACCGGCCGCAGCAACCACTTTATTATCGTCTGCTCACTGATTTGCCTTGGCGTCGGTTTGGTTCACCTGCTGGGGCTGGTGCAACGCTGGAGTACACTGGCATAACCTGTTTCTGTGCGAACTTAACAATGGTATATCTACAACGGGCAAGCAGATGGGTTAATCGGGGAAACAGCCGTTGATCTGTGCATAAGCTGCCGCATCTGTAAACAACGGCTCAGAGTTGCCGTCGGCCAGAAAACCCGCAGCTAATTTAGCGGTATTTGCCCACAGGGTTTGCGGGATCCATGAGCCAACACTCACCCGCCGAACGCCAAGTTCAGCAAGCCGGTCAGCCGGCAGAAGGCCGGGCCAGGCGATCACATTCAGTAGCAGATCCGTGTTGTCGGCAATATCACGGATCTGCTCCGGATCCGTCACGCCCAAAACAAACAGACCGTCGGCCCCAGCGTCACGGTAAAGTTTGGCGCGCACCAGCGTCTCATTAACTTGCATGGCGGCAGGAGCCAGATTGCGCGCATAAACATCCGTGCGGGCATTGATATAAAGTCTGACGCCCATTCGCTCCGCAACACTGCGCGCCCGGCTGATTTTTTCGCACAACGTTTGCGGCGAGTCCGCGCCATCCTGAATATTGATGCCAACCGCTCCGGCATCAATAAAGCGGGCAACCACATTTTCGAAGCTGTTTGCTTGCGTGCCATAGCCGCCTTCAATGTCGACACTGAGCGGCACTTTAATCACCCGAGCTATCGCCGCGATAGCCGCCAGATGCGGCTCCAGCGGTAGCTTATCTCCATCACGATAGCCAAGTGACCAGGCAACACCGGCGCTGGTGGTCGCGATCGCCGCCGCACCAAGGCTTTCAATCAACAATGCGCTACCGGCGTCCCAGGCATTGGGCAGGCGCAGTGGGTGTGGCTGGCAGTGTAAACGGGCAAAAACGGTGGCGTTATTGTTGAGATCCATAAAATTCTCCCGATAAAAAACGTATTCTAACCACCGGCAATCTGGATGATAATAGCGGCGAATTTCAGATATTCATTCCTCAGGAGAACGAATGGAAGAGCCTTCCCTGCATCTGGTGAAAGTCTTTGTTGCCGTGGCGGAACACCAAAGCTTTGCCAGGGCGGCGCAAATGCTCAATATGACGCCTTCGGCCATCAGTCGTCTGGTCAAAAAACTTGAGCTGCAGGTTGATATGTTGTTGATCAACAGGACCACCCGGGCCATGTCGCTTACCGACGCGGGCCAGCGTTACTTTACCGACTGCAGCGCTGCACTTGAGCAGTTGCGCATCGCCTATGAGCGAATGCGCGATGAGCAAAGTCAGCCACGGGGAACGCTGCGAGTCAGCACTTCTCTGTCTTTTGGTCGTCTTCACGTTGCGCCGCACCTGTCGGCTTTTATGAGCCAATATCCCCAGTTACGGATAGATATGCTGATGACTGACCGTTATGTCGACATCGTTGCGGAGCACGTGGCCGTGGCCATCCGTATCGGCCGCCTGCCTGATTCCAGCCTGGTGGCGCGCAAACTGCTCAATAATCGCCGCATTCTTGTCGCCGCACCGAACTACCTGCAACAGCATGGCATACCGGAAACCCTGGAGGAGTTGCAACGGCACGAATGTCTGGTTTCGACGGCGAGTCATGACGGTGAGAAATGGCGCCTGTTTGGCGTTGAAGGTGAAACCCTCTTTCGCCCTAAGGGCAGAATGCGTGCAGACAATGGCGATGCGGTTAAACAGTTTTGTCTCGACGGGCAAGGCATTGCGTTTCATTCCGCTGTGACCATGGCCGACGCCATCAGTTCGGGCGAGTTGGTGCAGGTGTTGCCGCAATGGACGGGCAGAGAGACTGGGGTTTATTCCGTTTACCCACCAGGGCCTGTGGGGCCGGCGGCGAGGGCACTGGTCGAATTTCTGAGCCACCGCTGGCAGCAAGAGTTATGCCTGCAAAGCGCCAAAATATAATGAGGCATTATCCATCTGCCGGGGGATTCCCGGCTAATGCGCTTTCTGCAAAAAAGAAATCACCAGCACCCATGTTTTAAGATACTGAAATAGACATCTTTAAATTTCTCTTTCCTTAAAACATCCCCTTTCAATACCGAAACTTCTTTATCCCACATTGGGGTGAGATTGGGTTCGCCGTTTTTGTTATTTAGCTTTTTTAAGCCACAGGCAGCATAAAGTTTAGCTTCTGGCGTTGCCTGCGGATTATTGGCAATACGCAAGAAAACGGCCCCCGCATCCTGGTAGGTGAGAATTTCTATTAAATCGGTCTCTCCAGCACTGCCAATACCAACAAAGCCATTCATTCCCAAAGAGAAATGGCTAACCCTGGATAGATTCTTTTCTGTCGCTTCACGGCTTTGCTCAGCGGCATTTCCGTAGAGGGAACAGAGAGAAACCAAAACCAAAGTAATAACGCTCAAGATCCTTTGCATAAAAACCTCCCTATTCAGAATTGAATGACCGTGACGATCGGACAGGTTGCCTACGCCAGACTAGCACGGTATTCAGCCGGTTTTATACCGTGCTGGACTGCGCCGATATCCAATCCTGCTGATGCAAAACCTCCACAAACGCCCGTGACGCCGCGCTGCGATAGGTATCTTTACGCTGTAGCAATACCGCCCGGCGCACGGGCATGGCGGTGACTAGTGGCATCACTCGCAACTGCGGATTTGCCTGGGCAATCGCCGCCGGCAGCACCGTGGCAAGCGAGCCACGGCGTACCATCTCAATGATGGCACCAATCGCATTGGCCTCTACCGCAACCCGTGGCCGGATCCCCTGTTGACGGCAATAGTCGTCGATAAACTGTCGGGTAGCAAAATCTTCACTCAGCAGCGCCAGCGGCTGTTGCTCAAATGCCTGCGCCGTCAAGGCTTCGTACTTTTTGGCCAATGGGTGATTAATGCCCACCACCATATTCAGCGACTCGCTAAACAGATCCTCGGTCTCGATATCCGCCAGTTGCGCCTGACTAAAAGCAATACCCAGATCCAACCGATCCTCCGCCAACAGCGCCTCAATCCTGTCCTGTGTCATTTCGTGAATACTCAAGGTTATCCCCGGATAACGCCGATAAAAGGCATCGATAACCGGGCCCACCAGATAGGCGGTAAAGGTCGGCGTCATCGCCAACCGCAGGTTGCCACGCTCCAGCGTTGCCACGTCATGGATTGCCCGCGCACCGGCATCCAGATCCTGCAACGCCAGTTGGGCATAGCGCATCCAGGCAACACCGGCGTCGGTCAACCGCACCGCACGGCCACTACGATCAAACAGCGGTGTGCCCAGCGTTTCCTCCAGCTGTTTGATTTGCTGCGACAGCGTTGGCTGCGAGACGTGCAGCGCTTCGGCGGCGCGGGTGAAGTTGCCCTGCTCAGCAACGGCCAGAAAATAACGGATATGTCGCAGCAGCATAACGCCTCTATTATTGGTAATTCCTATGGCTACCATTATAAATGGGTCTTAGACCCTATAGCCAGAGCGGCGCATGATGCGTCCATCGCTTAACGGCAACCAGATGGAGGCAGTATGAAAGAGGTTATCGAAGGTTTTCTGAAGTTTCAGCGCGAGGCATTTGTCGAGCGTACGGCACTGTTCCAGCGGCTGGCTACTCAGCAGAACCCGCGAACCCTGTTTATCTCCTGTTCCGACAGCCGCCTGGTACCGGAGCTGATTACCCAGCGTGAACCGGGCGATCTGTTTGTGATCCGCAATGCCGGCAATATCGTGCCCTCGTTCGGCCCGGAACCCGGTGGCGTATCCGCGTCGGTGGAATATGCCGTCGCCGCGCTCGGGGTTGAAGATATCGTGATTTGCGGGCATTCCGACTGCGGCGCGATGACCGCCATCGCCACCTGCCAGTGCCTGGAACATATGCCTACCGTGGCTAACTGGCTGCGCTATGCCGATTCCGCCAAGGCGGTCAATCAGGCTTATCAGCATGCCACCGAGGGCGAGCGGGTCAGTTCGATGGTGCGCGAGAACGTCATCGCACAGTTAACCAATATCAAAACTCACCCTTCCGTAGCGGTGGCGCTTGAACAAGGGCGATTGAAACTACACGGTTGGGTGTATGACATCGCCAGCGGTGGCATTGAAGCGCTGGATGGCGAAACCCGTCGTTTTATCCCGCTGGCCACTCATCCTGACGTCACGGCAACCCCTGCCGTACCCCGTTTTTAATTTCATTCCTTAAGGAAACAATATGACCCAGTCACTGCACTACTCATCCCCACGCGAAACCCTGACCGACACCATTATGATGGCCAAGATCCGCAAAAACCTGACCTTCGAAGCGATTAACCAGGGCACCGGCTTAAGCCTGGCGTTCGTCACCGCTGCCCTGCTGGGCCAGCATCCGCTGCCGGAGCAAGCCGCCCGCGTGGTGGCAGAGAAACTGGATCTGGATGAAGACGCCATTCGCCTGCTGCAAACCATTCCGCTGCGCGGCAGCATCCCCGGCGGTGTGCCGACCGATCCCACCATTTATCGCTTCTACGAAATGGTGCAAATCTACGGTTCCACGCTGAAAGCCCTGGTGCATGAGCAGTTTGGCGACGGCATCATCAGCGCGATTAACTTCAAGCTAGATATCAAAAAAGTGCCGGATCCGGACGGTGGCGAACGCGCGGTGATCACCCTCGACGGTAAATACCTGCCGACCAAGCCTTTCTAATCGACAAATAATGAGGCAGCGCCCGAATCAGGGCCTGCCTCATTCCAGATACTCAGGCATACCGGACAATGGTCAAACGCTCTTCTTCTGAAGGGGCGACAAAGTACTGGGTGAGCAGATCGAAAGCCTCCTCGCTTAACGTAAAGGGATGGTCGCCTTGCTCATTTCTGAGTTTTATCCGGCTTTTACATAACGCATCACTGACATCGATAAAATGCAGGCAGTGGCCAACGCCAGCCAACTCGGCTAATTGTCGCGCCCACAGTCGCCGATCCGGCGTATTCATCGGAAAATCCAGCACCACAGACAGGCCATGACCCAGCAGTTGCACAATATGCTCACTCAACGCCTCGCGTAGCCGGGCTGAGTAGTGAACATAATCCTGCAAAGTCGCCATCTGTTGTCCATACAGCGTTTTCAGCCAGCTATCTTCAACCAGCAACAGCGTTTGAGGTTGCTGCGCAAGGTTGTTCGCTAACGTCGATTTGCCTGAACCGGCTTTACCGCACATCAAATGCAACACGGTGGGGAAATGATTTTTCATGGGTTCCTCCAGGGGATATTGCCAACAGGAGGGAGTGCTAAACCCGCCTGACTGGCGGGTTTTCGCTTAAAACAGACGCGCTATCCCACCACTCTATGAATGGTGATAATAATCTGCACGAATGAAAAACGATTTCTGTTCATCAGATATCAATAAGATAAACCCCAAGAGTTGTCAATCGACGTGATAGCCGCGGCTGTCCTGCGGTGCCTGTTCCCGCTGATCCAGCCCATAGTCGCGTACCACTTCCGCCACCCGCAGGCGATACTGCGCCAGCACGCCATGACGGCCACGCGTCTGTGCGGCACGGTGCTTTTCGATATTGCGCCATTGCTGCACCGCCGCTTCATCACGCCAAAAAGAAAGCGACAGCAGCCGCTGCGGATCGGCCAGGCTTTGGAAGCGCTCAATGGAAATAAACCCGTCAATCTCCGCCAGCAGCGGCTTCAGCTCAGCCGCCAAATCAAGATAGGTTTCACGTTGGCCGTCGGCGGCCTGCAGTTCAAAAATAACGGCGATCATAATAAGCTCCTGTCAGCGGTAAATTCAGGCACGCGCGCGTTTTGCGAAGCCCGCCAGCGGACATTGTTCAGCAGTTGCAGATCAATACCCAAGGCGGATAAATGCTCAATGCCACAACGCGCGATCATTTTCGCCCAGTCCGTGCCCGGACAGCGATGCGCACCCTCACCGAAAGCAAAACTTTCGTCCCCCGCGCACAACAACACCAGGACGCTCTGCCCAGCCAGCACTGGGTAACCGGCAACTTGCGTATCCCGTAAAGCAAAGCGGCGGGTGTTTTGAATCGGGGGTGTGTCGGACAAGACTTTTTTAATCAGTTCCTGCGCACTCCCCTGGTGGTTACACATCAATAACAACGCTTGCCCGATCAAGCCGGCAGTCCCTTCACAAGCCTGAAACATCAAGCCAATGGCATTGGCCATTGCCACCTGACGATCAAGACCTTGCATCGCGCATGAATGCTGCAAACTCAGCCATAACGGGCCACTACAACCCTCAATACGCGCCGTTAAACGCTCCACGGCCAGGATCCCCCGTTTCACCTGCTGGTCACTGCCACCCGGAGCAATACAGCGGGAAAAATCCAGAATATCATCGACTAACTCCGACCACTCATCCGCAGGGATACCCAGCAGTGCAGCTATAACACACACCGGCAAGGCATAGTTAAAACGGGTGATCTGCTTTGCGTCCTGGATGGAAGGCATTAACTCTCGCGCCACGCTTAATGCGGTTTGCCGGACCCGGTTTGGGTTAAAGGAGGTTAACGTCTGCAGAATGGCTTCTTTGAGTCTGAGCTGTTGTTCACCTTCCTGCATTCGTACCAGAGCACCGAAAATGGGCTGTGCTGGCGTGTTCAATAAGGCCGTGGGGATAGGTTCAGCTGCAGGACGGACCCCAAAGTCAATATTGTGCAAAACCTCCCGAACCACCACAGGAGAAGCGGCTACCCAACTCTGCAAGTCGGGTTGAAATGCTATCGGTGTCATCTGCATATAATCAGCAAGCGGATCGTCAGAAGTGACGGCAGCAATGGCACGGGAAATGGGGCAAACTGACATGATGTTCTCCGTTGGACTGAACCAGTATGAAAACCCATCCTAGCGCTAGCCTGACAGCCATACTTCGTCTAATCTCGAAGTATGAATAACATCGATATTGAAGATCGTCTGGCGGCCCTGACCGCCGCCATTGCCGACCGCACCCGGGCGCGTATGCTGTGCCTGCTGATGGATGGCCGTGCCTATACCGCAACCGAACTGAGCGCGGCGGTGGACGTCGCGGCCTCTACCGCCAGCGGGCACCTGGCACGCCTGCAAGAACAACGGCTGATTGTCTGCGTCAAGCAGGGCCGCTATCGCTATTTCCGCCTGACCGGGCCTGCAGTGGCCGCCGCGCTGGAAACGCTGATGGCACTGGCCGGGGTTGAAAGGCCGGTAGTGAAAAGCAGTACCCCAACCTCATTGCAATTTGCCCGCACCTGCTATGACCATATGGCCGGAGAAATCGCGGTAAAATTGCATGACCGGTTGCATCAAGTAGCCTGGCTGGAGGGGGATGAAGACTACCGGTTAACGGACGCTGGCCGCACCGCTTTAACCCGGCTGGGCGTCGACTGTTCGGCGGCGCTTTCACGGCGGCGCTTCGCCTGCGGCTGTCTGGACTGGAGCGAACGCAAGGCCCACCTTGGCGGCGCTCTGGGTGCCGCGGTGCTCAACGTCTTTATCGATCGCGGCTGGATCCGCCGTCAGCTTGAAAGTCGTGAACTGCAGCTCACCGCCGCCGGTAAAAAAGCGCTGACAGCACATTTTGGTCTCACGCTTTAACCCTGCGCCGCGTTAGTTTTGCTGCAATACTCAATAGGCAAACCGTCAACCCGAGGACTCTTCATGCTCAGCCAAACCCAATTCCCGATCGTCAAACGCTGGCCCGCACAGCACCCGGAAAGGCTACAGCTTTACTCTCTGCCAACGCCCAACGGCGTAAAAGTATCCATTATGCTGGAAGAGATTGGCCTGGCTTATGAACCGCACCTGATCGATATCGGCAAAAACGAAACCTGGACGCCAGAGTTTCTGTCGCTGAACCCGAACGGCAAGATCCCGTCGATTATCGATCCCAATGGCCCCGGCGGTAAGCCACTGGCGCTGTTTGAATCAGGCGCAATCTTGCTGTATCTGGCGGAGAAAAGCGGTAAGTTCCTGCCACAGGATCCCGCTCTACGTTATGAAACCATCCAGTGGGTATTTTTCCAAATGGCGGCGGTTGGCCCAATGTTTGGCCAGCTCGGCTTCTTCCACAAATTCGCCGGTCGCGAATATGAGGACAAACGTCCGCTGGAACGCTATAAAAATGAATCCAGGCGCCTGCTCGGCGTGCTGGAAACCCGGCTTGAAGGCCGTGACTGGATCATGGGGCAGGATTACACCATCGCCGATATTTCACTGCTGGGATGGGTACGTAATCTGATCGGCTTCTACGAAGCGCGTGAGCTGGTAGAGTTCGATAGCTTCCCACGGGTGGGACAATGGCTGGATCGCGGTCTGGCGCGTCCGGCGGTACAACGCGGCCTGAATATTCCCGCCCGCAGCGAATAATGAATCCCCTGGGATAGCCGCCCGGCTATCCTTTCCCCCCCAGTTACCGTCATAAAACTGTCACACCTCTGCACTACCCTCCTTCGTAACAAATTGATGCCAATTATAATTTTGTATTTCGAAAAGGAGCTTTCCCCTATGCAGCAGTCTCTTTCCCTGATCGCCGGTGCTGTATTATCCGCGTTATTGTGTTCCGCCGCCTTCGCCGATGAAACACCGGTCAATACCGCGGGCCTTTCCGAGCGTGCGGCACGTGGCAACATTGTTGAGCCCGGTGGCGCACGTCGCCTGAGTGGCGATCAGACCGCCGCGTTGAAAGCTTCACTGTCGGATAAAACCGTCAAGAACGTGATTTTGCTGATCGGCGATGGCATGGGCGATTCTGAAATCACCTCGGCACGCAATTACGCCGAAGGCGCGGGCGGCTATTTTAAAGGCATCGATGCCCTGCCGCTGACCGGCCAATACACCCATTACTCGCTGGACAAGAAAACCCATAAGCCGGATTACGTGACCGACTCCGCCGCCTCGGCGACCGCATGGTCAAGCGGCGTAAAAACCTATAACGGCGCGCTGGGTGTGGACGTCAACGGTAAAGACCAGCCAACACTGCTGGAAATCGCCAAGGCGGCAGGTAAAGCCACCGGCAACGTCTCTACCGCCGAGCTCCAAGACGCTACGCCAGCGGCGCAGATTTCCCACGTCACCTCACGCAAATGTTACGGCCCGGAAGAAACCAGTGAAAAATGTGCCACTAACGCGCTGGAAAACGGCGGCCGTGGCTCCATCAGCGAGCAGTTGCTCAAGGCTCGCGCCGACGTCACTTTGGGCGGCGGGGCAAAATCCTTTAATCAGTTAGCGAAAAGTGGCGAGTGGCAGGGAAAATCGCTGAAAGACCAGGCAACAGCGCTGGGTTATCAATGGGTCGAAAACCTCGAGACGCTGAACGCCGTCAGCGTGGCTAATCAGCAAAAACCGCTGCTCGGGCTGTTTGCCGCCGGAAATATGCCGGTGCGCTGGCAAGGACCGAAAGCCACTTATCACGGCAATATCGACCAGTCGGCGGTAACCTGCGAAAACAACCCGGCGCGCACTGCCGATATCCCAACGCTGGCGGTAATGGCCGAAAAAGCCATCGACCTGTTGAAAACCAATCAAAACGGTTTCTTCCTGCAGATTGAGGGCGCGTCGATCGACAAACAGGATCATGCGGCCAACCCGTGCGGCCAGTTTGGTGAAACCGTTGACCTGGATGAAGCGGTACAGAAAGCGTTGGCATTCGCCCGCGCCGATGGCAATACCCTGGTGATTGTTACCGCAGACCACGCCCACTCCAGCCAGATTATCGCGACCAACGCCAAGGCCCCGGGCCTGACGCAAACGCTGACCACCAAAGATGGCGCACCGATGACCATCAGCTACGGCAACTCGGAAGAAGATTCGCAGGGGCACACCGGCACTCAACTGCGGGTTGCCGCCTACGGTCCACATGCTGCCAACGTGGTTGGGCTAACCGATCAGACGGATCTGTTCTATACCATGCGTGACGCCATGGCGATTAAGTAAGCTAACAGCCAGCTATCGTAACGCCATTCATTGCTGGCACTCCGGGCAATGAATGGTGTTTTTACCCTTTATAAACAGCGTGTAACTGCTATATTCAAGGACTACTTTCGCTTTCGAGAAGGACTCTTCATGGCGTTACTCCGTTTGATTATTCTTTCCGGTTCGCTGTTGGTTGCGACCTCTACCCTGGCCGCCTCCCCGGTGCAGATACGCTTTGATTCTGCCTGCGATTTCAGCAAACTAAGCCTCATTCTTAAAGATCCGCTTAATCCCGACAGTGTACAGCTGAACGTCGAACTGCAACCGCAGGCGGCACAACGACTGGCAGCAACCACGTCCAGCAACAACATCGGCAAGACACTAGTGACTGTGATCAACGGGATCCCAGTGAATAGCGCCACGCTGCACAGTGAGCTGAAGGTGACCGCACTTAGTATCATGACCGATGACCCAACGGCGCAAAAACTGTTCCCCAGCCTGTTGAATAAAAACTGCGAATCCAGCCGAAAATAAGGATCAGCTTTTGCCTTTGATGACTCTGCCCTTCACCACCGAGCGCCTGCAACTGCGCCGCTTTACCCCTGCCGATTTCGACGCCTACGCGGCCTATCACCGCCTGCCGGAGGTCTATCGCTACCTGTACGCCCCCACACCGGACGAAGGACAACTGGCCACCCTGCTTTCCCAGGCGGTGACTTCCCGTTTCACTGAGGAGGGTGATGTTTTTTATTGCGCCGTCACATTGAAAGACAGTGGGGAGTTGATCGGTGAAGTGTTGCTAAAGCTGGCTAACCGTGCCGCACTGCAGGGGGAAATTGGCTATATCTTCAACCCAGCCTACGCGGGAAAAGGCTATGCCGCCGAGGCTGTGAGGTCGGTACTGGAACGCGGATTCGCCGAAATGGGCTTTCACCGCATATTTGCCCGCCTTGATGCCGCCAATCGCGGCTCGATCGGCGTGGTTGAACGTCTGGGGATGCGTAAAGAGGCACACCTGCGGCAAAACGATCGTTTTAACGGCGAATGGGGCGATGAACTGATTTTTGCGCTGCTGAAAGAAGAGTGGCACCCGACAACGCAGCAAGACCGCCTCTAGGCATCCACCAGCATCCTGGCCGCCATTTGTTTTTTGTTACCGGCAGTCATTTGCAATTGTTCCATAAATATTGTGTGATAGCAGAATATCGTTTAAATCAGCGGCAATTAAACCCTGTTAATAAAGCGGTTATATTTGAATATAAATAAAAATGAATTATTCCTGCCTTTAATCCGCTTTTTTTAATTACAAAAGTAGTTTTTAACAATATTGCAAACAATAATATCCCCTCAGTAACCAGAGTTGAACAATCTGTCCCCAGGCAGCCTGTAATAATCCACTTTTCGTTAAAAAAATGGTTAACAAAAAGACATTATCACTGCAATTCGGTTTTGCCGGGCAGGTTGGTTTCACTTATTTCCAGGGTAGCCCCCAATAAATTCTTTCACCTGCAATGAGTAGAATTTACACACAAGAGATTTGAATTAATGAGAAAATTACTCGTCCTGATTTTCTGTCTGAACCTGTTTGGCGTCACGCAACAGGCCGCAGCAGAAGAGAATAAGACCGTTGATGTGGTTCTGATCGGGGGTGGCATCATGAGCGCCACACTGGGGACATACCTGCACGAGCTGGAGCCAAACTGGTCCATCGACATGTATGAGCGCATGAATGGCGTAGCGGAAGAAAGCTCCAACGGCTGGAATAACGCCGGTACCGGTCATTCAGCCTTTGCCGAAATGAACTACACCCCAGAAAAAAAAGACGGCAGCATCGATATCAGTAAAGCCGTGGTGGTGAACGAGTCTTTTGAAATCTCTCGTCAATTCTGGTCTTATCAGGTTAAAAATAACGTCCTGAAAGATCCAAAATCCTTTATTAACAGCGTACCGCACATGAGCTTTGTCTGGGGTGACGATAACGTCAACTTCCTGCGCAAACGCTACGCGGCACTGCAGCACAGCACCCTGTTCCGTGGTATGGAGTACTCTGAAGACGCCAACCAAATTAAACAGTGGGCCCCACTGGTGATGGACGGCCGCGATCCGACGCAAAAGATTGCCGCCACCCGCATGCCGCTGGGCACCGACGTGAACTTTGGCGTGATCACCCACCAACTGGTGGATACCCTGACCAAAAACCCAAACTTCAAGCTGAACCTGAGCCATGAAGTACGCGATATCAAACGTAATGCCGACAACACCTGGCGCGTAACCGTGGCCGATCTGAACCGTGACGGTAAAGAAACCAGCGTTAATGCCAAGTTCGTGTTTATCGGCGCGGGCGGTGCCTCTCTGACACTGCTGCAGAAATCCGGTATTCCCGAAGCCGAGGGCTATGGCGCCTTCCCGGTCGGCGGTCAGTTCCTGGTCACCACCAACCCGGAAATCGCTAACCAACACCTGGCCAAGGTTTATGGTCTGGCCAGCGTAGGTTCACCACCGATGTCGGTTCCGCACCTGGACACCCGCATGCTGGATGGCAAGCAGGTCTTGCTGTTCGGGCCGTTCGCCACCTTCTCCGGCAAGTTCCTGAAGAACGGTTCACTGTTCGATCTGCTGCATTCCCTGAGCACCTCCAACCTGATGCCAATGACGCATGTCGGGCTGGATAACTTCGACCTGGTGAAATACCTGGTGGGTCAGTTGATGATGAACGACGACGACCGTTTCGCCGCGCTGAAAGAATATTTCCCTGAAGCCAAACAGGCGGACTGGAAGCTGTGGACCGCTGGCCAACGCGTGCAGATCATCAAGAAAGATGATGAAAAAGGCGGCTTGCTGCAGTTCGGTACCGAAGTGGTCAGCGCCAAGGATGGCAGCATCTCCGCTCTGCTGGGTGCCTCTCCGGGCGCATCTACTGCCGCGCCGATCATGCTGCACCTGATGGAAACCGTGTTCAAAGATAAAGTGGCGACGCCGGAATGGCAGAGCAAACTGAAAGAGATCATTCCGTCCTACGGCCACAAGCTGAACGGCGATATTGAAATGACCAACAAGATCCGTGGCTATACCAGCAGCGTATTGCAGTTGGACTATATCGAAGTGAAGCCGGAAACCAACTGATCTTCCCGAAATAAAAAGGCCGCAAAGCGGCCTTTTTATTGACATGGTTTACTGACCGAATTTAACTAAATAACTCGTCATAATGTGTGTCTTGTATCCTTGGGGTTAAATTGACATCTGTTTTAAAGAACAAACTGTTTATTAAATCATTATGAATTTGATCCTTAAGCAGTACCACACCATCCTGATCGTCCAATTGCTGATTGCCATTTCTGTCGATAATCAAAAAGCTGTCCGATTTACCATTGCCATGTTCAATGGATGCAATCCCTACTTTACTGCTTAGCCCAGTATCAAGGTGCAATAATGCCTTCAACAAACCCAGAGCCCCACCAACGACATTCCCCGCGATCCCCGCCAGTTGGCTAACCACATCGGCATCATTGCCGACACCGTAATCCGCCACCTTAGTATTACTGCTGTTATTGGAGATCAGCGTTACCTTACTGAAGTAGTAATCGTCTTTGATGGTATCGAGGATAATATCCTGCTGCGCCTGGAAATCGTTGATTGTAATGCCTGTAGTGGCGGAGCCAGGTTGAATCTTGAAGGTGTCTCGTCCCCCCCCGCCCGTCACCGTGGTATTATTCGTCAACATGAACAGATCATCCGCCTGGCTGCCTTTGATGTTAAGTAGCTCACCGTTCAATCCCTGATTCTCTAATACACCATCCCACAAAGCCAAATTGCCATCGGTTAGAGACAATGAATGAAGTAAATTTACCACTACACCGTTACCTGAGCCTCCCGTCGCGCTACTGTCAATTTTGACCCCAGCGCTATTATTGGTAGCATCAATAGTATGCACGGTCTTATAGCCTTCTTTCAAAGTTAACAACATCTTATGGTCACCGGTGATATTCACCGTTTCTACCTGTAGTTTTCCTGGAAAATATCTATCGGTGTTGCCTATTTTTGAACTCGTATCATGCAATCCCAATTTGTTGGCAAATTCTCCAAACCCTGACGAGTCGATATTAATCGTTTTCAAACCCACTCCGCTTGGACCATCACTTTGTTGACTCTTTATACCAATATAACCCGCGTCAACTAATGCAGAAGAAGATGCATTAAACTTAATATCAAATTTTTCAGTTACATCAGGCATAAATGAGAATGTGATGGTATCTCTGCTCCCCTGCCCATTCCCTTGCACCTCCAGATAAGCCATTTTAGAGCTTTGTATATTAATAATACGAACGCCTATATCATTCAAGTATGCATCCGCAGGTATTTCCGTCGGTAGCACCCCTGTTTTAAATGTGTAATAGGCATCTCTACTGCCCAAAACAAAACCTTTCTCACCAAGTGCAGTATTTTTAGCTGCCTGTGTGACGACACCTGGAGCATCGATAAAATCTAATGATGCATTTCCCGTCAGAACCCCCATATCTAACACCCCGCCAAAGAGGTCCGTGAGCTGACTCTCATTAGATATTTGGCCTCCTGGTTCATATTGAGCACGGTAAAAAAACCCGCCGAGATAGCCATCCAGCTCTATCTGTTGGAAGTTTTTATAAAACTCAACGTGAGATGAAATTTCGGTGTGTCGGCTGATACCGTTGTAATAGATGGTAATGACCTTTTCAATATAGTTTGCCGAGATTATATTATTACCAGCCCCTCCATCGAAATAAACAAAACCTTTTATGTTATTAAAACTAGCGCGCATGCTTTGGGAATTTCCACCCCAGTATAGGACATCATCTCCCGCACCGAATCTATAGTTCGCGACGCCAAAATAATGTAAGGCATAGTCGTTGAAGTAGTCACCACCATTACTTCCATAGAAATTAAGCGCAGACATGCCACTATTGATAGTTACCCCCTCGCTCACACCATTGTTCGACAGTTTAACCGTGCCTGCCTTAATATCATAAGCCCCGACGCTGTCAATGGTTAAATATTTTAGGTGGTCGGCAAACGAAAGATCATTAGTGCTACCATCAAACTGATTAGGATCTATAGCGACATTTGTAAGTACAGCAATTTCGGCATTGCTTAGAACATGTTTCACGCCAGAGTTAACCGTACTTGTATTGTCCCTCCCTAATATAAGAACGGTTTCATACATCAAGCTGGTACCAATATCTCGTTCAAAAGCGTGCTGAGCTATGCTGCTCTCATTATCAGTCGCTATGTTATTTCTCAAGTCAAAAATGATCGCAATTGCAATATCATTTTTCGCCCCTAACCCTGCATAATGACTTAGTTCGCTAGCAGTAGCATTGCGTCCATGTAACTCTTTAAAAATATGTTGTATAAATTCATTTCCATTAAGCTGTGCACCTTTGCGCATAAACTCGGCCGACCCGAGCAACAACTCTGCCAGATCTTTATAGCTCCGACCTTTTTCAAGGTATTTACTCCAGTTATCTAAGCCACCAGAGTCAATGTTTCTGTGCGGTATAGCCAAATACAACGCTGATACCTGCTCTTGATAATTTAATGCTGGTAGCTCACCCTGCTTGTGAAATACTGTTGTATTCGCTATAAACTTATCTTTAGCAGCCTGATCTGCAGGTGTAACAGGATCCCGTAAAGAGTTAATAATATCGACAAGAATATCACCTCTTCGGCTCCCATGTTCCAGCTCATGCAAATACTTAGTCAGCTCACTTTGACTTGGCTCTCTTTTAAATCCTTGCATAAAGAGCCGCTCGATAAACTGAGTGTTATCCAGAACGGTGAGATAGGCTCTATCGTAGATGAATTTTTGAGCGACCTGTTCTAAGGTCATCTTTCCACTATTTAGTACATCCCCCCAAAAGCTGATCCCACTTGCAACAGCGACAGAGCCAATAACATAATAAAGTGAAAAAACATCCTGAGCGCCATGCGCATCAGCTGCCTGATTCACCGTTGGATAAAGTATTTCATTAACAACCTTATCAACCTTTGCTTTTGCTGAATAATGGCTGCCTGTTGCAGACTCACCTGTCTTATACATATTAATATAAGACATTAATTTCGCAAGAGCCTCGTCCAATGGTAGTGAATACAAATCATTGTAGTATGGCTGATCACCAGAAGCACGGCCAAAAATAGATCGAGCAATTGCAGTGATCACTGAGCTATCAGAATACCCATCGTACATTTCATGCCCAGTTTCCGAGTCGAGTAATTTTCTCGCCAGCCCAGTCGCGGTGAGTTCACCTCGCTCCACTTCAGCAGCTACACGGTCAATTTCGTAAATATTTGATTTAACGCCAAGAATGCCATAATAAAAAGTGGCGACCATCTTTTGATATGCTAGTGAAGCCATAATTCCCCCAGATTATTTAAAAAATCGCTATTACAACCTTGTTGAACGTGCAAAAATAAAATAATACATTGCGTTAAGATGCTACCATTGCCGTGAAAGCTCTGTACTGTACAGGCGCCATTTTCAAACCACGCCCCAATACCTACCACGACCAAATCGACAAGTTTGGCTTAAATAGCGAAAACGTTATTCAAAAGAATAGGTTCTTGCTACTGATAAACAACGGCCGCATCCTGCCAGTAACATTTAAAAATTGCATATAAAACATCAAATTAAAAAAAACCATAAAAATTTGATGTAATAACACCAATTAATAAAAGGTTAATAAATTAGATATGTCAAGAAAGGGGATGAAATAAAATAGCAACATTATTCAAAGTGAAACTATTAACAATCAAGATATGACTTAATTACTATATATCTTAATTAATCAGCAGGTAACCAGTGTAGATGAACTTATCTTATGCTCTGATACTTTATGACACCACATAGATGCACATAAAAATATGTCTTACAAAATTAACAAGATTGTGCTTGCAAAACCATAAGCATCATCTATTATCAAAGAACTAGCTTGGATAATTACTCTTACCTACTCTGTGAGCTGAACGTCGTACTGCGGGAGAACTTAAACAATGGATCGCGTCAATATCATTCACGATTTGCTGGACTGGATTGAAAATCACCTGGATCAACCGTTGCTGTTAGACAACGTAGCGGCGAAGTCGGGCTACTCCAAATGGCATCTGCAAAGGATGTTCCGCAGTACCACCGGTCATGCGCTGGGCAGTTATATCCGTGAACGTCGCCTGTCGCAAGCTGCGCAGGCACTGCGTTCAAGCCCACGCCCTATTCTCGATATCGCTCTGCAGTTCCACTTTGATTCTCAGCCATCATTTTCACGCGCGTTTAAAAAGCAGTTCGGTAAAACACCGGCGGTGTATCGCCGCACCACGCGCTGGGATGTGGCAGAAATGCGCCCACAGGCTATCGAGCCGCTGAACGGGCATCGTCACGAGTCACCGGGCGTGCATCTGTGGTATGCGGGTAAATGTCTGGATGGCAAATGTGGTAATTGGATGGGGCAATAGCGGCCCTCTCAAGATAACAAAATGCCGCCCCTTTTAAGCACCGAACTGGTGTTTTAAAAGGGACGGCATTTTTATTGCAGTACTGCTTATTTGAACGTGACGTCTACGTTAGCCGTGGCGTTAAACACCCCAGGCGTTGGATTGTTCGTCAGCCATTTCAGGTTGGCGATGAAGGTTTCCGACACTTCGTTCTGCTTGTCCTGCAATACCCCGCCAAAGTCTACGTTGGTCTGCAGAGGGATCGGCTTTTTGTTGGTGTCACGTTGCTGGGTCAGGAAAATCGCTACACCCGGCTTGGTGGTTGGCAGAATCTGCGTGTTATCCGACGGATCGGCATTGGTGCTGCTAAAGCTGGCCTGCAACGATTGTCCCGCACATTCACCGCCGTTCAACGTGGCTTTGATAGCAAACGGAACCTGTTTAGCAACGGTGCCGGTTTTGGCACTGGAGGTACTCAGCACACCAAAATCGACGCTGGCACCATTATTCGCCAACACGCTGATTTGTGGATTGCACTGGATCACGCGGATCTTGTCCAGCCCTTTAATATAAGCATTAAAGTTACTGTCTTTAGTCGCATTCAGCCCCAACTCACCGTCAATCTGGAACAATGATGCTCGTGCCAATGGCGCAAAATTGCCCGCAGGGGGTTTAACGCCAGTGGCTTTGATATACACCGAATAACTGGCAGTTACTGCCTGAGGGGCCGCTTTATTTCTACCGTTAGTACGAACGGTTCCCGGCCCCAGGTCAGGGCCGGTTGGCCGGTTTGAACTCTGTTTGAGGTTAATAGCATCATAGTCACGCCCGTTGATCGAAACCCCAATTTCCAGCGATTTATCCAGCGCGCCGAAGGAGTTCTGCGGGTTCCAGTAAATATAAGCATGTTCCCCCTGCGGATGACCATCGGTGTCCCAGCAGGTAAAGGTTGAGGTAAAGTTCTGCGAACGCCAGATTAGATTGCCTTTAACGAAATCACTGGCGGCCAAAACAATCGCTCGTCCAACGTCAATATCCTGTGTGACACTACCGGTTGGGTTGCTGGAACCGGTCGAGTTACCGAACCGGCACTGCATTGCCGCTGCCTGCTGCGCCATCGCCAACCCTGCCAATGCCACCAGTGACAGAAGTGTATTTCGTCCGAATTTGCTCAAGTTCATGGTGCACCTTACAGTTTTTGGCATTGCAGAGTCAGTTCCTGATATCCCATACCAGTTTGTTGATTACCCACGCTGGCCGGGATCGGCAGTACGCACTGCTGATCGGCTTTCGGGCCCCATTTAATGGTCAGTTTTTCACCTGGTTTCACACCAGAAACATAGGTATCGCCATTCAGCCCCACGGTCCCGCTGTTGCGGCCATCTTCATTGAACACGCCGGCACCAATGGCAGGATAGTTGTTATCCCCAAGTTGAGCATGAATCAACAGACTGACCCCTTTGAAGGTATCAAAGGTCACCTTAACCACCGACTTCTCGGTTGGCACCACTTGTTTACTGGCAATAGGCACGTCCAGGCCTGGGCCGAAATCTTCGGTGCGTAACGCAACATAGTTGAAGCGGTATGGGTTTGCCGATGGCACTACGGCATAACCGAAGCGGTCAATCGTCACGCCCGGTTGGTTTTCCAGACGTACGCCTTTGGCGTCTTTGGCTTCAACCAACAAAATGGTGTTCTGCAGCGGTTGCGTTAAGGTTGCCCCACCGGAATGCACCAGCAGACCACCCGACAGGCCTACCCCTGCCTGACGATAATTAGAGCTATACGCGTAACTACCATCAATGTTACCCACGCTGCTGCTGTAACCGAGGTTCAGGTTACTGCTCTGACCGGAAGATTGCGTGTGGCCGGTAGAGACCGAGTAGTTCATACGACGGTCGTCCAGCATGGTACCGCTGATGCCGGTGGAATAGCTGTCGCCACTTTGCTTGCTGTGTGCCGCACTGAAGTTGGCCGTGGTCGAATTATTGTTCTGACCCCAATCCAGTGGCATAGAAACGGTAAAGTTTACGCTGCGATCGGAATAGCCGTACTGTCCACGAGTATCCTGGACATAGACACCGTAAGAAATGCGTTTATAACCGTCGTTATAGCCTAACTGAACGGTGCGATCGTTACCCGACACCCCCCAATAGTTCTGATGGCTAACGTTGGCATACAGGCTGGCACCCGCCCACAGCTGCTGGCTGAGCGACAGTTCAACACGCTCACGTTTATTGCCGTAACGGGCGGTATAGCGGGTACGCTTCTGGTTGTTACTCCAGGAAGGTTGACCGGGTTTCAGATCGTTGGGATCCCAATAGTCATTGGCGTAGACCCCATTGCGCCAGCGGTTACGTTCTTCGACTGCATCGCCCAGATCGTAATAGCCGGAAGTCGCATAGCGGTAACCCGCCAGTTGGAAGTTGGTGCCCATCTGGTTCAAAGATTTGGAATACAGGAAGCGGAAGCTCTGACCTTGCTTGCGATCGCCGTTAGCCAGCTCGGTATCTGAAATAGACCCATCTACCGACACTGCCCCCCATGAGCCAAGACTTTTACCGATGCCCAGTGCGGCGGAGCGATAATGCTCAGCCATAACGACCCCGCCAAAAGGCGTCAGGCCATAATTTAAGCCGCGTGCCAGCGTGCCCTGAATCAAATTAGGCTGATAGCCACCGTTACCGTTATGGTATTTACCGGCAGTCAGCTGGAAGTTCCAAATGCCTTCACGCAGCATGTTAGCCACAGAGGAATAAGCCACACTGAAACTTTTATGTGAACCGTCGGCTTCGTTAACCGTGACGTTCAGGTCACCGTTGTTGGTATGCGGATAAACGTCATGGATCTCGAAAGGACCCGGAGCCACGTTAGTGCTGTAGATGACATAGCCATTCTGGCGGATCTCTACTCGGGCGTTGGTCGCAGCAATACCACGAACCACCGGCGCATAACCGCGCAGGCTGTCTGGCAACATATCGTCCACGCTGGACAATTGCACACCGCGGAACTGGAAACTGTTGAACACGTTATTGTTGGTACTGGCCTGCCCCATGATCAGACGGCTACGCCATGGCGCAATATCCGTTTCTGCCCAGGAAGAGATGTTGGTCCAGTTGGAGCTGCTGCCACTCTGCTTATCCAGGGTGGAGTTGTTACGAAGGCGCCATCTTCCGAGATTGACGCCACTGTTCAACGACAGGAAGGTGTATTCGCTGCCATCGGCATCATCACGGCTATAACTGTTCTTGTTATAATTGAAAGTATAGTTGGCGAACAGAGCATTAATGCCTTCGTCATACATGCTGGCCGGGATTGCGCCTCTGGCGCTCAGTTCCATCATGGTCTGCGGCACGGAGATATTGATCTGCTGCACCCCCGCATCATAGCTGACGGTGGCGTCTTTGATCACTGCAGGTAAATCAACACAGCTACCCGCTGGCAGAGTCTGCGGCAGTTTAATGCCGTAGTTCAGCAGATCTTCAACTTTAAGGCAGGGCTGAGATGCAGCCTGTCCCTTGGCCTGACGAAAAGTAATATCTTTATGATCGACCTGGTTCAGGTTGACATAAATATCAAATGGGTAGACGCCCGGCTGCAAAGCATCACCCTGAGCAACAGCTTCAGCGTTGCTCAGGTTTTCATTGCCGTGCACAAACGACATATTAAAGTCTGCCAGCGCCGCCTCACTCCATAACATTGGCGCACCGGCGGCAATAATTGCAATCCGGATGAACTTTGTCAGCCGCGTCATTCCGCATGCTACTTTCCGTTGATATACCATTCCCTGTCTCTCTTATTGTACTGGAACGTCCTTGACTTCCGTTCTACCGCCAAAATCGTTGATATAACTGAAGGAAATCTTATTATTAACGTTAGCGCCCGCGGGGATATCAATCGACAGACGATCGCCTGGGTTCACCATATTGGCGTCCACATCCACGGTTTTTCCCGCGCTATTTTTCAAATGCAGAGCCCCAAAAGTAATATGCAGAGGGCCATCGTTAATCGCCAGCAAACGTGAACCTTCACGCTGCCAACGCAATTTTTTCACCTGCTCGTCCAACGTGGTTTTCAACGTCGTCGGGCGGTAAAAAAGTTTGATTCGGGTACGTACCGCAACCTGAAGTACATTTTCCAGCTTCGGTGCCGGTGGTATTTCCTGCACGTTAATCCACAGCAGAGTTTCTTTATCCTGCGGGAAGCCATTGCCGGAATAGATAAAACGCAAGATTGCCGTTTTCGCGCCGTCCAATTTCAGGATCGGGGGAACAACCACAATCGGCAAATTCTTCGGTACCTGATTTCTGTCACCAGTATCCAGCCAGGTCTGCACCATATAGGCTTCAGCAGCGTCATTATGAATTGGCAGTGAGGCGGACTTATCAGTGCCGTTATAGATCACGCGGGTGGCATCAACCTGGATCCCGGCGTAGCTGCTAAAAGTGCCCAGCATCAGCAGAGCAGCAAAGAACTTTTTCATCGGTTTCCTCTACGGGCCATCCTTGGCCGTCAATGTCCTAAAAGGTCGATTATTTGTATTCGATGGTGAACGGGCTGGTAGCGTTAGCCAGACCAGCAGTCACAGCACTGAATGAACGGTAGCGAGCTTGCAGATTGAAGGTCGCTTTACCTGATGCATCAACGGTAACTTTAGCAACGTCATCTTTGATGTTAGAGCCATCGCCGATAGCGAAAGGCTTGTTGTTGTTATCGGTGATTTCGATGCCCACGCCAGTTGCCGCAGTACCGGTACCGCCAACGTTGCTTACGGACAGCAGGTCTGGGTTGCCGGCAACGGTGTTACCGTCGAAACGCAGGCTGTAATCGCCAGCATCACATTTGTCCAGAGAGATCTGGAAAGCTTTAGATGCAGATTTATCACCGATATTTGCAAAAGCAGAAGTTGGGTAGGTGCCCAGGTAAACTTCTTTATTTTGAGTATCGCTAGTTACTTCACAAGTAGACTGTTTGATTTCACCGGTGAATTTAACGGTGCCATTTGCTGCCATTGCATTGGAAGCAGTTACAGACAATACCAGTGCGGCCAAAGGCAATAATACTTTTTTCATTTCCAGCTCCATAGAAAAACAATAAAATAATCGATTCAGTGATAGATGAATATATAACGACCCGGCACTGAGCATACACTCAGCGATAGCACTCCTTGCTTAAAAGGAATGTTGCCTCGATGAACCCATTGCCGGACGAAATATAGACTAAGCGCATTCTTATTGTTAAATCGTTTAAAACATTCATAACCCCCCTCTTGATAGGAATAAACTATCAACAAATACCTATCGATCGATGTTGACGATTCAATCGAATAGGAATAATCTGTGTTTTAGAAAGGCATGCAGTTGGACATCTTGCCTTAAGGCCTGATTAACAGCACATTATTCCGTTTATTAACATTTTATTACCTTTTGAGTGATTTCGACTTCGCGACAAATGGCGTGTTTAAAGGTCTGTGAGCGACTTTGCTCATCCTGGCTTTATCAAATAAGACATTTACCCATAAATAGACTGAATTTTATTTTATTTTCGTTATAAAACAGATACTTGTATATCAATCAAGGGATTGAGGAATGCGCAGTTCTTTTAGAGAGAAAAATAACGGAATTAATTATGTTTTTCAGCCAATGTTCGCAAAATCCGGACAACTGCTGGCCGTTGAGTGCCTGTCACGATTCACTTTTAATAGTGAATATGCACATTTTTCTCCTGAACAGTTCTTTCGTACTGCCGATAGTGCCACCCGGATTGAGATCCTGTTAGAGCAGGTCAGTCTGATAGAGAAATATAATCACTGGTTTCGCGAAAATCAGGTCATAGCGACATTAAATGTGGATGACCATTCACTGAGATCTTTGGCCAATAGCCATTTTGCAGAAAGAATCAGTGCTACTCGCTGTATTCATTTCGAAATCAGTGAGAACTCAACCCGACTGGTAAAAGATCGTGTCCATGGCGATCCCTCACTCAAGAGCTATTCATTTTGGCTCGATGACTTTGGTTCTGGCTACGCGGGTTTTTCGGCGTTGTATAACAGCCAGTTCCGCTTCGTTAAACTCGACCGTTTTTTGTTGTGGGACTTTATGAAAAAGTCCGGCGGTGACGGTTTAATGCGCGCTTTATTGCGTTTTTTTCACCTTAATCATTACAAGGTGATTATCGAAGGGGTAGAAACTCCCGAACATAAAAGATGGCTGGACGAAATGCCATATTACGCACTGCAGGGAAAGCTGTGGAAGGAATCCGACATCAAGGATTTGAACTCGCTTCTTACAGCTGAATACTTTTAACTCATTATGGGTGTTTGCCATTATGTCTAAAAACAATGTCCTTGTTATTAGTGAGTGTAAGTACAGCTATGTCGGCCTTTCGGTATTACTGAAAAAACATTACGGTAAGTACGATATCAGACTGTTTTCGGATTTTATGCACGGCGGAGCCAAGGCGGAGAAAATAATTAAGCACGATATCGCGCTGATCTTCACCTCGCAAAATCTGGAACAAAGCGTCAACGTCATTGAAAGCCTGGTGTCTTTGCATCAGCAATACAACTCAAAAACACGCCTGCTGGTGTTTTATGACGACGAGCGCGTAGTGAAGTTATTATCGATCCTGGGGATTTCCGTTGAATTGGTCTCTACGCGTATCCCACTTTATTCGCTGCAGGAAAAAATACAAAACCTGTTGGAAAGCAAAGAGCCCGGCGGGATAAAAATGCAGAAAACCCGGGAACTCAGCCCGGCGGAGAGTGACGTTATTTTCAATTTGCTGCGTGGTGACAGCCTGCTGCATATTGCCCAAAAACGTGGCACCCATCCCAAAACCATTTTCTCTCAGAAATACAGTGCGATGAAAAAACTGCGTTTGCGCAGCATGAGCACTATCTTCGTCGCCAGTAAGTGAACCTTCAGGCCGCCGCCCGGCGGCCTGCTCCCGTCGGTTACGTTAAATTAATGTAACAATAAACGATAAAGCAGTAACAGCCACATAACACTCCTGCCTGTTGGTTAGGATCCAGCCACGGAATTATCCCGTGAGCCATGTCGTCTGGATCATAAAAACATCAGGAGATGTTATGAAGTCATCCTTATTCAGCCGTTATACCTGTCTTGTGTTGAGTCTCTTGCTGACACTGGTGTCATTGGCACTATTGCCACACCAGCCCTGGTTTTGGCTGCCGACCCTCATTTTTGGTGGTCTGAGCGCATTGGGTATTTACGATCTGACCCAACAGCGCCACGCTATCTGCCGTAACTACCCGATTATCGGCCGTCTACGCTTTTTCTTCGAATTTATCCGCCCGGAAATACGCCAGTATTTATTGGAAGAAGATAACGCGCAGATCCCGTTCTCACGTACCCAACGCACGTTGGTCTATCGTCGAGCCAAAAACGAGATGGGTGACAAACCGTTCGGCACCCAGTTGGATGTTTATCAAACCGGCTATGAATGCATCGGCCATTCCATGCGCCCGGTAGAGGTGTCCGACCCGACCAGTTTTCGCGTGGCGATCGGCGGCCCAGGCTGCAGCCAGCCCTACTCCGCCTCTATTTTCAACATCTCCGCCATGAGTTTCGGCGCGCTGTCAGCCAATGCCATTCGTGCTCTTAACCTGGGGGCAGCCAAGGGCAATTTCTACCACGACACCGGCGAAGGCAGCATTAGCCGCTATCACCGTGAGAATGGCGGCGACCTGGTGTGGGAACTGGGCAGTGGTTATTTTGGTTGCCGTACCGGCGACGGTCATTTTGATCCGCAGCGCTTTGCCGAGCAGGCCAAAAGCCCACAGGTCAAAATGATTGAAATCAAACTCAGCCAAGGCGCAAAACCGGGCCATGGCGGCATTCTGCCGGCTAAAAAAGTGGATGCAGAAATTGCCGCGACGCGCGGCGTACCTGAAGGGGTCGACTGCATTTCTCCGGCCTCACACAGTGCCTTCAGCACCCCGGTAGAAATGATGCATTTCATTCAGCAACTGCGCGAGCTCTCCGGCGGCAAACCCGTAGGTTTCAAGCTGTGTATCGGCCACCCATGGGAGTTTGTCGCCATCGTCAAAGCCATGCTGCAAACCCAAATATTGCCGGACTTTATCGTGGTAGACGGTAAAGAAGGTGGGACCGGTGCCGCGCCGCTTGAGCTGTCCAACTATATGGGCATGCCGCTGCGCGAAGGGTTACTGTTCGTGCATAACACCTTGGTCGGCTGCGGGTTGCGCGACAAAGTCAAAGTGGGTGCCAGCGGCAAAATCATCAGCGCCTTCGACATCGCCAGCGTATTGGTACTGGGTGCCGATTGGGTGAACTCCGCGCGTGGCTTTATGTTTGCCGTCGGCTGCATCCAGTCACAGACTTGCCACACCAATCACTGCCCAACCGGTGTCGCCACCCAGGATCCGCTACGACAGAAAGCGCTGGTGGTGCCGAACAAGGCGGAACGCGTTTATCATTTCCACCAGAATACGGTGAAAGCGCTGGCCGAAATGTTGGCAGCAGCCGGGGTCAGTCGCCCGGAACAGCTGACCTCGCACCATATGCTGCGCCGCATTACTTCAACGGAAATCAAAGTCTACGCCGACATCTACTATTATTTGGAACCCGGTGCACTGCTGCAAAAAGAGATCGAAAGCGATTTCTATGCGCGCATGTGGCGCATGGCAACACCCAACAGTTTCGATCAGGCGATCGCCCTGCCGGCTTAAACGGGACAAATATATTGTCCCCTACAGAAGTGGGGTGACACATTTACAGCTTGAAAAATGACGGGGATGGATTGTCCCCTCGCCTCAGGGAAGGACTTTGGAGAGGGGTTGCTTGCTACGGCAGCCCTGCCCCTTAGCGGCGAGAGGACATGTCGGTTACGGCTTGCGCGCCGGGGCGTCACCGGCCACGTAATATTCGGCGGTGCTGCGCGGCAGCGGCGTGCGCTGGCGGATACGATCGGCAATTTTCTCGGCGATCATGATGGTAGTGGCATTCAGATTGCCGGTAATGATCAGTGGCATAATCGACGCGTCCACCACCCGCAGCCCTTCCATGCCGTGCACCCGGCCCTGCCCATCTACCACCGCCATCTCGTCTTCACCCATTTTGCATGAACAGGAAGGATGGAAGGCAGTTTCGGCATGCTCACGCACAAAAGCATCCAACTGTTCGTCGGTCTGAACTTCCGGCCCTGGGCTGATTTCACGCCCCCGATACTCATCCAGCGCTGGCTGAGCCATGATTTCACGCGTGATGCGGATGGCATCGCGGAACTCTTGCCAGTCCTGCTCTGTCGCCATGTAGTTGAACAGAATGCTCGGGTGCTGGCGCGGATCTTTAGATTTCACCTGTACCCGGCCGCGACTCGGCGAGCGCATCGAACCGACGTGAGCCTGAAAACCGTGCTCTTTCACCGCATTGCTGCCGTTGTAGTTAATCGCCACCGGCAGGAAATGATACTGAATGTTCGGCCAGGCGAACTCTTCACGGCTGCGGATAAAGCCACCGGCTTCAAACTGGTTGCTGGCGCCAATGCCGCTGCCGTTGAACAGCCATTCCGCGCCAATTTTTGGCTGGTTAAACCATTGCAGCGCCGGGTATAACGAAACCGGTTTTTTACAGGCATACTGCAAGTACATTTCCAGGTGGTCCTGCAGGTTCTCACCCACGCCCGGCAGATCGTGCACCAGCTCAATGTCCAGACGGTTAAGTAGGGAGGCCGGACCCACGCCGGAACGTTGCAAAATCTGAGGTGACGCGATCGCCCCGGCACACAGCAGCACTTCCCGACGCGCACGCGCGTGGGTGATCTCCTTGCCCTCACCCTGCAAGTAATCAACGCCCACCGCCCGCTTGCCGTCGAAACGGATGCGGTCGGTCAGCGCATGGGTCACAATCTTCAAATTAGGGCGGGAACGCGCCTGATCCAGATAACCGCGGGCGGTGCTGGCACGACGGCCTTTCGGCGTTACGGTACGATCCATCGGGCCGAAGCCTTCCTGCTGGTAACCATTAAGGTCATCGGTACGCGGATAACCCGCCTGCACGCCAGCCTCCACCATCGCGTGGAATAACTCGTTATTACCGGCCTTCGGCGTGGTCACGCTGACCGGACCCTCGCTGCCGTGGAAATCATTCGGACCGATATCGCGGGTTTCCGCCTTGCGGAAATACGGCAGACAATCCAGGTAGCTCCAGTCTTCCAGACCCGGTGCCTTCGCCCAGTTGTCGAAATCCATCGCGTTACCGCGGATGTAACACATGCCATTAATTAGCGATGAACCGCCCAGTCCCTTACCACGACCACATTCCATGCGACGGTTGTCCATGTGCGGCTCTGGGTCGGTTTCATAGGCCCAGTTGTAACGGCGGCCCTGCAACGGGAATGCCAACGCGGCTGGCATCTGAGTGCGAAAATCCATCCGATAGTCCGGGCCGCCAGCTTCCAGCAGCAGCACGCTGACGTCAGCGTCTTCGGTCAAACGGGTGGCTAATACGTTACCGGCAGAGCCGGCCCCGATGATAATGTAATCGTATTCCATCGATATCTCCTTATCCCCTTCGTCTTTCAAGCCACAGCGTTGTTGGCTGCATGCGCTCACCCCAGTCACTTACTTAAGTAAGCTCCTGGGGACTCCCGCACTTGCCGCCTAGCTGTGACTTGAAATCCATTGGGTATATATTTTTATGATTAATAGCTTAGGATGCCCGGACAAGCATTTAATCGATAATGGGGTGTTTAAAAGATGGAAATATATTCGCCCAGCTCGACCTGCACTGATTTGATCTGGGTGTAGTGCTCCAGCGTCATCAGGCCGTTTTCTCGACCGACGCCAGACTGCTTGTAGCCGCCGACCGGCATTTCCGCCGCCGACTCGCCCCAGGTGTTAATCCAGCAGATGCCGGCTTCCAGTTGGTGGATCACCCGGTGGGCGCGGGTCAGATCGTTAGTGACGACCCCGGCAGCCAGGCCAAAGGTAGTATCGTTGGCGCGACGGATCACTTCTTCTTCGCTGTGATAGCTGAGGATGCTCATGACCGGCCCGAAGATCTCTTCACGCACGATTTCCATCTCGTCACGGCAATCGGTAAATACCGTCGGGGCCACATAAGCCCCTTTGGCAAATTCACCGGTCGTCACACGCTCACCACCGCACAGCAGACGCGCGCCGCTGTTCTTGCCGCTTTCGATAAAGCGCAGCACCGACTCCATGTGCGCGAAGCTGACCAGCGGGCCAAAATTGGTTTGCGGATCGGTAGGATCACCCAGACGAATGCGTTTTACCCGCTCGAGAATTTTGGCTTCGAATTGCGCCTGCAGCGCTGCCGGTACAAACACGCGGGTACCGTTGGTGCACACCTGGCCGGAGCTGTAGAAATTGGCCATCATGGCAATATCGGCGGCGCGATCCAGGTCGGCGTCATCAAAGATGATCAGCGGCGATTTACCGCCCAGTTCCATGGTGACTTCTTTCAGCGTCGAGCCGGAGGCGTTAGCCATCACTTTTTTGCCGGTTTTCACACCGCCGGTGAACGACACCTTGGCGATGCCCGGATGATCGGTCAGGTACTGACCAACTTCTGCACCACTGCCGGTGACCACATTGAACACGCCGTCCGGCAGGCCGGCTTCGGTGTAGATCTCGGCCAGCTTCAGCGCCGTCAAAGAAGTCACTTCACTCGGTTTGAAGATCATGGCGTTGCCCGCGGCCAGCGCTGGCGCAGACTTCCACAAGGCAATTTGAATCGGGTAGTTCCAGGCACCGATACCGGCCACCACGCCCAGCGGCTCGCGGCGGGTATAAACAAAAGAAGTGTCACGCAGCGGGATCTGCTGCCCTTCGATAGCCGGGATCAGGCCAGCGTAATATTCCAGCACGTCGGCACCGGTGACAATATCTACCGCCGTGGTTTCCGACATTGCCTTGCCGGTATCCAGCGTTTCCAGCGCGGCCAGTTCGTCGTTGCGCTCACGCAGAATATCCACCGCACGACGCAGGATACGAGAACGTGCCATCGCCGTCATCGCCGCCCATACCTTCTGTCCACTGGCTGCGCTGGCAACCGCACGGTTGACGTCTTCAGCGCTGGCGGACTGGATCTCGGCAAGCACTTCGCCATTCGCCGGGTTCACTGCGTTGAAGGTTTTTCCATCGGTACTGTCTACATAGGCACCATTAATATAGAGCTTCTGTAAGCCAAAACGGGACATAGGTTCTCCTTGGGTTGTCCTCAGGGTGGCGTGTGCCCCCGGAGTTGAAACGTAATGTAATCGGTAGTGAGCGCAATCGCCTGTGCCTGATTAAACGCCGCACCGCGCAACGCGCTGCGTAACCACAAACCGTCGATCAATGCCGCCAGCCCTTTAGCCGCCAGCCGTGCCTGCGCCTTCGGCAGTTTGCGGCTAAATTCAGCGCACAGATTGGAATACAGACGGCGACCGTTCACCTGTTGCAGCCGGTTAAGCTGCGGTTGGTGCAGGCTGCTGGCCCAAAAGGCCAACCAGGTTTTCATCGCCGCGCTGTTGATCTGACTGTCGTCGAAGTTACCGGCGACGATCGCCTGCAGCCGTGATGCCGGGCTGTGGTCGCTCAACGCCTGCAACCGCAGCTTCACCGCCTCGCCCAAATGGCTAATCAAATAGCGCATTGTGGCTTCCAGCAGGCCGTTCTTGTCCTTGAAATAGTGGCTGATAATGCCGTTGGAAACGCCCGCCCGTCGCGCTATCTGCGCAATGGTGGCGTCATGCATTCCAACTTCATTGACTGCGGCCAGCGTGGCATCTATCAACTGCTGCCTTCTGATCGGCTGCATTCCTACCTTTGGCATAATTCGACTCTCACAAAACCGACTTCGGCCTCGTCTCAGCGGCGGGGTTTCACCGTCTTTCCGCCTGCTGAACTTGGTCTTCATGGCAACTATTAAACTTTTTTTTGATTGAACGTTCAATAAAAATTGCATATATTTTATTACCGCTTGGTTACAAATATGTACTTTTCGGTTGTGGAACTGGCTGATTTTCGTGAGGTATTTAACGAATCTGACCAAAATCAGTGTCTGTAAGCGGTTCCCACCACGAAACGATTTCCCGTTTCGTTAACAAACAAAGCGGCAACTTTTGGCAAGCAGAACAGCAATTGCCGCGGCGTTTTTATCCGCACTGTTTCCGGGCGACACCTGCGTGTCGTTCAGGCTGGTGTGTGGGCACGATTTTACTCAGTTGTTAAAAAACAGAGGAAGACGATGACAACACGCGAAACCTCCTCAAAACCACAAAAGGATGGCCTTAATCCGGTGGTTTTCTTCACCTCGGCGGGGCTGATCCTGGCCTTCTCGCTGATGACCATCTTTTTTACCGATTTCTCCGGGCGATGGATCACTCGCACCCTGAATTGGGTTTCCACTACCTTCGGCTGGTACTACCTGCTGGCCGCTACCCTGTACATCGTATTTGTGGTGTTTATCGCCGCTTCACGCTTTGGATCAATCAAGCTCGGGCCTGAGCAGTCAAAACCCGAATTCAGCCTGATGAGCTGGGCAGCGATGCTGTTTGCCGCCGGTATCGGCATCGATCTGATGTTCTTCTCGGTCGCCGAACCGGTGACACAATATATGATGCCGCCGGAAGGCCAGGGCCAGACGCTGGAAGCCGCGCGCCAGGCGATGGTCTGGACGCTGTTCCACTACGGGCTGACCGGCTGGTCGATGTATGCGCTGATGGGTATCGCTCTTGGCTACTTCAGCTACCGCTATAACCTGCCGCTGACCATCCGTTCGGCGCTGTACCCGATCTTCGGCAAGCGCATTAACGGACCGATCGGCCACAGCGTTGATATTGCTGCGGTACTGGGCACCATCTTCGGTATCGCCACCACGCTCGGCATTGGCGTGGTGCAGTTGAACTACGGGCTGAAAGTCCTGTTCCACATACCGGAAAACCTGACGGTTCAGGCCGCGCTGATCCTGCTGTCGGTGATCATGGCCACCATTTCGGTGACCTCCGGCGTCAACAAGGGCATCCGTATTCTTTCCGAGCTCAACGTGCTGCTGGCGCTGGGGTTGATCCTGTTCGTGCTGTTCTTCGGCGATACCGAGTTCCTGCTTAATGCACTGGTGCTCAACGTCGGCGATTACGTCAACCGCTTTATGGGTATGACGCTTAACAGCTTCGCCTTCGATCGTCCGGTAGAGTGGATGAACAACTGGACCCTGTTCTTCTGGGCCTGGTGGGTAGCCTGGGCACCCTTTGTCGGCCTGTTCCTGGCGCGAATTTCACGCGGGCGTACCATCCGCCAGTTTGTGGTCGGCACGCTGATTATTCCTTTCGTGTTTACCCTGCTGTGGCTGTCGATCTTCGGTAACAGCGCGCTGTACCAGATTATTCACGGCAACGCCGCCTTCGCGCAGGAAGTGATGCAGTACCCGGAACGCGGTTTCTACAGCCTGCTGGCGCAGTACCCGGGCTTTACCTTCAGCGCCTCGGTGGCGACTATCACTGGCCTGCTGTTTTACGTCACCTCGGCAGACTCCGGTTCGCTGGTGCTGGGTAACTTCACCTCGCGCCTGAGCGACATCAACAATGATGCCCCCAACTGGCTGCGTATTTTCTGGTCGGTAGCGATTGGCCTGCTGACCATAGGTATGTTGATGACCGACGGCGTGCCCGCGCTGCAAAAAACCACGGTGATCATGGGCCTGCCGTTCAGCTTTGTGATCTTCTTTGTGATGGCCGGGCTGTATAAATCGCTGCGGGTAGAGGATTACCGCAAGGCCAGCGCCCTGAATACGACTGCACCGATGCCGGTGTCCAGCAATGACGTGTTGAACTGGAAACAGCGCCTGTCACGGGTGATGAATTATCCGGGTACCCAATACACGCAGAAAATGATGGATACCCGTTGCCGACCGGCGATGCAGGAAGTGGCGCGTGAGCTGGAGTTGCGCGGTGCCAAAGTGGAGTTCAGTGAGGTGCCACCAACCGAAGATGAGCGTTTAAACCATCTGGAGTTGCTGGTGCATTTGGGCGAGGAGCAGAACTTTACCTACCAAATCTGGCCACAGCGTTACTCCGTGCCGGGCTTTACCTATCGCGCCCGCTCCGGCAAATCACACTACTATCGGTTGGAAACCTTCCTGATGGAAGGCACTCAGGGCAATGACCTGATGGACTACAGCAAGGAACAGGTAATCGGCGATATCCTCGATCAGTACGAAAAACACCTGAACTTTGTGCACATCCACCGCGAGGCGCCGGGGAATACCCTGACCTTCCCGGGTATGTAACCCGATAAAAATTAAAGGGGCTCAGCCTGGCTGCGCCCCTTCTCATCTTCTTTGTTCTTTACATCCCGCCATGTTCTTCCCTATTTATACAGATTCGCCGTGCCGTAGACATGATTGTTGACGGTGACCGAGGTGATACGATAACCGCTGGCCCCCTGTTGCTTGGCATCTGCGGCGATCGCTTGCTCAAAGTCATTCAACGTTGACGCCTGACTGGAGACCACGCCGATTTTCTGCAGTTGTTGAGCGTTTTCCGCCGTTACTGGCGCTGCAGCCAATGCGGCTCCGCTGAGGCAGGTCAAGACTACTGCCAAGATAAGATTTTTCATGATAAATACCTCACGTTGCTGAAAAGACCGGCGGTCCAAACCGCCGGATTTGGCAGGGGTGTTACTGCCCCATGGCGTCTTTTTTCATGCCGTCTTTGGCCATGCTGTCTTTCTTCATGCCGTCGTGTTTCATCGCATCCTTACTCATGCTGTCCTTCTTCATGCAATCCTTGCTCATGCAGTCTTTCTTCATGGCGTCTTTTTTCATGCCATCTTTGGCCATGCCGTCATGAGACATCTGGCCCATGTTGTCCTTTTTCATCGCGTCTTTGCTCATGCTGTCTGCCGCATTGGCACCGATAGAACCCAACATCAATGCGCTACACATCATCACTGCGAATAACTTTTTCATGGTATTTCCTTCTCTCATTTAAAAAGCACCTGTGTGCCGGGGGATAGTTGCGGCCGTCGTTAACTGCCGCCAAACCAGTTGTAACCTTGATCTTCCCAGTAACCGCCGGGAAAACGGTTGGTGACTTCAATCACCTGAATATGTTTCGGATTCTTGTAGCCGAGCTTGGTCGGCATGCGCAGCTTCATCGGGTAGCCGTATTTACGTGGCAGGATCTGGCCGTCGTAGGTCAGCGCCATAATGGTTTGCGGATGCAGCGCCGTGGCCATATCGATACTGGTGTAATAATCGTCGGCACATTTGAAGCTGACATATTTGGCGCTCAGATCCGCGCCGATCGCCTGGAGAAACTCCGCAAACGGCACTCCGCCCCATTTGCCGATCGCACTCCAGCCTTCAACGCAGATATGGCGCGTCACCTGGCTGATCTGCGACATCTTGTGCAATTGCGGCAGCGTCCAGGAGTGTTTATTCAGTACCAGTCCGCTGACTTCCAGCCGATAGTCATCGCCATTAATATCCGGTGCCTGTTCCTCGGCATAAAACGCATTGAACGGGAACGGACGGGTGATCATCGATTCGGCGTACACCGGTGCCAGATGGTCGGCATTGAACAGCCAGCCCTGTACCCGATCGTTAAACCGCGAGATGCGGCTCAGCGCCTGTTCCACATTGGCGTTGTCACTGATGTCACAACCGGTGAGCATCGCAATACCGCCCAGCGTCAGCCCGTTGCGCAGGAAACGACGGCGTGAAGAGGACTCCAGTTGGCGTGCCAGCAATTGCTGCGCCTCCCTGACGATCTCCCGCCCTTCGCTCAGGTTGATCGGCTGTTTATCTGTTTTCATCGGGCTCTCCTTAACGTCCACGCAACATAGCCAACAGCGTGCGTGGCACCAGCGCCACCATCACCAGATGCACCACCACAAACCCCACCAGCGCCGACATGGCAAAAAAGTGGATATAGCGTGCCGCGTCATAGCCGCCGAGCAGTTCACGCAACAGCGGAAATTGCACCGACTTCCACAGCACCAGGCCGGAAAGCACCATCACCACGCCAGCCACCATCACAAACAGGTAGGCCACCCGCTGCACCATGTTGTAATGGCGTAAGTCGTTGTGACCGAGCTTGCCCCGCAGCGCCGCCAGCAGGTCACTCAACAAGGCTTTCGGGCTGAGCGGCCAGAACTTGCGTTTCAGGCGGCCACTGAACAGGTTAATCAGCAGATAACACAGTCCGTTAATGCCAAACAGCCACATGCCGGCAAAGTGCCACTGCAGCGCGCCGCCCAACCAGCCACCCAGCGTCAGCTCGTTGATAAAACTGAAGTTAAACAACGGCGAGGCGTTATAGATACGCCAGCCACTGGTCACCATAATCAGCATCGCCAGCGCGTTCAGCCAGTGCGTCAGACGCAGCCACAGCGGATGGATCAGCACCGGTTTCTCCGGCGTAATGGACATGGCCATGGGGCTCTCCTGAGGGTGGTGGTTTCGATGTGTTGAGTATCCGTCTGATTTGTTCCCCAAGACCTCACGCAAAGTTAAATAAAATGTGATAACTCCGGCTGCGTCGGTTGTGTAGACTTCAATCAGGTCTGGCAATCAGCGGTGGGAAGAATGGATAAGCCAAAGAAAATTTTAATCGTCGAGGATGACGGCAATATCGCAGAGCTGCTGCAATTACATCTGCGTGATGAAGGCTATGACATCAGCCATGCCGCCGATGGCAATCTGGGTATGGCGATGCTGGAACAGGGCGGCTGGGACGCGCTGATCCTCGATCTGATGCTGCCGGGGATCGACGGGCTGGAGATCTGCCGTCGGGCACGCAATATGACACGCTACACGCCGATCATCATCACCAGTGCGCGTTCCAGCGAAGTGCATCGCGTGCTGGGATTGGAGCTGGGCGCTGACGACTACCTCGCCAAACCCTTTTCCATGCTGGAGCTGGTGGCCAGGGTCAAGGCGCTGTTTCGCCGTCAAGAGGCGATGAGCCGCAACCTGCGAATGGACGCCGGCACGCTCAGTTTTGACGGGTTGACCATAGATCCTATTGCCCGTGAAGTGCATTTGAACCAGCTGACGGTCGATCTGACGCCGCGTGAATTTGACCTGCTGTATTTTTTTGCCAAACATCCTGGCAAGGTATTTTCCCGCCTCAGCCTGCTCAATCAGGTGTGGGGTTATCAGCATGAAGGCTACGAGCACACCGTGAATACTCATATCAACCGGCTGCGCATCAAGATTGAAACCAACCCGGCGGAACCCGAGCGCATCCTCACCGTATGGGGCATGGGCTATAAATTCGCGGCAGCGCCGCAAGAGTGAATCATGAAAAACCTTACGCTAACGCAACGCCTGACCCTGATCTTCGCCCTGTTGATGGTAATCAGCTGCGCCATTTCCGGCTGGATGCAGGTCCGCAGCAGCACCCAGTACAGCCAGGGGGTGATCCAACGGCTGTCCGGTAATCTGGCGCAGCACATTGCCGACAGCAACCCGCTGTTAGGGCAAAATGGGCTGAACGCAGAGTCAGTCAATAGTCTGTTTAATCAACTGATGGCGGTAAATCCCAGCGTTGAGGTGTACCTGCTCGATAAACAGGGCGACATCATTGGTAACGCCGCCCCGGCCGGCCATCTGAAACGCCAGAAAGTGGATCTGCAGCCACTGCAGGCGCTGTTCAACGGTGCAAATATGCCGGTTTACGGCGATGACCCACGTAATCCGGACGCCAAAAAAGTGTTCAGCGCCGCGCCGCTCAAGGTCAATGGACAGGTTGAAGGCTATTTGTATGTGGTGCTGCTGGGCGAGGATTACGACGCATTAACCAGCCATGCTTTGCATAGCTCCGCGGTCTCCATGGCGCTGTGGACATCCGGCCTGATGGTGCTGTTCAGCCTGGTGGCCGGTGGTTTTGCGTTTTATTGGGTGACCCGACCTATCCGCCGTCTGACACGCCAGGTCACTGAGCTGGACAGCGGTGGCATCGCGGCGGTACAAGCCTATGCGGCACTGCCGGCCGACAGCGGCGGTCGCGATGAAGTCAGCCGACTGCAGCAGGCATTCCGCAGCATGGCGCAACGTATTGCCGAGCAGTGGCAGACACTTTCGCAGCAGGATCAGCAACGGCGCGAATTTATCGCCAACATCTCGCACGACCTGCGTACCCCACTGACGTCACTGCACGGCTATCTGGAAACGCTGTCGGTCAAGTCCGCCAACCTGAGCGAAAACGATCGTCAACGCTATCTGGAAATCGCCTTGGCGCAGAGCCGCAAAGTAGGTCGATTGGCACAGGAACTGTTCGAATTGGCGCGGCTGGAATATGGCGTGGTGAAACCGCAGAAAGAGCCGTTCTCACTCAGCGAACTGGTGCAGGACGTCTTCCAGAAGTTTGAATTGGCGGCGGAGGCACGTCAGCAGCGGTTGCTGGCAGATATCACCCCGGGTATTCCCCTGGTGTTTGCCGACGTCAGCATGATTGAACGGGTGCTGACCAACCTGCTGGATAACGCCATTCGTCACACGCCGCAGGGCGGCGAGATCGAGGTGCGCCTGTGGCAACAGGCAGGCAAGGTGCTGGTGCAGGTCAATGACAGCGGCCCAGGTATTCCGCAGGAGCTGCGTGCCGATCTGTTCATGCGCCCTTCCATTCTGAGCAGCGCACGCCGCCATGCCAGCGGTTTGGGGCTGATGATCGTTCGGCGCATTTTGCTGCTGCACGACAGCGATATCCAATTGATCGAGCGACCGCAAACCGGTGCCTGTTTCCGCTTTTCGATCCCGCTGCGCTAGTGGTTTATGGCTAATTAATACAGCTTTTATCGACGCTGATAAATTTGTCGTTATAGATAATAAATTTCTGCCCTTTCAGCCGAATACCGGCATGGGTCAGCGTATCACCGGGGCGCAGGTATTCGGTGATACCCTCTTCATCGGTGCTGTCGCAGCCGGGTTTGAGCAGGAATTTAAAGTAGGTGTTGCCGGTATTGGTGAGGGTGCCGCGCTGCGGATCCAGCCGATAGGCGAAATTGCTCTGGCGTGGGCGCACCACCAAAATGGTGTCCATCACCACTATCGGCTCCAGATTGACGCCGGTAGTGTGACGCTGCGCCGGATCGAAAAATCGAGTGGGAATTTCGCGAAATGACACCCGGTAATAACGCTCGCGGTTATCCTGCGGGCCACGGTAGAAGAACTTGTAATATTCGCCCTGCCCAACCTGCAGTTGTAGCTGACGTGGGGCAAACAGCAGTTCGCCGTCCGCAGGGCGGCTACGAGCCTCATTCTCCCCCGGCCGGTCAATGGCTCGCAGGGTCACCTGATAAATACGCGCGCTGCGATTATTGTTCAGCACCCGCTTGGCGGTGAACGATTGGTCCTGATCCATCGCAAACGTCAAGGTGCCGACGTTAATCGCCGTCGCGCTCAATGGCAGACACAGTAGCCACAACAGCCAGCTTCTCACGGCGTTTCCTCTAGTTAATATTGCGCCAGGTGGCTTCAACGTGGATCTCCCCGGCGGCACTGACGTCGCCATACCAGCCGTTGCCGTCCACCGTCTTTAGCGAGATCGGGTTATTCATCGGAATGTTGAATTTCACCCGGGTTTTGTTCAGCACCCCGACCTCGCCGGAAATATCGTTCCACGGCGTGCTGCTCCATAACGCGTTAGTCATGTCATGCCACTGCCCGTCGCAGCCGGCGTCATAGCTCTGCTGGCCATTGGTGCTGGTAGTGATACTGAGCGTGGCCGGAAAGGGTACCTGGCTGTGGCTATCCGCCGAGGAAAAAATACAGTAATTAATCCCGTTGATGGCCTGCGTCGGGCCGGTAGCCATCACCCTCACCTGATCGGCAGCAGTCTTGCCACTGGTGGTGACGATATAGCCAAATTCCAGCGGTGGCTCTGCCGGGCCGACGTAGCCCTCACGGTGCGGCTGGTTGTCGTAGTCGTCAGAAATGATGCTGATACTGAAATCACGCGGTTTGATGATCAGCTGGTTGGAGGTAGAGAACTCGTACCAGCCGGATTCCGGTGAAGTGGTGTTCTGGAAGCGGAAGTTAATCAGGTCGCGTGTGCCGCTGTCGGAGATGCCCAGCTTCACCATCTGTTTGAAAAAGTTGCTGCCGAAGAACACATAAATCACGTTGCTGCTCTTCAGTTGGTTAAAGGTGTAGTAGCTGCCGGTACCCGAGGTATTTTTCCAGCTGTTGCCGTCCAGGCTGAACTGCAAATCGGCGGCGTTGGTCGCCGAGGTTAGCGCCGCATTGTTGATCGCCGGGAACACATGAATCGAGGTGTTACTGACGCTACCGTCGGTCTGCAGATCGTAGCTGACCATTTTACAGGTGATGCCAGAGCGCGAACCGATAGTCTGGTTTTTGCAGTCGGCATTGCCCTCACCGATAATCGGCACGCCGTCACTGTTAACAAACACTTCCGACACCGCGTTGGTGTTGATAAAGCGCAGATGCGCTGCCTTACTGTGGGTCACAGTGCGTTTATACCAGTTGCCTCTGCTCTGATCCTGACAGCGTCCCCCGTTACTGGCATCGTAGACGTCCGAAGTCTGGCAGCCATTAATCTGCATGCTGAACGCATCACCGGGCGCCATCTGTTTCAAATACTGATAAAAACTCGGCGACATCATACCGTGCATCCATTTAGCACCCCCTGAAGTCACCACCGCACCATAAAACCCTTTTTCATCGGTGGCCTGCGGCAAAATCAGGCTGGTATCCATATTACAGCCGCCGTACCAGTTAATGCAGCGCAGCCCGAGGAACGGGTTCTTGATCGGGGCATTTTCCAGCCACATGTCAAAACGGTTGTTAGCCGACAGGCCGGTGTTGTAGCCGTTATCCACATAGCCCAGGCTCTGCTGGTAAATGGTGCCGGAGCCGCCGTACTTCAGCCCGGTCCATTTATTGGCCCCGGTCATGCGCGGATCCAATGCCCCGGATGGGGTGACAAAAAAGTTGTCATCGGCGTTGTTCTCGACAAACACGAACTTCACCGTCGCGGCATTCGGCCAGTTGGTGACGCTCACCGCCGCCTGCAGGGGCAAGGCAGCCAACAGCATCAGCAGCAGCGTAGACTTAACCTTCATTTGCCATTTCTCCTGCCTGCAAGTTACCCGCATAGGTTTTCAGTCCGGTACAAATCACGTCGCCAACCCATATAGCCCCCTGCGCTTTGCTCAGATCCAGGCCCACTTCGCAGCTCTGGTTACCGCTGTAGGTAAAGTCGATCACCGGGAATTTCTTATCGACGTCCATAATGAATTCACCTTTCTCATCGGTGCGGGTGCGGCCGATATGGTTTTTGATATAAGCATTAGCCAGCAACGTGCCGTCTTCCGCCTTGATGCGACCAAACACCGTCACCATCTGTTTAATTTCCGGCGTGATCACCGCCACGTTACCTGGATACAGCGTCAGCTTGCTCTTGCGCCTGGTGACGATGTCGAAGCTTTCCGCCGAGTTTTTATTGTTCATTAACTCAACTTCGTACTGGCCGTAAGGCGACAACGGCACATAGTTTTTATTGCCGGTCAGCTTCACCGTCCGGCCATCAACCCGGGCGGTCAGCATGCCGTCATTTTCGATGCCGGTGTTAAAGATGATGCCCGCATTGCCCTCATTTCTGCCGCTGGCCGCAATATCACGCCCTTGCCAGCCCACGCTGCCGCTGGCGGTCAGGCTGGTGTTAACGTAACCATCGGCAGAACTGCTGACGTTGACCGTACCGGCGGAATACTTGGTGTCAAAGCGCGCGTAGGCGCCGCCGTTCATACTGTTATCGCCGTTGGTGTCACCGGAAATCGCCCGTGACAGGTTGGCACCAAGGGTACGGATTGGCCCGTCTTGAATGTCTTTACGTGCGGCCAGGTTAGCGGTGGTATAGCCGTTCTGGTTTGAAACCCCGGCGCTGAGCCAGTTGCCCATCGGCAGTGAAAAATCGAGTGCGATGTATTTACCGGTATTCGAACTGTAGCCGCCGTTGTTGTAGCGCTGAACGCCGGCACGCACGCCAAGCGTGCCAAAACGGCCGGTGAAAATATTTTGATAATAATCAGCGTTGTAGTAGTGACTGCTGTTCTTTTTATCGTCGTTGTAACTGAGGCTTAGGCTGCCCAACGGCGACCAAAGCGCGCCAAAATTCATCGTGCCGCCGATGGCGCGGTTATGCGCATCGTTTTGCAGCAGCTTGTCGCCGATCACCGTTTTTTCCTGGTTGACCCACAGGCTGCTGAAACCGCCGGGCAGCGCAGCACTGACGCTGTTGACCAGGCTCCAGGAATGGTCAGACGCCGCCATGTTCTGCACGTTGAACTGAATGGATTGGGTCAGTGGTACGCTAATACGGCTTTCGCCCACCGCGTTGCTGTCAAACGAGTAACCGGAAAGCGCCCAGTTCAGCATCCGCAGGTTACCGGTGGCCGAAGCGCCGATCAGGTAAGAATCCTTGGCCTGCCGTTGGCGTTGATCATCACCACGCCAGTCGTCCATGCGGATCATCCCACCCCAAAATTGCCAGGCCAGCGGTGCATTGGCACCACGGTTGGGGCTGAACAGCTTGTTCACCCGCTGCATACGTTTATCCACCACCCGACCGTTGACCACCACCTCAACCTCAACGTCATAAATGCCGTAGGGCAAGTTGCCGGTATCCACTTCATGATTACCCATAGCGAAGTTCTGCACGCTCAGCAGTCGTCCCTCACGCGACAGATGCACTTCCCCCGCCGAGGGGAAGAACGCCACGATCGGCGTCAGCGATTGGCTGTTATCAAATACGGTGGAGTTGGCGCGGTTGCCGTAAGACAGGCCATAAATTTTGCTTGAGTTGATGGTAGTGACCGGCCCCAGCGACTGCAGATTCCAACTGTCCAGCATGCCGGCGGCGAAGCGACGGCCGGCAAAGTCACGTTCGTACATCGCCTTATACAGCGTGGCGTTCTCATCGCCGCTGCCGATACCATAAACGGAACCGTTAACTTCCACATGATGCTCACGCAGGGCAGTCACGCTGTTGAGCGACAGATAGCTGGAGGTATTGCCCTCGCTGGCCCGGGTGCGGTTATCGTAAACCCCGAGGTTATAATCCAGCGTACTGCTGATGGCGTCCACGCTGGAAACGCCGATGTCGCTGGAGCGAGCACGCAACAGGGTTCCCATCGCCGCCTCTTTCACCACCAGCTGCAAATTAAGCTGGCGGAAGTCCAGCGCCAGCCAGGCGTCATCCGTCAGTGCAATACGCTGCTGCGGGTCAAAACCGGCTTCCTGCAGCGCCTGCAATTGCCTGATGGTCTCTGCAGTCAGCGGAGTGCCATCGTCACCGTCTTCCAGCGTAATCTGGCGGATTTTCAACTGATTGTTATCCAGGTATAAAAAGGCGTGACCAATACGGCGGTCATCTTTTACGCCGCTATTTTTTTCAAAGTGCAGCAGTAATGGAATACTCATGCCTTCGCGCAGCGCCAGGCTGAAGGTCTGTGGGATTAACACACCGTCAATCTGGGTCAGTCCGGCAGCGATCACCGTCTGGCCCGGTAGCAACACCGCAGGGATCGCCATCACCCCGCTGGCCAGCAGCGTTTTCAACAGCACAGCCTTCACATGCCACTCCTTGCTTTAATGTGGTGCATTCCGTTTCATTGCAGACAACCTGCTCTATTTCACCGGGATAAACTGGTCGCCATGCCATAGCGCCACACGACCTTTCTTGTCGTTGACGTCCACTTTGCTGAAACCGCGTGCCTTGCCCGGCATAACGAAATAGTTTTCCTTGCAGTCATTGCCGTCTTTCTTGTTGCGGCAGTTGCCGTAGGCCACCACCTTGAAAGTGGCGTTGCCGGTGTTTTTTATCTGTCCGTCGGCAAACTGGTAATTGAATTGGTCCTGTCTTGGCGCCACCACCAAAATGGTGCCAATACGGGCAGAGGTGGTCGCAACAGCATTGCGCCTGGCCGAGTTTTGCCCCACGTCGCTCAGCGCCTGATCGAACCAGACGATGCGGTAATAGCGCTCCTGGCTGTCAGCGGGACCTTTGTAATAAAAGCGAATCACATCGCTGGCGTTGGCCGGCAATATCAGGCTGGCCGGTGACAGCAACATTTCATCTTTGCTGCCCATCGGCACCACGGCTCCGGATTCCAGTGGGCTGGAGATACGCTCGATTTTGATGTTCACCAGGCGGCCACTGTCGGTAGTGTTCTTGATCTCTTTACTCAGACGCGCGCTATCGCTGTGCATGAACGAACTGATCTCACCGACATCCAGCGCGAAAACAGGGTGAGACAGCGATAACAGCAGGAGAGCGGCGAGAGAGATGTGTTTCATGGTGGCATTCCAATGACGAGCTTCTGTGGCGATAAACAACAGGGAGTTGCCCCCCTGTTTTATAGCGGTGAACCTGGGAAGTTACGCGGTCCAGGTGGCGTTGAATTCAACGCTCACATCGCCGCTCCAGATCCCTTCAGGCAGGGTGCTGAAATCCGTCACGGCGGTGGTGCCGTCAGAGGTGGCACCAATGATGGTGAAGGTGAACTGATCTTGTGCACTGGTGCGAACAGCCTGGTTATAAGCGTTGGACAGCGCGCTCAGGTTGCCGCCCAGAATACCGGCAGAGGTATCGATCATGGTGGTTTCAGCGGTTTTCTCTACGGCTTCACCGTTGTAGTTCACACCCACGTTCAGAGTGGAACCTGAGGTGTCGAGCTGAGTCAGGGTGTTGGAAACCAGTTTGGAAGTCAGTTTGAATGCGGTCGCGGTAGCATCCCCTTCCACGGTCACGTCAAACAGACCTTTCTGGCTGTTAAAACCCTTGATGCCTTCCGCATAGTTGAAGGACAGGCTGCCAATAGGGGTAACAACCAGCTTGCTGGTGGTGTCTTTCTTCGCAGTAGCAGACCAGGTGGCCAACGCCTGAGCGGTAACGTCGGCGGCTTGTGCAGTGCTGACCGCAGCGAAGGCTGAAATGATTGCCAGAGCCAGTGTAATTTTCTTCATGGTAAAACTCCCTTCAACTTTGAATATGATTGTGCGTCCATTAGCGTGACCTGCTTTAGCCAGTCTGCTTGACGAGATGAAGAGTAACCGCATTAGATCAAAAAAGAATCATTAACTATCAATTGATAAATATTTAGTTTTAAATTCTGATATTAATATTTAAAAAACCAACTTTAAGGTTAAAACCCCAAACGGCATCGCCTCTAAGGACAATAAACTTATTATTTCCCAGACCAATAAAACAGCCACGCCTGTATATAAAACAGCCGGATGCGCAGAATCAAAATACGGTCATCTTGATTATTTTTGTAGGATGTTTAATTTGATTTAAATCAATTCAGCTGGAACCAGGGATCGGGGCGTAAATAAAAGGGCTGAGGATAAGGAAAATACATCGCCGACCTGCCTGGTGACCAGGCAGACCGAGGACGCATTTTCAGGCCGGGTGCTGGAGGCGAAAAGCCAGAATCAAACGCATAAACCCCACCTGATTAAGACCAAGTTTGCGCATGATATTCAGCTTATGGCTACTCACCGTTTTATAACTGCGATGGGTGACACGGGCAATGCGCTGCGGATTAGTATCGGCAATCATCATCGCCAGTATGCGCCATTCGCTACGGGAAAGAGGTTCTACGGGTTGAGTCAACGCCGTCTGAATACCCGGACTGCGATACCCCACTCCCGTATCGGCGGCGGCAATGGCTTCGAACAAACAATCCAGCGGTTCGTCTTTTGCCACCAGGGATAAATGCACCTCCGCCGCCAGCATCGCCAGTATGCTGGCGTTGGTGACTTCAGTAAATATGATCAGCGGTGTCTTCGGCCAGAAATCGTTAATGGTTAGAATGAAACGTAATACATCATACAAATTCTCACTTTCATTATATAACTCCATAATGAGGATTTGTTTCTCATTCTCCTTTAGCACAGCGTCTATTTCCCTGATACTGTGGGCAAATTGATAGTGTGTGGGTTCAGGTTCAATAAGCGCCCGTAATCCTTTTCTCACCCAGGGATTAGGTTCATAAAAGAGAATAGTCTCCCTGAAAGGGGTATTCGTCATAATCTATTACCGTAAATTAGGTATAAAAATAGCGATTGAGGCGAAAATGTCGAGCATCGCAGGTTGGCAAAGTATAAATATTGCACCAGGAAAATGCTGCATTAATAGCCAGGCAGTGAAAGTTAAGTAGTTAATATCAAGGTGATAATATTGGCGGCATATTCCTTTCCCCCGGGGTGGTGTTCATCCTGACACCGATTAATTGATAATTGCTGCTTTGTCGCTTTCAAGACCAGAACAAATCTCAACCCTGTGCTCACGCAAAATGCGACAACGCAGGAAGAATAGCCGGGAAATGCCGGAAATGTACGAGCGCACCTGGTTGCTACGTACTACCAACAAGAATTCGTCGCCGCTGCATTCGGCGGTCTGCGGGGCAGCATAGGCCAGAATGTCACGGCTCAGGCCGGCACTGGCGGCAGCCGCAGCGCCGGGCATTGACATGAAAACCTTGCAGCTGTTGACCTTACCCAGATAAATTTCCTGCCGGGAAATCGAACCGGTGAGATAGCTGCTAATGGCCACCACCAACATAATCACCCCCAGTGCGACTACACTGGCTATCGCCCACCAACGCCGGGAATAGCCGGCATAGACCATCCCGGTGACTGGCGGATCTGCGGGCGATGAGGCTATTTCAGATTGATCTGAGGCTCGCGGAACAACGGGTATTACTTCGTCAGTGACGCTGTATTGCGAACCCTCACAGGATTCCACCTCTATTTCATAACGCAGCATAAAACCGACTTTGGGAACGGTAGCAATCACCTCTTCCTCAATCCCCAGATTTTTAATTACCCGACGTAGTTTGCTCACACACTGGTTAAGATTATTGTTGCCTGAAACCATGCCATAATCATCCCACACCTTCTTGAATATCACTTCCCGGCTAACGGCCTCACCATGATGGGTAATCAATAGCAGCAGTAATCGCTTTGAAGGATTGGAAATAGAGATGGGGTCATCAGAGAACTCCGTCAGGCTCAGGGTACCCGTATCCACATCAAAAACGACGTGGTCGTTTAATCTATATTTCATTTTAAAGGTCACTCTAGTGATTATTTATCGCCGGCGTTAAATGTTAATAGGATATTAAGCAATATTTAATCAGGTTAATTGGTCAATCTCAGCCAGCAATCGCAATGAAACTCAATTAACGCCACAGAATGGATGTCTCTTTCCTGACTATTTTAGATATAAGATTTTTCTCATAAACCATAACCAAAGATTATACAAACATCACAACCATTGATATATTTATATGTAAAGGTTCTTAAAGTTAGTTTTTTGTTTTGTAAATTACCGCCTTTAAGATAAAAATCCTTTCCGTTCATTTATTGCAAGCATTTTTAATGAAAAAATAATATTGCATAAACTTTAACAGCTTTATTTTTAACCAAAAATCAAAGGGTAAAGCGTAAAATTGACGTAATTATCGGCAGGATTAATCACTTTTTTCGAGGGTTTCAGGGGCAATAGCGGGGGAAATGAAAGTAAAATGTTACGAATAACATTTTCGTCAATAATACCCTATGTCACTATATTATCGACGTAAATAATAGTCTCAAACAGCGAAATTAAATTAATCCCCAGCGGGAAAAATCAGGCTAAAGGTGATCCGGGCAGCATTATTCTCTGCGGAACACTGGGCACGACTCACACCACCATGCAGCGTCATGATCGCACGGACGATCGCCAACCCCAGACCGCTGGCATGACTGCCGGCACTACGGGCGGCGTCAACCCGGTAAAAACGGTCGAACAGCTTGTCCAGATGCGCCGGGGCAATCGGAGGTCCCTGATTAACCACCTGTATCACCGTCTCCCCCGTCGGCCGGCTAAGCACCTGCAACCGTATCTGGCTATTTTCATCGGCGTAACGCACCGCATTAGCAACCAAATTGCTCAATGCACGCTGGAACAGCATCGCATCCGCCAACAGTTGCCCTTCCCCCTGGCAAACCAGTGTCATGCCACGCTCTTCTGCCAGACCTTCGAAATAGTCCGCCACTCGCTGCAGCTCTTGCGCCACATCAAGCCGGCTGGCGTTCAGCACGGCTTGCCCTTCTCCCGCACGCGCCAGGAACAGAATGTTTTCCACCATGCGCGAAATGCGCTCCAGTTCCTCCATATTATTCGACAGCAGGGTTTCATACTCCTCCACGCTGCGCGACTGATAGAGTGCCACCTGGCATTGCCCCATTAGCGCGCCCACCGGAGTGCGGATCTCATGCGCCAGATCGGCGGAAAACTGCGTCAGACGCTGGTAGCCATCGTTCAGACGATCGAGCATGGCATTAAACGAATGAGTCAGTTGCTGTAGCTCCTTCGGCGCGCCCTGCTCACTCAGGCGAGTCGACAGCGTATTCGGCGTGATCACCGCCGCCTGCGCCGCCATGCGCCATAACGGCTGCAGCCCACGACGCATCACCCAATACCCCAGCAAGGCAATCAGGACAAACGCCACCACCACCGCGGCCACAATTCGCCAAAGATAACGCGCCAGCATCTTCTGTTCATTGACCATCACGTGGGCCGCCGAAATCTGCAGCAGGTTGCCGTCCTGTAGCCTGACCAACGCCGATACGGCACGCAAGGGCACGCCTTGCTCCGTCAGCCCACCCTGTACCGCAGTCAACCGCTGCGGTGTGCCCACCGGCGTCGGGGTCATTGGCGGCAGGGTCAGCCGGGACGGGTTAACGTTGATTAACGGCTTTTGACCCAGTTGCTGAAAAATAAGGATATCCTGTTCATTGCCCAGCATATTTTCGAACAGGCCGGTGTTCGCCGTCAGCCGGTCGAGCGGAAAACGCTGGCTCAATAAATGGCGGAAATATTCCACACGGCCGGTGACCTGCAAATCGCTGCGGATGGTCATCTCCTGACGCATGGCTCCGTACAGGTACCATCCCGCTCCGCTGACCACCAGTGCCGCCACCAACGCAAACAGCATGGCGCTGCGCAGCGTCAGCGACAATGCACGCCAGCGTTCGGCCATGGCCTTCATGAACGTGGCTCGCAAACGTAGCCAATACCGCGCACGCTGTGGATCAGCTTGACGTCAAAGGGTCGGTCAATCTTGGCGCGTAGCCGCTTGATCGCCACATCCACCACGTTGGTATCGCTGTCAAAGTTCATGTCCCAGACCTGCGAGGCGATCATGGTGCGAGACAAGACCTCCCCTTCCCGACGAACCAACAGATGTAACAACATGAATTCTTTGTTGGTCAGCGAGATCACCTGTTCCTGCCGTACCGCTTTGCGTCGCAGGACGTCGAGCTGTAGATCGGCAATCGCATAGTGGTCGGCCTCACGCACCGTGCCACGCCGCAACAACGTGCGCAGTCGCAACACCAGTTCGGTGAAGGAAAACGGTTTAATCAGATAATCATCGGCCCCCAGTTCCAGCCCATGAATACGATCCTGCACCCCGTCACGGGCGGTCAGAAACAAAATAGGCACGTCACTTTTCTTGCGCAGTACCTCAATGATCTGCCAACCGTCCAACCCCGGCAGCATCACGTCGAGCACGATGGCATCGTAGCCATGCTCCAGCGCCAGGAACAGACCGTCGGTGCCGTTACGTGCCAAATCGACGCTGTACCCGGCTTCCCCCAGCCCTTTCTTCAGGTAATCACCCGTGCTGATGTCGTCTTCAACTACCAATATCCGCATTGTTGCCACCTCATTACACCTGCGGAAATACTAGCAGTTTCGGCGGACATGCTTGATGACATTAATGTCATTAAACGGACATGGTGCTGTCCCTATTGTTCAACCATGCTTAACCGGCAACCTAAACAAAGGAGAACATTATGATTACCCGTCATCGTTTTGCCGGTTTACTGCTGTCCACCCTGATGCTGTGCAGCGGAGCCGCCGCTGCGGCTCAAACGCCAGGAAAAGTGATTGCTCCCCTGCGCGGCACTATCGATCAGGTGACCGACAGCAGCCTGCAGGTCACTGACCGAAAAGGGGAAAAGATCAGCGTAAAACTCAACGACCAGACCAAGGTGCTGAGCGTTTCAAAAGGCACGCTGGATGACATCAAACCGGACAGCTTTATCGGCACCGCCGCGGTACCGCAAGCGGACGGCAGCCTGAAGGCACTGGAAGTCCACGTGTTTGCCGCCAGCCTGCGCGGTACCGGTGAAGGCCATTCGGCCTGGGAATCTGCCGACGGCAAGGTGGATACCATGACCAACGGCACCGTCGGCAAACTGGTTAAATCCAACGGCCGTACCCTGACCGTGACCTACGGTAACCAGCAGAAAACCGTTAACGTGCCCGAAGATGTGCCGATCGTCACGCTCGATCCCGGCGACCGCAGCCTGCTGAAACCTGGCGTGCACATCGTGTTGTTCTCCGCGACTGACGACAAGGGCGAACGCGTAGCCACCCGCATTTCTGCCGGTAAAAACGGCACCGTTCCGCCAATGTAATTCGGGAGTTCGTGATGAAAACCAACGCGCCACGGCCGGTGCATCGCTGGCCGGTCCGTATCACCCATTGGATTAACCTGTTCGCCATGGTTTGTATGTTTATGAGCGGCTGGGAAATCTATAACGCCTCACCGCTGTTCGGCTTTCGCTTTCCGCCGCAGGTTACGCTCGGCGGTTGGTTGGGCGGCGCGATTGGTTGGCATCTGGCAGTAATGTGGCTACTGGCAGGCAATGCACTGTGCTATCTGCTGTGGAGTCTGTTCAGCGGCCATTTCCGACGCGATCTGCTGCCGCTCACTGCAGGCAGCTTAGGACGAGATATCTGGCAGGCGCTCACGCTGCGGCTAAAACATCAGCACGGCCGCTATAACGCCATTCAAAAGCTGATGTACCTCGGCGTGCTGGCTCTGGGCCTGCTGTTGGTGCTCTCCGGGCTGGCGATCTGGAAGCCGGTGCAACTGCAAGGGCTGGTGAGCCTGTTCGGCGGCTTTGACACCGCGCGTTACGTTCATTTTTTCGCTATGTCAGGCATTGGTTTGTTTGTGGTTATCCACCTGCTGATGGTGATTATCGTACCGCGCACGCTATGGGCAATGATTACGGGTGGCAAACATGAATGACAGAAAACAGCGCCCTGTGGCACCGACGCTGGAGCCGGCGCAAAAGAAACAGCTGGTCAATTTACAACGCCGCCTGATGCTGCGATCCGGCCTGACGCTGGGCGGTATCGCCATGCTGAGCGGCTGTAACCTGCAGGACGGGGATCAGGTGGATAAAGTACTGTGGGCCATGTCGCGCTGGAACGATCGGGTGCAGGCCTGGCTGTTCAACGGTCAAAAGCTGGCACAGACCTATCGCCCGGAGCAGATCACCCATCCGTTCCCGTTCAATGCGTTTTACCCCGAGTACAACGTGCCGGAAGTGGATCTCGCCAGCTATCGGTTGGAAGTCTCCGGCAAAGTTGAAAAAAAGGCGTCCTGGACGCTGGAACAGCTGCAACGTCTGCCGCAGGAAAGCCAGATAACCCGCTTGATCTGTATCGAAGGCTGGAGCGCCATCGGCCAGTGGGGTGGCGTGCCGCTGCGCAACTTCCTGCAGCATGTCGGGGCAGATCTGAATGCCCGCTATGTCGGTTTCAAATGTGCGGACCGCTATTACTCCAGCATCGATATGGCCACCGCGCTGCATCCACAGACGATTCTGGCGCTGGATTTCGGCGGCAAGGCGCTGCCGGCGGATTACGGCTACCCACTGCGGCTACGGGTGCCGACCAAGCTGGGGTTCAAGAATGCCAAACATATCGCCGCCATTTTTGTCAGCGATACCAACCCCGGCGGCTATTGGGAAGACCAGGGTTATAACTGGTTCAGCGGCATTTAGTTTTTTGCGCCCCCATCTGGGGGTTTTCTGTTTTAGCCTCTCATTCCCCGGTCGTCATCAGTGTGATATCTGCCTGCGAAATCGCCTCGCGCGCGGCGGCGGGCAGATTGTCATCGGTAATAATCGCGTCAAATACCGTTATCGGCAGCGCCAGATAGGTGGCGATTTTGCCGTATTTAGAGGTGTCGCTGAGCAAGATGCAGCGGCGGCTGGCGTCAACAATGGCTTTCTTCACCATCACCTTGTCTTCGTTTGGCGTAGACAACCCGCGCATGCCCCATGACGAAGCGGAAATAAATGCCAGATCGATAAACAACCCACGCAACGCCTGCGCTGCGGCTTCACCCACGCATGAACGATTCTCACGGCAGACGGTACCGCCGGTGTGAATGATTTTGCACTGGCTGTGTTCAATCAGGTAACCGGCAATCACGAAATCATTGGTGACCACAGTCAGGTCTTCGCGATCGCTAATGTGCTTGGCCAGCGCCAGCGTAGTGGTACCCGCATCCAGATAGACACAGCTGTCAGGAGGGATCTGCCGGGCCGCCAACTGGCCGATGGCCGCTTTCTGCTGGCTGTACATCCCTTCCTTATCCTGATGAGAAGGTTCAATCGCCACCCGTTCTGCCGACTGCACGCCGCCCGACACCGCCAGTACCGCCCCCTGCTCTTCGAGCTTTTGCAGATCGCGGCGGATAGTCATGTGCGACACCCCCAGCCGTTCGGTCAATTCAGCAATGCTGACCACCCCACGTTCTGATACCAGCGCTAATATTTGCTGATGGCGTTCTACAGGTATCACGGTTCCCTCTCTTTACCGCAGTGATAATAATTGTGATTTTACGTCAATTTTCGTTCGATAACAGTCCTCTTCATTCAGGCCGTGAGGTGGGTCATGGTATCAATACATTATTTTAAATAGCTTTAAAACAGTGAGATAAGTCCATTATCAGCTCTTTTATCTGATGTGAGCCTGAAACAATAACTGTTAATAATTGTGATGCCGATCGCTGACTTCAACCAGACAAGCGCTTACATTTAACACAATAAAACAAATTATCACTAAAATTAACACGAGGTGCCGCATGACACAGCCAGGGGATTTTGCAGTTTGCATCGTAGGACTAGGTTCGATGGGAATGGGAGCAGCGAAGTCGTGCATTAATGCCGGACTGACCACCTACGGGGTCGATCTTAATCCGCAGGCACTGGCCACCTTGCAACAGGCCGGAGCAAAACAAGCGGCCACCCACGCAGACGACTTCGCAGCCGAACTCGATGCCTTGTTACTGCTGGTGGTCAACGCCACACAGGTGAAACAGATCCTGTTTGGTGACAACGGCCTGGCAGCAAAGCTGAAACCGAATACGCCGGTGATGGTGTCTTCCACCATTTCCGCCGCCGATGCCAAACAGATCGAACAACAGTTACTGGCGCTGGGGTTGAACATGTTGGACGCCCCGGTTTCCGGTGGCGCCGCCAAGGCCGCAGAAGGGCAGATGACGGTGATGGCCTCCGGCGCTGAATCCACTTTCCGCCAGTTGCAGCCGGTACTGGATGCCATTGCCGGTAAGGTCTATCGCATTGGCGAAGAAATTGGCCTGGGGGCCACGGTGAAAATCATCCACCAATTGCTGGCCGGGGTGCATATCGCCGCCGGGGCCGAGGCCATGGCGCTGGCCGCCCGCGCCGGTATCCCACTGGACGTAATGTACGATGTGGTCACCCACGCCGCCGGTAACTCATGGATGTTCGAGAACCGCATGCGTCACGTGGTCGACGGGGACTATGCGCCTAAATCGGCGGTTGATATCTTCGTGAAGGATCTGGGGCTGGTCGCGGATACTGCCAAAGCACTGCATTTCCCGCTGCCGCTGGCTGCTACCGCTTTCAATATGTTTACCGCCGCCAGCAACGCCGGTTTCGGTAAAGAGGACGACAGCGCGGTGATCAAGATCTTCGCCGGTATCGACCTGCCGCAAAAGAAGGAGAACGCATAATGCTGCTCGGCGTTATTGCAGATGATTTTACCGGGGCCACCGACATTGCCAGCTTTTTGGTGGAAAACGGTCTGTCGACGGTACAGTTGAACGGCGTGCCGCAGGAAGAGCTGCCGCTCGAAGCTCAGGCGGTGGTCATCAGCCTGAAGTCGCGCTCCTGCCCGGCAGCACAGGCGGTTGAGCAGTCGTTGCAGGCGCTGGCTTGGCTGCAACGCCAGGGCTGTCGGCAATTTTACTTTAAATATTGTTCGACCTTCGACAGCACCGCGCAGGGCAATATCGGCCCGGTGACCGATGCGCTACTTGATGCATTGGGCGAAAGCCAAACGGTGATCTCTCCGGCACTGCCGGTCAACGGCCGCACCGTGTATCAGGGCTATCTGTTCGTGTTGGATCAGTTGCTGTCGGAATCTGGAATGCGCCACCACCCGGTGACACCGATGACTGACAGTAACCTGCTGCGACTGATGGAAGCGCAGGCTCAGGGACGCTGCGGGCTGGTGACGGCAGCAGAAATGGATCGCGGCGCCATAACGGTGACGGAAAAACTGCGGCAGTTGGCGCAGCAGGGCATACGTTACGCCGTGCTAGACACGCTGAATGAACAGCATTTGCTGACCCAGGGTGAAGCGCTGAAAAATATGAAACTGGTGACCGGAGGCTCCGGCCTGGCGATCGGCCTGGCTCGTCAATGGGCACAGCCGGGGCAAGTCAGCCCACAGGCAGCCGGGGCCCCACAGGGGGAAAAGGCGGTGGTGTTGTCCGGCTCCTGTTCCATCATGACCAATCAACAGGTGGCACGTTACCGTCAGCAAGCGGCTGCCAGAGCTATCGACGTGGCCCGTTGCCTTAACGACGATGACCGCGCGGCCTACGTCACCGAGCTGACCGACTGGGTGCAACAGCAGGCTAACGGCCCACTGGCTCCGTTGCTGTACGCCACCGCCGAGCCGAAAACACTGCAACAGGTGCAACAGCAATACGGCATGGCCGCTGCCAGCCAGGCGGTAGAATCGCTGTTTGCCGGGGTGGTTGAACAGCTTCGGCAGCAGGGGTTCAATCGTTTTATCGTTGCCGGTGGCGAAACCTCTGGCGTAGTCACGCAGGCACTGGGCATTGGCGGTTTCCACATTGGTCCCTGCATTTCTCCCGGTGTGCCCTGGGTGCGCGCCATCGATCAACCGATTTCACTGGCCCTCAAATCGGGCAATTTTGGCGATGAGAACTTTTTCGCCCGGGCACAAACGGAGTTCCCCCTATGACACTGCCCACTGAACAGCAGGCGCGTGAAGAAATGGTGCGTCTGGGGGCCTCGTTCTTCCAGCGCGGCTACGCCACCGGTTCGGCCGGTAACCTTTCCTTGCTGCTGGCGGACGGCACATTGCTGGCAACGCCAACCGGTTCCTGCCTGGGTGAACTGCAGGCCGATCGGCTGTCGAAGGTCAGCCTGAGCGGCGAATGGTTGTCCGGGGATAAGCCATCAAAAGAGATCAGCTTCCACCGGGCGCTGTATCTGAATAATCCGGAGTGCAAAGCCGTAGTGCACCTGCACTGTACCTACCTCACCGCCCTGTCCTGCCTGCAAGGATTGGATGTGAAGAACGCCATCAAGCCCTTCACCCCTTATGTGGTGATGCGGGTCGGCAAGGTACCGGTAGTGCCTTACTACCGGCCCGGCGACCTGCGGTTGGCGGAGGATCTGGCCAAGCTGGCACCGACCCACCGCGCTTTCTTACTGGCCAATCACGGCCCGGTGGTCACGGGTAAGGATCTGCGAGCGGCGGCGGATAACACTGAAGAGATGGAAGACGCGGCGAAGCTGATTTTCACCCTCGGCGAGCGCCCCATTCGTTATTTGACCGATAATGAGATTGCCGAGCTACGGAGCTGAATCATGCCTAAATTTGCTGCCAATTTATCGATGATGTTTACCGAACTGCCGTTCCTGGAACGGTTCGAGGCCGCGGCCGCCGAAGGGTTTAGCGCGGTGGAGTTCCTGTTCCCCTATGACTATCCGGCCGAGCTGTTGGCTGAAAAGTTGCGCCATAACGGCCTGCAACAGGTGCTGTTCAATACCGCGCCCGGTAACGCCGATGCCGGTGAATGGGGGCTGACGGCAGTGCCTGGCCGTGAACAGGCCGCACGGGCCGATATCGACCGCGCGCTGGCTTACGCTATCGCGCTGAACTGCCCCAGCGTACACGTCATGGCCGGTGTGGTGCCGCCCGGCGAAGACGGGCAGCGCTACCGCGATACCTTTATCAGCAATATCCGCTACGCCGCCGACAGCTTCGCCAAACACGGCATCAAGGTGCTGATCGAAGCGCTCAGCCCGCAGGTAAAACCCAACTATCTGTTCTCCAGCCAGCATCAGGCAGCAAAACTGGTCGAGGCCATCGATCGTCCGAACGTCTTTATCCAGTTCGATTTTTTCCATGCACAGCTGGTCGACGGCAATATCAGCGGCCTGATGACCGCGCTGGCCGGGCGCTACGCCCATATTCAGATCGCCTCGGTACCGGAGCGCCATGAACCGGACGACGGCGAACTGAATTATCCCTGGCTGTTCGCCCAACTGGACCGCCTCGGTTATACAGGCTGGATTGGCTGCGAGTACAAACCCCGGGGCGATACCCGCGCCGGACTGGGTTGGATAAGGCCTTACCTGTAATGGGCTAACCAACCCAACCTGCACAGCAACAACATAAAAATTAAACGCACCCGTATCGCCAACCGGCGATCGCGGTGCCTGACTCTTACCCGATTAAAGGCTATCCCATGTCGACTTCTATGCTTTTGATGATTGCCGTATTAGGTGTAGTGCTGCTCCTGCTGATGGTGATCAAGGCCAAGATCCAGCCGTTTGTCGCCTTGCTGGTGGTCAGCCTGCTGGTGGCGCTGGCCAGTGGCATTCCGACCGGTGAAGTGATGAAAGTGATGACCGCCGGGATGGGCGGCGTGCTGGGCTCGGTGACCATTATCATCGGTCTGGGCGCCATGCTCGGCAGAATGATCGAGCATTCCGGCGGTGCCGAGTCGCTGGCCCAGCGCTTCAGCAAGGCGTTAGGGCCAAAACGTACCGTGGCCGCGCTGACCATCGCCGCGTTTATTCTCGGCATTCCAGTGTTCTTCGACGTCGGCTTTATCATCCTGGCGCCGATCATTTATGGCTTTGCCAAAGTGGCCAAAGTTTCGCCACTGAAGTTTGGCCTGCCGATGGCCGGTGTGATGTTGACGGTACACGTCGCACTGCCGCCGCACCCTGGCCCGGTGGCCGCAGCCGGGTTACTGAACGCCGACATTGGCTGGCTGACCATTATCGGCCTGGCGATCTGTATTCCGGTCGGCGTTATCGGCTACTTCACAGCTAAATGGCTGAACCGTAAGGCTTACCCGTTATCGATTGAAGTGCTGGAGCAGTTGCAGTTGGCAGCGCCAGAACCGGCCCCGGAAGGCAAAGCGCCGTTAAGCGATCGCATTAACCCGCCGGGTGCCTGGCTGGTGGCCGCACTGATCGTCATTCCGATCGCGATTATCATGCTGGGCACCGTTTCCGCCACCTTGCTTGAGCCAGGCTCAGCGCTGCGTGACACGCTATCGTTGATCGGTTCCCCAGCGGTAGCACTGATGATCGCCCTGCTGTTGGCGTTCTATTTCCTGGCGATTCGTCGTGGCTGGAGCCTGCAACACACCAGCGACGTGATGGGCGGCGCGCTGCCCACGGCCGCCGTGGTGATCCTAGTGACCGGTGCCGGTGGGGTGTTCGGCAAAGTGTTGGTGGAATCCGGCGTGGGCAAGGCACTGGCGGACGTGCTGACCACCATCGGCCTGCCGTTGATCCCGGCGGCGTTTATCATCTCACTGGCCCTGCGTGCCTCACAAGGGTCTGCCACCGTGGCGATCCTGACGACCGGCGGATTATTGTCGGAAGCGGTCAGTGGACTGAATCATCTGCAACTGGTGCTGGTCACCCTCGCCACCTGCTTTGGCGGACTGGGGCTGTCGCACGTAAATGATTCCGGCTTCTGGATCGTCACCAAATACCTCGGTCTTTCAGTGGCTGATGGCCTGAAAACCTGGACGGTGCTGACCACTATCCTCGGCCTCAGTGGCTTCCTGTTCACCTGGTTGCTGTGGCTGGCGGTGTAATTTCTCTGGCATACTGCACAGACCCTTTTGGCTCTGTGCAGGAAAAAATAATGACCCTTATCACCACTGCCCCGCAGTTGCTCACCGAACGTTTACGCCTGGATGCGCACACGCTGGACGATTTTGATTCATTGGCCGCCATGTGGGCCGACCCTGAAGTGGTGCGCTATATCGGTGGCACGCCGAGAGACAGGGAAGACTCATGGGGCCGCCTGATGCGTTACGTAGGTCACTGGGCGCTGTTAGGGTATGGCTATTGGGCGGTGCGCGATAAAGTCAGCGGCGCTTACCTCGGCGGCATCGGCTTTTCCGACTTCCAACGGCATATCACCCCGGCGCTCGACGCTCCAGAGATGGGCTGGACGCTGGTAACATCGGCGCAGGGTAAAGGCTATGCCACCGAAGCGCTGCGGGCGGCTCTGGCCTGGGGGAAAGAGCATTTACCGGGCGATAAGACAGTCTGCATTATTTCACCGGAAAACCAGCCTTCAGTGGCGCTGGCGAAGAGGGTCGGTTTTAGCGAAAGCCACCGCAGCGAGTACCACCAGAGCCCCATTTTGGTGATGCACTGTCCGCTGTAAGCCGGGGTTAGTTCACCGACGTCGTGGCCAGCGCAACCTGGATAAAATTATCTCGCAGTGCATCAGCCCGCTGCGGGTTCCAGGCAATCCCGACTTGCCATTCAGTCTGTTCGCCGCTCAGCGGCAGAATATCGATACCCGCCGGGGCAATATGCGTGACGCTGTGCGGCAACAGGGCCACGCCAATGCCGGCGGCGACCAGCGCCAACAGCGTCTGGATATCCCCGGCCTGTTGCACCACATTGGGCGTCAGTTGATGGGCAGCAATAAAGCGCAGCGACTGTTCGCTCAGACCGCGTCCGCGTTTCGGCGTCAACTGCAGCAGCGGCAGAGTATTGAATTGCCCGATGATCGTTTCCGCCTTCAGCGCCAACGCGGCGGGGGCAGCCAACACCAAGCGATCGCTCAGCAGTGCGGCAGCCCGCAGCGGCGTACTGACCGGTAGCCGCACGAACCCTACCTGTAACTCGCCTTGCAATAACAGCTGATACTGCCGCTCCGAAGGCAAATCCTCCAGCCCCACGGCAACCTCAGGAAAACGTTGGCGGAAGGCAGCAACCAGCTGCGGCGCCAGGTGAAAACTGGACAGCCCGAAGCCCATCGCCAACCGCCCTGCTTCCCCTTGCACGATCTGCAAGGCGCGCTGTTGAAACTGCAGGTGCTGGCCAACCAGCATCTGGGCTTCGGGATAAAGTCGCTGCCCGCTGGCAGTGAGCTGTGCCCCCTGGCGGCCACGGTTAAACAACCGGGCACCAAGCAACGCTTCCAGCGCCTGGATCTGTTTGCTCAGCGCTGGCTGGGTAATGCACAGCTGCTCCGCTGCCAGGCGATAATTGCCCTGTTCCGCGAGCACCACAAAGGCGCGTAGTTGTCGAATATCCATTCCGTTTAGTTATCAAATAAGGAATTTAATTGATTATACAGTAATCAATAGCTTTGCTGTAATCAACGCCAGACAACAGCCAAAGGTGACCCTATGACAAGCTCTCTGCGCGCCGCAACGGTGCAGTTCCAGCATCGCGCCAACGATAAAAACTATAACCTGTCGGTGATTGAGGGCTTTATTGCCCGCGCTGCCGCTGAACAGATCCAAGTGCTGACCTTCCCGGAGATGTGCATTACCGGCTATTGGCACGTGCGACACCTCAGCGCCGGCGAAATTTGCGCACTGGCGGAACCAATAGCCACCAGCCCTTCACTGGCGCGTATTCGTCCGCTGGCGGAGCGCTATAACATGGCGATCGGTGTCGGGCTGATTGAACAGGGTGAAGACGGAAAATATTACAATGCCTACACCGTTTGCCTGCCCGACGGCAAACTTCACGTGCACCGTAAACTGCATGCCTTTGAGCACCCGGCGATAGCCAGCGGTGACAGTTTCACCGTGTTTGATACCCCATGGGGTGTGCGGATGGGAGTATTAATCTGTTGGGACAATAACCTGGTGGAAAACGTACGGGCAACCGCACTGCTGGGGGCTGAGGTGCTGCTGGCACCACATCAAACGGGGGGAACGCATTCACGTAGCCCACACGGCATGAAGCCGATCCCACTGGAAATCTGGCAACGTCGGCAGGAAAACCCGGCGGCGATTGAGGCGGCGTTTCGTGGCGAACATGGCCGCGGCTGGCTGCTGCGCTGGCTACCGGCACGCGCGCATGACAATGGTTTGTTCGTTTTATTCAGCAACGGCGTGGGGCGTGACGACGACGAAGTGCGTACCGGCAATGCGATGATCCTCGATCCTTACGGCCGTATTCTGGCGGAAACCTGGGCGGCAGAAAATCAGATGGTCACGGCCGAACTTGACCTGTCGCTGATCCCACTCAGCACCGGACGCCGCTGGATCCACGGCCGTCGACCGGCGCTGTACGGTATTCTTACTCAGCTACAGGGCTACGAACGAGATGCCCGCAGCGCACGCTTTTCATCAGAGCCGGGGCAAAGGTTGGGCAAGTGATCGATGCCGAATAACGAGCAAAAAAAATCCGCCCGAGGGCGGATTTTTATCTGATGCGGCTAACTGCGCCACATGCTCACACCCGTAGGCATGGAGAAATCTTAGAAACGGTAGCCTACGCCAACGCTCCAGATACCAACGTCAACGCTGCGGATACGGCTCTGCTCGTAACCAACATCCAGAGCAACGTCCTGGATTGGGTTGAACTGCAGGCCAGCACCGTAGGTGAAGCCGTAGTCGCTGCTGCCGTTACGGTCGGAACCGTTCTGAGCATTGTCGATGTTTTTGCCGTAGCCAACACCGATCACACCGTAGATGCTTGCCCAGTCATTGAAGCGGTAAGCTGGACCGGCAGTGATAGAGTTGTACTGAGCTTTACCGTAGTAACCGTTCTCAGAACCGTTCTTTTCCACGTGGGTAAAGGAACCGATCACACCCAGTGGGTTGTTGTCGAACTCGTAACGGTACTTCAGGTTGAAACCGTCGGCTTTGTTAGCAACGCCTTGGAGATCACCCTGCGCATAACCAGCAGAAACGGTGCTCTGGCCAGCGAATGCGGTACCTGCGGTTACTGCTAATACACAGGCTGCTACTGCGGAAAGACATGCAATTTTTTTCATAACCACCTCAAACGCGTTATATTTTTAAGTAAATCCATTTGTTCATGCTTTGAAAATATAGCAAAAATTAGCGTGAAACTCTGCCTTAAAATGAGTGTCTAATGCTTTATATCGTGTAACATTAGATTTCAAGAACAGTGTATCTTCTTCTTTTCGCTCTATTTTCGAGCCGTATTCTACGCGTTTCTGTGACAACAATCACCTATTTAATATCCAGATGATTCTTAAAAAAAGCGCATTTTTTGAGCATAAAAACCAGCTGGCCGTCCGGAAGCTGGCACTTTTCTCCACCGCATAAGCTTTTCTCAGACACATTTACCTCATTTCATTTACACTGCCGTCATCCAAAAAACGACAGTCTTCCCAGGTTATGGGAAACGCATAAAAGGCTCTAAAGGATGTCCTCGTCTGCAACCACTAAAGCGTCCTCCACGCTGGTGCCTATCTGTTTATTAATTATTGCCATGGTGTCGATCCAGACCGGTGCCTCACTGGCCAAAAGCCTGTTCCCGCTGGTCGGCGCTGAAGGCATCACCACGCTGCGCCTGAGTATCGGTACGCTGATCCTGTTTGTTATATTCCGCCCGTGGCGCATGCGTTTCGCCGCCGGCAGCCGTTTGCCGCTGTTTATCTACGGCCTGGCGCTGGGCGCGATGAATTACCTGTTCTATCTTTCTTTACGTACCCTGCCGCTGGGCATCGCCGTCGCGCTGGAGTTCACCGGGCCACTGGCGGTCGCCATGTTCTCGTCACGCCGCCCAATCGACTTCTTGTGGGTCGCACTAGCGATCGCCGGCTTGTGGTTCCTGCTGCCGTTGGGCCATGACATGGGCAGCATCGATCCCTTTGGTGCGGCCTGCGCACTGGGTGCCGGTGCCTGTTGGGCGGTCTATATTATTTGCGGCCAAAAAGCCGGTGGTGACCACGGCCCTGGCACCGTGGCGGTCGGTTCGCTGATCGCCGCCGTGGTGTTCTGCCCGATTGGTGCCTGGCAAGCCGGTAGCGCACTGCTGAATATTGATATCCTGCCCGTCGCACTGGCGGTGGCCATTTTGTCTACCGCACTGCCCTACTCATTGGAAATTATCGCTCTGCCGAAAATTCCGGCGCGTACCTTCGGTACCCTGATGAGCCTGGAGCCGGCGCTGGCGGCGCTTTCCGGCATGTTGTTCCTAAATGAACACCTGACCACGGTGCAATGGCTGGCACTGGCAGCGATCATCGCGGCCTCCATGGGCGCCACCCTGACCATCAAGCCAAAACCGCAAATCGAAAACCTGTCCTGAGGATCGACGACGCCTGCATTTGCCAAAAGCGGAATGCAGGCGGGTTAACTGTTTTCATACTGGCAAACAGGCATACTTTTCCGCGCAGTAAGCCCCCACGTTTTTATGGAACCGAGCCCGGCAGGGTTCACCACATGGAGAATTAAAGTGATTTATAACACTCTGTTTAACCCACGCTATGGCCGTGGGCTGTCACCGATACTGATCGAAACTCTCACCACCCTTCGTCAATACGATCTGCCTGAGCTGGCACTGGGGCGGCATGAGATCGACGGTGAAAAGATCTTTATGGACGTGATGACGCTAACCACCGGGTTGGCGGAAACCCAGCGCGCAGAGCTGCATCAGGAATATGCCAATATCCATCTGTTAATCAGCGGTGAAGAACGTATTGATTACGGCATGCCGGGTGACTGGCAAAGTGAATTGCCCTATGACGAAGTTCAAGATCTGCAACTGTTGAATATCAACCGCCATCGCCAGACGCTGGCGATGTTTCCCGGCATGTACGCCATATTTTTCCCTCATGAGCCGCATCAAATCGGTTGTCAGTTGAACGCACCGATGCTGATTAAAATAGCGGTGATGAAAGTGCATTACACCCTGTTGCTGTAAACGGCCAGCCGGTCGAGATGGCCGGCTTTCCCGTGACCCGCTTTGATCAGTGAAAATTCACAGTGCTTTAATGCCGGGACAAATCGCGAATAAACACCTCGGCCTGCCCAGGCGAGCGCAGCCGGATAAAACGGATATGCTGATAGCGGGGATCACTCATGTCAGCCAGGTAACCGACCCGGTTTTTACGGTAGGTCTTGAGGGTCCACAGCACAATTGAATTGCGGCTGAAAAAAGAACGACGGAAACTTTCACGATTGCCGGTGCCCGCCCACAACTCGGTACCGGACCATGCACGTGTAGTAGCTCGACGCACTGCCTGAAACAGCGTACGACAGAAACCATAATCCACCCACACCACCCAATCGACGCCATTCCACTTGACCGCTTTGGTTCGGCTATAGTTGCCATCAAGCACCCAGCCGCTTTCTGCCTCGGCCAAGACCTCTGCGACTCGCGCCAGGAACACATCATCGGGTGTGCCTTGCCAGTCTGACCGCCAAAACAACGGGTCCAACTCAATATGGGGCAGCGCAAGTGCTTGCGCCAACTGGCGTGCCAGGGTGCTTTTGCCACTGCCACTGGTTCCAACGACGTTGATTTTCATTGGCATCGGGTTCTGAAATAAGGGCAGAATATCTTAGCGGAGATGACATTGGCCTATCAATCTGAATTAACGGCCATTTCTGCAGTTGACCTTTAAATTTAAAGTGCAGCTTCATCCGATTGAAACAATAATAAGGATGATAATAAAATCGGTTTATAAAACATTAAAAAATGAAATAAAAAATTAAATTAAAATTCAAACAGTTAAATTTAACCAAACCACTCTACACCTGTTAAATCACATTTTCAATTCGTCACTCCCTATTTATCCAATAGCCATTTTCGTCCTGCAGAAATCCCTGTCATTGCTATAATGACTCCCGAACCAAAAATAGGACAACGCCACAACAAGAGGAGATCTGATATGAGTACCGCTAAACTGGTGAAAACGAAATCTTCTGAGCTGCTTTACACCCGCAATGACATGGACGAAAAAACCAAGCTGGACGCCATCAAGGCACTGAACCGCCAGGTTATCCAGTTTATCGACCTGTCACTGATCACCAAACAGGCCCACTGGAACATGCGTGGCGCCAACTTTATTGCCGTTCATGAGATGCTGGACGGGTTCCGTACCGCGATCATCGATCATCAGGATACTTTTGCCGAGCGCATCGTGCAGTTGGGCGGCGTCGCCTTGGGCACCGTGCAGGTGGTGAACGATAAAACCCCGCTGAAAAGCTATCCGACCAATATCCACAGCGTGCAGGAACACCTGAAAGCGCTGGCCGATCGTTACGGTGCGGTGGCCAATGACATTCGCAAAGCCATCACTGAAGTGGAAGATGAAGATACGGCGGATATGTTCACCGCGGCATCCCGCGATCTGGACAAATTCCTGTGGTTTATCGAATCCAACATCGAATAAACCCCACTAAAAGTAACCCAAACGGCCCGCATCGCGGGATTGAACAGGCTGCGGGCTTTGCCCCAGCCTGTTTTTCTTTTTGCACGGCTTGAATTGCTCAAAAAACCGCCCATAGTAGATAAATCAGACGGCAGACGGTGCCACAAAAGTGAGGTGACCATGGCAAGCGGATGGGCGGCAGAAGGTGCCGTGCAGGATCAAATCGATTCCACCGTGGATGATGCCGTACAGCGTGCCAGACAGGCGCTGGGCCACGGCGAAAGTGAGCATTATTGTCAGGAGTGCGGGGAAGAAATTCCTTTGGCGCGTCGGCAAGCGCTGCAAGGCGTACGCTATTGTCTGGCCTGCCAAACCGAGCTGGATAAAAAACAGGCGGCAAGCAGCTTATATAACCGCCGCGGCAGCAAAGATAGCCAACTGCGATAACCTGATAGGTCCCAGGCACCTCCCAGAAGGTGACAAAGCTCGTTATTAGGGAGAGCGTGCCGAAGGGGTCGTAGCAGCTTTAGCTGCCGGAGCGCCCCTCGGTGCGCTAGGCCCGGGTATCTCGGACTCAAAGACAACTTTTTCATCAAGCACCTCCTAAACTGAACATTCCTGCACCAGGTGCAACACCCTTGCTGCACAAAAGTTAGAGTTAGTTATCAGTATTGAAGCGAAATGGTTAACTATCGGTTGTTTCAGCACCATTATTTGGTTAATGATAGACGACTGCACCAACAGGTCACTCAAGGCACTATTTTGGGGCCCCAATAAAGTGCATAAAAATAATAATTCGATCTTCAAACACAACATCACAGCATAACTCTTTGTTTTTATAGTAGTTGAAAACATGGCACGATTTTTTCATGGCACCAACTGCAATATAAAAAATGGGTAATCCGCAACCTGTACAGGAAATTCCTCTCATGAAGTCAATTTTTAAAGTCTCCCTGGCCGCACTTTCGCTGGCCTTCGCCGTAAGCTCCCACGCAGCAGACAAACTGGTCGTTGCCACCGACACCGCATTCGTTCCTTTTGAGTTCAAGCAAGGCGATAAATATGTCGGCTTCGATATCGACCTGTGGGCCGCTATCGCCAAAGAACTGAAACTGGATTACACCCTGAAACCTATGGACTTCAGCGGTATCATCCCGGCACTGCAAACCAAAAACATCGATCTGGCGCTGGCCGGTATCACCATTACCGAAGAACGTAAAAAAGCCATCGAGTTCTCCGACGGCTACTACAAAAGCGGTCTGCTGGTGATGGTGAATGCCAACGACAACAGCATCAAAGGCATTGACGATCTGAACGGTAAAGTGGTGGCAGTGAAGAGCGGCACCGGTTCCGTTGATTACGCCAAACAACACATCAAAACCAAAGACCTGCGTCAGTTCCCGAACATCGATAACGCCTATATGGAACTGGGCACCAAGCGCGCTGACGCAGTGCTGCACGACACGCCAAATATCTTGTACTTCATCAAAACTGCCGGCGCCGGCAAGTTCAAAACCGTCGGTGAATCACTGGAAGCCCAGCAATACGGCATCGCCTTCCCTAAAGGCAGTGACGAGCTGCGCGTGAAGGTCAATGGCGCGCTGAAAACGCTGCGCGACAACGGCACCTACAACGAAATCTACAAAAAATGGTTCGGTACCGAACCTAAATAACGGATGAAGTCAGTCACTGATTCACTTGAGCACAGGGGTGGTGTCTTAGCCCCTGCGCTTTGTTGTATCTGATTCCCACGTTTGGGATCACCGGGAGAAAACACCATGCAGTTCGACTGGAGCGCCATCTGGCCCGCCATCCCCATCCTGTTAGAAGGCGCCAAAATGACCCTGTGGATTTCGGTCCTCGGTCTGATTGGTGGCCTGTTCATTGGCCTGGTGGCCGGCTTTGCCCGTACCTACGGCGGTTGGATTGCCAACCACGTGGCTCTGGTATTCATTGAAGTTATCCGCGGCACGCCGATCGTGGTACAGGTGATGTTTATCTACTTCGCCCTGCCGATGGCGTTCAACGATTTACGCATTGACCCGTTCAGCGCAGCGGTGGTCACCATTATGATCAACTCCGGTGCCTATATTGCGGAAATTACCCGTGGCGCCGTGCTGTCGATTCATAGCGGCTTCCGTGAAGCGGGCCTGGCATTGGGCCTGTCGCGCCGTGAAACCATCCGCTATGTGATTATGCCGCTGGCGCTGCGCCGCATGCTGCCGCCGCTGGGTAACCAGTGGATCATCAGCATTAAAGACACCTCGCTGTTTATCGTGATCGGCGTGGCGGAACTGACCCGTCAGGGCCAGGAGATTATTGCCGGTAACTTCCGCGCGCTGGAAATCTGGAGCGCCGTGGCGGTTATTTATCTGATTATTACCCTGGTGCTGAGCTTCGTGCTGCGTCGTCTGGAAAGAAGGATGAAAATCCTGTGATTGAATTTAAAAACGTCTCCAAGCATTTTGGGCAAACCCAGGTGCTGCACAATATCGACCTGAAAATTAATCAGGGTGAAGTGGTAGTGATTATCGGGCCTTCCGGTTCCGGCAAATCCACGCTGCTGCGCTGTATCAACAAGCTGGAAGAGATCACCAGCGGCGATCTGATCGTCGACGGGCTGAAAGCTAACGATCCCAAGGTTGACGATCGGCTGATCCGTCAGGAAGCCGGCATGGTGTTCCAACAGTTCTACCTGTTCCCACACCTGACCGCGCTGGAAAACGTCGCCTTTGGCCCCATTCGCGTGCGTGGACTGAAAAAGTCGGATGCGGAAAAGCTGGCACGTGACCTGCTGGCCAAAGTGGGCCTGGCTGAGCGTGCGCACCACTATCCTTCAGAGCTTTCCGGCGGCCAGCAACAACGCGTGGCCATCGCCCGTGCGCTGGCGGTGAAGCCGAAAATGATGCTGTTCGATGAACCGACCTCCGCGCTTGACCCGGAACTGCGCCATGAAGTGTTGAAGGTGATGCAGGATCTGGCGGAAGAAGGCATGACCATGGTGATTGTCACCCACGAAGTCGGCTTTGCCGAAAAAGTGGCGTCACGTCTGATCTTTATTGATAAGGGACGGATTGCGGAAGACGGCAATCCACATGAGTTGATCAACAACCCGCCAAGCCCACGCTTGAAAGAGTTCCTGCAGCACGTTTCCTGATTTATCCTGTTCAACGGCGGGCGTACTCTGCGCCCGCCGTTTTTATTTAGCACGCGTTCCCACTCCCCGCCTCGTATCATTTCTTACTATATTGCTTGTTTTTATTAACATTTGTATTCAATCCGCCGATTTACAGAGCCCCAAGAGAGGATAAATGCCCGCAACCGCATGCTCCCGATTCGGTTCTCATCTGCGAGAACGTTGGTTCCCCCTGCTACTGCTGCTGTTCATCTGCGTCGCTTCCCCATTGGCGCTGGCGCAACCCACGCAAAATACCGCGCCCAGCGACCAGACCGAGCAGCAAAAGGCTTCCTACACCGCACTGGCTGATATTCTGCAGGACGACAAGGCCCGCGCAGCGCTGATCGACCACCTCAGACAGGCGGCAGATGAATCGCCCAAAACCCAGACGAAACCCACCGCGTCAGAAACGCCCGAGTCGCTGAGCGACAACCTGAGCAGTTTGGCGCAGGGAGGCATCAGCACGGTAAACCAGCGGTTAAACTCGCTGCAAAAGCTGATCGACTCCGGGCCAAAACGCACCTTTAATCCCGACAGTTTTTTCCGAGCCTTGGGTTATTTTCTGCTGACGGTCGCGGTCACCTTTGCCCTGTTCCATCTGATCCGGCGGCTGATCCGCCCGCTGTACAAGCGGATGGGCAGTTGGGGCCACAACGCCAAACTGCAGCAGGGGCCGTGGTACAAGCTGCCCACGGCAATCCTCGCGGCCTTCGCCGTCGATCTGCTGGTACTGTTACTCGCACTGGCTGCGGGTAACCTGTTTGCCCGCCATGTTAATGCCGACAGCACGACCATCCTGCGCTTGCAAACTCTGTTTCTCAGCGCCTTTGCGGTTATCGAATTTTTCAAAGCCGTGCTGAGACTGATTTTTTCGCCTGACTTTGATTATCTGCGTCCCTTTGCATTTAGCGATGCCAGCGCCCACTACTGGAATAAACGCCTCGCCTGGCTAAGCGGCCTGATTGGCTACGGCCTGATGGTGGTGGTGCCGGTGGTCGCGACACAAATCAGCTACCCGGCCGCCGCGGCCGCTAATCTGGTGATCATGTTGGCGCTGACGCTGTACGCAGTGGCGCTGATCCTGCGCAACCGTAAACCAATACAACAACAGATTAACCTGCTGGCCGAACGATCCATGGCGTTCTTCAGCATCATTCTGCGTGGGCTGGGCCATGTCTGGCACCTGCTGGCAATCGCTTATTTCCTGGTGTTATTTGCGCTGTCACAGTTTGATATCGGTAACAGCCTGCGCTTTATGATGACCGCAACGGTGAAAAGTCTGGTAGCCATCGGTGTCGGCGCATTGCTCTCCGGCATGCTGACCCGCTGGATTTTTCGCCGCATTTCACTGCCGGATGACGTCAACCGGCGCTACCCGATGCTGGAACGGCGCATTAACTCCTATATCCCCAATGGCTTAAAGATACTGCGGGTGATGGTGGTGCTGGCGGTAACACTGCTGTTGTTTGACGCCTGGCACCTGATCAATCTGTATCAGTGGGCCGGCAGCGAGAACGGCGAAAAAATCATTGGCGGGCTGGTACATATCCTGCTGATTATGGTGGTCGCCGTCTTCAGCTGGACGCTAATGGCCAGCATTATCGAACACCGCCTGGCGTTGGAACTGAGCAACGGCATCCGCCCGAGTGCGCGTGAACGCACATTATTGACGCTGTTTCGCAACGTGCTGGCCATCGTGATCAGTACCATTACCATCATGATTGTGCTGTCACAGGTGGGGATTAATATTGCGCCCCTGCTGGCCGGGGCCGGGGCACTGGGCCTGGCCATCAGCTTTGGTGCGCAAACGCTGGTGAAAGACGTGATCACCGGCGTCTTTATCCAGTTCGAGAACGGCATGAATACCGGCGAGTATGTCACCGTCAGCGGCATTACCGGCACGGTGGAACGCATGACCATCCGTTCGATCGGCCTGCGGGACGACTACGGCGTGTATCACATCGTCCCCTTCTCTTCGATCACCACGCTGGCCAACTATGCCCGCGAATTTGGCGTATACCGCGCCAACTACAGCGTGAGTCGTGATGAAGACATTGATCATGTTCATGAGGTACTGCATCAGGCGGTAGACGCGTTGAAACAGGACGAGCAGGTGAAGCACTTCCTGGTGGGTGAACCGGTATTCAATGGCGTGGTGGCACTGGGTGACCGTTCCTTCACTACCCGGGTGACCGTGCGTACTCAGGCGTTGAAACAATGGGTGGTGCAGTATGCGCTCGACCGTCTGGTGAAAATGCATTTTGACCAGGCCGGTATCACCATGCCGCAGCAGGCCATGCAGCTTTCTTATGCTCCGGGCTCAGAGCAGCCGACGTAAGTAGAAACAGACGCTAGCCCCGGCAGGGGTTAGCGTCATCGACCCTAGTGTAATGCCCCACCTTGTTTTACCGAGGTAAACGTCTGCATCAGCTTCACCACATCCTGCATGCCAACATTCACCTGATTGATCACTTCCCCGGCATCGTGCGTCAGGGTAACGCCGCCGCCCGCATGCTCCACGCACACCGCCATCCCGGCGATCGCCGCCGCCACACCCTGTTGAATGTCTTTGGTGATGCGCTCAATTTCAGTCGCTGCCTGGCGCGACTGCTCTGCCAGAGTACGTACTTCGTTAGCGACTACGGCAAACCCACGCCCGTGCTCCCCCGCATGTGCCGCCTCAATAGAGGCGTTGATTGCCAGCAGATTGGTCTGGGCGGCAATTTTACGGATCGCCTCCACCATGGTGCCTATCTGTTGTGAACCGTTGCCCAGTTCGCTGACCACCGCCGAAGTATCGCGCGCCGCCGCTTCCACCTGCTGCATGCCCGCCACTGCCTGCTGTACGATCACCGCCCCTTGCGCAGCGGTCCGGTCGGTATCCAGAGAAAGATGGTGTGCGTTACGTACCATCTCTTCCTCGTGCTGTTGCTGGATCATCAGCCGGGTAATGTCCTGGGCGATTTTAACCACTTTCACCAGTCGCCCTTCCTCATCGAGGATCGGGTTATAGCTGGCCTCCAGCCAGACCCGTTCCCCGCGACGGTTTACACGTTCAAAGCGCCCGGTGATAAACTCGCCGCGCGCCAAACGTTGCCAGTGCTGACGGTAATCGTCAGAGGCGGCAAACTCAGGCGGGCAAAGCACTGCATGCGACTGCCCGCGCGCTTCCTCCAGCCGATAACCCATTAAGTTCAACATATTGTCATTAGCATCGAGGATCTTTCCCTGTGCGTTGAAAGTGATCATCGCCATGGATCGATTTAACGCGGCCAATAAACTCTGATGTTCCTGCGCCTGGATAATACGTTCCGTCACCACGCTGGCGATCTTGACGATCTCCACCACCCGCCCCTGCTTGTTCAAAACCGGGGTATAGGTGCCCTGCAGCCATACGACTTCACCGTCTTTGCGAAGGCGTTTGATATTGTCGGTAATCGGCTTACCCTGATTTAACATATCCCAGTGCTTGCGGTAGGTCGCACTCTCGGCATATTGCGAGTCGCAGAAAATACGGTGGTGTTGACCGATCACTTCCTGGCGCAGGAATCCCATAGTTTGTAGAAATAAATCATTGGCGCGCAGCACGGTGCCATCGGGTTTAAATACAATCATGGCAACGGCATTTTCTATCGCGTTCAATTCCACGCGGCTGTGGGTATTTAACTGACTGAATCGTAACAGCATAGAGTAAGGATCCTTCTGGCAGATGATTTAGCGAACAAAGGCTTCTCATTTTATTTTTATGCACGCTGCGCCCACACGCAGGCGTGCATCCCCCGGAGAAGCAGGCAGGCCTTATTCTCCGGATTACAGTAATAACCGGGTTAAATCTATCAATTTAGTAAGGTAACTATTGTTTTTTGAATAAATAATTTAATCAGGATTTTTATTATTGAATAACCACACTGAGAATAACGCAAGTTAAAGAAATTGAAAGAAAAATGCGAAATATTATTGGTGTTGGTCAAATAACCGACGCCAGATGACTTAACCTGGTTTGATGAGCCACATGGGATAGCAGCCGACTACCGGCCTCATTCAACCGACAAGCATTGGCACGGTGACAGCGTTGCAAACCGGCTTTTGGGTTGGTTTTCTTCTCCTGAAGAACTTATTAAAAAGTTAACAGTATAAATCACGCATAGGATTTGTCCTATGTGCTAATCAGAATCAGAGAGCTATAAAGCAATGACTAATAATTATACTATTTATATCAACAACCGGGGGAATGGGTTGTGAATTAACTTTTGCTTATATTCGTAGGCAATTAAACAATTCGTAATTAATCGGGATAGGAAAATTTCATGAAAAAAACTTTACTTGCTTTAGCTCTGTTCTCAAGCGTCATTTCTGCAGCTAATGCCTACGATGGTACCATTAACTTTGAAGGCTCAGTGCTGGAAACGGCCTGTACTGCAACGGCTGCGGCCTCTACGGTTCAAATGGGTGCTATCAGTAAAGCCGCATTGGGTACTGTCGGGGCTACCAGCCTGGCAAAACCGGTGAGTGTAACATTAAGCGCCTGCCCTGCTGCGGCAAAAACCGCCACCATTACATTCGCAGGTACACCGGACGCCGATAATAATCAGCTATTTAAAGTCTCTGCAGCGACAGGTACGGCAGCAACAGGTATTGGCCTTGCGCTTTATGAAGCTGATGGCAACACCCTAATAACGCCAAATACAATATCAGCTGAAAAGGCCTTAAGTGAAAACACTGCAACCGTATATAACTTTACGGCAAAATATATGGCAACAGCGGCAACAGTAACCGGTGGTGATGCAAACGTAAGCACCAGCTTTACTGTTAACTACAACTGATCATATTAAATTAATAGTGGCGATTATCAATCGCCACTTTATGACCATCTACTGTAATTAATTCGGAAGAGATCACCATGAAACTATTTGGAGCATCACTGATTGCCGTGAGTTTATTGGCAACATTCACGGCTGCGCATGCAGGTGTTATCGTCGGCGCAACAAGAGTTATTTATCATGACGCCAGTAAAGAGGAAACATTATCGGTAAAAAATCCAGAGAAAGACACACCCTATATGCTTCAATCCTGGGTTGAAAATGCCAACCATGGTCAACAAGCAAAAACCTTTGTCATCACGCCACCGATTTTTAAATTGGATCCTGGCCAAGAGACCAACTTGCGCATTGTCTATATGGGCACCGACCTTCCTAAAGACAGAGAGTCTGTTTTTTGGCTGGATGTCAAATCAACACCAGGAACACTAAAGTCGGAAGAAAACCAATTGCAGGTGTCGATCAAATCTCGCATCAAGCTGTTCTTCCGCCCAGCGGGTATTCAGGGTAATTCAGCCGAGGCTTATAAGCATTTAAAATTCAGTCGGCAAGGTAACCAACTTAACGTTAACAATCCAACGCCTTATTATGTTTCCTTTTATAGCGTGAAGATTGGTAGCAATGAGATTAAAGATACGGGCATGGTGGCACCAATGTCTAATGCATCCTGGCCACTGACCAGCGCCTCGGTAAATAGCGTGAGCTGGCAAGCCATTACCGATTTCGGTGACATTTCCGCAGTAGCAAAAAGCCAACTATAGCCCCTCCTGCTTTCATACTGCGAATGGATGCCCGAACGGGCAATGTCAATAAATAATAAAGGATGAGACCTCATAGCTGGTATGCGAGGAGTCAGTATGAAAAACTATAATCACCCTCACTGGTTAATAAAAATCGCGGCCACAGGCATCGGACTCATTGGATTACCCGCTGCGGCCAGTGGTTATTATTTCGATCCTGCCGCATTAGAAATGCAGGATCCGGCACAGCAACCGGTAGACCTCGAAAACTTATACAGCTCCGGTGGAGAAATACCGGGGGATTACCGCGTAGATATTTACCTGAACGATAACTTTATCGAAACCCGTTCGGTTAAGTTTATAAAATCGGCTGAAAATAAATTAGCGCCAGAGTTAACAGCTCAGCAACTGTCCGTTATGGGGCTAAAAAACAAAGCGTTTCCGGCATTAGAGAAATTGCCGGTCGAGCAGCCGATTACTGATATTGCAAGCTATATTCCTGATGCCAGTACTCATTTTAATTTTGAGCAACAACGCCTGGACATCAGCATTCCGCAAGCCGCACTGGACTCAAAAGCGCGGGGCTATGTCGATCCTGTTTTATGGGATCAGGGTTTGCCGGCCCTGTTATTCAATTACACCTTTAGTGGTGCCAATACTCAGCGGAACAGCCAAGCGGCCAGTGAGAATAATTACTACTTTAACCTGCAATCTGGGGCAAATCTGGGTGCCTGGCGCCTGCGCAACTATTCGACCTATACCCGGGACGATCAGGGCCAACAGAAATGGAGCTCGGTTAACACTTATCTGCAACGCGATATTCACGCGCTAAAAAGTCAATTTATCGCTGGGCAAAGCACCACCCCGGGGATGGTTTTTGACAGCAACCAATTTACCGGTGTGCAATTGGCCTCTGACGACAGCATGCTACCTGATAGCCTGAAAGGCTTTGCTCCGTCGGTGCGTGGCATTGCGCAATCTAACGCTCAGGTCACTATTCGTCAAAATGGCTACGTCATTTATCAGACTTATGTCGCACCCGGCGCGTTCGAGATTAGCGATCTGTACCCTACTTCGGCCAGTGGCGACTTGCATGTCACTATCACTGAAGCCAACGGTAGCGAACACACATTTGTTCAGCCCTTCTCTGCGGTGCCGATTATGCTACGCCAGGGGCAATTAAAATATTCGCTGGCTGGCGGACGCTATCGTTCAGCCAATGCGAATAGTCAGACACCTAATTTTAGCCAGACCTCGTTAATTTACGGACTGGCACATAGCACGACCCTTTATGGCGGCTTGCTAGGGGCGGAAAACTATTGGGCGGCAAGTCTCGGTTTAGGCCATGGCTTCGGTGATATTGGTTCACTATCAGCCGATATCACCCAGGCAAAAAGTAAATTACCCAATAACACCGACAGTACCGGGCAGTCATACCGTATTCAGTATTCTAAAGATATCGCCCTCACCGGGACCACATTTACCCTGGCCAGTTACCGTTATTCGACCGAAGGCTTTTATACTTTTCAGGAAGTGAATGAAATCGGTACGTTTCCCTCTGGGACGCCGGGCAACAGCAACGTAGGTTATAACTACAATAAACGCAGTAAATCCCAGCTGAACCTGAACCAGTCATTTAAAGAGTACGGCAGTATTTATATTTCTGCTTATCAACAAGATTATTGGCGCATGAAGGGTTACCAACGCACCATCAATACCGGTTACAGCCAGAGTATTTACGGTATCAGTTACAGCCTGAATTACAGTTATAGCCAAACGCCAGGTGCGCAAACCGGCGATAAGCAACTCTCTTTCAGCGTGCAGGTTCCATTAAGCCGCTTCCTGGCCAATAGCTGGGCGACCTACAGCATCAACTCAGGCAGCAATGGCAGTGTCACCCAGCAAGCAGGACTTAGCGGTACGGCGTTGGCAGACAATAACCTGAGCTATACGGTGCAACAAAGCCTGGCTAATCAAGGCCAGGGAAACAGCGGTAGTGCCAGTGCGCGTTACCAGGGGAGCCATGGCGAAATCAACGGGGGTTACAACTACTCCAGCGACTCACAGCAGTTTAACTACGGAATGCAAGGCGGTATCGTTGTCCATCCGTATGGCGTCACCTTCTCGCAACCCCTGGGTGACACTGTGGCATTGGTACGTGCCCCCGGCGCAGCAAACCTTAAGCTGGAAAACAATACCGGCGTCTATACCGACTCACGTGGCTATGCGGTAGTGCCTTATGTCAGTACCTACCGGAACAACCGGATTGGGCTGGATACCCGTTCGATGGGTGACAATGTGGATATCGAAACTACGGTACAAAACGTGGTGCCAACCCGCGGTGCCGTGACCTTGGCTAACTTTAAAACTCGCTTGGGCAGCCGTGTGATTATGACGTTGAGTTATCAAGGTAAACCCGTGCCGTTGGGGGCAAATGCAACCCTGGTGGAAGAGGATCAGGGTCAGCCAAACAGCGCATGGGTCGGCGATGGCGGCCAGGTCTATATCAGCGGTGTCCCAGAAAAAGGAACATTACGGGTGCAATGGGGCAAAACGGGCAATAAACAATGCACCGTAGATTTTACCTTACCTGCTGTTAAAGATAATGAAGCCACAGCATTACGTATTTTTGATGCAGTCTGTCGTTGATATTTTATTTTATACTAATTAAAGGAACTCTTATGAGTAATATTCGCGCCGCATCGACTTTATTAATATTATTTGGCACATCATTACTTTATATTTCAAAAGCACAGGCCGCTTGTTCGCACACGGCTTCTTCTTCAATCAGCGTGCCGAATATGGTCGTTCAACGTGATGCGCCGGTAGGCTCACAGATAGGCACAGAAGTAGTAGCCGGTAACGTTCAATTTTTTTCCTGTGACACAATATTGACTACTCCTTCCTGGAGCTGGTACGTCAAAAGCCACGGTAGCTATGTGACAACTATTGGTGATCGACGTATTTACAGCACCAGTATACCCGGTATTGGTTATGCTATTGGAATGGAGGACACCAATAATTGCCTTACCATAATTCGTTACGTTACTGAGACTAATAACCAAAACATGCTTTGTTATACAGATAAAGCAGGGATGTTTACAACATTTACCATGAAGGGAAAAGCCAGGCTCACTTTTTATAAAACAGCCCCGATCACAGGTTCAGGAGTGGTTAATAGCGCTAACGTGGGGGCGGCTATTCTCTTGGATAATGGCACCTGGCGGCCAGACTCAGCGCTCATCATGAACAGTTTTACGGTGACGACTACCGCCTGTTCAGTAACCAATACTGCCATTAAGGTGCCGATGGGGGATGTCCTGAAAACCGCCTTTACCGGCCAGGGTTCTACCACGGCAGAAAAAGACTTTAATATTAATCTGGACTGTGATGCGGCTACCCGGGTCAACTTAACCCTCGAAGATCCAACAGGAAAAAGCCCGCTGCCCGGGGTATTGGCACTGACCCCGGCAACCAGCGGATCAACAGCTACCGGTGTTGGTGTACAGGTGTTGTATAAAAATGCCCCAGTGACATTCGGCAACATGTTTACTATCACCACCACCACGGCCAAAAACACTCTGACTATCCCGCTAAAAGCGCGCTATTACCAAACGGCAGCTACGGTGACGGGTGGCCAGGCAAATAGCAGGGCGACCTTTACCCTAACCTATCAGTAAACATATTAAGTATGGGAGAAGCCTCCCATACGGGCACAATTAACGCCAGCGTTCTGCCGCCCAGGCGGCCTGCTGTTCTGCGTCATGGAAGGTCCAGGCGACGAAGCGGCTGATTTTTTGCCCCTGCGCCATCTCGATGGTGCGGACTTCTGCCGCCCCCGCCAGCTTCAACGCGTGATAAATCGATGGCAAGGTGGTGTGTTTGGAAATCAGCGAGGTGAACCACAGGCAGTTCTGCGCCTTGCTGACGCTTTCCTCTACCATTTTACGCACGAAGGCTTCTTCGCCGCCTTCACACCACAGCTCGTTATTTTTGCCACCGAAGTTCTGTACCGGCTTGTCGGCCACTTCGCCTTTGCCCAGCTTGTGCAGTTTGCGGCGGGTGCTGGCCTGCGATTCCTGTTCGGAACCGTGGAATGGCGGGTTACACAGCGTGGCGTCAAACTTCTCAGCCACCCCAATGATGCCGTTAAAGATAAACTCCGGCTGCTTTTGCAGGCGCAGACGCACGCTGTTTCTCAGCGTCGGGTTCATTTCGACGATCATTTTGGCCGAATTGAGCGATACCGGGTCAATCTCCGAACCGGTAAAACGCCAGCCGTACTCGCGCAGGCCAATAATCGGATAAATGCAGTTGGCACCAATGCCCACGTCTAGGATCGCCACGCCTTTACCGCGCGGGATCTCACCGTCGTTGCTGGTCGCCAGCAGGTCGGCCAGATGGTGCAGGTAATCGGAGCGCCCAGGGATCGGCGGGCACAGGTAATCGGCAGGAATGTCCCAATGCTCGATACCATAAAAATGTTGCAGCAACGCACGGTTGAGCATTTTCACCGCCGCCGGATCGGCAAAATCTACCGAGATATCGCCCCAGGCGTTCGGCTTGACGAACGGCTCCAGCCCCGGGCAACTGGCGATCAGCGCCGGGAAATCATAGCGTGAGCGATGACGGTTACGCGGGTGCAATCCGCTTTTCTGCTGCGGGAAGCTTTTCTTTTTTTCCACCGTGACGGGCTCTCTTAAAGGTATTTCTGGCGCGTAAGATACCATAAAGCAGCGGCAAACTTGCAGACGACGGGAAACGCGTCAGAATAAAAGCTCTGTTTCCCTATCTCAGGTCATCTATGAGCAGTGAGTCCCGTTATTACTATGAACCCGCCGCAGGCCATGGTTTGCCGCATGACCCGCTAAACGCCATCGTCGGCCCGCGCCCCATCGGTTGGATCTCATCGGTCAGCGTCACCGGCCAGCGCAACCTGGCACCCTACAGCTTTTTCAACTGCTTCAATTACCGCCCGCCGATCATCGGCTTCGCCAGCACCGGCTGGAAAGACAGCGTGGCGAACATTGTCGAGACAGGGGAATTTGTCTGGAACCTGGCGACTCGCCCTTTGGCCAATGCCATGAATAACAGCTCCGCCAGCCTGGCACGTGGGGAAGATGAATTTGCTTTTGCCGGCGTGACACCATTACCCAGCCGTCTGGTGAAGGCCGAACGCGTAGCAGAAAGCCCGGTGAACTTTGAATGTCGCCTGTCGCAATGCATTCAGTTGCAAAGTGCCGGCGGCGAAAAAGTGGAAACCTGGCTGATACTGGGGGAAGTGGTGGCGGTGCATATCGATCCCGCACTGCTGGACGAACATGGCGTCTATCAGACCGCCGCCGCCGAGCCGATTCTGCGTGCAGGGGGCCCAACCGCTTACTACGGCATCTCGGAACTGCACCGTTTCGATCTGACCCGGCCGGATGCGCAAAAGCGCTGAGTGACCTCATATTTTTGATAAAGAGCCCGCCGATACGCGTGATCGGCGGGCTTTTTCATTGGATTCAGACCAGACGCGCGTTAATCGCTGCCGCGAAATCACGACACATTTTTTCATCGCCCTCGGCGTTATCCGCCAGCACCTGCTCGCCATCCACCACGCGGATATGCGCCGCCAGATCGAAGTCTGCCGCAGGTTGAGGCCGGGCAGCCGCTGCCGCGATGGTCTGCTGCGCATCCTGCCACGCCTGCGCCACCGTCTGGTTACAGGCCTGCGCCAGATAGTCCGGATTAAAACCTTCACCGGTCAGACTGCGTAGCGTCTCATCGTGACTGACACCGTTACCCGGCAGCCAGTAGTGGCGCGCCAGATCCGGGCCAATCGCCGGGTTATCGGTGAGGTAACCGTCACGCTGCAGGAAGAAGTGACGTGTCTGTTCGACCGCCATCAGCGCCAACAGATAGCCCTGATAGGAACAGGCCGACTCCAGCGACAACAAATGCGGGATCGCCAGCGTCGGGCGCGGGCTGCCGCTGATGCCCAGTATTTTGTGCTCAACTTCACGCGCCAGCGCGGTAATCGCCTCCGGCGTGCACTGCTGTTCATCCCACTGATACAACGCCCACTCAAAGTACGGCACCAGCAGAATATGGCGCTCGTTGAACGCACGCATCGGCTGACGCGCAGCGATGCTGGCCTCAATCAGCGTATCCGGTACCGGCTCGCCGGTGGCGTTTTTCGCATAGCGTTTCAGCCAATCGGCGTCGTCCAGCAGGCTGTCGCAGAACATCGACTGGGTTTCCGCATAGGCCATGGAGGTCGGCGGAAACTCCTGCGAGAAACAGGGCGCGTTCTGGCAGATGTTGGCGAAGTGAGCGGCATGGCCGCCCTCATGGAACAGCGTATTCAGGCCATGAGCCCCGCTGCCCACCTGATCCGGCTGCGCCAGACTGGTGAAGTTAATCCGTGCCGGCAGCCATTTCCCCTGCTGGATAAACGGCGGCACCGGCCCATGCATAAAGCCATTTTCATACTTGCCTTCACGCACCAACAGATCGAGATCCATCTGCGCACCGCGAAAACCGATGTGCAACCGTTTAAAGCTGTTGATCCAACGCTCAAGCGACTGGGCGAACGGGAAGTAAGGATCCAGTTGGCGGGTCACATCACCGGCGCTGGCAAAGCGCACGTTCCAGGGCTCCAGCGCCTGCTCGCCCTTCTGCGCCGCCAACTGCTGCAGGCTGCGTGAATTGGCTTCACGGGTTTGCTGTTCGAAGCGATCCAGAATGGCGAACAGTTGCTCCGGCGTCATGCGCTCGGTTTTATTGACCTTGTAGTCAAAATAGTTACGAAAGCCCATCTGGCGCGCAAAGCGGTTGCGCAGGCTAATCAGCTCCGGCAGGCCGTTATGCAGCAGCCACTGCTCCAGTTCACGCAACGCCTCCTGCGAGCTGCGGCGATAGTCTTCATTTTCATTGGTGGCCTGATTGGTCAACAGTTCGCCGAGCGAGGCGTTCACCCGCTGTCCGGCGGCATTCAGATGGCTGACCGGGTTGGCCTTACGCCGGGTATAAAGGTCCGCCTCGGCACTGATAATATGATCCAGCAGCGTCTGGGCTTCAGCATCTTCAATGGCGTTACAGTCAAAGAAACGCAGCCAGCCGTTCAACCCGTGTTGCAGCGCGTCGCGCTGTGCATCCTGCGGCAGCACTTCCAGCCCAGCGAGCAACTGACGGATCTCCGCCAATCGACTCGGCTCAGCAATAAAGCGTTTATAGGCGCTTTCCGCCGCCGAGAAGCGTGCAGAAACATCGTCACCGCCAGTGCCCATATAGTTCTGCCAGAACAGATCTTCTTTGGTGCGGTGAACCTCAAGGTAATCCTGATTCAATTGATTAAAGTAATCGAGAGCCTGTTGCATAACCATCCTTTCAGCCGATTCGCGAAGTATTCCAGTATAGACGATGGGATTTACGCGCTGCGTAAACGCTCCAGTCCCTGCTCCAGGCTGCCGACTTCACCGGTAGCCAGCAAACAACAGGCAATCTGGCGCTGGATCGCCAGTGGGATTGCCACTTCCCCCGCCAGACAACGTTCGGTCCAGCGTGCGGTGGTTTCGGCATCTTTTGCTGCCGGCAGATCAGGCACTTCATCCTGCCCCGGCCGCTCCAGCAGCACCTGCTGCTCGCCGTTAACGATGTAATGGATCTGCGGGCAACGCTGCGGATTGGCATAGGCCTCGCCTTCGGTACCGTGCATCAACAACCCACGGGCGCCGATCTGGCGGAAAAATGATGCCACCCGACCAACGTATTCCGGGTGCGACACGCTGGCGATACGCAGCACATCCTGCCCGCCAAAAGGCGTGGCCAGTTTGGCCAGCGTATGGGCGCTGTTACGCACTCCCATGCGCCAGCGCATCCCGAGTTGACGATCCAGAGGTGCAGACAAGGCCGAAACCGGGATAAATACCGCTTCACCCTGATCCAGACGCTGCTGGGCATCGGCGGCATCTTGCGACCAGGGCAGACCCAACGCCTGGAAAGTTTCGGCACTGGTGACACGGGTACTGTCATCCAACACGCCATGCACCACGACCGGCAGACCGACACGCTTGAGCAACAGTGCCAACAGCGGCGTCAGGTTCGCCTGTTTGCGCGCACCGTTATAGCTCGGCAACACCACCGGCATCGGCCTCCCTTGCGGTGCCTGCAGACACATCACCTGCTGCTGCATCGCCTGGTAAAAACCGAGCATTTCCTCTTCGGCTTCCCCTTTGATGCGCATGGCAATCAGGATGCCACCCAGTTCCAGCTCGCCCACTTCACCGGCCAGCATCTTTTGATAGAGCTGAAAGGCGGTTTCCCGGTCCAGATCGCGCGCATGGTTCTTGCCACGGCCTATTTCTTTGATAATTTTGGTGTAATCCATCGTCTGCGTTCCCCTGATTCAGTCTGGGATCAGCATACCTTATCCACGCCGCCGCTCAACCTCATCCGCCAGTCGCTGCTGGTCTGTATCACCGACACGCAGCGCGGCAATCACCCCGTCAACGTCTTCGGTGCTGCGGTTCTGGCTCATCTTCCCTTTGCCTTCACGGCGAGTCACAGCGATCTCGATGCCGACAATGCCCTTGATTTGCGCCGCAATGTAATGGGCCGGGGCGTCGTCGATACGCCAGGGTTCAGGCTGGCGTCCTTCCTGCAACGCCGTCAATCCTTCCAGTTGTTGCCGTAACCAGCCCGCGTCCTTCGTTACCCGGGGCACTCCGTGCAGTTGCACCACACTGTAATTCCAGGTCGGCACCACCTTGCCGGTCTGACGCTTGGTTTCATACCAGCCGGGCGAGATATATCCCTCTGGCCCCTGAAATATCACCAGGCATTCCTGCACCTTTTGTAACAACGTCCAGTGGGGATTGGCGCGGGACAGGTGCGCCCGCAGCACCACGTTTCCCTGCTCATCGGCGTCAATCAAAAACGGCAACGGGTCGGTTACCAGGCCCTGCTCGCCCTGGCTGATTAACATGCCCAACGGGTGGGTACGAACCAGCGCAATTTGACTTTCCAGGCAGTCATCACGAAATGAAGCGGGTTGATACATGGCGTTGGGCATCCTTTAGCGTTATCGGGGCGATGAAATAGCAATAACACTCGCCAGCAGTTTACTGAAGAGCCACTTTGCGCTGTTGTTGGATGATCCACCTCAGCAGCACAAAGGCGACAACCATCGCCAGCAGGTTGTAAACCATTGCCCCGGCAAACGCCTGCCCATAGCTTTCTGCACCGGCGCCACCGGCCAGCAAAGGGACAAAGAACGCGCCACTGGCGGCAATCCCCAGTGCTCCGCCGACCTGCTGCACGGTGGAAATCACCCCGGCGGCCATCCCGGCCTGCTGTTGTTTTGCCAGTCCGAGCACCAGATTAAGCAACGGCGTCATGCTCAGTGCCTGGCCAAAGCCCAGGATCACCAACCCCGGCAACAACCACAGTGGCTGCACCAGCGCCGCCCCCCACAATACCTGCACCACCAGCAGCGCCATCCCCGCGGCATAAATCACCACGCCAAGTGCCAACACGCCATTGCCCCAACGCTGCGCCAGCATCGGTGCCAAAAATGAAGCCAGCATAAAAGCCACGCTGGCGGGGGCAAACAGGCTGCCGGCCTGAAACGGCGTCAGGCCAATGCCTGCCTGTAGCAGCAGGGCAAAACACAGGAAGAACGAAGAAGCGGTCGAGTAAATCGCCAACACCACCGCCACGCCTGGGGCGAAACTCCCCTGCCGCAGCAACGCCGGATCGAGCACTGCGTCCCCGGCGCCCAGCGCCAACCGGCGTTCCCAGCGAATAAAGCCCCACAGCACCGCCACGCTCAGCGCCAGCGCAGGCAATACCCACCAGGGCCAGCCGCGTGACGGCCCTTCCAGCAGCGGAACCAGCAACAGCAGCAACCCGCTGGCCGCCAACAGCAGGCCAACGCCGTCCAGCCGCTGTGCCTGTTCAAGGCGTGACTCGGGAATGCGCCGCGCCGCCAGCATCGCCAGCGCCCCCACCGGCAGGTTGATCAGGAAAATCATCCGCCAGCCGCTACCGAAAATATCGGCTTCAATAATAAAGCCACCGAAGATCTGACCGACAATGGCCGCCAGTCCCAGCGTCATGCCCAGCCAGGCAAAAGCGCGCCGCCGCTGGTGCTCACTGTAAAGCACGCGCAACAGCGCATAGATCTGCGGGAACAACAACGCCGCCGTTGCCCCTTGCAGAAAACGCGCCACGATCAGCATGCTGAGGGAGGTCGCCATACCGCACAGCGCCGACGTCAGCGTAAAGCCCAACATGCCCAAGCTGAACATGCGACGGCGACCAAAGCGATCGCCCAACCGCCCACCGGCAATCAGTAACACGCCGAATGCCAACTCATAACCGGCAATAATCAGCCCGATGCCGGCAAAGTCGGCGGCGAACTGCTGCTGGATCACCGGGGCTGCCACGTTCACCACAAACAGGTCAAACACCGTCACAAAACCGCCCAGCAACAGCACCGGTAATCCAGGCAGACGACGATCGTCCTCCGCTAATGACTGTTCCATAAATGCCTCCAAAGATTGAGATGGCGGCAGTATGGAACATGTCCTAAACTGTTACTATATAGCCAGTTATACTATTACTAACAGCAACAGGACAGCCACTATGCCACCGCGCACCCTCAATCGAACCCGTCAGGATCTGGCCGATTTTCTGCGTCAAAAGCGGGAGAAATTATCGCCGCAGGCCGTCGGCTTGCCGAGTGGTACCCGACGCCGGACGCCGGGGCTGCGGCGCGAAGAGGTGGCCGCACTGGCGGGGGTGGGCCTTACCTGGTACACCTGGCTGGAACAGGGGCGGGAGATCAACGCCTCGGTGGATTTTTTGGAAAACCTGGCGCGGGTGCTGAAGCTGGATGCCACCGGGCGCTACCATCTGTTTTTGCTGGCGCATCAGCGGCCGCCGGTGCCGGTCGGCCATCAATGGTGTCAGGTATCGCCGCTGGTACGCCGCCTGCTGGACGACCTGAAACTGCGCCCGGCTTACGTCATGAACCTGAGCTGGGACATCATCGCCTGGAACCCGGCGGCGGATCGGCTGTTTGCCATCGGCGATCGCCCGGCGCAACAACGCAACATGCTGTGGATGCTGTTCGCCGATCCACAGCTCAACCAGCGGCTGATGGAGTGGCAGGCGCAAGCGCCGCAAATCCTGGCCAGCTTTCGCCGCGACTATGCCCGCTCACCGGAAGACGCCACCATGCAGCAGCGGGTTCAGACGCTGGAGCAGGTATCACCGCAGTTCCGCCAACTGTGGCAGCAGCATGACATTCACGGCCTCTGTCAGGGGCAGCGTACTTTCACAGTGCCGGATGCCGGCCAGGTGACGTTCGAACATGCATCGTTCATTGTCGATGAGGAAAATCATTTGCGACTGGTGATGTACAGCGCGCTGGCGCAATGCCCGGCCAGCGCGGCGTTTGAAGCGTTATTGCAGGCTTAAGGCTATTTGCGGCTGTCAAAAATCAGCTTGCAGGCCAGCCCGGCGAATACGCCACTCAGCAGGTAGTTCGGCCAGCGCACGCTGAAGCGGCGGCCGACAAAGCGACTTTTCATACTGCTGACCGCCATGATCAACCCGCCGTTAATCAGCAGTCCCACCAGATTCAGCACCGTCGCCAGTAACAGCATCTGCACCACCAGCGAACCGGCCTGCGGATCGATAAACTGCGGGAACAATGCCAGAACGAACAGCGCCATTTTGGGATTGAGGATATTGGTGAACAGCCCTTGTCGAAAAATCCGCATGGCAGGTACTGCCACTAACCCGGCAGAAGCCTGCAAACTGCTGCCGGTTCGCAGCGTTTTCCAGGCCAGATACAGTAAATAGGCCGCCCCCAACATGCGCACCGCGTCATAGGCCAGCGGCACCGCAACAAACAGTTGCGACAGGCCTAACGCCGCCGCCAGTGCGTGGCAATAGGTACCAAGCTGGATCCCCGCCAATGACGCGAACCCCGCGCGACGCCCCTGACTGACGCTGCGTGAAGCGATCAGCAACATATCCGGGCCGGGAGTCACCGTCAGCGCCAGGCAGGCGCCGGAAAACAACAAAAGTGTGGAAGCATCAACCATAAATCACCTGCTGCACCGTAGCGGAAAACAGGTTTTATCATAGCCCTGCCTCCGCCGTTTACCAGTGGCAAATCACTGCCACGGCGCTTTGGGGGTAAAAGCCGCCAGCAGGGCGTCAATCGCCACCCGTATCCGCAGCGGCATGGTGGTGCCTTTTAGCCAGACCACGTGGATCGCCAGCCCTGCGCCGCAGCTGCCTGGCAAGATCTCACGCAATGCTCCCATCATCAGTGCATCGTGTGCCAACCAACGTGGCAGCATGGCAATACCCTGCCCGGCGCAGGCGGCGCTAAGTACCGCCTCCATATTCCCCAACCGCAAGCGGGTCGGCGGCAACAGTCGCTGGGGTTTACCCTGCTCATCCAGCAAGTGCCAGAGCTGGCTGCGCCCGTCACGCAGCATGCCAATCGCCTGATGCTGCACCAGCTCAGCCAACCTGCCGGGCTGCCCCTGCCGTTTTAGATAAGCCGGAGCGGCGCAAAGTATTTGCTGCTGCTCACCCAATTGGCGTGCGGTGATCGCGGCGGCATCACCGGGCGAGCCAATACGCACCGCCAGATCGATTCCCTCTTCCGCCAGATCTGCCGCACGGTTGGAAAACAACGCCTCGATCTGCAACTGCGGGTAGCGATCCGCCAACGCCAGCAGCGGCGGCATCACCCATTTTTGGCCAAACAACACCGGCAGTGACACCCGCAGGCGCCCCTCCGGCGTGCGGGCACGGGCTGCCAGTTGGCTTTCCGCCGCCTCCAGTGCCGCCAACGCTTTCAGGCAATCGTCATAAAATAACTGCCCTTCGTCGGTCAATGACAGGCTGCGCGTAGTGCGCTGAAATAACCGCACCTGCAGGCGTTGCTCCAGCCGCGCCACCGCTTTACCCACGGTTGAGCGCGAAAGCCCAAGCTGTTCGGCCGCGCGACTAAAACCCCCGGCCTGAACCGCCTGCACAAAAGCGCGGATCGCATGTAACCGTTCGCTGGAGATCATGGTGATTCCTTTATTGGCGATATTAATTCGCCTATTAAACGATGAAACGCCGCCACTGGCTACAGCAAGCCCTGAGTAAACTGAATGCACTCTTTTCAACCGGGAAATACCTCATGAGCGAACACAGCGAAACCCTGACCGCTACCGGAACTCCCCGTTTGTGGCGATTGCTGATCGGCATAAGTATCGCCAGCTTTTTGGGCTGTATCGATTTCACCATCGTCAATACCACCATTCCGGCGATCCAGCGTGAACTGACAACCAGCCTGAGCAGCGTGCAATGGGTGATGACCCTGTTCGTGATGGCGCTGTGCGCCTTTATGGTCAGCGCGGGGCGGCTGGCCGATTTATACGGCCGTCGTCGGGTGCTCTACTGCGGGATGCTGGTATTTGCCGGCGCTTCGCTGGGGGCCGGGCTGGCAGGCAGTATTGAGCAGCTCAACGTCTGGCGCTTTGTGCAGGGGGCGGCCTGTGCGGTGCTGTACACCGCGACCACCGCCATTGTCGCCGATGCCTGGCCACCACGGCAGCGCGGCCGGGCGATTGGTATTTTACTGGCGGTCAACGGACTGGGCTTGGCTATCGGCCCGGTCGCCGGTGGCTTGCTGGTCGGTTCGCTGGGTTGGCGTTGGGTGTTTCTGTTGAACGTACCGCTGATCGCACTGAGTTTTGCCTTCTGCCTGGGCACGGTGCAGGAGTCACGCGCCCAGCAAGGGGCCCGGCTGGATATTCCCGGCCTGCTGCTGTTGGTGATTGGCGTCGCCAGCCTGTTGCTGGCCATCAGCCAGGGCGGTCAATGGGGCTGGCTAACTGCGAAAACCGGGCTGACGATGGCAGTAGCTATCACCGCTCTGGCCTTGCTGCTGCCGGTTGAACGTCGGGCACCTTCCCCGCTGGTGCCGCTGGCACTGCTGCGTCACCCGGCTTTATTGCGCGTCTGTCTGTTAAGCGCACTGTTGGCCTTCTTCTACTGCGCCGCCTTCTTCCTGATGCCTGTTTACCTGGAAAGCACCCGCCACTACGACGGCGTGATGCTGGGGTTATTGCTGTTGCCCACCACCGCCGTAATGGCGTTGATCTCCCCCTGGGTCGGCAGGTGGGTGGATAAATCCGGCCCGCGACCGGCGTTGATCCTCGGTTTTGCCGCCCTGGCCGCCTCTGCTGCATTGCAAAGCCGATTTAACCTCGGCAGCCCGCTGCCGTTGCTGCTCGGGGCCTTCGCCCTGATGGGGCTGGGCTGGGGCTGCATTCTTGGCCCGCTGGTGTTGGCGACGCTCAGCACCGTCAGCGAGGCACAAAGCGGCGGCGCGCTGGGCATCACCTGGACGCTGCACAACCTTGGCGGCGCAGTGGGCCTGGCCGTGGCGGCGCTGATTTACCCGACCTATGGCTATCAGGCGGTGATGCTGTTGTTACTGGCGCTGTCACTGTTCGGGTGCCTGCTTGCCGCCTGGCGCCGCCATTAGCTGACCCCGGCGTTCACCCAGCAGGTTCATGCCCGCGGCCGCCAGCAGGATGATGGCCGCACCGGCAAACTGCAGCGCCACCAGCCGATGACCAAATGCCAGCCGATCCACCAGCATGGCGGCAATCGGATAAATAAACGACAGTGAGCCGATCAGGTTGGTCGGCAACTTTTGGATCGCGCCATACAACAATACGTACATGATCCCAGTGTGTAATACCCCGACCGTCACCAACATGCCCCACTGTCCGGCACTGGCCGAGGCATGGAAATCCACCAGCGGTAACAGCATCACTACGCCGACCGTGACCTGGATCAGCGCAATCAGGTGCGGCGGCGTCCCTTTCAGTCGTTTGGCGGCCAGCGCCATCAGGGCATAGAAAAATGCCGCCCCTAACGCCAGCAGAATGCCCATCAGATAGTTGTTCTGTCCGCTCGCCTGTTTCGGCTGCGCCAACACCACCAGCATCATGCCGACAAATGCCAGCACCAACCACAGCAGCTTGCGAGCGGTCAGCTTCTCGCCGAGGAACACTGCGCCCAGCGCCACCAGCATAAACGGCTGGGTGTTGTACACCGCGGTAGCGATAGAGATCGACGCATAAGAATAAGCGGCAAACAGCAGCAACCAGTTGATCACCAGCGCGATGCCACCGGCAATCGCCACCAGCAGCGTAGTGCGCGTCAAAATGTCACGTCGCAGTTGGCCCAGCGCCGCGCAGATGGCCAGCAGCACCAGCGCGCCCACCGCACAGCGCCAGAACACCACGTTAATCACCGGTTGGCCGGACATCAGCACAAACCAGCCAATGGTGCCGGAAATCAGCATCGCGGCGATCATCTCCAGCGAGCCGCGTTTTATCTCTGCATTCATGGTTGTTTCCTCAGGGTAGTCCAATACGCTTATCTTGCGGCTTTCCCGCGCCGGTTTCCATGGCATAAAAAAGGCCATTATGCTTAACTGCCTTTTTATCGAAGGCATAAAACATAAATAACCTAATGGAGGCTTTATGGATGATATCGATCGCCAGATCCTGACCCTGCTGGCCGAGGATGCACGGGTATCGCTGAAAACCCTCAGTGCCCGCGCCGGGCTGTCGTCACCCAGCACTTCGGAACGGCTGCGGCGGCTGGAAGAAAGTGGTGTGATCCAGGGCTACACCCTGAACGTAGATTTACAGGCGTTGGGCTACGCTTTTCAGTCACTGGTACGCATCAAACCGCTACCGGGCATGCTGAAGAAGGTTGAACAGATGATCCAGGCGACCCCGGAGGTGATTGAGTGTGACAAGGTGACCGGCGAGGACTGCTTTATCGTGCGTCTGGTGGCGCATTCGATGGAGCAACTCGACCAGACCCTGGATCGTCTGGCCGAGTGCGCGCAAAGCAACACGTCTATCGTCAAAACCACGCCGGTGAAGCGCCGCCTGCCGCCGCTGCTTTGATTAACGTGTACGTCGACGGGCGAACGGATCCTTGCGCTTTTTGTCTTTTTTCTCCGCCGCAGCGGCAGATTTGACGGCGGCCAGGTGTGCCTTGTCGGCTTCCGGCACTTCGCGCTGTTCGATAGGAAACACCGGCAGCGCCGCCAGCAAACGCGAGCCGTAGCTTTTGGTCAGCAGGCGACGATCGTAAATCACGATCTCGCCGTGGCATTCATTACTGCGGATCAGTCGGCCCACTTGCTGGATCAGGTTGAACGAAGCACTTGGCAGGCTCTGTACCTCAAACGGATAGCGCTTCAGCGACTTCAGCCATTCGCCCTCGGTCAGGATCACCGGGCTGTCGATCGGCGGGAAGGCGATTTTGTGGATATGCACCTGGGTCAGCAGCTCACCTTTCAGATCCAGCCCTTCGGCGAACGACTGCAGGCCGATCAACACGCTGGCGGTGCCCTTCTCGACCCGTTTGCGGTGCTCTTCCACTAACCGGTAGCGCGGTTGATCGCCCTGTACCAGCAACATCAGGCGCAGATCGGTGACGTAGCTGAGAAAGGTCTGCATCGCCCGGTGGCTGCTGAACAAAATCAGCATGCCCTTGTGCTTGCCGCTGGCCTGCTCGGCTCGGAAAAAGCGCGCCATCTCTTCCAGATGTTCGGCCTCATTGGCCATCGCCGGCTCAAAGCGCATGTTCGGAATGACAATCTTGCCCTGCTCTACGTGATTGAACGGCGAAGACAGGGATTCGAAACGATCGCCGGCCTTTTCACTCAGCCCACTCATTTCTTGCAGACGCGCAAAGCTGTTCAGCGAGCGCAGCGTCGCCGAAGTGATCACTACGTGCGGCACCTTGCGCCACAGCAGCTTTTCCAATTGATCGCTGACGCGGATCCCCACGCAGTGCAGATACAGATGGGTCACGTTATCGCGCAAGTCGCGCGTGACCCATTTGGAGATCGGCGCATTGGAAGACTTGTCCAACGCAGCCAGCCGCCACAGTTTGCTCATCGCCTCCAGATAACCCAGGGTGCGACTCATCTGAATGATGGAGCGGTGCAGACGCACAATGTCGTGCTTGCCGGTCTGTTCGCTGAGATCGTTGACGATAAACTCCGCCACCCCGCGCAAAGCGTCAGTCAGCTTGAACAAGCGTGCGCAGGTTTCCACCATTTCCGCCGGCAGTTCGCCCATTTCAAAACGGTGTTCGGCGATAACGGTGTCCGTCGGCAGATAAGCGCTGACCTGATGCTCGAAAGTCTGGATCAGTTCGCGCAGTTCTTCACAATGGTTTTTCAAACGTTCGTCGTTCGCCAACCCCGGCGGGCTTTTCGGCCGGTATTGCGTCATGCACTGCTCAACGTGACGCACGATCATGTCCAACTGCAGGTTGGTCGACAATGCGGTGATTTCGCCCTCAATCTCCAGTGCGTCACGCGCCACTTCCGGCAGATGGTGGCCTTCGTCCAGCACCAGCAGCAGCTCTTTCGGGTTGGGCAGCACCGATTCGGTTTCCAGCGCCGCCATCACCAGCGCATGGTTAGCCACCACCACATCTGCGGTCTCAATTTCTTTGCGGGCAATATAAAACGGGCATTCACGGATGTAATGGCAGTTGCGGCCCAGGCAGTTGGCTTTATCGGTGCTCAGTTTGATCCACAGCGGATCGTCAATCGACAACTGATAATGGTCGCGCAGCCCGTCCCACTCATGGCGGCTGAGCGCTTTGCTCAGCTTTTGGCACAGCGCCTGCTCTTCACCATTGGAAGGGGCCAGTTCGTCACCCAGAAACAGCATCAGGTCACCCTGCTCGCTGACGTCCGTGCTCAGCGCCGCCAGGTTACGCGGGCAAACATAACGCCCGCGACCGAAGGCACCGGTAAATTTCAGATCGGGAATGATCTTCTTCAGCAGCGGCAAATCTTTGCTGTAGATCTGATCCTGTAGCGCCACGTTAGCGGTGCTGACCACCAAAGGTTTGCTCTCGGCGCGGCCAACGGCGATCCCCGGGATCAGGTATGACAAGGTTTTGCCTACGCCGGTCGGTGCCTCAATCGCCAGATGGCGCGGATAATCACCGGCCAGCGTTTTCGCCACTTCGGCGATCATCTGCCGTTGCGGTGCACGGGAAATAAAATCCGGTATTTGCTGCTGCAGGGCTTTGTACCACTGGCCAATCTGATCTTTAACTGCGGGGGAGAGCGCCATTCAACTCTATATCTCTACGAAATGATGGCGCTATTGTCCCACAGACCGTCGGCCGCGTCAGCCTGGCCTTCGATCATTGAGGCGCGACCCGCACTGAACGATCCTTCTTCATAGATTAATCATCCATAAAATCAGGACAGTTCAAATGAAGTAGCCACGTTCGAAACGGCCGTATACATAAACCTCACACATGATTTATCCAACAACCTGGAGCCGTGCCGATGACAGCCGACAGTCATCCAGAGAAGAAATTCACTCTTTCCGCAACTTTTTTAATCGTTCGACATGAAAATGAATATCTTGTCATAAATAGATCACATAACTGCGGTAAAAAACCTGCGCTGCAAACAAACAGGCGGCACAGTGAAACAGCAGTACAACTGATGATAAGCGTCTTTCAATCGAATAAAGCAGGGTAAATCATGAAACGTAATCTTCTGGCCGTTATTATTCCGGCACTTTTAATTGCGCAGACAGCACAGGCAGCAGAAATCTACAATAAAGACGGCAACAAACTTGATTTTTACGGCCGCGTAAAAGCACTGCACTATTTCTCTGACGATGCCGGCAATGATGGCGACAAAACCTATGTGCGTATCGGTTTTAAAGGCGCTACTCAAATTAACGATATGCTGACTGGTTATGGCCAGTGGGAATATCAGATTTCAGCTAACCATTCTGAATCCGACAGCGCGAAAGATACCAAGACTCGTCTGGGCTTCGCCGGTCTGAAATATAAAAATATCGGTTCCTTCGACTACGGCCGCAACTACGGCATTATTTATGACGTCGGCGCCTGGACGGATATGCTGCCAGAGTTCGGTGATGATGCTTACGTCAAGACCGACAACTTTATGAACGGCCGTACCAACGGTGTAGCAACCTACCGTAACAACGACTTCTTCGGTCTGGTTGATGGCCTGAAGTTCGCTGTGCAGTACCAGGGCAAAAACGAAAATGACGGCCGTGCCGGCAGCAAGGCGAACGGCGACGGTTGGGGCTTGTCTTCCAGCTATGAAATCATCGACGGCCTGAGCGTCGGCGCTGCCTACGCTTCTTCCAACCGTACTGCCGGCCAAAAAGCAGGCACCTTCGGTAAGGGCGATAAAGCGGATATCTGGGCTGGCGGCCTGAAATACGACAACAACGCCGTTTATCTGGCGGCGACCTACTCGCAAAGCCGTAATATCGCGCCTATTTCCGGCACCGCGACCATCAACAATACCTCTACCTCCGTTAGCGGCTTCGCCAATAAAGCGGAAGGTCTGGAATTGGTTGCTCAATATCAATTCGACTTCGGTCTGCGTCCATCGCTGGGTTATGTTCAGCAGAAAGGCAAAGATATTGAAGGTATCGGCGATGCCGACCTGGTTAAATATATCGATGTCGGCGCTTACTACTATTTCAATAAGAACATGTCGACCTATGTCGATTATAAAATCAACCAACTCGACAGCGATAACAAGCTGGGTCTGAAAGACGACAACGTTATTGCTGTCGCCCTGACCTACCAGTTCTGATGTGATGAATAACCACCACTGCAAACTTTAGCTTCGGCTACTTGATCCCAGAGTTACTTCGCCGGGCGGCTACGCCCGGTTTTTTTATTTTCCTCTCCCCTTGCCCCTCATCACCGCACCAGGAAACTTGCCTTACAAAACAAACGGGTCTACATCTATATGTTGCGCAAATCAACCTGGATGACCTATGCCAAACACTTCCCCATTCGAATACCACTCCGCCCTGCGCTACAGCAGTGACGAGTTGGCACAGATCCTTTGTCATTGTTTTGAAAACTATATCGTGCGTTTCGTCATTGACGGTGACACCTTCGCCCGCCGCTTCGGTGCCGAGGATCTCAGCCTGAATGACAGCATTATCGTCACCCATCAACAGCAACCGGTAGCACTGGCGCTGATAAGCCGCCGTGGCTCACACAGCCGGGTATCGGCGTTGTCTATCCGGCCGGAAATGCGCGGTAAAGGGTTGGGAAAAGCGCTGATGCAACGGATTGTTGCTGACGCGCGTGAACGCGGTGACCGCCAACTGTCGCTGGAAGTGATTGAAGGCAACGACCCGGCTATTGCGTTGTACCATCAGGCCGGGCTACGCATCGTGGGAACCCTGACCGGTCATCAGGCCGGCGAGCAGGCCACAGCCAATATTGTGCCGCTGCAAGAGATTGATCCGCTGTTTGTTTCCCACCGCCTGACGGCTGAAGGTGCCACCAGCCTGCCCTGGCTGATCGCCCCGGAGTCACTGTTCAAACTGCCCGGCAAACCCTACGCCTTTACCCTTGGCCAGCACCAGGCCTATGCGGTGGTGCAGGTCGGTGCAGATAAGTGTTTTTTACGCATGATTTACGTGCCGCCGCAGTACCGCAGCCAGGGCCATGCCCGGGCGATGTTGAGCGCGCTGCAGGCAAAGTTTTCACCGTTACCGCTGGTGGCCAACGTCTACGTTCCCGAAGTGGCCGCCCCCTTCTTCGACCGGCTCGGCTGGCAGCAGGATCCATTACGCCAGTTTGAGATGACGATGGACTTAGAAACACCACAATAACAACCAGAGAGCGATCCCTTTATGACAGGAAAAAACAGGCAGACCATGACCCTTGGCGCGGCGTTTGGTATTGCGCTACTGACTCTGACCGGCTGTGCCCAGCCGCCAAAAACCGATCTGCAAGCCCAGCAACGTCTGGCGGATCAGTCAGTGCTGGCACTGAACTGGTTCCAGCAGTCCGGGGAATATCAGGCACTGTCACACCAGGCGTTCAACAGCGCCAAACTGGCCTTTGATCAGGCCAAGGCCACGCCGGGCAAGAAGAAAGCGGTAGTGGTTGATCTGGACGAAACCCTGCTCGACAACAGCCCGTACTCCGGCTGGCAGGCGCAGCACGGCCAGCCTTTTGCCGACACCACCTGGGCCAAATGGACACAGGCAGAGCAAGCCGGTGCAGTGCCGGGTGCCGTACAGTTTGCCCGTTACGTCAACAGTCATCAGGGCACCATGTTCTACGTTTCCAACCGCAAGCAGTCTGAATTCGCCGCCACGGTAGCCAATATGCAGAAACTGGGCTTTACCGGCATGTCGGAAAAAACCGTGCTGCTCAGTGGTGATACCTCCAACAAGCAGCCACGCTTCGACGCCATCAAGAACGCGGGTTACGACATTGTGGTCTACGCCGGTGACAACCTGAACGACTTTGGTGCTGCCACCTACCACAAAGATAACGCACAGCGCCGGGCGTTTGTCGCCGACAACCAAAGCAAATTCGGCACCGAATACATCGTGCTGCCGAACCCGCTGTACGGCGACTGGGAAAGTGGCATGGCGAAGGACTATAACAAGCTGACGCCAGAGCAAAAACTGCAGATACGCCAGCAAACCATCAAGGCCTGGAACGGGCAGTAGTTGGATTAGATAGATGCTGCAGTCAGTGCCCTCACTGAGTCTATTACCCTATGGATTTCGAGTTGCAGCTAGGCGGCAAACTCGTTCATCCCCAGGAGCTTACTCAAGTAAGTGACTGGGGTGGACGAGTGCAGCCAACAACGTTGCAGCTTGAAAGACGACGGGGAAAATTACAGCAACTTATACATATAACTGGTGGCATCCAGCGCGCTGCCGTTGCTGGCGAGGGCGTATTGCGGAATGCTGCCGGCCAGTTGAAAACCCATTTGGCGATACATGCCTTCCGCCGTATCGCCAGTCAGGGTGTCCAACACCAGTAAATGCCGCTGAAGCTCAGCCGCCTTTTGTTGCACCTGCAACATCAGGCTGCGAGCGATGCCCCGACGGCGAGCATCCGGGTGCACCATCAGCTTTACCACCTCGGCCCGGTGGCGGCCGTTGTCCGGCATCGCCAGCAACAACTGTACCGTGCCAACCACCCGCCCTGCATCGTATGCCACCAACAGCAACCGTTCCCCACGCTCAAACGCCGGTAACAGGCCACGCCAGAACGCCTGCGCCTGCTCCAGACTGAACGGCATAACAAAACCAATGCTCGCACCCTGGGCGACGCTGGCTTGCAGCATTTCGGCCAGTTCAGGGATCGCGTTTTGTGCCGCTTCGGCATTCAGTTGCTGTATCTCAATCATGATTAAGGCCTGCTGATAACGAGGGTGTAGTGGGCCGGCTCAGGGCCGGAGGCATGAAATTTTGAAGCGCCAAACAGCCGATAACGCAGGCAGTCACCCGGTTCAAGTTGGAAGGTTCGCGCCTCCAGCGTCAGTTCGAGCCGACCTGCCAGCAGCCACAGATGGTGCTCAAGCGCGTGCACCGAAGGTGCGTCATAGGCAATCTCCGCCCCGGCCTCGAGGGTGCATTCAATAAACTCGGCCTTATACAGGGCGGCAGGCGGTGAGACCGAACGACGATGAAAACCGCTGGCGCGATCAACCCACACCGTTTGCTGTTCACGATGCAGCAGTTCTGGCGGCTCGTCCTCGACCTCACTCAGCAGCCGCGACATGGTCAGCCCATAAGCCGAGCACAGCTTGTTTAACAGTGAAGCCGTCGGGCTGGTTTCTGTGCGTTCAACCCGCGACAACGTCGCCCGGCTGATGCCGGTTTGCTGTGCCAACTCTTCCAGCGACCAACCCTGCTGCTGACGTAAATCAGACAGCCGCTGCGCCAGCCGGAGATCGGCGCTATCCCATTCGTTATCCATGTTTTAGTCTCTGATGCAAAAAAATCCCATATAAGAGAAATAATCTCAAATACGGGATTCGTCAATCAGATTTTTAACCGGCGGTAAAATTCGATGAAAAGTCTTTTGTTCCTACGACGACAGCGCCGACGGTTCTGGTACCCGCTGGTCGCCTTCGACAACCGGCGGTGCGATCGCCGCACAGCGCCAGGCACTGAATACTGCCAGCAGCGGTGCCAGTGCGAACAGCAGGAACAACCAGCGCGCCGCGGAGGCCGCCCCCGCCGATCCACCCGGTATGTTCAGCCCCGCCAGATTAGCAATCATCCCTGCCAGAGCAGCACCAAAGGCGGTCGCAAACAGTTGTACCGTGGTGATCGACGCCCCGGCAATATCCTTATCCGCCTCAGGCGAGACTTGCAGAATACGCGTCAACAGGTGCGGCCAACCGAAGCCAATACCGAACCCCACCAGCGTCAGGGCAATCACAATTGGCGTCAGCCCCGCCCAGTGCCCGCCAGAAGGTATTGGCATCAGCACGCCCAGCGCTAACAGCCCCACCAACACAAACAGTGGTCCGCTGATGATTGCCCGACGGATGCCCGCGCTGCGCCAGCCGGAGCTGAGGATCTCCGATAACGTCCACCCCGCCGCCATGGTGGCCGCGATATAGCCGGAAATCAGCGGTGATTGGCCGTGCAACGTTTGCAGGAAATAAGGCACGAAGATTTCGCTGGTCATACCCACCACCAGCAAAGAGACGGTGATATACAACGAGGCCAGAGGTGAACCACGGCGTAAAGCTCCTTTTGGCAACAGGCGGGCACGCGAGTGCGCTTCACGCTGTATCAGCCAGGCCATCATCAGCACCGCCAACGCAATCCCCCCTAAATTAATCCAAGCGCTGTCCGCCAGGCTGCCGGCGGAAACCACCAGAACCGCCGTTGCCAGCAACAACAGCTGAGCCACCGGCAGCGGTGCCGCCTGTTGCTGCGGTTTGCCTTTCGGCAGGATCAGGAAGGTAAACCCGGCGTACAGCACCATCACCGGCAGCAGGATGCCAAAGGCCCAGCGCCAGGCGTTCAGTTCGGCAAAGATGCCGCCCACCGCCGGCCCCACCAGGGTCGCGATGCCCCACATCGCCGAAATCAGCGCCATCGCCCGCGGCCATAGCTTTTGCTCAAAGACCAGATTGATCATGGCGTATGAAAGCGCGAAAATCAGCCCGCCGCCGAAGCCCTGCACGGTTCGGCCGATTAACATCACTGGCATCGACGGTGCCAGCGCGCACAACATCGCCCCGGCGATAAAGAACAGCGACGCCACCACGTAGGCACTGCGAGCCCCATAACCACTGAGCAAACGTGCCGATAATGCCGATCCCAGAATCGACGCCACCACAAACAGCGTGGTATTCCAGGCATACAGATCCAGGCCACCGATATCCTGCACCACCGAGGGCAAAATGGTGGTAGCGACCAGAATATTGATTGCATGCAGCGCTACGCCGAGTGAGAGCGCGATCGCACTGGCGCCATTTTTGCCGGAAAAAAGATCGGCCCAGCGGCTATCATCGTTGGTTATCACGGTTATCGTCCTGTTTTCAGAGGAATGGCATTGAGTTAATAGTGATACTGCGTTAAATTTAACAAGAATTATCTTGGAATAAGAGTAGGGTGAGGCGGAGAAATATGTCAAGAATAAACTTGGAAAATAGCGGTGGTCCCGCACAATCGGTCAGTGACCGTTTGCTGACACTCTTAAAAACCCGCGGCCCACAGCAAGCGTCTGATGCAGGCAAAGTCCTTGGCACCACCGGCGAGGCCGCGCGCCAGCAGTTCGTCAAGCTGGCAAAAGATGGGTTGGTTGAAGCCGTAGCAGAGACCCGTGGCGTCGGTCGCCCGGTACAGCTGTGGCACCTGACCGCAGCAGGCAATGCCCGTTTTCCGGATACCCATTCCGAACTGACGGTACAGCTGCTGCGCACCGTGCGCGACAAGCTGGGTGAACAGGCGATCGAATTGTTGATCGACACCCGCGAGCAGGAAACGCGCATTAACTACAAACAGGCGATGGTCGGCGCCACCGATTTACAGGAGCGCGTCGAGCGCCTGACGGCGATCCGCTGTCGCGAAGGCTACATGGCAGAATCGCGCGTACAGGAAGACGGCTCTTTTCTGCTGGTAGAGAACCATTGTCCTATTTGCGCCGCCGCCACCGTTTGTCAGGGGTTCTGCCGGGCGGAGCTGAGCATTTTCACCGAAGTGTTACAGGCGCAGGTTGAACGCTCCGAACATATTCTGGCAGGCGCACGCCGCTGCGCCTACCGTATTTCATTGCTGTAACCGACACCCGGCGCAAGGCATCCTGCAGGCTGGCGTCACCCGGTGGATCCTCGCCGGCTCGCCAGCCTGGGGTGGCCTTAAAAAAGTATTGAAAAGCGTTGCTTATCCTCTGCCCGATCGGGTTTACTGAGTCTTCTAATAATAACCTTCCCTGCAGAATTAAAATCCATGCTGAGCCAAAGTAGCCGTAACGTCCTGCCGTTAATCGGGGCGCTGTTCACGTTATATATTGTCTGGGGTTCGACCTACTTCGTTATTCGTCTGGGCGTCGAGAGCTGGCCACCGCTGATGATGGCCGGTATCCGCTTCCTGGTCGCCGGGATTGTGCTGTTCAGCTTTTTGGCACTGCGCGGCCATGCATTGCCCACGGCAAAGCAGTGGCTGGCTGCCGGTACCATCGGTATTCTGCTGCTGGCGGTGGGTAACGGCCTGGTGACGGTGGCAGAGCATCAGAACGTGCCTTCCGGCATTGCCGCCGTAATGGTGGCGACGGTACCGTTGTTCACCCTGTGCTTCAGCCTGCTGTGGGGCATGCGCAATACCAAGCTGGAATGGGCGGGTATCGGGCTGGGTCTGGTGGGGATCGTGCTGCTGAATACCGGCAATAATCTGGTCGGCAACCCAACCGGCGCACTGCTGATCCTGCTGGCTTCTGCCAGTTGGGCCTTTGGTTCAGTGCTGGGGTCGCGTATTTCGCTGCCAGCCGGACCGATGGCTGGGGCAGCGGAAATGCTGGTCGCCGGTGTGGTGCTGCTGGTCGTCAGCCAGCTCAGTGGCGAGCGTCTGACGCAGATACCCACCGCCAAAGGCTTCTTCGCGCTCGGTTATCTGATTGTCTTCGGTTCGATGCTGGCGATCAGCGCCTACATGTTTTTGCTGAAAAACGTGCGCCCGGCGGTGGCAACCAGCTATGCCTACGTCAATCCGGTGGTGGCCGTGTTGCTCGGTATCAGCTTTGCCGGCGAGTCATTGGCACCGCGCGAATGGGCAGCGCTGGTGATTATCGTCGCGGCTGTGGTGCTGGTCACGCTGGGTAAGTTCCTGTTTGCGCGCCCTACCAAAGTTCAGCCGAGCGGCAGCATTAAAGAGTGACCAAAATGGCGGTCTGTGGGCCGCCATTCAAAACGATTCTTGTTTCGTCCGTTGAAGAGACTATAATTCCCGCTGTTCCGGGCAACCTGCGAAATCATCCCAATGCTGAAAAAATCGTTCATTATCGTTATCTTTCTGTGTGCCTTTGGTTCACTCGGCGGCGTATTCCTGGCCGGGCTGAATATGTACACCCGTTCCACCACGCCAAGCGAAGAAACCACCACCTCCAGCGAAGCCGCTGCCAGCGCTACACCGGCGGAAGGCCTTCAGAGCAAGTGATGCGCCATCCAGTCCTGACAGCGCTGCTGTAAAAAGCGCTGCAACAGCCTGACGCGCTCCGATACCTGCGAACGGTGCGGACAAACCAGGCTGATGGGCACCGCGTCGCTTTGCCACTCCGGCAACAATGCCTGCAACCGCCCCGCCTGGATATCCGCCACCACATCAATGGCTGATTTACGGACAATCCCGTGCCCGGCCAACGCCCAGCGTCGTGCCACTTCGCCGTCATCGGTAAAATAACGGCCGGTCAGCGCTACCTCCGTCAATTCATCGCCTCGCCAAAAACGCCATTCGGCCTGCCTGTGCCCACTGGGTTGATAAATCAGAATGCTGTGCTGAGCCAGATCGGCCGGTGTTTGCGGCACGCCATGCTGTTGCAGATAAGTCGGACTGGCGCAGATCAAACGTCGGTGCTGCGACAGGATCGGCAACGCCACCAACGAAGAGTCCGCCAGTTGCCCGAAGCGCAGCGCAATGTCCACCGGTTCGCGAAACAAGTCGGCATGACGGTCGTTAATCAATAATTGCAGTTGGATATGCGGGTGTTGCCGTTTGAATTCATCGAGCCAACCCAGCAACAGGTTGCGGCCAAAATCCGAGGGGGCGGAGATCTGCAATACGCCGGACAGCCCCTGATGTTTCTCACGTATCGCCTGCTCACCCTCCGCCAGCGCCCCCAATGCCAGCCGGGCACTGTCGAGATAGCGCTGCCCTTCTTCCGTCAGGCGAAGGCTACGAGTGGAACGCACCAGCAACCGAACCCCCAACCGCTGTTCCAGCCTTTTGATCGCAATACTGGCCGCCGCCGGCGTGATATCCAACGCGCGCGCCGCCGCTGAAAAACTGCCGCCTTCCACCGTACGGACAAACACTTCAAGGTCGATAAAGGATGTCATGGGTCTTCCTGCGTCACGCCTATTATTAAAAATATTTAACAAGTGTTTGCCATTTAGGCCAATTGTTCGCGGATTTTCAATAAGGAATGATAGATAACACCGAAACTCACAGTAATTGAGGCGTTATCATGACTACTCCTTCTTCTTCCCTGAACCGGCAAAAGCTGGTGATCCTTGGCGGTAACAGCGGCATTGGTGCGGCAGTGGCTTATGCCGCGATAGAACGCGGGGCCAATGTGGTGTTGGCTTCACGCCGCGTTGGCAGCATGCAGCAATACCAGCCTGCCGACGGCGGCGGTAATCTGCGGGTGATGCAGGCAGACGTGACCGATGAAAACTCACTGCGCGCGCTGTTTGCCGAAATCGGCGAATTCGATCATCTGGTGTTCACCGCCGGCCCGGCAGTACAGGCCAGGCTGTTGGCAGAGACCGATTTTGACGAGGCGCAGGCCAACTTCGACGTCAAACTGTGGGGCGCACTGCGTGCCATTAAGGCTGCATTGCCCACCTTGTCGCCACGGGGCTCCATCACCCTGACCTCCGGCCAGCTGTCGCGTAAATACCTCAGCGGCCAGTTGATTAAAACCGGTATCAATGCGGCCCTGGAGGCGGTTGGCAAGCAGTTGGCGAAAGAGTTGGCACCGCGACGGGTCAACGTGGTGAGCCCCGGCGTCACGGCCACCGAAGCCTACGACGCCCTGAACGCCGAGCAGCGTCAGGCGATGTTTGCCAAAACCGGCGCAGGGTTGCCGGTTGGGCGTGTCGGTCTGGCGGCGGAGGTGGCAGCGGGCTATCTGCTGGCGATGGAAAACGGCTTTGTCACCGGCAGCGTGATCGATATTGACGGCGGCGGGCTGCTGTAAAATTACAGCGCCGTCACGCCAAACGCGGCGGCCTGTTGTTCCAGCCCGACGATTTTTTGGTATGCCGAACGTGGCACCAGACTGAAATCACCGATCAGCAGGCTGTCACTTACCGCTTCACCCAGCATCGCCCTGGCTCCGGCGCGCAAGATCTCCAGCTGTTCCGGCGGGGTTTGTGCCGAAGTGATCAGTGGCAGCCCCGGAACGGTGGCGGTTCGCCCAATAATTTTTAGCCCCGCCAATGCCTGCGGCTGCGCCCGCTTCAACAGTTCAAGGCTGACGCAATCAACGGCGGCAATATCCGTCTGCCGGTTTTGGATCAGTTTTATCGACTGATAATGAGCCCCAGAGGCAATGGCGGAACTGAAGAACTTTCCGTCATGAGCCAGGGGGGCTATCAACGCCCGCAGGCTGTTGTGGCCTGACTGCGAGTCGGTGCTGTTATAGGCCGCAACCCGGCCGCGAAAATCCTCCAGCCGTTCGCCGGGTTCGTCATCGCGTACCACCAGCCAACTGCTGTACTCCGGCCCTTCACAACCCTCAACACGGTAGTGATAGGTGCCAATCAACTGAACCTGCGGCAGGCTGACGGCCAGCGGATAGCCGCAGGTTTGACTGAGCAATAAGTCATCCCGCTGCCAATGCTGCGCCAGATCCTGCGGCCAACTGAGCTGCTCGGGCGCTTGCGGCAAACCCAGTTGCAGCAATTTGCCACGCAGCACCTGCCAGAAGGCTGCGGCCGGTTGATGAGTCACGCCGTACATCGGCAAAGATACCTGCATTTTGTTCCCTTACCCTACAGAAGAGGAAGCCACCAGCGTCTGCTGACGCCAGGCAGTGAGACGGTGCACCCAGCGCTCAAACAGCATATCGGTGATGATCGCCAACAGGGCCACCACCACCGCACCCTGGATCACATAGGCGGTATTAAAGCCGCTCAGGCCAATGATGATTGGCGATCCCAGCGTTTTGGTGCCGACGGTAGAGGCAATCGCCGCCGTACCGATATTAATGATCACCGAGGTACGGATTCCGGCGACGATCACCGGGGCAGCCAGCGGCAATTCAACACGCCACAGGATCTGCCGGGGGCTCATCCCTACCCCCTGCGCAACTTCGCGAGTCGCCACAGGTACCGACTCAATGCCCGCTAAGGTGCCCTGCAGGATCGGCAGTAAACCGTACAGCACCAGCGCGATGATCGCCGGCTGCTCGCTAAAGCCCATCACCGGCACCGCCACTGCCAGTACCGCCACCGGCGGAAAAGTCTGGCCGACCGCCACCAGGGTTTCCACCAGCGAGCGAAACTCTTTACCGGCCCGGCGCGTCACGCTAACCCCGGCGGCCACGCCAATCACCACGGCAATCAGGCTGGAGACGGCCACCAGCAGCAGATGTGCCCAGACCAATGAGATAAAACTGTCCTGCTGATACACCGGCCGGTCCAGATCGGGGAACCAGGCGGCAAACAGGCCGTGTAAATGATTCATGCCAAACACCAGTGCCAGCAACAGGGCAAAGGTCCAGGGCAACGGATCGCGCAGCCAGCGCAGGCCCTGGGCCCCACTCATGACAGTGCCTTTTGGACAATCAGATCGCTGAAATGCAGCACGCCAAGCGCTTCCCCCTGCTCGCCTATCACCGGCAAACATTCGCTACCGCGTGCCACAAACACCGACAGCGCTTCGCGCAGGCTCATGGCAGCAGCAATAGGTTCCCCTGCCGCATGGCCAGGACGCACCCGTTGCGCTACCGTTTCCAGCGACAGCAGCTTGATACCGCGATCGCTGCGGCCAAAGAAATCACGCACAAAATCGTTGGCCGGTGCGGTCAAGAGCTCCAGCGGCGTGCCTTGCTGCACGATGCGGCCCTGATCGAGCAACACGATACGGTCTGCCAGCGCCAGAGCCTCATCGATATCGTGCGTCACCAGCACAATGGTGCGTCCGGAGAGATGATGGATGCGCGCAATCTCCGTTTGCAGCGCCGCGCGGGTTACTGGATCCAGTGCGCCAAAAGGCTCGTCCATCAGCAGCACTTCAGGGTCAGCGGCCAGCGCACGCGCCACTCCAACCCGCTGCTGCTGCCCGCCAGAAAGCTGATGCGGATAGCGGCGACGGAACAAATCCGGCTCCAGATGCAACAGCTCCAGCAATTCGGTTACCCGATCGCGAATGCGCGCACGCGGCCACTTCAGCAGTTGCGGCACGGTGGCGATGTTTTCTTCCACTGTCCAGTGCGGGAACAGGCCGATCGACTGAATGGCGTAGCCCATGCGACGCCGCAGATCCTGCGGTTTGAATTTCTGGATCTCTTCGTCGGCAAAGTAAATCTTGCCATGATCGTGCTCGATCAGTCGGTTGATCATTTTTAACGTCGTGGACTTCCCGGAACCCGAGGTGCCGATCAGTACGGCAAATTCGCCCTTGGCAATCCGCAGCGTCAGATCGTCCACCGCCGGCTTACCCTGAAAAATCTTGCTGACCTGATTAAACTGAATCATCGGCGTGATACATCCAAAATTGAAACCATAAATTTAAACAGCGAATCGACGATTACCGCCATCACGATCACCGGGATCACCCCCAGCAGCACCAGATCCAGCGCGCTGCTGAGCAGACCCTGGAAGACGATGGCGCCAAAACCTCCGGCACCAATCAGCGCCGCCACCACCGCCATGCCAACGGTTTGTACCGCCAAGATACGCACGCCGGTCAGAAACAACGGCAGTGCTAACGGCAGCTGGACGCGGAAGAAGATCTGCCCGCGCGTCAGCCCCATGCCGCTGGCAGATTCGATCACGCTGGCCGGCACGCTCTGCAACCCGGCCACCACGCTGCGCACCAGTGGCAACAGCGCATACAGCACCAGCGCCACAATCGCCGGTGCCATGCCAATACCGCTGATGCCATGTTCCGCCAGCCAGGGCAGCGCCGCCGCCAGACCGGCCAATGGCGCGATCAGCAAGCCGAACAGCGCAATCGACGGCACGGTCTGGATAATGTTCAGGGTAGAAAAGATCGGCGTTTGCCAGCGCGTAGAGCGAAAGCACAGCACCCCGAGCGGAATGCCAATCAGCAGCGCCGGCACCAGCGTTGCCAGCAGGATGGTCAGGTGCTGCAACAGCGCGGCGTCGAAGACGTCCTGCCGGTTGTAATACTCTTTCAGCAGCGAAAGCTGATCCAACTGGTGGCTAAATAGCAGCGCCAACGCGGGCAGTATCACCAGAAGGTTGCCGAGCATGCGCCACAAATGTGAGGCGGTAATGCGGGCCATGGCGTCGGCGGCCATCAGCAGGCTCAGCGCCAATATCAACCAGCAACCACTGCCCCAGGAAGTGCGCGCCAGCTTAGAACCTTCCAGCGCCAACTGTTGAGCCGCGTGCCCACTCAACCAGAAGGTCAAAGCCAGTAGCGCCGAAGCCGCCAGTGCAGTAAACACCGCATTGCGCCTGCCGGGTGCCAGCAGGCTGAGCCCCGCCAAAATCACCATGGGTACCAGCAACCACAGCGCCGGGCCGTGCAGCAGGGAAATCAGGGAAATGCTCTTGCCAGACAGCAGGCGATTGGGGGCATAGCTGAGAAACGGCAGGCCAAAAGCGGCCAGCAGCAACAGAATGAGTAGCGTCAGTAGTACGCGGTTTTTTACGGCAATAATCAAAGAAACTCTCCAGCTCCATGTTGGCCCCCAAGCGGGGGCCGATGGTGTTACCCCTTAACCAACCCTTTCTCTTTCAGATAGGTAGCCGCCACCTGTTTGGCGTCCTGGCCTTCTACCGCAATCTGCGCATTGAGTTTTTGCAGCGTTGGGCCGTCAAGTGTTGCAAATACCGGCTTCAACAGTTCGGCGATGTTGGCATGTTGTTTCAGCGTTGCCTCGCGGATAATCGGTGCCGGGGCGTAAATCGGTTGCACCCCTTTTGGATCTTCCAGCGTTATCAGCCCCAGCGCCGCTACCGGGCCGTCGGTACCGTAGGCCATCGCCCCGTTAACGCCGGAAGTTTGCTCCGCCGCCGCCTTGATGGTCACCGCCGTATCACCGCCGGCTAACGACAGCAACTGGTCCTGATTCAGCTTAAAGCCGTAAGCGTTCTGGAACGCAGGCAGGGCATCCGGACGTTCGATAAATTCCGCCGAGGCCGCCAGCTTGAACTTGCCGCCGCCGTTGATCCACTTGCCCAGATCGGCCAGCGTTTTCAGGTGATTGGCGTCTGCCACATCCTGACGAATTGCAATGGTCCAGGTGTTGTTGGCCGGAGCCGCATCCAGCCAGACAATTTTGTTCTTGTCATAATCCAGCTTCTTCACCTTCTCAAAACCGGCCTGGGCGTTTTTCCACGCCGGGTCTTTTTCATCAGAGAAGAAAAATGCGCCATTGCCGGTGTATTCCGGGTAGACGTCAATTTCGCCGGAGGTGATCGCCCCGCGCAGTACCTTGGTGGTCCCGAGCTGTAATTTATTGGTGGTTTTGATGCCGTTGGACTCCAGCACCTGCACGATAATGTTGCCAAGCAACGAGCCTTCGGTATCGATTTTAGAACCAACGCGCACCGTGTCGGCCGCCTGTGCCACGCCGACGCTCGCGGCAAGCAAACTCAGCGCCAAAGCCAGAGCGCGACCACGTGATGGAGTGATTGCCATACTTTTTCCTCTTGTTGTGTATTTTCCGGCTATTTGGCCAGATCGATTGGAAAATCCTGAGAAGCGCGCTTCCATCGCACAATAAATGTCTCCGCCGGCCAGACTTCATTTTCGCCCTGTATGTCCCTTGGCGACTCGCCGGCATTAAACGGATGAACCTCAACGGCGACCGGGGTAAATGCGTATTCACTCACCCACTGGCCATAGCCTTGCACCACAAATCCCTGGCTGCGCTGTTGATATTCATCACGCTCGGCCAGATACACCTGCCGTAAACCGTACCACGGTAAGCCGGGGAGATCATGGTGAACTAAATGATAGTTCAGATTAAGAAACAGCAGCCGCCACGGCCAGGCCGCTTCATTAATAATAGAACGTGCCTGCGGAGCTTCAACGGCACGGTGCTCAAAAAACGATCTTATCTTGGTCAATGCCAACGCCGGATAACCGATCGCCAGCAGGTAAAATGCCGTGCCAATGCCGTGCAGTTGCAACCATTTCAAGACTCCCACCAGCAACAGTAAATGCACCAGCCACATTGCCAGGGTGCGCAAGTCACCGGCGGCGATCGCTTTCAGCGCATTCACCCCGGTAGCGATAATATCCAGCGCCGGGCCCAACAACATTCGCCCGCTCAACGTATTACGCACCTTTGCCAACAACGGGTACAGCCGTGGAAAACGCTGCCATTGCGCCTGACTGAAGTAATAACTTTCTGGATCTTCATGCGGATCGGTCAGATGTTCATTGCGGTGGTGCTGAAGATGCGAATCGCGATACAGGCCGTAGGGATACCACACCGCCAACGGCAGCAGGCCGAATAACTGATTGAGCCGTGGCCAGCGAGTCGGATGGCCGTGGATCAGCTCGTGCTGCAGCGACATATACCAGGTGGTCAGCAGGATCAACAACGGAGTGCCGAGCCACGGCCCCAGTACCTGCCAGTACTGCACCACGCCAAACCAGCCGCCATAAACCACCGCCATAATGCCCCAGGTCGGCAGTTCCAGCCGCCAGAACCAACGCTGGTTAAGCTGCCGGATCCATTGACGTTGGGCAGGATGCAAATAGTGGCTGTGGCTTTTGGCTGAGGACATGCGCAGGCTCGCTGTAAGAGATTTTGCTCAGTATCAACGAGCGGCAGGGACGCTCAAAATAACGAAAGCGGCAAAGCAAAGTTAAAAATCAGCTAGTTATGCCATTGCTGTTGATGAGAGCCCGATCACGGATAACTCAGCCAGTTCAACCGGATACTACCCTGAGCATTATTGTTAGCATCATGGCTTGATAACAGCGGTTATCTAATTAGTTAATAAGAATTTATGACATCAGGAGGTTACATGCGTCAAAGGATCATCGTCTGCCCGATTATTGAAAATAATGGCGAATATTTATTGTGCAAAATGGCCGATGACCGCGGCGTTTTCCCCGGCCAGTGGGCCCTGTCCGGCGGAGGTATGGAACCCGGTGAGACGATTGAGGAAGCCCTCCGTCGTGAGATCAGGGAAGAACTGGGAGAAGCATTACAGATTACCCAGATCACCCCCTGGACTTTCAGGGATGATGTTCGTACCAAGACTTATCCTGATGGGACAACAGAACAGATCTACATGCTGTATCTGATCTTCGATTGTATCAGTGCCAATCGTCAGATCACCTTCAATGAAGAGTTTCAGGAAATCGCCTGGCTCAGGCCCGAGCGGATACCTAAACTCGATCTCAATGAGGCCACTCGCATCACCTTTGCACAGAAAGGTATTTTGTAACTCGCGCATGGCTTACTGCATCCGATACGGTAAGCCATCAACGTCAGGGGACAAAGTCCAGCACCACGCTATGGAATAACGCGAACTCGGTCTCATTGGCCATTTTCGGCAGTTTGGCGCGTTGTACTGCCTGGCTTGCCGCCGCACAAAGTTCGGCATCGCCCTCCAGCACTTTAAAATCTTTCAGCGAGCCGTCGGGTAACAGATGGATGCTGATCGCACAGCTTTTGGATTTATATTTACCGGGCAACTGCATTTCCTGCGTGATGGCCTGGCGCATTCTTTCCGGGTAATTGCTGCGCTGCGGTTTCGTCGGCTGGGCTGAAGCCACCCGATTCTCCAACCTGCCGTCTGCAGTAGGGTTCCCGCTGCCGGCGCTACAGCCGGCCAGTAACATCGCCAATAACCACATCCCTGTTTTCATCTCTCTGCATCCTTGTATTATCACCCGAAGGTGCCAAATCAGTGCTCCGGGTAAACGTCCCCGGCATCGGCTAACTGCTGTAATCGCTCACGCCACCATTTTGCCGCCAGACCGGTGGCGTTTTCTCGCCAGCCAAAATAAGCGACGTCACTACAACGTTCTGATTCAACGCTTTTCGCTACCAACTGGCCGCTTTTCAGGTAAGGTTCGGCCAAATATCGCGGCAGATAGCCACAGCCCAAACCGCTGAGTTGCGCCTGTAACTTGGCGTCGAAACCAAATACCGTCAAGGTGTCTTGTTCCTCGAGAATATTCAGATTCTGCGGCGCATTCACCCGCGAGGTATCACGTACCACTACCGCCCGGTGCCGGCGAATTTCGTCTTTTGGCAAGGGTTCCGCCAGCGTGGCCAGCGGGTGCTGTGGAGCCACGGCAAACACGTAGTCCAGCCGACCCAACTGACTAAAAGCATAGCCTACCCGCGACGGAGGTTCACAGATTGCACCGACAATAATATCCGCACAGCCATAGACCAGTGACTCCCAGGATCCGGCCAGCACCTCATGGCCAAAACGCAGGCGGGTATGGTGATGCTGTTGATAGAACTCTTCAATCAGCGGCAGCAACCGCTCAAACGGAAATGAGGCATCGATGCCGAGCGTGATTTCGCTTTCCCAACCGTTTTCCACATAGCGCGCCTGCTGTTCCAGATCCTGTGCCGCACGTAATATCGACCGACCTTTTTCCAACATCAGCTTGCCGGTATCGGTGAATTTCGCCCGATGGCCGGAGCGATCAAGCAGCGTAATGTCGAGATCGTTCTCCAGTTTCTGCACCATATAGCTCAACGCCGACGGCGTTTTGAACAGCACCGCCGCCGCGGCAGCAAAGGAACCATGCCGGTCGAGCGCATCCAAAATCAGTAACGCTTCCAGGTTTAATCTCACCGCTCCCCCTCCGTGTATAAAAAAACTCAACAAGACGGCAAAAATTCTGCGCTATCTTTGAAATCTGCCCCTGCCTACCATGCGTTTTATCGAGATGACATTCATCATCTGTTAAACCGAAGTATCACTGGGAAGGTAAATCATGTCTAAATTTCAATTACTTGATAAAGATAATTCCGCACTGATTTTCATTGATCACCAACCGCAAATGGCTTTTGGCGTGGCTAATATTGATCGCCAGCAACTGAAAAACAACGTGGTCGGTTTGGCCAAGGCTGGCAAGATTTTTAATGTTCCTACCCTTTTTACCTCGGTGGAAACTGAGAGTTTCAGCGGCTACATCTGGCCGGAGCTGCTGGCGGTCCACCCTGAAATCACCCCGATTGAACGTACCTCGATGAACTCCTGGGAAGACGCCGCCTTCGTGAAAGCGGTAGAAGCCACCGGCCGTAAAAAACTGGTGATTTCCGCCCTGTGGACCGAAGTCTGTCTGACCTTCCCGGCGCTGATGGCGCTCGAGGCCGGCTATGAAGTTTACGTGGTCACCGATACCTCCGGCGGCACCTCGGTCGATGCCCATGAGCGTTCTATCGATCGCATGGTGCAGGCCGGTGCCATCCCAGTGACCTGGCAGCAGGTGTTGTTGGAATACCAACGTGACTGGGCGCGCAAAGAAACTTACGACGCAGTCATGGCGCTGGTGCGCGAACACAGCGGCGCTTACGGCATGGGCGTTGACTACGCTTACACCATGGTGCATCACGCTCCAGCACGCGTGGCAAAATAACCTTCACCCCGGCCATGCGCCGGGGTTTTTCTGGAGTGGATCGCTATGGCTCACCCGCAGCATGTCACGTTAGTCATCACACACCGTTTGGCTCCGGGACAGGAGCCGGCCTACGAGGCCTGGCTTAAACGCATTATGCCCGAGGCCGCCAACTTTCCCGGTCACCTCGGCGTGAACGTGATCCGCCCCACCGGTAACGAACAGGCCTACACCGTTTTGGTGCGTTTTGACAACCTCGACAATCTCTATCTGTGGATTAACTCGCCGCTGCGCAAAAGCTATATCGCGGAAGTTTCGCCGCTGCTGTTGGAGAGCGACCGCATTGAAATTCGGCCCGGTGCAGAATTCTGGTTTACGCCGCCGAGTGCCACTACCCGTCAGCCCGCCAAGTGGAAACAGTTTTTAATCACCCTGTTGGTGATCTTCCCTTCCACCAATCTGGTGCCCTGGTTTTGGGGCAAGCTGTTGCCGCAATTGAACGGCACGCTGACCGGCCATTTTCTTAATGACGCCACCGTGGTTGCCCTGGTGGTGTTCCTCTGGATGCCAATCGTGACCCGCGTATTTCATCAATGGCTCACCCGCCGTTAGGCGGCCTGCCGGGAGAACGTTATGAGTAACCATGCTTCCCTGATTATCACCAACGGTAAATTTCACACAGTCGATCGCCAGGCACCTACCGCCCAGGCAGTCGCCATCCGTGACGGCAAATTCCTCGCCGTCGGCAGTGAAAACGAGGTCATGCAGCACGCAGGGCCAGAAACGCAAGTGATCGACCTGCACGGCCACACCGCGGTACCCGGCCTCAATGACTCACACCTGCACCTGATCCGCGGCGGCCTGAACTACAACCTGGAGCTGCGCTGGGAGGGGGTGCCCTCGCTGGCCGACGCGTTGCGTATGTTGAAAGAACAAGCGTTGCGCACTCCCAGCCCACAGTGGGTGCGGGTGGTGGGTGGCTGGACCGAGTTTCAGTTTGCCGAACGCCGCATGCCAACGCTGGATGAAATCAATCAGGCGGCGCCTGACACCCCGGTGTTTATCCTGCATCTGTATGACCGCGCCCTGCTCAACCGTGCGGCGCTGAAAGTAGTGGGCTACACCAAAGACACGCCCAACCCACCCGGCGGCGAAATTCAGCGTGACAGCAACGGCAACCCAACCGGCATGCTGATTGCCAAACCCAACGCGATGATCCTGTACGCCACCCTGGCCAAAGGGCCAAAACTGCCGCTGGAACAGCAGGTCAATTCGACCCGCCAGTTTATGCGCGAGTTGAATCGCCTTGGTCTGACCAGCGCTATCGATGCCGGAGGCGGTTTCCAGAACTACCCCGATGACTATCAGGTGATCGCCGAACTGCACGAGAAGAAGCAGTTGACCCTGCGAATTGCCTACAACCTGTTCACCCAGCGGCCGAAACAGGAACTGGAGGACTTCAAGCTGTGGACCGACATGCTGAAACCGGGTCAGGGCACTGATTTTTACCGTCATAACGGCGCTGGTGAAATGCTGGTGTTCTCCGCCGCCGACTTCGAGGACTTCCTGCAGCCGCGCCCGGACCTGCCGGAAGGTACCGAAGACGAGCTGGAGCGCGTGGTGCGCCACCTGGTCGAACACCGCTGGCCATTCCGCCTGCATGCCACCTATGACGAATCCATCAGCCGTATGCTGAACGTGTTCGAAAAAGTGAACCGCGAAATTCCATTCAACGGTCTGCACTGGATTTTCGACCACGCCGAGACCATCTCCGATCGCAATATCGAACGGGTGAAAGCACTGGGTGGCGGTATTGCGGTACAGCACCGTATGGCATTCCAGGGGGAGTATTTCGCAGAGCGCTACGGTAAAGAAGCCACCAAACAGACACCACCGGTGGCAAAAATGCTGGCAGCCGAACTGCCGGTTGGGCTGGGTACCGACGCCACCCGCGTAGCCAGCTATAACCCGTGGACCGCACTCTACTGGCTGGTTTCCGGCCGAACCGTAGGCGGTATGGCCATGTACGACGATAACGCACGGCTGGATCGCGAAACGGCGCTGATGCTGTGGACTCAGGGCAGTGCCTGGTTCTCTACCGAACAGGGCAAAAAAGGCCAAATTAAAGTTGGGCAGTTGGCGGATCTGGCGGTGCTGTCGCAGGACTATTTCAGCGTGCCGGAAGAGCAGATCAAGGGGATTGAATCGGTGATGACGGTGGTGGATGGCAAAGTAGTTTATGCCGCCGGTAGCTTCTCACCGCTGGCGCCACCGGCAATCCCGGTGCTGCCAGACTGGTCACCGGTCACTCAGGTGCCGGGGCATTATCGCTCTGCGCCGCCTGCCGCCGCTACCCGTACCGGGGTATTAAGCCAGGCACACCAGTGCTGCGGGCCCTGCGGTGTGCATGCTCATCAGCATGATGTCGCTCGTCGCTCCAGCATTCCCATCTCAGACGAAAATGCCTTCTGGGGTGCGTTCGGCTGTTCGTGCTTTGCGTTTTAAGTTAGCAGACTGGCAACCTGATAACCCATTAAGTTACTAAGCTAGTAACTTATTAACCAACTAAACTCTGACGCTCTCAACTTGTGAGCGTCAGAGTCCCTCACTCAGTCGCGGTTGATGTCCAGCCAGCGGCGCTGCTCGGCAGAAGCGGCAATCGCATCCAGTACGCAGGACACTTTCCAGCCCTCTTCAAAGTCTGGCCACATAGGGTCACCGGCAGCAATACCGTTAACCAAATCGCGGATCTCCACCGTTTTCTGATCGTTAAAGCCAATGCCGTGCCCGGCACTGATACAAAAAGCCGCGTAATCCGGATGCTTTGGCCCCACCAGCAAGGTTTTAAACCCCTGGCGTTCCGCCGGCTCATCGTGACGATACAGCTTCAGTTCCGCCATTCGCTCCTGGGTGTAACTCAGCGTGCCTTTGGTGCCAGTGACCACATAGGTCAGCCCCATCTTGCGCCCGCAGGCAATACGTGAGGTTTCGATAGTGCCCATAGCCCCGCCGGCAAAGCGCACCAGCGCACTGGCCTGATCCTCGTTTTCCACCTGGTGCATCAGCGTAGGGTCTTTCGCATCCGGACGCTGTTTGATGATGGTCTGCATATCGCCAGACACCGCCACAATGTCCCCCACCAGATAATGCGCCATATTGACGATATGCGCCGCCAGGTCGCCTAATGCCCCCAACCCGGCCGTCGCTTTGCGGCAGTGCCAGTCGATCGGCGTGCGGGGGTCGGCGAGGTAATCTTCGTTGTGGGTGCCATAGAAATGCACCACTTCACCAATTTCGCCGTTGGCGATAATTTCACGCGCCAACTGGCTGGTCGGGTTCTTCATGTAGTTGAAACCCACCAGCGTTTTGACGCCTTTGGCCCGCGCAGCCTGCACCATTTCAGCGGCGTCAGCGGCATCCAGCGCCAGCGGTTTTTCAGAATAAACGTGCTTGCCGTGGCGGATCGCCTCCAGCGCCATCTCTTTATGCAGGAAGTTTGGCGCACAGATATCCACCACATCTATCGCCGGATCGGCTACCAGTTGGCGCCAGTCACCGGTCGAGCGCGAGAAACCAAATTCAGCCGCGCGCTGTTGCGCCAGCTCCGGCGTCACTTCCGCTAGCATTTCCAGTACCAGCTCCCCTTTCAGCGGAAATACCGTGGCAGCCTGCGCATAAGCAATGGCGTGGCAGCGCCCAATGTAGCCGGTGCCAATTAAACCAACGCGAACCTGTTTCATTCCCTTCTCCCGTTACCGATAGCCTTAGCATGTTGGCGCGCACAATGAAACACACCATCTGATAGGTGTTTATATGAAATATAAATTTCAATAACAAGCGAGGGAGAAAATAAAGATGATATTCGTGATGCCGTTCATAAAAGCTTGCAGGCTTGGATGAAACAATAAAACTCCGGGCCAGCATAAACCGACCCGATGATTTTAAATGAACTTTTTATTCCAAATCAGGGTGGTTCATCGAAACCTTGTCATAAGAGCTCAGGCTCGCTTCAGCCTCTAACGTCGCCAAAAAGGTTTGCGCCCTTCCCGTCGTGCGTCAGAGCGCGTCAGGCCAATATCCGCCAACTGCACATCATCCAATAACAACAGCGATTGACGCGTGTGGTAGCGTTGCAGGTACAAACGCCAGCGAGAAAAAGTCGCCCGACGCCGGGCCGGTAGGTACTCTGCAGATACAGTCATCATAAGGTTCTCCTTCAGTTTTGCACTGGAACCATGATGCTGTGCGGACAAAAAACAATACAGATTCAAGCCAGCAGTATTTTTTCCATACAAAAGCTGTCTCTGCCTGTCTGAATGGTCTAATTTAACCTCATCTGTACCGGTCTTTTCCTCATTCACTCTCATTTTAGGCATCTGTATGACACGCTACGCCACGCTGGCCGCCATCCTCAGCCAACGCATAGAACAGGGGCTTTACCCCGCAGGCGATCGTCTGCCTTCGGTGCGCATGCTAAGCCAGGAGCACGGCGTCAGCATCAGTACAGTGCAACAGGCCTACCGCCTGCTGGAGGAGAGCCAACTGGTGGAGGCGCGACCGAAGTCGGGCTATTTTGTGCGGGCACGGCGTACCCTGGCCGAACTGCCCGCCGTGACCCGTCCGGTGCAGCGACCGGTCGATATTTCGCAGTGGGAGCAGGTACTGGAGCTGATCCGCAACAAGCCGCGCGAAGACCTGATTCAGCTGGGCCGGGGCATGCCGGATATCAGCGAACCTACGCTGAAACCCTTGATGAAAGCACTGGGGCACACGGGCCGCCACGGCGACCTGCGTAGCCTGCATTACGACAGCATTCAGGGCGTGGTGGGGTTGCGTGAGCAAATTGCCCGCCTGCTGCTGGATTCAGGTTGCCAGATGGATGCCGACCAGTTGGTGATCACCACCGGTTGTCACGAGGCGCTGTCCGCCGGGCTGCGCGCCGTATGCCAACCGGGGGATATTGTGGCGGTTGACTCCCCCTGTTTTCACGGCACCATGCAGACCTTGAAAGGCTTGGGCATGCGGGCGCTGGAGATCCCCACCGATCCGCTGACCGGCATCAGCCTGGAAGCGTTGGAATTGGCGCTGGAGCAGTGGCCGGTCAAAACCATCCTGTTGACCCCCAACTGCAATAACCCGCTGGGTTACATCATGCCGGAGGCGCGCAAAAAGCGTTTGCTGACGCTGGCACAGCGCTTTGACGTGACGATCATTGAAGATGACGTGTACGGCGATATCGCCTATCAATACCCCCGCCCACGCACCATCAAATCCTTCGACGAAGACGGTCGGGTACTGCTGTGCAGCTCCTTTTCAAAAACGCTGGCACCCGGTCTGCGCATCGGCTGGATCGCCCCCGGGCGCTATCTGGAGCGCGTGCTGCACATGAAATATATCGGTACCGGCTCCACGGCTACCCAGCCACAGCTGGCGATTGCCGAATTTATTCGTCACGGCCACTACCTGCAGCACCTGCGGCGTATGCGTGCCCGCTACCAACAAAACCGCGACGTGATGACCGGTTGGATTATGAAATACTTCCCACCCGGTACCCGAGTCAGCCAACCGCGAGGCGGCTTTATGTTGTGGATTGAGTTGGACGAAGAGTTCGATACCCTGCGGCTAAACCGCCATCTGGAGCAGCAGGGCGTACAGATCGCGGTCGGCAGTATTTTTTCCGCCTCCGGCAAATACCGTAACTGTCTGCGCATCAATTATGCCTATGCACCTAAACTGATGCCCGAGATTGAACAAGCGGTACTGCGGGTCGGCGCAACCATCCAACAGTTAATGCTGACGTTCGAAAGCACATTGGCGCAATCGGATTAACAGTTGGCGGGATCGGATTATCCGCACAGCGTCTAACCTTCTAGAGTGAAACCTCACCCAATGAACAGGTAAGGAAGGTTTTATGTCTCAGTCTCAAGTGTGGTTAATCACTGGCAGTTCACGCGGCCTGGGCCAGCAGCTGGCGCAGGCGGTGCTGGAAGCCGGGCATCGTCTGGTTGCTACCGCGCGCCAACCACAGCAGTTGCAGCCACTGGTTGATCGCTACGGCGATCGGGTTATCACCGTCGCACTGGACGTTACCGATGCCGCCGCCGCGAAACGCGCGGTGCAAACGGCGGTTGAACACTTCGGTCGACTCGACGTGCTGGTCAACAACGCCGGCTACGGAAATATCGCGCCGGTGGAAGAAGCCGATGAGGCCGATTTCCGTGCTCAGGTTGACACCAATTTTTACGGCGTATTCAACGTCACCCGCGCCGCTTTACCGATACTGCGCCAACAAGGCAGCGGCCATATCATTCAGATTTCGACCATCGGTGCTCGTCTGGGTATGCAGGGGCTCAGTGCCTACCATACCGCCAAGTGGGCGGTCGAAGGCTTCTCAGAATCACTGTCGAAAGAGATAGCCCCATTCGGCGTGAAGGTCACAATGGTAGAACCGGGCGGTTTTCGCACCGACTGGGCCGGTTCGTCAATGACCATCGCGCCAATCGGCTCAGCTTACCAGCCACTCTTTGCCCCAATGCTGGAGTATCTGCAGCAGCATAACGGCAATCAGCCTGGCGATCCGGCCAAGGCCGCGCAGGTGATCCTGCAGTTGGCATTGATGAACGAGCCGCCGTTACGCCTGTTGCTGGGCAGTGATGCGGTGTATATGGCCCAACAGGTGTTAGCAGCGCGTGAAGCGGAAGATGCCGCCTTCCGCACGCTCAGTCTGAGCACCGATCGGGAAGACAGCCAGCCTGATTATGCCACCATGACGGCAGTGGTGACGGGTAAATCATAAGGAACAACAATGAGCAGCGATCAGATTTCCCTGTCCAGCGCCCTGTCGGCTCGTCTGGCGGCGATGGGCGTGGATATCGAACGGGTCGGCCAACTGGCCGGCCTGCCTGCGGGGCTATTCAGCCAGCGGCATGAGAAGGTCAAGCTGTCCACCCGACAGTTCTTCGATACCTGGCGCGCCCTCGCCCAGTTGGCCGACGACAACGCCTTCGGCCTGCGCCTGGGCGGCGACATATCGCCAGAGCATTATGATATTGCTTCGGTCGCTGCGTTGCACTCCGCCACTCTCGGGGAAGCGCTGCAAAAGGTTGCCCGTTACAAACGGCTGCTGTGCCCGGAAGAGCTGATGCTGGTCGAGGATGGCGACAGTATCCGCCTGCACACCCGCTGGACCATGACCGAAAGCCATGCGCCGGAGATGCTGATTGATGCCATGTTCGCCTCCATCATCACCCTGTGCCGCCGTGGCACCGGGCAGACGATACGCCCACGAGCGATCGAACTGACCCGGCGACCGGATCCGGCCTCGCCCCTGTCGCGCCACTTCGGTTGTCCGGTGCATTTCAATGCCCCACTGGATGTGCTGGTGTTTGACCGTGCGCTGATGCGCCAGCCCTTCATCACCTACAATCAGGACATGCTGGCGGTGCTGCTGCCGGGGCTGGAAGCCGAACTGGCCAGGTCATTGCAGAGCGACGATCTGCCCAGTCAGGTGATGGCGATCCTGGGGCGCAGCATGCGCGGCCAGCGCCCGAGCGTTAACAGCGTGGCCGCCGAGCTGTATGTCAGCCCGCGCACCCTGCAACGCCGTTTGCAACAGCATGGCTACAGCTATCAGCAATTGCTGGATAAAACCCGTCACCGTACCGCCTGCCAACTGTTGGCGGAAACCGATCTGGAGCCGGGGGAAATCGCCTTTGTGCTCGGATTTGAAGAATTGAATTCGTTCAGCCGCGCCTTTATACAGTGGGAAGCGCAAACGCCGAACCGCTGGCGCAGCCAACGCCTTGCCAGTCCCAGGGAGAACAGACCATGAGAGTGATTATCTTTGGTGCCAGCGGTATGGTCGGCCAGGGTGCGCTGCGCGAATGCCTGCGTGACCCACAGGTGAGTGAAGTGCTCAGCATCGGCCGCAGCGCGCTGGCGCAGAGCCATGCCAAATTGAACCAGCTGACGCTGCCTGACCTGAGTGATTTATCCGTCGTAGAGGCCCAGCTTGCCGGTTACGACGCCTGCTTTTTTTGCCTGGGCGTCTCCTCGGCCGGCATGAACGAAGCACGCTACCGCACGCTGACTTACGACCTGACGCTGGCCGCCGGCCGCCCGCTGGCACGGTTAAACCCGGCGATGACCTTTATTTATGTCTCCGGCGTCGGTACCGACAGCAGCGAACGCGGACGCAGCATGTGGGCCAGGGTCAAAGGGGCCACCGAGAACGCCCTTCTGGCCTTGCCGTTTCACGCGGTGATGTTCCGTCCCGGCGCTATTGTGCCACTGCACGGTATCCGTTCCAGAACCCGTGTTTATGATCTGCTGTATCGGCTATTGAAACCGCTGTGGTTCGGCGCACTGCGGCTGTTCCCCAATCAGGTCACCACCACCGAACGCGTCGGGCTGGCGATGCTGGCCGTGGCGCGACACGAAACAACGCTGCGGATCGTCGAGCCTGGGGAGATTAATCGTCTGGCGCTGCCATCGGCGGAATGATTCTGCTATGTTAAAGCCGCGCGCGTGGGTCGCCAGTCCCACGCTTTCGCCCCTGTGACAGAGACAGACCTCATGCCGTCAAAGATTTTATTCAGCGCCTGCCTAGCCGGTTTTAAAGTTCGCTATAACGCTTCCGACAAACCCTTGCTCAACGCCACGCTGCTGCGCTGGCAGCACGAAGGCCGTTTGGTGGTTTGTTGCCCCGAACTGGCCGCCGGTTTTTCCACCCCACGCCCGTCGGCAGAAATCACGCCTGCTGCAGAGGGAGCCACGGTACTGGCCCAACAAGCGCGGGTGATCGAAGTCAGCGGCGGTGACGTCACCGACAGCTATCTGCTTGGCGCACATCTGGCACTGGAAACCGCACGGCGGCACCACTGCCGCTTTGCGCTGCTTACCGATGGCAGCCCCTCCTGCGGCAGCCAGTTTATCTACGACGGTTCTTTCAGCGGCCAGACCAAGCCCGGCAGCGGCGTCACCGCCGAACTGCTGCGCCAAAATGGCATTGAAGTGTTTTCCGATCGTCAGCTCGACGCGTTGATCGCCCGGATTGAGGCAGTGGATGGGGCCTAACGCTGCAAATGTTGCGCCAGCCGCTGTTGCAGGTGCGAAATGCCCTGCGGATGATGAATAAAGCTGTCGATGGTCATCATTTGCCAGCGCTGCCCTTCATCACCAAAACGTATGCTGGCAATCTGCTCCGGCGTGATATTACCCAACATAAACCAGGTCGGCGGGTAGCCGGGGAAAACGCCCTCATAACGCTGCCCGTGACTCACCTGCTGCGCGTCAATCTGCAGGCCAAACTCCTCCCGCGTTTCCCGCTGCACGCATTGTAGTGGTGTCTCATCACCCTCGCGCCCGCCTCCGGGCAAGTCCCAACAGCCGGGCCAGGGAATATCCGCCTTGTCATCGCGCTGGTAGGTCAGCACGTTATCGCCGCACAACAGCGCGATTTTTGCACCGCCAAAGTCCGGGTTATCCATCTGCGACATGTTGATCCTCTTAAAGAACTGCATTTTACGCCTGTCCTCACCCGTTTGACCGCTCAGACCCCGGGTTACTATGGCTGTTTGCACGTTTTAGCAGAACAGGACAAGGTTTTTGGCCGTGGTGAAACCCTTTTTACGCAGTGGCAGTTTAGATGACGTACTTGCATTGGGCGAGAATGGACAACCGGTTTACGCCTGCGCGCTGCAGTTGCGGGAAACATTACGCATTCGCCAACAGCAGCAAGCCGCCGACTGCCTGGCGATCCCGCAGCCGAACGAGACGGGCACCCGCATTGACTGGTATTCCCCCTTTCCAGGCAAAGTCACGTCCTGGCTGGCGGCGAGTGATGCCCAGCGCGCGCAGGCCGTGCATCTGCTGGAACAAAGTCTGGCAACCTTGCGTCTGCTGATCGCTCAGACACAAACAACCGAACACCCCAGCCACCGCCTGTTTGGCGCATTGTTGGCCAAAGCGATGCAGATCCCTGATGCCAACCATGTCTATCTGGTTGATGGCAAACCGGTACTGACCTTTTGGGGGTTTATCAAGCCCCAGGCTCAGTACCAGGACGACCCGCTGGCGTGTCTGCGACCGGCCGAAACTGCGAAAGAAAAACCAACACCGATCGCCGCAGCACCACGGCCGATGGCAGTTCCCACAGCGAAACCCGCCCCAGAGCCAGAGGTTAAACCGTCGGTTGCCGCCACACCGACGCAACCGCGCCGCCAGTGGCATCGCTATGTGTGGATGTTGTCAGCACTCATGCTGATTGCCCTGCTGGCAGGCTGGCTGAGCCAACCGAGTGCGCCACCTGCAGCGCCCCCGGTGACACAACCACTGGCGTCGCCGCCGCGCACTACCACCCCGGCGTTCAAGCTGCAACTTCCGCTAGCACCGGCCACGCTGATGCCACCGGCACCGGTGCCGGTAGCCTTGCCGCCAGCGGATAAGCATGCGCTGGTGCTGCCCGCCGATTCGGTCAAAGCCGGCTCGATTCGTTTTCTGAACGGGAAATGGCGGGCCACCGTGGCGCTAAAAGATCTTCCCACCGGTAAGCGTCCCAGCCTGCAATACCGCATCAAAGAAGGAAAAGGCAGCGCCAGCATTACCTACGGTGATGGCATCAACTGCCGGGTACCGATCGAGGCCGGGCTGATGCAGTCCGGCAATCTGGTGATTAACAGCCGTACCAAAGCACGCTGCAGTGACGGCAGCCGCTACCAAATGCCGGAACTCATCTGCAAGCAAAATGAAACCGGCCCGGCAGAATGCGTCGGGCGCTACGATGCGGATACGCTCTACCCCATGATGTTAAAACGCGAGAGTAAATAATGCTGGCCCCCCTTACCGATTACCCACACAGCATTACCCTGATCCAGGACAGCGGTATCCAATTTTTGGACTTTGCTCTGACGCCGGTTTTGGATTATGCGTTTCCGGGCAAGTTTGTCCGCCAAACGGCCAGCGGCCCGCTACTGCGCCTGCAATGGGATGCCGACAGCGGCAAATACCTGTTGCCCGCCCAACCGGGACAGACCCCCGAAGTGGTTCGCCCGGAGTTCAGCTTCCCCTTGCAGCAATCGCTGCAGTTGTTGGATCAAACCTGGCTGCCGCTGCCCTTCTTTCGTCGCACTTCATCAGGGGTGTTTTTATCCGGGCCGGATAACTGGGCCCGGATGCAGATTCTGTTACTGGATAACCCCGATCAGGACGGCAACCTGCTGCGGGTAGTATTGGCCTTTGATACCCGACTCGCCTCTGCGGGCCAGGAGGCGCTTGCCCCAGGTGAAAGCGATCTCAATACCGGGCTCAGCTTCTCGCTGGGCCATCAAAACCATCAGTTAGGTGAGTTTCTTGACCTGACCTGGGTAGACAGCTGGCTGCGCGAAGTCTTTTGCCAATCCGCAACCCAGTTGGAACACCGCAGCGAAACGGCAATAAACGCCGGACTGAAAACCTTCGAATATCAGGCGCACTACCTCAATCTGTTGAACCTGCTCGGCAGCCAATTAACCGTCCCGCAGATAAAAATCATCGGGGAAACACCACAACAACCCGCGATCGCCGTAGATCTGATTTTGGACGTCGGCAATTCTCACACCTGTGGGGTGCTGGTCGAAGATCATCCACATGAAAGTAATGGCCTGAAACAGACCAATGAACTGCAGTTGCGTTCGCTGTCCGCGCCGCACTGCGTTTACAACGAATTATTTGAAAGCCGGGTAGAGTTTGCCCAGGCCTCATTTGGCAAACCTCACCTTTCATTCCAAAGCGGACGCGATGACGCCTTTAGCTGGCCTTCCATCACCCGCGTGGGCCGGGAAGCCATGCAACTGGCACTGCGGCGGGAAGGCACCGAAGGCACCACCGGGATTTCCAGCCCGCGTCGCTACCTGTGGGATGAAGAACGTTATGCGCCCGGTTGGCGCTTTAACAGCAAACAAGAGCCGATGGCCGCCGCTGCGCCATTGACCTCACTGATCAACGACGAGGGTTTACCTCTGTCGGCGTTACCTGTGGATCAGCGGCTGCCGGTATTTGCCGCCCACTATAGCCGCAGTTCGGTCATGACCCTGATGCTGACCGAACTGTTGGCGCAGGCACTGATGCAAATCAACAGCGTCGCCCAGCGGATTAAAATGCCGAATGCCGCCGCCCCGCGCCGCCTGCGTACTATCATCCTGACATTGCCTTCGGCGATGCCCAAGCCAGAGCGCGAAATTTTCCGCCGCCGCATGCAGGAAGCGATTGGCCTGATATGGAAAGCCCTGGGTTGGCACCCGCTGGATGCCCCGTTCAACGGTGAGCAAGCCCGCATGCCGGTGCCACAGGTGCATATGGAATGGGACGAAGCCACCTGCGGCCAGATGGTTTATCTGTATAACGAAACTCAGGTGAATTTTGCCGGCCGCACCGACGCCTTTTTTGCCGCCATGGCCCGACCGGACCGACCGCCGGTGGCGGGAGAACAACCGGGAAAAACGCTGCGCATCGCCTCTATCGACGTGGGCGGCGGCACCACCGATCTGGCCATCACCCAATACACACTGGACGATGGCGTGGGCAACAACATCAAAATCAATCCGCGTCTGTTGTTCCGTGAAGGATTTAAGGTCGCCGGTGACGACATTTTGCTGGATGTCATTCAGCAATTTATCTTGCCCGCCGTACAGCAGGCGTTCGAACAGGCCGGGGTCGGCGCAACGCCGGCAATAATGGACAAGCTTTTTGGCAATCAGGGCCGTATGGATGGGTTTTCAACCCTGCGCCAGCAGGCCACGCTGCAGATTTTCATGCCCGCCGGGCGTGCGCTGCTCAGTGCTTATGAGGAGTACGATCCGCTGGACGCCCACGCGGAGCTCGCCGCCAGCCTGGGCGAACTGCTGCCGCAAACACCTACAGCACAGGTATTGGCGTTCATTAACGACGAGGTTCAGCGTGAATCTGGCGTTAGCACCTTCGACATTCTGCAGACCCCGTTGGTTGTCCGTCTGGGCGCCCTGCACAGCGCTTTCCTGTCTGACCGGATCGGCATCAGCCACTGCCTGCGCCTGCTTTGCGAGGTAGTGGCGCTGTATACCTGCGATGTGCTGCTATTGACCGGCCGCCCGGCGCGTTTTCCGGGCGTTCAGGCGCTGTTGCGTCACCTGCAACCGCTGCCCGCCAGCCGAATTTTACCGCTTGAGGGTTATCACACCCGCAGTTGGTACCCGTTTAACAAACGCGGGCGCATCGATAACCCCAAATCAACCGCTGCCGTGGGGGCCATGCTGTGTCTGTTGGCGATCGACCTGCGGCTGGAGAGTTTTTATTTTAACGTCGGCGACTTCCAACCCTATTCCACCGTTCGTCATCTGGGCATGCTGGACAGCAATAATCTGCTGGCAGACGATAATGTCTACTATCGCGATATCGATCTGGATCGCGCAGACTTCGCGTTGGATCCCGACAACTGCTTCCAGCTACGCGGCCCTTTGCGCCTCGGGTTTCGTCAATTGGACAATGAACGCTGGCCGGCATCCCCGCTCTACACGTTGACCATCACCGATGCCCCATTGGCGCGCAAACTGGCAGGCGATGCGGTTATCAGCCTGCGACTGATCCTTACCGGTAACGATGGACAGGGAGCCGAAGGCGTCAGTATCGCCGAAGCCCGGTTGGCCGACGGCACGCCGGTTCCCGCGCATCATCTGCAACTCAAACTCAATACCCTGGCGGCCAGCGCCTCTGGCGCAACCCATTATTGGATCGACAGCGGGAGCCTTTATCAACCATGAAACCTATCACTTCCAGCCGGCCTGAGCCGCTAAACTGCCTCGGCAACAGCATCACGCAGGCGATTGACTGGGTGGCCGCCACCCGACAGCAATCCACCCGGCTGAACCGGGAAGCCGATAACCTGACGATCCGCCTGCGCCGCAGCTACAACCGGGCGAGGCAGTTGGACAAAGCCCAGCATCAGCCCCTGGCCATCGGCCTTTATGGCCATAACGTCGCGGCCAAGACCCACCTGTTAGCCGCACTGGCACCGGGTGCCAGGTTACTGAGCGAAGATGCCACGCTGGCCGTACGCTATTGCTCTGGTGACGCCCAAAATCCGCCTTCTTATCCCGTTGCCGTTTCCCTGCTTGATGAAGCACAGTTGGTTGCCATGATGATCGGCAGCGCCTTGATCGGCGGCTTTCGCCCGGATTGGGATGCCCGGGCCATGGCCACACATCTGCAGGCACTGGAACGTCACCGCCAACCCATGGCGATCGGCGGTCTGGACAGCAACGCCATGGTGGCGCTGTGGGACAACCTTCGCCATCAGGGCAGCAAATGGCCAACGCCGCTGGAGAGACACTTCTGGCCACATGCCATTTCGCTGGCTCCCTGTCTGAGCGTTGACGATCGAGCCAGGCTGTTCGCGCCGCTCTGGGGGGAGGATCCGCAACTGACGAGTTGTTATCGCCAGTTGGCGCATACTTTACACCGCCTGGGGAACGGCGAACGGGTGTATGCCCCTCGCCAGGCATTGAGTCAGGATGGCGGCATCCTGCAGGCCCAGGCTATCCCAACGCCGGCCGGGGTAAAGCTTGCCGTGTTGACGGAGCAAGGCACCGCAGTGGACATCGCGCTGGCCGATCTGGCCTGGTTGGCAACCTCGGTGACCACTGCCTTGCCACCGCGGGAAAACGGCGGGTTGCCAAAGCATATTGAACTGCTGGACCTGCCGACCGGCAACCCCTGCCAGGGCGCTGGGCTGATTCAGCGCATGCAGCAGGCAAAACGCGCCAACCTGTTGATTCTCGCGGCCGATGGCCTGCACGCCAACCTGCTGCTGGTGACTGATGCGGCCCGTACGCCGCAAGATGCCAGTCGGGCGGGCAACGCACTGGCCTACTGGGTCAGACAAACCCAGGGGGAAAACCCTGATCTACGCAGCCATCGCAAGCCTGGCTTGATCTGGGCAGTCACGGAATTTGACTCGCGTCAGGCCGGGAAATCCCGCCCCGACGACGCCGTTCAACGCTATGTCGGTGAACCGGGCGAAAGCTGGGCAACTCTGCTGGCGATGGATGAAAGCGACTGCCAGCGCATGGTGGCCTGGCTGGCCGCACAGGCGTGCCCAACATTGAAACAGCATCGCATCCTTGAACAACAGCAGGAACTGCGACGCGAACTGTCTGAAAGCCTGCTCGGCAACTGGTTCCATGCGGCGGACAACGCGTTAACGCAACAGCGAACTCAGCACCTGCTACGCAGATTGCAGGCACAGGCTGGCGTACACGGTGAACTGCTCGAATGGCTGCTGCCGCAGTGCGAAACCCTGCGCCAACTCTATAGCCAACAACAGCATAGCTTGCCCGCGCCGGTGTCCATCACCCCGCCGTTTGATGTTGAGATTGACCTGTTTGGTGAGGAAGATATGGCCTCCGTGGCACCCACCGGGCATGGCGGTGAGTCGTTTGCCCAACGGGTATTTACGGATTGGATAAACCATCTGCGCGGTCTGCCGGATAATGCCCAACTGCTGGCATTGTTGGGCGTCGAGAAACAGCATCTGGAGATGCTGGTCGATGCGTTAATCACCGCCGCCTGCCGGCTGGAGATTGCCGAATCGCTGGAGCGCGCATTATCTGCCGGGGCGCTACTGGAGCAAGCTGAAGACCGACAGGTCAGCCAGGCATTGGCGATATTGGGGGATTTTGTCACCTGGTTGGGCTTCCAGCAGCGTGAAGCGAAGTTACGCCCCGCCAGCCGGATTAATCACGGCCAGCCGATCTTTACCCCACCACCGCAGCCCGCCGTGGACTGGGGCAGTCAACAGCGGTTAACCAAACTGGCACCGACACCGGCAAGAAATACCGCGTTTTATATCTACGACTGGTTGGTCGGTCTGCAGACGCTGCTGGCGGAGAATAAAGCCGCAGAGGCTAACCCTGCCTTTGGGGCAGCTTCACAAGCGGCTTTGGGTACCATCGTCGCCTCGCTAACGTCCGAGTCGGCCTGATAATTTCTACGGATGGATCACATCGCCAAAGCCGCTGGTGTATAGTGAAAAACCGTTTTCACCACAGGCGAAAAATAACGATGAACTCTCCGTTTCTGGTTACTCCGCAATGGCTTGCACAACATATCAACGATGAAAACCTGGTCGTGGTTGATGTCAGGATGTCCCCGGTCGGCCTGGTGCCGAAGAAAGACATGCTCGCTGAATTTGAACGCGGCCATATCCCGGGCGCAGTGTATTTCGATATCGATGACGTCGCGGACAAAAACACCACGCTGCCGCATATGCTGCCAACCGCAGAGGAATTCAGCGCAGCGGTGGGTAAATTGGGCATCAGCGAGCAACAGACCATCGTGTTTTATGACGAGGGCAATCAGTTCTCTGCCCCGCGCGGCTGGTGGACCTTCCGTAATTTTGGTGCACAGCAGGTTTATGTGCTGGACGAAGGCCTGAATGGCTGGACGGCACTGGGCCAACAGTTGGCGACCGGTGCAGCGCAACGCACGCCGCAAACCTTCAACGCCCGTTCCAATGCCGACGCGGTCGTCAATATGCAGCAGGTAGAGCAGGCGCTGAACACGGAGGTGCAAATCCTGGACGCGCGCGCCGCACCGCGTTTTTACGCCGAAGCCCCAGAGCCACGTCCGGGTCTGCACCGCGGTCATATTCCCGGCAGCATCAATATTCCTTACGGCGAACTGCTGGAAAACGGCCGTTTCAAATCGCTGGAGGCACTGAAGAAAACCTTCAGCGACAAGGGCGTGAATATCGACGGGCCGATTATCACCAGTTGTGGCTCCGGCGTGACGGCGGCAGTGCTGGCATTCGGCCTGCTGTCACTGGCTGCGCCGCAGGTGAAACTGTACGACGGCGCCTGGAGCGAATGGGGTGCACTGAGCGGTAACCAACCGATCGCGCAGGACTAGCTATTGATCCGATCGGCGACGATTGACCACACAGCACCGCGGGTTGACAGCCTGACCTGATATTGATAATCATTATCAATATTGAGTTTTCAATCAGGATCGGCAGAGTGCGGATCCCAGGAGTCACCCGCTATGTCACAGTCACCGATCACACCTTACGCCACCACTTGCTGCATCGTGGGCGGCGGCCCCGCCGGATTGATGCTCGGCTATCTGTTGGCTCGGGCGGGGATAGACGTGATGGTGCTGGAAAAGCACGCCGATTTCCTGCGCGACTTTCGCGGCGATACCATTCACCCTTCCACCCTGGAAATCATGCATCAGCTTGGCCTGCTTGAGGAACTGCTGGCACTGCCACACCAGCGCGCAGAAACGCTGCATGCCGAGATCGCCGGGCGTGATATTACGCTTGCCGACTTCACCCGCCTGCCGACACGCTGCAAATTTATCGCCTTTATGCCGCAGTGGGAGTTTCTCAACTTTCTGGCAGAAAAAGCCGCCGCCTTTCCTGCGTTCAGCTTGCTCAAATCGGCGCAGGTACACCAGTTGTTGTACGATCGCGGTCAGGTCTGCGGGGTGTTGGCGGATACGCCGGAAGGCCCGATCCGCGTCCGCTGCCAATTGGTGATCGGCACTGACGGACGTAACTCGGTGGTACGCGAACAGGCGGCACTCAGCAGCCGCAGTTTTGGTTCGCCGCGCGACGTGTTATGGATGAAGATCGATAAACGGCCCGGCGATCCGGCCTGGTCGATGGATCACACCGGGCCAAAGCAAAACTTCATCATGATCGACCGGGGTGAATACTGGCAGTGCGGCTATTCAGTCGACAAGGGCAGTTTCGAGGCGATCCAACAGGAGGGGCTGGAAAAATTTTTGCTACATATCGCTGAGGTCGCCCCCTTCCAGGACCACCGCCTACAGGAGATCCTCAGTTGGGATCAGGTGAAGTTATTGAGTATTCGCATCGATCGACTGGATCAGTGGGCCAAGCCGGGCGTGCTGTGCATTGGCGACGCCGCACACGCCATGTCGCCGATTGGCGGCGTCGGGGTGAATCTGGCGATTCAGGATGCGGTTGCTGCCGCCAACCTGATTATCCCTCCGCTACGCAGCCATGGTCTACAGCTCAAACACCTGTTGCGCGTGCAACAACGCCGCAATTTCCCCACCAAAGCCACTCAGTTTCTGCAAATTAAAATGAGCCAACGCAGGCCGAAAAAACGTCGCGGCAGCGGTGGACCCAGTCTGATGACCCGGGTCGGCAACAGCCGTTGGTTGCCACGTTTATTTGGCCGGATTATCGGACTGGGATTCCGGCGGGAATCGCCGAAGCATCTTGCTGATTGAGGGTTTGTTGCGGTCAGAAATACGCAATGGGTACGATCGATAAATTAATCATCTTCCAGCAGAGTAATGCCCATTTCATCGGCCAGCTCAAACAGATGTAATAAAACGCTTTTATCTATTACTGATACCCTATTACCAGTAATAGATAACTCGTCTCCATTCAAACGGTCGCCAAACAGAATATAGGCATTGCCAGGATGTTGTTTTGACGGCCAAATCAGCCCATGAATATCTTGATGTTGCTCATGAATAGCTTCAGCCCACTTGCGCGTTACCTGATAGTCCGTGGCATCGCAATGCGCTACCTTTTTAGAGGCTCTCATTTTGGCCAGGCCAGGTTGATCTAATGCAGCAAATTGCAATTCGGTATTCACCAACAGTTCTGTATGAACCAAACCCACCAATCGTCTGACGTTGAACTCAACATGTTGTTGTGAGAAATCGACATCATGCAAAGGGACTTCGCACAACGCCACCTTGGTAGTATCGCCAGCATAAATTGTGGCGATCACGTTATTGTGTTGGTCGAAAATTGGACTAAATCGTGCGTCGCCTCCTGGGCTATCATTGAAAGCATCACCAGCGTACTTTTCTCGATGAATTCGATAAAGCGGCGTCCCTGCCTTAACAAGGTACTTGTTAATATTGACCTTTCCTACCGGGGGAAATAAGTCATCAGCCATGTTGTGCCCCCGCCTTCTCTATAAGAGCAGCATGTAACACGGCAGCGGGTTCTTTCTTCATCACGTCTTTAGGCTTTTTACCGCCCAGCCAGCTATTGGCCGTCCCCATCCAGCTCGCAATTGACCAGGCGCTGGTGCCGTCACCAAAGACGGTCAATATGTCTTTGAGGATTTTTAGTGGCTGGTAAGCCTCATCCAGCGCGTAAGCCGGATAACGGTCGTGGCCTTCAACGTTGATCGCAAAAATCTTCCCACGTTGCTTCCAACCGTTTGGGCCTGCGCTGCGGTTGCGATTTTTAAAACCGGCCCTGTCGGAGAGTTCGGCTGATGTCAGCCAGTGCGCATCTTCCAGGAGGTACTGGCGAAGGTCCTGCTTCCTTGCTTCATTCCTGCCCTGAAACTCGGGAAAACCCGCAAAAATGCTGACGACAGGCATACCGTTGTCGCTATCGACATCCCCTCGTACTGCCGGTAGCTTCCCGGCGGTAGACTTGGTTACCATATCCCATACAATCTCCAGCATTTGCATCGCCGCATTGGGATCCACTGCCGGGTCATTGATCATTTCGGTTAGTTTTTTTCTCAGGGCGCTATTACCGGCGTCATTGTTGCTATCCGATTTGGTTGTATGAGCATCGGGATCAATTTCCATCACCAAGAATCGCGCCGAATGCTTACTTGGCTTAAGATGTTGCAGCTGATCGGCAGTGAGCATTTGCATAACAGTACGATGTCCCTGACGACGATGGGTTTGCTGTTTGGCTGTCATACTCCCTCCGGCAGACAGATATTGAGTATATTGAGTATATCTCGTATACCCTGGGTTGTCTAAATCTTCACCAGCGCGGCGATTCCCTTTCAGGTTGCCCGCCGTTTCTCGTTTCTCACCAAGAGGTTCATATGTTCAGTATCCGCCAGGCTTTGAGCGGTGATTTAGCGCAGGTTCGTGACGTAGGTATTCGCACCTATCAGGCCCATTTTGGCGAACTTTGGCACCATAAAGCGGAACTCGATACTTTTCTGGCGCAAGACTTTGCCGTTGAGGCACTGGAAAAAACGCTGCAGGATACAGAAGTTTGCTGGCTATTGGGATATGAAGACGACAATCTGGTGGGTTATGCGCGGCTGAATTTCAACAGCCTGCTAGCACCAACCCAAACAACCGGCGCTGAGCTGCAGAAAATCTATTTCCTGCCGGAATATGCCGGCCGGGGTTACGGCCAGCACTTTTTTGAACAGGTGCAGCTTCGGGCGATCGAACGTAAGCAGCAAACGCTGTGGCTGGAAGTGTTACAGCGTAATACCAGCGCCCAGCGCTTTTACCAACGCCAGGGGCTGAGTATTTGCGGTGAAACCTGCTACACCAGCGCTCAGGGCTCCATCGGCATCTGGTATATGTCAAAACCGCTGTAACCCCTACCCCGGAAACTCCAGCGCGCCTGTCAGATCGCCCAGCGGTTTCTGGCTGCGCGCCGCCATTGCCTTATCCCGTTCCGTTAGCCCGTCCAGCGAGGGCAGATCAAACACCCGGCTGATTAATCGCAAAATTGACCCGGTATCGTACACCTCATGATCGACGTAGCCTTTACGGGCGAATGGCGAAACCACCAACGCCGGGATACGTGAGCCTGGGCCCCAACGATCGCCCTGCGGAGGGGCCACATGATCCCACCAGCCGCCGTTCTCATCGAAGGTAATCACTACCACGCTATTTTCCCACTGCGGGCCGTTGCGCAGGCTGTTAATAATATGGGCGATATGGCGGTCGCCGGCTTCCACATCGGAATACCCGGCGTGCATATTAAGGTTGCCCTGCGGCTTGTAGAACGCCACCGGTGGTAAAGTGCCCGCCTCCACCGCGGCCAAAAATTTATTGCTGCCGGTTGAATCGCCAATACCGCCGTCACGTAAATGCGCCTCGCGCGCCTGCGGGTTGCCCGGCCCCAGATTTTCGAAATAGTTGAACGGCTGATGGTGATACTGAAAGTCTGGCGCACCGGGGAAATCGCCCTGGTCCTTGCGGTTGTCCAGCGCGTATTGCCAACCCCCGGCGTACCATGCCCAGTCGATCCCCTTCTGACTGAGTAAATCGCCGATGTGCGGGTGTTTCTGCGGCTGCATCACGTTGGGCATGGTAGCGTCCGCCAGCGTCGGATCTTTCTCATCCTGAGTCCACGACGGCCAGTACGGTGGTGCCATGGTGTTGACCGCATAGCCGTCCGGCGTCAGCAGGCTCTTGCCAAACAGCGGGATGCCAAACGAAGCGCTGACCGGCGAGTCGCCCAACGGCTTCAGGCGCGAGTCCGTCACGTCATCGCTTTCAAGCAGGGCAATGCCCTCTTTGGCGACTGAGTTTTGTACCTCGGGGTAAAACGGCGGACGGGCGCAAATCAGATACTGGTGATTCAGGAAGGAACCGCCAAAGGCCCCCTGGAAGAAGTTATCGCACAGGGTAAATTCCTGCGCCAAGGTCCACAACCGCAGGTTGTAGGCTCCATCACCGTAATAGCCCATGGTCAGGGCACCGGAATCGGCCCAGGCAACAAACTTGTCGTTTTTGCCGCCGTTAATCTGCATCTGGTTTTGATAAAACACATGCCACAGATCGCGCGTGACCACGCCGTGCGGCAAATTCTCGCCCTGCGGCCCGGTCAACACAAACGGCTGATTCGGTAATTGATTAGTGAATACTGCATCTTCGTCGATTTTGTAATTAACATGCGCGACTTCCTGCTCTTTTGGCACCAGGCCTTTCCAGATCGGTGGCAAAGAATCCAGTAGCTTATCGTCACGATCGCGCTGCTGGTACTCCTCCGGCTTAAGTGCCGACAGCGGTTTTTCTACTCCGGGGAAATTGGCGAACAGGTTGTTAAAACTGCGGTTTTCGGCGTAGATCACCACTACATTTTTCACATGACGCCGCAGCAGTGGGTTTTGTGCGCTGGTCGGTAAAGAGTTCAGTACCACTTTCTTGTTGCCGTCAGCTGCGGCCCTGGCCAACGGCGCAATCGAGGCGCCGACTCCCAGCGCCGTCGCACCTGCCAGAAAACGCCGACGCGCCGGGTTGCTCGGCTGCTGCTGTTGCGCCGACGCTGGCAGATCCTTATCGGATTTATCGCTCATGTTTATCCCTCGTAAAATTTTTAACCTGTTGATTTGTTATAAATTTATTTAAGAGTCATTATGCTATGGCACAACTATGAACGAAATGTGACAAGACCCGGCAGGTTAGCATTTGGCAACACTTTCGCGAACATCGCCGAAGTTTTATCAAAATCCTGCGACTTCACGGCTTAGCGAGCGTCGCGCTGCAGCATCAGAAACAGCAAGGCCAGCGTATTGGGCACCATGTACAGCATCGCCCCCAGTTGCACCGCTAGCGGGTTTTCCTTTGCCTGCCAGGCCATAAACCAGTCACCTGCGACCACCATAAAACCGAGCCCCCACACCGCAATGGCACAGAGTGCGCCCAGCATGGCCCAGGCTTTCCCTTTGGCAAAGGCCGCGTAAGGTTGGCGCAGATGTTTCAGCATCAACACCACACCCAGTGCAGCGGTGATGCCGGCCACAGACTCCAGCACAGTGATCATCGCCAACCCGACCCGCCCGGCCCATTCCACGCTGACGGCGCGCCACATTAAGCCGGGAACCTGATAGGTATCCTGCATGGCAAGCAGCGGCGCCACGGCATGTTGGGCAGTACCAGCAAAATCGGCGGTATTGTTCAGCAGACTGAAGATCCCCCAAAGAGCCGGGAACAGTGACAGGACGATGCAACCCAGACGCGACATGGTGATTTCGTTCATAATTATCCCTAATTTATGATGATGTAAAACCCAGAGTTCCTTGTATTGTTGCAGTTTAACGCTGGGTAGCCAGTGGCGACTACCGAACCCCCAGCGAAGTGATTCGTGAATCGGTGCACACTCTACGTGAGTGCATCTCCGCCTTATTGAGCCTTATATCGCCACCAGCCCACGCACGCCGTCTTGCTCCATCGCGCTGCCGGCACCGCGCTGGACAATGCTGCCACGCGACATCACCAGATAACGGTCCGCCAGCTCGGCGGCGAAATCATAAAACTGCTCCACCAGCAGGATCGCCATATCCCCTCTTTCCGCCAACTGTTTGATCACCGCGCCGATCTCTTTGATCACCGAAGGCTGGATCCCTTCCGTCGGCTCATCGAGGATCAACAACTGCGGTCGGCAGGCCAGCGCACGCCCTATCGCCAACTGCTGTTGCTGGCCACCGGAGAGATCGCCGCCGCGCCGATCTTTCATCTGCAACAGCACCGGGAACAGTTCATAGATATGATCCGGTACCTTGCGGGCCTGACTGCCAGAAAAGCGCGCCAACCCCATCAGCAAGTTTTCCTCCACCGTCAGGCGACCAAAGATCTCACGCCCCTGCGGTACATAGGCGACGCCTGCCTGTACCCGCTGGTGCGGTTTTCTGCCGTTGAGGCTTTCGCCCTGCCAGCTGATGCTGCCGCTCTTGGCCGGGATCAGCCCCATCAGGCACTTCAACAGCGTGGTTTTCCCCACGCCGTTACGCCCCAGCAGGCAGGTCACTTCGCCGATATGGGCTTCAAACGACAGGCCGCGCAAAATGTGGCTGCCGCCGTAATATTGATTCAGTTCGTTCACTTGCAACATAGCTGCTCCTAGCGCCCCAAATACACTTCGATCACCTGCTCGTCAGCCTGCACCTGCGCCAATGAGCCCTCCGCCAGCACCTGACCCTGATGCAGCACCGTGACGTGGTCGGCAATGGTTTCGACAAACCCCATGTCATGCTCCACCACCATCAGTGAATGCTTGCCCGCCAGCGAGCGGAACAGTTCGGCGGTGTACTCGGTTTCGGCATCGGTCATGCCGGCCGCCGGTTCATCGAGCAACAGCAGATGCGGTTCCTGTACCAGCAGCATACCTATCTCGAGAAACTGTTTTTGCCCGTGAGACAGCAACCCGGCGGGACGATGCCGTTCATGGCCGAGCCGCAGGGTTTTCAGCATGTCATCGATGCGATCGCGTTGTTCGCTGCTCAGTTTGGCGCGTAGGCAGGCCCATACCGACTTCTGGGTTTTCTGGGCGATCTCCAGGTTTTCGAACACCGTCAGCGCCTCAAACACCGTGGGCTTTTGGAACTTGCGGCCAATGCCTGCCTGGGCGATCTGCATCGGATCCAGCGCGGTCAGATCAACGGTTTGATCGTAAAACACCCTGCCGCTGTCCGGCCGGGTCTTGCCGGTGATCACATCCATCAGCGTGGTTTTCCCCGCGCCGTTGGGCCCGATCACACAGCGCAATTCCCCCACGCCAATCTGCAACGACAGATCGCTCAGCGCACGGAAACCGTCGAAGCTGACGTTGATCTTGTCGAGCAGCAGCACCGGATCGGTTTGCTGGCGGTATTTATCGGCCGGCAGCGGCTGGGTGAACAGCTCTTCGGTCATTTGCAGCGAATTCATTGTGATTTCCCTCTGCGCAGCAGGCCAATGACCCCTTTCGGCAGGAACAGCGTGACGATGATAAACATCAGGCCGAGGAAGAACTGCCAGTATTCCGGAATGGCCATGGTGAACCAGCTCTTGGCACCGTTGACGATACCGGCCCCCAGCAGCGGCCCCACCAGCGTGCCGCGCCCACCAAGTGCCACCCAGATAGCGGCTTCGATCGAGTTGGTCGGCGACATTTCGCCCGGGTTGATAATGCCCACCTGCGGCACATACAGCGCCCCGGCCAGCCCACACAGCACCGCCGACAGCGTCCAGACAAACAGTTTGAAGCCTTTCGGATCGTAACCGCAGAACGTCAGGCGGTTTTCCGCATCGCGTACCGCCGTCAACACCCGACCGAACTTACTGCGTGCCAGAGCGAAGCCGATTGCCAGACTGGCAGCCAGCAGCAGCACCGTGGTCAGGAACAGCGCCACCCGCGTGCCGGTCGCGGTGATCGGGAAGCCCAGTAGCGTCGTGAAACCGGTAAAGCCATTGTTGCCACCAAAGCCGGTTTCGTTACGGAAGAACAACAGCATACCGGCGTAGGTCAACGCCTGGGTCATGATGGAGAAATACACCCCTTTGATTTTTGAGCGAAAAGCGAAGTAACCGAAGATAAAGGCCAGCACCCCAGGCACCAGCACGATCAGGCACAGCGCCCAGGCGAAATACTGGGTACCGCTCCAGAACCACGGCAACTCGTTCCACGACAGGAAGGCCATAAATCCCGGCAGGCCATCACCCGCCGCCTGGCGCATCAGGTACATGCCCATGGCATAGCCACCGAGGGCAAAAAACAGCCCGTGCCCCAACGACAGCAGCCCGGCATAGCCCCACACCAGGTCGAGCGCCACCGCCACCACCGCATAACACAAAATTTTACCCACCAGCGTCAGGGTATAAGTGGAGATCGCCAGCGGATGGTCTGCCGGCAACAGCGCCAGAAACGGCATAATCAACAGCGCCAGCAACGCCAGCCCGCCGATGCCCAGCGCCAGTCGGGGTGCCTTTTGCACGCCGGTGACAGTCAATGGTTGGCTCATCAGTCGATCACCCTGCCCTTGAAGGCGAACAGTCCCTGAGGACGTTTTTGGATAAACAGCACGATCAGCGCCAGGATCAGGATTTTACCCAGCACAGCACCCATCTGCGGTTCAAGAATTTTGTTGAGGATACCGAGGCCAAAAGCCGCCACCACGGTACCGGCCAGTTGGCCGACGCCGCCGAGTACCACCACCAGGAATGAGTCGATGATATAGCCCTGGCCCAATTCCGGCCCGACGTTACCCAGTTGCGACAGCGCCACCCCACCCAGCCCGGCAATGCCGGAGCCCAGGCCGAACGCCAGCATATCGACGCGGCCGGTGGGCACACCACAGCAGGCGGCCATCGCACGGTTCTGCGTCACGGCACGCACGTTCATGCCGAGGCGGGTTTTATTCAGCAACAGCCAGGTGAGTGCCAGCACCAACACCACAAACAGGATCACCGCGATACGGTTCCACGGCAGCACCAGATTCGGCAGTAACTGAATGCCGCCCGACAACCAGGCCGGGTTGGCGACCTCGACGTTTTGCGCACCGAACAACACCCGAACGCCCTGGATCAGCACCAGACTGATCCCCCAGGTCGCCAGCAGGGTTTCCAGCGGCCGACCATACAGATGACGGATCACCGTACGTTCCAGTGCCATACCAATGCAGGCGGTGATGGTGAATGCCACCGGCAACGCCACCAGCGGATACAGCGCCAGCCACTGCGGCGCAAACTGCTGAAACAGCCCCTGTACCAGATAAGCCGAGTAAGCACCGAGCATCAGCATTTCGCCGTGCGCCATGTTGATCACCCCCAGCAGGCCATAGGTGATCGCCAACCCAAGCGCCGCCAACAGCAGGATCGAGCCAAGCGACAGGCCGGTAAACGCCTGGCCAATCAGGTCGCCGATCATCAACCGGTGTTTCACGCTGGTCAGGCTTTTCAGCGCTTCGGCACGCACGGCGGCATCCGGTTCATGGTTGGCATCGGTCAATGCCTGCAGCCGGGTCTGGGTTTCCGGCGCGCCCGAACTGCCAAGCAGTTGCACCGCATTGAGGCGCACTTTGGCATCGGCGTCGGTCAGTTGCAGATTGGCCAGCGCAATGCTCAGCGCGTCATGCACCCGGCTGTCTTTTTCCTGCGCCAGCCGTTGGGTCAACAGCGGTAGCTGACTGTTTTGCGCCTCTTGCTGTAGAGCCTGCGCCGCCTGTAAACGCAGCGCCGGATCTTCACTGACCAGCCGGTGTGCCGACAGCGCGTTGGCGATCAGGATCCGCAGCCGGTTATTCAGCCACAGCTTCTTCGGCGTACCGACCGGGGCAGCGCTACCCTCCAGCGGCTGGTAACGATCGCCCTGCTGGATAAAGGCATGTTTGGCCTCGTCGATCACCACGTTTTCCTGCTTTAACGCCTGCAGTAACGGCAAACGCGCAGCGTCCGGCGCGGTCGCCCACACCTGCAATAATTTGGCCTGCTGCGTACGGTTGGCCGCAGCAAAGTCATCAGCCGGCCCCGCCTGCGCGAACATGGGCAGGCAGCACAGCAATAACCACAGATGCCTGAGATGGCTTAAAGATAAAAGTTTCATCCGAATGTCTCGTCGCAATAGGGCATGGCTCAGTCAGCCCCCCGCCGTAACGGGGGGCCGGGCATTACTTACCGCCTTTAACCGGGCTTTCCGACTTTTTGTCGTTGCCGGCAATGTACGGGCTCCACGGCTGAGCGCGTACCGGGGCATCGGTCTGCCACACCACGTTGAACTGGCCGTTGCCTTCAATTTCACCGATCATCACCGGTTTGTGCAGGTGGTGGTTGGTGGCGTCCATGGTCAGGGTAAAGCCCGAGGGTGCGGCGAAGGTCTGTCCGGCCATCGCGGCACGCACCTTATCCACGTCTGTGGTACCGGCCTTCTCAACCGCCTGCGCCCACATATGGATGCCGACATAGGTGGCTTCCATCGGATCGTTGGTCACGGCAGTGGCATAGTTCGGCAGGTTATGCGCCTTGGCATAGGCTCGCCATTCGCTGACAAACTGCTTGTTGGTCGGGTTGTCTACCGATTCGAAGTAGTTCCAGGCTGCCAGGTTGCCCACCAGCGGTTTGGTGTCGATGCCGCGCAGCTCTTCTTCCCCCACCGAGAAGGCGATCACCGGTACATCGGTGGCTTTGATACCCTGATTGGCCAGCTCTTTGTAGAACGGCACATTGGAGTCACCGTTGATGGTGGAGATCACCGCCGTTTTGCCGCCGGCGGAGAATTTCTTGATGTTGGCGACGATGGTCTGGTAGTCGCTGTAGCCAAACGGCGTATAGACCTCTTCGATATCTTTATCCTGAATACCTTTCGAATGCAGGAAGGCGCGAAGGATCTTGTTGGTGGTGCGCGGATACACATAGTCGGTGCCCAGCAGGAAGAAGCGTTTCGCCGAGCCGCCGTCTTCGCTCAGCAGGTATTCCACCGCCGGGATCGCCTGCTGGTTAGGGGCGGCGCCGGTGTAGAACACGTTAGGCGACATTTCTTCCCCTTCGTACTGCACCGGGTAGAACAGCAGGCCGTTCAGCTCTTCAAACACCGGCAGCACGGATTTACGCGACACCGAAGTCCAGCAGCCAAACACCGCCGCCACTTTATCCTGACTCAGCAACTGACGCGCCTTTTCGGCGAACAGTGGCCAGTTGGAGGCGGGGTCCACCACCACCGCCTCGAGTTTTTTACCCAATACGCCGCCCTTGGCGTTGATGTCATCGATGGTCATCAGCGCTACGTCCTTGAGCGGCGTTTCAGAAATGGCCATGGTGCCGGACAGCGAACTCAGGATGCCGACCTTGATGGTGTCGGCCGCCTGCGCCCCCCAGGCCATTCCCATGCCAATCATGGTGGCGGACAGCGCAAAAGCTTTTATAAAGTGACGACGTTGCATAATTCAAACTCCTGATGTGTGATAGGAAACCAACCTTCTTTTTAAGAAAAACTCACGTAGGACTGTCTGGTGGCTGAAGCCGTGCTTGATGCAACATGTGTAAAGTTATTTTTCTGACCTCAGCCTTACTGACGGCAATATGGTTGCTGAGCAGCGTTTGCGCCTCCTCGGTTTGCTGTTGCAAGATCGCCCGCAAAATCGCGGCGTGTTCGTTATAGGTCGCCGCCACCCGGCTGCCCTGAGTGAAGTCCAGCCGACGAATGATGCGGATCTTCTCGGTCAGATCACGATGGATACGCGCCATTTCGCCGTTGCCCGCCGCCTCCACCAGCGCCATGTGAAACTGCTCGTCATGCAGCGAAACCGTCTTGCCGTCCTCAAGCCGCGGCTCATCGATCCAGAAACTGCTGAGCGTCTCCAGTTGCAACGGCATTTCGCCCGCTGGCCGTGCACACAGGCGTTTTACCGCCTCACACTCCAGCACGATGCGCAGGTCATACAGCTCCTCGAAGTAGGCAAAATCGAACGGCCGCACCTGCCAACCACTGCGAAAATGCACTTCGACATAGCCTTCGCGCTCCAGCCAGAACAAAGCCTGACGCACCGGCGTACGGCTGACGTCCATGCGCAGCGCCACTTCGTTTTCGCTAAAGCGATCGCCCGGCAGCAGCTGAAAATCAAAAATGTCGTCCTTGAGCTGCAGATAGATACGTTCCGCCAGCCCCTCCGGCCGCGCCTTGCTGCGGTTATTGGTGATTTGCATCGCATTCCTCTCTGCGGGCGCAGCCTGCCGCGCCCCGACGATTAAAGATGGTTAACTGGCGTGCTCCAGCCACAGCAGGGCGTCGCCCGGCCCGACAGGCCGCCCCTGCTGGCAGCTGATACGCTTAATGACCCCGGCGCGTGGTGCGGTGACTGCCAGCTCCATTTTCATCGCCTCGACCACGATCAACGGCTGACCGGCTTCTACCTGCTGTCCCGGCTCCACCAGGATCTTCCACACGCTGCCGTTCAGGTCGGCGCTGACCAGATAGCCATCCACTTCTTCCTCATCAATCTGCGGCGGCAACAGTTGGGCCTCGGCTTCGCCCTCTTCTTCCTGCCAGCGCGTTACCTCGTGGTTGAACGCCTGCTGCTGACGCTGCTGGAAGGCGCTGATACCTTCGGCGTTGTCCACCAGGAAGCGACTGTATTCGGCAAAATCAAACTCGCTGTCCTCGATGCGGATCTGCGCGCGCCCTTCGCGGAACGCCTCGCGCTGTTCATCCAGTTCCTGCTCGTTGACCGGGTAGAAACGCACCTGATCAAAGAAGTGCAGCAGCCAGGGCTCACCGGCGGTGAACTGCGGGTTTTTGAGGAATTTGTTCCAGATTGGCAGCGTGCGCCCGACCAGTTGATAGCCACCCGGCGAATCCATGCCATAAATGCACATGTACATGCCGCCGATACCGACCGTGCCTTCGGCGGTGTGGGTACGTGCCGGATTGTATTTGGAACTGAGCAAGCGGTGACGCGGGTCAATCGGCACCGCGCAGGGTGCGCCGAGATAAACATCACCCAGCCCGAGGATCAGGTAACTGGCATCAAAGATGATGTCGCGCACCTGCTCACGCGTGCTGAGCCCGTTAATACGCTGGATAAAATCGACGTTGTTCGGCAGCCAGGGGGCGGACGATCGGACCGTCTGCTGATAACGTTCCACCGCTCCCAGGGTGGCAGAATCTTCAAACGCCATCGGCAGATACACCGTACGCGTCGGTACCTTCAGTTGGCTGACATCCCCCAGCGCCTGCTCGCGCGCCAGCAAACGCGTCAGTAAATCGGCCTGACCGAGCACGCGGCTGTCGTAGCGGATTTGCAGCGATCGCACGCCGGGCGCTAACTCCTCAACGCCGGGAATGACGTCCTGCCTGAGCGACTGCATCAACAGATGAATGCGTAACCTCAGTGCCAGATCGAGCACGTTGTCGCCGTACTCCAGCAAAATGTAGCCGTCCCCGGCCTGGCGATAGACCACTGTCGGGCGGTTGTCGCTGGCCGGTAACGCCGCCAGAATGCTGGCCGACCCGGTGGCCCCCGGTGTCAGATCCGGTGCGGCCAGGGTAATCGCCTTTACCGCCGCCAGGGCTTCGATACTGCCAAGCTGCGCTTGCTCCAGTGACTGCGCCTGTTTGAAGCCGATCGGATGAAAACGGATGCGATCCCCCGGCTTCACCTGGCCGACCTTCCACAACTCGGCCCTGGCGATGGTCACCGGGCAGACAAAGCCACCCAGGCTCGGCCCGTCGCGGGTGAGGATCACCGGGAAATCGCCGGTGAAGTTAATCGCACCGATGGCATATTCGCAGTCATGCACGTTGGACGGATGCAACCCCGCCTCACCGCCGTCCTGCCGTGCCCACTCGGGTTTTGGCCCGGACAGGCGTACGCCCAGCCGATTGGAGTTGTAATGCACCTGCCACTCGGCAGTGAAGAAAGTCTCGATCGACTCCGGGGTAAAGAAGTCCGGTGCGCCATGCGGCCCGTACAGCACGCCGATGTTCCACAGGTTGCCGTACTCGGGGATCAGGCTGTCATCCATTGCCTGCGGCGCGGCGATCGGTGCTGGGGTCGTGGTGGCGGCCAACGCCGGTTGGGACACCGCCAGCATGTCCGCAACCCGCAGGGTGCGTCCGGCGTGACCGCCAAACTGCCCCAGTGCGAAGGTCGAACGGCTGCCCAGATACACCGGCACGTCGAAACCGTTACGCACCGCCAGATAGGTGCGGCATCCGTGCCGGGCGCGGCCCATCGTCAGCACCTGCCCGGCCCGAACTGCAACCGGCTGCCAGTAATCCAGCGCTTCGCCGTCCAGATCCGCCGGGCAGTCCGCCCCGGTCAGGGCAATGGTGGCATCGCAGTGGAAACGCAAGGTCGGCCCCTGCAGGGTAAACTCCAGCCCGGCGGCACTGGGGTGGTTACCGACAATGCGGTTGGCCAGCCGGAAAGCAAAGTCGTCCATCGGCCCGGACGGCGGTACGCCGATATCCCAATAACCGAGACGGCCCGGGTAATCCTGCACGCTGCTGTAGGTCCCCGGCTGCAACACTTCGATGCTGCTGGGCTGGAAGTGGAAACTGTCCAGCATGCGGGTCCACACGCTGCCGGTCTGGAATTCGGCGGTGGCAATCACCTGGCGCAGGTAATCCAGATTGGTGGCGATGCCGTGCAGCCGGGTAGCGTCCAGCGCCACGCGCATTTTCTCCAGCGCCTGCTGGCGATCCTCACCGTGGACAATCAGTTTGGCGATCATCGGGTCGTAAAATGCCGATACTTCACTGCCGGTGGCGACCCAACCGTCAACCCGCACGGACTCAGGGAAATGCACCTCGGTCAATACGCCCGGGCTGGGCTGGAAGTTCTTCAGCGGATCTTCCGCATAAATGCGTACTTCAATCGACGCGCCCTGCGGCGGACGTTGCAGTGCCGCCCAGTCCAGTGCATCCCCCGCCGCCACCTGCAACATGCATTCGATCAGATCCAGCCCGGTGACCATCTCGGTGACCGGATGCTCCACCTGCAGGCGAGTGTTCACCTCGAGGAAATAAAATTCGTCGCGTGCGCCGTCGTAGATAAACTCCACGGTACCGGCGCTGCGATAATTCACCGACGCTCCCAGCGCCACCGCCGCCTGATGCAGCGCCTGACGGGTAGCCGCAGGCAGGTTGGGTGCCGGGGTCTCTTCCACCACTTTTTGGTTGCGACGTTGCAATGAGCAGTCACGCTCGCCGAGCGCGACCACCCAGCCCTGACCGTCGCCAAAGATCTGCACTTCGACATGGCGCGCCTGATCGACAAACCGCTCGATAAAGGCCCCAGAGTCGCGGAAAAACTGCTCACCCAACCGCTTCACGCTGTCGTAAGCTTCACGCAGTGCGGCTTCGTCATCGCAGCGCGTCAAACCGATACCACCACCGCCAGCGGTGCTTTTCAACATCACCGGGTAGCCAATCTGGCTGGCGGCGTTGACCGCCTCTTCAACGCTGTCCAGCAGGCCGGTGCCCGGCGTCATCGGCACCTGCGCCACCGCCGCCAGCTCACGCGCCCGGTGTTTCAGGCCGAACTCGCGAATTTGCGCCGCCGTCGGGCCGATAAAGGCAATGCCCGCCGCTTCACAGGCGTCGGCAAACTCAGCGCTCTCGGAGAGGAAGCCGTAACCGGGGTAAATAGCCTGCGCGCCGGTTTCTGCCGCCGCCGCCAGGATCTTGTCGATACACAGGTAGCTGTCGCCGGGTTTTTCACCGCCGAGCGCCACCGCCAAATCGGCTTCGGTAACGTGCGGTGCATTGCGATCGGCATCGGAATAAACCGCCACGCTGGTCACCCCCAGTCGTTTCAGAGTGCGGATGGCGCGACAGGCGATTTCGCCACGGTTGGCAATCAGTACGGTAGAAAACATGATCAAGCCCCCTTCAGGCTGGCGACATAGTTGCGCCAACCGCCAAATTCAGTGATGTCCGCGGCGCCCTGTAGCGCCCAGGGTTCGCAGATAAAGCCCTTCACCCGGCGACCGTCCGCCAGCAGCAGCGTGCCGATGCCCAGCGGCGCCGGGATTTCCGCCACGAACTCGCCGAAACGCGCCAACGGGATATCCCACAGCTCGACATCGATAGCGGCCCCCTGTTCGTTTTTGGCCAACCCCGGCTTTGGCGGCTGAGTATTGGCTAACGCGTACAGCCGGTAGCACGGCGCGGTGGTGGTTTGTTCCACCAAAGCCGCCGCACGCTGCGTGAGCTGGAAATTCAATGGCATTCCACTGAGGTGGGCACCCACCACCGCCACCCGCACGTGCTGGGTCGAGGGTGTAAGGGATTGCGAAGGTGGCAGCGGGCGGCCGGTAGCGCCCAACGGCAGATCCTGCGCCTGTTGCCAGCGCACCCCGAACGCGGCCAGCGCCCGATCGTGCCAGGCGGGAGCGACCAGCGTGATACCGGCGGGCAAGCCGTCGTCACGCATCGGCGCAGGCAATGCCAGCGCACTCAAATCGGCCAGGTTGGTGAAATTGGTGTAGGTGCCAAACTGCGAGTTGAACAACACCGGTTCCAGCTCCATTTCCGCCAGCGTGCGGATGGTCGGTGAGGTCGGCACCACCAGTGCGCCGAAGGGAGCCAACCGTTGTTCAATCTGCCGCGCCAGTTCGGCACGCAAATATTCCGCTTTGTAGGCATCGCAGGCGCTGTACTTCAGGCCGTTATTGACGATGCCGCGCACCACCGGGTTGATGGCCTGCGGGTTGGCACTCAGCATCTTTTCGACCGCCACGGTGCGTTCCGCCACCCAGGGGCCGTAATAGAGCTGCTCCGCCAGTACACGGAACGGGGTAAAATCGAGGGTTTCCAGCGTTACGCCACAGCGCTGCAACTGCACTAGCGCCTGTTGAAAAGCCCGCTCGGCCTGCAAATCGCCGAAAAACTCAAGTTGTGCCGGTACCGCAAAACGTGGGGCTGCGGGAAGATCCGCCGGGGCGGTATGGGGATTGATACGGGAGTAGGCATCAGCAGCGTCGTAGCCACCCGCCAGTTCGGCCACCAGCGCGGCGTCCGCCACCGTCAGGGCAAATACCGACACCGTGTCATTCAGTCTGCACGCAGGCACCACGCCCAGATTCGACAACCAGCCCTTGGTCGGTTTCAGGCCGACAATGTTGTTGAAGCCGGCCGGAACACGCCCTGAACCAGCGGTATCGGTACCCAGTGAGAACGGCGTCAGGCCGCGCGCCACCACCGAGGCCGACCCGGAACTGGAGCCGCCGCTGACGTAACGGCTGTCGAAACTGTTAACTACTGCGCCGTGCGGCGAACGGGTGCCCACCAGGCCGGTGGCAAACTGATCGAGGTTGGTTTTACCGATCACCAAAGCACCGGCGGCGCACAGATTGGCGACAACGCCGGCGTCTGCCGTCGCCTGATAGGCAAACTCCGGACAGGCGGCGGTGGTCGGCCAGCCGCCGACATCGATATTGTCTTTAACCGCAAAGGGCACGCCAAACAGCGGCAGACGGCTGATGTCACCGGCGACGGCTTCAAGCCGTTGTGCCAGTCGTTGGCACTGCGCCTCCAGTTGCGCGGCACTGGCAAAATACAGCCAGGCATTGTCATCCACAGGGAGATCGGTAGCCCATGTGGCCAAAGTGGCGCGCACGCAGGCCATGCGCTCGCCCGCCGGGTGGGTGTGATAATGGTGTTGCCATTCACCGAGGGTGAAACCGCGTAGATTTACAGGCTGAGTCATTGGCTGAATTCCATCTGGTACACAAGATGGGATTCAATAGAGCAACCGGCGTGCCAGTTTTTAATTGGCTGATTTCAATAAATTATAATTAAAACTTATGACGCTTAATTAAAAAACCTGCACCAGTGCTGCGCAATACACGAACAAAAAAGGTGCAATAAATCCTTATATTCTTGATATACCGAAAATGCCCTATAGGTATTAACCACAAAGTTTGTGCATTCGAGGAAGCCCCCTACTTTCTATTAATCATAAATAAGTAAAAAGGCAGGCTAATGAATTAATTGGTTACATGGCAACATCGTTAGTTAATCATTAAGAGATTATTATCAACAGTATAAATAATCGCTTAACAGAAGAATTTTAGATATTAACAACAGATAAATGGGTATATTAAAGCATAAAAAACCATAAAACAAACAAGTGTTACTTTATTACCAGACAAGCTTAATTACATCATTTTCAAGCAGATTTACCCCCGTCGCTGAAAGCTTTACACAACCCCGGCTTATTATCGGCACAGCAATTAGGCTAGCCTTTTACAGGAGTTACTAATGATTATACGTAAAGTCTTTCTCGCCATTCCCCTGCTGGTACTGTTCTCTACCTTTAGTTACAGCGCCGTCGAGCTGAATAAATCGAGTGAAAATTGCCAGAAAATCGGCTCGGTTTCTTTATCACGCAATGTGGTTTCCCCTGACGATGCAAAAAGCCAACTGGATGCCATTGCCGAAAAACGCGGTGCCAGCCATTACCGTATTAATTCGTTGGTTCCCGGCGGCGGCAACGGCGGTGGCCTGCATGTCAGCGCCGATCTATACCGCTGCTAAACCCTTCCTCTCACGCAAGGAGCACCCCATGACATCGATTAATCATTTACTGGTCAAAAATCGTAGTTGGGCAACCCAGCAACAATGGCGCGATCCGAATTTTTTCCCGCAGTTGGCGCAAGCGCAGAAGCCAAACATTTTGTGGATTGGCTGCTCCGACAGTCGGGTCCCGGCAGAAACTATCGTCCGCGCTCAGCCCGGCGAACTGTTTGTACACCGAAATATCGCCAATGTGGTCGAAGAGCAAGATGATAATTTGATGAGCGTGGTGCAATACGCGGTCGAGCATCTGGGTATCGGGGCGATTGTGGTTTGCGGGCATTATGGCTGCGGTGGGATCCAATCGGCGCTGAGTAACCGCGATACCCCCAGTGAGGACTCACTCACACGCCGCCTCAACTCGCTGCGCACCACCCTGGAGCGGCATTTGCCGTTTGACGCCGCTGCCCGCGCCGACGAAGCCGCGCACCTGAAAAAAGCGGTGAGCGCCAACGTACAGCTCCAACTCAATACCTTGGGTGAAACTCAACTCATTCAACGGGCCTGGCGAAGCAATGCCTCACTGACGTTGTTCGGTTGCATTTACGATCTGCACACCGGTTTCCTCAATGTGCTGGAACAACGCAACGCCGCCGGGAGGGTGACATGAACCGAGCCGATCTACGTTTTGACCTGCCCGCCGGGCTGGTGGTGTTTCTGGTCGCCCTGCCGCTGAGTCTGGGCATTGCGCAAGCCAGCGGTGTCCCGCCGTTCGTCGGTCTGCTGACCGGGGTGATCGGCGGCATTATCGTCACCCTGCTCAGCCCTTCCCCGTTTTCGGTCAGCGGCCCCGCCGCCGGTCTGGTGACCATCGTCACCGGTGCCATGGTGACGCTGGGTGACTTTCCGTCGTTTTTATTCGCCCTGTTGCTGGCCGGCGTGCTGCAACTGGCATTCGGCCTGCTGCGCGGCGGCAAACTGGCGGCGCTGATCCCCGGGGCGGTGATCCACGGCATGCTGGCCGCCATCGGCATTTTACTGATCCTGCAACAGTTGCCGCTGGCGATGGGCTATCCGCTCGGTCATGGCCTGAATGAAAAACCCTCCGTCGCACAACTGCAAAGCGATATTTCACTGGCGGCCGTGATGCTGACATTGGGAGCACTGCTGCTGATCGGCTTTTGGGGAAGCTCCTCGCTCAAACAACGCCTGCGCTTAAGCGCTCTGCCAGGCCCGCTGATTGCCGTACTCTGGGGTTGTCTGTTTGTCTGGCTTGGCCAGAAGATTTGGCCCGCCGTCAGCACCTTGCCACGAATAGAATTACCGGCACTGAACAGCGTTGAAGCACTGCAGGCGCAATTTTCCCTACCGAACTGGCAAGCGTGGCGCAACCCGGCGGTTTATCTGGTGGCGATGACCCTGGCGATTGTCGCCAGCCTGGAAACCCTGCTCAGTCAGGAAGCCTTGAAAAAGATGGCGCCGATGATGCCGGAACCCTCGGCCGATAAAGAGCTACGCGCACAGGGCGTGGGCAACCTTCTCAGCGGGCTGCTGGGCGGATTGCCGATTACCGCCGTGATTGTGCGTAGCTCTGCCAACGTGCAGGCCGGAGCACGCAGCCGGGTATCTATTCTGCTGCATGGCGTGCTGTTGTTGCTCAGCGCATTACTGTTTGCCGAACTGCTCAACAATATTCCGTTGGCCAGCCTGGCCGCGGTTCTGATCTACACCGGTTATAAGCTGGCGCACCCACGTATTTTTATCAGCCTGTGGCGTCAGGGCCTGCAGCAGTTCGTTCCTTTTGCCGCTACCCTTGGCGGTATTCTGGCGTTTGGCATGCTGGCGGGCATTGCGATCGGCCTGGCGGCGCAACTGCTGTGGAGTCTGTACCAAAGCAACCGTCACGCCCTGCATCTGACCCGCTACGACGACCATTATCTGCTTCAGTGCCAGCAAAACCTGACCTTCCTCAACAAGATGCGCCTGAAGCATTTATTGGCGCAGATAGAGCCCAACAGCACGGTGATTATCGATTGTGAAGGGATTAATTACCTGGACGACGATATCCGCACGATGCTCAATGAATACCGCCAAACGGCGGCGGAAAAACAGATCAACATCAGTCTGCATCCACCGGCCAACATTCTGGCACGCGATATCTCTTAAACGAAAACGGCGCCGGGTGATAAACCCGGCGCCGTGAGTATGGTAGTCAGAAACCTGGCAGCGGTTTAGTCCGCGACCCGTTCCAGACCCACCGGGGTAATGCAGTAAGTCTGTTGCTTGCCCGTTTCAGCCAACCGCAGATGCTGCATTTCATTGGTGATCACCAAACGGTTATTCGGCTCTTCATGCCGCAGATGGATCACTTCACCACCGTAACCCGAAATCGGCAATACCACTGTACGGGCCTGCTGCGCCTGGTCGCCAATCACTTCATAGCTGAACAGGTTGTTACCATCCGCATCGTCATAACTGAATGTGGCATAAGTGTCTGGGAAATAATTGTGCACAACCCCACCTTTGATGAGCTCAATCGTTAAGGTTTTTTTCACCAGGTCGACAGTGCCAGTCAAGAATTGCCAATCGCCGATCCCCCTGTAGGCGATGCTGAAAGTATTCCCTACCTGCTCATCAGGGCGAATGTTGCTGGCAGAAATACAGTCCTTATAGGTTTCTAGCAACTGCTCGCGCTGGGGGCTGGCGAACGTATTGATAGCCAGGTAAATATCGTCTTTAAATACCGAGAACGGCGCGTAATAGGCCTGAGGGTAGCTGCGCAAACGCTGGGCCGCAGTTTCAATCCGCGCTAGTAGCGCCTGTTCAGGGTCACCCGGCAGCGCTTCATTTTTCAGTCCGCTGCGAGTGATCAGCAAGACGTTATTTTTGTTCTTGTTATCAATGATATTCGGATACGCCGGGCTCAGTCTTACCCGGCCCGGTTCCTCATGATAGATTTCAACTTTATCACCGGCGGTGAAAGGCAGCTCATCATGGCTTAAGGTGGCCTGAGTTCCATGAATATCCTTGCTGAAAATCACTGCATTTTGCTGATTACGTACGGTGATTTTGGCGTAGGTCATATCAGGGAAATAGGAATGCGGCGTGGTGCTGGTAACGTCAATCACCACCATACCTTTGGCATGATCAACCGCCAGCGTGGCGAACACGGCATCGCCCAGGCCAAGCAGATTGATGTCCTGTGAAACGATTGACGAAGATACTTTTTTGACAAAGCCAACCTTCGCCGCGTTATCCCCCTGCTTCAGCACCAGGTAGTCCTGAGTCGGTTGATACTTATGGTTTTTACCGGTCGGTAGCCGCAGGGTGTAAATGCCAATCGGCAAATCACTCAGCACCATGGTCGGGCTGTTGATACGCGTTTTATATGCGTAACGCGCCCCTTCCATCAGGATCAGATCTTCGCCATAAATTTGTGCGAAATCGTCAATATCAAAACTCAGGGTCACGTTGCCTTTCAGGCCGCTGGCCTTCAACTGCGTTGAGTCGACCAACTGCAGAGTGGAGTCGAGTTTCAACTGCGTTTTTACCGATTCAAGATCCTGAGCACCGACCAATTGACACAACGGATAGACGGCTTTGGCATGGCTGAAAACGTTGCGATTACGTTGTTCCTGAGTGACATAACCCCCAACCCATTGGATAAATGGCGTCACATCCACTTTGTTGCCCGCAACGGCAAAGCTTTCCGACAGCATATCCAGCAAGGCATGTTCACTTGGCACGAAGCCAGGGGTATTACAACTTTGGCGATACTGCTGATTAAAGTGGGTGAAGGCATTTTTGCCCGCTTTACCCACCATCAAGACGATAAAATACAGCTTGGAACGCAGGTCCCACTGATTGAGCGGCGTGGACTGAGCGATCAGATCCAGGATTTTTTTCTCAACTTTAGCCATATTGCCGTAATCATACAGCCAGCCTTCTTTATATTTTCGCTCCCCCAACATCACATCCTGATAACAGGCGGCATAAATATTGTTCCATACCTCACCGGTAGAAAAATATTTATCGCCCATAAAGTTGCCCTGATAACCATGGGCAATTTCATGCAGGCTGCCCCAATTATTATCCAGTGCCGTCAGCCAGAAACTGCTGACAGAGCTGGTACTTTCCGCCGTCCAATTACCGCCATAATAAGCGGCCCCGGCACCATTTTTATCGGCCTTGATAAAATAACGATTTTTGATATTACGATCAGAGTCGCTTTCAGCCTCAAATGAAACACCCGCCAGCGCATTATAAAAAGTAAAGATCCGATCGTAATAGGCGATCAAGCCATCAATATTTTTGGCTTCACCCAAAGACTTCAGATCTTTTTTGCTGATTTTTGGCACCAGGATATTGGCATATTCAGAGTCGACCAATGCGAATTCAGCATCCTGCTCGTCCCAACGTGCAAAGAAAGTGGTTTCATTTTCACCTTTGCGGTAAACCGGCAAGGGTTTGCTGGCGTCGGGATACTCAAACTCCAGAACCGGCGTGCCCTCTACGTAAGGCGTATCAATAAACGGCACCGAGACCGCATTTACGCTGGCCTCAACCCAGGCATTGCCGATGCTGAACTCGGCCTCGGTTTTGTTATCGTCATTGAGCAGGCGCAGCTTAAGTTTGGTGGTAAAGACTGCATTGGTCTGACGTACTCGCACCACCTGCCCGGCGGCGAGAATGATCCCCAGATGCTGACGATCGTGGCCAATGCCTTTGCTCATTCCCGCAGCATCCAGCCATACCGGTCTTGGCAAAGTATAAAGATTTTTTGATTTGCTAATAGTTGGCATTATATATTCCTTAAAGTTGTCATCATCATTTAACAGACAATAAGAAATTAACCAGCAATCTTGTTAAACACTAACGATGGGAAATGGCTGGGCCACCACACAACAAAGAGTAGAAACGCAAATATTTTACTGCCATATCGCCTCACGGACTTTAATCGCACGCGGCAATAGTCCCAAAGCATAAAAACGGTCGGCTATCGCCTGTTGCTGGCGAATAATAGTCAAATCCATTCGACGGGGTTGATGACTGCGACGAGCCAAAGCATGGGTGAGCGAAGAAATAGCCAACCCCAGCTCAGCGGATAACAGCACCGCGGCCTGGTCACGGTGGGCGTCAATATAATGGCCGGTTTGTTCCAGCGCACTCATCAGCCCGTGCAGTAAATCGGGGGAATGCCCGGCAAAGTCGCGATGGGTGAGATAAAACTGATGGTTGTTCACCCGTCCGACGCCATTGGCAATCACCCTGAGCTGCCCGCTTTGTTCGGCATCGCTCAGCAGAGGATCCCACATCATCCAGGCATCTACTGGCCAATATTCTGGCACACGATATTTCTTAAACTAAAACTGTGCGGGGTGATAAACCCGGCAGCGTGAGTGTTACCGTTAACCAGCTTGCCTCGGATTAACTAACCAAAAGCTATATCGCCATAACTTACAATAAATAAACCATTTAAATCACAGGTAAGTAACCAGATATCGCTGCCTTAACACCTGGACTTGTACCGTTTCTCAAAACCCTCACTAGCCAAGCCTCGAAATTTTTCTGCTGACAAGACTTAAGGTATGTAGCAGCCATGGACACAAAACCTTTATTATCATAATTGGCCAGTAACATCGGTAAGTCTCTAGTCTTTATTGCAAGTTGAATCTTACTCGTAAAATCACTAGCCATTTCAAGAATATTTAAACTACTCGTCTTTTCAATATATTCAGCTTCGATTTCAGAAATAGTTTTCGCCGTACTCAAATCGATTTTCTTCAGTATTCGGTCAATACGCCGCCTGCAAAATTGAGCAACAACTAGTTCTATAGCCCCTGGAGCTACAACTGAATTAAATATCGCCTCTGACAAGTTAGAAAGTCGGGTAGATAGCTCCTCGTCAACATAGCCTTCACTGACAGCGATAGCACGACTCACATCAGGCAACAGAATTAAATTTTCAATTTCTGAAACCGGCAGCGTGGCAATACCTAGAGTTTCTAGATACGCTTTATCACTCTCATCATAGTCATCAGCATCAACAATCCCAGAACATTGTATGCGGGTAAACATAGAGTTATTACGCAATGTTACAACTGAATGGATAACTTCACTACATGATGAACGAGGTATTACAGTCTATTCAGAATAACAACTACGGTATATGGCTAAATCAAGACTGTTATTGGTCCCCTCGACAAAAAGAATCGGCTTTCTGCTTCCAAGGATCAGGGTCGTCATTTCCTCGCCAAAACCCGAGTCTTCCGGAACCGACTCTATAGACCAAAACGGTGCTGGGTTGTAATCACGGATGACATACTTTTGGGCAGTACGAGCGGCAGCAAACTCTAATTCATGAGTAATAAATACGAATGCACAATCAGATCGTGCCGCTTCAAGCTCGTCCCACAGCTTTGACATAATTGAACGATGGACATGCAACTCTGGCTCGTCGATGATCAACACCTGATTCTCATCTGCAACAAGCACCTGACCAATCATATAGAAAATGGCCCGTTCACCATCGCTCATCTCAGAGGCTTTATACATGGTTTCCAGGCCTGGCAACGACACTAAAATATCATCACCGGAAATATGCAGAACTCGATGTGGAAGTAATCGTGACCATATTTCATTAAGTCTATCAAACTTAGTTAACTTAAATTCAGATACAGACTCTTGACCCCCAGGTTTATATCTATTATATGCAACTAGGGATGTGTTTGATTGATCCGCAAAGAGTGCCTGAATAAGATAATCAAAGTCATTCAACATATTTACTGCCTGTTTCCCTCCCCAACGACTGCTATCCCTGTGATGAACACCGGAACCCTCTGCTACATACCCCGTCCGTAACCCAGAGAGAGCTTGCCTTTCACTTATTTTTGCTACTGAGGGGTTTAAAATTAATGCACGATGTGCGGAAATCCTATGCGCATTTAACCCTAACTCATTTTCTATTTTAACGGCCAGACGGGTTTTCCCACCCCCGTTAGCCCCAACAAATATAATAGAGCCACCGCTCTCAAGCGTAAAATTCATTTGTGAATTTTCAATCGGAATAACGAAGTTAAAATTCAATATTTAATCCCTCAAAAAGCTTCCGTTAGTTTAAATCCCACAGCAGTGAAAACATAATAATCAAATTTTAAAAAAAACCGATAAGACACCTTACTTATATTTCCCAATCAGTAAATAGTCAACAAAAAAAACGCCGTCTTACGACAGCGCTTGAAATTTCCTAACTTGTTATTTATGCACCACGAAGACGTTGCGCCAACCCTTTGAGGAAGTAACGCAGCATCTGGTCGCCACAAGGACGGAAGTTTTTGGTGCCTTCTTTGCGGAACAGCGCGCTCAGTTCCGGCTTGGAAATGCGGAACTCCACGGCGGTGAAGATCTGGTGCATGTCGGTATCTTTCAACTCGAAGGCTACGCGCAGCTTTTTCAACACCAGATTGTTGGTGACAGGCAGTTCCACTTCCGGTGCCGGGAACTTGTCGTCCTTACCACGCTTGAAGAACACCAGACCGTTCAGAAAGTGTGCCATCACTTCGTCCGGACAGTTTTCGAAACCTGGCTCGCCTTCCTTGATGACGTAAGTGCTCATTGCCGAGACCGCAACGTCGAAATTATCCAGCTTGATAATCTCAACCATTTTCGCGTCGTTAATATTCAGCATGTAGCGCACGCTGCGCAGCACATCATTGTTGATCATAGAATTGCCTTTACCCTTTGTACTTGAAACTGTGGCGGTGTTGGCTGCCTTCACTCACCCAAATCACTGACTTTAGTCAGCTCATTGGCATTCGTTCAGTTGCCGCCTTGCCGCAATTCCAATTACTTTGGGTAATTAACGCGAGGGGCTGACAAAAAACGGCCGCACAGTTGAATATGTGCGGCAGTATAGGGATCAGAGCGGGGTTTCTCAATCGATTTGGCTTTTTTGCTGATACAGCGGGATGTCTTCGCCAATGATGTATTTATTGCGCAGGATGGACGAGACCTTATCCATTATCATCACCACCACCACCAGGATCAGGGTGATAAACATCACCACGTCCCAGTTCCACAACCGCATGTTCTCCGCATACACCAGGCCGATACCACCTGCGCCGACGAAGCCCAGCACCGCGGCAGAACGGGTGTTGGATTCAATCTGGTACAGACTGAGCGCCAAAAATGTGGGGAACGACTGAGTAAAGATACCGTAGCGGTGCTTTTGCAGCCCGTTTGCACCTACCGCCGTCAGACCCCGGCTGGGGGATTTATCTACCGCTTCATGCCCTTCGGCGTACAGTTTGCCGAGCAGCCCGACGTCCTGCATCACAATCGCCAGCACCCCGGCCAGCGGCCCCATGCCAACGGCGCGTACAAAAATCAGCCCCCAAATCGCCATGTCGATACCGCGCAAGACATCCAGCAGGCGGCGCACCAGCACCGAGATCGGTCGCAGCAACGGCGTCGACATCACGTTGCGCGCCGCAAAGAACGACAGCGGCAAGGCGATCAACGAGGCGGTAATGGTACCGGCGAACACGATGCCGATGGTGATGAAAATCTGTTGGAAGTAGTACATAAACGGCCAGTTGACGAAATCATGCCAGACGAACATGCGCATAAAGTAGCGGCCAAGCTGGTGGCAGCCGTTAATAAACTGCGGCCACGAGATACCAAAAAACTGGAAGAAAAACAGGTAATACAATGCAATCGCCACCGCCACAATACCGATGGTGCGCAGGTAGCGGCGCTGCTGTGAAAATATCTCCGGATGCTGCTGTTTGAGCGTTTGCAGCTTTTCCGCCGAAATAGTAGGTGCCGTTATCATTTTTTCCCCTCCACGACCCGTTTGCGCAGTTCACCTGAGGTGTAATCCAGCAGCGAAACCACCAGGATAATCAGCAGCAGCGTCATGCTGACCTGATCGTAGCGATCGAGTTTGATGTTGGTCATCAGCTCCTGGCCGATGCCGCCTGCCCCCACCAATCCCAAAATGGTTGACTGGCGGAAGTTGATTTCCAGCCGCATAAAGCTGTACGACAGAAATACAGGTTTCACCTGTGGCCACATGCCAAAACGCATGCGCTGCAACGGCGTCGCGCCGCAGGCCGTCAGCCCGCGCACCGGCTTGTTGGAGGCGGTTTCAATCGACTCATAAAACAATTTGGTCAGGCTGCCAATGGTGTGCAGCGCCAGCGCCAGAAAGCCGGGAATAGCGCCGATGCCGAACGCCATCACGAACATCACCGCCCACGCCAGTTCCGGCATGGTGCGTAAAAATGCCACCAGCGTGCGGATTGTCAGACGTAGCGTCGCCGGGCTGTGGGTGTTATTGGCCGCCAAAAACGCCAGCACACCGGCCACCAGCACCGAAAGAATGGTCGCCGCCAGCGCCAGCTGCAAGGTTTCCCAGATCAACGGCAATTGAATGTTCAGCCGGTAACCCCAGTAGGCGAATGACCCTTCGGTGTGGCCATCGGCGAACAATAAGCGCCAGTGCAGGGTCGGAATGGTTTCCGCCAGATAGTCAAAGAAGTGGGGGATCGACAGCCACACGGTGTGCAGGTTGAACTCGGCGATGTTACCGGCGCCCAGGTAGAGCACCACCAGACCGAGCGACCAGATCAGCGTCTCACGCTTTTGCTTGCTGCGGACTTGCTGGTAATAGTGCGCAAAATCTTTATTCAAAATAGGTTTCCATCTTTATGGAACAAGGGGTTCAGCATGCTGAACCCCTTTGGATCAATCACAACGTAAAGGCGAGAATTAACGGCCGCCTTTGGTCAGCTCACGCTTCATGTCGATGATGTTCTGGTATTCCGCCAGTGTGGTGTCGCCGATATGCTGTTTACCGCCCATCGCCTTGATAAAGCACTGGTGGTCTTCCTTATCCAGCTTCTTGATGGCGGTCACGACCTTGGCTTTGAATTCTGCCGGCAACGCATTGCTCACCAGGATTGGACCGTTCGGGATCAGCGGTGACTGCCAGATAATGCGGATCTGTTTCATCAGGTCCGGGTGATCCATGCGGATCATGCGGGTGAATGCACCGCTGGTGTAGCCGGTGTTGTAGTCGCCGATCATCGACGCCCAGGTCACTGCGCCTTCGAACTGACCGTTCAGTACCCCGAGGACGTCCTGCTCATGGCCACCTGAGAAAGTCACACTGGAGAACGCGTTATTATATTTGTCGTCTACCGTGCCACCGAACAGCTTCTTGAACTCCTGGTTCGGGATCAGGAAGCCGGAAGTGGAATCTGGATCGGCGAAGCCCACCGCCTTGCCTTTCAGGTCTTCCAGCTTTTTATACGGACTGCCGGCTTTAACGATCACCACCGAGTGGTAACCACGGGATTGGTCAACGTCATCCACCGCGATGCCGACGATATCCACCGCTTTCGGATCCTTGATGTACACCGAAGCAAATGACGACGGCGACATGCTCAGCACCAGGTCAATTTTTCCGCCCAGCAACCCCTGGATCACACCGGAATAGTCGGAGGAATTGCGCAGCTTGGTGTCGACGCTCAGCTCTTTGTCCAGGAACTGTTTAACGCACTGGTTATCACCGATTTGCTGGGTGGCATTTTGCCCACCGAGAATACCCAGGTTCAATACTTTAGGTGCGTCCGCTGCGGTAGCATTAAATACCATCATCGCGCCGGCCATCAGGGTGGTCAGACTCAATACTTTTTTCATTACGATGCCTTGTGTGTGTAAAGGTAAAAGTGAAAATAAGGGTTTCAATGGATCTGATTGGCTTCCTCGCCATACAGCTGGTGCAGTATCCGTTCGTTCAGTTGCGACGGATGACCGTCAAACACGATTTTGCCCTGGGCAATGCCGATCACCCGGGTGCAGTATTCTTTCACCAGTTCGACCGAGTGCAGGTTCACCATTACCGCGATGTCGTTTTCGCTGACTTTTTGCAGCGCATCCATAATGCGGCGGGTATTTTTCGGGTCGAGTGATGCTACCGGCTCATCGGCCAGCAGAATTTTGGGGTTTTGCATCAGCGCGCGGCAGATCGCCACTCGCTGCATCTGACCGCCCGACAGGTTCTCGGCGCGCTGCAACGCATGCGGCAGCATATTGAGCCACTGCAGCAGTTCGATAGCGCGGGCGCGGTCGGCGTCGTCAAACAGTTTGAAAAAGGATTTCAGGGTGGAGGTGTGGCTCAGCCGACCCAGCAACACGTTGGTCATCACGTCCAGCCGCGGCACCAGGCAGAAGTCCTGGAAGATCATGCCGCAGCGTGAACGCCACTGGCGCATTTGGCGGGCGGTCAACTGGGCGATATCCTGCGCCACGCCGTCGTCTTCAAAATGCAGCATTTCGCCGCAGCTCGAAGGGATAGTGCCGTTCAGGGTATGCAGCAGAGTGGATTTGCCGGCGCCGGAACGACCGATCACCGCCACGAACTCACCCACGTGCAGGTCGAAGTTGATATCGTCCAGCACCCGTTGCTGAGATTTATACGCTTTGCCCAAGCCTTTTACCGATAACACCTTGCGGGATGACATCGGTTGTTGCCCTGGAAAGTCGGTCGTTGCAAGTTTTAACTGTGCCTGAGCCATATGATTTCTCTGGTTTCAGTGGCTAATCATTATGGGCACCTATTAACGAATAACTTTGTGACAACGGGATGATGGTTTTATGGCTGGGAAATGACGCGTGCCGCCATTTCCCACTGGGATTAGAAATGAATGAGGCCTTTAATTAGCTGTTTGTTGTTGATGACCTGCGCTTCGTAATCCTCCGCCAGGCTGTCGAAATCGAAGTGGTGAGTCAACATCATCTGGCCGGTGATAGCCCCTGTCGCCATCAATTTGCCGACCTTGACGAAATCCTCTTCGGTCGCATTGCGACTGCCCATCAGAGTGGTTTCCTTTTTGTGGAACTCAGGGTCCGAGAATTGTAAATCCCCCTTGAACAGCCCAACAAAAACGATGCTGCCGCCGTGACGGATCAGGTTGACGGCATGGTTCATCGCCTGCGCACTGCCGGTGGCGTCGATCACTTTCGCCGCCAGCATGCCGCCAAACTGGTCACGCAGCCTGGCCTCAAACTGATCGTCCAGCGGGTTGAGCGCCGGCAATTGCAGCACTTGTTCGACATGCCGTCGCCGTTCGGCGCTGGTATCAGCCACCACCACCTGTGCCCCATCGGCTTTGGCTATCGCCGCCACTCCCAAGCCGATTGGCCCGGCCCCCACCACCAATAACGGATCGTCCGGCGCGATGGCCGCACGGCGGACTGCATGGGCGCTGATGGCAAATGGCTCTATCAGGGCTGCCGCCTCTGGCGCCACGTCGTCCACCGCCAGCAGGTTACTGACCGGCACGCTGAGAAACTCGCTGAAGCCGCCGTCCTGATGTACACCAATCACCGAAATATTCTCGCAGCAGTTGGTTTTGCCGCTCAGGCAGGCACCACAATGATGACAGGAAAGATAAGGCATCACCGTCACGCGCTGCCCAACCCGCCAGCCCGCCGTTTGGCTGCCCAGGTTGACAATCTCACCGCATATCTCGTGCCCCAGCACCCGCGGATAACTAAAGAAAGGTTGCTGACCGGACCAGGCGTGAATATCCGTACCACAAATGCCCACGGTAATTATTTTGATCACCGCCTCGGCCGATGCGGGAAAAGGGGTCGGACGTTGCTGATAAATTAATTTCGTCGGTTGATCGAGCACTAATACTTTCATTGTTTTCATAACGTCCCCTCGGTTATTGGGAGAGTTATTAAATAAAAATGCCGAACGGCAATAAATTGGTGGGTAATTCTGTGAGGCAGTACAAAATAAACCGCTTTAAATTGGTTTTAAATAGATAAAAAACAGCCGAGGCTCATATGAGCAGAACCCAAAATCTGCGGCACAATGTCGTTAACCAGATGATTGACGGCATCAACAGTGGCCACCTGCGCTCGCCGCTGCCATCTCAGGCTGCATTGGCCGAAATGTACAACATCAGCCGCACCACGGTGCGCCATACGCTGACGCATTTGTTCCAGCGTGGCGTGCTGGAAAAGGTCGGTGACGACTATGTTATTTTACGCCAGCCGCAGCCGGACGACGGCTTCGACTGCCAAAGCCCTTCCCTGGACGAACAGGGGAAAAGGTTCGAGAAAGCGTTCTATCAGATGATCAACCAGAAGCAACTGCGCGCCGGAGACAGCTTCAGCGAACTGCAACTGGCGCGGGCGGTTAATGTCAGTCCGGTGGTGGTACGGGAATTTCTGCTGCATTTTAGCCGTTACAATCTGATCGACAGCGTCAAGCGCGGGCAGTGGAGCATGAAACGGTTTGACCAGCGCTATGCCGAACAGCTGTTTGAACTGCGACAAATGCTGGAAACGCACGCCCTTTCCCACTTTATCAATCTGCCGGCACACGATGAACGCTGGCTGCAGGCCAAAGAACTGCTGAGCCGCCACCGCCAACTGCGGGAAGGCATCAGCGCCAACTATCGCCTGTTTTCCCAGTTGGATCGCGACTTCCACGGGCTGATCCTCTCCGCCGCCAATAACCCGTTTTTCAACCAGTCGCTGGAGATCATCTCGGTGATTTTCCACTTTCACTATCAGTGGGATGAAACCGATCTGAAACAGCGCAATATCATTGCCATTGAAGAGCACATGACCATTCTCAGCGCACTTATTTGCCGTAATGATCAGGAAGCCATCAACGCGCTGCACCGCCATTTGGATACCGCCAAACAGTCGATGATCCGCTCCCTCAATCAGACCATCGCTTGAGCTACCAGGGTGTTTTTTATCGATAAAAAACACCCTAATGTCATTTAAAACAGATAAAAAGCAGCAAAATACTGGCTGCCGCACGGAACCGTGACAAAACACCGCCCCCAAAATATTTCGCCCTCTAGGCTTACTGCCGAGCATCTGCCAATACCTTCACTAAAACACCATCCAGGGGAATACCCGGAATAATAAATATTATTAATGCGAAATTCTGGAGGACGAAATGGAAAGAAGTCATGCAATTAACACCGGAAAGGAACAGGCCGAACCCTATTCCGATCACATAATTCCTATGCCACCCGAGGGCATGCTGGTTCGCTCGGCCAGAATTAAAAAAATTCAAACTACGGCGATGTGTTTGTTATTTCTGGCGGCCATAATTAACTTTCTTGATCGCAGTTCCCTCTCGGTGGCGAACTCCACCATTCGGCAAGAAATGGGCCTGAGCGGCACCGAAATTGGCTTGCTGCTTTCGGCATTCTCCCTGGCCTACGGTATCGCCCAGTTGCCTTGCGGCCCATTGCTGGACAGGAAAGGCCCGCGCATCATGCTGGGGATCGGCATGTTTGTCTGGTCGGTGTTCCAGACGCTTTCCGGCATGATCCACAACTTCACCCAGTTTATCTGGGTGCGTATCGGGTTGGGGATCGGTGAAGCACCGATGAATCCGTGCGGCGTGAAGGTGATCAACGACTGGTTCAATATCAAGGATCGCGGTATGCCGATGGGCATTTTTAATTCCGCCTCGACCATTGGGTTGGCGATCAGCCCGCCGATCCTCACCGCCATGATGCTGGTCTTTGGCTGGCGTGGCATGTTCATCACCATCGGCGTGTTGGGCATCGCACTGTCGATCGGCTGGTACATGCTGTATCGCAACCGACAGGACGTCAGCCTGAGTGCCCAGGAACAGGCTTATTTGAATGCCGGGAGCATCAGCGCAAGGCCAGAACCGATGAACTTTCGCGAATGGCGAGCGCTGTTCCGGAATCGCACCATGTGGGGCATGATGATTGGCTTTAGCGGTATCAACTACACCGCCTGGCTGTATCTGGCTTGGTTGCCGGGTTATCTGCAGACCACTTACCATCTGGATTTGAAAAGTACCGGGCTGATGAGCGCCATCCCATTCCTGTTTGGTGCCGCTGGCATGCTGTCGAACGGCTTCGTCACCGACTTTCTGGTGCGTCGCGGCATGGCGCCGTTGAAAAGCCGTAAAATTTGCATCGTCGCCGGCATGCTGCTGTCCGCTTCCTTTACCGCCGTGGTCGCTCAGGCCACCACCACTTACAGCGCGGTGTTGTTGATCGGCATGGCGCTGTTCTGCATCCACTTTGCCGGCACCTCCTGCTGGGGGCTGATCCACGTGGCGGTGACCTCCCGCATGACCGCCTCGGTCGGCAGTATTCAAAACTTCGCCAGCTTTATCTTTGCCTCGTTCGCGCCGGTGGTCACCGGTTGGATCCTGGATACCACCCACTCGTTCAGCCTGGCGCTCACCCTCTGCTCCTGCTTCACCGTGATCGGTGCGCTGTCGTATATCTTCGTGGTCAAACAGCCGATCGTTGACAGCGCAGCCTGATGTTCTGCTCACGCCCCCTTTCCACCGGGGGCAAACCTTCAGCTCAGGGAGAAGAAATCCAACCCCAGCGCGGCCTTCACCCGCCCCAGCGTCTGCCGGCTGACCTGGTCGGCGCAGCGGGTACCCTGCTGTAAAATGCGCAGCAGTTCGCCCTTGTCGGCCAGGTAATCGGCCCGGCGAGTGCGGATCGGCTCCAGCAGACTTTGCAGGCAATCTTCCAGCAGGCGTTTGATTTTCATGTCCCCCAACCCGCCACGGCGATAGTGTTCCTTCAAATCTGCCACCAGCACGGCGTCATCACAGAAGGCATCCAGATAGGTGAACACCATATTGCCTTCCACCCGGCCGGGATCACTGACGTTCAGATGGCCCGGATCGGTAAACATGCTCATCACCGCCTTGTGCACCTGATCGGCGTCGGCCCCCAGGGTGATGGTGTTGCCGCGTGATTTCGACATTTTGCCCTGCCCGTCCAGCCCCGGCAGTCGGCTGACATTGCTCAGTAAGGGTTGGCATTCCGTCAAAACCTGTTGCCCGACGATGCGATTGAAACGCCGGACAATTTCATTGGTTTGCTCCAGCATCGGCAATTGATCCTCACCGACCGGCACATGGGTGGCACCAAAGGCAGTGATATCCGCCGCCTGGCTGACCGGATAAACCAGAAAACCGGCCGGCAGACTGCGGGAAAAGTCCTTCTCGATAATTTCACTTTTCACCGTTGGGTTGCGTTCCAGCCGCGCCACGCTGACCAGGTTGAGGTAATACATCGTCAGCTCGGCCAGCGCCGGCAGCGCGGATTGCAGGCAAATGGTGGTTTTCTGCGGATCGATGCCGACCGCCAGATAGTCGGCCACCAGATTAAGCACGTTGGTGCTGATTTTTTGCGGGTTATTGCCGTTATCGGTCAGCCCCTGCAGGTCTGCCACCAACACCGTTTGCTGATGCTGCTGTTGCAGCTCAACGCGCTGACGCAGTGAACCGACGTAGTGACCTAAATGGAGAGATCCGGTGGCGCGATCGCCGGTCAGAATGGTGTAGCTCATTGCCTTGCTCCTGAAAGTAAAGTCACCACCGGAACAACGCAATAAAAATGCCGCCAGAACCGGCGGCATTAAAAAAAGGTGTGAATACCCGGGCCGCCTTTAGAGGAGGCGCCACCAAGACTGGCTGTGAGTGGAGTGCATCGGCATATTCATGGCTTTTAGGCTACGCCCCCGGCAGCCGTGTTGTCAATAACCGCAGGTTGCCAGATTGCCGCCTGTTCGCGGGCTATACGGCAAAATGCCTCGCTCAGCGGTGATGGTGTGCGCCACGCCAGCGCCAATGTATAGGGTACCGGAAGACCCTCGCGGTTAAGAAAGCGTTACACTGCGCCATTTGCGTTCTCTGCCCATCGCGTTAGGGTGAAAGGATCCAACCTGAAAAAGGAACGCAATTTGACTGCTCCCCGCCCTAAAGGACGAAGATTCCCACTTCACTGAGTCGAACCTAAGCCGCTTGATGCGATTCAGGATTTACAGACTCTCCGTGGGCTAACGCTGCCAGCCCGGCAGCTTTTATATTCCGTGCCGCATTAATGTCACGGTCATGGCTTGTCTGGCATTCCGGACAATTCCATTTACGAACATCAAGAGGTAATTTTTTCATGGTGAAGCCGCAACAACTGCAACGCTTTGAGGACGGGAAAAACGGGGCAATTGCGACCAGTGAACGCCCGCCCCATTCAGCCTTGAATGCGAGCTGGCGCACAAACTCGCCCCAGCTTGCATCGGCTATCGCTTTCGACAGCTTAGGGTTGCGGATCATGTTCTTCACTTTCAGGGATTCAACGCAAACAACTTGGTTATCGTTAATCAGTTTGCGGGACAACTTGTGCAAGTTATCCCTGCGGCAATCGGCAATTTTCGCGTGGAGTCGGGTCACCTTCAAGCGGGCTTTAGCGCGGTTTTTCGAACCTTTCGCTTTTTTGCTTAAACGGCGCTGAAGTCGCGCCAGGCGAGCCGCGTATTTAGCGGTATGGCGGGGATTGCCTTGTTTAAATCCAGTGTCAGTAACGAACAAATCCTTTAAGCCCACATCAATGCCCACGGTTTTAGCGGAAATGGGCAGTGATACAGGTTCAAACTCGCACAGACAGGAAACGAAATATCGTCCGGCTGCATCTTTGGAAATAGTGACGGTTGACGGCACGGATGGGAGTTCACGGCTCCAGCGCACGTCCAATGGGGCTTTGCTCTTAGCCATATGCAGCTTGCCATCACGATATTTAAACGCGCTGGCGGTCAATTCAGCGACCTGTTTGTGGCGTTTGCTTTTGAATGCTGGATATTTAGCCCGACCTGCAAAAAAGTGAGAAAAGGCCATCTGTTGGTGGCGTAGCGATTGTTGCAAGGGGACACAGGAAACGTCATTGAGCCATGCGCATTCAGGCTCTTTTTTAAGCGCGGTTAACCGCGCATTAGCTTGCAGATAGCCGATCTTCTCCTGGCGCTCATAGTAAGCATCAGTACGCCAGCGAAGGATTGAATTATAGACAAAACGCACACAGCCGAACGTTTGAGCCAAAAGCTCAACCTGATCGGCTGTTGGATAGAATCGGTATTTGTATGCGCGTTTCATATGTACAAAATTACAGGAGCCATCGTGAAAAGACAAAAAGAAGTTAGCTCGAAAACCGCCTCCTTTCCTCCCCGGCCTGAAGGCCGAGGTTTCCCGGAGGCACTCTGATGAAGATCGGATTTGCCGGGCTGGGCGGTATGGGTAGCGCAATGGCTGCCAACCTGTTGCAGGCAGGCTATGCGCTGAAAGTCTGGAATCGCTCCCCTGAGGCAGCACTACCGCTGGTCGCCACCGGGGCCCAACAGGCGCAGCAGGCTGATGAGTTGGCCGATGTGGATGTGCTGATCACTATGCTGGCCAACGACGCCGCAACCGAGCAGGTGGTGCTGGCAAGCGGGTTGCTGCAACGGCTGCAACCGGGCGCAATCCACATCAATATGGCGACGGTGTCGGTGGCACTGGCCAAGCGACTGGCGGCGTTGCATATGGAGCACAACGTCGGCTATATCGCCGCGCCGGTGCTGGGGCGGGTAGACGTAGCCGTGGCCGGTAAGCTGAATATTCTGGCTGCGGGCGATGCGCAGCTGATCGCCAAAGTACAACCGCTGTTTGAGGTGCTCGGCCAACAGACCTGGCATTTTGGCGATCAACCCGAACAGGCCAATATCGTCAAAATCGCCGCCAACTTTACGCTGGCCAGTGCGATTGAGGCAATGGCCGAAGGCAGTGCGCTGGTGCGTAATTACGGCGTTTCCGGCGCGGATTACCTGCAAATGCTCAGCAGTACCCTGTTCGCCTCTCCGGCTTATAAGGGCTATGGCGCACTGATTGCCGAAGAGAAGTTCGAACCGGCCGGTTTCAAATTAAGCCTGGGCATGAAAGACGTGAGCCTGGCATTGGAGGCCGCTGCCAATAGCCACACACCAATGCCATTCGCCAGCGTACTGAAGGATAACTTCCTCGATGCGGTGGCGCAGGGCGATGCGGATTTGGACTGGTCAGCGTTGGCCAAAGTGGCCGCACGCAGAGCGGGATTGAAATAAGGCTATCGAGCCCGGTAGAGACACCGGGCTCGTTTTTATCTGGCGATCAGAAACGGATGTCCGCCGCCGGCAGCGCGTTGATCAGCACGCCGAAGCTTTCAATATTCGACAACGTGGCATTGTGATGGGTACGGATCTGCAGGCCAGTGGCGTGCGCTTTGTCGTGACTGGTGTGTGCATCGGCCGCCAGCGTTACCGGATAGCCCAGCCCGGCTGCGCGACGGGTGGTAGTGTCTACGCAAAACTCGGTGGAGTAGCCGCAGACCACCAAATGTGAAACCCCCTTGGCGATCAGCAATGGCCCCAGTCCGGTGCGCAGAAAGGAGTCCGGGGTGGTTTTACCCACCCGATGGTCGCCGTCGTTCACCTGCAAACGGGAGTCAATCTGCCAGGCATCGCTGCCCTGTGCCAGCTCATCGTCCGGTGTCTGATGCTGGATAAAAATCACCGGCACGCCAGCCTGACGAGCGTTAGCACTCAAAGTGTTAATTCGCTCAATCGTCGCTTCGGCATCGGCCGGCGGCGGCGTAAACAACCCTTTCTGCACATCAATAATCAACAGCGCTGACTTCATGATAACTCCCGTGAATTTAATCGAAGATCAGCATAACGGTTGGCGCGGGCGGAAGATATGGTCAACGCCCTGTTCACGCAATTGACTCACCAGATCGTGGCCGCCATTCGGTGTCGCGTGCGCCAGCAGACGCTCGGCTTCAAAAACCGGGCTGGCCCAGAAAATATTCACCGGATCGCCATACTGTTTCGGCAAGGTCAGGTGCTCGCTGTACGGGTAAAACGACGAGGAAAGCACATAACCCTCATAGCCCTGCGGCGCGACTTCAGACTCCAGGGTATGGCCTTCGCCAAACCAGGTAATTTTAGCCCAGGGAGCGTGGGCAAGCCCGGCCAGCGCGCTGGCCATCTGCACCGCGTTCTCCTCGGTCATGTACTGGCCGTCGATGGCGATGCCCATTTCCATACGGCGGTAGCGGGGAGCTTCGTCGTTAAACAGGATTTCCACCCACGGCATCGGGCGGATACTGACGCCCATGGTGAGAAAATAGTAGATGCCATCGCGCTCATGCTGAGTAATGGCCATCGGCGGCCATTTACCCTGGTCGATTGCGTAGTATTTCACCGAAGGACCAAAGTGCTGATCGTAAATCGCCTGATAGTCGTTCTGCATTTTTGGCCACGGATTACCCTCTTCCCGCTGCCAGCTACGCCAAAACTGACGGGTACTTTCCGCCAGTGCATACTGGGTATTGGTGGAAGCAGAGCCGAGCGGATAAGCCAGCGGGCTCTCTTTGATGCAACTGGCGGAATAGCACACCGAGTGGTCGATATACAGGCTCCAGCCGGGGATCACTGCCAGCAGTTGGCCGTAATACCACAGCGCCGCACCGTCGTCGCTCTCCGTCCAGACCACCATCAGCCCTTCCGGGTTCAGCGGTGCTTCCCCTTCCAGATTGCGGCAAAACTCGGCTGCCAGCATCGGTGGCTGGCCCAACGCCAATGCCGCACTGTCTTCCTGTTGCGGCGCGGCCGCCAGGTTACGCAGCCAGCAGGCTCGGACCTGAAAACGTTCGCTATTTTCTTCTGAAGGATAAATATAAAAATAGGCAGCCCGATGATCTTGCTGAACCACCGCCACCAGCGTCTGGTTCTCATTACTGACTTCAGCAAGTACGTGTGACTCGTTCATATAACCTCAAATAGGCTCAAGGCGCAGAATAATGCTGCACGCTAAATAAAATGGAAATTGGCTTTTGCCCAGTGTAAAGCGCATTAGCGGCCGGATCACCCGTAAAAGTCTCAAAATTTCGGGCTGTTGGCTAATTGATGGTCGGATTGCACCGCATCGGTAATCATTTCCGCCATCGCCCTGGTCGTCAGATCAAAATACCCCTGAGGATCCCCATAAATTAAATATAGCGGCGTGGCACGGATCCGCTGACCGGCGAGCGGTAAGGGCTGCAATTCACCACTGGCCAGCAGCCCGGTGATCCGGTCCTGCGGCAACCAGCCATATCCCACCCCATGACATATCGCCTGTATCGCCGCATCAAAGGTGGTAAAACTCCACGCGGCGTCTGCATCCGCTTGCTGCAGAGGATCGGTAATCACCACGCGATGAAAACGAACCAGTTCGGCCTGGGTCAGTGGGCCCTTCAATTGATGCAACGGATGGTGGCGATGGGCGACGGCGATAAAATTCACATCCATCAAAAAACTACCGTCCACTGAAGCATCCGGCGGCAACGTGGTGATGTATAAGTCGGCATCAGCTTGCGCCAGCAGTTCCCGACTTTCCCCTCGCAGGATCTCACGCAACCGCACCTGAGTTTGCGGATAGCGCTGTTGAAATTGCCGCAGCGCGCGGAACAGTAACGGCTTCGGAAAAACGCTGTCTGCTACCAGCGTTAACGCCACCTTCTCACCTTGGGTAAACGCCGCCGCCCTCGCTTCAAGCTGGCTGAAAGCGGTAATCAGCGGTTTGGCATGTTCCAATAATGCCCGGCCTTCGACCGTCAACTCCGCCTTACGGCCGACAATCATCAGCAATTTAACCCCCAGCCGCTCCTGCAAGGTATGCAAACTGTAACTCACCGAGGATTGGCTGCGGTGCAGGTATTCAGCCGCCTGAATATAGCCCCCTTGCTCAATCACGGTCTGCAGCGTGTGCCACTGATCCAGGGTGGTTTTGGGTGCCCGCATCCTCGCCTCCTAAAACATCTAAAAATTCGATTATTAACCGCCAATATTAGCGTTTTTATATCGATTTTTATCAGCGTAGGCTACTCCTATCGACTTAAAACTCTCCCCATAAGGAACACATAATGAGCAGCTTCGACAAACACGACCTGAGCGGTTTTATCGGCAAACATCTGGTGTATACCTATGACAATGGCTGGAATTATGAAATCTACCTGAAGAATGCCGGCACCATCGATTATCGGATCCACAGTGGGTTAGTGGGCAATCGCTGGGTGAAAGACCAGGCGGTCTACGTGGTTCGGGTGGCCGCAGAAGTGTATAAGATCTCATGGACGGAGCCGACCGGGACTGACGTTAGCCTCATCGTCAATCTGGGCGATCTGATTTTCCACGGCACCATTTTCTTCCCGCGCTGGGTTATGAATAATCCGCAGCACACCGTGTGTTTCCAAAATGAACACCTGGCACAGATGGCGGCCTATCGTGAAGCCGGTCCGGCGTACCCGACTGAAGTGATCGACGAATTCGCCAGCATCACCTTTGTACGCGACTGCGGTGAAAACAATGAGCAGGTGATTAACTGTCCGGCCAGCGAGCTGCCGGCAGATTTCCCCGCCAACCTGCGGTGACCATCAATGTGCTACGGCGGTTTTGTTAATTCGTCGTAGCGCTCGCTGATAGGAACCGTTACGCATCGAAGCCCGCAGCACTTTACCCACCCCACCGGCACCGACCCGCACCAGTTTTTGTCGCAACCTGCCGGAAGAAAAATCAAACTGCTGCTGTGCCCAATCCGGCAGCAGATCAATACCCGCCTGCATTACCAGAGCGCCAAAAGGTTGTGCCAGCCTGCTCGGTGCCGGAGCCGCCAGCAGAATGCGCGCCACTTCCTGCGTGCGCTCATCACACACCAACTGCGGCCGCATCCGCTGCAGATAATCTTCGATTTCACAACAGGATACAGGGATATCGCGCGCCCCCAGGGCAGCGGCGACGCGTGCCGCCTCACGGTAATAGCTGTCCTGCTGTTCGCGGGCAAGATGAGGGTTGCGGTAACGCAGATGGCTGGCCAAAAAACAGCGGCTTTCCACCACGTGCACCCAGGTGAGCAGGTCCGGATCGCTGGCAGCATAAGCCCTGCCGTCGCTGCTGACGCCGTTGACCCGCAAATGAATGGCTTTGACTTTGGCGATCAACCTTTCGGCCTCGGCAGTGGGGCCAAAGGTGGTGACGGAGACAAACTGGCTGGTACGGCGCAGGCGGCCGAGCATATCGTCACGAAAGTTGGAATGGTCCCAGACGCCGGCCAGCGCCAACGGGTGCAGCATTTGCAGCAGCAAGGCGCTGACACCGCCGCACAGCATCGAGGTGAAATCACTGTGTACCTGCCAGATAACCGACTGCGGCCCAAACAGGCCCGGATCACCCGGCGGGTTCTCGAAATCGACCCCGCCGAGTGCCAGCCCGGTCAGGCCGATCACCTGTTTCTCTATTGCCGCGCGTATCACTTCCATTCTGACTGACCCCGATTATCGCCTGGCGGCCAGTGTAGCATGCAGGGGAAGGCCGTTTTTAACTCTGCGGGTCGCGATCGTTGAGCAGCACAATCTTGCCGGCAAAGCTGCGATCCTCCAGCCGACGGTGGGCGGCCGCCCCTTCGCTCAGCGGGAAGGTTTCGATATGGGGCACGGCAAATTCGCCGTTCTGCCAACTGCTGAACAGGCGTTCAGCCCTGTCACGCCGTGCCTCGGCGCTATTAAGATAAGTCCAGAGATCGCCGCCGACCACGCCTTTGGAATCCATCATCAGGCCGTAGGCAGAAATCGCCGGTGCCTCGCCGCCCGCCATCCCAAAGGTGACGACCCGGCCACCAGGGCGCAGCGCATCGATGCTCTGCTGCAGCGTGATACCGACCGAGTCGAAACCGTATTCAACGCCACCGCCGGTCAGCGCGGCAATTTGCGCCACCCAATCCTGCTGATAGGTGAAGGCTGCTGCGGCACCGTTGTTCAGTGCGATCTGTTGTTTGTGCGCCGAAGACACCACAGCGTAAACCTGTGCGCCACGCGCCACCAACATGCGGGTCAGGATCTGCCCGACACCGCCCGCCGCTGCATGTACTAACGCGCGATCGCCCGCCTTCACCTGCACGCTGTCATTAATCAGGTACTGCGCCGTCAGCCCCTGCAGCAGAATTGAGGCGGCCTCGACGTCGCTCAACGCCTGTGGTAGCCGCAGTGCATGTTCCACCGGCACATTGATACGCGTGGCATGACAAAAAGGCACATCGGCGAAACCAATCCGCTCCCCCAGCTGCCAGCCATTGACGCCCTCGCCCACGGCGATAATGGTGCCCACGCCTTCGTAACCGCCGATATGCGGCGGGTTACCGTGCAGCACGTAATTGCCTTTGCGGCGGTAGATATCGGCAAAATTCAGCCCGGCAGCGCCCATGCGCACCTGCACCGCGCCCGCCGGTACCGCTGGCGTCGGTAACTCAAGGTATTCGAGCACGTCCGGCCCGCCAAAGTGTTCAAACGCTAATGCATGCATGTTGCTGCTCCGGGAAATTCCACCAATAACACACTGGCGGTCGATAGAAGGATTATCGCAAAGCGCTATAATCAGGCAAAGTGGCCCGCAGAACATTCAGAAAACACCAGGGGTTTATAATGGATCGATTAACCAGCATGGCGGTGTTTGTGCGGGTGGTGGAAAAAGGCAGCTTTGTCGCCGCCGCTGAGGAGATGGCAATCTCCCCGACCATGGTCGGCAAGCACATCCGTTACCTGGAGCAACGCCTTAATGCGCCGCTGCTGAACCGCACCACCCGCCGGCAGGGGCTGACCGAGGCCGGTCGGGTGTTCTACGAACGCTGCCGCCGTCTGCTGGCCGACGCCGATGCCGCCGAAGCCAGTGCCCGGGCGCTACTGAGCTCCCCCAGCGGGCTGCTGCGTATCAGCGCACCGGTCACTTTTGGTAACCGCGTTTTGACGCCGATCCTCACCGAATTCCTGCAGCGGCACCCAGAGGTCGAGGCGGAGGTGGTGCTGTCGGATCGCAAAGTGGATTTGATTGAGGAAAGCTACGAAGCCGCATTTCGCATCGGCCCGGTGGCGGACGACGGCCTGGTGGCGCGCGCCCTGCCCGATTACCGCATGACGCTGGCCGCCTCGCCGGACTATTTGGCGCAGCAGGGTGCTCCAACGCAGCCGACCCAGCTCAGTACGCACAGTTGCTTTGGCTTCAGCCAGTGGGACGGCAACCACTTCTGGCGGTTGCAGGGGCCAGAGGGGGAAATTAGCGTGCCGGTCAGGCCACGGCTGCGGATGGACTCTGGCGAAGGAGTGCGCCGGGCGGCGCTGGCCGGGTTTGGTATCGCGCTGCATGCCGGTATGCTGCTGGACGAAGATATTGCTGCTGGCCGGCTGGTGCGGGTCTTGCCGGACTATTCCCCGCTACCGCGGCCGATGCACCTGGTCTATCTGCCCGAACGACGGCAGTCACCCAAGCTGGAAGCTTTTATCGCCCTGACCGTCGCCAGACTTTGGGGACGCGCCTGAACAAAACACCGCGGCCAAAATCGCCCTCGGCCGCGGTTTCACCATCACTTCTGCTCATCATTTTATATATCAAATCAGAATAACTAATAGAATTTATATTCTTCCTGTCACTATAAAGCCCCGGTAGGATTGGCCTGTATTCACCAGCAACAGAGGTTCCGCCTGCCCTTTGCTCCGAGAAGCCGAGCCCTCTGGCGCTGCGCGCTCCGGGTGGAATACTGTGATGTATTAATAAGGATCCGCTTCTCTATGATCGTTCTTTCGAACGTTTGCAAAACTTTTGACAGCACACAGGGCCGCGTTATCGCGGTAGATGATGTCAACCTGGCGGTCGAAGCCGGGCAAATTTACGGCATCATTGGCTATAGCGGGGCCGGTAAAAGCACCCTGATCCGTTTGCTTAACGGACTGGAAACCCCCACCAGCGGCAGCATTCAGGTCGACGGTTTCGATATCGCCGCCGCCAAAAGCGACCAGTTGCGCCAGGCGCGGCTGAAAATCAGCATGGTGTTTCAACACTTCAACCTGCTGTGGTCACGCACCGTCAGCCAGAACATTGCCTTCTCAATGCAAATCGCTGGTGTGCCCAAGGCACAGATTAAACCGCGTGTGGCGGAACTGGTGGCATTGGTTGGCCTGCAGGGCCGCGAAGAGGCTTATCCTTCGCAGCTCAGTGGCGGGCAGAAACAACGCGTCGGCATCGCCCGCGCGCTGGCCAATAATCCAGGAGTATTGCTGTGCGATGAGGCTACCTCGGCGCTCGATCCCCAGACCACCGATTCGATTCTGGACCTGTTGCTGGACATCAACCGCAAGCTGAACCTGACCATTGTGCTGATCACCCATGAAATGCACGTAGTGCGCAAAATTTGCCATCGCGTGGCAGTGATGGAAAACGGCCGCATTGTCGAAGAAGGCCCGGTGATCGACGTTTTCACCCGGCCGCAGCAGCCGATTACCCAGCAGTTCGTTAAACAGGTTTCGCAATATCAGGAAACCGAGGAAAGCTTTAACCCCTTGCTGGCCCAGCACCTGCCGGGGGCGATCTTCAAGCTGACCTTTGTCGGCGTGCAAACCCATCAGGCGGTGATTTCCGACGTGATCCTGCGCTACAAGGTGAGCATTAATATTCTGCACGGCAAGATAACCCAGACCCTGAACGGATCCTTTGGCGAATTGTATATCCACGCCAATGGCAACGATCTGCAAATCGACAGCATGCTGAAATCATTGAAAGAACAACAGATCGCTGCTGAGGTGATTAAACATGATTGAGTCACTGTTCCCTCACCTGCGCATTGACCCGTTGCTGAACGCTACCCTGGAAACCCTGTACATGACCGGTATCGCCGGGCTGGCGACGCTGGTGCTGGGCATCGTGCTGGGGGTGCTGCTGTTCCTGACCTCTCGCGGTCAACTGTTGCAAAATCGCCTCATCTATTCGCTGATTTCAGTGCTGGTCAACGTATTCCGCTCCATCCCCTTCATCATTTTGATCGTGTTGCTGATCCCGTTCACCAAGACGCTGATCGGCACCATTTTGGGGGCCGACGCCGCGCTGCCGGCGCTGATTGTCGGTGCAGCCCCCTTCTATGCACGACTGGTTGAAATTGGCTTGCGCGAGGTGGACAAGGGAGTCATCGAAGCGGCGCGCTCCATGGGTGCCAAAACCAGCACCATCATCTTTCGCGTGCTGCTGCCGGAGTCTTCCCCGGCGCTGGTTTCCGGTATTACCGTCACCCTGATCGCCCTGGTGAGCTACACCGCGATGGCCGGGGTGATCGGCGCAGGCGGGCTGGGTAATCTGGCCTATCTGGAAGGTTTTCAACGCAATCACGGTGACGTGACGCTGGTGGCGACGCTGACGATACTGTTGATCGTTTTCGTTATCCAGTTCATCGGCGACACCATTACAACAACGCTCGATAAACGATAAATAACCAGGGAATAATGATGATGAAAAAGCAAATGATGATGCTGGCTTTCGCCTCACTGACCGCGTTAGCCTCCTTTGGTGCCGTGGCGGAGACCAAGCTGGTGGTTGGCGCGTCCAACGTACCGCACGCGGAGATCCTCGAGCAGGCCAAACCGATTTTGGCGAAGGAAGGCATTGATCTGGTGATCAAACCCTTCCAGGATTACATCCTGCCGAATACAGCGCTGGCCAGTCACGATATTGACGCCAACTACTTCCAGCATGTGCCCTACCTGAATTCGGTACTGAAGGACCATGCGGGCGATAAGAGTTACGACTTTGTCAGCGCCGGGGCTATCCATATCGAGCCGATCGGCATTTACTCCAAGAAGTACAAGAGCCTGAAGGATCTGCCGGACAACGGCAAAATCATCATGCGTGATGCGGTGGCAGAGGAAGGTCGTATTCTGTCTATCTTTGAAAAGGCAGGCGTGATTAAGCTGAAACCGGGCGTGAGCAAAGTGGATGCACGCATTACCGACGTGGTAGAAAACCCGAAACATCTGAAGTTCCTGGCGAACGTGGAAGGAGCACTGTTGCCACAGATGTACAACAACGATGAGGGTGACGCGGTGGTGATTAACGCCAACTACGCCATCGATGCCGGGCTTAACCCGACCAAAGACCCGATCGCGGTCGAAAGCGGTGAAAACAACCCCTATGCCAACATTATTACCGTGCATAAGGCCGATGTGAACAAGCCGGAAATTGTAGCACTGGTGAAAGTGCTGCATTCCAAGGCGATTCAGGACTTCATCCGCCAAAAATACCAAGGCGCAGTGATCCCGGTTAACCAGTAATTAAAAGCAAGGCCGCCGCGATGCGGCCTTGCCCTTTATCGAACAACACGCCCCTCCCTAGACCTTATTGCCCACCTGGCTCAGACGCGGCCAAACCAGCATCAATGCATCGAGCAAGCGGTATAAATCCTCACGGCTGGCCCCTTCACGTGCCTGAACCGACATGCCTTCAATGGTGCAGACGATGTATTTCGCCAACAGCGCGGTATCGGTTTTCGCCAGTAACTCTCCTTGCTGCACCTTGCGGTCAAAACAGTCTCGCAGGCTGGCTTCATTAGAATGATGCTTGTTACGCAGCATCTCGGCGATGTCATCCGACGACGAAGACAGCGCTGCGGACGCGCATACCATAAAGCAGCCGGACGGCGTATCAGGATCGGTAAACACTTCAGCTGAAGAACGCACATAGGCTTCAACGATTTCCGCTATCGGCAGATCCTGCTCCAACAGTTGATTGGTGCAGGTGGTGTACTTTTGCAGATAACGCTCCACTGCCGCGCGGAACAGCCCTTCTTTATTACCGAACTCGGCATACAGCGTTGGCGCTTTGGCACCGGTAACTTCAACCAGATCGGCCAGCGACGTTGAGTCATAACCGTGCCGCCAGAACAGATCGAGCGCGCTATCCAGCGCACGGTCGCGATCAAACTGCTTCGGTCTGCCACGCGTTTTCTTGGCGCAGACCTCTTCATTGATACTCATAGACCCTCTCTTATCCCGCCCCGCAGCAGGGCTCGCCAATTAAATTAACGATCATTATAAAAAAATATTGCGCTGCCGTCGAGAAGCGATTAACATTTAGTTATCGATCGTTAAGTAATAACAACGACAGACATTCAAATCCCAGTTTACGCTGTTAGAATAGGAATTAACATCATGAAAAACTTAAAAATTGCTCTTACCGCCATCGTTCTTGCCTCTGCTTCTTTCGGCAGCTTCGCCGCCGATCTGGTCAACAGTCAGCCGGCTGATCAGCAAAAAGTCGGCGTGATCACCGTCAGTGGCGCTTCAGATATCACCACTCTGGAAGCCGGTTTAGCGGCCAAAGCTGACGCCGTCGGTGCAAAATCATTCCGCATCATTGGCGCCGGGGGTAGCAACCAACTGCACGGAACAGCAATAATTTATCAATAACAATCAGTTAATCGTCATCCTCGGGGCCAGTAACGGCTATTACCTTCCCGGTTAACGACGATAAGAAACAAATTAATTAACGAACATTAAAAAAATAGTTGCAAAGCATCGAACAGGCGACTAACATTAAATTATCGATCGTTAATTAATTTAACGACCCAATAAAAACATCGTAAAGAATATCGAGATAGGAAATAAGACCATGAAAAACCTGAAAATGACCATCGCTGCCATCGCACTGGCTTCTGTTTCTTTCGGTAGCTTTGCCGCCGACCTGGTAAATGCTCAACCGGCAGATCTGCAAAAAGCCGGTGTGGTTACCGTCAGTGGGGCTTCCGACCTGACCAGCCTGGAAAACAAACTGGCTGCCAAAGCAGATGAAGCAGGCGCCAAATCATTCCAGATCATCTCAACTACCGGCGACAACAAACTGCACGGTACGGCGATCATCTATAATTAATTGCTGATTCAGCAATTACGCAAAGAGGCGGCCCTGGCCGCCTTTTGTTTTATTGCCCCGCCGAAAATCTGTTGTAATCTGTGGTGCCCTGCCACAACAAAATCTGACAGATACCATGACGCCATTGCTGTTCCACAAATATCACGGACTGGGTAATGATTACCTGGTGTGTCACCGCTCTGTCGCTACACAACTGACTAACGAACAAATACGCATCTTGTGTCACCGCCATTACGGTATTGGGTCGGACGGTTTGCTGATCGACAGCGGAGACAGCGTAAACCCTACGCTACGCATCATTAATCCAGATGGCTCAGAAGCGGAGAAAAGTGGCAACGGTCTGCGCATTTATGCCCGTTATCTTTTCGATATAGGCCGAGTCAATCACCTGCCGTTTTGGGTACATACCGCAGGTGGTGATGTGCGCTGCCAGGTTAACGAAGATAAACACCAAGTTCAGGTGGATATGGGCCGCGCCAATTTCAATCCGGCAGCACTGCCGGCGCTGGTCGATTTGCCCGAAGCACTCAACTACCCGCTTTCATTGGCAGAGGAAACCCTCAGCGTGTCTCTGGTGTCGATGGGTAACCCACACTGCGTGGTACCGGTCGCCCAGCTTGATTTGGCACAGGTTCACCGGCTGGGGCCACAGATCGAGCATCATCCACTGTTCCCCAAGCGGACCAATGTACAGTTGGTTGAAGTGATAGATCGCAATACGTTACGCATTGGCATCTGGGAACGGGGTGCCGGTTTTACTATGGCTTCCGGCAGCAGTAGTTGCGCTGCCGCCAGTGTGATGCGCAAGCTGAATCAGGTGGGTGATAAGGTTACCGTCCACATGCCGGGCGGCCAATTGCAGATTAGCTTCAGTGACGACTTTCAAGTCAGCATGCTCGGGCCGGTGCATAAGATTGCCAGTTTGACGCTGGATGAAGACTGCTTTATCGGCGGTGAGGGTGCGTTGCGGTGATATTGCAGAGGCACAAATCTGTGCAATTTTGCATGAACACTCTCTAATCTGCGATAACTTCTCAGGGTGGCACATGTGGCCGCCCGAACCGAGTTTCCCTTTTACCAAAAGTAGCCCATGCTGTAACAGGATGGGGTGGGCGACGGCTCATCCCGCACCTCTTTCTGGCAAATAGGGATGCTGGCTCATGACGAAAAAAACCACCTTGCTGCAGTTTTTCCATTGGTATTACCCCGATGGCGGTAAGTTATGGCCAGAGGCCGCAGAACGTGCCGCGCAAATCGCGCAGTTGGGTATCACCGACCTGTGGATCCCCCCGGCCTATAAGGGCGCTTCCGGCGGCTATTCGGTGGGTTATGACAGCTACGATTTGTTCGACCTGGGCGAGTTCGACCAAAAAGGCAGCCGCGCCACCAAATACGGCGACAAAGAGGCCTTGGCGCATGCCGCCACTGCGCTGCGTGATAACGGCGTGCGGGTGATTTATGACGTGGTCTTCAACCACAAGCTCGGTGCCGACGAAAAAGAGCAGGTGCACGTGTATAAGGCGGACGCTAACAACCGCAACGATATTAACGACCAGGGCTTCGACGCACTGGCCTACACCCGTTTCACCTTCCCCGGCCGACAGGGCACCTACTCCAAATTTATTTGGGATTACAAATGCTTTGGTGGGGTTGATTACGTTGAACAGCCCGATGAGAAAGGCGTGTTCAAAATCGCCAATGACTACGGTGACGACGGCTGGAACGATCAGGTCGGCGATGAGAAAGGCAACTACGACTATCTGATGGGTGCCGACGTTGAATTTCGCAACCCGGCGGTGGTAGAAGAGCTGAAATACTGGGCGCGCTGGCTGCTGGAAACCCTGCCGTGCGACGGTTTCCGCCTGGATGCGGCCAAACATATCCCCGCCTGGTTCTTTAAAGAGTGGGCTGACCACGTGCGTGACAGCGCACAGCGCGATCTGTTTATCGTCGCCGAATACTGGTCGCACGATTTGGCCGCGTTACAACAGTATATTGACCTGGTCGAGGGCAAAGTAATGCTGTTCGACGTAGCCTTGCACCTGAAGTTTCATCAGGCATCGAAACAGGGCGACGGGTTCGACATGGCGCAGATGTTCACCGATACCCTGACCGCTGCCGATCCGGCCCATTCGGTCACGCTGGTCGCCAACCACGACACGCAACCGCTACAATCGCTGGAAGCGCCGGTCGAACCCTGGTTCAAGCCGCTGGCCTACGCCCTGATCCTGTTACGCGAACAAGGGGTGCCCTGCGTGTTCTATCCTGACCTGTACGGTGCCAGCTATAAAGATAAAGGCAGCGACGGCCAGGAGTACCAAATTGATATGCCGATCATCCCTGAGCTGGAAAAGTTGATTCAGGCGCGACAACGCTTTGCCAACGGCGTGCAAACCGATTATTTTGATGATAAAAACTGCGTGGCCTTCAGCCGCAGCGGTACCGCCGAAGCGCCTGGTTGCGTAGTGGTACTGACCAATGGGGCTGAAAGCGGCAAAGCGGTTTCGCTGGGCACCGAACTGGCGCATAAAAACTGGCGCGATCTGCTCGGTAACCGTCAGGATGAGGTCACCACCGATGAACAGGGGAAGGCGACTTTCCCGGTTAACGGCGGCAGCGTCAGCGTTTGGGTACTGGCAGAAACCCTGTAGCGGGTGCGCCGTTGCGGCCATGTGTCGCAGCGACGGCAAACTAAATTTTGCCTTTCGGGTCTAAATTTGGCTAACACCTTAGCAAACCATTCACACCGGAGCCTAAATAGGGTACAAGGCTGCATGAAAATTCCAAAACGACTCCAGCCATTGGTAGATGATGGTTTAATCGACGACGTCATCCGCCGTTTGAAAAGTGGCAAAGAAGCCGACGTCTTTATCGTGCGCTGCGGCGAAGAGATCCGCTGCGCCAAAGTTTACAAAGAAGCAGACAAGCGTAACTTCAAGCAGGCCGTGAATTACCAGGAAGGCCGCAAGGTGCGTAACAGCCGTGATGCCCGTGCCATGAGCAAAGGGTCGAAATTCGGTCGCCAGCAGCAGGAAGAAGCCTGGCAGAATACCGAGGTCGATGCGCTGTATCTGCTTGCCAAAGCGGGCGTACGCGTACCGCAGCCGGATATCTGTCTGGATGGCGTGCTGCTGATGGAACTGATCACCGACGAAGAAGGCCTGGTGGCCCCACGTCTGAGCGATGTCACCCTGACACCGGAACAGGCGCGTGCCGATCACGCACTGATGATGAACTACGCGGTGCGCATGCTGTGCGCCGGGCTGGTGCATGGCGACCTGTCGGAATTCAACGTGCTGATGGACAAAAACGGGCCGGTGATTATCGATTTGCCGCAGGTGGTGGACGCGGCAGCCAACAACCACGCCAAAAGCATGTTCGAGCGTGACATCAACAATATGTCGCAGTTTTACGGCCAATACGCACCGGAACTGCTCGACAGCAAGTATGCCAAAGAAATTTGGGCGCTGTATCAGGAAGGTAACCTGACACCGGCCAGTGTGTTGACCGGTAAGTTTGTCGAGAGCAACAAACGCGCCGATGTCGGTTCAGTGCTGGAAGAAATCCAGGCGGCCAGCGAAGAGCACCAACGTCAGTTGATGGCGCGCAACGAAGAAGATTAACCCCCACCCGGCCATATCCAGTGTGGCCGGGGTTTATTCAATCCTGAACACAGCCACACGCATTAAAAATCATCCTCCTGATTCCCTCCCGCACCCATTTTACGCTATAACAAGCTAGCCCCGTCGTCGCAGAAAGGAAAGCTCATGACCGCTACCGCGCCGCAATTCTGGCGTGACCCGCAGCTCCCTTTTGTGGAAGCTCGCGCCATTGAAGATGGCCGCAAAGTTTGTTACGCCCTGCATAGCCATGAAATTTTCTCCATCGGGGCTATCACCGACGGCACCAGCATTTATATTAATGGCAACCAACAACGGCAGGTCAGTACCGGCGACGTGGTGGTGATTAACCCGCAGCAGGCCCATGCTTGCAATCCCATCGGTGAGCAACGCTGGTCATATATCATGTTTTATATTGATGCCACCTGGCTGGGTAAACTGCAGCAAGAGATCGCCGGTGGCGACGGGGGTTTTATTCCGTTTGAGCAGGTGCTCAGCCGTGCCCCTGCCCTGTTCAATGGCCTGAACCAGCTGTATGCGCTGCTGATCGCCCCGCAGCATTGCCAGTTGGAAAAACAGATTGCCCTGGTGGAATACTTCACCGAGCTGCAAATCCGCCTGGGTAATGTCCGCCTGGCCGCAGCCAAGCACCCAAGGCTGGAGGCAGCGGCAACCTTTATCAGCCAACATTGCACCCAGCCGCTGACGTTGGAAGCCATCTGCCAGGCGGCAGCGCTCTCGCCTTCTTACTTAATCCGCGCCTTTAAACAGCGTTACGGCATGACGCCGCACGCCTACCTGGTCAATCAGCGTATTCAGTTCGGTCACCGACTGCTGAAACGGGGCTATCCGATCGCCGCGGCCGCCAGCGAAAGCGGCTTTGCCGATCAGGCGCACTTTCAGCGCACCTTCAAACTGCTGCTGGCTGCCACCCCTGGCCAATACCAAAATCCACGCTAAACGCCGTCGGCCAGCAGATAGCAGGCGCTAGCCACCAACAGCAACGCCATCAAGCGATTAAAACGCCGCACATGGCGAGCCTGTTGCAATAGACCGGTCAGCATCGCACCGGTGTAGGCCCAGCAGGCCACCGAGGCATAGCAGACGACAAAATAAATCACCGCGAACTGCCATAACAGCAACCGGTCTCCGTCGGCAACAAACACCCCCAAACTGGCCACTGACGCCAGCCAGGCCTTGGGATTCAGCCACTGCAACCCGGCGCCATACCAGAACGACGGCGCTTGCGACTGATTGCCGTTGCCCAGCCGTCCGTCGTCAAAGGCCAGTTGATAAGCCATAAACAACAAAAAAGCGATGCCCGCCCACTGGATCAGCTGCGTCAGCACCGGCCACAGTATCAGCAACTTGTGCAGGCCCAGCCCAATCAGAATCAATAGCAGGGTAAAACCCAGCGTGGCACCAAAAACATGCCGCTGGGTGGCGTTAAAACCGAATTGTGCCCCGGCGCTCAGCGCCACGATATTGACCGGGCCGGGAGTGATGGAAGAGGCCAGCGCAAAAGCGGCCATCGAAAGATAAATATTCATTACAGGCACCTGAGAAAGAGTTCACAGATGCCAGACTGACGGCTTGGGAGCCCCCTGTATTGAACAAAATTACCCTACTGCCTGCTAACCCGGCATCAGGCCGATAAAGCTGGTTTTCTTGCGCGGCCCGGTCATCAGCGCTTCCAGTTTTTCCACGCATTGCAGATAGTGCGGCGTCTTTTTGTGGGCAGCGACGGCCTGCTCATCCCGGTAGGCTTCATAGATATAAAAACGCGTCGGGATAGTTTCATCCTGCAACACGTCAAAACGCAGATTGCCCGGCTCTTCGATCGCCCCCAGATGATTGGCGCGGAAGACCTCAATAAACTCGTCGACTTTGTCCTGCTTAACGTTAATTTCTACCAGTGTGACGTGCATGGCGGCTCCTTGTTTAACCCTGAAGGTCAATGTGCTTTCCAACCATAGGTTTATTCCCGCTGATTTACCCCCCGCAACGGCAATTTTGCAGTGCAGTTCACAAATCCTGCCGACCCCGCCGCTTCCACCAGCAGTGCGCAGAGCACGGCATCTATAGTTAAGATCCCAATCCCAGAGAGTGTGAGCTATGGATAACTATTTGATGGCACTGGACGCAGGCACCGGTAGCATTCGCGCGGTCATCTTCGATCTGGCAGGTAATCAAATCGCTCAGGGCCAGGCGGAATGGCGGCATCTGGCGGTTCCGGGGGTGCCCGGCTCGATGGAGTTTGATCTGGCCCACAACTGGCAACTGACCTGCCAGTGTATCCGTCAGGCACTGCAGAATGCCGCTCTCTCTGGCCAGGCGATCCGCTCCGTAGCCTGTTGCTCGATGCGTGAGGGTATTGTGCTTTACGATCGCGACGGCGTGCCGATCTGGGCCTGCGCCAACGTTGATGCTCGCGCCAGCGAGGAAGTCAGCGAACTGAAAGAACTGCATAACCACAATTTCGAACGTGAGGTTTATCAGTATTCCGGACAAACGCTGGCATTAAGCGCCATGCCGCGCCTGCTGTGGCTGGCACATCACCGCCCGGACATCTACCGTCAGGCGGCGACGCTGACCATGATCAGCGACTGGCTGGCCAATATGCTGAGCGGCGAGCTGGCGGTCGATCCTTCCAATGCCGGGACCACCGGCATGCTGGATTTGGTCAGCCGTGACTGGCGCCCGGCATTGCTCGACATGGCCGGGTTGCGCGCCGATATGCTGTCACCGGTGAAAGAAACCGGCAGCCTGCTGGGACACATCACCGAGCAGGCGGCACAACAAAGTGGCCTGTTGCGCGGCACGCCGGTGGTAATGGGCGGCGGCGATGTGCAACTGGGCAGCCTTGGGTTGGGGGTAGTGCACGCCGGACAAACGGCGGTGCTGGGCGGCACCTTCTGGCAGCAAATCGTCAATTTGCCGGAACCGGCCACCGACCCGGAGATGAACATCCGCATCAATCCGCACGTGATCCCCGGCATGGCACAGGCAGAGTCGATCAGCTTTTTCACCGGATTAACCATGCGCTGGTTCCGCGATGCCTTCTGCGCCGAAGAAAAACTGATGGCCGAACGGCTGGGCGTGGATGCCTACAGCCTGCTGGAAGAGATGGCCGCGCGAGTGCCGCCAGGGGCTTACGGAGTGATGCCGATATTTTCCGACGCCATGCATTTCAAGACCTGGTATCACGCCGCGCCTTCGTTTATCAACCTGTCACTCGACCCAGAGCGCTGCAATAAGCAAACCCTGTTCCGCGCACTGGAAGAGAACGCCGCCATTGTTTCGGCCTGCAACCTGGAACAGATTGCCAGTTTCTCCGGCGTACAGGCGCGCTCGCTGGTATTTGCCGGCGGGGGCTCAAAGGGCAAGCTGTGGAGCCAAATCCTTAGCGACGTGACCGGCTTGACGGTGCGCGTGCCAGTGGTGAAAGAAGCCACTGCGCTGGGCTGCGCCATTGCCGCCGGAGTGGGTGCCGGGTTGTATGAGTCGCTGGCACAAACCGGTGAAAGTCTGGTGCGCTGGGAGCGTGAGTACCAACCGGACATGGCCAATCATGAACTGTACCAGCGGCAAAAAGAGACCTGGCAGCAGGTCTATGCCGATCAACTCACCCTGGTAGACCATGGCCTGACCACCTCGATGTGGAAAGCGCCGGGCCTGTGAGCCTCCTCCGGGCGCACACCTGTTGCGCCCATCACATAAGCTTATGCCGATTAAGCCTTTGGCCTGCCGGTTGGCCGCCAGCCCCAGTTGACTTGCCCTGCCTGATTATTCCCCCACAGAAACAGTGTAACTACCGCAAACGGATTTATCCGCCACCAATGCCTGCGTAAATTGTGATCTCTGTCACTCCGCGCCCGGCGCGCGGTTTACACATTCACCTGGGATGAGCGGTATTATGCTGAATAATAATGATAAACCTGCACCATCAGCCTGGCTGGCGATTTTCTCGCTGACGGTTGCCTGCTTCGTAATGGTCACTACCGAGTTTCTGCCGATCGGCCTGCTGACCAATATCGCCCCGTCACTGGATGTCAGTACCGGCAGAGCCGGTCTGATGGTGACCGTGCCTGGCATCATCGCGGCGATCGCCGCACCGGCACTGAGCCTGGCAGCCGGTCGACTCGACCGTCGCCTGCTGATGCTGGCGCTGAGCGTGCTGCTGGCCATCTCCAATCTGGTGTCCGCATTGGCGGTTAACTTCCCCATGATGCTGCTTGGCCGCGTCCTGCTGGGCATCTGCGTCGGCGGTTTTTGGGCCTTTGCCGCCAACTATGGCCGCCATCTGGTGCCGGAAGCCAGCCAGGGTCGCGCCACCGCGCTGATCCTCAGCGGTATTTCGGTCGGTGCCGTGTGCGGCGTCCCCGCCGGAGCGTTGATTGGTGACCTGTTCGGCTGGCGCGCCGCCTTCTTTGGCAGCGCGGTGCTGGCGATCGGGGTGCTGCTGGCCCAACTGCGGTTGTTAACGTCAGTCCCTCCCACTCGCCCGGTCACCGCACGTGACCTGCTGTTACCCCTGCGTCTGCCGATGGCGCGCACCGGGCTGATTGCCATCGTGTTGCTGTTTATCGGTCACTTTGCCGCCTATACCTATCTGAAACCACTGCTACAACAGGTGTTTGTCCTCAGCCCCTCGGCGATTTCGTTGCAACTGCTGGCCTACGGCGCCATTGGCCTGCTCGGTACCTTCCTCGGTGAACGGCTGGCCGAACGTAGCCTGCGCGCCACCTTTATCCTGATCACCGCCATGTTGGCCGCCATCCTGATTGTTTCGCCGTTCCTTAGTGGCATCGCCGGTGCCACGCTGATGGTGATGGTATGGGGACTGGCATTTGGCGCCGTGCCGGTCTGCGCCACCAACTGGATGTTCGCCGCCGTCCCGCAGGCACCGGAAGCCGGTCAGGCACTGCTGGTCTGCGTGATCCAGATTGCGCTGGCTTCCGGCGCGTTGTTGGGTGGCGAAGTGGTCGACTGGCAGGGCGTCAGCAGCGCCATGCTGTTTGGCGGCGCGCTCACCCTGTCCGCCGCGCTGGTTTTCGGCCTGACCTTGCGTTCCGGCATGATTGACGCTAAACAGTCATAATCATTATTCATCCGCAGAAACACCCCCCGGCCTCTGCCGGGGTTTTGCACTGAGAGCGCTATGGATCATCATTTACTCGCTATTCGGGTGTTTAACCGCGTGGTAGAAACCGGCGGCTTCACCCGCGCCGCAGATTCACTGCGGATGCCCAAGGCCACTGTCACCAAGCTGATCCAGAACCTGGAAGATCATCTGCAAACCAAGCTGTTCCAGCGCACCACCCGCAGCGTGTCGGTCACCGCCGAGGGCGAATGCTATTACCAGCGCACGGTAAAGTGGCTGGCGGAGCTGGAGCAGATGGAAGGCAGCATGACCGAGTCGCAGAGTGCGCCACAAGGCGTGCTGCGCATTGACGCCGGTGGCTCGACTGCACGGCAATTGCTGGTGCCGGCGCTGCCGGATTTTATCGCGCGTTACCCGCAAATTCAGATCGACCTGGGGGTCGGCGACCGTCTGATCGATCTGATTAACGACAGCGCCGACTGCGTGATCCGCAGCGGGCCACTGGCCGATTCCAGCCTGATTGCCCGTCGGCTGTTCGAGCTTGAATGGGTGACCTGCGCCACCCCGGCCTATCTGGCGCGCCACGGTACGCCGCAACACCCTTGCGATCTGGAGCTGGGTTTTCCGCTGGCACATTACCGCCATGCGCTGAACGATCGCATCCAGCCGCTGCACTTTGTCGATCGGGGCAAGGAGATCGATATTCAGCACCGCTATCATGTCAGCGTCAACGAGGGCAATGCACTGCTGGCGGCGGCACTGGCCGGGCTGGGTATCATTCAAACCTTCCGCTTTATGGCCCAGCCGCATCTGGACAACGGCGAACTGGTCAGCCTGCTGCACGACTGGCAACCGCCCTCGGAACAGATGTACGTGGTCTATCCCTCCAACCGCCATCTGAGCGCCAAGCTGCGGGTGTTTATCGATTGGGCGGTGGAAGCCTTCAAATAATCGAAACTGCAGCAGGCGGTGATGTGCCGCACGCTGTAATCCGGCGCGTTGTGGTATTATTTAACGCATTATTGTTATCACCCGACGGGCACACACCATGGCATATATTCCAAAAAACTACGCGAGGCTGGAGACCGGCTACCGCGAAAAAGCACTGAAAATCTTCCCCTGGGTCTGCGGGCGTTGCTCGCGCGAGTTTGTTTATTCCAATCTGCGCGAACTGACGGTCCACCATATCGATCACGACCACAGCAACAACCCGGAAGACGGCAGCAACTGGGAAATGCTGTGCCTGTATTGCCACGACCACGAACACTCCAAATATACCGAAGCCGATCAGTATGGCTCAACGGTAGTGGCCGGTGAGGACGCGCAAAAAGACGTCGGGCTCGCGACCCATAACCCGTTCGCCAACCTGAAATCGATGTTGAAAAAGTAGCCATTACCGAACAGTCATCACTGGCAACTTAATAACTTATTAAGTTGCCAAATTGAAAAAATCGCCTTCGCATAATCACTTCCCAGACCATTCCTACTTACCCGCCTACTAAGTTACCAGCAAAATAAGCAGCAAAGTTAACTGCATACTGGCTTGGCAAGCCGTCGCCGTTGGTGCATATTGTTCAAGCGTTGTTGTTGTTAACCTGTTTAATTATCAATCCAATAAGCATATTAACTTAATAAGTTATCAGCTTAATAACTTGAGAGATGGCAGCATGATTGTTTTGATTGGCTCGCAAAAAGGTGGCGTAGGGAAATCGACCAAGGCAGTCAATATCGCCGGATATTTGATCCTCAAGCTGGGAAAAACCGCCATCATCGTTGATGCTGACGATCAGAAATCAATCATGACCTGGTATAACGACCGCCAGAATGTAGAAGGCTTGCCGCATATCCCGGTAGTCGCCGCCTCGGGCAAAATCAAAGAGACCCTGCTGGAGCTGGATCGTCATTACGACTATGTGATTGTCGATACCGCCGGCCGCGACAGCGCCGAGCTGCGTTCCGGCCTGCTGGCCGCCGATCTGTTCCTTTCCCCGCTGCGCCCTTCCCAGATGGATCTCGATACCGTCGGCTATCTGTCGGAAATGTTCGCCACCGCGCAGGAATATAACGAGAAGGTGAAAGGCTACATCGTGCTGAACATGTGCCCGACCAATATCTTTATTAATGAAGCTAACGAAGCGGCGCAGGTGTTGAGCGAGTACCCCGAGTTGACGCTGGTCAGCAACCGTTTGTGCGACCGCAAGATTTACCGCGATGCCTGGGGCGAGGCCATCACCGTGCATGAGGCGAATAACCTAAAAGCGCAGGCGGAGATTGAAAGCCTGGTGAAAGAGGTGATCCTGTGAAAAAGCGTACCCCTACCCAACGCATGTCAGAAGACGAATTTATCAACAGCGCCACTTCACACACCCTGCATGTTCCCCCCCCGGAAGCCAAACCGCAGGGCCGCAAACGTACTTACAAGGCCATTTCGGTCAGCCTGACCGATAACCACGTCGACGCGATCGATGAAATCATTGTGCAGGCGGCACGCAACGGCGTGGTGCGCATCACCCGTTCCGATATCATCAAGCTGGCGATCGACGGGCTGGCAGAAAAGAGTGAAGAGCACCTGCTGCAACTGCTGAAGAAGATGTAATTAGCTTCACAACCTGCCAGCTTAATAAGCCATTAGCTCATCACGTTGGCAGGTAAAAAACCCTGCCGCCGCAGTATCTCCTGCCCCTGTTCCGCCAGAATAAACCCGGCCAAAGGCTGCGCTCGCGTATCCAGCAGGCACAGGCCGTAATCGGCATCAATCGCCAACGGTGGGGGTAACTGCCGCACCGCCAGTTCAGGGAAACCCGCCAAGGCTGCGCCATAGCTGGCATACCCGAGGAAAATATCCGCCTGCCTGCTGTTAAGCAGATACTCCGCCGCCAGTCGATCCGGCGGCAACGGTGCGGAATCGGGCCCGCCTACCAACGCCAAAGCCCGCTGCTGCAAGGCGACGCCCTGCCCCGGCGCTAAGCGCTCAATACGCTCGAACAGCTGCTGCGCATAGTCGCCGGATGGATCAGCGCCCGGCGTTGACGTTGCCACCCGCCAACGCGAGTCCAGCAGTACCTCCAGCAACGGCCGTTCGGTTAAGCCAGCAATATTACGCACCGTGGCGCAAAGCCGGTTGCGAGCAAAAGGCTCACCCCGTGACGACAGTTGCAAACTCACCAATCGCTGCGGGTGCGCCAGATTGGCCGAGGCGAAAATATGCGGGCATTCCCCGGCTTCGATTCGCTGGCGCAGCAGGCCCGCCGGGCCAAATACCGCCTCCACCGCCTCATCGGTTTGTGCCTGAAAGGCAGCCAACAAGGGACCGAATGCCCCACGCAGGCTACCGGCGGCGAACAACAAGATATTACTCACTTTCACGCTCCCGTTGGCTACGGTACAAGGGCACCAGCGTTTCAAACTGACGACCGTCGATCTGCAAGGCCACCCGTTCAATCGCCAAATCAAACAGCGGCGACAGGCTCTCGGCCGTCAGCACCTCAGCACAGGAGCCCAGTTGATGCTGTCCTGCCGCCCCCAGCAACAGGGCGCGATCGGCCACCGCATGTGCATGATTGGGCTGATGGGTAGAAAACATCACCGCCATCTGTCGTTCCCGTGCCAGATGTGAGATCAAGCTCAGCACCCGGTCCTGATGGTGCAAGTCCAGCGCCGAAGTCGGTTCGTCCAGCATCAACACCTCACAGCTCATCGCCAAGGCACGGGCTATCAATACCAGTTGCCGCTGCCCGCCGGACAGGCTGCCAAATTCGCGATCGGCAAAGCCCAGCATATCCAGCGACTGTAGCGCCTCTTTCGCCAGTCGGTGATCCTCCGCTGAGGGGGAGCGGAACAAACCCACGTAACGCGCGCGCCCCATCAGCACGATATCCAACACCCGATAAGCAAAGGGGGCAGCGAACTGTTGTGGGACAAAACCGATGCCGTTCCCCCGTTCCACCGCGCCCTGCTGCAGCGGTAAGGTACCGAGCAGCAGTTGCATCAGGGTGCTTTTACCGCGTCCGTTGGGGCCGAGCACCGCCAGCACCTCACCGCGCCGTAACTGTAAATTCAATTGATGAAACAGTGGTTTCTGGCCGGGCCAGCTAAAACCCAGCCCCTCTACCCGCAGCAATGTCTCAGCCATGCCAGCCTCTCAGTTGCGCCCGGCGCAACAGCAACGCAAACAGCGGCGCACCAATCAGCGCCGTCAGGATGCCCAATGGAATTTCGCTGCTGCTTAAGGTGCGCGCCAAATCGTCGATCAACACCATATACAGCGCGCCCAGACACATTGAGGCTGGCAACAAACGACGATGATCCGGGCCGACCAGCAGGCGGGCAACGTGTGGGATCACCAGCCCTACCCAACCGATGCTGCCGCTCACCGCCACCTGTGCAGCGACGATGGCGGCACACAGCGTCAGGATCAGCCAGCGGGTCCCTTCGACATTGATGCCCAGCGCGGCGGCATCCTCATCCCCCAGCGACAACAGATTAATGCGCCAGCGCAATGCCAGCAGCAGCCCGCCGCCCAACAGCAGTGGCAGGAACAGCATCAACAGTTTGTTATCGTCGGCGGTAGCAAAACTGCCCAGCAACCAGAATACGATGCTCGGCAGCTTTTCTTCGGTATCGGCCAGATATTGCAGCAGGCTGACGCAGGCGGAGAAAAAGCCGCTGAGGATCACCCCGGCCAGCACCAGTGACAGAATATTGCGCCGGGCAATGGCGCTGGTAATAGCAAAAATCAGCAGCAAAGCCGCCATGCCGAACACAAAAGCAGACAGCAACAGCAGCGCCATTGGCAGGCTGAGCAAAATTGCCAGGGTACCGCCAAAAGCCGCACCGGAAGAGACACCGATAATGTGCGGATCCACCAGCGGGTTGCGAAATACCCCTTGTAGCGCCGCACCACATAATGCCAGAGCCGCCCCGGCCCCCATCGCCAGCAACACCCGGGGCACACGCACCCCGAGGATCACCTGCCGTTGGATTTCATCAATACCGCCGTGCGGGCCAGTCAAAGGCTCCAGCAAGATTAGCAGGCTGTGGGCCGCGGATACCGGATAGCGACCGATGCCCAACGATAACAGCGCACAAAGCAACGTCAGCAGGATCAGCCAGCCCAGCCTCATTGCCCACTCTGGCAGCAGCTACTGCGGTAATACTGCCGGTAGTAGGCGTCCACCCGCTGTTGCAGATTAACGTCGCTGAAACGCTGCGGATAAAGCTTTTTCGCCATCCACAGTTCGCCCAACGCCAGCGCTTCCGGCATCGGGTAACCCCAGGCCTTGGCGTATTCCGGCATCAGATAGACACGTTTGTTTTTCACCGCATCAATCCCCTGCCACTGCGGTGAGCTGAGGATTTGCTTCACCACTTCGGGATAGCGTTCCTGCACGAAGATCACCGCCGGGTTCCACTTCAGCACATCCTCAATCGACACCTGTTTAAACCCGTTAATGTCCTTCGCCGCCACGTTGAGGGCCCCGGCGTGCTGCATCATCAGTCCGGTGTATTTGCCCGAACCGTAAGTGGTTAAGTCCGGATTGGCCATGTAGACCCGTACTCGCTGATCCTCCGGCAGGTCGCGCAGCCGGTCTGCCACCAGCGTCCGTTGTTGAAATACGTCCTGGATCAGCGCCTCGGCCTGCGGCTGGTGGCCCATGACCGTGCCGATTAAGCGAATGCCATCCTGCAGGCCCAGGTTATAAGCCTGATCTTCATCTTTCAGCTGCGGGTTCATTTTTCCTGCCTGATCCGCCGCCTCACGACGCAGTGAAATCGCCACCACCGGAATGCCGGCCCTTTCAATCTGGGCAATCATTTCCGGTGGTGCATAGTTGGCAACGAACACCACCTGCGGATGCAATCGGAGCAGGCTTTCGATGTTCACCGAGGTGAGATCGCCCGGCATCGGCATGTTTGCCAGGCCGGGCGCCAAGCGCAGATAATTCGGCCCCAGCTGCTTCTTCCAACTGCTGAGCACCCCAACCACCTGCGGCAGAGCGTCGAGCTGCACCAGCAGGTTCAGCGTCTGGTGTTGCAACACCACGGCGCGGGTGATGGTATCGGGTAGCGTAACCTGTCTATTGAGTTGGTCAGTAACCTGACGGTCTGCCTGCGCAGCGCAAGAGAACAGAATAAAAAGCAACAGTAGGCGCGGGAAGCGTTTGAACATGAGGGGGATTCCGGTTGATTATCGTTATATATAAAATGATATAGCGATAGCCATGGCGAAACAATCAGCGGGATCAACGATTGAGAAAATAGCCGGGGAATTAAACAAAACAGGTGGGCGTTAAACATCAACAAGACCCTCTCCCACCACAGTGAGAGAGGGCCATGAGTGATTACTTCAGGGTAAAGCTCTGTGCCTGTACCTCGTCGGAATCCAGGCCGACAAATACATTAAACTTGCCCGGTTCCGCACCCCATTTCAGGCTGGCGTTATAGAACTTGAGATCCTCTTCGGTGATCGGCAACTCCACCTTCTGCGTCTGACCGGCTTTCAGCATCACCTTTTTAAAGTTACGCAGCTCTTTCACCGGGCGGCTGACCGAAGCCGTCACGTCCTGCAGATATAACTGCACCACGGTAGCGCCATCATACTTACCGGTATTCTTCAGCGTGACACTGGCGGTGATTTTGCCGTTGCGCGCCATCGTCGGGCTGGAGAGTTTCAGATCCGACAGGCTAAAGCTGGTGTAGCTCAGGCCATAACCAAAGGGATACAGCGGGCCGTTCGGTGAGTCAAAGTAACGGGAGGTGTACTTGCCCGGGTTTTCCTTGCCGAACGGACGGCCGGTATTCAGGTGATTGTAGTACATCGGGATCTGCCCGACTGAGCGTGGGAAGGTCATCGGTAATTTGCCCGACGGGTTGTAGTCCCCGAATAACACGTCGGCCACCGCATGACCGCCCTCGGTGCCGCTGTACCAGGTTTCCAGCATCGCATCCGCCTGCTGACTTTCCCAGCTCAGCGCCAGCGGTCGCCCGTTCATCAACACCAGCACCAGCGGTTTACCGGTGGCCTTCAACGCCGCGATCAGATCACGCTGGCTTTGCGGAATGGTAATGTCGGCCCGGCTTGAAGCTTCGTGTGCCATCCCCTGCGATTCACCCACCACCGCCACCACCACATCGGCTTTCTTCGCCGCCTGCACCGCTTCATCAATCATCTGCTGTGGCGGGCGGGTATCAAACACCACCGCCGGCTCATACTCGTTCAGATAGTCGATAATGCTCTTGTCCTGAGTGACGTTGGCCCCCTTGGCATAGAGGATCTTCGCCTTGTCGCCCACCGCCTGCTCCAGCCCCTGACGGAGAGTCACTGACTGTTTGATCACCCCGGCCGCCGACCAACTGCCCATCACGTCACGCTGACTGTCGGCCATCGGCCCAACCAGCGCTATGGTGCTCTGCTTACTCAACGGCAGCGTCTGCTTGTCGTTTTTCAGCAACACCATGGTTTTACGCGCAATCACGCGCGCTTCGGCACGGTGCAAACGGCTTTCGGCATTGGTGTCCTGCGGATCGGAGCCGACCGGACCAAGGTGGGTATAAGGGTCTTTGAACAGGCCCATATCATATTTGGTGTTCAGCACGTCGCGGCAGGCACGATCGATGTCGCTTTCCGATACCAGCCCGTCTTTGACCAGCCCCGGCAGGTATTGGTCGTAATATTCGTCGCTCATGCTCATGTCGACGCCGGAAGTGATTGCCAGCCGCACCGCATCGCGCGCGTCTTCAGCCACGCCGTGTTTGATCAGCTCTTTAATCGCACCGTGGTCACTGATGGTGATGCCTTTGAAGCCCCACTGATCGCGCAGCAGGTCTTTTAACAGCCACGGGTTGGCGGTGGCCGGAATGCCGTTTATCGAGTTGAGTGACACCATCACCCCGCCGCTGCCGGCGTCCACCGCCGCCTTATACGGCGGCAGGTAGTCCTGGTACATTCTTAGCGGGCTCATATCGACGGTGTTGTAATCGCGGCCGCCTTCGGTAGCCCCGTACAACGCGAAGTGCTTCACGCTGGCCATGATGGAACCGGGTTTGGACGGGTCACCGTTTTGGTAGGCATCCACCATCACTTTGGCAATTTTGGACACCAGCCAGGTATCTTCCCCAAAACCTTCCGAGACCCGGCCCCAGCGCGGATCGCGGGTGATATCGACCATCGGCGAGAACGTCATGTTCAGGCCGTCGTCGCTGGCTTCCTGCGCCGATACCCGGCCGCTGAGCGCGATGGCTTCGAGGTCAAAACTGGCCGCCAGCCCCAGGCTGATTGGGAACACCGTACGTTGACCGTGCACCACGTCGTAGGCGAAGAATAACGGGATTTTCAGGCGGCTGAGCTGCATGGCCTGATCCTGCATGGCGCGGATATCCGGCCGGGTAACGGTATTGAAGATAGCGCCAATCTGCCCCTTGCTGATACCGTCGCGGATCGCCTCTTTCGGGTTATCCGGCCCGACGCTGATTAAACGCAACTGGCCAATTTTTTCGGCCAGCGTCATTTGTTTCATCAGCTTGGTTACGAAGGCATCGCGCTGCTGGGCATTAACACCCTGGATCACGGCGCTTTCCTGCGCAAAAACCGGGCTGATGGCCAGACCGGACAACATACTCACCACACAAAGCCATTTCATATTATTTGATCTCAGGCATGTTCCCGCCGCAGGCGGCGACGGAGATGATTTATCAACGTGAAAAAACAGTGTGCCATACTCCTTTTCAGCGCAGAAATAATTTGTAATGTTAAAAGTTACAAGCTGTTAGCGAAGGCCGGTCGATAGTTTTGCAGCCTGGCGCGGCTTTGCTCCGCTTCATCACTGAGGAAATTGACCAGTTCGGTTAATGCCTGCGGCACCACCGCCCGTTCAGGATAGACCAAATAGTACGCAGCACCGCTGACCACGCTGAGCGGGAACGGCGTGACCACACGCCGCGCCTGAATATCCTCCTCCAGCAGGCACAGATCGCCGATGGCAATGCCAAAGCCTTGCAGTGCGGCGCTCATCGCCAGATCGAGCGTATCGAAATGCTGCGCCTTGCCGGATGGCAATGCCTCGAACCCCGCGGCCTTCAGCCACAGCAGCCAATCGCGGCGATCGCGCGTGGGATGCAGCAGGGTTTTCTCCGCCAAATCGGCTGGTGTGGGTGGGCGTGACAAATCGGGCAGATACGACGGCGTGCAGACCGGCGTCAGGATTTCATCGAACAGATGATGAACCCGCAATTTTTTGGCCTGTGGCTGGCCGAACACCACCGCGGCATCAAAATGTTCTGCGCCAAAATCCAGCCCGTGCGACACCGAAGCGGTTAGCTCAATATGCATTTCCGGCCGTTCATTTTGCAGCCGGATAATGCGCGGCAGCACCCAGCTCATGGCACAGGTCGGGCATTTGATGCGCAAGGTACCCGGCTGCGCCCCGACCCGCGCCAGTGCCTCATCCAACTGTCCGAGCGCCTGCTGCACCGGTGCCAGCAGCATCGCGCCCTGTGGGGTCAGCGTCAGGCCGCGCGCCCGGCGGCTAAACAGCGGGTAGCCCAGATGCTGCTCCAGCCCGAGGATCTGCCGGCTAACCGCGCCCTGTGTCAAGTGCAGACTCTGGGCGGCATGGGTAAAATTCAGCCGCTGCGCCACCACCACAAAGGTTTTCAGTACGTCTAGGGAAGGTAAGGACATTGACATAGCGGCCTCTCAAGCCATGATCTGGATGCATGGCGAGTATGACAAACTTTCCCTTGTTGGCCTACCCTCAGTGATGCTTAATCAAACCATACTTCCCCTGTTTCCCCTGGAGCCACTCATGCAGAGCGCCTGCTCACACCGCTCGAAGTTGCCGGACGTCGGCACCACGATTTTCACCGTTATCGGCCAGCTCAGCGCCGAACATCAGGCCCTGAATCTGTCGCAGGGGGCACCGAACTTCGCCTGTGAACCTCAATTGGTTGAAGCGGTGGCGCAAGCCATGCGCGCAGGTCATAACCAATACGCACCGATGAGCGGCGTGGCGGCATTACGTACCGCGCTGGCAGACAAATTTGAACGATTGTATGGCGCACGCTATGACACCGACGAAGAAATCACGGTCATTGCCAGTGCCAGCGAAGGATTGTATTCCGCCATCAGCGCGCTGGTGCATCCGGGCGATGAGGTGATTTATTTCGAACCGGCGTTCGACAGCTATGCGCCGATCGTACGCTTACAGGGCGCAACACCGGTAGCGATCAAACTGTCGCTACAGGACCTGCATATTGACTGGGATGAAGTCGCCGCCGCCATCAACAGCAAAACGCGGATGATCATCGTTAACAGCCCGCACAACCCGACCGGCAGCGTATTCGGCGAACATGATATTGAACGCCTGACCGCCCTGACGCGCAATACCGATATCGTCATCCTGTCCGACGAGGTCTACGAACACGTGGTGTTCGACGGTGATATTCACCACAGCATGGCACGCCACCCTCAGTTGGCTGAACGCAGCGTGATCGTGTCGTCGTTTGGCAAAACCTACCACGTGACCGGCTGGCGCGTCGGTTACTGCATGGCACCGGCGGCGCTGATGGACGAGATCCGCAAGGTGCACCAGTTTATGGTGTTTTCCGCCGATACGCCGATGCAGTACGCCTTCGCCGAAGCGCTGGGCAACCCGCAAAGTTATCTGGGACTGGCGGACTTCTATCAGCAGAAACGTGATTTACTGGCGAGCGCGCTGCAGGATTCACGCTTTGAATTACTGCCCAGCCGTGGCAGCTTCTTTATGTTGGCCCGCTTTAGCGGTTTCAGCAGCGAAAGCGACAATGACTTTGCGGTACGTCTGATCCGTGAGGCCAAAGTTGCGACTATCCCGCTGTCGGCGTTTTACAGCGACGGCACCAACACCGGCATCATTCGACTGAGTTTTTCTAAAGATAATGAGACCCTGCTGGAAGGCGCACGCCGTCTGTGTCAGGTATAACGCATTTATTTTTGCTTTGACCATGGGAAAAGGGCTCGACTATGAAATCACTGAAAACGTTGATCGCCGCAGGCTGCCTGCTGGCCGCCGGGTCCACGCTGGCGGCGGAAAACACCCTGCGCTTCGGTCTGGAAGCGCTGTATCCCCCGTTCGAATCCAAATCGGCCAGCGGTAAGCTGGAAGGTTTTGATATCGATCTGGGCAACGCGGTTTGTGCCGCCGCCCAGTTAAAATGCAGTTGGGTCGAGACTTCGTTCGACAGCCTGATCCCAGCGCTGAAGGCCCGCAAGTTTGACGCCATCAACTCGGCGATGAACGTCACCGACCAGCGTCGCCAGGCAATCGACTTTACCGATTCAATCTATCAGGTGCCGAACCGCCTGATCGCCAAGGCTGACAGCGGCCTGCTGCCAAATGCCACCTCGTTGGCGGGCAAGCACGTCGGCGTACTGCAGGGTTCGATTCAGGAAACTTACGCCAAGGTCCACTGGGCACCTCAGGGTGTGGACGTGGTGTCCTATCAGGATCAGAACCAGGCTTATCTCGACCTGACTGCCGGGCGTCTCGACGCGACGCTGGTCATGGCACCGTCGGGCCAAAGCGGTTTCCTGGCGCATCCGGACGGTAAGGGCTTCGCCTTTGTCGGCGATGCAGTCAGCGACGACAAAATCCTCGGTGAGGGCATTGCCTTCGGCCTGCGTAAGGGTGATGACGCCCTGAAGAAAAAGCTGAATGAGGCGATCGTCAAAGTGAAACAGCAAGGCACCGTGGGTGAGCTGGCGAAGAAGTATTTTGGCGATATTGATGTGACAGTGAAATAAGAAATGAGGGGCGAAAATCTATTCGCCCCTCATTGTTTTACCGATCAAACACCGAGCTGTTCAGCGCGCGGTCCTGCTGATGACGCTCCAACGCCAATTCAATCAGGCGGGTGATCAGTTGGCTGTAGCTGACGCCGCTGGCGGCCCACAGTTTGGGATACATGCTGATATTGGTGAAGCCCGGCAGCGTGTTGATTTCGTTGATTACCACGTTGTTGTCCGGCGTCAGGAACACGTCGACACGCGCCAGACCGAAACACTCGAGCGCCCGAAATGCTTTCAGCGCTACATCGCGGATTTTATCACTCACTTCTGGCGCAATCGCCGCCGGCACTATCACCTGAGCGCCCTGCTCATTGATGTATTTGGTGTCGTAGGAATAGAAGGCGTCGCTCAGCACGATTTCGCCACACAGGCTGGCCTGCGGCTCGTCGTTGCCCAATACCGCGCACTCAATCTCACGGCCGACAATCGCTGATTCCACCAGCACTTTATGATCGAAGCTGAATGCCAGCGCTACCGCAGCCTCATAGCCGGCGCGATCCTGCACCTTGCTGACCCCTACCGAAGAGCCCTGATTCGCCGGTTTCACAAACAGCGGCAGCCCCAGGCGTTCACTGAGTTGTTCAAAACTGTATTTAGCGCGGTTGTTGCGCGTCAGCGTCACAAAAGGCGCCACCGCCAACCCGGCATCACGCAACAGACGTTTGGTGACGTCTTTGTCCATGCTAACCGCTGAACCCAGCACACCGGCACCGACAAACGGCAGGTTGGCCATCCGCAACAGTCCCTGCAACGAACCGTCTTCCCCCAGCGTGCCGTGCACAATGGGGAACACCACATCGAGCTGGCCCAGCGCACCGGCGCTGCCTGACTCGATCAGTTGTTGCTTTTCCTGGCCGGGGATCAGCGCCACATTTTTATTTGAGCGGTTCAAGGCAATCAGCGCCGGGTTTTCCGCATTCAGCAGGTAATTGGACGCATCGTTAATGTGCCATTGCCCCTGCTTGTCGATCCCCAGCAGCGTGACGTCAAATTTATCTTTGTCGATTGCATCCACAATATTTTTTGCCGACTGCAGCGAAACTTCATGCTCCGCCGATTTACCGCCAAAAATCACCCCAACACGTAATTTGCTCACGCCCTAAATCCTTCTGAAAAATCAGTGAAAAAAAGTCGTTTATCACAATAAACGCATTGCCCGACGGCGGCAATCATTGTGACCCGGAATCTTCCTATGCCACAGATAGCAACATTCGCACCATCCAAACCATATACACTTCGTATATAAATCGCTTAGGGAGCAGCCTATGGGCATAGTAAAAATTTCGGACGTGCTGCATGACGATCTGCGCCTCGCCAGTTTGACGATGACGCGCTCGATCAACGCGCAGGCGGAGTACTGGATAAAAATCGGCATGTTGGCGGAGTTCCATCCGGAACTGACCTACCCGCAACTGGTAAAAAAAATGATGAAAGATAACGTGCTGACCTTGAAGGAGATTATCGGGTGAAAGAGATTGTGATCAAAACGTCGGAAGAGATTGCCAAAATGCGTCACTCTGGCGCCCTGCTGGCGCAGGTGTTTGCTATGCTCGATAAGGTGATTGTCGAGGGCATCTCCACCATGGAGATCAACGACCGCACCGAGGCCTTTATCGTCAATGAGCTGAAATCGCGCCCGGCCAGCAAAGGGCAGTACGATTTTCCTTATGTGCTCAATACGTCGATTGACGACGTGATCTGCCATGGCATTCCGTCGGTCAGCAAAATTCTGCGTTCCGGCATGATCGTTAACGTCGACATTACGCTGGAAAACGACGGCTATATCGCCGACTCCAGCAAGATGTACTGCATCGGCCAGACCACACCGCTGGCCAAGCGGCTGGTGAACAATGTGTATGAGTCGCTGTGGCAAGGCATCCGGGTAGTTAAGCCGGGGGCGACGCTGGGCGATATCGGCCATGCTATTCAGCAACACGCCGAACAGGCTGGCTACAGCATCGTGCGTGAATACTGCGGTCACGGCATCGGCCGGGATATGCACGAAGAGCCGGCGGTACTGCACTTTGGCCAGCCGGGTACTGGTATGGTGCTGCAGGAAGGCATGGTGTTTACCATCGAACCCATGATTAACCAGGGCGATCACCGGATTAAGCAAAAGAAAGACGGTTGGACGGTGGTGACCCGCGACAAAAAGCTGTCTGCTCAATGGGAGCACACCGTAGCAGTCACCGCCGACGGCGTGGAAATCCTGACGCTGCGTGAAGAAGAGCGTCAGGCCGGTTACGCAGATCACTACTAAGTTAATAAGTTATTAGGCTGGCAAATTAATAAACCATTAAATGATTACCCTACGAACTTCAGGTTATCGCCAACAACGCGCGGCTTGCAAGACGACGGGTACCACAGGGAGATCGGCATGACGCAGTCCACCAGCGCGACCCACCAGGCGTTTCTCAATCAGCTCAAAAGTATCGTCGGCGGCCCGCAGTTGCTGACCGGCGAACGTAGCACCGAACGTTATCGCAAAGGCTTCCGCTCTGGGGTTGGCCAGGCGCTGGCGGTGGTGTTTCCGACGCGCCTGTTGCAACTGTGGCAACTGCTGGAGGCCTGCGTCGCCGCCGACAAAATTGTCATCATGCAGGCGGCGAACACCGGTCTGACCGAGGGGTCAACGCCCAGCGGCAATGACTACGACCGCGATGTCGTCATTATCAGCACTCTGCGACTCAATCATGTGCAGGTGCTGGACAACGGCAAACAGGTGGTCGGTTTCCCAGGCAGCACCCTTAATCAGTTAGAAAAACTCCTGAAACCTTACGGCCGTGAGCCACATTCGGTGATCGGCTCCTCCTGTATTGGCGCTTCGGTGATCGGCGGTGTGTGCAACAACTCCGGCGGCTCGCTGGTCAAGCGCGGACCGGCCTATACCGAAATGGCGCTGTACGCCCAGTTGGGTGAAGACGGCCAACTGCGGCTGGTGAACCATTTGGGAATTAAACTTGGCGATACGCCGGAGGAGATCCTCACCCGATTGGAAAAAGGTGACTACCGCCCGGAAGATGTCGAGCACGGCGAACTGCGTGCCTCCGACAACGAATACGCCAGCCGGGTACGCGATGTGAATGCCGATACCCCGTCCCGATTTAACGCCGACAAACGCCGCCTGTTCGAAGCCTCCGGCTGCGCCGGCAAGCTGGCGGTATTTGCCGTACGGCTGGATACCTTCGAGAAAGAAGGTAAAGAGCAGGTGTTTTATATCGGCACCAACAACACCGCCGTCTTAACCGAACTGCGTCGTCATATGCTCAGCCAATTCGACAACCTGCCGGTGGCCGGCGAGTACATGCATCGGGATATTTTTGATATCGCCGAAGTGTACGGCAAAGACACCTTTATGATGATCGACAAGCTGGGCACCGATCAGATGCCCAGCTTCTTCACCCTGAAAGGCCGCATGGACGCCAGCCTCAACAAGCTGCCGCTGCTGCCGCACAACCTGACCGATCGGCTGATGCAGGGGTTGAGCCACCTGGCCCCCAGCCACCTGCCGAAACGGATGAAAGACTACCGCGAACGCTTTGAACATCACCTGCTGCTGAAAATGGCCGGTCCGGGCGTTGAAGAGGCTCAGCAGTACCTGAACCAGTACTTTGCCCAGGCCGACGGCGAGTTCTTCGTTTGTACCCCGGACGAAGGCAAAAAAGCTTTCCTACACCGCTTTGCCGCCGCCGGTGCTGCCGTGCGTTACCATGCAGTGCATGCCGACAAGGTTGAAGATATTCTGGCGCTGGATATCGCGCTGCGCCGCAACGACACCGACTGGTTCGAAACTCTGCCGCCGGAAATCGATAGCCAACTGGTGCACAAGCTGTATTACGGCCACTTTATGTGCCACGTGTTTCATCAGGACTATGTGGTGAAAAAAGGCGTCGACAGCCATGCGCTGAAAGAGCAAATGCTGGCGATCCTCGACCAGCGCGGCGCAGAGTACCCGGCGGAACATAACGTCGGCCACCTCTACCCGGCCAAGCCCGATCTACAGGCGTTCTACCGCTCTGCCGACCCGACCAACAGCTTTAACCCGGGCCTGGGCAAAACCAGTAAGCGCAAACACTGGGTCGACAATAACCAGTAATGTTATTTCTTTCAGCCAGTGCCCCCGTCATTCGGGGGCCAGGGCCTGGCCGGATACTTTGTTAGTTTTATGTTGCACAGCCCACTGGATTTCACTATCTTGGAATAGTTAATCACTCCCTGCATTCAGGAATATCAATGACTCAGTTTGCGCACATGAAAGATCCTGCGAACACGACCCTTTCGGCCGTCGTTCTGCTGTGCGCATCCTCTGCCCCACCTGCCGTTTTCTCTGTCGTCTCTGCGGTTGCTGCTTACCCACCACGCTCTGTGGTTGTGCGCTAAGCCAAACCGAATTCTCACCTCCAGCTTTATTTGATTTGCGTTCAGGCAAAGACTGCCGTGCATGCTGGAGTTTGTTACTTTCACGACAGGTGAAAACCAAATGCGATTTATTTCCCAATGGGCCAACGCCGGCCTGGCAACGCTATTCGTCCTGCTTTGGAGCAGCGGCGCCATTTTCTCTCGCTGGGGGCTGGAGCATGCTTCCGCCTTTGCCTTTTTGTTCTTCCGTTGCGCTATCGCGCTGGCACTGCTATTGGCGATCGGCCTGTGGCAACGGCAATGCCTGCCCGTGCCCGGCACCCGACGCCGCGTGGCGCTTATCGGGCTGCTGATGATCGGCAGTTACCAGATATGTTATCTGCTGGCGCTGGAACAAGGCATTACTCCCGGCGTATTGGCGACGCTGCTTGGCGTTCAGCCGATCCTCACTCAGTTCATTACCGAACGCCGCTGTTCTGGGCTGCGCGGCCTTGGGCTGCTGCTGGCGATGGCCGGGTTAACGCTGGTGGTGTATCAAAGCCTGATGGTTGCGCACTTTTCGCTGCTCGGCATGCTGTGTGCCTTTGTCGCCCTGGGCTGCATGACCGCCGGTACGCTGCTGCAAAAAGGCCTGGCCCAGCCGCCGTTGGCCGTGTTGCCGTTGCAGTACGCCGTCGGGTTGCTGATGTGTACGCTGGTGTTACCCTTTGAACCGCTGCGGGTCGATTGGAGTGCGGCATTTATCGTACCGCTGCTGTGGATGGCGGTGGTGATTTCGGTGTTGGCGACCTTTTTGCTGTACCGACTGATCCAACGCGGCAATCTGGTGCAGGTCACCAGCCTGTTTTATCTGATCCCGGCGGTAACCGCCCTGCTCGATTACCTGCTGCTCGACCACGCGCTGGCTGCCGTTAGCATGCTGGGAATGGCGGCGATTCTGCTTGGCGTGATACTGGTATTTCGCCAATCCTGAATAGCAAAAGCCCCTCACGCCAGACCGGCGTGAGGGGCAATATCAAAACAGATTTCAGAACAACCAGGAACCATACCCCCACAGCAGTACCGTGACCCCAAGCAGCAGCTCAAGCAGCAGGATACCGATGGCAAAGGTGGAGCTGGAGAAGATAAACCCTTCCTTACTGTCGATATTCAGGAAGTGAGGTATGCCCAGATTCAGCAGATAGCCCGAATAGCACAGGCCAATCACGCCGACAAACAGGCACAGCCACACCACGGGATACAACGCCACAATACCGCTGAGGAACATCGGGGTAGCGATGTAACCGGCAAACACCATGCAGCGATGCAGACTGGGACGTACTTCATAACGCCGAGCCATCCAATGGATCACTTTCCCCATGATGGCCACGCCCGCCAGCATCAACAGGTAAAAGGCGACCGCAGTGTAGGATGCAGTGAATGTATCGAGCCGGATAGCATGTCCTTCGCCGGAGAGCCAGCCCAGTTGGGTGGTGCCGATAAAGGCACAGATTACCGGGATCAACGCCAGCAACAGCACATGGTGGGTGTAAAGGTGCGAGACGCTTTCGTTCTCGCTTCTAATGTGTTCGAACTCGGTGCTTGGATGCGCCAGAAGTCCCCAAACATGACTAACCATGAGACACCTCCTTCATCGCCGTAGGTCGCGATCGGCGAACGAATTTACCCCTCTGACGGATTGCTAACCGTACGAGGATTGCGGCCACGGGGCTCTCTCCCCTGTACTAATTATAGTCTTTCGCTGAAAAAGCGTTCGGAAAGCACAGACGTGGCGACAGTTTGTTTTATAATTCCCCCCTGCGTCACTGCCGTGAGGAATGTCATGTCATCCGCCATTCGTGTTCTTCAGGCCGGTATTGTCGATGTCGACGCCGGTCAAAATGTCACCGTAGTTCAGCCCTGTAATCTATATGGCTGTAGACTCGGCGATGGGGTATTTGTCGGCCCCTTTGTTGAGATCCAGAAAAACGTCAGCATTGGCGCCCGCAGCAAAATCCAGTCGCACAGTTTCATCTGTGAATATGTCACCATCGGCGCCGACTGTTTTATCGGCCATAACGTCACCTTCGCCAACGATCTGTTTAAAGATGGCGCCCCCAATGCCGACTCCACGAGCTGGGGTCGTACGCAAATTGGCGATCATGTTTCCATCGGCTCCGGCGCCACGGTACTGGCGGTGGAGATCTGCAGCGGTGCGGTGATTGGTGCCGGTGCGGTGGTCACCAAAAACATCACCCGTAAAGGGATCTATGCCGGGAACCCGGCGCGTTTGCTGAGGGAGCTTGCCCCATGAGCCAGGCGATCCAAATTACCCCGGTCAGCCGTTTACCCGACGGCTACCTGACCGGCTGTGACTTTAGTTTTCACATCGCCCACTACGCCCAACCGGTGTTCGATACTCCGATCGACAACTGGCCGCTGCTGCCGGTCACCCCCTTTCGCAAGCACTACCCGCTGGCCCCGTTCGTCAATGACGAAAGCGAAACCTTTCTGGCCCGCCATCGCGGCGAGCCGGTTGGCCACATCACGCTGAGCAATAACTGGAACGGCTACGCGCTGATTGAGGAAATTGTGGTCAGCGCTCACGTACGCCGTTTGGGTGTCGCCACCGCACTGCTGGAAACGGCGCGACAATGGGCGCAACGCCACGAAACCGCCGGGCTGATGCTGGAAACGCAGAACACCAATCTGCCCGCCTGCCGCTGCTACCAACGCTTTGGGTTTATCCTTGGCGGCATAGACCACCTGCTGTATCGCGCTCAACCGGACATCGCCGATCACGAGATCGCCCTGTTCTGGTACCTGCCGTTTAACAGTGAAATCGGTTATTAAGCGTTAGCCAAACGTTGAGGCTATGTTTAAGTTTTAACCTCTCCAGCCATGGTGAGAACTGTTATCATTTGCATGATAACGTGCCGAAACCATTGGAGGGTAAAATGTACAAGGTTGTTTCATTGATATTGGCTATTGCGCTTGGCGGCTGTACCGATAAAATTCAGGTTGGGCAAACGCCTGAACCCATCACTACCCTACCTGCAGATTTCAAGGCCAGCATGGATAACTACACGTTAAACAAACTCAATCAGCTTCTCGCCCTGCGCGCCGCCGCGCCGGCAGAACAGCAGCAGGATAGCGGTCGCATGATCGATCTGCTGTCCAAACCGTTCCTCGGTACGCCCTACGTTGCCAATATGCTGATTGGCTCGCAAGAGACGCCGGAAAAACTGGTGATCGATTTCCGCGGCCTGGATTGCTTTACCTATATTGATTATGTCGATGCATTACGTCAGGCGAATACTCAGGCAGATTTTGTCCAGCGACTGATTCACATCCGCTATGCCAACGGTGATATCAACTTCCTGCAACGCAAACATTTCTTCACCGATTGGTCACATCAGGTCAAAACCAACGTGACGGATATCACCGCTACGCTCAGCCCACACACCGTGACGCTGGTGAAAAACCTGAACCAAAAAGCGGATGGCGGCAGCTATCTGCCGGGTCTGAAAAACGTTCAGCGCAGCATTACCTATCTGCCCAGCGATTTTATCGACGGCCAGGTGCTGGCCCAGTTGCACACCGGTGATTACATCGGTATTTACACCCACCTGGCAGGGCTGGACGTCACTCATACCGGCATTTATATCATGACCGAAAACGGCCCGGTGCTGCGTAACGCCTCTTCGCGTAAAGAAAATATGCAGGTGGTGGACTCGCCCTTTATGGATTACGTGCAGGCCACGCCGGGCATCGTGGTACTGCGCGCCAAATAAAAGTGCACAATAAAGCTTCCTGTTATTAGCTAGAAGCCTTTGTGCTGAGCAAGCATTTGACTTCCCCACGGGTTCAGGCTTAGCTAACAGCACAAAACCAACTGATTTAATTGTTTTTTTCAGGGAGAAGTCGATGACTCAAAGCTGGCGTTTCACCCCTCTGCTGGCGGCCTTCGCCGCCGTACTGGCGCTGCAAGGCTGTGAACAAAAAACCGATCAGAATCATATCAAGGTCGGAGTAATCAACGGCGCAGAACAGGACGTGGCGGAGGTTGCCAAACAGGTAGCGAAACAGAAGTACGGGCTGGAGGTTGAACTGGTCGGTTTCAGTGGTTCGCTGCTGCCCAACGACGCCACCGACAAAGGCGAGCTGGATGCCAACGTCTTTCAGCATCGGCCGTTCCTTGAACAGCAGAATAAAGATCATGGCTACAAACTGGTCGCGGTGGGCAATACCTTCGTGTTCCCAATGGCCGGCTATTCGAAAAAAATCAAATCGCTGAAAGAGCTGCAGGACGGCGCGGTGATTGCCATCCCGCTGGATCCCACCAACCTCGGTCGTGCGCTGCTGCTGCTGGAAAAAACCGGTCTGATTACGCTCAAACAGGGTAAAGGACTGCTGCCGACTTCGCTGGATATCAGCGCCAACCCGCATAACTACAAGATTATGGAGCTGGAGGGAGCTCAGTTGCCGCAGGTACTGGACGATCCCAAAGTCGCCGTGGCCGTCATCAGTACCACTTACATCAACCAGACCGGCCTGACGCCAACCAAAGACGGCATTTTCATCGAAGACAAGGACTCGCCGTACACCAATATCATCGTGACGCGTGAAGACAACAAAGATGCGCCGAACGTACAAAACTTCATCAAGGCCTACGAGTCGGATGAAGTGGCCCAGGCCGCAGAGAAAATCTTTAACGGCGGCGCCGTAAAGGGCTGGTAATCAACCCATTAATTTCAATTGCGGGTTCTATTAATGGAACCCGCAACTTCCCCCGAAAATATCCTCATCCCGCCTATTGACCCTCACGCCACGTCAGGCTTTAGTATTCCTGCACGCACAAGGGAGGAGCACACTCATGCTATTGAAAGTTGGCGAACTGGCCCGCCGTTCCGGTATCACCGTCAGGACGCTGCATTATTACGACAGCATTGATTTGCTGGTTCCTTCTGCGCGTTCCGACGCTGGGTATCGCTTATATAACCGGGCTGACATCACCCGCTTGCACCATATTCAGGCGCTGCGCCGCATGGGTGTTACGCTGGCGGAAGTCGGGGCAATTTTGGCTCGTTCAGGAATGACACTGACTACGGTGATTGAGCAGCAAATTACCATGTTGGAGCAGCAACTGGTGCAAACCGCCGCGCTACGCGATCGTCTGCAACATATGCATGCACAGCTTACCGCCGGGGATGAACCGGAACTGAACGACTGGCTGACTACGTTGGAGTTAATGACCATGTACGATAAATATTTTACCGCAGACGAGCTGGCGCAACTGCCTTTCTATCAGGCCGATCCGCTACGTAATCAGGAATGGGGCGAACTGGTCAGCAGTATCCGCCAGTTGATCGACCGCGGTGCCGCACCACAAGAATTGCAGGCGCAGGCTCTGGCCCGACGTTGGATGCTGATGCTGGAACGTGATACTGCGGGCAACCCGGCGTTCCTCACCCGGCTTAACGCCATGCATGCCGATGAGCCCTCAATGCGCGAACAAACCGGTATCACCCCGGCGATGACTGACTATGTGACCCGGGCATTTGCCGAAACCAAGCTTTCGATCTATCAGAAATACCTGTCGGCAGAAGAATATGCCTATGTACGTCAACACTACTTTACCCGCCTGCAGGAATGGCCGGCGTTGATCGCCCAATTCCATCAGGCACTGAATGAGGGTGTGCCAGCAGAGTCCGGACAGGCAAAACAGCTGGCGGCGCAATGGCTTGAGCTGTTCCAGTCCTATGCCGGTACCGATCCTGCCACCCAGATGAAAATTCGCCAGGCCATGGAGCGGGAGCCAACGCTGACCGAGGGCACCTGGCTGACCCCGCCGTTGCTGCGTTACTTGCAGCAGGCGGTGGCACAGTTAATGCGCGGTTAAACCCACTCAGCTCAGGTTATCCACCAGCCGGGTGATACCCGGGACACCCGCGTAGCAGTCCAGCAAAAACGCCGTCACCGCGGCGATACCCGGTGCATGGCGAATGTCGTCATGCACCGTTAGCCAGATTTCACGTTGTAACGACTGCGCTGCTGCCAGAGGTTCAAGTCCCAATTCTTGCCCGACAAAATGCGGTAACAGCGCGATACCTGCACCGGCTGCCGCAGCCGCGGCCTGGATCATCAAATCGTTACTGCGCATGACCAGCGGACGCTCTCCGGCTTGCTCCTGCAGCCACTTCTGCTGCACAGAGGCCGCCCGCTCGTCGTGATAACCGATAAACCCCCGCTCCGCTTTCGGCGTCACCCGCAGATAGTTCGCATTGGCATACAGGCCAAACTCGACGGTGCCAATTTTTCGCGTGACCAGATCGCTTTCGCTGACGCGGCTAAGCCGAATGGCAATGTCCGCCTCGCCACGCAACAACGAAACGTTGGCCGTCTCCGCCAGCAGGATGAGTTGTAAATCTGGATAACGCCGCTGCAATTGGGCAATGCGCGGCGCGATCAGCTTGAGCCCCATCACCGGTGGCACACTTAGCGTCACCTCGCCCGCGACGCCCTGTTGCCCATTAAGCGCGCTGCGGCTAATGGCAAAAGCGTTAAGCGTCATACTGTCCCCCTGTGCCGCGATGCGTTGTCCATCGACGGTCAGCAAGTAGCTACGCGGACGGCGATCAACCAGTTTTAATGCCAGTGCCATCTCCAGGCTGGCGATTCGCCGGGCCACGGTGGCGTGATCAACCTTCAAGCTGCGGGCCGCACCCGACAGCGATTTTTCACGGGCGAACACCATGAAATAGTGCAGATCTTCCCAATTGAACATGGGTGTTTTCTCACATCAACAGTGAACATATAGGGAGTATTACCGCGAAGGTTTAAGGCGCAAGCTATTTTCTGTTTATTTCGCCACCACAGGAAATCATGATGAAAAACTCGCTGCCGCTGGCCTATCTGGGCGTGATTATCGCCACCTTCTTCTGGGGCACCAACTTTAACGCCGGTGCCTATATCATCGCCCACCAGCCGCCGATCACCGCGTCGATTGAGCGTTTCAGCCTGGCGACGCTGGCACTCTTGCTGTTCTTCGGCCTGCGTGGGCAACTACGCCTCAGCACGTTGAAAAATAATTGGCCGGCTTACCTGGGACTGGGTGTACTGGGCTTTACGCTATTCAATCTGTGCACTTTTTTCGGCCTGCAATCCACCACGCCGGTCAACGGTGCCCTGATCCTGGCCACTACGCCGCTGTGGACGCTGGTATTCGGCGTGATCTGGGAGAATGAAAAACTGAACGGATCGCGTATTGCCGGTCTGTTAGCCGGTTTTATCGGCGTGGTATTGGTGATTACCAAAGGACAGATCCAAACGCTGTTGCGGCTGGAAGTCAGCCCCGGCGACGGCATTATTTTACTCGGCAGCCTGGCCTGGGCGTTAAATATGGTGGGCACCCGCCGACTGGTGCACAACGCCAGCGCCATCGAAACCACCAGCTATTCGATGCTGTTCGGCACCCTGGCTCTGCTACCGCTGGGGTTTATCTTCGAAAACCCGCTGCAAAGCCTGACCACCGCTAGCCTCAGCGTACACCTGGCCGTGGTTTATCTGGCGCTATGCGGCTCGCTGCTGGCCTACCTGTTGTGGTTCAACGGACTGGAAAAAATAGGCTCGGTTCGCACCGCGATTTTCTTTAATCTGGCGCCGGTTTTCACTATGTTGGTGGCGACACTCACCGGTACTGCACCCAACGTCTGGCAACTGGCTGGGGCAGCCTGGGTGATCCTCGGCGTCCTGTTGGCCTCCGGCATATTAACGCGCCTGGTACAACGACGAACGACGAGCGAACAACCATAGAATTTTCTTATCTTCAGTATAAGAAAGCCCAATTTACCTTGTCGGCGGGGGCGGCGCATAATGCGCTTATCTTCTGATTTTTCAAGGTAAACAGGAACACTATGTCCCACGCTACCCCGCTGATACTCGCCGATGCCACGCCAGACGACATGGCCTCCGTGCAGCAAATTTACACCCATCATGTGTTGTACGGTGCCGCGTCGTTTGAAGAAACACCGCCGACACTGGAGGAAATGCAGCAGCGACTCAGTAAGGTGCAAGCAGCGGGGCTCCCCTGGTTGGTGGCCAAATGCGATAGTCGGGTGGTGGGGTACTGTTACGCCACCCCTTATCGCCCGCGCCCGGCTTATCGGTTTACCGTGGAAGAGTCGGTGTATGTCGCCGACGGGCAGCAAGGCCAGGGCATCGGCAAAGCCTTATTGGCCGAACTGATCGCCCGCTGCGAGTCAGGCCCCTGGCGCCAAATGTTAGCGACAGTCGGCAATGCCAAAGAAAATCAGGGCTCGCTGGCCCTGCATCAGACTCTGGGATTTTGCAGCGTAGGCACGCTAAAGGCGGTGGGTTTTAAGTTGGGTGAGTGGCGCGACACTCACATTATGCAGCGCGTACTGGGCGAAGGTGACAATAGCCTGCCACAGCAGTGATAAAACGGGTGCGAAAAAAGATGCACCCGGCGATATTATCAGGCTTTCAAACGTCCCCGGATCGCGCCCAGAGCCGAAACCACCAGCAGCACCACGCCCCCGGCAATCAGGCCAAATACCACGTTGAGCAATGCCGGGATCACACCCTGCAGGATCTGGCCGAAAGTTGGCACTACGGTGGCATACGACGCCCAGTCCTCAAACAAATGGTGCACCGGCGGCAACCCGTGGGTCAGAATGCCGCCCCCAACCATAAACATGGCGATGGTACCGACGATTGACAGCGTCTTCATCAGGTAAGGTGCGGCGCTGACAATGCCGTTACCGATTGAACGCACCAGCGCACTGCTTTTGCGGCTCAGGTACAGCCCCAGATCGTCGAGTTTAACAATACCGGCCACGATGCCGTAAACCCCCACCGTCATCACAATCGCGATACCACACAGCACGATCACCTGCTGGCTGAAGGTGGCACCCGCCACGGTACCCAGCGTAATGGCAATGATCTCGGCGGACAGCACGAAGTCGGTACGTATTGCCCCTTTCACTTTGCGTTGTTCGTAGGCCGCCACATCTTCATTGGCATCCAGCGCCTCTTTTTTCTCTTCACCACCCGTTTGCTTGCTATGGGTCAGGCTGTGAAACACCTTCTCAAACCCCTCGTAGCACAGGTAGGCACCGCCCACCATCAGCAGCGGTGTAATGGCCCAGGGAGCAAATGCGCTGATCAGCAATGCCAGCGGCACCAGGATCGCCTTGTTGATAAACGACCCTTTGGCCACGCTCCACACTACCGGCAGTTCGCGATCGGCCTTTACCCCGGAAACCTGTTGCGCATTCAACGCCAGATCGTCCCCCAATACGCCGGCGGTTTTTTTCGCCGCCATTTTGGTCATTAGCGAGACATCGTCCAGCAGTGAGGCAATATCATCGATCAAAGTCAGTAAGCTACTTCCGGCCAAAGCGGTTCATCCTTTTAAATTCATCAGTTGTCACCTGTTTAGCATAGCGGCAACTGATTTTGAATAGGCTAAGTTCGAAGCTTATCAACCCGCCTCGCCTGCCGGCACATTCAGTTGCCAGGACAGGCCGAAGCGATCGTTTATCCAACCGAAACGCGCGCTAAAACCATAGTCATCAATCGGCATCAACACTTCACCGCCCTCAGCCAAACGGGCGAAAATCCGCTCCAGTTCCGCGTCAGTGGCAAAATTAACGAAAAGTGACACCGATGGAGTAAAACTGAAATCATGGCTAACCGGGCTATCGGTAAACACCAGACTATGCCGTTCGAAGTCGATGGTCGCCAGCCTGACTCGTCGTGGCCCCTCATCGTCTTCATCATAATGCTGCAACTGTTGAACCTTGAAACCGGCGAATAACTCGCTATAAAGATCAATAGCCTGCTGGGCCTGGCCCTGGAACATGACAAAAGTAGAAACTTTGCTCATGGGATGCCGTCCTCATGCACGATAGGATATTCATTAATGATAGCGGATCGATTAGCGCCGCGACTCTAGCCAAGGTAATGGGAGATATCGCTGACGGCAAGGATAAGGCGGCATTAGGGAGAAATAACGGCCCGCAGAGACTCCGCAGGCCGCAGAACGGATTATTCGCTTTCGTTCTTCGCCAGACGGGCGTCTTTCTGACGACGATAGTCACGGGCGGCGGCCGGGATCGGCGTCACCTTACCGGTTTCGATCCAGGTGCGCAGACGGTTGGCGTCGGCGAAATGGGTATACTTGCCGAAGGCGTCCAACACCACCAGCGAGACTGAGCGACTGCCGATCATGGTACGCATGACCAGGCAATGCCCCGCTTCGTTAGTGAAGCCGGTTTTGGTCAACTGGATGTTCCATTTCGGGTTGTACACCAGATGGTTGGTGTTACGGAACGGCAGCGTATAGTTCGGATCCTTGAAGCTGGCCATGCGTTCGGTGGTGGTACTGAGCTGGCCAATCAGCGGGTATTGCTTGGTAGCAATCAGCAGCTTGGTCAGGTCACGCGCGGTCGAGACGTTATGAATCGACAACCCGGTCGGCTCCACGTAACGCGTGTTGGTCATGCCCAGTGATTTGGCTTTGGCATTCATCGCCTTGATAAATGCGCCGTAACCGCCCGGATAATGGTGTGCCAGGCTGGCAGCGGCGCGGTTTTCTGACGACATCAGCGCCAGTAACAGCATATCTTTACGGCTGATTTCGCTGTTCAGACGTACGCGCGAATAGATCCCTTTCATCTCCGGCGTCTGATGAATATCCACCGACAGCATTTCATCCATCGGCAAATGGGCATCCAGCGTCACCATCGCGGTCATCACCTTGGTGATAGAGGCGATCGGCACCACTTCATCCGGGTTGCGCGCATAAATCACATTGTGGGTTTGCATATCCACGACCATGGCGCTGCCGGAAGCCAGCTCAGGCTGGATGGCCCGAACGGCGGCGTTATTTTCGCTGGCCAGCGCGCGCGGCGCGATGCCTGCTCCTGCCTGCAATGCGAGCAGGGTTAGTACCAAAACACGTATTTTCACATGCATTACTCTGTGACGAAGAAGATGAAGGTCTTATTTGGCCGAATTATATGTGAGGGATCTGAAGTTGGCACTGGGATTATGCCAGCCGATTTGTGACAAATTCTGTCGGACAGAAAATTGTTCAAACCGCGAGCGCTCTGGGATTAGCGCCCGCAAGGAAAAAGTTACAGTGCCGGTTGCCAGGCCGACTGAGGCAACAGGTATAAACCGGGTTCCTGGCGTGCCCCTTCACCCACGATATGACCAATGCCTGCCGCCATCACCGCCAGCGTCACATCAAAAGCATTCAGGCTGTCGCCGTAGCCCGCTGTCAGGTTGAACATCGAGCCATTGGCCAGCAAATAGAGCGTTTTCTCTTCCAGTTGGTAGGCGTTTACAAACGGCATAGGCTCGCTGTGCGGCAGGTTTTGCAGGAAGCCAACGTCAATTTCCGCCGTCACATGGCCGACGTTGAGAATGAACACCCCATCTTTCGCCTGCTGCAGATGCCGCGCCGACAGCACGTTTTTCGCCCCGGTCGCGGTGGCAATCACATCGGCCTGGCTCACCGCACTGGCGAGATCGACCACCGCCCAGCCGTCATAGCGTGCCTGCAGCGCCCGCGCCGGATCGATTTCCGCCACTATCACCTGCCCGCCGTAGGCTTTCGCCGCTGCCGCCACACCCTGGCCAACCAAACCATAACCGATCACCAGCACGCATTTTTCATGCAGCGTTAAATGGGTGGTCTGGAAGAAGGTATGCCAGGCGGTCAGACCGACCATATGCCGATTATGCAGCCCTTCTTTCACCGGTAAGTCATCCCAGTTGAAAATCGGATAGCGCGGTGCCATGCCATTCAGTCGGCTGATGCCGGAACCGGTGGCTTCCAGCCCGGCGATAATCTGTGGGCCGTCGGTTGACTGATGCAGGCGGGTGGTCAAGTCCGCCCCCATTTCACACAGGTGAGTCGGCGCCCAGGCCAGTGCGCGGTCGAAGGATTCGGACCAGTCGGCGTCGCTCATGTCCCGCCAGGCGTGGGCCTCGGCACCGCGGCGCTCCAGCCACGCAACCACGTCATCCTGTACCGTGGTCGGGTTGCAGGTGGTCAGATAGATTGCCGCCCCCTTGTCCAGCAGGCCCGCCACCAGCGGCGCCATTTTCAGATCCAGATGCATATTGCACGCCAGTCGCACGCCGTTTAAATCCGGCAGCGCAGCTACCGCAGCCCGGGTGCGTGGCATATGGCGCATCGCCCAGTCCAGTTCGCTCTCAAAATCCTGATACATCTGTTGCTCCTCTACTGCGCCGTGCCACCTGGGCACGGCAGAATGATTTAACCGGCGCGGCTCAGGCGCTTTATCGCCTGCGGCGACAGACCAAAGACGCGAATAAATGCCCGCCGCATCCGCTCCGGATCGCTGAACCCGACGGCACGGGCGATAGCCTCCAGCGCTTCGCTGCCTTCTTCGATGCGCATTCTGGCCGCTTCAACCCGCAATTGCTCGATCACCTTGGCCGGCGTTTGGCCGGTTTCGGCACGGAATAGCCGGCCGAATTGGCGTTCACTCAGGCAAGCTGCGTCGGCCAGATCGGCCACCGTCAACGGCTGATGCAGGTGTTCGCGAGCATAAGACAGCGCACTGCGGATACGGTCTGAAGACGGATTCAACTCCAGCAACAGCGAATATTGCGACTGCCCTCCCGGGCGGCGGTGATACACCACCAGTTGCCGCGCCACGTTGGCTGCCAATTCACTACCGAGATCTTCTTCCACCATCGCCAACGCCAGATCGATACCGGCGGTAATGCCCGCCGAGGTCCATATCGCACCGTCGCGGATATAAATGCGATTACTGTCGACGCGAATACGCGGATAGCCCTGCTGCAACCGGGCGGCATGGTACCAATGGGTGGTAGCCCGTTTACCGTCCAACAAGCCTGCAGCAGCCAGAATAAATGCGCCGGTGCACACGCTGGCCATACGTCGCGCCTGCAGGCTTTGCCGGTGCAGGAACGCCAGCAGTGCCGCAGACTGTGTGGCCACCACATTACCGCTGCCACCGGCAATCAACAACGTATCAAAGCGCCCTTGATTAAACGCCTGTGTGAGTACTTCCACACCTGACGAGCTCGTCACGCTGCCGCCGTGCTCTGATAGTGGCAGGCAGCGGTAAGCCGGGGTCGCAGTAAACTGATTGGCGTTATCAAACGCCGCCAGTGGCCCGGCAAAATCCAGCAGGTTAAAACCGGGGAAGACCACAAAGCCGATATTTTTCATCATGGCGCTTTTTGAGGGTTATCTGTCATATCAGCCAAAAACAGGACGCTTATTATTACCCAAGTCAAATAAAAAAACTGAGGCGAATATCATGTCTGAACCGTTAGTGATTGTTTTTCCGATCTATCAGGGCGTCACCCAGCTCGATTTCACCGGCCCACTGCAGTTTCTGCGCCACATGCCGGGTGCAGAGATTGTCGTTGCTTCGGTCGGTGGCGCAGATATCAGTGCCGAAGGATTGCACTTTACGCAGTTGCAGAAACTGGAAGAGGTCACGCACTGCGACGTGCTGTGCGTGCCGGGCGGTGCCGGTTGCACCCAGGCGCTGCAGAATGACGAATTTATGCGTCAGATCCGCCGTCTGGGGCCTGATGCCCGCTATTTGACGTCGGTGTGTACCGGCTCGCTGATCCTGGCCGCCGCCGGCTTACTGCAGGGCAAACGTGCCGCCTGTCACTGGTCAATGCGCGACAGCCTGGCGCTGTTTGGCGCTATCCCCAGCCAGGCTCGGGTTGAGCGTGACGGTAATATTATCAGCGGCGGCGGTGTGACGGCAGGCATCGATTTCGCTCTGGCATTGATCGCTGAATTGCAGGATGAGGAAACCGCGCAAATGATCCAACTGTATCTGGAATATGCCCCGGCCCCGCCATTCCCCGGAGGAACACCGGAGCTGGCACCGGCCAATATTCTGGCGCGAGTACAGGCGCAGATGGCCGACACTCTGCCACAACGCCAGGCGCTGGTGGCGCAGATTGCCGCCCGCGGCTAGCACACAGGGCGTATACTTAGCCTTATGTGTTAGAGACATAGGGGATAGGAATGGCGGATTTAGCCCACTACATTACGGATTACGGCTACTGGGCACTGTTTATCGGCTGTCTGGCTGAGGGCGAAACCATCACGCTGCTGGGCGGTATTGCGGCACATCAGGGGCTGCTGCATCTGCCCTGGGTCATTGCGGTGGTGGCGTTGGGTGGCACGCTGGGGGATCAAATATTATTTTTCCTCGGGCGTCGCTTTGGCGGACAGGTGATTTCGCGCATGAAGAGCCAGGAAAAGCGCATCGAACGCGCCAGAAAGCTGATTGCTCGCCACCCGATGCTGTTCGTGATTGGCGTGCGTTTTATGTACGGCTTTCGCATTATCGGACCGGTACTGATCGGTGCCAGCAAACTGCCGCCGTCGCGTTTTGTGCCGCTGAATATTCTTGGTGCCATCCTGTGGGCGACGATCTTTGTGTTGCTGGGCTATTTCGGCGGTGAAGCGATCGCCCGGTTTATCTCGGGTTTCGACAAACGGCTGACCAGCGTGCTGTTTTGCGCGCTGGTGATTGCCGCTATTTTGTTGCTACGGTTTTGGTGGCGCCGCCGCCATGCTAACTAAGGTTATACCCAAAATAATTGCGTTATCGGTTTAGCATCAGTTTCAAACCGAGCAAGGCCAGCACGCCGCCGCCCAGCCGATCGAACCAGGCTTTAAAACGCAGATAGGTGCGGCGCGGGCGCGGCGACGACAGGACAAAGGCCACAAAGGCGTACCACAGCACATCGATGGTCAGTGCGATCACCGGCAGTACGAGGTACATCACCGGTGAGATTTTATGGCTGAGCAACGCGGCAAACACGCTACCGAACACAATGGCGGTGTTGGGATTGCCCAACTGAGTCAGCAGGCCGGTAGTAAACGCCTTGCGAAATCCCAGGTGCTGCTCACCAACCGCTTCCACATTCAGCGGCTGCCGGGCCCCACGCAGCATTTTACAGGCCAGATAGATAAGGTAAGCCCCACCCAGCACCTTTAGCGTGGTGTAGAGCCACGGCAATGCCAACAACAACGACTGCAGCCCCAGCAGAGCGATCAAGGCAAAGATAAAGCAGCCGACACCCATGCCCAGCGCTACCGCCATACCGTCGCGGCGCGAAGAGGCTACGGCGGTACGCGCCACCAGAATAAAGCTTTGCCCCGGGCTCATCGCTCCCAGCGTAATCGCGCCGCTAATGCTCAATACCGATAACGCCGTTTCGCTCAACATACTTTATGCCCCCATAAAAATCCCATTGCTCAAAGTAGCGCAGCGATGAAAATAAAAGCAATGCAACCGCGGGGATTATTCCACCTGTGGCATCTCTTGCATCAGCGCCACCAACTCACGGGCGGCCTTCTCCAGTGGCCGGTTTTTCAGCCAGATCAGATGGATCGGCAGACGCAGTTCATTTTTGGTATTTTTGAATTTCAGCCGGACCAGCCGTTGCTGGGCCAGTAGCGGCGCGGTCAACGACAGCGGGAAATTGCCCCAGCCCAGACCGGCTTCCACCATGCTCAGCGCCATCGGCAAACTGTCAGTACGCCAGTAAGATTCCGCCACCCGCGGCCGCAGATCGGCAATCGGCAGGTCGCGGCTGGCCACCATAATTTGCCGCACGTTAACCAGGTCTTCGAGAAACAGCTCGTTCGCCGTACCGTTCAGCGCCGGGTGCCGTGGCGAGAGCGTGGCAACCAGCGATTCCGCGCCGACAAAGTGAAACTGCTCCTGACTGTTGATATTTAGCCCGCCGAACGCCAGAGCAACGCCAATCCGGCCCTGATGCAGCATGTGCAACACGTCATCCTGCGGGGCGGTCAATACTTCGATGTTCAGTAACGGATAGCGGTCTGCCAGGGTTTTGACCGCGGCCAGCAGGCCACGGCTGTTGATGTCCGAGGCGATACCGATCGACAAGGTACTTTCCAGCCCCTGGGACAATTCGATGGCGTGGTTTTGCAGCTGTTTAAGCTGATCGGCGATCAAGCGCGCATGCGGTGCCAGCGCCAATGCCAGTGGGGTGGGTACCGGCTCACGGTGCGAACGATCGAAAAGCAGAGAGCCCAGCTCTGCCTCCATATTGGCAATCCCCATACTGACGGCCGAAGGCACTCGCCGCAGTGAGCGGGCCGCAGCGGAAAACGAACCGCGATCCAGTACCGCCAGAAACAGCTCTATATTATCGCTGGAAAAGTTCATTGCATTACCTGTCAGAAAAACTGACAGCTCCTGACTTTTTCTATCAATATGATTGACGGTATCTTACTCGCCAGACGGCAAAAGGTCATCCGACCCTAAAGCCAAAAATCAGTCAGGAGATGAGTAATGCAAGGCGTTAAACGCAAACTGGTGTATGTCACCGCCTATGAAATTATCGGCATGGCGATCTCCGCACTCGGATTGGCACTGCTTTCTGGCAGCGCACCCAGCAGCACCGGGCCGCTGGCGGTGATCATCACCACCATCGCCGTAAGCTGGAATTTCATCTATAACTCACTGTTTGAGCTGTGGGAAAGCCGTCAGACGTCGCGCACCCGGACGCTCAAGCGTCGCATTATCCATGCGGTGGGCTTTCAACTGACGCTGGTGGTGTATTTGATCCCGCTGATCGCCTGGTGGATGGGGATTACGCTGTGGCAGGCGCTGCTGCTGGATATGGCGCTGATCATAATTATCCCGTGCTACACCTTCGTGTTTAACTGGGCATTCGACAAAATATTCGGCCTGCCAAGTTCTGCCCTGCCGGTTGGTGAGTCCGCTTAAAAATCGGCCAGGAATAACCCTCGCCTGTGGACAATATCGCCGCAGGCAGGGTGAAGCTTATTATCCCCCTTTATTCTCGTCGCGAATAAATAAGCCAAATTCCCTGTAGTTTGCGCGGTAATTATTATTCTGTGATTTTAATCACTTTTTATTCCTCGTTATTTCCGTCTTGATAAATTCAATCATCTTATTGAATAATATATTCTTTTATATATTTAACAAAAAACAAACACAATTGATCACGATTTATACGCAGGAATTTTTGCCACCTTTACAGAGAAAAGGTAGCATGCTCCGCCGTTATTTCTCTTCGGCTGTTCATATAATAAACCGCAGAATGATGCCATGACCTCATTCTCACCACGATTGGCAATAGCAATCGTTTGCTCTGGCAGCGGAGCAGGGTAATTCCATAGACAGGTAAACAGGACAGATGATGCAATCACAAAAAAAAACGGCGCATGACCAACATGCAGCCAGAAGACGATGGTTAGACTCCCATGAATCCGGTTATCACAAAAGCATGGGCAACCGGCAGATACAGATGATCGCCATCGGCGGTTCAATCGGTACCGGCCTGTTCCTCGGCACCGGCGGCCGGCTGGAGATGGCGGGCCCGGCGCTGGCGCTGGTCTATTTGGTGTGCGGGATTTTCTCGTTCTTTATTCTGCGCGCGCTGGGCGAGTTGGTGCTGCACCGCCCCACCAGTGGCAGCTTTGTGTCTTACGCCCGTGAGTTCCTCGGCGAAAAAGCCTCTTACGTCGCCGGTTGGATGTACTTCCTCAACTGGGCGATGACGGGCATCGTCGACATCACGGCGGTAGCGCTGTATATGCACTATTGGGGGACCTTCGCCGACGTGCCGCAGTGGCTATTCGCACTCTGCGCCCTCGGGGTGGTCGCCACCATGAACATGATCGGCGTGAAGTGGTTCGCCGAAATGGAATTCTGGTTCGCACTGATCAAAGTCGTCGCCATTGCGCTGTTCCTGGTGGTCGGCGTGGTGTTTCTCGGCACCGGCACCCCGGTGGCAGGCAACACTACTGGCCTGCATCTGATTACCGAAAACGGCGGCATGTTCCCGCATGGCCTGTTGCCTGCGCTAGTGTTGGTGCAAGGGGTTATCTTCGCCTTCGCCGGGATTGAGCTGATCGGTACCGCCGCAGGCGAGTGCAAAGATCCGGCCAAAATGATGCCGAAGGCTATCAACAGCGTTATCTGGCGCATCGGCCTGTTCTACGTTGGCTCGGTAGTCCTGTTGGTGCTGCTGCTGCCGTGGAATGCCTACCAGGCAGGCCAAAGCCCGTTCGTGACCTTCTTCAGCAAGCTGGGGGTGCCTTATATCGGTACCATTATGAATATCGTGGTGCTGACCGCCGCGCTCTCCAGCCTCAACTCCGGCCTGTACTCCACCGGCCGCATCCTGCGTTCGCTGTCGATGGGCGGCTCTGCACCTAAATTTATGGCTAACATGAGCAGCCAGCAGGTGCCCTATGCCGGGATCCTGGTGACCTGCGGCATTTATGTGATCGGCGTTTTACTGAACTATCTGGTGCCTTCGCGGGTGTTTGAGATCGTGCTGAACATCGCCTCGCTGGGCATTATCGCCTCGTGGGCGTTTATCATCGTCTGCCAGATGCGCCTGCGCAAAGCCGTGCGTGAAGGCCGCGCAAAGCCGGTCTCCTTCAAAATGCCCGGCGCGCCAGTGACCTCCTGGCTGACGCTGGCGTTCCTGGTGGCGGTGGTGGTCATGATGGCGTTCGACTACCCGAACGGCACCTGGACTATCGCCACCATTCCGGTGCTGGCAGTGTTGCTGACGCTAGGCTGGTTCGGCCTGCGCAAGCGCGCACAGGAAGTCAAACGGGAACAACAGGCGCACGAAGAAGCCCATCACTAAGTTTTTAGACTGCCCCAACCTGGGCAGTTTTTTATCTCTCACAACCGACCGTAAAAGGTCATTCTGGCGCTTTCCGACAGCGCAATATCCGGTTGTGCGTTGTAAGCCAGCACCACCAACATGCGGGTAATGTCACCTTCGGTCGGCGTAACCCGATGCATGGCGTTACGGCCACGGAACAGCACCAAATCCCCCTCTTCCATCGCCAACGGCTTAACCGCACGTTCACCGTCCAGCACCTGCGACACGCCGGCGTAGTTCATCTCGCCGCGATCGGCATCTCGCAGATTTTCCACATATTCAAAACGCCCGCCTGCCTGTGGCTTCTGGATCAATAGCGTGATGGCAAACGACGAGTTATCAAAATGCCAACCCAGCTCCTGCCCACGATGAGCGTAGTGCAGGTTGATCGAAGAGAGGCTATCGGCGTAGGGATACAGCCGCTGTTCTTCCAGCACGGCGCAGAGGAAATCACGAAACGGTTGTGCGTCGTACAACGTACGCAGCGGTGACTGCTCTGGGATCTCCTCGTCGGTAATACAGCCCTTGGACGACACCACCAGCCGGTTGCGTGCATGATCGGGCGGCAGCGTTTCGTCCTGCGGCTTCAGGTAGACGTTATGCTTGCTGGCGGCAAAAAACGCCGCATGACTGTGCTCGGCCCCCTCCAGACGAATGGTCGCCAGTGCCGCAGCGGTCAGAAAACCCGGCAGCACCAGCACCCCCGCCGTATCCAGCGTGGCTTTACAACGAGCCTGAAAGGCAACGTCGTCAATCGGGTTAGCGGATAAATCAACGATATGGGCAAGTGACTGCATCAGAGGCTCCTGTTAGCATTGCGGCCGGATAACCCACTGTAGCGAATGTCAGATTGCCGTAATAACAAAAATACGTTAAGGATAAGTTAACCAATTCTTAGCGATAGCCGCCATGAACCCTCCTTCCCGCAGCCGCCTGCCCAAACTGAGCGCCATTCTGGCGTTTGAAACTGCCGCCCGCACCGGCAGCCTGACCCGTGCGGCAGACAGCCTGGCGCTGACGGCCGCTGCTGTCAGCCAGCAGATCCGCCAGCTTGAGCAACACCTGGGTATTGTGCTGTTTATCCGCGCCAAAAGCGGCGTGACGCTGACCGAACAGGGAGCGGACTACCTGGCCTACGTGCAGCAGGCATTTGAGACACTGCGGGTGGCGCAGCAGCATGTCGATCGCCAACGTGGCAAAGAAGAACTGACGTTATTTACCCTGCCGGCGCTGGCGTCAAAATGGTTGAACCCGGCCATCGGCAACTGGCTGGCCCAGCATCCGCAAGTGGATCTTCGTCTGCACGCCACCCATGCCGAAGTGGATTTCGCCAGCTCGGCGGCGGATTTTGCACTGTGTTTTGGCGATCAGGACTATCCACTGCTGGAAAAAGTGCGGCTGTTTCAGGATGGCGTACAGCCGGTTTGCAGCCCGCAGTTACAGGCCAGTGGTGACTGGACTCGCCAGCCGCTAATCCATGTGGATTGGGGGAAAGAAAGCCAGTTCCTGCCGGGCTGGCATGAGTGGTTCAGCGCCGCCGGATTACCGCCGCCGCAGCGGCGTGGCCTGACCTATAACCTGACCTCACTGGCGATTGATGCCGCAGTTGAAGGCCACGGCATTTTGCTCGGCCAACGGCGACTGATCCAGCGCGAACTGGCCAAGGGCACACTGGTGCCTCTGGCAGAGCCGGTGCTGCCGCTCAGCAAGCCTTACTACGTGGTGTATCCACAACGTACGCTGGACAAGCCCAAAGCGGTTGAGTTTCTGGCGTGGCTGCAGAGCATCACACCGGCGGATAGCGAGCAGTAAGTACTACCACAACGATTACCCGGCCTTGGACATCATCTCGCCCAGCAGCAGGTTGGTCGCACGCGGCAGATAAACCTCGTTGCCGGCACCGGGGGTCAGCGTCAGTTCACCAATGTAGATTTGCTCGCGGGTGAGATAAAAATCGACGCGGCAATAGTCCAGGTCCGCCGAGACGGCTTTCGCCACCTGAACCATTTCATCCCAGAATGCCGGTTTTTCATTCAGCGTATTGAGCTGCGGGATACCCGCCTGGGTAAAGAAACAGTGATGTGCGTGCTCTTCCAAAAACTCCAATGAAGTGGGTTCAGGCCCACCACGCAGCAATTCGACAAACAAATAAGACTGTTCGCCGTTAAACACATGCACCTTGTAGTCAATCAATTCACCTTCCGATTCTATATCCAACAGCTCCTCAACAATAATCTGCTGTGGGATATTCGCGTAGTGTTTTTCGCGAAACCTTTTCCAATAGGTTATTTCAGACCACTCACTAAGAATTTTCGCAATATCTCGATAGCTGACCTTATTTTTATCTTTAACTATCTTGACCTGTTGAGAAGCATTATTGGTTTTGATAACAAATGATTGAGGCAATGAAAGGTAGTCCTGCTCGGTAAAATTATCGGTAACCATAATGATGGGGGTTAGGTACTTTTCTGATACCCGCTGGGAAATATACTCCCTGACCGCCACCTTGTCCGCTAACTTGCTGAAATCGCTGTGCGGATAGCGCATTCGTTGATAGATTTTTTCTGAAAATTTCTTCGGGCTTTTGAAGTTGACTAAAGAGCCATGGGCAAGGTAATGGCTGACTTGATAATAAATAAAATCGGGCGCGGCCCGATAGAGTCGTTTTGCGAATTTTCTCATTCTTCTCTTTCTTCCATGAACATAGCATAGGGATAAATGCTTCTGACATTCCGGTTATAGCATCTTAATTATAAAACCCTGTGGTCCCGCCATTACATAGGGCAAGGAGATAATCGGACTAATCCTAGTATAAGATGCAACAGGGAAAGTACCAGTGAAATTAAAATTCATAGATATCAACATTGTAAAAAATGCGTTTTGGATGATATCCGAAAAAATGGTGTCTATCCTGGGGGTCATTTTCATCACCGCCTATATGGCAAAATATATTGGCCCGGAAAGCTTTGGCAAAATTACCTTTGCCACCGCGATTTTCGCCATTACCCAAACGCTGGCGCTACTGGGCTCCGATACCGTGTTGTTCAAACGGATCAGTAGCAACCCTGGCTCAGGAACGGCATTGATGTTTTCCACCAACCGGCTGCGGCAGGGCTGTTTTGTGTTGCTCTCTGCGGCAATATTGATTTACACCGGACTACGCGAAGATTTCATTACCTTCTACTTTTGCGCCGCCACCTTTGTCGCCAGCTTCTTCTCGCTCAGAGATGTGTTCACCATTTATCATGATGCCCGGCTGGAGTCGCGCTTCAATACGCTGGCCAACGTGGCCGGGCTGGGCAGTGCGCTGCTGGTGCGTTATCTGATCGTCTATTTTGATCTGCACCTGTATTACCTGGCGATCCCGATTGTGATGGTGTATTTGATCCCCTACCTGATCCGCCATCATATCTATCACCGCCGCAATCCGCGCTTTATTGCACCAAGGCGTATTCGGCGCAAATACGTGCGCTATCTGCTTGCCAGTGGCCTGCCATTGGCGGTGTCCAATGTCTCCATCGCCATATACACCCGGCTGGCCCAGTTGTTTTTGATGTGGTTCGTCTCCGCCGAAGCGCTGGGGATTTACTCCGTTGCCATCACCCTGGCGACCGCCTGGATGTTTGTCACTGATGCCGTCATTACCTCGTTTTTCGCCAAAATATTTGCTTATCAGCGCGATGACGCGGTACGCACCGCCGCCAAACTGAATGGGCTGGTGTTGGCTATCTCTGCCGCGATCGTGGCAAGTATTCTTTTACTCGGCAAACCGGTGATCGTATTGCTGTACGGGGAGCAATATTTAGCGGCTTATCCGGCGATGGGGGTGTTGGCGGTTGCCACCCTACTTTCCGCCCTGGGCACCCTGGCCTACAAATACATTGTGATTTTCTCTGGTTACGGCTTTCTGTCGAAGAAGATGTTCCTGGTGTTTATCATTAATATCCCACTGTCTTATTTCCTGATCCGCCAATACGGCATGATGGGTGCCGCCTACAGCACGCTACTGACCGAACTGCTGTCGTTGACTCTCCTCAATTACTTCTTCCGCCGCGGCACGGTGTTGCAGATGCACCTGCGCTCGCTGAACCCTTTGACCTATATCAGACGTGCACCCCAGGGCAATTAGCTAATCCAGCCCCGTAACAGTGGGGCATTAACTGTAACTGTGGTTCCCGTTTGCCCGCTGACCGCGGGCACAACGCCCAGTGCTTAAGCTGTACTCCCCCTCCTGCTAAGTTGCTCCCACAGGCCGAAAGCTTTAAAAGCGAATCACCTTCGGCCTGCATATTTTTATTTTCAAAACACCTCTGCGCGACTGCAATGATTACTTTGCAAAAGCCTGCATAACCGAAAACATGAGGATAACCCCATGATCGCATTAAATGACTATACCCACCTGCGCGCATATACCGGCAGTGAATCAACCGTAATGATTGAAAATAGCCATCACCACGGCGTATTCCTCCGTGACGGTGCAGATACCACCAGCCTGGATAATGGTGCGACCATTGTGCGTGACACTCAGAATCGTTGTTGGAAACGTATTATCAATGACGGGGATTACAGCATCGACTGGTGGTATCAGGTTGGCGATGAACAGGACTATTCTCTGACCATTAACCGTGCCAGCAATTTTTTACAGGTTACCGGTGACGAATGGTGGAAATCAGCCATTCCGACTACGCCCGCAGGTATTACCCTGGTTGGGCCAGGGGGTGTACGCCAATGTAAAACCACTGCCAATTTAAAACTGTGGAAAAATTCCGTCGACTTTAAAGGCACCATTCTGGACTTCCGCGGTGCAACCGATATTGAATGCGTGCGGGTGCTTTACAGCTCAGGAGCACCGGCCATTTATAACCTGCGGATTGTCGGTATTTCGGATGCAACAGCCAACCTACGAGGCCTGTGCGTTTATAGCGATGCCGCAAATATTCATGGCATGCCGACCAGCCAATTACTGGTACAAAACATCTGGCTCACCGACCTGTATAAAGGCATCGTGTTTGGCAACAATGCCTATATCCAAAGCTGGCACAGCATTATGGTACGTGGATGCGTTTGGCCAATCTGGTCCGCCAGCACCGCCAATGCCGGTGAAAAGATTGTGTTCTACAAATGCTTGTTTGGCGACGGCACCAACTTTTATCAGGGTGTCCATTCGCTGGCATTCCGTGATTGCTCATTTGACTACAGCGGCTTTAACAGCGTGGCCGATCAACAAGCGAATACTGACTACGGTTTATTCGATCTTAAATCCGGCACGCTGGACTTTAAAAATTGCCACTTCGAGTGGGGCAATGAACATCGCCGTAACTCCCGGCCGGTATTTACCAGTAACAACGGCGGCACGGTAAAAATCAAAGACAGCCAGTGGCATAGCGTTCAAACCAACGTGACCGATCCAGGCGGTACGGTTCCCTATCAATACGTTGAGTATTTCTATTTCGATCAGTCCAGCGATCTTAGCGGCAAATGCTACATTGACGGTTTCGACTTGATTAACTCGGATATCAAGAAAGGCTGGTCCAATAACCATATCGAAATGAAACGAATCGGAGCACCCGGCTACCTTAATATGTGGCGTCAATTGTACCTCGGCGATGGTGTTAATCATCTGCCAGAGCCTACCTGGAAAGAAAGCAGTGCACTCTTGCTGAACAACGTTTATGCCGCTACCGGCAACCGAGTTTCACAAACAGAAACTTCAGACCTGGCGGTTACCCTGAAAGATGGCGTCATTACCGCAACCACCAAAACGGCGGCAACGACGGACAAGAAAATTGAGATTTATTTCCCAATTGAAAAAAATGATCTTGTCTTGTGGCGCACCACGCTGGAAAACCTGAAAGGTTTGAGCTCGCTGGATGTCACCGTTGGCACCTACCAGGGTAAATATGAGCTTAACGGCAGCGCCGGGGTCAATATCCTGCTTGAGAAAACCTGTCAGTGGGGCAGGACCGGGACGGTAACCCCAACATCTTCGGCAACCATGACTTCGGATCGTATTACTGCACTGAACTCGGCCGAGTATTTGCCGCTGCCTGAGGGCTATGTCAACTATGCCCGTGTCGTAATTATCCTGAAAAACTTCGCCGGTAGCGCCACCAGCCCGGCTTCGGTAGATATCACCAAAATGCTGTGTCAGAAAATCGATATTGTTTCCCGCAACCCGCGTAAAGCCTGGTAACAGACAAGAGTCGCCTCAAACGAGGCGGCTCTTTATCCCTTTATGCCACTCGCCATTATGCTACTTTGAGATGCAGCACCAAGGCACCCGCCAGTACCGTCAACACCCCCAGCCACTGAAGGGTAGAAAGCCGCTCGCGCAACAGCAGGGCCGCCAATAGCGCGGCAATACCGCCGGACAGGGTGCTGAGCACCGTCACAATGGCCAGCGACCCACTGCCAGCCCCCACAGCAAATGCGCTAAAGCCCCCCAGATTGAGCAAACTGGCGACCAGCAGCAGGCCACCCTGCCGCCAGCCCGGCCGCGCCACCAAAGCTCGTCGGTCAGCATTCAACACCAGCAGGGCTGTCAGCCCTACGGCATAACCGAGCCACAGGCTGACACTGGGCCCCAGCACCGGCAGCGTGTATTGCCCTTGCAGCCAGAAGCCAATGCCGTAACAGAGCGCCGCCAGTAACGCGAAAGCTATCGCCGGTAAAGAAGATGGGGATCTGTCCGGTTGGCGACCCAGACTCACGGCGGTCAGCATCACCCCCAGCAGACACAGCGCCAGTCCAATCAGCGTCAGCGCACCGAGCCGTTCACCACTGAGCCACGACAGCAGCGTGGTGACCGCACCATAGCTGGTGACCAAAGGCGCCACCATCGCCGCCTTGCAGATAGCAAAGGCCTGCGAGAGTGCCAGTGAACCGCTCACCATCAGGCAGGCGGCCAGCAATGCCAACCCCCAAACATTGGCAGAAGCCTCGAAAACAGGCACCCTGGTTGCCAACAGCAGCAGGGTAAAAATCACAAACCCGATCGCTTGCGAAAAAAATACTGCCCTGCGCACCCCTACCGCTCGGGCGTTAATGCCGACCAAAAAATCCGTGCCGCCCCAGCACAGTGCGGCGGCCAGTCCCATCAATATGTCCACTCAATACTCCCGTGCGATCTTTGCCTCAAAAGTAAGCAAAAAATCACTTGTGGAACATCGATAGATTGGCAATATGGTTGAATGAAACTCAAGCTGAACGCTCAACCTCGCCTGCCCTCCCTGAAAGCCTTGCATACTTTCGAGGTGGCGGCGCGCTGCGCCAGTTTTACCGAGGCAGCGGAAGAGTTGAACGTCACGCTGGGGGCGGTCAGCCGCCAGATACGTCACCTGGAGAATGAACTGGGCGTTGAGCTGTTTCATCGCAAGGGGAACGCGGTGGAACTCAACGATACCGGTAAACGACTGGCTATCGACGTAACCCGCGCACTGACGCTACTGCAAAAAGCCAGCGACCGCGCCCGACCGGAACAACAGCAAACGCTGAGGCTAACCTGCACCCTGGGGATCGCCAGCCACTGGCTGGCAGCACGCCTTCCGGCATTACGCCGTGCAGATCCTGATGTTTCACTGGTGCTGGACGCCAACGAAAGCCTGCGCGATCTGGCCAATGGCGAAGCCGACATCGCCATCCGTTACAGCCCAACGGCCACCCCGCCGCCGCATTCCCGCGAGCTACTCGCCGATGCCTTCGCACCGCTGGCCAGTCCAGCTTTTCTCACCGCGCATCCTGAGCTCGTCACTCCCGCTGATTTGGCGTTATCCCAGTTAATACATTCCCCCTGGAAAGATGGGCAGAAAATGGGCGTTGCCGGTTGGCAAGACTGGTTCGCGGCCTTTGGTGAAGGTGTTACGGCACCACGGGGTATCCTCACCTTTAACAGCGTCGGCCATGCATTGCAGGAGGCCATTGAAGGCCACGGCATTGTGCTCGGCAGCCTGGCCGTCGCACAGGATGCTCTGACCAGCGGCAAGCTGGTTCGGCTGTTTGGCGAGAGCAGACAACTGCCCGCGACCCACCAATATCGCCTGTGCTGGGCGGACAGCGCCTTCGTTAGTGCCACCACCCGCCGCTGGGTGAATCTGTTGCTGCAGGCGGCAGGCAAGCCCTCTGCGTTCTGACATAGCACTTATTGCCCTCACAACTTTGCCAAACCCAACTATTTTATGTTCAATTTTTCTGCTGTGAGACAAAACGTGGACAGACAACGCTACCTGCAACACATTGGATTCGCAGGCATCCCCAAACCCGACCTCCTGACGCTGCAACAGTTACACCGTGGCCATATGCTGAAGGTTCCCTTTGAGAACCTGAGCATTATTTATCACCAGGGTATCCATCTGGAGGAGGAAGCGCTGTTCAGTAAAATTGTCGAACATAACCGCGGCGGCTTTTGCTATGAGTTGAACCGGTTGTTTGCCCTGCTGTTGAAGGACATCGGCTTTAACGTGCATTTTATTTCCGGCGAGATCCGCGCCCGCGATGGCAGTTTCGGGCCGCCGTTCGACCATATGGCGCTGATGGTGGAGCTGGATCAACCCTATCTGGTGGACGTGGGGTTTGGTGATTCGTTCCTGACACCGCTAAAGGTCAGCACGGCCGAGCAACAGCCACAAAGCACCGGCACCTTCCACCTGGAACAGGAAGGCGAGATTTACTATCTGGAGCGCCGTAACGGCGATCAGCGTTCACACGCCAAAACGCTCTATCGCTTCAGCCTGCAAAAACGTCAGTTGGCCGAATTTTCCGCCATGTGCCACTACCACAGCACCTCACCGCTGTCGCATTTCACCCAGAAGCTGGTGTGTTCCCACGCCACGGAAAATGGCCGGGTAACCCTCAGCGAGAACAAGCTGATTATCACCGAAGATCATCACCGCCGGGAGTCAACGCTGCATTCGGAACAAGAACGCCGCGAAGCGTTGATGCACTACTTCCAGATCGTTCTGGACAACTGAACCTGTCAGATTGGCTATACTTTAGCCCGATGGAAGCAGTCAACCGAGAGGAAGCATGATGAAAAAGAAGATCCTGGTCGTACTTACCAGCATTGCCAAATACCCCAGTATCAATCGCGCCACCGGCCTATGGTTGGGGGAGGCGGTACACTTCGTGAAGAAAGTTGAAGCTGCCGGCTATCAGGTTGACTATGTCAGCCCGTCAGGCGGTTATACCCCGATCGATCCCCACAGCCTGGCCATGGCCGACGCCACCGACTGGGAGTGGTATCAGAACAAACCCTTTATGAACCGGCTGGGCGCCACACTGAAACCTTCACAGGTGAATGCCGCCGATTATGGCGTGATTTACTATGCCGGCGGCCACGGCGTGATCTGGGACTTTCTGGATAATCAGGCATTACAAACCCTCAGCCAGGCCATTTATGAAAGTGGTGGCGTGGTCTCTTCCGTGTGTCACGGGGCTATTGGGCTGCTGAATATCAAGCTGGCCAACGGCGACTACCTGATTAACGGCAAAAAGGTCACGGGTTTCAGTAATGAAGAGGAACAGCTGGCCGAATTGGATAAGTTGGTGCCCTATCTGACCGAAACCGAGCTGAAAAAACGCGGTGCCCTTTACCAAAAAGCGGCCGAACCCTGGGCCGCATTCGCATTGAGCGATCAACGGGTGGCCACCGGACAAAACCCGGAGTCGGGTGCTGCGGTGGCAGATGAAGTGCTTAAGCTGCTGGCAGGTTAACTCAACGGGGAGCATGGCTCCCCGGTTTATTCCTTAACGACAAATCACCCGGGCAATATCTTTCGAATTGTTCAGCGCGCGAATCTCACTGAACAGCTCGGTCGCTTCGTCATATTCTTTGCGCAAATAACCCAGCCACTGTTTAATCCGCGCCACATGGTACAGGCCGGTATCGCCCTGTTTCTCCAGATGGACGTATTTTTGCAGCAGCTGCACCACCTGTGGCCATGGCATGCGGGGTTCGTTGTACTTCACCACCCGGCTCAGGTTCGGTACGTTAAGCGCGCCACGCCCCAGCATCACTGCATCGCAGCCGGTGGTTTGCAAGCAGTCTTGCGCGCTCTGGTAGTCCCAGATTTCACCGTTGGCGATCACCGGAATGGTCAGCCGCTGACGGATTTCACCAATCGCCGCCCAGTTAATACGCTCCGCCTTGTAACCGTCCTCTTTGGTACGGCCGTGTACCGCCAATTCTGTAGCACCGGTCTGTTGCACCGTAATACATCACCTAGCCTCTTGGATCATCGACTATACCCCTTCAATAAATTGATATTTTTAACTATATAATTTATAAATTAAGACTGGGAATAATCATAAAATCACATATAATACATATAGTTTATTTTTCATTAAACAGTGACTTAAGTCTGGAATTTTAACCAAATACTAATATTAAGTAGGATGCTATGGATACGTGTAATTTAAAAAAAATGATTTCATCTGAAAAAGTAGATACTAGGACAAAATATGAGCTGGAAGATGCATTTCTTAGTGATAAAGGTAGGCTAATATATTCCGCTCCATTTAGACGCATGCAGCAAAAGGCTCAAGTATTCTCTCTCGAAAGTAACTCTGCAGTAAGAAGTCGTTTATCTCACTCATTAGAAGTAGCGCATATAGGTGCTTATATAACACATGCTATAACAAAAAAAAATAAAAAACTCTGAATACAAAGAAAATAAAAATAAAGAGTTCTGGGTTGATAATGAAAAATCCATAAACTCTATCGTTGAAACAACCTGTTTAATGCATGATATTGGCAACCCTCCTTTCGGCCACTTTGGCGAGTCTACAATATCCGAATGGTTCAAGAATGACGAGAATATTAAATTAATCTTACGAAAATCCAAATTAATAAAAGACGACTCAGTATTAGATGACAATTTAAAAGAACTTATTCAACTAAAAGACTTCACATCTTTTGATGGTAATCCTCAAGCAATACGAATTGCAACCAAACTACAGGGTGATGATGGAGTTACAGGATATAATTTCACATACACGCAAATTGCAGCATCGTTAAAATACACATATGGTGGTCGCGACTACAAAAAAATCGCTGACAACCATTTATCATCAAAAATTGGTTATTTCTCTACCGAAGAAGATATTGTAAAGGAAACTTGGGAAAAGCTATCAATTCCCATCAATGGCAGACATCCAATCACATTTATTATGGAGGCCGCCGATGATATATCTTATTGCACAAGCGATATAGATGATGGTATTGAAAAAGGTGTAATAACAGAGGATGATTTATATTCATTTATCAAAAAAAACATCCCTGAACATATATCGTCAATTGATGATGATGTAAATAGAATAATTGAATTATGCAATGGAATTAAAAAAAATGAAAAAATATCCTTATTCACTGAATTTAAAACAACTTTATCTAGAATGCTAGTAACTAAAGCTTCAACTGTTTTTTATAACGAATTTGACAGTATCATTAGCTCAGAAAAAAAAACACCATTACTTATTGAAGATAAAGAAAGCAAAGACATTCTACTAGTACTTTTACAATTAAAAGAATTTACGAAGGAGGCTATATTCTCAACTCCTGAAGTTGAAATGACTGAATTATCTGGCCACAGCATAATAACAGGAATATTAAACTGTTATGTTCCTTTACTGGAGTTAGAAAGCAACTCATTCTTAGACTTAATTAAAAAAAATAAAAACAAATCAATCAGCAAAGTCACATCTAGGCTTTTCAGAACATTACCTGATAAGTATTTGAAAGCATACCATGCTCAGCGAGTTAAAAATGAAGATGATATATATTTAGAATGGAATTTACGAGCTCATCTTATCATTGATTTCATTTCAGGAATGACAGATCAATACGCGCTCGAGTTATACCAATCACTAACTGGAATTAAGGTTAAATGATGCAGAATAATTATAGTAACAGTCCATTAAATGACCTTTTTGCTTTGGCCAATTTGGATCCAATTTTGAATGGTACAAACCAAGAAGTGGCGTTTTTTTTTAGCAAATATTCTGATGCTAGCGATAGTTATGGTAAAAGGACTGTCATTGAAATACATAAAAAAGATCTGACAGTAGATGTTATTAACAATAATATTAATGAGCTAAAGAGTGATGAGGAACTGTCAATACTATCATTAATTAAAGTTGGCCATTTCACCTATCATATTCCTATGATTGACTTTCTAGCAAAAAAAAGAACTGAATCGACAGTAAAGGCAATTAATGAAACATCTAAATTTTGGAATATTACATTTAACATTTACAATAGTGGGCGCTCTATACATGCCTATGGTACAAAATTACTTAGTCAAAATCAGTGGATTAATTTTATGGGCTATCTAATTTTACTCAACAAGAAATCAGGTGAGAAAGTCACTGATGTTCGCTGGATAGGACATCGATTGATGTCTGGATACTCATCTTTAAGAATCACAAATAACACAAACAAATACAAAGCAGTCCCTACTTATATTGGAAGTACAACAGGAGATATTTTATATTAATCCCTAACAAAAACATAAAACACCTTCCTATATTTTTTATAAAAAATAACGGCAGATCACCCGGGCAATATCGCCCGAGGTGGTCAGCGCGCGAATCTCACTGAACAGCTCGGTCGCTTCGTCATATTCTTTGCGCAAATAACCCAGCCACTGTTTAATCCGCGCCACATGGTACAGGCCGGTATCGCCCTGTTTCTCCAGATGGACGTATTTTTGCAGCAGCTGCACCACCTGTGGCCATGGCATGCGGGGTTCGTTGTACTTCACCACCCGGCTCAGGTTCGGTACGTTAAGCGCGCCACGCCCCAGCATCACCGCATCGCAGCCGGTGGTTTGCAGGCAGTCTTGTGCGCTCTGGTAGTCCCAGATTTCACCGTTGGCGATCACCGGGATGGTCAGACGCTGGCGGATCTCACCAATCGCCGCCCAGTTAATACGTTCCGCCTTGTAACCGTCTTCTTTGGTACGGCCGTGTACCGCCAATTCGGTAGCACCGGCCTGTTGCACCGCATCGGCAATTTCAAAACTGCGGCTGTCGCTATCCCAGCCCAGCCGTATTTTTACCGTCACCGGCAAATGGGCAGGCACCGCTGCACGCATGGCTTTGGCACCTTGGTAAATCAGCTCCGGATCTTTCAGCAACGTCGCCCCACCGCCGCTGCCATTGACCAACTTGGACGGGCAGCCACAGTTGAGATCGACACCGTAGGATCCCAGTTCAACCGCGCGGGCAGCGTTTTCCGCCAGCCACTGTGGGTACTGGCCCAGCAGTTGGATGCGCACCAGGGTGCCTGACGGCGTACGGCTGGCGTGATGCAGTTCGGGACACAAGCGGTAGAAGGATTTGGCAGGCAGCAGTTGGTCGACCACGCGCAGGAATTCGGTGATGCACAGGTCGTAGTCGTTCACTTCGGTGAGCAGCTCGCGCACCAAAGAATCGAGAACGCCCTCCATCGGAGCCAATAATACGCGCATGATTACCCCTGCTAAAAAAGACGCGCAATGATACGGGGGAATACCCGCAGCAGACAAGCGTCTCGGGGGAATAAAACCGCGCTACCCCAATCGGCGCAGGGGAACACCGGCGATAAAAGCCTCGATGTTTTCGATCGCTTCGAGGAAATAGATCTGATAGTTGCTGTCAGCCACATAGCCCAGATGTGGCGTGGCCAGCACGTTGGGCAGATGGCGGAAGATATCCTCGGCCGGCAGCGGCTCAATCTCAAACACGTCCAATCCGGCACCGGCAATCCACCCCTGCTGCAAAGCGTCAATCAAGGCGCTGCGATCGACAATCGCCGCACGCGAGGTATTGATCAGATAAGCGGTTTTCTTCATCGCCTGTAGCTCTGGCAGCCCCACCAGCCCACGGCTGCGCTCACTCAACACCAGATGAACGGAAACAAAGTCGCTCTGCTCAAACAGCGCCTGTTTTGACTCAGCTCGCGTCACACCCACCTCACCGGCCCTCTCCGCCGTCAGGTTCTGGCTCCAGGCCAACACTCGCATACCAAACGCCTGCGCCACCACTGCCATTTGACTGCCAATTTTGCCCAACCCCAGCAGGCCCAGCGTTTTCCCCTGCAGAGTCACGCCCAGCGTCTGTTGCCAGGGCCCGTTGTGTCGCAGGCCGTGATTCTCCGGCACCAGATGCTTGGCTAACCCGAGCAACAGCGCCCAGCTCAGTTCCATCGGCGCGGCAGAACCACTGGCGGTACCGCTGACAATAATTCCACGCAGGGCCGCCGCCGCCAGATCAATAGAGGCATTACGCATGCCTGAGGTGATCAACAGTTTCAATTTGGGCAAGCGGGCCAGCAGCGTCGCGGTCATCGGCGTACGTTCACGCATGGCGACCACAATGTCACAGTCTTGCAAATGTACCGCCAACTCCGCTTCATCGCTAAAATGTTGGCTAAAAGAGAACACTTCAACCCGATCGGCTATCACCGACCAGTCCGCCAGGGTCAGCGCGACTTGCTGATAATCATCAAGAATGGCACATTTTAGCTTCATTTCCGGCTCCGGAGATCAAGGGCAGTCAGTCGGCACGCACGTCAACCAGCACCGGGCAATCGGCATTTTCAATCACCAGGGCGCTGTGCGACCCATTCAACAAACGTCTAAAGGGAGAAAGGTGACGGCGCCCCATAATGATCATCGTCGCGTTCAGTGTTTTGGCCTGGGCGACGATAGTTTCTGCCGGCTCACCGGCCACCACTCGTCCACGCGCATTGACGCCGGCGTCCTGCAGCTTGACCAGCGCCTGTCGCACCACGGTGGCGGCGGCATTCTGTTCATCCTGCGCATAGCCGAAATCTGCCGGATCTTCACCCGCTTCAATTTCATACGGACCCGCCATGGAATAACTGAGGTCCACACAACACAGCACTACGACCGCGGCCTGCTGCGCCAACGCCTGTTCAGCAGCCAGTGAAATGACTTTGCGCGCATTGGCGGAGTTATCAATTGCGACCAACAGTGTTTTCATTGCCTTCTCCGGTTAATCTCGCGACGCCACCTTGCCAATCTCATCGATCAGCGCGTCTTTACACTTAAGGATCTCCTCGCGGAAGCGAGCTTCATTCTTGGCCAAACGGGTGCTGGGCACTAACAGACTGATGGAGAAGCGCCCCAGAATGGTGTCGATAGCCACCGCCATGGTAGAGACGCCTTCCAAGGTTTCTTCCCGATCGTAGGCCAGACCGGTACGACGTATTTCAGTGAGGTGTTCCAGCAAAGCAGGAAAATCTCGCACCGTCAGATCGGTCACCGCCCTATAGGCCTCACCCAGCAAATCCCGGGCCGCATCGTCGCTGTTCAACGCCAACAGCGCTCGTCCGCCGGAGGTACTGTACAGCGGCAGATTCATGCCGATGCGCGGCACCACTCGCAGCTCACGATCCGCCACAATGTAATGCACTACCGCCAGTTGCAAACCGCTGGCGCGTCCCAGAGAAACCGTCTCGCCGGTGGCGTCACATAAAGCCTGCAACCAAGGGGTCGCAATGGCCACCATTTCGGTATGCACGCTGGCAATCAGCCGCAGCAATGACGGCCCCAGACGCACACCACCGGCACCGCCCCGCACCAATTGCACAGAGTCCAGCGCGTTGACAATACGTTGCACGGTAGATCGCGGCAGATCGACCGCCAGCGCAATTTCGCCCAGGCTCATGCCATTCGGTTTTGCGCCCAGCGCATCGAGGATTTTCGCCGCGCGGGTGATGACCTGAATACCACCGGCCCTTTCATCATCACAATATGTTGAGGGTTCAGACATAGGGGTTCTTTTCCTTACTTTTGGCCACACTGTAACATTTTTTTCTGCCAGACGGCACGGTGTACCACATTGCAATACAGCGCATCACAATGTAGCATGCGTCACAATGTATCGCTATGCAATACAGTGCATCGCAAGTTTCGTTTCTGGAGTCACACTATGAATGCTCAGCCTGCGCCTGCTGTCGCCGCGCCGCATCCTTTCACTCTGCGTCTGGCTGTGGGGTTGGTGGGTGTGCTGATTGCCGCCCTGACCTCTGGACTCAATGATCGCATCAGCGATCTGGCGCTGGCGGATATCCGCGCGGCTATCGGTATCGGTTTCGACCAGGGGAGCTGGATCACCTCGGCCTATCAGGCGGCGGAAGTATCGGCCATGATGGTTGCTCCCTGGTTTGCCGTGACCTTTTCGCTACGCCGATTCGCCCTGGTGATGATCGGTGGTTTTGCCGCCGTCGGCCTACTCCAGCCTTTAACCGCTGATCCCACGCTGTTTATTGCGCTGCGGGTGGTGCAAGGCCTGTTTGGCGGGGCATTGCCGCCGTTGCTGATGACCGTGGCGCTGCGTTTTCTGCCCCCCACCATCAAACTTTACGGGCTGGCTGCCTATGCGCTCACCGCCACCTTTGGCCCCAATGTCGCGGCGCCGCTGGCGGCTCTGTGGACCGACAGTCTGGGTTGGCAGTTTGTCTTTTGGCAGGCGATCCCACTGTGTCTGATCGCTTTTTTATTGATCGGCTGGGGGCTGCCGCAGGATCCCTTGCGCCTGGAACGTTTCCACCAGATCGATCTGTTTGGCATGCTGACCGGGTGCAGCGGCATTGCGCTGTTGATCCTTTCGCTGACTCAGGGAGAGCGACTCGACTGGTTCAATTCGCCGCTGATTAGCCTGATGTTGCCGGTGTCCATCGCACTGCTGGTGACGTTTTTGATCAACGAATGGTTCCATCCGTTGCCACTGTTAAAACTGCAATTACTGCAGCGCATCAATCTTTCTTATAGCCTGCTGACGCTGGCCGGCGTGCTGTTGCTGGCGCTGTCGGGCTCAATGCTGCCGTCGTTCTACTTTTCTCAGGTGGAGGGGTTTCGCACCGTACAATTTGCACCGTTGGCGTTGGCCGTCGGTTTGCCGCAGTTGGTGATCGCCCCTTTAATCGCCACTCTGTTGAATCTGCGTTGGGTAGACTCCCGCTGGGTACTGACCTTCGGTGCCGCACTAATCGCCGGCTCTTGTCTGCTGGGTATGCAACTGACCGACGACTGGGCACGACAAAATTTCTGGCTGATCCAGAGCCTGCAGGCGTTTGGTCAACCGATGATGATTTTGCCGGTTTTACTGATGTCCACCAGCGTAATAATGGCACCGGAAGGTCCCTTCGCCTCGGCCATGTTTAACACCGTGCGCGGTTTTTCTGCCGTAGCGGCGGGCAGCCTGGTCGAGAATTTTATGAGCCACCGGGAGCAATTTCACTCTCATGTGCTGGTTGACAGGTTAGGCAATCGCCCATGGCTGATGACGGCAGAAAACTCAGAACATGCCAGCGGTAACATGCCGCTGTTGCCGGACGGCACGGCCAGTTCAGCGGAAAACCTCGGGCATTTTTCGACGCTGGTAAAACATCAGGCGGTAATCCTCAGCATCAGTGACGCCTATCTGCTGATTATTGGCTGCGCGCTGCTGTTGGTGTTGCTGACCGCCTGGTTGCCGAAGCGTACCTATCCGCCGCAAACGCTTTTACCTCTAGTTCCAAAAACATCAGGATCATAACCATGAGCTTCACACCTGCAAAACGAACCTTAACCCTGGCGTTGCTGCTGTTAATCCTGCTGGCTATCGCTTTCTTTGTCCGTTCCTCTCTCAATCGCCATCATTTTCGTACCGATGACGCGGTAGTCAGTGCCGATTACACGCTGGTGGCCCCCAAGATTTCCGGCTATATCCGCAGCGTCAACGTCAGTGATAATCAGCAGGTGAAAGCCGGCGAAGTGCTGGCGACCCTCGACGATCGGGACTATCGCGTGGCGCTGGAAACGGCACAGGCCAACCTGCAGATTAGCCAGGCCAAGCTGGCAAGCATTCAGGCGCAGCTGGATCAACAGCAGGCCAATATTGCCCAGCAGGAAGCCGGCGTCAGTGCCAGTCAGGCCACGTTGAACTATGCAGGGCAAAATGCCGACCGCTATCGCCGACTGCTCAAAACCGGCACCGCCACCGCCGATGAACAGCAAAAATCTGCTTCGGTGATGCAAACCGCCGCCGCGCAGCTAAAGCAAAATCAGGCGGCAGTGGTTTCTGCACGCAAGGAAGTTGGCGTGTTGCAGGCCAGCAGGAAACAGGCCGAAGCGAATATTGCAGCCTCACAGGCCAGCGTTGATCAGGCGCGTCTGAACCTTTCCTATACCCGGATTATCGCGCCCATTGCCGGCACTGTCGGTCAGCGTGCGGTGCGTCAGGGGGCCTGGGTCTCAGCCGGCACACGCCTGCTGGCGGTGGTACCGCTACAGCAAAGCTATGTGATCGCCAACTTCCTGGAAACCCAACTGGCCAACGTGTCTGCCGGCCAGCCGGTCTCGATCCGCGTGGATGCCCTGCCCGGCGTGACGCTACGCGGCCACGTTGACAGTATCGCCCCGGCTACCGGCTCGACCTTTGCCGCCATCAGCGCCGATAACGCCACCGGCAACTACACCAAAGTGGTGCAACGTCTGCCGGTGAAAATTCTGCTGGAGCCAAATCAGCCGGAGCTGGCACGACTGCGCGTCGGCATGTCGGTGGTGCCGGAACTTGAAATACGCTGATTTTTGCCTATAAAAAAGGCCACCTTAAAGGTGGCCTTTTAGCAGCAGACAACAGAGCAATTTACTCAGCCGGGCGGCTGCGCGGACGGCGCGAAGGCGCACCGGAACGCGGCTTGCCATCACCCTGCGGACGAGCACTGCTGCCACCGCGGTTTTCACGCTGACCGCCATTGCCGCCACCGTTGCCACTGCGCTGGCCGCCACCGTTACCGGAGCGTTGACCACCGCCGTTGCCGCGTGGCGCACCGCGACCACCGCCAGCCTGACGGCCGTTGATGATCGGCTCTGCCTTGATGCTTGGATCCGGCTCATAGCCTGGCAGGGCAATACGCGGGATTTCACGCTTCAGCAAGCGTTCGATATCACGCAGCAGTTTGTGTTCATCCACACACACCAGCGAGATCGCCTCGCCGGTACGCTCAGCACGGCCGGTACGGCCGATGCGGTGCACGTAGTCTTCCGGCACGTTTGGCAACTCGTAGTTCACCACGTGTGGCAGTTGGTCGATGTCCAGACCGCGTGCCGCGATGTCGGTAGCTACCAAGACGCGAATTTTGCCGTCTTTAAAGTCGGCCAATGCGCGGGTACGAGCGCCCTGGCTTTTATTGCCGTGGATCGCTGCGGCAGTGATGCCGTCTTTGTTCAGCTGTTCAGCCAGGTGGTTGGCGCCGTGCTTGGTGCGGTTAAACACCAATACTTGCTTCCAGTCACCTTCGCCGATCATCTGGGACAACAGTTCCCGCTTACGCTTCTTATCAACGAAGTGCACGCTTTGTTCGATCTGCTCGGACGCGGTATTACGGCGCGCCACTTCAACCGATGCCGGGTTGTGCAACAGTTTGTTGGCCAGCCCTTTGATGTCGTCGGAGAAGGTCGCAGAGAACAGCAGGTTCTGACGCTTGGCAGGCAGCTTGGCCAGCACGCGGCGGATATCATGGATAAAGCCCATATCCAGCATGCGGTCAGCTTCGTCCAGCACCAGAATTTCAATTTTGGACAGATCAACCGCGCGCTGGTGTTCCAGATCCAGCAGGCGACCCGGTGTTGCCACCAGTACGTCGACGCCGCCGCGCAGTTTCATCATCTGCGGGTTGATGCTCACGCCACCAAATACCACCAGCGAACGCAGGCGCAGGTATTTGCTGTAGGATTCGACGTTTTCGCCGATCTGCGCAGCCAGTTCACGGGTAGGCGTCAGGATCAACGCACGTACCGGACGGCGACCTTTGACCGCATGATCATGCTTACTCAGCAGCTGTAGCAGCGGCAGGGTAAAGCCAGCGGTTTTACCGGTACCGGTCTGGGCGCTGGCCATCAGGTCACGACCTTCCAATACGACAGGAATAGCCTGGCGCTGAATTGGCGTAGGTTCGCGATAGCCCTGTTCTTCAACAGCGCGCAGAATTTCAGCACTTAAGCCGAGGGTTTCAAATGACATAAAGAGAAAAACTCCAGATCCCCCCTAACCTAACAGTGTTCGGTGCAGTTTCCTGGGAGGATTATCAGACGGGACATTAAGCATGACCACGAGGGATTGGCACAAACTGCAGTGCACCAAGCGGGCGATTGTAGCAGAACTCGAGCAAGAAAAGGCAAATTAAGTGACTCAGAGCACAATATGCCGAGAATTCAGCCTAATCTGAAAAAATAGCCTTAAATAAATCGCGGTTACTGATTGCATTTCGTGCAATCTGGCATAAAGTTAATCATATGATTGATTAACTTTTGCGAGCGCCATCAATGCCAAATAATCAGACTGCCAGCCGGGCACGGGGTGAACAGGCACGTCAGCAGTTGATCGCCGCCGCCATCGAGATGTTCGGTGAATACGGCATTCAGGGCGCCACCACCCGCGATATCGCCCAGCGCGCCGGACACAATATCGCCGCCATCACCTACTACTTCAATTCCAAAGAAGGCCTTTATCTGGCCGTTGCACAGTGGATTGCCGATTTTATCCAGCAGGCTTTTCGCCCGCTGGCCGAAGAAATTGACCATTTCTGGCAACTGCCGGAAACCGAACGTCCGCCGGAGCGCTACCTCGAACACCTGAAACGCGGCCTGCTGGCGTTTAGCGACCTGATGACTCAACCGCAGACGCTGAACCTGAGCAAAATCATGTCGCGCGAGCAGCTCTCCCCTACTGATGCTTATCCGCTGATCCACCAGCAGGTGGTGGCGCCGCTGCATAACAAGCTTTGCCGCCTGCTGGCGGCCTACACCGGCATCGACCCGCAGTCGACCAAAATCGTGCTGCATACTCACGCGCTGATCGGCGAAGTGTTGTCGTTTCGCGTGGCGCGCGAAACCGTCCGCCGACAGGCTGGCTGGCAGCAGATCGGCACAGTCGAAGCGGAACAAATCAGCGAGGTGCTGGCTGAACACATCGAACTTCTGGTTAATGGGCTGCGCCAACGCTATGGCGCGTAAATTCAGGCAGGGAGAATTATGAATAAGAAACGCAGTGCCTTCATTGTGGTGGTTATTGTGCTGATCGCCGCGGCCGCGTACGGAGTTTGGTATTACCAGCAGCATCAGGACAAACCGCTGACGCTGTACGGTAACGTGGATATTCGTACGGTGAATTTAGGCTTCCGCGTCGATGGACGCCTGGCGTCGCTGACGGTGGATGAAGGCGATACCCTTCAGCCGGGGCAATTGCTCGGCAAACTGGACGACGCGCCCTACATCAACGCGCTACAGCAAGCGCAGGCTAACGTCGGCAGTGCCAAAGCCAAACTGGCTTTGCTGATGGCCGGTTACCGCGCCGAAGAGATTGCCCAGGTACGTTCGGAAATGGCACAGCGCCTGTCTGCCTTCAGCTATGCCGACAGCTTCCTGAAACGTCAGCAGGGACTGTGGGCGAAAAATGCCACCTCCGCCGACGCGCTGGAAGATGCCCGCACCTCACGCAATCAGGCGCAGGCCAACCTGCAGGCGTCGAAAGACAAACTGTCGCAGTACCTGAGCGGTAACCGTCCGCAGGAAATTGAAGAGGCCAAAGCCAACCTGGCACAAAGCGAGGCCGCGCTGGCGCAGGCACAGCTTAACCTGCATGACACCAGCCTGATTTCCCCGTCGGCCGGCACGGTGCTGACGCGCGCGGTCGAGCCGGGCACCATGCTCGGCGCCGGTGGCACGGTATTTACCCTGTCGTTGACCCGCCCGGTGTGGGTGCGCGCCTATGTCAATGAAACCAGCCTGGACAAAGCAACGCCGGGCACCGAACTGGAAATTTATACCGACGGCCGGCCAGACAAGCCCTATCACGGCAAAATTGGCTTTGTGTCGCCCACCGCTGAGTTCACACCGAAAAGCGTCGAAACCCCGGACCTACGTACCGATCTGGTGTACCGGCTGCGGGTGATCGTCACCGACGCCGATGACGCACTGCGCCAAGGGATGCCGGTCACCGTTCGCTTTGCCCAACCTTGAGGGGGCGGTGATGGAACAGGTTATTGAGCTGGATGCACTGGAAAAACGTTTCCCGTCATTGGAAAAACCGGCGGTTGCCAGCCTGACCACCCGGCTGACCAGCGGCGCCGTCACCGGGCTGGTGGGTCCGGACGGTGCCGGGAAAACCACCCTGCTGCGTATGCTGGCCGGGTTGTTGAAACCCAGTAGTGGCACGTTGCGCGTCGCCGGGTTGGATCCGATCGCCCAGGATCGTCAGTTGCACGCCATCCTCGGCTACATGCCGCAAAAGTTCGGCCTGTATGAAGATCTGACGGTGATGGAAAACCTGACGCTGTACGCCGATCTGCGCGGCGTCACCGGCGATCTCCGCAAGCAAACCTTCGATCGGCTGCTGACATTTACCGATCTCACTCGCTTTACCAGCCGGCTGGCGGGCAAACTTTCCGGCGGCATGAAACAGAAGCTCGGGCTGGCCTGTACGCTGGTCGGCCAACCGCAGGTGCTGTTGCTGGATGAACCGGGCGTCGGTGTCGATCCGATCTCACGCCGCGAACTGTGGCGCATGGTGCATGAACTGGCCAACGACGGCATGCTGATCCTGTGGAGCACCTCTTATCTGGACGAAGCCGAACAGTGCCGCGAAGTGCTGCTGCTCAATGAGGGCGAGTTGTTGTTCAGCGGTGCGCCAAAAGATCTTACCCAACGGATGGCCGGGCGCACGGTGCTGATCGCGCCACCGGCCGGTAGCCACCGCGCCCTGCTGCAACGGGCGATCTGCCTGCCGGCGGTCACCGACGGCGTGATCCAGGGCAAATATCTGCGACTGATCCTCAGGCAAGGCGAAGATCATCGGCAAGTACTCCAGGCATTGGATCTGCCGGATGCGGAACTGAGCGAAGCGGATCCTCGCTTTGAAGATGCGTTTATCGATCTGCTCGGCGGCGGGCCAAACAGCAAATCAGCGCTGGCAGAGATCATGCCGACCGTTCAGGGAGAAAGCACGGAAACGGTGATCGAAGCGCAAGGGCTGACCAAGAAATTCGGCGACTTTGCCGCCACCGATCACGTGGACTTCAAGGTACAGCGCGGTGAGATTTTCGGCCTGCTTGGCCCGAACGGTGCCGGTAAATCCACCACCTTTAAAATGATGTGCGGGTTGCTGGTGCCGACCGAAGGCAAGGCCCTGGTGCTGGGTATGGATCTGAAAACCAGCTCCGGCAAGGCGCGCCAGCATTTGGGGTATATGGCGCAGAAATTCTCGCTGTACGGCAACCTGACGGTGGCGCAAAACCTGAAGTTTTTCTCCGGTGTTTATGGCCTGAGCGGCAAGGCACAGCGCGATAAAATCAGTGAAATGTCCAGCGCCTTCAACTTTGGTCCGATCCTCAACCAGACGCCCGACTCCCTGCCGCTTGGCTTCAAACAGCGGCTGGCGCTGGCCTGTGCGCTCATGCACGAGCCGGATATTTTGTTTCTCGATGAACCGACCTCCGGCGTCGATCCACTGACCCGTCGTGAGTTCTGGCTGCATATCAATGGCATGGTGGACAAAGGCGTGACGGTGATGGTCACCACCCACTTTATGGATGAGGCCGAATACTGCGATCGCATCGGGCTGGTGTATCGCGGCAAGATCATCGCCGCCGGCACGCCGGACGATCTCAAACACCAGGTCGCCAGCAGCGATAATCCCAATCCCTCCATGGAACAGGCGTTTATCGAACTGGTGCAGGGTTATGATCAGGAGGAGCAGTCATGAGCCCAAAAATAGCCATAAGCGAAAAAAACGCCCCCCGTGACGACAGTGGTTTTTCCTGGCGGCGGTTGAGAGCGTTGTGCCTGAAAGAGACACGGCAAATCCTGCGCGACCCGAGCAGTGGGCTGATCGCCTTTGTCATTCCATTGATGCTGCTGTTTATCTTCGGCTACGGCATCAACCTGGACTCCAGCAAGCTGCGGCTGGGTATTCTAATGGAACAGCAGAGCGAAGAGGCTCGTGATTTGGCCAATGCCTTTGCCGGTTCGCCCTATATCGAGCCGACCATCAGCGACAACCGCCAGCAGTTGATCCAACTAATGCAGGCCGGGCGCATTCGTGGGCTGGTGGTGATCCCCAATGATTTTGCCCAACGCATGGCACGTCCGCACGACAGCGCACCAATACAAATTATTACCGACGGCAGCGAGCCGAACACCGCCAACTTTGTCCAGGGCTATACCCAGGGAGTGTGGCAAGTCTGGCAGCAACAGCGTGCTACCGATAATGGGCGTGAGGAAAAACCATTAATCGACGTGCAGATGCGCTATTGGTTTAACCCGGCGGCCATCAGCCGGCACTACATTATTCCCGGCGCCATTACCATTATCATGACGGTGATCGGCGCTATCCTCACCTCACTGGTGATCGCCCGCGAGTGGGAGCGCGGCACCATGGAGGCACTGCTTTCCACCCAGGTAACACGCACTGAGCTGCTGCTGTCGAAGCTGGTGCCCTACTATTTCCTTGGCATGATCGCCATGGTGCTGTGCATGGCAGTGTCGGTATGGGTGCTCGGCGTGCCCTATCGCGGCTCGCTGCTGATTTTATTCGTCATCAGCAGCCTGTTCCTTGCCAGTACGCTCGGCATGGGACTGCTGATTTCAACCATTACCCGTAATCAGTTCAACGCGGCCATGGTAGCGCTGAACGCGGCCTTTCTGCCTTCGATCATGCTGTCCGGCTTTATCTTCCAGATCGACAGCATGCCGGCCATCGTGCGTGCCGTGACCTACATCATACCGGCACGCTATTTCGTCAGCACGCTGCAAACGCTGTTCCTCGCGGGCAACGTCGGTACGGTGTTGATGATTAACCTGCTGTTCCTGATCGCTTCGGCGGTGGTGTTTATCGGCCTGACGGCCTGGAAAACCCAGCGGCGGCTGGATTAAGGGGAAAGAAAATGTTTCACCGTCTATGGACGTTAATCATAAAGGAAATGCAGTCGCTGCTGCGCGATCCGCAGACCCGCGCCATCCTGATTATGCCGGTTATCCTGCAGGTGCTGCTGTTCCCGTTCGCCGCCACGCTGGAGGTGACCAACGCCACCATCGCGGTCTACAGCGAAGACAGCGGTCATGCCTCGGTCGAGCTGACCCAACGCTTCGCCAAAGCCAAGGCCTTCTCGCATGTGTTGCTGTTGCGCAGCCCGCAGGAAATACAAACCACCATCGATAACCAAAAAGCATTGCTGCTGATCCGCTTCCCGGCCCAATTCTCGCGTGATATCGCCAACGGCAATACGGCCCCGCTGCAATTGTTGCTCGATGGGCGCAACTCCAACAGCGCGCAGATCGCCGCCAACTATGTTCAGCAAATTGTGCAGGAGTATCAGAATGAACTGATCGGCGGTCGCGCCAAGCCGAACAACAGCGAGCTGGTGGTACGCAACTGGTATAACCCGAATCTGGACTACAAATGGTTTGTAGTGCCTTCACTGATCGCCATGATCACCACCATTGGCGTGCTGATTGTCACTTCATTGTCGGTAGCGCGAGAACGCGAACAGGGCACGCTGGAACAGTTGCTGGTATCGCCGTTGACCACCTGGCAGATTTTTATCGGCAAAGCGGTACCGGCGCTGATCGTCGCCACCTTCCAGGCCAGCATCGTGTTGCTGATTGGCATCTTTATCTATCAGATCCCGTTCGCCGGTTCGTTGCTGCTGTTCTACGGCACCATGCTGGTTTACGGGTTGTCTTTGGTGGGGTTCGGTCTGCTGATCTCGTCGCTGTGCGCCACCCAGCAACAGGCGTTTATCGGCGTATTTGTGTTTATGATGCCGGCGATCCTGCTTTCCGGCTATGTCTCACCGGTGGAGAACATGCCGGTGTGGCTGCAAAACCTCACCTGGGCCAATCCCATCCGCCACTTTACCGACATTACCAAACAGATCTACCTGAAGGACGCCAGTTTCAGCATCATCTGGCACAGCCTGTGGCCGCTGCTGGCGATCACCGCCACCACCGGTAGCGCTGCCTATGCCATGTTCCGCCGCAAAATTGCATAAAAAAAGGGCTCAGCATGCTGAGCCCCTACAAGTCATATTGATTCTTATCTGCGGTTGCCGAAAATACGCAGTAACATCAGGAACAGGTTGATGAAATCAAGGTACAGCGTCAACGCGCCGACGATGGCGTACTTGCGGAAGCTGTCTTTATCATCGGCGTTCAACTGCTCGCCCATCGCTTTCAGTTTTTGGGTGTCATACGCCGTCAGGCCGACAAACACCACCACCCCGATATAGGTAATTGCCCACATCAGCGCAGTGCTTTTCAGCCAGATATTGACCAGCGAAGCCAGTACGATACCGATCAGCGCCATAAACAGCATGCTGCCGAAACCGCTCAGATCGCGCTTGGTGGTATAGCCGTACAGGCTCATCGCGCCGAACATACCGGCGCTAATAACAAAGGTGCTGGCAATGGAAGCGCCCGTATAGGCGATGAAAATACTGGAGAGCGTCAATCCGGTTAGCGCCGAATACAGCATAAACAGCGAGGTGGCTACCGTACCGTTCAGCCGGTTGACCATACCGGAAATCACGAACACCAGCCCTAACTGCACGATAATCAGGCCGAAGAAGGTGATTTGACTAGAAAAAATAATAGCCTGGATCGCCTCATTGTGTGCGGCATACCAGGCAACAAACGCGGTCAACAACAGACCACAGGTCATCCAGCCATATACCTGCGCCATATAAGCCTGAATGCCGCTGTTGGCACGTTCGACGATTGAACCATTAGAGCGTGGATATCGGTCCATGACGGTTACCTTTTACATGTGAGACAAGATTTAAATCCCATTGATGGGACTCAGCCTGCTATAAGCGTACCACAGAAAATCTAACCTGAAAGTTGCAAAGGTATTGATATATTTCTGCTGTTTACCGATTATTTAGCCGCTTTATGCCAGCGTTGCGCCGCCTGATGATCGCTGTCACGCGCATCGACCCAGCGGTCGCCCTGCCCAACCGCCTCGCGTTTCCAGAACGGGGCGCGGGTTTTAAGGTAGTCCATGATAAATTCGCTGGCCTCGAAGGCCATACTGCGGTGGGCGCTGGTCACGCCGACAAACACAATCTCATCACCAGGGAATAACTCACCCACGCGGTGGATCACCGTTGCACGCTGCAATGGCCAGCGGCTGCGTGCTTCATCCACGATCTCCGCCAGCGCTTTTTCGGTCATGCCTGGGTAGTGTTCCAGCGTTAACGCACTGACGTTATCACCCAGATTATGGTTACGCACCTTGCCGGTAAAGGTCACCACGGCGCCATCATCGTCGCACTGTGCCAGCCACTGGTATTCGTCACCGACGTTGAACGGCGCTTCACCCACGCGGATACGGGTATTTTCCACCATTAACCTCCGGTTACCGGTGGAAAGAAAGCGACTTCGTCACCGGCGCGCAACGGATGCTCAGCTGCCACCAGCGACTGGTTCACCGCAGTCAGCAGCTTGCCGGACTCCAGTGCCAACGCCCAGCGATCGCCGCGTGCGCACAATGCCTTACGCAGCGCCTCTACCGTTGGGAAGTCCGCCGGCATCGACAGATCACCGGTGCCGACCAGTTCACGTACCTGCGCAAAAAACAGAATATTAATCATAGCTCCACCTTAAAATCACCGGATTTACCGCCGCTTTTCGCCAGCAGCCGCACCGGGCCGATCACCATGTCTTTCTGTACCGCCTTGCACATGTCGTAAATGGTCAGGGCGGCCACCGAAGCGGCGGTCAAGGCTTCCATTTCGACGCCGGTCTTGCCGGTCAACCGGCAGCAGGTTTCAATCCGCACCCGGCTGTATTCCGGCTGCGCTTCCAACTGCACTTCAACCTTGCTCAGCATCAGCGGGTGGCACAGCGGGATCAGCTCCCAGGTGCGTTTCGCCGCCTGAATACCGGCAATGCGCGCCGTGGCAAACACATCACCCTTGTGGTGGCTGCCCTCGATAATCATCGCCAGCGTGGTCGGCAGCATCTCAACGAAGGCCTCGGCACGCGCCTCGCGTACCGTTTCTGCCTTGGCGGAAACGTCAACCATATGGGCTTCGCCCGCGGCATTAATGTGGGTTAGCTGCGTCATAGTTTTTATTTCTTCAGGTGTGGCAGAAAGTTACACGGGCGGTGGCGCGCGTCCAACTGCTCTTCAATAATGCGTTCCCAGCCGGTGCGACAGGCGCGGGTCGAGCCCGGCATGGCAAAAATCACCGTCTGGTTGGCCATACCGGCCAGTGCACGCGACTGGATAGTGGCGGTGCCAATCTCTTCATAGGACACCATGCGGAACAGTTCACCGAACCCTTCCACTTCACGATCGAACAGCGGCAGCAGCGCTTCCGGAGTGTTGTCCCTAGCGGTAAAGCCGGTGCCGCCGGTGATCAGCACGGCCTGAACCTGCTCATCAGCAATCCACGCGGAGACTCGCGCGCGGATTTGATAAATATCGTCTTTGACAATGGCGCGGTCCACCACCTGATGCCCGGCTTCAAGCGCGGCTTCCTGCAGATACTGGCCCGAGGTGTCTTCTGCTTCACCGCGACTGTCCGAAATGGTCAGAATGGCGATATGCGCCGGAATGAATTCGCTACTGGCATGACTCATTGCTTGCTCCCGTGCAATTTAGAAAAATTTAGCCGCCGATAAACGACAGGTTCTGCGTGATGCCGCTGTTGCCCTGGTGCAGGAAATGGGTCTGCTTTTTGGTCCGCAGCCCGCCCTGAATGCGATCCTTCAATTCCTCAAGCTGGCCGTCATCCGCCAGCAGATCGCGCAGACTAATACCCTGCTCACCGAACAGGCACAGATGCAGATTCCCGATGGCGGAAACCCGCAGCCGGTTGCAGCTGGCACAGAAATCTTTTTCATACGGCATGATTAAACCCACTTCGCCCTGGTAATCCGGGTGGCTGAACACCTGCGCCGGACCGTCGCTGCGGCCGCGCGGTTGTAACTGCCAACCCTGCTGTTCCAGTTGCGTACGGATCACTTCGCCAGACACGTGGTGTTTGCGGAATAAATCGCCGCCCTCGCCGGTTTCCATCAGTTCGATAAAACGCAGTTGGATCGGACGGTCTTTTATCCAGTGCAGGAAAGCGCCCAGTTGCTGGTGGTTAACGTCACGCATCAGCACCGCGTTGACCTTTACCTTGCTGAACCCAGCAGTAAAGGCGGCATCGATGCCCTCCATCACCTGGCGGAACTTGTCCTGCCCGGTAATGGCGTGAAATTGACGGGGATCCAGACTGTCGACGCTGACGTTGATCGCCGTCAGCCCGGCATCACGCCAGGCCATGACGTCGCGAGCCAGACGATAACCATTGGTGGTCACAGCAAGCTGGCGAACGGCCGGGTTTTCACGCACGGCGGCGATGATCTCGGTAAAATCGCGACGCAGCGAAGGTTCACCGCCCGTCAGGCGCACCTTTTCGGTGCCCAGCTCGGCGAATGCGCGGCTAACACGGCGGATCTCATCCAGCGACAAGAAGGTTTTCGGACTGCCGTTAGGGCGATAGCCATCCGGCAGACAGTACGTGCAACGAAAGTTACACACGTCGGTGATCGACAGGCGCAGGTAATAGAACTTGCGCTCATAAGCATCAATGAGTTGCGGCACCATAACACCTTCCAAAGTCGGGAGATGCGAGCGTTTCCGCTCTGCACCCTGGTGGCTGACTTCGCCACGGCCCAAGCGCCATATTGTTCACCAGAACAACGTAGGCCCAGAGGCTAGGAGTTTTGGTCTCAGTTCCCGCTGCCTGAGTAGCCGGAACGAAACCGTGGTTTTCATCAGAATTCTAGCGCTAAACAAAGGCGATAGCCAACGCCCAATTTCGCTATATAATTGTGTATACAGCGATTTTAGGCGATTCCAAATCTGGTAAACCATGATAAACACCCTTTACGCAGACGAATTGACCGGAATCACGCAAATCACACTCTTTTTCGCGTTTTTACGCCAAATCCGCTACTTTATGCGGGCAGTTAAGCCCCTTTGTAAGGAAATTTATGCGTAATCGTACCCTGGCCGATCTCGATCGGGTGGTGGCATTAGGTGGTGGTCATGGTCTTGGCCGCGTGATGTCTTCCCTGTCGTCTTTAGGATCCCGTTTAACCGGTATTGTCACCACCACCGACAACGGCGGTTCCACTGGCCGTATCCGCCGTTCAGAAGGCGGCATTGCCTGGGGCGATACCCGTAACTGCCTGAATCAGCTGATTACCGAACCGAGCGTAGCCTCCGCAATGTTCGAGTACCGCTTTAGTGGCAATGGTGAACTCTCGGGGCATAACCTCGGCAACCTGATGCTGAAGGCGTTGGACCACCTCAGTGTTCGTCCGCTGGAGGCGATCAATCTGGTACGCAGCTTGCTGAAGGTGGACGCGGCGTTGATCCCGATGTCCGAGCAACCGGTGGATCTAATGGCGCATGACCATGAAGGCAACCATGTTTACGGTGAAGTGAATGTCGATCAACTGACCGATATGCCGCAGGAACTGATGCTGTCACCGCACGTCCACGCCACGAGAGAGGCGCTGGATGCCATCGCACAGGCCGATGTGATCCTGATCGGGCCAGGCAGCTTCCTGACCAGCCTGATGCCGCTGCTGCTGCTGGATGACCTTACGCAGGCGTTACGTCGCAGCAGCGCCAATATGATTTATATCGGCAATCTGGGGCGCGAACTGAGCGTCGCGGCAGCCGCCTTGACGCTGAAGAACAAGCTGGAGCTGATGGAGGAGAAAATTGGCCGTCAGATGATCGACGCACTGATTGTTGGGCCGGCAGTCGATGCCAGCGAAGTGCAGGATCGGGTGGTGATTAAACAACCTCTGGAAGCGACGGATATTCCTTACCGCCACGACCGTCAGTTGCTACGCCAGGCGCTGGATCAGGCATTGATCGAGCTGGGTGCCCGCGGTTAAAGCTTTACTCGCCGCCGCGCAGCCATGGATTATCGCTGGCGGCCTTATCGACCATATCGATATAAAGATCTTCCACCTGCTTGCGTGCCCACGGCGTGCGGCGCAGAAACTTCAGGCTGGACTTGATGCTGGGATCGCTGCTGAAGCAGTTGATGCGAATGCGTTCGGCCAGCCCTGACCAGCCGTAGTTCTCCACCAGTTTATTCAAAAGTTGTTCCAGAGTGACGCCGTGCATCGGGTCTTTGGACTGGTGTTCGGTCATGGTCTGCGGCTCGTAATAGTCAATTGGCCGCACACCATAATCAGCTTTGGCGGAGGCGACAAGGATTTTATGTTTGGCAGCGCCGCACTCTGCGGCGTGCCAACCGGTCATGAAATCGCGATAAACTGCTCACGCAACTGGTGGATCTCATCGCGCAAGCCCGCCGCCTGCTCGAACTCCAGGTTCTGGGCGTGGGTATACATCTGCGCTTCCAGCTCGCGGATTTTTTGATCCAGCGCTTTTGGCGTGAGGTGTTGGTACTGTGCCGCGTTTTCTGCCGCCTTGCCCTTGCCTCGACCCTTGCCACGGTTACCCGGTTTGCCCAACTGCAGAATATCGGAAATTTTCTTGTTCAGGCCCTGCGGCACAATGCCATTTTCTTCGTTGAACGCCTGCTGTTTGGCGCGGCGCCGTTCGGTCTCGCTAATCGCCCTGGCCATCGAGTCGGTAATTCTGTCACCGTAAAGGATCGCTTTACCGTTGAGGTTACGCGCTGCGCGACCGATGGTCTGAATTAACGAACGTTCGGAACGCAGGAAGCCTTCTTTATCCGCGTCCAGGATCGCCACCAGCGACACCTCAGGCATGTCCAACCCCTCACGTAACAGGTTGATGCCCACCAACACGTCAAACTCGCCCAGACGCAGGTCACGAATGATTTCGACCCGTTCCACGGTATCGATGTCCGAATGCAGATAGCGCACACGCTCGCCGTGCTCTTCCAGGTATTCGGTCAGGTCTTCCGCCATACGTTTGGTCAGGGTGGTGACCAGCACGCGCTCGTTGACCGCCACCCGCTTGCGGATTTCGGACAGCAGGTCATCCACCTGGGTGGTCACCGGCCGCACTTCTATTTGCGGATCCAGCAGGCCGGTAGGCCGCACCACCTGATCGATAATATCGTCGCCGGACTTCTCCAGCTCATATTTGCCCGGCGTGGCGGACACATAAATGGTCTGCGGCGCCAGCGCTTCGAACTCTTCAAAGCGCATCGGGCGGTTGTCCAGCGCTGACGGCAGGCGGAAACCGTATTCCACCAGCGTCTCTTTGCGCGAACGGTCGCCCTTGTACATGCCGCCGATTTGCGGAATGGTCACGTGAGATTCATCGACCACCAGCAGGCCATCCGCCGGTAAATAATCAAACAGCGTCGGAGGGGGCTCGCCCTCCCCACGCCCGGACAGATAGCGCGAGTAGTTTTCAATGCCGGAGCAGTAACCCAACTCGTTCATCATCTCCAGATCAAACTGGGTACGTTGCGTCAGGCGCTGCTCTTCCAGCAGCTTGTTGTTGGCCAGCAACACCTTGCGCCGCTCGGCCAGATCCACCTTGATCTCTTCCATCGCCTGTAGGATCCGCTCACGCGGCGTCACGTAGTGCGACTTCGGGTAAATGGTAAAGCGCTGGACCACCTGTTCGATCTGGCCGGTCAAAGGATCAAACAGCGAAAGCCGCTCGACTTCTTCATCAAACAGCTCGATGCGCAGCGCCAGTTCGTCCGACTCCGCCGGGAAGATGTCAATCACCTCACCGCGCACGCGGAAGGTCGCGCGCTGGAAGGCCTGATCGTTGCGGGCATATTGCAGCTCCGCCAAACGACGCAGGATCGAACGCTGATCGATGATCATCCCCTTGGTCAGGTGCAGCATCATCTTCAGATAGAGATCGGGATCGCCCAGGCCGTAAATCGCCGACACCGACGCCACCACGATCACATCGCGGCGTTCCAGCAGCGCTTTAGTCGCGGAAAGGCGCATCTGCTCGATGTGTTCATTCACCGAGGCGTCTTTTTCAATAAAGGTGTCGGAACTGGGGACGTAGGCTTCCGGCTGATAGTAGTCGTAGTAAGAAACAAAATACTCGACCGCATTCTCGGGAAAGAACTCTTTCATCTCGCCGTACAGCTGCGCCGCCAGCGTTTTGTTAGGTGCCAGCACCATGGTCGGCCGGTTCAGATCGGCGATCACATTGGCGACGGTAAATGTCTTGCCCGAACCGGTAACGCCCAACAACGTCTGGTGTGCCAGACCGTTTTCCAGGCCCTCTTCCAGCTTGCTGATGGCTTGCGGCTGATCGCCGGCCGGTTTGAAATCGGAATGCAGTTTGAAAACTTTACTCATGGACTCGGCTACCCTGTGGAGATGTGCGCGCTCAGGCGGCCATAGAGCTAATGCTCGATGAATGGCCTCTAATTATGGAAAGCCCCGGCGATTTTCGCCAGTCGCTATGATACTGGATATAAAACCAGCTTCAAGCGATTCGTTGCTTTAGCGTGCGCCAAACCAGGCCGAATGCACCGTCAGGGTTACAGCCGCGTGACATTTTTATTGTCAATAACAGATTTATCCCCAAAATCCGTCACGAATTAACTTATTGATAGCACTGCGGCTAAAAATCATACATAGATACTTCCTCAATACATCAGCCGCTTGATTTTAGTTAATTTATTGATAATTAATAACTTTATAAAAAAGACGAGATTGCGGACAAAGCGAACAGAAGCCGCGTCCGCTCTCGCTTTAAACCGGTTTTCTAAATCTAATGCACAAGGTTATCCACAGGAATAGTGGATAACTCTCACCGCCCCGCCCCGGCCGGGAGTTGCAGAAAGAACGCTTTTTGCCGTTTCTGTTCGCCAAGAGGGGTTTTTTAGTTATTTTTTCACAATAATATCGCTTTGGTTATGCCGATTAATGCTAAAAAGCCCCATTGCCAAAAACGGATTTATCTCATTGTTGCCATCATCTGTTGCATCTTGCTACAACCGGCGAAATAGTTTGCACCATAACTTTTCTTCGCAGCACTGGAAGAGTGCAAAAATCGTCCGCGTTAACTTTCCCCCTTATTTTCACTCGGCCAGCCAGGCCCGTCCTGCCCCGGAAAAACGTTAACAAGACAATAACAATCCCCTTTTTTAACGGTTTAATAAAGTTGGCCCAAGGGTTGCATTACCCTTTTACGCCAAAAGCTCAGTCGGGATAAATATCCGGTCTGTAATGGCAGAATTATCCGCTTTCAGTTAAGGGCCATACAGATGTAAAACGCCTGACATTTGCCGGATAAAGACGAGATGGCGCTAAAAAACTCACAGTAACGGCCATTTTCACCTAAGTACTACAGGTTTTAGCTGAACCAAAACTACCTCGTTAAAGGTAGCCATTCAGCATTTTGTTCTGGACATTACAACACTCGGGAAAGAAACCGCTAATGCGGAAACTGCAGTAAGGAGTGGATAACACAGGGAAGTAGAGGTTCGATTGCCGTACCTGCACCGGTCGCTATTGGGCACCGCCAGGTGAGATCGATGCGGTTTGTTAAATAAAACCGCGTTACGCCAACGCCCGACAGGCGTACATCCACGAGTGGAATACAGGTCTTTGAGGAGAATGCCGGATGTTGAGTTTAAGGTCAGTGAATCAGTTTTACGGGCAAACCCATACCCTGTGGGACATCAATCTGGAGCTGCCACGCGGCCAGTGCACGGTACTTATCGGCCGTAACGGCGTGGGCAAGACCACGCTGGTGAACTGCATTATGGGCCATTTACCGGTGGTCAGTGGCAGCATGACCTGGCAGTTGGCAGACGAGCCGCCGCAAAGCCTGCTCCAGCAGCCGGTGGAAAGCCGCACGGCTCTGGGGATCAGCTACGTACCGCAAGGACGACAAATCTTTTCGCAACTCAGCGTGGAGGAAAACTTACAGGTGGCGCTAATGGCCGGCCGCGACAGAACCCGCCGCATTCCCCCCTTGATTTACAGCCTGTTCCCCAACCTGCAGGAAATGCGCGGTCGCCGGGCCGGCGATTTAGGCGACGGTGAACAGCAGCAACTGGCGATTGGTCGCGCCCTGGTACTGGAGCCGGAATTGCTGATCCTCGATGAACCCACCAGCGGCGTGCAGCCCACCATCGCTGCCGATATCGGCAACGTGATCCGCAAACTTAACCGCGAGCTGGGCATGACTATCCTGCTGGTGGAGCACAAGCTGCCGTTTGTCCGTCGCGTGGCGGACCGTTTCTGCCTGATGGATCAGGGGCGCAGCGTAGCCGATGGAACGCTGGAACAGTTGGACGAGGAGTTGATTAATGCCTATCTGGCAGTGTGAGGCCGTGAACTGGGGAAAAGACTTCCCCAGTTCAGACTGCTGACAAAGCCCGTTATTAGGGAGAGCGCACCGAGGGACGCCAGGCTTAGGTATCTTGGGTTCAAAGACAACTGTTATAAAACGCTCAAATCCAGATAGTGCCCCAAAGCCTGCCGTTCGGGCTCGGCCAGATGGGGGATCTCTCCCAGCCATGGCGCGGGCAGCATGCGGCGCAGCGTGGTCAGATATTCCTGATGGCGACGGCCCGGCGCACTGACGTCGTTAGCGACCCAGCCCACCAGCGACAACCCCGCCTGCTGGATCGCCTGCGCGGTCAGCAGCGCATGGTTAATACACCCCAGTTTTATGCCCACCACCAAAATCACCGGCAGTTGCTCCTGCTGCACCCAATCGGCAAAGGTATGCTGCTCGGAAAGCGGCGTAAACCAGCCTCCTGCCCCCTCGATCAACACCCAGTCGGCACGCTGTTCCAAATGGCGTAACCCGGCGGAAAGCTGCGCCAGTTCGATTGGCCGCCCTTCGTCGGCGCTGACAATGTGCGGTGAGGTCGGTTCGGCGAAAACGTAAGGGTTTACTTGCTGGTAGTTCAGCGCCACCGCGCTGTTTGCCTGCAACGCCAGCGCATCACCGTTACGCAGCCCCTCGGCGGTCATTTCACTGCCGGAAGCCACCGGTTTGTAACCGGCGGTGCGGTAACCCGCCAGATTAGCGGCCTGCAACAAGGCGCTGCTGGCCACGGTTTTGCCCACTTCGGTATCGGTGCCGGTGACAAACCAACGCTTAATCACGATAAATCACTCCATAAACCAGATGATAACTGAGCGGGAACTGCCCGCGATTGCAGGGATAGGCCGCCTGTAAAGCGGCGAGCCGACGACGGGATAGCAGCCCTGCCTCGCGCCCCTGATGCAAATGGGTCGCGCCGATCCCCTTGAGCGATCGCATCAACGCCATCACGTCCGGGTAATTCAGGGTCTGCCACTCCGCCTGCAGACCGTGACGGTAACCGGCGCAGGCTGCGCCAATTTGTTCCAGTGGCAAAAAATCGTTCACATGGCGTTCGCCGTCTACCTGCTGCCAGGCATCGCCCAGTTCGCCCAGCGATCCTTGCACCAGGGTAGAAAACAAAATCACACCGCCGGGCCGGGTGACCCGATAGAGCTCCGCCAGGGCGCGTGGTAAATCACTGCACCATTGCACCACCAGGCTGCTGAAACAGATATCCACGGCGGCGTCGGGTAAGGGGATATTTTCAATATCCCCCAGCAGGTAATGATCCGCCGCCTGCTGCTGGCGGGCGAAGGCCAGCATGCCCGGCGCCAGATCGAGCGCCGTGACCTGCTTGCCGAGTTCGCGCCAGCGGCGACTAAAATGACCAGTGCCACAGCCTGCATCGAGCAGTTGCTCGCCCCGGTGTGCCAGCCCGATCCCCAGCAAGCGCTCACCAACATCACGTTGCAGCACCGCTGCCGCGTCATAGCTGCCTGCCGCCCGGCTAAAGGCCGAGGCTACCGCTTGCTTATTGACTGATTCAAATGCTGACGTCATGCAATACCTCCAGCAGACGATCGATATCCTGCGGCTGATGTGCCGCCGTCAGGGTAATGCGCAGACGCGCCCCGCCCGGGGGCACCGTTGGCGGGCGGATAGCACTCACCCACAAACCCTGTTCGCGCAGGCTTTGCGCCAGATCGAGCGCTCGTTGGTTATCACCCACCAGCAAAGGCTGTATGGCGGTAACCGACTCCGTCAGGGTGAGCGACAGCTGGGCAGCCCCCTGGCGGAAACGCTGAATATTATCCTGCAGCCGGGCACGCAATTCGTCGCCCTGTTGGATGCAATGCAACGCCGCCTGCAATGCGCAGGCCTGCGCCGGTGGCATCGCGGTGCTGTAAATCAGATGGCGGGCAAACTGCAGCAGATATTCGGCCGTGGACTCATCGCACAGCACCGCCGCACCGCTGAGGCCAAAGGCTTTGCCAAAGGTGACCACCAGCAGTTCGGGCCGTACGCCCTGCTGCCAGCAACTGCCGCGCCCCTGTTCACCATGAACGCCGATTCCATGCGCGTCATCAACCATCAGCCAGGCACCGGCCTCACGGGTTAAGCGGTGCAGTTCCGCCAGTGGCGCACTGTCGCCGTCCATGCTGAATACCCCTTCGGTCACCGCCAACATCTGGCCAGTGCAGGGTTTTGTCAACAGGCCCGCCAGCGACTGCGGCTGATTATGGCGAAAACGGCGCAGCAGAGCCGGGGAGTGGGCGGCGGCCTCCAGCAAAGAGGCATGGCTAAGCCGGTCGGCTAAAATGCGATCCTCGGCCTGCATCAGAGCTGCCAGCAGCGCCTGATTGGCGGCATAGCCGGAGATAAACAGCAGCGCACGCGGGTAGCCCAGCCAGTCAGCCAATTGCTGTTCCAGCGCCTGATGTGCGCTACAAAAGCCGGTAACATGGCCAGAGCCGCCGCTGCCGACACCATACTGCTGTGCGCCCTGCTGCCAAGCGGCGATCACCCGCGTATCCTGGCTCAGGCCCAGATAGTCATTGCCGGAGAAATTCAGGTAATGCTCGTTGTTAAGCTGAATATGGCGGCCATTACCGCCCTGATTCACCTGACGACGGCGGTAAGCGGCGCTCTGTTGCCGCTCCTCCAGCGCCTGTTCAATACGTTGTTGCCAGCTCATTACAGCGCCGCGTTGTAAAACTCAGCGGTATCGGCCTGCATCAGCTGTGCAGCCAGCGCCTGTTGCTGCTGATTGTCGCCGTGCTCGGTTTCGGTCTGCTGCGGGTTCAGGCCCAGTTTGCGGAACAGTTGCAGGTCTTTGTCTTCTTCCGGGTTTGGCGTCGTCAGCAGCTTGCAGCCATAGAAGATGGAGTTGGCACCGGCCATAAAGCACATCGCCTGAGTCTGCTCGTTCATCTGCTCACGACCGGCAGAAAGACGCACGTAAGAGGCTGGCATCATGATGCGTGCCACCGCAATGGTGCGGATGAAATCAAACGGGTCGACGTCTTCGTTATCCGCCAACGGTGTTCCCTTGACCTTCACCAACATGTTGATCGGCACGCTCTCCGGCGGCGTCGGCAAATTGGCCAACTGCACCAGCAGCCCCGCGCGGTCACGCACGGTTTCACCCAGCCCGACAATACCGCCGGAACAGACTTTAATGCCCGCGCCACGCACCTTGCCCAGGGTGTCCAGACGTTCCTGATAGCTGCGGGTGGTGATGATGTTGCCGTAGAATTCCGGCGAGGTGTCCAGGTTATGGTTGTAGTAATCCAGCCCGGCATCCGCCAGCCGTTCCGCCTGCGTACCGTCCAGCGTGCCCAGCGTCATGCAGGTTTCCATGCCCATCGCCTTCACCCCTTGCACCATCTGCTGCAGGTAAGGCATATCGCGCTCGTGCGGGTTTTTCCACGCCGCTCCCATACAGAAACGGGTCGACCCATTCGCCTTGGCCTTACGCGCCGATTCCAGCACCTGATCCACCTGCATCAGCCGCTCCGACTCCAGGCCGGTTTTGTAGCGCGAACTTTGCGGACAGTACTTGCAGTCTTCCGGACAGGCGCCGGTCTTGATTGATAACAGCGTGCTCACCTGCACCTGACGCGGGTCAAAGTGCTGGCGATGAACCGTCTGGGCTTCAAACAACAGCTCAAGCAGGGGTTTATCAAACAGGGTCTGGGCAAGACCCACTGTCCAGTGAATGCGATCGGCCATCACGGCGTCTCCAAAAATGAAAAAAGTGTCGTCAGTTTAGATATTGTGGATATACTGTCAACCATTACGCACACCATTTGGTTTACAAGTATGTCTGTCACTGCCTCCGACCTTGAATTCGACCAGCGCCATATCTGGCACCCTTACACTTCAATGAGTCACCCACTGCCCTGTTACCCGGTAGAGGCCGCCAGCGGCGTTGAGCTGCAGTTGGCCGATGGCCGACGTCTGGTTGATGGGATGTCTTCCTGGTGGGCAGCCATTCACGGCTATAACCACCCGCAGCTGAACCTGGCTGCCACACAACAGCTGGAAAAAATGTCGCACGTGATGTTCGGCGGCATTACCCATCCTGCGGCTATTGCCCTGTGCCGCAGCCTGGTGGCCATGACGCCGGAGGCGCTGCAATGCGTGTTCCTGGCAGATTCCGGCTCGGTGGCGGTGGAGGTGTCGCTGAAAATGGCGCTGCAATACTGGCAGGCGCGCGGGGAACGGCGGCAACGCATTTTGACCCTGCGCCACGGCTATCATGGCGATACCTTCGGTGCGATGTCGGTGTGTGACCCGGACAACTCAATGCACAGCCTGTATCAGGGTTATCTGGCGCCACACCTGTTTGCCACCGCGCCGCAGTGCGGTTTCGATCAGGCCTGGGATGAAAATGATATCGCGCCGTTTGCCGCGCTGCTGGAACAGCATGCCGGGGAAGTGGCGGCAGTGATCCTCGAACCGGTGGTTCAGGGTGCCGGTGGCATGCGTATCTACCATCCGACCTATCTCAAACGGGTGCGTGAACTGTGTGACCGCCATCAGGTGCTGTTGATTGCCGATGAAATCGCCACCGGTTTCGGCCGCACTGGCAAGCTGTTTGCCTGTGAGCATGCTGACGTGGTGCCGGATATTCTGTGCCTGGGCAAAGCGCTGACCGGCGGCTATATGACGCTTTCCTCCACCCTGACCACCCGTCACGTGGCGGAGACCATCAGTAACGGCGCGGCAGGCTGCTTTATGCACGGGCCTACCTTTATGGGTAACCCGCTGGCCTGCGCTGTGGCCAACGCCAGCCTGTCACTGTTGGCAGAAAACCGCTGGCAGCAGCAGGTCGCCGCTATCGAAAACCAATTGAAACAGCAGTTATTGCCGCTGAAGGCGCTGCCAAAAGTGGTGGATGTGCGGGTGCTGGGGGCAATTGGTGTGGTAGAAATGCGAGAGTCTGTGGACGTGGCGCAGCTACAGCGCGGCTTTGTCGAGCGTGGCGTGTGGATCCGGCCCTTCGGCAAACTGATTTATTTGATGCCGCCGTACATCATTGAACCTGAACAGCTCAGCCGCTTGACCGCCGCAGTGACGGCCGCGGTACAGTAACCGATCACCAATGCTGGTCCAGATAACGGGCCAGCCACACCAGACATCCCACCCACAGCAAAATAATCATCGCCGCGGCCATACGGCCGGTCGGATTATCAATGCGCCGCTGCGCTTTCTCCCGAAACTCCGCCATCAGCGGTTTGGGGATCAGCCACACCGCCAGCATGATGCCCAAAGGCACGATGATCACATCGTCCAGATAGCCCAGCACCGGGATAAAGTCCGGAATCAGATCTATCGGTGACACTGCGTAGCCCGCGACCAGCAGAGCGACCAATTTGGCATACCAGGGCGTGCGCCGGTCGCGGGCCGCCAGCCAGAGTGCATAAATGTCGCGCTTGATGCCCTTGGCCCAGCGGCGCAGCCAGCCAAACCACGGCGTGCGTTTTTTTAATGAAATCATGGTTACTTTATATCGAGCTGTGAATGATTGATTTCGCGAATGTAGCCTCGCGGTTAATTATGGTAACCCATAGGTGAGGCGACTGGCGAGGTACAATGCTACTTGTATTGTTCCGGCAAAACAGTCTAGCTTAAGGCTCTGCTTTTACCGACAACAGGGAGTCACCATGACTTTTCGTTTGTACAGCAATGAGTTGCAAGACGGCGCAAAAATGCCGGAGCGTCAGGTGTTTAACGGCATGGGTTATCACGGCGATAACCTGTCGCCACACCTCGCCTGGGATGGCGTACCGGAAGGCACTAAAAGCTTCGTGATTTCGGTTTACGATCCCGATGCCCCGACCGGCTCCGGTTGGTGGCACTGGGTGGTAGCCAATATCCCGGCGACGACGCGCGAACTGCCCGCTGGCGCAGGCTCCGGCAAAGGGGTGTTACCCGCTGGTGCTATCCAGACCCGCACCGACTTTGGTTCTGCCGGTTACGGCGGCGCGGCCCCACCACAGGGCGAAAGCCACCGCTATCACTTCACAGTGCATGCGCTGGACGTGGAAAACATTGAGGTGGATGAAGGCTCCAGCGGCGCACTGGTCGGTTTTAACGTGCACTTCCATAGCCTCGGCAGTGCCACGCTGACGGTGAAGTACAGCTGATATGGCTCGGGGCGGGTATATCCGCCCCGACGGAAAAGTGGATTTGGCGTTAATAAACATAATGTAGCGAAAGCCTGTTTACACCCCCGCATGCCATACCGTGCGTAATACTCTCTTCCTATACCCTAAATAATTGGAGTTGCATCAAGGCGGCAAGTTTGTGAGTCCCCAGGAGCTTACTCAAGTAAGTGACTGGGGTGAGCAAATGCAGCCAACACAGAGGCAGCTTCAAGTATGACGGGTATCTAACACGCTTACCCACATCGGCCCTTTCCCTACGGGATACCGCGCCAAGGTGGTCAGTTTGCCGCTGGCCTGATCAATCTCGTATACCCCGATATGATCGGACTTCTGGCCGGACGAAATCACAAAGCGACCGCTGTGGTCGATATTGAAGCCACGCGGCTGTTCTTCGGTCGGATGATAGCCGACCACTGACAGGCTACTGCCGTCCTCGGACACGCTGAAAATAGTCAGAATGCTGGCGGTGCGGTCACTGGTGTACAGGAAACGGCCGTTCGGCGTGATGTGGATATCCGCCGCCCAGCGGGTGCCGTTGAAATCGCTCGGCATGATGTCCAGCGTTTGCACCAGGGTATATTTACCGCCGTTTTCGCTGATGGCGAATACGTCTACCGTGCCATCCAGCTCGTTCACGCAGTAAGCGTATTTGTCGTTATGGTGGAACGCCATATGACGCGGACCGGCACCGGTAGCGGTCGTTACGGCTTCCTGGCTGTGTGGCGTCAGTTCGCCCTGCAAGTCCAGATTAAACAGGCGGATGCGATCTTCTTTCAGGCAAGGCACCAGCAACAATTGATTGGTCGGGTCGATATTGGCCGAGTGTGGCGCAGTCAAACCGTCGATCTGCTGGATAGGCGCGCCCACTACGCCGTCATGGCCGATCGGGCTGACGCTGGCGCAGTTGCCGCTGTAAGAAGCGGAGAACAGATAACGCCCCTGCAAATCGGTAGAGATATGGGTTGGGCTGCCTGGCAGCGGCGCCATACCGGCCTGTTGCAGTGTACCATCCGCCTCAATGCGGTAGCTGACAATACCGAAAGCCGGACGCACACCCACGTACAGATGCGTTCTGTCCGGGTGGATCGCCATCGGTTGCACCTGGCCCGGCGCTTCAACGCTCTGCAGCAGTTCTAACGCCCCCGTGTCGCTTAACTGCCACACGTGAATTTGTTGGCTTTCCGGGCTGGCGACATAAACGATTTGCTTCATGAACTCTCCTTGAATAGGGTAAAAGAGAAACCGGTTTCAGGTTTTTCGGTTTCCCCTAGCTTACCTCACCACTGTGACATAACAACCCCGGCTTGCAGATGAAATATGTGCGGTTTTATCCATCGCTTATCCGGTGTACCATCGGATTTATAACTGTATGTAAATACAGTATTTTTATATAAAAACCAATCACATCAACATGTAATGCTCTAATTAAATTGCTTTATTTTAATGCATTACAATCGGCTTTAATGTATTTTCCCATCATCAGCACCCCTAACAGCACCCCCAAAGCACCCCACAAAGTGGTTACTCTATGGCCTATTACAGCATCGAAAAAAGAACCAAGGCAGACGGCACAACCAGGTATAGATGCACAGTCGGTGTGCGTGAAAAAGGGCGCTATGTGTTTCGTGAAAACAGAACCTTCACCAAGCAAGCCCACGCCAAGACGTGGGGGATTAACCGTGTAGCCGAATTGGAAAGGAATGGTATCCCCAATGCCAGTGATGCCGACAAGATCACCGTTGCTGAACTCATTCAAAAATACATCGATGATCCGAAAACAGGCGGCAAAGCTGGAAAGGATAAAACGTCAATCCTTAACAAATTACTCACGTCAGAGATAGGTGGATCAACTCTTTCAAAGCTGCAAGCAAACGACATCATCGATCACTGCAGAAGCCGCGTTGCTTCAGGCTCCTCGCCTTCGACGGTTTCACATGACTTGAGCTATCTAGGCACAGTATTAAAAGCAGCAAAACCTATTTATGGCATTGACTACACATCTAACCCTATCGATGAGGCTAGGCCCCTGCTGTCCAATATGGGTTTGATCTCGAAATCAAATAGGCGATCCCGCCGGCCTGATAAAAATGAGATCAAGACTCTCACTGAAGAGCTTTTAAAAAGGCAGGAAAACCCTCGTTCAAGAATACCCTTTGTGGATATTTTTAATTTTTCTATCCTGTCATGTATGCGTATTGGCGAAATTTGCCGCATAGAGTGGGATGATGTTGACCATATTCAAAAGTCTGTGCTGGTAAGAAATAGGAAGGATCCAAGAAAGAAGATAGGAAACCATATGAGCGTCCCTCTCTTGGGAGAAGCTTGGGAAATTGTCATGCGGCAGAAAAGAACATCAAAGTTCATTTTCCCATTTAACGAAAAATCCATCAGTGTGGCTTTTGTACAGGTGAAAGATAAGCTTGGGATAGAAGACCTGCGATACCACGATCTTAGAAGAGAGGGGGCCAGTAGGCTTTTTGAGGCAGGATTTAGTATTGAAGAAGTTGCCCAAGTGACCGGCCACAAAAATCTTAATACGCTTTGGCAAGTCTATACAGAGCTGTATCCAAAATCGCTTCATGAGAAGTTCGCAGCGCTACAGGAGGCCAAGAAAATCAATGGGCAGCCTTAAAATAAATGGGCGGCAGATTTTCCTTCTGACAGAAAACGACCGGTACCCGTCACCAACGATCAACAGCCCTCCCATGTTCGCCTTGCGTGAAGATGAAGAAGGTAAGTTCTGGGTCTACTTTCTGCATAAAGGGCGCTGGCCTCTCATATCAGAAACTCCATTCACAACCCAAGGAAAAGCTGTTGAGGCTGCGATGGATTACGATTATTACAAACTTTTTAAATAGCCGGCATTCATCCCGGCTTTTAAATTTATAATTCTACCTGGTCAACTTGCGGCCCATTGGTCAGAAGTTCCTGCACATTTGGGATCGGCTCTTCAACCACTCCCCGCACAGGCATTTCAAGCCGTAGGTCAATCCAGCGACCGTCTGGAATATCCATCGGATCACCAGCCACAATCGCGGCTGTATCAATGTCAAAGCGGCGTTTGCTGACCTTCACATAGATTGTGCCGTCCTTGCCGGTACTGGTTTCCACAAAGCACAGGCGGTTACCGTTAACGTCCTGAGGAACCTCGATGCTCCAGCCTTCCTCAGCGAAACCTGATGAACCAGTGATTTTGTAGACCCCGACAGAAACCCTTTCTGCAGTTACCCCCGCAGCCTCACTGTTCACGGCAACGTAGCCGGCCAAGGTAAATCCGTTCAGGTAATCATCGGCCATTTTTTCAGGCGCACCGGTCAGTCTGGCGATCGGTGATGCAGCTTTAAGGAAGCCATTGCCGTCTACCGTCACGTTATAACCAGAATAAATTTTATCTTCTGCGACGGGAGTAAACCCATCAGGTTTGGTTTTTTGCCATGTATTATCTTTCAGCAATTCAATTCCTGACATGGCATTTGAGCTGCTGCTTGCAAGTATTGATACCGATGGCATGCTGTATGCAGGCCCTAACATCCATAGCTCCCACCGCGCTGTTTGGGCGTTGTAAATTGCACCAAACTTAACGTCTTGCCCAGTCGGTCCCAGCGATGCAACTTTTAACCCTCTGCTATCGAGTGCTGTCGTCGATGCGTTGCGTGCCGAGAACTGAACAAACTTTATATCCATACCAGGGGTTCCGTACGTCCTCCCCGCTGCAACAATAAAGTGCACACCGTTCACGCCTGCGTTGGTTATCGGCAGTGCGGCCAACTTCAAATATCCCTGAAAGTTACCGATCGCGTTGACTACTGCAGGGACGATGACCGCACGCGAACTCTCTTTTACCGCTGCTGCTAACGTGGCCGCTGAGTTTTCTTCGCTCTGTTTTGCTGCGGCGGCTGATGCGGCAGATTTATCGGCTGATGCAGCGGCGTCTACACGCATGCGATCGACAGTTTGAATAATCTCCGGCGTGATGTCGCTTTCACCTGGGTGCCGCAGGAAGTCATTGAGTGTACCTGGTAGCGAGTCCGCATAAACCTCTATCGTACCTACCCGCTCAGGCTGAGCACCATAGACAGAAATAATAATTTCATACGCACCAGGTTCCACATTTAACGAATACTGGCCGCTGTCATTCGTCACAGATTGTGATTTTGCCAGGTTAAGCACCGTTGACGAGGTTTTTAGAGAGCGCATCGTAATTGTTACGCCTGTCCGCGCATCACCATAAGGCCCTTTTAAAACACCACTGATTAAAACCATTTTTATTTCTCCATTTCGTCAATTGGTACTTCTACTCGCAGGTCTACCCAGCGCCCCAAAGGAATATCAATCGGCACGCCGTCTTCATAACCAGATTTTTTATTACACGCGAAGACTGGCGCAGACAGGTGTTCTCGGTGGTAAGTCTTAATGAGTAAATCACCGGTAGATTCCACTTCGTAATCTACCCATACAAGCGGAAGGTCGTTGCGGTCTTTAGGAATACTGATACCGCCGTCCGAACCACTCCATGCAGCATCTGAATTAAAACCAAGCGTACCGAAGATACGATAAACGCCCTCGCTTACTCGCTCTGTTGTCACCCCTGCCGATTGTTCGTTGAGTTCACACGACCCATCACCGAATAATTTAACAATCGGCGATGCCTTTTTGATAAAACCATTCCCATCAATGGTTGTATTGACTGAATCAAGCAATGCTCTTGTATGCAGAGCCTTTCCATTCCAATCCAGCGCTTTTTTACCTGCATAAACTCGTATCGCACCACCAAGGGCATCGTATGGAAACGATATTGCAGCAAACGTGTCACCAGCTGGAATAAATAAAGACGGCGAATATACCGGGTGAGGCCAATTTCCACCAACCACCACATCATTACGATAAACGACCATTCCAGAATCCATAAACCGATTATACAGGTCATTAATATCTTTATTATTCGTTCTAATATCACCACCTGGTGCAATAAACCCACCGTATCCGGAGAGGGAAACATTACCGTATTCTTTACCTGTATTTTTCGAGGCTGCCGTTCCAAGAGATGTCTTATCTGCCTTTTCTTCCAGTTCTGTTTTGTCAGCCTTGAGATTAAGTGCAGATGTGATGCTGTTCCAGGCTGGGCCGGTATATGTACTGCCATCGGGTAACGTTACCGTAATGTTTCCGGTACCACTGAATACCTGCTGCCAGTTGCGTTTATCCAGCAACAATCCCCGCAGAGCTTCGGCAGTATATGCATGTGTCTGCGCAGTGATTGATACCATCGTCGCATAGGGGATCGGTGTCCATGCCAGGCCACCGGCGGATGGACCGTCGAAGTTACGCACCAGGGTAAGCGCTGTATTCGATTCCACCGACTTAACCCCGAGGGTGTAAACGGTCTGACCCACTGTCACCACAATGAAGTCGTTGGCCTTGAGTTCGGTGCTGAACGCAGTACCGGTACCAGTAACCGCTGCTGAGTTGTTTTTTAAGGTAATCGTGCCTGCTGGCATGGTGTTCTCCTGAATTTTGGCAACAAAAAACCCGGCGCGGTGTCCGGGGTACAGATCGTGAATCAGTTGTGTTACGCTCTGCCGCTCTAAGTGGTTCTTAGAGCCTTTCAAATCAAAAGTGAGGGAGTTATGGGTATTATTTCATGGATTATCTTTGGTCTGATCGCAGGCATCTTGGCAAAATGGATTATGCCGGGCAAAGATGGTGGCGGCTTTATCGTTACAGTCATTTTGGGGGTAATAGGTGCCGTAGTTGGCGGCTGGATCAGTACCTTCTTTGGGTTCGGTAAAGTAGATGGCTTCAACTTTGGCAGTTTTGCTGTCGCAGTCGTAGGTGCCATTGTGGTGTTGTGGATTTATCGCAAAGTTCGCAGCTAATACCCTTAAAATGCCCGGTGCTTAACCGGGCATATCATTTATTTATCGCAGGTCGTACGCGTAAAGTTGTTTTTGCCAACCCAGCGCCAACCGAACGGGCCACCAGCTCTATATTGTGTCTGTTCAACCTGCTTGCGAACACCATAGATAGGAACTGACGTTTCTTGTCCCGCAATAAGCGCAGTCCCGTAGCAAATAGGCTCTTGCTTTTCCAAGACTCCGGCGCAACCCGTAATTGCTATTGATACTAATAATACAGCGACTAACCTTTTCATCCCTTTATTATCTCCCTTGCTGTGTTTTTGTATCATATCACTCTCAAATGAAGTTAACGATCGTTTGCACCGATCAATTACGCCACATTGATTGGGTCATTAATTAATACGACTAAAACCCGGATACATCTATAACATAAACTGAATCTCGGGTATTGGCATAAGTTATGTTTGTCGCAGCGCCCCCTGGCGTATCCCAAGCGCCGCTGTATATCTGAGTGTTTGCACCATCAAAAGAAGCAAAGCTAGTAATGGGCTGCTGAAATGGACGCCCACCGCCACCAGTTTGAATTACCGCAGTTACATAACCGGTGGTAGCAGGAATCACCGCCCATCGGCCAGAAAGAGTGGTTCTTACGTTGTACCCTGATTCATCACTCCCTGGAGAACCAAGTCTAACCGGCGCTGGCATAACCTTCGTCTCATTTGTCTGAATGCACTGTCCGCTAGCATTAAATATGTTAATCCCAAATGGTACTGTTGGCTGTAGTTGTGTTGAAAAAATATAAACCGTCAGGTTGTAAGGCCCGTCCCCAGTGATCATCCTTGATTGTATAGCCGTTGCTCCATCATTGGTGTTTCGAGTGATGGCCCCTATAACTTTATTGTTATTTGAATGAACCCCTATAATCACCGGCTTATCATAGTTTAATTTAATTATATCTACGCCAGCACCTTCTCGGTTAAATATGCGTTTTTCAATAAGACTCATGGGTGTACTATCCGGTGTAGCCCAAGGCACGCCGTCACTATCTACAAACATTGCCCCCCATGACATAATTACACCCTCAACAAATAGACTATTATCCAGCCTGCATAAGCTGGTGCCGTTCCATTGAACCATTGTCCCGCGGCATCGAACATCTCGAGTGTATTATTATTTAGCACTCGCAGCCCCCTTCTTTCTTGAGTGAACCCTATACCATCTTGTAAGGTCATAAAATCTATTTTATATCCTGAAGGAACAGAAAAACTCCAAGCCCCTGACTTTTGGTTCAAATCAACTTTAATAGTTCCTATAGTAAAAACCTTAACAATACCTGTGTTGTTTGGGACGCCTCTCGCGTCCCACGTTTGAAACCCCCAAGCCATAAATTCACCCTAGACTAATACTCACCCATCGCAGCACGTAACACTCCATTACCGTCATAAACCCTAATGGAATTATTTTGTATCGTCATTCTCCCCCCGCTACCACTACCGTTAATTTCAAAAACGCCTGCTTTATTAAGTTGCCATCCCATTCGACCAGCAACATAGTCATTCGACTGGATGTAATCACCAATCATCGCGTTCTGTATCCAGCCCTTGCCGATAAACGCCTGGCTGATAAGTACCTGTCCGTCTTTGATAATAAACGGCGAGTAATAGCTGCCGCTGCTACCGCTGATCACCACGAACTGGTTGGCGTTAACAGCTACGCGTGTATCGACCTGCGTCCCATTGACCGTCACAGCAACCGCCAGGCCAGCATCGTAGTTCGTACCGTTGTACTTGATACCCGTCTTCAACGTCCAAATCGCCGAAGGGCCGGAAGCGTCTGCGTAGGCCGTCATTTTCTCCTGTATGGCGGCTTCCTGATCGTTGAACTTGGCGGTGACGTCGGTTTCCAACTGCGCAACCGAGCTTTCAGCGTCAGCGGCCACCTTCTGTGCCTGGATGATCCCGGCCCGATTCTCGCCATAGTTGGCCCACTGCTGGTTAGCGGTACCGTATTCCGCCAGCACGTTCTGCAGAATGGCTTCCGGGCTGGTTTTCAGGGGATCAAGCAACGCCTTTCCGTCTTCCGAGTTCAAATAATCATCAACCACAGAGCCGATGAGTTCGTCGGCATCAACGTTCGACATCCCGGCTACAAACTGCGTCCAATCACCTTTGTTACCGATACGGTCAACCAGACGGGCACGATACCAACGGCGTACGCCTGCCGGCATAGGTCCGTGCTGGTAGCTCACGCCCGGATAGGGGACGTTGGCCAACAACAGTGGATTCTGGCCGTCTGCGGTGGTTGCCTGCTCTATCTCGGTGTAGGCCGTATCGCCAGCGCCAGAAGGGAATCCCCAGGTAACATCAATCGCCCAGACGACGTTATCACTGGCCATCAGATTAACCGGCATGCCGGGCTTACCCACTTTACCGCTGAGCGTGGTTGAATCAGCGTAACCCCAGGGAGAAGAGACATTGACCGCATTCACTGCGCGTACACGCACGTCGTACACCCCGGAGTAAATCCCCTGAACAGTGAAACCCTGCGCACTGGTGCGCCCTATGTTCACCCAGTCGCCCTTATCCTTACGCCACTGGGCCAGGTAATCGATAGCGCCCTCCACACGCTCCCAGGTCACCTGCATTGATGCGACCGTCAGCCCCTGCGCCACATGGTCAACTTCGGAGATTACGATATTCTTCGGCGCCGACATGACGTTAGGCGGTGTGACAGAAATCGGCGGCGGGTCGATGCGCACGCCGTCATCGATATAGCGGTATTTGTTGGGGTCATGCTGAACCCCGGCAATCGTGAATGTGCCGTCATCGTTTGCTGAAATTGACGTTACCCGGAAATACTGGATAGCCAATTTGTCACTGTCGATACACCATACCGCGCCCGCCACAGGCGTTTGCCGGTATGCCGTTGCAACGGTCAGCGTCTTTTTGTCCAGGCTGATCGCACTGATTGTACGACTCTGTGCAGTACCATCGGGCAGGTTTACCACCAGCCGGTCACCAACGGCATAGTCAGCGGGACGGTCAACGGTAATTTTCAGCCCAGCAACCCGGCTGATACGGCCACCATTCTCTTTTCCCGCACGGAAAGGGTCGGCAACACCAATGATTTCTGCCGGCAGCGGGATATATCCATCCAGCCCAACACCAAAAGAAATCGAGCCGTCTTTGGCATTGGACAAAATAGCCCAGCGCCCTCTGCGATGCGCCTCACTTTGCGAAGTACAACCGATCGCTGTCAGTTGCATCTGATTCGCGTTGTAACGTTCCACAAGCTCTGAATCGTATACGGATTCAATCGTATCCGAATAATGATTGATGGGGTCCGAGTAGGAAACATTGCAGGAGGTAAACCGGTTTTTATACGAACCACCAGCATAGGTGAAATCACCGTTAACGACGTTTGAAACGTGGTAGACATAATCAACATCATTTTGCGGTACATCGGCATTCACATAAATCTGGTCATTCCCCCAGAATGTGATGCCGCGAAATACCGCCGCGAGGTCACGCAATACGGTGTATGCGTCCTGCTGATTTTGGATAAACACATTGCAAACAAAACGCGGTTCTTTCCCGCCGGCACCGTTAGACACCATTTCATCGCAATATGCAGCGATGCTGTACAGCTGCCATTTGTCGATCATGCTGGCATCGACACGGCCACCCATGCCGTAAATTTCATCCAACACTAAATCGTAAAAAATCCAGGCCGGATTGTTGCTGTAAGCCAGCTTGAAATCACCGAGCCACGCCCCACTGTATGTCCTTGTGTCCGGGTTGTAATTGTCCGGCACGCGGATTAATTTGCCTTTTGGCTTGCAGGTTGTCTTCGGCACGCTGCCGTTAAACTGGCTGGAATCGAGTTCGACATACAACAATGCGGTGTTGGGATAACGCAGCTTGCTGTCGATGACCTCCGCAAAGGAAGCTACCTTGAACGCGTTGATGAGTTTTGTCGAAGTTGAATCAGGCGTAATACGGCGGACGTGAATAGCCCAGCCCGTCGTAGATTTTGGCAAATCGATACGGTGATCGCGTTGATACTCTGACGTGGTTTTACCATCAAACTTACCATTAACAACGTTCTGATATGCGCTACCATCAGTTGATAAGTCGATCGCGTATTCAGTGACAGTGCCGACCATATCCCCATTATCTTTGTACTGATACTGGATGGGCAGACTGAGTTTAATACGTATAGCATCCAGGGTGAGGTTTGAGAAGTTCCTCACCCAGGGGGCGCTTGCCTTAACCTCAATGCCTACCGTCGATTCATTGTCTATTTCCGGCAAGCCCTGGATATACGCTTGATCTTGAGTGCCTTTGCGGAACTCCCATTTAACGCCGGTAAAGTTATAGTTTCCTGCATCGTCGGCAAGTGGCGTATTGTTTAGATAGATCTGCTGTGCTGTGAGGTCACCTTGAATTTCTCCCTCAGACAGAGCGATAACCATTTTCAGCTTGGCAACCGACAGCAGGTCATCGGGTTGTTCTACCGGAGTATGTGGGCTTCCACCGCCACCTTTACGGCCGCTGATAACCGTTTGCCTTTCAAGTAGTCTCATTTTTCACCCATAAAAAAAGCTGCCAAGAGGCAGCCATAAACCATTTAGACCCGTGGTTACTGTTGATCGCTTGAGAAAATGCCGGCACTGACAATGGCGCCGCCGATCTCCCGTTCGCCATAAAGCAGTGGTACGGGGTAACCCATTGCAACGGTATTCACCGGCGCACCAAAAGCATAGTTAGGCTTATTGTCCGTACTGGAGGATGCGCCTATATTCATGCTTGGCTGCGGCGTCAGAAGTTGTACAACGCCCCCAAGCATCATGCTGATACCGATCCCCGTTAATACCGATGTCGCTGAAATTGTGGCGGCTGACATTGCGGCCCCCCACGCAGCCAACGATGCGCCAGCAGTGAAGAACGCAGCGACAAGGGCAACAGCGCCGATGACGACTTGCAGCATCCCACCACGCTTAGCGCCTTCGATTATGGGCATGATCACGAATTCACCCGCACCTTTTGCCATATCAAATTCATCAAGGCCGATATTTTCGCGACCGCTGAAAAAGGCGAACCGAATACCGTCAAGATGGGCTGTTGACATGTATTTTTTAAAACCTGGAATAGTGGCGCACATGGCCCGCAACGCCTCTCGCAAATCCGCAACAGCATATTCATGGTGCCGGCCAAATTTCTTGCCCATCGCCCCTCTGAGCGTGATTTTTTTACGCATGGAAAAGTTCCTTATGTCGAACAACCCGAACAGTGCGATCCCGATAATATTTTCCATAAGGCACCCGCGCCGACAGGTTGCCGAAATTGTGGTGCAAGATGGCATTGTCACCGAGATAGATCGCGGCATGGTTGGTCACAGGCGCACTAAGCTGCATCATGACCATATCCCCAGGCTGGATAGCCGCGGGCGATACCTCGATAAACCCTTCGGCCTGCCAGTTGTCGTCATAGATTTTTTCTTTGCCGTCGAGCCACCATTCACGCGGCACAGAGTAATTTTTCAACGTGATGCCGTGATGCTGGCGGAAATAATCCATGATGAGCGTCCAGCAGTCGGCATAACCCAACACCCACTGACGGCCGACAAGCTCGCGTTCACCTCGCGGTGATACCGTGCAAAAATCACCGTCTGGCCAGGACATAATCCCCCACTCAATACCCGAGTGATCGCACTGTATCCGGTCAAATTCTGACGGGATCAGCTGTACGACATCCGGATGAGAATGCACAATCATTATGATTTCGCCCTGCTCTTCAGCCACGGCATAATCAGCAGACGAAAGCGTAAAGTTCTCGGTAGGTTTTTCTGAGATATTGCGGCATGGGATATAACGCTGGTTTCGCCCGGTATCAATGATGACTCCGCAAGCCTCGTTGGGATACTCCGCCCCAACATGTTGCCGTATGGCATCCATCAATTTTTTTCGCATGATTACTTCCCTTGCAAATTTGCTGCGGGGAAACCACCGTAAGGCAAGGGATTTTCTTTACCGTGCCTCTCTTCACAGTCCCGCATGCGACCCCCGCAAACATCCTTTGAAGGGTCATCCGTCGGTGTGCCGTCTTTCAGGAAATACCGTGTTCCGTTGTAATCGCAACCCGTACCTGTGCGGTACCAGCCACGCATACACCAGGTACAAACAGGGGTGATCTGCCGCGTTGGCAATTGCAAATTCTGAATATCGAAAGGGGTACACAGTTCAAAATCAACCTGACCACGCGTCTCTGCTTTTTTGGCGTTAATGTAGTAAAGCTGCACCCGTTCTTCAGTCGGCATGGCGCCTGGGTTGCCTGCTTTCCAGTTGGCGGCATCGAGATACTTCGCCATCGTGGTACGGATACGCACCTTTGCTTGCACCATATCGTCGTAGGCCAGGCATAGCGATGTAACGTAGTTGCCGACGTTGCCGATCGACAGCGTTGGCGTCGGCTGTGAGCCGGTACTCGTCAACTCGGCCCCCTTATACTCATACGGGTGCGGGTCGTATTCGTTCCCCTGCCAGATAATCGATGGCATATTTTCGGCCGCAAACGACGCCCAGCCATCAGCCGGAATATTATGTGCATGGAATCGCAGGACACGATCCATACCAAAAGCAGTACCATCGACTTCGATTAACTGGATTAACTCGCCGGGCTCCAAAGACTGCAAGTCTTGCGTTAAGCTCATATTCCCCCCACAAAAAAACCACCTCTCGGTGGCTTCTCTATTTTGGTGATACAGTTACAGCACTATTAAGGTGCAAATGCCTGTTCAAACGTAAATGTAATATCAACGAACATGCCATTAATAAACTTGGGTTTTATAGAATCAGACTTCACTCGGTAAAGTTTTTTCTCACCCCACGGATTCGTCCACCAAAAGGACTGAATAGCATGGGATTTTAAAAAATCTCTCACAACTGAAATATTGCTACTTTCACCATTACAGGATAATGACCATGTTTCTACCGCCGCATTTAGCCCGGAACTGGCCACTTGCTTATAACCATCACCAAACTGAACCTGGATTATTGAAATATTAATATCTTCACTGGCTTGAAGCCTCACAGGCCAATTAAACGTATCAATAGTCATGCGTCACCATTATTAACGATAGAGTAACCCACCGGGCGATATTTCCTTTTTAAGACGTTCTGAAATTGTTGTTTGGATAATTGACTGTAACAACCTGGCCGTGTTCCCTGTATTGGCGTTGTTAGTGTCGCCGGATGAAACCTCCTGTGTAATCGATACCGGCGCATTAACTTCTATGATCGTCGCACCAGAGCGAGAAGATTCAGACGGTAAAGCACGCACACCCAGTGAACCATCCGCACCACGCTTAAGCGGCATGATAGCTTCTGGCCCAGCCTCCCCCATCAAGCCGGCACCTTTGGCAAACGCAAACGTTGTGGGTTGGCTTACCACCTGGCCGCTGTAGGCACTCAGGGAAGGCGAAGAGTAAACGCCGCCCTTGGCGTTGGCGAACATCGGAACCGTGCCAGGGTTATTACCCCCGCCAGCCGCCCCACCACCAAAGCTCATAAACGTAGATAAAATGGTTTTGGTCAGCAAAGCCTGAGCCGCCATTTCTATCAGGTTCTGAACGATGGATTGCGTGAGGGAGGAAAACAGACCCACCATGCTGTCTTTGAAGGTCTGGGTACCGGTAAGTAACCCGGTCAGCATGTTGGTGGAGCGTTCCCGCATCGTATCAATCAGCCCAAGCTGCAGCTTATTGACCTGGCTCTGCCCAGCGTAAAGTTTCATTGCCTGCTGATATTGCGCGTCAGTTGATTCCTGTGTTGCCGCCTGCAACAACTGCTCATAGCGCTGTTTGTCAATGTAACCTTGCTGGTAGTACGCCTGATACTGGGCCTGCTGCTGCGCCAGTTGGTTACTCAGTTGAACGGAGGGATCAACATCCCCGGCGATGTTTTGCCGTGGGGCCGCAATGGCATCAGCCTCTGCCTTTAACCTCTCGCGGGCCATATCCTGCTGCAGGGTATGCCGGGCGATCAGGTAATCACGCTCCGTCAGCAAACGTGCGTCATACAACGCTTTCAGCTCTCTGCTGGTTTCCTGCTCCTTACGTACTGTCGCCTGACCCGGCGCATACTGTTCAGCCAGTTCTAACCGTTGTCGCTGGTAGTTCTCGGCATTCAGAGACATGACGCGTTGTACATCTGCCTGACTGGCGCCAGCAGCTTTAGCCGTGGCGATCAGTTTGGCCTGTGAGTTCCGTTCTTCCAGGTCAATTTTGGCAAGGCTTGTCGAGTGGGCAACCTCAATTTCCTGACGCAACTGCTGATATTGCTTGAGCCCCTGCTGGCCTTTTTTGTCTGCCTTGGCCGGGTCTTCACCACCCCAAGGGCTTTCAGCCGACAAACCTGCAGCGCCCACTCTCGCAATGGCATTGTTA
>NZ_CAMISV010000002.1:0-615983 GCF_946227095.1 Serratia proteamaculans
CCAGGCAGCTCAACGATAGGCCAAGAAAAACGCTAGACTATGAATCACCCGCAGAGCGTTTTAACCAATGTGTTGCGTCCATCAGTTGAACTCACAGCCAGAAGCGGACATATACATTGATTGCAGTGAATTAAACTCTAAGATTTTTTTTCTCTAATCTGATATCAACATCATTAATATACGTTTCATTACCCCAGCCGAGATGCCTGTAAAATTTCGCAGCACGACTATTCTTATCGGTTTCCAGCCAGGCTATATCATGGTGTTTGAATAACTCTTGCTCAGCTGCCATAACAAGCCTACGTCCTGCTCCTTTACTTTCATATTCCGGGAGAACAAACGCGGCAAATAGGCAGCCTTCGTCCGGCAAAATCATTGAGAAACCGATAATTTTTTCGTTCTCAACCGCAACCCAAGTGCAACTGCTCTTATGAATCAAATCGGCCACTATGCTTTCAGTGATCCCCATCTGCCGCATTTCTTCGCGACTAAGATGATTTTCAATAACCGAAGTTCTAACTTCGAAAATACTATCTACATCTGAAACTAATGCTTGTCTTATATTTATACTCATTATGTCTGTCCCATGCATGATAAAAATAAAGCTATATAACAGTGCCTAACATATCATTTTTAGATAGGCACTATGAGTGGTATTCATTAATATTGTGAATTGCGAAGCCAGTAAAATTCTGCTTTGAAAAGGTACTTACCTTTGGCGTTAAAAATGGGCAGGATAACCGCAGTCACCGCTGATCATAATGGGGAACCCGTTTGATGATATGCACCCGCTTGCGAGCCGCCTTTTTGCTTTGTCTGATGCCGTTGGCTGCCAATGCTGCGGAGTGCTGTATTTTCTTGCAGCAGCCGCAGTTGTTACAGGTAAAAGCGCATCTTCAGGGAGATGCTAACTATCAAAGCCTGATGCGCGATGCCGATAGCCTGCTGCCAAAACCCTTACTCAGCGTCACCGATAAGGGCCTGACGCCACCCAGCGGCGACAAGCACGACTATCTGAGCCTGGGAGCCTATTGGTGGCCGGATAGCCGTCAACCCAATGGGCTGCCCTGGGTTCGCCATGATGGGAAAGTGAATCCGGCCAGTAAGAATGAGCAAAGTGACGGCGTGCGTTTGGCCGAATTCACCCAGCGAGTACAGACTCTGGCGTTGGCGGGTTATTTCTCCGGTCAGCGGCGCTACAGCGATCGGGCCATTGCGCTGATCCGTACCTGGTTTATCAACCCGCAAACGCGGATGAACCCAAATCTCAACTACGCCCAGGGTATTCCGGGACGCGACAGTGGCCGTGGTAACGGTATTCTGGATGGGCGCTATTTTGCCACTCGTATTGTCGACAGCCTGTTATTGCTGCAGCAAACACCGGGCTGGACGGCGCATGATGAAAGCCAGATGCGGCAATGGTTTGGCCGTTATCTCGATGGGTTGTTGCACGGTCCCGCCGGCAAGCAGGAGGCTGCCGCGAAGAATAATCATGGCAGTTGGTATGCACTACAGATAGCAGGGATTGCCGCCTGGCTAGGGCGCGATGAGGTCGTGCGCGACATGGCGATACTGATGCAGCAAAAGCTGGACTTGCAGCTTGCTGCCGATGGCTCGCAGCCGCAGGAGTTGCTGCGCACCCGGTCGTTCCATTACAGCTACTTTAACTTGCAGGCGCTGGTACTGGTGGCCGGTTTGGCGCAACGACAGGGGATTGATCTCTGGCACTACCGAACGGAACAAGGCAGTTCATTGTTGGCAGCGCTGGATTTTATGGCGCCCTATGTTGATGCGGCGCATCCATGGCCTTATCCGAGTCTGGATCGGGTTGGGGTTCGCATCGTTCCATTGCTGATCCAGGCTGACAGCATGCTGAAAACCACGCGTTATCAGGCGGTGATTGAAAAGGCGCAATTTAATGCGGCGCAATGGCAGGGGAAGGCGAACTATGTACGGGGGGCGGTAAAAGAAGCGCAGCGGCAAAGTTGGCTGGAAGCGGGGCGCGAACCGGTCGCGCCCCGATGAGTTACTCGGCGGAGGTTTTTTCCCCTTTACCGGCCAGCAGGCTGAGGAAGTCGTATTTCTCCTTCAGCTCTTTCTCTGCCGCCTGATACAGCGCGCTGGCGACCTCCGGCTGCTGCGAGTTCAGGCGACGGAAGCGCTGTTCTTTCAGCAGCGTTTCGGTCAGGTTGCTGTTTGGCGGTCGGGAGTCCAACGCTAATGCCGGTTTGCCTTCATCAGCGCGGCGCGGATCGAAGCGGTACAACGGCCAGAAACCAGTAGCGGTCAATTGTTTCATCTGGTCGTGGCTGAGCGCCAGATCGTAACCGTGTTCTTCACAGGGGCTGTAGGCGATAATCAGCGACGGGCCCGGGTAGGCCTCGGCTTCCTGGATCGCTTTCACCGTCTGATTGAGCTGCGCGCCCAGCGAGATCTGCGCCACATACACATGGCCGTACATCATCATGCTGACGCCCAGATCCTTGCGCGCCTTGCGCTTGCCGTGCTCACCGAACTTGGTGACTGCGCCCAGCGGGGTGGCTTTCGACTGTTGGCCCCCGGTGTTGGAGTAGCATTGGGTATCCAATACCAGCACGTTGACGTTCTCTGTCAGGCTGAGGACGTGATCCAACCCACCAAACCCGATGTCGTAAGCCCAACCGTCACCCCCAATCAGCCAAATGGATTTATCCACCAGATAATCGGCGTCGGTCGCCAGTTGACGAGCGTCGTTACCTTCGATCTGTGCCAGCAGGCTGCGCAGTTCCGCGATCTGTTTGCGGCGAGGTTCCGGCGCGATCTCCTCCATCTGCAGAGCATTAACCAGCTGTGCCGGCAACTGCGGTGCCAAAGTATTCAGCAGGCGCAATACGCGGCTGCGGTGCTGGTCAACCGTCAGGCGGAAACCCAGACCGAATTCGGCGTTGTCCTCAAACAGCGAGTTGGCCCAGGCCGGTCCACGCCCTTCGGCATTGGTGGTGTAAGGCGTGGTGGGCAGGTTACCGCCGTAAATGGATGAGCAGCCGGTGGCGTTGGCAATCAGCAACCGGTCGCCATAAAGCTGGGTCAGCAGCTTGATGTACGGCGTTTCTCCGCAGCCGGAACAAGCACCGGAGTATTCGAACAACGGTGAGATCAACTGTGAGGTACGAATGTCGATCCGCTCGATCTGCGCCGGATCAATCTCCGGCAGTTGCAGGAAGAAGTCGTAGTGTTCCTTTTCTACGGCCAGATGATCCAGCCGTGGTGCCATATTGATCGCCTTGATGTCCGGGTTCTGGCGGTCTTTCGCCGGGCACACCTCAACGCACAGGTTGCAGCCGGTACAATCTTCCGGAGCCACCTGCAGCACGTATTTTTGGCCGCGCATATCTCGCGCCTTCACATCCAGCGACTGCAGCGAGGCAGGGGCATGCTCCATCGCCTCCGGCTGCACCACTTTGGCGCGAATGGCGGAGTGTGGGCAGGCGGCAACGCAGTGGTTGCACTGGGTACACAGGTCCGGTTGCCAGATCGGGATCGCTTCGGCGATATTGCGTTTTTCCCACTGGGTGGTGCCCACCGGCCAGGTGCCGTCCGGCGGGAAGGCCGATACCGGCAGTGCATCACCCAGCCCGGCCAGCATCGCGGCAGTGACGGTTTTAACAAAGTCGGGGGCAGCATCGGAAACCACCGGCGGCCGCATTGGGCTGCTGTCGTTAACCGGCTGCAGCGGGATCTCAATCAGCGCCTCTAGCGTGGCGGCCAGTGCCTGCCAGTTGCGTTCGACGATATCCTGGCCTTTGCTGCTGTAACTGCGGGCAATGGCGTCCTGCAACTGTTGCAACGCCACTTCACCCGGCAGAATTTGGGTCAGGTGGAAAAACGCCATCTGCATCACGGTATTGATGCGCGCACCGAGCCGACATTCACGCGCCAGTTTTGCGGCGTTGATGATATAAAAACGCGCCTGACGCTGTAGCAGCACGGCCTGCACTTCTTGCGGCAGCCGCGACCACGCCTCTTCGGCACCGTACGGCGTGTTGAGCAGGAAGATACCGCCGGGTTTCAGGCGTTCTGCCATCTGGTAGGTATCGATAAACTGCAACTGGTGGCAGCCGATAAAATCGGCACGGCTGACCAGATAGGCTGAGTTAATCGGCTGCTCGCTGACGCGCAGATGCGACACCGTCAGGCCACCGGCCTTTTTCGAGTCGTAGACAAAATAGCCCTGGGCGTACAGTGGCGTACTGTTGCCGATGATTTTGATGTTGTTCTTGGTGGCGGAAACCGAACCGTCGCTGCCCAGGCCGTAGAACAACGCTTCCAACGAGGCGCGTTGCGGCAGGGTTTCTCCGCTGAGCGGCAGAGAAAGGCCGGTCACATCGTCAAAAATACCGACGGTAAAGCGCGGGCGCGGTTTGTCCAGCGTCAGTTCGTTAAACACCGCCAGCGCACAGTCTGGCCCGAACTCTTTCGAGGACAGCCCATAACGGCCACCGATCACCATCGGCATATGGGCGCGCTCGCCACGGCTGAAGGCTTCGGCCAGTGCGGTCATCACGTCCAGATACAGCGGTTCCGCCAGTGCCCCCGGCTCTTTGGTGCGGTCCAGCACGGCGATTTTCTTGGCGCTCTCCGGCAGCACGCTGAGCAGATATTGTGCGGAGAATGGCCGGAACAGTCGCACTTTCAGTACGCCGACTTTTTCGCCACGGGTCAGCAGGGCGTCGATCGCTTCTTCGCAGGTACCGATAGCGGAACCCATCAGGATCACCACGCGCTCGGCCTGCGGATGGCCGTAGTATTCAAAAGGCTGATAGGCCCGGCCGGTGATCTGGGCAAACTTGTCCATCGCATCAATCACGTGCCGGCTGGCCGCGTCGTACCAGGGGTTGGTCGCTTCACGCGACTGGAAATAGGTGTCCGGGTTAGCGGAAGTACCGCGCACCACCGGATGGTCTGGCGACAGCGCGCGGCTGCGGTGCGCATCAATCGCCTCCTGAGGCAGCATCTGGCGCAGGGTATCGTCGCTCAGGGGGACGATTTTATTGATTTCATGCGAGGTGCGGAAACCATCAAAAAAGTGAATGAACGGCAGGCGACTGTTGAGGCTCGCCGTTTGAGAAATCAATGCAAAGTCCTGCGCTTCCTGTACGTTACTGGCGCACAACATGGCGCAGCCGGTCTGGCGTACCGCCATCACATCGGAATGATCGCCGAAAATCGACAGGGCATGGGTGGCGATGGTGCGCGCGGCGACGTGCAGGACAAACGGCGTCAGCTCACCGGCCAGTTTGTACAGCGTCGGGATCATCAGCAGCAGGCCCTGCGATGAGGTAAATGAGGTCGACAACGCACCGGTCTGCAACGCACCGTGCACCGTGGCAATCGCTCCGCCTTCCGACTGCATTTCCACCACTCGCGGTACGTCTCCCCAGATGTTTTGACGCCCGTCGCCGGACCAGGCATCCGCCTGTTCCGCCATGGTCGAACTGGGGGTGATCGGGTAGATGGCAATCACTTCGCTGGCGCGATAGGCGACAGAAGCGACTGCATTATTACCATCTGTAGTAATCATTCGACTTTACCTTTCATTGCTCAAAAAGCTGCAAAAGTCACCTCTCGCAGTAATTAACAAAGTCTAGCAGAGGGATATATTGGCCCTTTATCGCGTTTGTGTGGCGGAGCAAAAATCGACAAAATTTGCTGTAAGCTGATATTTCCTGAATTAAAACCGCGCGGTAACGAAGAATTGTTGCGGTTGTTTAACGACAATTTATTTCCGGCACGTCATACTGTTGAACAGGTGAACTTAGAGAAGAAAAAACGATGAGCGGATTTATGTATTTGACCATGGCGATTGTGGCGGAGGTCATCGCCACCACCATGCTGAAAGCCTCTGAAGGCTTTACCCGTCTGTGGCCGTCACTGGTGGTGGTGGTCGGTTACGCGGTCGCTTTTTGGGGGCTGTCTATGGTGGTTAAAACCATGCCACTGGGCATTGTCTATGCAATCTGGTCGGGCATGGGGATTGTTCTGGTGTCGATAGCGGCAGTATTTATTTATCAGCAAAAGCTGGATCTGCCAGCGATGTTTGGCATGGGGTTAATTATTGCCGGCGTACTGGTGATTAATTTACTGTCGAAAACAGCGGCGCACTAATTGTTATTTTAAAGTGAAAGCAGCCAGCGTGACATTCAGTGGCGCTGGCTGAATGACGCAGAAATAATAACTAAAAATAATGAGTTAGTTATATCCACTCAGTAACAAAACAGGTGCTGTTTTTTTACTATTGTCTGACTATTCCTAACCCGTCTGCTGCTGCTCAATCCCTCCTTCAAACCGGCTAGTGCTCCCTGCGTTCAGACCCTGCTGTGGCTGCTCAGTGCCCCGGATGAAAACGCCGGCAACCCTAATAAAGATCACAGTGTTCAAATGAACGCCAAATAATTGCAGGAATATATTTTCATTATTTATATATCAGGCTAGATTAAACAGGTTTGCATCAAAGATAACAAAACGTGTCCGCATAAAGTGATGCGAGTTATCAGCAATGGCGATTTTACACAGCGTAGTTCCGGGTTCAGGAGTGGAATAATGACGACATCAAAATGGTTGCTGGCCAGCGCCGTACTGCTTTTGGCCGCATGCAGCAGCAAGAATGAAGAGCCAGTGCAGCAGGGCAACAGTGCCAGAATCAATACCTTACAGACCAGCGCGAACTGCGCCAGCGTGGGCGGCACCACAACCGTGGCCCACAATTTAAACGGTGAGGCAGTAAGAATGTGCCAGATGCCGAACGGCAAGCAGTGTGAAGAATGGACCCTGGGTCAGGGAGCCTGCTCAACCGCCGGGTAAGCAGAAAGGAACACCAGGCCGCCAGGCCTGGTGAACAAGGATCACTGCACCCAGTCTCGCTGGGTATAGACCAGGACGTGGCCGCTGCCGCTCAGCGTTAACTGCTGAGCGCTAAGGGCGACTTTCGCCCCTTTAGCCAGTACGTCGCCAATCACCCAGTCCCACTGGTTGAGTTGCGGATCAGAACAGGCCATACGGGTAGAAGCCAGCCCCGGCACGGTTAACACGCCATCCTGCAATTGACCGCTACCGAAGAAGTGGTTACACATGGCGCCGGAAATATGCATTTTCTCACCGAACTCAAGGTTGGGTCCGTTACCGGGACGTGACTTCACCGCCACGCCGTCGACGCTTTGCAGCGCAAAATTATGATGCAACAGGTCGCTTTCGGTCACCGTTTTACCATTCTGGCTCATTCCACACCCCGCTAACAGCAGCGCCGTTAACGCCACTGAGATGGACTTCTTCATGTTTTCTTCCTTGCTAAAATCATCAGGCATTGAGCTGATTAGGGCAGTTCTCACCGCGATCCAATTGGTTAATGTTTTTCAACGTGGTTTCCGAGATGCTGGTCAGCGCCTCTTCGGTCAGGAAAGCCTGATGACCGGTGAACAACACATTATGGCAGGCTGACAGGCGACGGAAGATATCGTCCTGGATCACGTCATTCGACTTGTCTTCGAAGAACAGGTCGCGCTCATTCTCATACACGTCCATCCCCAGAGCGCCGATTTTCTGCTGCTTCAGGGCGTCAATGGCCGCTGAGGAGTCAATCAGAGCGCCACGGCTGGTGTTGATGATCATCACACCGTCTTTCATCACCGCAAAAGCGTCGCTGTCCAGCAGGTGGTGGTTCTCCGGCGTCAGCGGGCAGTGCAGGGTGATCACGTCAGACTGCGCGTACAGCGTTTTCAGATCGACATATTCGGCACCCAGCTCCAGTGCTTGCTCGCTTGGGTACGGATCATAAGCCAATAGCTTCATGCCGAACCCTTTCAGGATCCGCATGGTGGCGATGCCAATTTTACCGGTGCCAATCACCCCGGCGGTGCGATTATGCATGTTGAAGCCGATCAGCCCCTCGAGCGAAAAATTGGCATCACGGGTGCGTTGATAAGCGCGGTGAATACGGCGGTTAAGGCACATCATCATCCCCACGGCGTGTTCAGCGACCGCTTCCGGCGAGTAGGCCGGCACGCGCACGACCTTGATGCCCAATTCTTTAGCCGCGTCCAAATCCACATTATTGAAGCCGGCGCAGCGCAGGGCCAGTATTTCAACGCCCAATGCCGCCAGCTCTTCGAGGACTTCGCGGCTGCCGTCGTCATTGACGAAGATGCAGATCGCTTTGCAACCGGCGGCGTTTTTGGCGGTTCTTTTACTGAGCAGGAAGTCAAAGAACTCCAGCTCGTAGCCAAACTGCTGATTCACCAGTTCGAGATATTTACGGTCATATTGTTTAGTGCTGTATATCGCCAGTTTCATCGTGGTTTCTCCAGCTTGATTTTGTGATCAATTTAACAGATTTTAGTAAATTCTACAATTGGTTAGCCTGTTTCGGTAACGCTAAAAACGGGTAAGCGATATCAATAGGGGCGGTATCCATTAAGGGTAGTTGGCGACGCTGGAGCGTGGCGGATATTCGTGGCGAGTATGAGGGATGAGTTAACTTTGTTGGTCAGAGCCAAAAAAAATCCCCACGGGGGTGTGGGGAATGGCTTCTCTAGTATAGTTAGCTAGTAGCTGACTTTTGTTAGAATGCTTGCAAGACTATTAATGATCAAATCTAACGACAATAACAAAAGTCTGAAACAGGTCACATTCATGTGATGAATATGTAACTAAAGCTTACAGCATCCGCATCAATGGCTATAAAAGCCCCTGTCCGGGGCATCTTCTTCGGTCTCGGCTTCACCCTATGTCAAATTCATGCCATCATTATTGCCAATTCAGGCATAGACTTAGCCTAAACGGCCTTTAGCCCGGGTAAAGGGCGCCTAACTCAGGAATGAAACAATCATTTAATGACTAAGCGATTGAAAGTATTCATAGGGATTGTGGTGAGTATGCTGATCCTGCTGCTGGCGCTGTGGCAAACTCTGCCGCGCTGGCTGCCGCGAGTACTCTCGCACTGGTTGCCGCAGGGCAGTCAGTTGGTTTTGCAGGGCAAACTACAGTGGCGGCAAGGAGCCTTGCAGTTGGATGGCGCCCGTTTTTTAGCCCAGGATTGTTTACTTGCCGCCGTCGGCCCAACCCGATTGGCTTATCAGCAGGGCCGCTGGCAACTCGTCAGCGACAAGCTGAACGTCGATAGCGCCTGTTTATCAAAATTGCCCGCCGGTGACGACAACAGTGCGCCTTTGGCGCTAGACCAATTGCAAAAACAACTGCCGCTGCTGGATATCACCATCAAGGATCTCTCGGTGCTGCCATGGCAGTACTACGCCGGTAAACTGCAGGTACATGCCACCACAGAAGGCCAGCGTCTTCAGTATCAGGGCCCCAACATCAGCGTCGACGCGCTGTTGGATCCCCATCAGCAACTGACCCTGAACAGCCTGACGCTCAAGGCGCCAAACAGCCCACAGCCGCTACACCTGACCGGCAAGATTGCCATTCCGCTGGATTTGGACAGCATGCCGACGCAAGGGGCGCTGCAGGGCGAGATACAGACTGCCTATCTGGAAAAACCTTTGCTGCTGGACATGCGCTGGCAACAGCAACAGGGGGTGCTGACGCTGACGGAAAAAGGGGCAGATAAACCGCTGGCAAGCTTGCCGTGGGAAATCAACCCGCAGCAGGTCAGTATTAAACAGGGTGAGTGGCGTTGGCCGTACAGCCAGCAACCGCTTAACGGCGGCCTGAGTATTGCGCTACATGACTGGAGCAAAGGCTTTGATGAAACCCAGATTAGCGCCCGTTTAAACGTCATTACCGACGGCCACAACGGTAAAGGCAACGCGGTGTTGACGTTGGGGCCGGGCAAGGTTGGCCTGATCGACAGCGATTTACGCTTCCAACTGACCGGTCAGGCGAATCTGGCCGATTTTTCAATGACTGCCTCCATTCCCGGCATCATCAGTGGCACTATTCTTAACCCGACGCTGGTATTGCAGTCAGGTTCACTGCTGCGGCTGTGGGGCAACGCCACGCCGGAAATGAAACTGGAAGAGGCGCGGCTACCGCTGGCCGGTGTGAAAGTCACTGCCGCCGGTATTACCGGCCGTCTGCAGGCGATCATTAACGCCAGTGACAGCTACTGGGGCCGCTTTAAGCTGCATCTGGACGGCAAGGCACAGGACTTTTGGCCAGACCACGGCAACTGGCAATGGCGCTACTGGGGTAACGGTCAGTTGCCACCGCTGCAGGCCGCCTGGGACGTCGCCGGCAGCGGCAGTTGGCAAGATACCACCCTGGTGCTGGATCGCCTTTCTACCGGTTTTGATCAGTTGAAATACAGCATAGTGACGGTGGATGCGCCGCGCCTCAGCCTCAGCCAGCCGCTGCGCTGGCAGCGTGACCCGCAGGCACCGGCGTTCGATGGTGAACTGCAACTGGTCTCGGGCAAGGTCAGCTTCACCAACGGCGGTTACCTGCCGGCCCCTGTGCTGGCATTACAGCTCAAGGGCACGACGCCAGACAGCTTCCAGTTACAAGGCAAGCTGCAGGCAGAACAGATAGGGCCGATAGCCCTGCGGGGCCGTTGGGACGGCGAGCGTTTACGCGGAGAGGGCTGGTGGCCGAAACAATCGCTGAAAGTGTTCCAACCGCTGATCTCGCCGGATCTGAATATCAAACTGCGCGACGGTGAGTTTTATGCTCAGTCCGCCTTCTCCGCTGCCCGGGTACAGGGCTTTGAGGCCGGTGGTCACTGGGTGGTGAAAAATGGCGGCATGTGGCTGAAAGACGGCGAGATGAGCGGTCTGGACTTTGTGATGTCCTACCGACTGAAAAATCATCTGTGGCAGTTGGGGGCTAAGCAGCCGGTGACGTTACGCATCAAGTCATTCAGCAACCTGTTCGAAATGCAGAATATTAGCGCCGATCTTCAAGGTACCTATCCTTACAGCGAGCAGGCACCGCTGACGCTGAGCAACGTCGGGGTGGACGCGCTGAACGGCCGTATCAGCCTGTCAGCGCTGCGCATGCCACAGCACGATGCTGCGGTACTGAAACTGGATAAGGTCGATCTTAGCGCCTTGTTCACCGCGCTGAAGCCCAAACAGTTTGCCATGTCCGGGCGGGTGGACGGCGAGCTGCCGTTGTACCTGAATCACCCCAAATGGCTGGTGCACAACGGTTGGATCGCCAATGCCGGCATGCTGACGCTGCGGTTGGACAAGGATATGGCCGATGCCATCGGCAGTAATAATCTGGCCACCGGCGCGGCGATCGACTGGCTGCGCTATATGGAGATTAACCGCTCCAAGGCCAGGGTCGATCTGGACAATCTCGGTGAACTTACGCTGAAGGCGCGTATCGACGGGGTCAACCCGCAAAAAAGTGCCAAACGAGAGGTTATCCTGAACTATAGCCATCAGGAAAACGTGTTTCAGCTGTGGCGCAGTCTGCGCTTTGGCGACAATTTACAGGAGTGGCTGGAACAGGCCCTCTCAAAACCTGGGGAACAACCATGAAAATCATCAGCGGGCCATTGTTGGTCGCCGTGCTGGGCACCTCGATGCTGAGTGGCTGCGTGCCGCGTATTGAGGTCGCGACGCCTAAAGATCCGATCACCATCAACATGAACGTGAAGATCGAACATGAAATTCATATCAAGGTGGATAAGGACGTCGATAATCTGCTGAAAACCCAAAGCGGCCTTTTCTAGGAGCCAACATGAAAAAACGTTATTTAGGCTTGATGGGGGCCGGGTGGTTGTTCAGCAGCATGGCGATGGCGCTGACGTTGGATGAGGCCAAACAGCAGGGCCGCGTAGGGGAAACGCTCAGCGGTTATATCGCGCCGGTGAAGCAGGACGCCGAAACGCTGACGCTGGTGAAAAGCATTAATGCCGGTCGCACCGAAAAATACCAGCAAGTGGCGGACGGCAATCATATCGCCATCGACGATGTGGCGCGCATGGCTGGGCAGAAGCTGGTAACGCGAGCCGCGGCTGGAGAATACGTACGCGGTATTAACGGCCAGTGGCTGAAGAAATAAAAAAAGCGCGCCGTCAGGCGCGCAATAAAATACAGCATTGGATTTTTATGAGGGTAGAACAGGTGTGACAGGACTTGGGTCTTTCTGTTGTGGCTTCGCAGGGGCATCACACCCCTGCGAGGGACATCAGGCAGCAACCACCTGAGTCAGCACGGCCTTGGCATCGGCCTGCGCTTTGGTCGCGACATCCGGGCCGTAAGCGATGCCTTCAGCGAACACGAACTCAACGTCGGTGATGCCGATAAAGCCCAGGAACAGACGCAGATAAGGTTCAATCAGGTCAGTTGGGGTGTCTTTATGAATGCCGCCGCGGCTAGTCAGGATGATGGCACGTTTGCCTTTCACCAGGCCTTCCGGGCCGTTTTCGGTGTAACGGAAGGTCACGCCGGCACGGGCAATCAGGTCGAAATAGTTTTTCAGCTGAGTCGGGATGTTGAAGTTATACATCGGCGCCGCCATAACGATGGTGTCATTGGCCTGCAGCTCAGCGATCAGTTCATCAGACAAGGCCAGCGCTTCGGTCTGACGTGGTGTCAGCGGGGTATCGGAAGGACGCAGTGCACCCACCAGTTCGCCATCCAGTACCGGGATTGGCTGTGCAGCCAGGTCACGTACGGTGATGGTGTCGTTGCCATGAGCGTTTGCCCACTGTTCAACGAAGAAATCGGCCAGTTGATTAGACTGAGAGTAGCCCGCCAGGATGCTTGATTTGAGAACCAATACTTTGCTCATCGGTAATTCCTTACGTTATGACAGTGACATCAGGACGGTGCGTCCCTTGCATGCAGTACACTCTATTCACATTTTTCCAGCAGTGATAGCGCAATATTTCGAGGCCTTTGTTCGATTTTATTGAATGACCTGTTGGGCCATAAGCTGCGGGATTATGGGGAGAAAGCGGCTTGTGATATTCTGCGCGTCCAAAGCTAAAAACTGGCTAACCCATTACCAAACCGTTGCTAAAGCTTGATACAGCAGCGATGAAACAAGGAATACCGAACGTGAAATCTCCGCTCGCGGCATTGTCTGCCCAACTGGGCGAGCTGATGCTCCGTGATCAACAACGCCTGCAACGTCGGCTGCAGGGCGCACGAAAAATCAAAAATCCCGATGCTCTGTTGGCAGCTGCCGTTGAAATCGAAAGTGACATCGCGCTGGCGTTGAGCAAGGCGCAGTCTCGTGCCGCGAGTTGCCCAAAAATAACCTACCCGGCCAACCTGCCGGTCAGCCAGAAAAAACAGGATATTCTGCAGGCGATCCGTGACCACCAGGTGGTGATTGTCGCCGGTGAAACCGGTTCGGGTAAAACCACGCAGTTGCCGAAGATCTGTCTGGAGTTGGGGCGTGGGGTGAAAGGGCTGATCGGCCATACCCAGCCACGACGTCTGGCTGCGCGTACCGTGGCCAATCGCATTGCTGACGAGCTGGAAACCCCGTTGGGCGGCAGTGTCGGTTATAAGGTGCGTTTTCACGATCAGGTTGGGGAAAATACCCTGGTCAAGTTGATGACCGACGGCATCCTGCTGGCGGAAATTCAGCAGGACCGGCTGTTGATGCAGTACGACACGCTGATTATCGATGAGGCGCATGAACGTAGCCTGAACATCGATTTTATTCTCGGTTACCTGCGTGAGCTGCTGCCGAAACGCCCGGATCTGAAAGTTATCATCACCTCGGCAACCATTGATCCGCAGCGGTTTTCACGCCATTTCAATAATGCGCCGATTATCGAAGTTTCCGGCCGGACTTATCCGGTTGAGGTACGTTACCGTCCGGTGGTGGATGACGCCGAGGATACCGACCGCGATCAACTGCAGGCGATCTTCGATGCGGTAGACGAACTTGGCCGCGAAGGGCCGGGGGATATCCTGATCTTTATGAGCGGTGAGCGCGAAATCCGCGACACCGCCGACGCCTTGAACCGCCTGAATCTGCCGCATACCGAAGTCTTGCCGCTGTATGCGCGGCTGTCGAACAGCGAACAGAACCGGGTGTTCCAGTCGCACCACGGTCGGCGCATCGTGCTGGCGACCAACGTGGCGGAAACCTCACTGACCGTTCCTGGCATCAAGTATGTGATAGACCCGGGTACCGCGCGTATCAGCCGTTACAGCTTCCGTACCAAGGTACAGCGGCTGCCGATCGAACCGGTGTCGCAGGCCTCTGCCAATCAGCGTAAAGGTCGCTGTGGACGCGTGTCGGACGGTATTTGTATTCGCCTGTATGCGGAACAGGATTTTCTGTCGCGACCGGAGTTTACCGACCCGGAGATCCTGCGGACCAACCTGGCATCGGTGATCCTGCAGATGACCTCGCTTGGGCTGGGGGATATCGCCGCTTTCCCGTTTGTGGAGGCGCCGGACAAGCGCAATATTCTGGACGGCGTGCGCCTGCTGGAAGAGCTGGGTGCGATCAAAACGGCAGAGAACGGCCATTACCAGCTCACCGCGCAGGGCCGTCAACTGGCTCAGTTGCCGATCGACCCACGGCTGGCACGCATGGTGCTGGAAGCACAGAAGAGCGGTAGCGTACGTGAGGTGATGATCATCACCGCAGCGCTGTCGATCCAGGATCCGCGTGAACGGCCAATGGACAAACAGCAGGCGTCGGACGAAAAACACCGTCGCTTTGCCGACAAAGACTCGGATTTCCTGGCCTACGTGAACCTGTGGAACTGGCTGAAAGAGCAGCAAAAAGAGCACTCCTCCAGCCAGTTCCGCCGGCTGTGCCGCAATGACTTCCTGAACTATCTGCGGGTGCGCGAATGGCAGGATATCTACACCCAACTACGTCAGGTGGTGAAAGAGCTGGGGCTGCCGGTTAACAGCGAGCCTTCCGATTACCGCAGCGTGCATACTGCGCTGCTGACCGGGTTGCTGTCGCACATCGGCCAGAAAGATGCCGACAAGCAGGAGTTCACCGGTGCCCGCAACGCGCGTTTCTCGATCTTCCCGGGTTCCGGCCTGTTCAAGAAGCCGCCGAAGTGGACCATGGTGGCCGAACTGGTGGAAACCAGCCGCCTGTGGGGACGCATTGCCGCGCGCATCGAGCCGGAGTGGATAGAACCGCTGGCCCAGCATCTGGTGAAACACAGCTACAGTGAACCGCACTGGTCTAAATCCCAGGGAGCGGTGATGGCCAGCGAAAAAGTGACGTTGTTCGGGTTGCCGATTGTGGCTGCACGGGCGGTCAATTACAGCACCATCGATCCGCTGCTGTGCCGTGAGCTGTTTATTCGCCATGCGTTGGTGGAAGGTGACTGGCAGACGCGACATGCGTTCTTTGGCGCTAACCTCAAACTGCGTGCCGAAGTGGAAGAGCTGGAACATAAATCGCGTCGCCGTGACATTCTGGTGGACGACGAAACCCTGTTTGCCTTCTACGACCAGCGTATTCCGAACGATGTGGTGTCCGGACGCCATTTCGATAACTGGTGGAAAAACGCCGGTAAGCAAAATGCAGACCTGCTCAGCTTTGAAAAAGAAATGCTGATCAAAGACGGCGCTAACCAGGTCAGTGCGCTGGACTACCCGAATACCTGGTACCAGGATAACCTCAAGCTGCGCCTGAGCTACCAGTTTGAACCGGGCACCGACGCTGATGGCGTTACGGTACATATTCCGCTGCCTATTCTTAATCAGGTTGAGCAACAGGGCTTTGAATGGCAGATCCCGGGTATTCGCCGTGAACTGATCATAGCTCTGATCAAGTCGTTGCCGAAGCCGGTGCGCCGTAACTTTGTGCCGGCACCCAACTACACCGAGGCTTTCCTGGGGCGGGTGACCGCGTTGGAATTGCCGCTGCTGGATTCGCTGGAGCGAGAGTTACGCCGCATGACTGGCGTGACGGTGTCACGTGAGGACTGGCAATGGGATCAGGTGCCCGATCACCTCAAGATGACTTTCCGCGTGGTGGATGAAAAGCACAAAACCCTGCGTGAAGGCAAAGATCTGACGGCGCTGAAACTGCAGTTGAAGGACAAGGTACAGGAAACGCTGTCGGCGGTGGCGGACGATGGGCTGGAGCAAAGCAATCTGCATATCTGGAGCTTCGGTAAACTGCCGGCGTTTTATGAACAGAAACGCGGTGGCTATTCGATGAAGGCCTACCCGGCGCTGGTGGACGAAAAAGACAGCGTGGCGATCCGGCTGTTCGACAGTGAGCAAGAGCAGCAGCAGGCGATGTGGCAGGGTACGCGTCGCCTGCTGTTGCTGAATATTCCTTCGCCGGTCAAATATCTGCATGAAAAACTGCCTAATAAAGCCAAGCTGGGGCTGTATTTTAACCCCTATGGCAGGGTGCTGGATCTGATCGATGATTGTATCTCGTGCGGCATCGACAAACTGATTGCCGAACACGGTGGACCGGTGTGGCAGGAGGAAAACTTCGCCCGTCTGCAAGAACGGGTGCGTGGTGAACTGAACGAAACGGTGGTGGGTGTCGCCAAACAGGTCGAACAAATCCTGACGGCCGTATTCAACATCAACAAACGCCTGAAAGGCCGGGTTGATATCTCGTTGGCGCTGGCGCTGTCGGATGTCAAAACCCAGCTCGGTGCTTTGGTTTATCGTGGGTTCGTGACCAATAACGGCTGGAAACGCCTGCCGGATACGCTACGTTATCTGCAGGCGATTGAACGCCGGTTGGAGAAGCTGGCTATCGACCCGCACCGCGACCGCGCGCAAATGCTGCGGGTGGAACAGGTGCAGCAGGCCTGGCAGCAGTGGCTGAACAAGCTGCCGCCGAAACGCCTCCAGGATGACGAGGTGAAAGAGGTGCGCTGGATGATCGAAGAGCTGCGCGTCAGCCTGTTTGCTCAGCAACTGGGCACGCCTTATCCGATCTCGGACAAGCGCATCCTGCAGACTATCGAGCAGCTTTCGGGCTAGGTGACGCGCGCAGGCAGCTTGCGCAACCCAGGCACAGCAGGCTGCACACTAACAGCGTCGCGGCCAGGTTTTGCCCGCTGGCGGCCAGAGACAGCCCGGCGCCAATCAGCAGATAGTAGAGCAGGCCAAAGACTGCACCGGCGGTGCCCAAGCGCTGCCGGTAGCGGTTCAGCGCCTGGCTTAACACGTTGGGGATAGCCAATCCGAAGGCCAGGGTGATCAGCGTGCAGGGTAACAGCAGCATCAGGCTGTGTTGCCAGTAACCTAAAGCCAGTGCGGCACCGAATGCCAACAGACTGCCCAGCAGGATTTGTTTTTTTGCGCTGATGCCCTGAGCCAGCAGATAACGGTTCAACAGCGCGCCAAGCAGGCTGCCCAGTGCTAATGCCATGCCGGAGTAGCCGAACTGTTGGCTACTCAACCCCAATTGTTCGAACATGAACGGGGCCAGGCTGAAGTAGCTGAACACCATGATATTAAAGCCTGCGACCAATAACGCGGAGTACCAGATCTGTCGGTCGCGCAGAATATCCCAGCCACTGCCTGGGGTGGTGACCTCCACGGAGAGTGTTGCCGGTTTCGTTTCCGGCAGGGCACGCCAACACCAAATCAACAGAACCAGTGCCAGCAGCCACTGGGCGGCGAATATGGCCATGCTGCCTCCCCAGCCGACGACTGTCCCACCAACCAACATGCCCAGTACCGGGCTGACTGACAGGGCGATGCCGAGGGTCGAAAATACTTTTCCCAACGACTGTCCCTGATAAACATCGCGCAGCATGGTTTGCGTCACTATGGAGCCGACCGCTGCACCAAAAGCGACGACAGCACGTGCGACCAGCAACAGCGTAAAATTCTGACTAAGCAGGGCCATCACTGCGCCGATGAGATAGATCGTCAAACCTGCCAGCATGGTGACTCTGCGGCCAAAGCGATCGCACATGACACCCCAAATGGCGACGCCGCAGGCAAAAGCAAAGAAATAGATCGACAGCGTTTGGCTGGCCTGGGCGGCGCTGACGTTGTAATCGGTACGTATTGCCGTGAGCGCAGGGCTGTAGAGGGTTTCGAGCACCTGGGGAGCCATGATGGTGGCTACCATCAACGGTAGGGGTAAACGTGACATGGGAATTAACCTTGATGGGTGAAGAATCGCGCCAGTATAGGGAAATGCCAAAGGTTCGATTACAATCATAAGGACAAAAAACAATGAAAAAAGGACGGTGTGATGGCGTTGATCGACCAACGGGAGAGTTTTGACCCGGACGCCTGGCCGGCACCGGTATTGGGGGTCGCAGCGGAGTTAGTCAGAGGGCATGATTCTGAAGAACATTTGCATCGCCGTGCTCAGTTACTCTATGCCCCGCGTGGCTGTATGACGGTAACGCTTGCCGATCGGTGGTTGATCTTACCGCCCACGCGCTGCCTGTGGATCCCCGGTGGCATACCCCATCGGGTTCAACTCCGCGGTCAGGTCGCCTATCGTTCGATCTGGCTTGAGCCGTCGTTGGTCTGCGCTATGGCGCAAGAATGTGCGGTGCTGGCAGTTAATCCCTTACTGGCGGCGATGATTGACCGTATTGCCTATTGGCCATTCAATCAGGCTGTTGAGCATCGGACGGCGCGCGATCTGCTGCCGGTGTTGGTGAATGAGCTGCATGCGGCACGGCTGGAGAATACCGGCCTGAAGTTACCCCATGACCGGCGTTTGGCCCACTGGCTGGAGGAACTTGATCGGCGGGATGAACTGCCGGGATTGGCGGTATTGGCGCAGGATCTGAACCTGCATGCCAAAACGCTGACGCGCATTTTTCAGCGCGAGAGCGGATTGAGTTATCAACAGTGGAGCCAGCAATGGCGATTGATGCGGGCGATTGAACTGTTGGCGGAGATGCCTTCAGTCAGTTCGGTAGCCCAACGCCTGGGGTTTTCCAGCGATAGCGCTTTCATAGCGTTTTTCCGTCAGTTTACCGCTACCACACCCAGGCGCTTTATGGTGGGAGAATTGCCTACTGAGCCCGGCGCGGGATCCCACGCCGGAACATAACGATTTATTTCCCCGCAGCCAGCGCGTCCAGCGCATCGCGGATACCGGTCACTGCCAGCGCGCGGTTATCGGCGCGGTAACGATCTTTGGCTGCCGGTGCGGAGCTTTGAATGGCAATAAGCCGCCAGCCGTCGGCGGTTTTCAGCAGTAACGGTGAGCCGCTATCACCGGGCAGGGTATCGCACTGATGCGAAAGCACGCCCTGTTGCGCCCAGCCTGTCACCTTGCAGTTCTGGTGGCTGTAGAGGTCGTCCAGATGATCCCCCGGATACCCTGCCTGGGTAATCAGCCGTTTGGCCTGCTTCAGTGCCAGAGTCAGTGCCTTACTGTCACCTTGCCACAACGGCAAGGGTTTAATCGGCAAGGTTTTTTTATCCTTCAGGCGGATCAGCGCGAAGTCATAGGCCGCCGCTGCCGGCGGCACAATCCAGCCATCACCATCTGGCTTGAGTTTTTTCCCCAGCTTGCGATCCACCAGCGTCTCAATATTGTCGGTCTGGTATTTCCAGGTCTTATTACCGGAAACAAAACGCAGCGCAATCGCCTTGTCCAACTGGCCCGGTGGCGCCAGTACGCAGTGGCCGGCGGTGAGTGCCAGATGAGGAGAGATCAGCGTGGCGGTGCACAGGTTACCGCTGGCGGTTTCCACTTGCCCAATGGCCTGCCATGGCCAACCGTTGGTTTCCGTCACCTTTATGCGGTCATCTTTACCAAAAAATAAACGAGTTTGCTCAGCGGCCGACGCGTCGGATGGGCTGTCAGCCCGTACTGAGAGGGGAAGTGCGAGTAGGAATGAGCACAGCAACAGCAAAACGGTTATGCGCATAGGTTTCTTGCCTGGAAAATACGGATCATCCATAAACACACTGAATGGTAACTATAGACTGATTTAGTCGCCGTGTGGATGGGCAGTGATTGATTTTTCAATAATTTCTAATCCAGAGGGGCTGTGCGGCTACAAGTAAAAAAAGGCGGCGATCAGACCGCAGAGGATCAGCGTGGTCAGAATGATTTCAAATAAGTAGCGACGCAGCATGATGAGAACCCCCGATGAAAAAACACCCGGCGAACCGGGTGTTGGACAACTCAAGTCTGGACTGGTGAGGGGAGCCTCACATCAGATTGCTATTACGCCGCTTTTTTATGGCTGGTTTTCTTGTGGTGTTTTTTGGCTGCCTGGGCTTTTTGAGCCGGCGCTTTCTTGGCGGTGGCTTTGTGGTGCTTTTTAGCCGCCTGGGCTTTTTGAACCGGTGCTTTCTTCGCGTGATGTTTTTTCACGTGAGTGGTCTTGGCCGGTGCAGCCATGGTAGTGGTAGCCGTTGCCGCTGGTGCGGTAGTCGTGGTGGTGGCAGCGTCAGCAGCGAAGGCAACAGAAGACAGACCCATTGCAGCGGCAACAACCAGAGCTAATACTTTTTTCATTGTTGATTCCTCAAATTACTCATCATGTATCAAGCCCACTGCGGGGCCGGTGATAAGATAGTAGGCAAACGGCGGGATGCTTTCCGTGAGTGATTGGTTTCGGCGTGTAACCTAATGTACATCGTGGATACTGGCCGGTTAATCCACCGGGTTCGGTGACCTTTCATTCTCACTTTAGTTACAACATACATATGCGGGTTAGCCAACCCGCACTCTGCGGCCGAGGTGTCTGAGGTAGGGGAAGTGCGCTATGGAATACTTGCGGCAAAGCAGGGGGAAAGGCACGGGGTTAGCCGTGCCTGGGGAATATATTACAGGTAACGGCTTTCCAGATGCTTACGGAAATAGCTCGGGTTCAAGGTTTCACCGGTCGCATTGGCGATCAGGGTATCGGTAGGGAAACGGCTACCGTGACGCCAGATATTCTGCTTCAACCAGTGGAACAGTGGGTTCAGATTGCCTTCGGCGATGTCACTGTGCAACGTCGGCAGTGCTTCACGTGCGCTATGGAACAGTTGCGCTGCATACATGGCGCCCAGGGTATAAGTCGGGAAATAACCAAATGCGCCATCGGTCCAGTGAATATCCTGCATACAGCCGTTGCGGTAGTTGCCGACGGTGTCCAGGCCCAGGTAGCCGCGCATTTTTTCGTTCCACAGCGCCGGGATGTCTTCCACCTCAATCTCGCCTTCGATCAGGGCCTTCTCAATTTCATAACGCAGGATCACGTGCGCCGGGTAGCTGACTTCGTCAGCGTCTACGCGGATCAGGCCTGGCTTCACTCGTTGATTCAGGCGGATGAAGTTACTTTCTTCCAGTGCTGGCTGCTCCCCGAATTGATTGACGACCAGCGGGCGCAGAATTTTCAGGAAATCGCTGCCGCGTGCCAGTTGCATTTCAAACAGCAGGCTTTGTGATTCATGAATAGCGGTAGAGCGTGCCTGCGCCACCGGTTGGCCCAACCATTCACGCGGCAGATTTTGTTCGTAGCGGGCATGGCCAGTCTCATGCACGATACCGAGCAGAGCGGTCAGGAATTCTTTGTCATTGTAGCGGGTAGTGATGCGCACATCTTCCGGCACGCCGCCGCAGAATGGGTGTGCGCTGACGTCTACCCGGCCGCCGTCGAAGTTAAAACCAAGCAGTTTCATCACGCTCAGGCTCAATTGACGCTGGGTATCCATATTGAATGGTCCTTGCGGAACCAAGCAAGGTTCCTGAGCCTGTTTGGCCACCACTTTCTGCAGCAGATCGGGCAGCCAGGTTTTCAGATCGCCAAAGATACGGTCAATGTCGCTGCTGCGCATCCCCGGTTCATACAGGTTCAGCAGGGCATCATAGCGGCTGGAGCCTGCCGCTTCGGCGCGGATCTGCGCTTCCTGCCGACTCAGTTTGACCACTTCACGCAGGTTTTCCGAGAAACCTTCCCAGTCGTTGGCCGGGCGTTGGGAGCGCCAGGCGTGCTCACAGCGTGCGCCGGCCAGCGACTTGGCTTCAACCAGCGATTCCGGTACCAGCACCGCATTGTCATACTGACGGCGCATCTCCAGCAAGTTAGCCTGATCGATGTCATCCAATGTTTCTTGCTGTGCGCGTTCAAACAAACGACCGGTTTTTTCCGCCGTTAAAATTTGGTGTTGCAGTACGCTCAGTTCGGCCAGCGCTTCCGAACGTGCTTTGCTGCCACTTGGCGGCATCATGGTTTGCATGTCCCAGCCGGCAATGGCAGAGAGGTGGCCGAAGCGCGACAGTCGGGTGAAAATGGCACGCAGCTCGTCGTAGGAAGAAGGGGAATGTGCAGATGTCATCGTTTAGCTCCATTTTATTGTAAACCGGATAACTCTTTCGCGTTTTCATGCTGCCGCGTAAACAGGGTTACACCGGGTCTGCTTTTAAATTGAAAGTGGGCTTTAGCGGCCAACAGAAGCGGAAGCTGGCACCGCCGAGTGAACTGGCGTCTACGTACACCTGACCCTGATAGGCCACGGCGATAGAATGAACAATGGCCAGGCCCAGCCCGCAGCCGCCGGTGGCGCGATCGCGGCTGGGATCGAGACGCACAAAGGGTTCGAATACCCGTTCACGTTCTTCCGGTGGAATACCCGGGCCATCGTCTTCTACCTGCAGGCAGGCGTTGTCACCGTCAAACCACAGGCCGATACGCAGGCGTTGCTCAGAATAACGCAGCGCATTGTTCACCAGGTTATCCAGCACTCGCTCCATTAGCCGTAAATCGACGCCGCCAAAATCGCCGACGTGCGGGATATCCAACTCGATTTCCCGTTCCGGGTGGATCAGGCGCAGGTCGTCAGCCTTGTCCTCCAGCCACTTGGGCAAATCGAGAGGTTCTATATTGAGTGCCACCTGCGGACGATCGAGGCGTGCATAGGTCAGCAGTTCGTCGATCAGTGACTCCAACTGACCGATATCGCGGTTCAGCGCCTGCTGCTCGCTATCGGTCAGGTTATCGCTCATCGCCAGCCGATAGCGCAACCGCACCAGCGGCGTTCGCAGCTCATGGGCGATGCCGTCGATCAGCTGTTTCTTGCTGGCAATCAGCGTATTGACGTTATCTGCCATCTGATTGAACGCCACCCCGAGCCGGTTCAGGCTGGAGGTGGGATCAAAAGAGGTACGTTCATCAAGATGTCCGGCACCGAGGCGCTGAGCTGCGTTTTCCAGCTTGAGCAAGTCCTGCCAGTGCGGGCGCATCCACAAAAATACCGGCAGTGCCAGCGACATGCCGATAAACACCAGCAGGGCTAAATCCAGCAGCCGCATTTGATGCAAATAGAACAGATAAGGGATCGGTCCGACCACCAGCACGTAGTGGCTGCGTGGAATGCGCTGCATAAAGGTGTATTGATCGTCGAGGGCGATAATTTCCCCAAGACGTAATCGTTTCATCAGATCTTCACTCAGTTCCTGCTTGCCGAGCGGTTCGATGTGCAGTTTAAACGACAGGTTCAAGTCCAACGTGGCGATGGTCTTGTTCCAGTCTTTCAGCGGAATTTCCCGCAGTTCACTGCGCATCAGGTACAGCGAGCTTTTCATCAGATCGTCCATCGACTGGCGGCCGGCGCGTTCGGCGGTGACTTTGTACACCAACCCCACCAGCATCGCCATCACCAGGAAGCAAACGAAAAGCAGCAGGAAGAACTGCACAAAAAGCTTTCTCATTGCTGCACGAACTCCCAGGCATTCGGGGCGAACAGATAACCTTTATTGCGCACGGTTTTGACGCGGAACGGCTCGAGCGCATTGTCGTACAGCTTACGTCGCAGGCGGGAAATCGCCACGTCGATGCTGCGGTCCAGGCCGTCATAACTCACGCCGCGCAGGTTTTGCAACAGGGCCTCGCGATCCATGATTTGCCCTGCATGGGTGGCCAGTTCCCACAGCAGATCAAAATCTGAGGTGGAAAGGGTGATGATCTCTTCGCCCAGCGTCACCTGGCGGTTGACCGGATCGATGCATAGCAAGCCGAAGTGCAAGGCGTTATGTTGAGTGATCGGCTGAGTCGACTCTTCCTTTGGCTGATTGCCATGCTGACGCAGATGCAAACGCAGCCGCGCCAGTAATACTGCCGGTGGCGTGGTTTTCAGGATGTAATCATTGGCGCCCATTTCCAACGACAGGATATGGTTCATGTCACTGTCGAGTGAGGTGAGCAGCACAATCGGACCGGGAAAGGTCGGGCGCAGATCGCGACACAGCGTCATACCGTCCTTGCCGGGCAACATAATGTCCAGCAGTACCAGATCCGGCTGTTCCAGCTCGATACGTGCCTGTGCACTGTCGCCGCGTGGCTCAATCAATACCTCAATGTCGTGCTTGCCCAGATAGGCGGCAATCAGTTTGCCGACTTCCGGATCGTCTTCCACAAAAACAATTTTATGCATATTCAGCGGTTTTATCAGAATAACGAAATTCAGCATAACGCGGGGGGCCGCGATATACCATGCAGATCTGTGCGCTAGCGCAGTGGACGGCCACCGTCTACACCATGAGTACGGCCGGTGACATAGCGGCTTTCCAGCAGGTAGTTCACCAGATTGACCACTTCACTCTCGCCAGGGGCGATTTTCATCAGTGACTTTGCCAGTGCCTGCTGGCGATAAGGCTCGTCGTCACCCGGATTGAAGATAATCAGCGCCGGCGCGATGGCATTGACTTTGACCTCTGGCGCCAGCTTGCGGGCAAATGAACGGGTCATATTGTCCAATGCGGCTTTACTGGCGGCATAGGCAATGTGTTTGTCGCTGCCTTTCTCCACTACATAGTCGGTCAGGTGGATAATATCCGCACCGGCTTGTCCCTGGCCCAGCAGGCAGGGCTCCAGCAATTGATTCAGCAGATAAGGGGTATAAACGTGAATTTGCAGCATCGCTGCCATGACCTGCTCCGGCGGCACTTCCGGTGATTCGGCCTGCCAGGCGCTGGCGTTGTGGATCACCGCGCGCAGTTTGGGTGCCACCTGGCGGACCTGCTTAGCGAAACGGTAAATGCCGTCGTGCGTCGCGAAATCGCCCTGAATACAGATTGCCCCTAGTCTTTTCAGCTCGCTCAGTGCCGGGTAGTCGCTGCGATAGGCGATGATCACGGGAATATCGCGTTGCAAGAATGACCTGGCCAGTGCCAGTCCAATCCGGCGTGCACCGCCCGTAATCAGCACCGGGGCTGAGTTGTGATGTTCCATTGATTAAAGCTCCTGGACAGACTGGCAAACAATAGGGGAATTATGCCATTATACGGCGGAAATTCGTTAAAGCTTCGCATCGATTATCCATTTCAGGATGTAATACACCGGCAATGAGAGGAAGGGATGAACAGCAGTCACCTTGCACCCGTCGCCCGCAGTGAGAGAATCTGCTTTGATTACATGGATTTTCTGTCCGCATCGTGCAAGAAGCACTGGCGCTTTGTTGATGCAATCTATGGCGTGATGCCATTTTTTGGCATGGTATTGAAATCTCAGGCTTCCGCTTCACAAACGCGGAAAGAGCAGTTGAAGGCGTTGGCGCTGCAGGTGGTTTCCACCCAGGTCAGCGACGAAACCAACATCGTGCGCCTGATCGATCTGGCGCAACAGCAGGGGCTGACAGTATTCGACATTAAGCTGCCCTATGCTCTGGATACGCAGCAGTTGGCGACCATTCAGCAAGAGTGCGTTGAGGGGGTTATCATCTCTCAGGTTGGGGAACGCATGACCATCAGCCTGCACCAGTCTAAAAGTTACTGACCGGGTGATCCCACCCGGCCATTCTTCACCTACTGCAGCATAAACCAGCCGGCCGGTACCGTGGCCACCAGCAACAGAAAAATACTGCCTTTCTCCAGTTGATTCAGCAATTTGACGTCATCATGTCCGCTGCGGGCATAGATAAACACCAGTAGCCCCGGCGCATACAGCAGCACCGACATCAGCAGATGCATCAATCCTGAAGCGTAGAGCAGCCAAATGCCATACAGGCAGGCACCTGCTGCGGCGAACATCAGCCGTTTGTCCTGACGACGGATCGCTACCTTGAACAGGAAGGCACCAACCAGGAAATAAGGCACCAGGATCATTTCCGAGGCGATAGTCAGCAGAGAATTGTAGTTACTGCCGGTCAGCCAGATCAGTACCAGAGCGAGCTGAACCGCAATATTGGTCAGCCAAAGCGAAGCCGAGGGCGCGTGGTTCTTGTTCTGCTTGCGGAAAATCTTCGGGAAAGCGCCGTGTTGAGCGGCCAGCAACGGCACTTCGGCGGCCATAATCGTCCAGCTCAGGTAAGCCCCGCAGACCGAAACGATCAGCCCGGCCGCGATAATCACATCACCCCAGGGGCCAATCAGATCAACCATCAGTACCGCCATAGAAGGATTGCGCATTTCGGCCAACTCGCTGCGCGGTACCACGCCCAGTGATAACAACGTCACCAACAGATACACCGCCAGTGCGGAAATCACTGCCAGCATGGTGGCACGGCCAACATCTTTTTTATGACGGGCCCGCGCTGAAACCACCACTGCACCTTCCACGCCGATAAATACCCACAGGGTAATCAGCATGGTATTTTTCACCTGCTCCCACACTGGCTTACCGAGAGCAACGCCGTGGAAATCCAGCGTGAAGACGTCCATGTTGAACGCCATCGCGGCCAGCACGGCAAACATCCCCAGCGGCAACAACTTGGCCAGGGTCGCGACCAGATTGATACTGGCGGCGGTTTGCACACCCCGCAGCACCAGCGCATGGACGATCCACAGCAATACGGACTCCGCCAGCAGCGCTTGCCAGGTATTGCCGTCGCCCAGAATGACCTCATCGCCGCGATCGGTGAATAAACTCAGCGCGGCAAATACGATCACCAGGTAAGAGACATTGGCGATCACTGCGCACAGCCAATAGCCCCAGGCGGAACAGAACCCGACCAGTTCGCCAAAACCTTCTTTCGCATAGGTGAAGATGCCGCCGTCCAGATCGGGACGCAGGCGGGTAAGCAACAGCATGGCAAAAGCCAGAAACAGGATGCCGACGCCGGTAATCGCCCAACCCAGCAGCAGGGCCGCCGGGCTGGCGACCTGCGCCATGTTTTGTGGCAGGCTGAAAACCCCGGCACCCAGCATTGAGCTCAGCACCAATGCGGTTAACGCGGTAAGACCTAGTTTTTTTTCCAATGACGGATCCTGAACGCAGAATAAACAACTGGGAGGGAACTGCTTGGCAGTAACAACGTAATGGCAATTACTGAACGAGTAGACAATAGCCCTAAAAATTGGCGCAAATTCTACGGATGGATGCCTATGGATGCAATGATTAAGTATGCGTAATTTACAAAAAACTATTCAACTGGCAGGACGGTGCGCGACCAAAAAAAAACGGGCAGCTCAATGGCTGCCCGATGGTAAACCGCAAAGTGAAACTTATTTGAACAGGTCGGCGCTGACGGTCAGGTTACCGCCGCTCTTGTTCTGCCACTGGCGGGTCACGTGATAGTACTTGGCGCCTTTCTCGGCAGCACGTTTAGCGACTTCGGTAGAAACGTCGGTCATGCTGTTGAAGTGGCCAGTGAAGGTCACAGAATCAAACGGCACCATCTGCGCAGCAGTCACGTTGTTCACTTCCTGAATCTGGGTACCGTTCGGTAAAGTGACAGTATAACGTTTGCCGGTAGAAGACTGGGTTTCGAAGAAACGGCCTACGTCGCGACTTGGTGAGCCGGAAGAGGCAACACCCGGAATTTCAACCTTGGCAGCAGCAGCGCCACCGGCAGCCAGTGCGGCCTTACCGGCTTCAGAGTCAGCCGGGATGGCATCCGGGCTCTGTACTGTGCGTTTAGGCGCATCGGCTTTGTAGATATAGGCGGTAATGAACTGGTTGCCACCCTGGTTGGCATCAACCTGACGCACGATAAAGAAGGAGGCTGCACCTTTCTTTTTCGCTTCTTTGGTGATGGCATCGTTAATGTCCGGCTGGCTGCGGTAGAAACCACTGACGCTCACCGTGTCGTACGGCTCCAGCAGGAAGGCTTGTTCTTTCGGCAGCTCGGTAACGCCGTTAATCACGCGGTACTTCGGCTCTTTGCTCACTTCCGGCGCATCTTTATGATAAAGATCTGCGGTGACGCGCCAGTTGCCGCCGTTATTGCTGTTATTACTGTCCTGAATGTAGAAGGAGTCTGCACCCAGTTTGTCTGCACGGCGGGATATGGCATCAGCGGCTTCATTGATGGCATTAAAGCGGCCGGTAATCGTGATGCGATCAAACGGCTTCAGCGCCGCTGCTTTTTCAGGAGTTAGCTCTTGTGCCGCCTGAGCAGACAGCGCAGTGAGTGATAACAAGGCTGATGCGATGATCGTGTTCTTCAGCTTCATAAAAAATCCTTTCGCCTAGCGCATTAACGTTGATAACGTGCTGAACTGTTTAGGTGTAATTCAGCCGCCGATTATTACATGTAATCTCGAGCAGTGTCTCAGCATTTTATGTCATCCCATGAGACAAATCCCTTGAACGAGCGTGCCCGTTATTTTGCGCAGAATCGTCATAAGTTTCAATAATAAAGCCTTTGATGTCATAAGTGTTAATTATTCACAATTTTATAACTTTTATGCGCGACAGCCGCGCAATGCTGGAAGTTCTCAACCTAAGGGCGGCCACAATATGGCCGCAAAAATGCCATTCCACCGGGCTTTTTAACTTTAAATTGCGATTTGTCATGTCGTTGCCTGCGTTTTTATGTAAAAACAGACCTGAATGCGTAAGCAATTATGGATCATCGGTCATATTTTCAGTAGGTTATAGATGGCGCCTTAATTCGCTGCCGACAAGGTTAACAAAAAGCTTGTCGGCCGGGGCCATCGCTATGGGTAGGAAGATAATAAACATCATCAAAGACAGGTGAGAAGGGAACATTATGCGTATTGGTGTACCAAGAGAACGGTTGGCCAATGAAGCCCGGGTCGCAGCAACGCCGAAAACGGTGGAACAATTGCTGAAGCTGGGCTTTACCGTCGCGATTGAAAGCGGGGCGGGTAAACTGGCAAGTTTTGACGATGGCGCTTATGAAGCCGCTGGGGCAACGATCACCGACACGGCCGATGTTTGGCAGTCGGATCTGATTTTGAAAGTTAACGCACCGCTTGAGGACGAGATCGCGTTAATGCGTGAGGGCAGCACTCTGGTCAGCTTTATCTGGCCGGCGCAAAACTCGGAGCTGATCGCGAAGCTGGCTGCACGTAACGTCACCGCGATGGCAATGGACTCGGTGCCGCGTATTTCACGTGCGCAGTCCATGGATGCATTGAGCTCAATGGCCAACATCGCCGGTTATCGGGCGATTGTTGAGGCCGCACACGAATTCGGCCGCTTCTTCACCGGCCAGATCACCGCTGCGGGCAAGGTACCGCCAGCCAAGGTCATGATCATCGGTGCCGGCGTTGCGGGGCTGGCGGCGATCGGCGCCGCAGGCAGCCTGGGGGCCATCGTTCGCGCCTTCGACACCCGTCCGGAAGTCAAAGAGCAAGTACAGAGCATGGGCGCAGAATTCCTCGAGCTGGATTTTGAGGAAGAAGCGGGCAGCGGCGACGGCTATGCCAAAGTGATGTCCGAAGCCTTTATCAAGGCTGAGATGGCACTGTTCGCCGCTCAGGCGGCCGAGGTTGACATCATTGTCACCACCGCGCTGATCCCGGGCAAACCTGCACCGAAGCTGATCACCAAAGAGATGGTGGCTTCAATGAAGCCGGGCAGTGTGATCGTCGATCTGGCTGCGCAAAATGGCGGTAACTGTGAGCTGACCGTCGCGGACCGCGTAACCGTCACTGATAACGGCGTGAAAATCATTGGTTATACCGATTTGCCAAGCCGCCTGCCGACCCAGTCTTCACAGCTTTACGGCACTAATCTGGTTAACCTGCTGAAGCTGCTGTCGAAAGAGAAAAACGGTGAAATCGACGTTGATTTCGAAGACACCGTGATCCGCGGCGTTACCGTAGTACGCAGTGGCGAAGTCACCTGGCCGGCACCGCCAATCCAGGTTTCTGCTCAGCCTAAACCGGCGCAGTCCGCCGCACCCGTTGCAAAACCAGAGGCAAAACCGGTTTCTCCGTGGTTGAAATATGGCCTGATGGCGCTGGCCATCATCCTGTTTGGCTGGCTGGCCAACGCCGCACCGAAAGAGTTCCTGTCTCACTTTACCGTGTTTGCGCTGGCCTGCGTGGTGGGTTACTACGTGGTGTGGAACGTCAGTCATGCATTGCATACCCCGTTGATGTCGGTCACCAATGCGATCTCAGGGATTATCGTGGTCGGTGCGTTATTGCAGATTGGCCATGGCGGCTGGGTGAGTTTCCTCTCCTTTATCGCCGTGCTGATCGCCAGCATCAACATTTTTGGTGGATTCACCGTCACTCAGCGCATGCTGAAGATGTTCCGCAAGAACTAAGGGGTAGCATATGTCTGGAGGATTAGTTACAGCTGCATACATTGTCGCCGCTATCCTGTTTATTTGTAGCCTGGCCGGTCTGTCACGCCATGAAACGTCAAAACGCGGCAACCTGTTTGGCGTCGCCGGGATGGCGATTGCGCTGTTCGCCACCATCCTCGGGCCGGATTCCGGCAACGTGGGCTGGATCATCATCGCGATGATCATCGGGGGTTCCATTGGGATCTATCTGGCGAAAAAGGTCGAAATGACCGAAATGCCAGAGCTGGTGGCGGTGCTACACAGCTTTGTGGGTCTGGCAGCGGTTCTGGTGGGGTTAAACAGCTACCTGGATCACGGTGCGGCAATGGAGCCGGTGATGGAGAATATCCATCTGACTGAAGTGTTCCTCGGCATCTTTATCGGTGCGGTCACCTTTACCGGTTCGATTGTGGCCTTCGGCAAACTGCGCGGCATCATCTCATCCAAACCGCTGGCGTTGCCAAATCGCCATAAAATGAACCTGGCGGCACTGGTGGTTTCCTTCCTGCTGCTGGTGGTGTTTGTTCGTGCCGACAGCGTGGGTTGGCAGGCGGTGGCACTGGTGCTGATGACCGCTATCGCCCTGGCGTTTGGCTGGCATCTGGTGGCATCCATCGGCGGTGCTGACATGCCGGTGGTGGTGTCGATGCTCAACTCCTATTCGGGGTGGGCGGCAGCGGCGGCAGGCTTCATGCTGAGCAACGATCTGCTGATCGTGACCGGTGCGTTGGTGGGCTCTTCGGGTGCCATTCTGTCTTACATCATGTGCAAGGCAATGAACCGCTCGTTCATCAGCGTGATCGCTGGCGGGTTCGGTACCGATGGCTCTTCGACCGGTAATGCGGAAGAAATGGGCGAATACCGCGAAACGACGGCGGAAGAAGTGGCCGAGCAGTTGAAGAACTCCACTTCGGTGATCATCACCCCAGGTTACGGCATGGCCGTGGCGCAGGCACAATACCCAGTGGCTGAAATCACCGAAAAACTGCGTGCACGCGGTATCAAGGTGCGTTTCGGTATTCATCCGGTTGCCGGGCGTTTACCGGGCCACATGAACGTGCTGCTGGCCGAAGCCAGGGTGCCGTACGACGTGGTGCTGGAGATGGACGAAATCAATAACGATTTCGCGGATACCGACACCGTACTGGTGATCGGTGCCAACGATACGGTGAACCCGGCCGCGTTGGAGGATCCACGCAGCCCAATCGCCGGGATGCCGGTGTTGGAAGTGTGGAAAGCGCAAAACGTGATTGCCTTTAAACGTTCGATGAACACCGGTTATGCCGGCGTGCAGAACCCGTTGTTCTTTAAAGAGAACACCCAGATGCTGTTTGGCGATGCCAAAGAGAGTGTGGAAGCGATACTGCGTGCGCTGCAGGCGTAACGAAAGCCAATAAAAACGGGCCTGTCAGGGCCCGTTTTTTTATGCGTTAAACATCAATCCTCGTCGTCGTGCTCATCGTCTTCGTCAGTTTCGATCGGGCAATTGAAGTTTTCCGGCTTAATCACCAGCAGGTCACATTTCAGATGATCGATCACATGTTCTGCCGTGTTGCCGATAAACGCGGCCGAAATGCCGGTACGGCCCAGGGTACCTAACACCACTACCCCCGCCTGCAAGTGCTCGGCCAAATCGGGGATCACCTCTTCCGGCAGGCCTTTCTCAACGTGGGTAAATTCTTCTTTAATGCAGAATTTTTGCCTTAATGCCTTCATGGCGATCAGGTGCTGCCCGCGAATGGCATCGTTGTAAACGCTGGGGTCAAAATCAGGCAGTTCGATAGCGATATTGATGGGAGTGACGGGGTAGGCGCCGACCAGGTGAACTTCGGTTTGGTTGACGTTTTGTGCCAGTTCAACGGTTTCCTGCACCAGCTTGATGTTCAGTGGGTCATGGTAGGGTTCTTCACTGGCCAGATTAACCGCCACCACCGCTTTGCTGCCTTCCTGCCAGGGTTGGTCTTTGACCATCCACACCGGGCAAGGACATTTGCGTAACAGATGCCAGTCGGTTGGGGTAAAAATAACGGACTCCAGCCGGTCGTGTTGATGCGCCATTTTCAGCAGCAGGTCGTGCTTACCGACGATCACTTCCTGAATAATCGCCTCATAAGGACGGTTATGCCAGACAACTTTGATTTCGATAGGAACGCCTTCGTCGAGGTAAAAACGGCATTGCTCGTTGATCCACGCGGCGCGTTGGCTGATAACGCCTTGTCGCATCGCCGTTCTTTCGTCCGGGGAGAGCAAGGTCGTCATTTCGTAAGAGAAGTCGTAAATAGGCAGGAAGGCCTTAATGCGCCCGCCATTTCGTTTTATCAGGTATACCGCCCGGCGCAGTGCCGGCTGGTCGTCCTGATTGGGGTCAATAGCCACCAGAAGATTCTGATACTTCGCCATAGGGCCTCCTTACAGCTGAAAATCAACAGTCTGTCAATTTACAGAGTAACCCAACATTGAAAAACAGAACAGTGGCAGAGATGTGCTGGGTCAATAATTCTGTTGAATTACCAACCCAGCCTAGGATCAGGCGTTTACGGTCACGTTAATCCGTGGCGTACCGGCCAGCACCGACAGAGCGTCGACGTTTTCGATGGTGATGTATTTGCCTTTAACGCTGAGGATTTCGCTTTTCTGGAAGCGACCCAGCAGGCGGCTGATGGTTTCTACCGTCAGACCAAGGTAGTTGCCGATGTCGCCACGGGTCATGGTCAGGCGGAACTCACGGGGTGAGAAGCCTCGTTCCGCAAAGCGGCGCGACAGGTTATAGACGAACGCCGCCAGGCGCTCTTCGGCATTTTTCTTCGACAACAGCAGGATCATGTCCTGGTCGCCTTTAATCTCGCCGCTCATCAGGCGCATGATTTGTTGGCGCAAGTTTGGCATTTTGCCGGACAGGTCATCCAGTGTTTCGAATGGGATCTCACACACCATGGAGGTTTCCAGCGCCTGAGCGAAGCTTGGGTGCTTCAGGCCGCCAATAGCATCAAAACCGACCAGATCGCCCGCCAGATGGAAGCCGGTGATCTGCTCATCACCTTGCTCGGTAATGGTGTAACTCTTGATGGTCCCGGAGCGGATAGCGTACAGCGATTTCAGTTCATCACCGGCCTTGAACAGGGTCTGGCCCTTTTGGATAGGCTTTTTCCTTTCGATAATGTTGTCGAGCTGGTCCAGCTCATGAGCATTAAGAGTAAAAGGAATACACAGTTGGCTGATACTGCAATCCTGACAATGGATCGCACAACCACCAGACTGGATACGACGAATCACGCGTTTTTCCGGGATCATAGATTACGCTCATTCAATAATTGATATGCGTCAATTTTAACATCTTTTCTTGCAGGTGATAAGGGTAGCATTAATAACAACGGGGGCATTCTGTGCGAATTTTGCGCAACCATGCCGCCGATTGTTCTGTAGTTAACTGAAATATTTTGATTTATTTGCCACTTACGCAAACGGGCCAGGGTGGCGGCATTCACTGGCGGCCAGTCAGAAAACCTGGGACAGCACTGAGTCTGTTTAGGTAAGCAATATTTAACCCTCATCATTACGGTCTTTTTTGGCAAAACCAAGTCAATATTTGTACACATTTGCTGGCGAAAACCGATCGCATTCATCCAAATCGTTGCCACAGATAACCCCTTGATTGGCGTTATCTTGGAGGAGTGCGGTGACAATCTGGCTCAGGAGTGAATGATGAAAAAGGTCATGTTATTGATGCTGGTGGCAGGAGCATTAATGTCGGCCAGCGCGGTTTCGTCTGCTCATGGTTATTACGGCCATGGCTATTACGGTCATGGCTACTATGGCCATGGCTACTATGGACACGGGTATTACGGTCCGGGAGTGGTGATCGGTATCCCTTGGGGGCCGCCGCCGGTCTATTATGCCCCACCGCCAGTGGTGTATGTAACTCCGCCGCCACCGCAGAACTACATCGAAAGGGCGCCGACGTATGCCTACTACTGTCGGCGTCCTGCAGGCTATTACCCGCAGGTGGCACGTTGCCCTGACGGATGGATGAAAGTGGTAACAGACAGTCCGGCTTCCCGATAAGCCTGAGGCGGATCAGTGATGAAATTATTACCTGCATTAACTTTGCTGGCTTTGGGGATCGGATTAAATGGCTGCGTTTCCCCGCCCTCAGGGCCAGAAGTGATAGCTTTACCGGGGACGGGAAAAAGTTATGAGCAATTTAACCGTGATGAGGTGTTGTGCCGCGCTTATGCACAAAACAGTGTGGGTGGCGGCGCCCAGACGGCGGCTAACAATGCCGCAGGCACCGCTGCGGAAGGCACGTTGGTGGGGGCTGCTGCTGGGGCGTTAATCGGTGCGGCATCCGGTCATGCTGGGCCAGGGGCGTTGATCGGCGCTGGTGGGGGAATGCTGGTAGGCAGTTCAATGGCGGCTAGCGATGCCTCGGGCAGCAATGAGGATTTACAGGACCGCTACGATAGCGTTTACAGCCAGTGTATGTATGCCAAAGGCAATAAAGTACCGGTGGCTTACGGTTACAGTGGCACCGATGTGCCGCAGACCTCACCGGTACCGCCAGACTACTCTCCATCGGCAACGAGCAGCGGCGTGCCACCGGACTATATTCCACACTAGTAACCGCAACAAATCAGTCGCCGACGGAGGGGATTAAAGCAGTTCGTTCTGTAAATAACCTTCGTGTTTCAACAGCCACTGTTTACGCTGAACACCGCCGGCATAGCCAGTCAATGCACCCTGCGAACCAATCACCCGGTGGCAGGGCACCACGATGCTGATGGGGTTGGATCCGTTGGCCATACCTACCGCGCGTGAGGCGGTCGGGCGACCGATGCGTTTCGCCAATTCGCCGTAAGTAATGATCTCCCCACATGGGATCTGACGCAGTTGCTGCCACACACTACGCTGGAACTCGGTGCCGGCGGTCATGACCGGCAACTGGTCAATGACACCCAGTTCACCCGAAAAATAGCGCTGCATGACCTCGGTCAGGCCGCCAGGGTTGGTTTTGTCTATCAGTTGGAAGCGATCGGCACGGTAGTGGGTATTCAGCAGCTTCATCAGCCGCGCTTCATGCTCTGTCCAGTCGATGGCGCGTAAACGATCATGCTCATCGGCAATCAGCACCAGTTCACCCACCGGCGTCGCCATACGGTCAATAAAAAAAGTTTGCATGTGACACTCCTCTCGTTTGATGAGCAGATTATTGCACGAAATAGGGGGGAGTGATGGCGGATTCCGGACATGAAGATGGGCAACCTGAAGTTGCCCACATTGTGAGCATTGATGTGGTGTGGGCCGTTTTATTATCAAATTTATAAAATAAATTTATAAATCATCAATTAATTTATTCAATTAAGTCAAAATTAATACTAAACAAATACCGCAGGTTATTAATAAAAGTAACCCAGGTTATTAGTAAAGACACAGCAAGTTATTTATAGCTTATCGTGACGTTTTTTAATCTGTCGTTATTATTAATCATTTCAGTTGTCACGTTGGAAACTAGTTCAGGTGATATTTTATTTAATGGGGTGATGGTATAGCCATTCCCGTTCGTCGAGGTTTGACCAAAGCAACTGGAGATGATTCCTTCATCTTGATGTTTGATAGTGCAGGCCGGCGAGGTGATTTTACCCGTAAAGCGGACGGTGCCGCCCTGAGCTGCCTGTAAGGTAGCAGGGAGGAGGGCTAGCAACACCAATGCCATGATAGGGTTTTTCATTATTAATTCCTTTTTAAAATGAACTGATAAAATAAGTGAATCCAATTGAATAAAGTCTAAACAGATAAACTTGATGTCATCCGTAAACAAAGGCTTTCGATTCTCCTTCTTTAATGTTTTATATACTATTCTTAATTTTTAGTGCCGATAGATTTGATAATAGGGAGGGAGGTGGGAAAAACCATGATTTAGATCATGGTGAAGGTGGCTTAATGATTAGCAGGCGAATGTAGCCGATGTACTGTGAGCTTCGTCACGTTAAAAAAATGGTTATGGCCGCCGTTGAGTCTGAAACGGCGGCCAGACTTGGTGCTTTATTCTGAGTTACAGCATGCCGCTGCTGCCGCAGATGCGGATTTTTTCGGCGACCACCTCTTTCATCGCCAGTTTGCCGGGCACGATGTACTTGCGTGGATCGTTGGCGTCCGGGTGTTGAGAGAAGTAGCTCTTCACCGCGTCGGCAAAGGCGATTTTCAGTTCGGTCGCCACGTTGACCTTGCAGACCCCCAGTGAAATGGCGCGTTTTACCATGGCTTCAGGAATGCCGGAAGCGCCGTGCAGCACCAGCGGGATATCGACCTGCTCGCGGATCAGCGCCAGACGATCAAAATCCAGTTTGGGTTCGCCGTGGTACAACCCGTGGGCGGAACCAATCGCCACGGCCAGCGAATCGATACCGGTTGCGGTGACAAATTCACGCGCGGCAGCCGGATCGGTAAAGAAGCTGTCGGTTGAATCGACAATCAGATCGTCTTCCTGCCCACCAAGGCGGCCCAGTTCGGCCTCCACGCTGGCACCGTAGCGGTGGCACAGCGCCACGGCCTCGGCCACCTTGGCAATATTCTGCGCGAATGGCAGGTGTGAGCCGTCGATCATTACCGAACGGATACCGCTTTTGACCTTGTGTTCGATATCATCCATTTCTTCGTGGTGGTCCAGATGCAGCGCCAACGGCAGATCGTAACGGTGTGCGGCCGCCTGACAGATGCCGATCAAATAGTCGGTGCCGGCATAGCTGAAGGTGCCGGGCGTGCCGGCCATGATCACCGGTGAGCGGAGTTCGGCGGCGGTTTCCGCCACCACCTGCACGGTTTCCAGATTATGAACGTTGAATGCCGGTACGGCATACCCCTGGCGCTGCGCTTTCAGCAGCATTTCGCGGTTGGATATCAGGTACATAGAGATTCCTTACGCCACAGATGACGGATAACGGTAAATGGTGACGCCTTTCACCACCCGGTTAACTTCACCGGTCGGGCACGGGTTATCCGGCGTCAGGCCAAGTGCCAGCGAGCTTTCAAATGCCAGCATCTGGGTGAATAACAGGTAAGGGAACAGCAGCCAGACGTCATCTTCGGCGTGGTGCAGGTTCAGTATCAGGTCGCACAGCGGTTGGGTGCTGCCGGCCAGGCCGACCATCTGCATCGCCAGCCCGTCACGTTGCAGCTCGTTCCACAAATCGCGATCGTACTGACGGGCATAGTCGCCGCTGGAGAACATCAGCAGGACCAGCGTTTGGTTATCGACCATAAACTTGGGGCCATGGCGCAGGCCGAGCGGCGAATCGTAGCGGGTGACAATCTGTCCGGCCGTCAGCTCCAGCATCTTCAGCGAAGCCTCTTCTGCCAGCCCGGTGAAACAGCTGCCGCCCAGCGTGATGTAACGCCGGAAACCGCTGGCCGCCAACGCCTTCACCTGAGGTTGCAGGGTTTCACGCAGTTCATTGCAGCGTGCGACCATCGCCGTCAGAGGCCGCTGGGCTTCGGCCAGGGAGTGCGGGCCGAGTAATAGCGCAGCGGACAGCATCATGCAGCTAAAGCTGGAGGTCATGGCGAAGCTTTGATCGTTGGACCCCTGCGGCATCACCAGTGAACAAACGTTATCGCGCTGATGGGCATATTGCGCCAACTGACTGTCCGGGTTGCACACCAGCATCAGGTGATAGCTTTCCGGCAGCAGTTGGTCGGCCAGTTCCACCGTGGCCACGCTTTCCGGGCTGTTGCCGGAACGGGCGAAAGAGACCAGCAGCGTTGGGCGCGTAAGATCGAGGTACTGGTGCGGGTTGGCGACAATATCGGTAGTGCCGTAGGCCACCACGTCACGGCCGGTTTTCTCACGTAGCCAGGGCGCTAACGCGCGGCCGGCAAAGGCCGAACTGCCCGCTCCGCACAGCACAATCTGCAGGCGAGGATTAGCCAGCAGCGGGTCAAGGAAAGGCTGCCACAGCGCTTGTTGCTGCTGTAACTGCTGGTGCAGGGCGGCCCATAAATCCGGCTGCTGCCAAATCTCACGGGCGGTATGCAGCGCATGTCGTTGTTCCAGCCAGCCCGCATCGTAAGCAAAATAACCGTTCATGTTGAAAACTCCTTAAATAACCTTGGTTAACGGTCGGCGATAATCACGTCGACCCCTAAATGGTTCAGCGCATGCAGGTAGCTTTCCGGGATGCGGCTGTCGGTGACCAAACGCTGGATTTGGCCGATTTCACGGATCATGCAAAAGCTGGTGCGTCCGAACTTGCTGGCGTCCGCCACGGCGATCACTTCGCGCGCTACGTCGCACATGGCGCGGTTGAGCTGGGCTTCGCCGGGATCCGGCGTGGTGATGCCGCTGTGCAAATCGAAACCGTCGACGCCGAGAAACAGCTTGTCGAAACGGAACTGGCGCATGTGCTGTTCGGCGGCCGGGCCGTACAGAGACCAGGATTTGCGCCGTACGCTGCCGCCGACCACCATCAAATCAACCTGTTCGTTGTTGGCCAGTTCGAAAGCGATATTCAACGCGTTGGTCATCACCACCAGATCTTTTTTACCGACCAACTGCTGTGCCATTTGGCTGGTGGTGGAGCCGGAGTCGAGAATGATGGCGTCGCCGTCGTTGACCAGCGCCGCCGCCGCACAGGCAATGGCGTATTTCACGTCGCGATTGATGCGCCCCTTGTCCTGTAACGGGCGATCGAAGGCGAACTGCTTGTTGAGCATCGCACCGCCGTAGGCACGAACGGCACAGCCGCTTTTTTCCAGTTGACGCAGATCGCTGCGGATAGTGACGCTGGAAACCGCAAACTGGGCGCTGAGTTGTTCAACGCGCACTGTGCCTTCGCGACAAAGCTGGTCGATAATTAATTCCCGTCGTTTTAGGGTATTGATCATTAACGCGTGACTCCTGATTTAGCTGTAGCCATACCCGGCCGCGGCGCAATGCGTCGCAGTTAATCTGGCAGGAGTGCTTTCAGTTGTTCGTGGCGAATTACAGCAAACGAAACAGTGAAATGCAACCGGTTATTTTTTAAAAAGTCATACGTATCAATTGTTTATGTTTAACAAACCTTTCGGTTAACCCTCAACCGAAAGGTGCTGGGAAATAAAGTGAAAAGCCGTAATTCGTTATTTATCAGGCGGCAACTTGTCGCCCGGGTTAATTTGCCGAAAGCAGGATGAAAGCCGCACCGTTGATTTTTTCCTGGCGGTCTTTTCATATTTTTTATTGCCAACTTTGGCGTAGTAATGCAGCGCCGCGTACGCCGCTGCTGTCGCCGTGCACCGGTGGGTAGACTGCCGCCGGTTCGGTACCGGGCAACAGCCAATGACTCATGGCTGGGGGCAGCAGGGAGTACAACTCGCCAACGTTGGACAGTCCGCCGCCGAGCACGAAGGCATCCACGTCCAGTAGCAATTGCAGCCCGGCCAGCGCGCTGGCCAGAATATCGACATACATGGCCATCAGCCGCTGTGCCAGCGGTTCTCCCTGTCGAAAACTGACGATTAACGCCGGGACGTTCTCCGCGGGATGACCAAAATGGCGGCTCAAGGCCAGCAGACCGCTGCCGGAAACATAGCGCTCAAAGCAGCCGGTGAGTCCACAGTTGCAGGTGAACAGCGGTAAATCGTAGCGCTGTGCCAACTGGGCGGAGATAGGGGTGTGCCCCCATTCCCCGGCCAGCCCGTTGCGGCCTTTATGCAACTGCTTGTTCATCACCAGGCCACCGCCGGCCCCGGTGCCGATAATGGCGCCAAACACCAGCGCCAGATGATCGGTTTGCGGCGTGCTGGCTTCGGAAAGGGCAAAGCAGCGGCAGTCGTTTTCAATTTCAACCGGCCGCGCCAAGGCTTGCGCCAGATCGTCCGCCAGACAGTGGCCGGTCAGGCAGGGCACATTCACCGCCAGTTGTCGGCGACTACGGGGATCGGTCACGCCCGGTAAACCGATGCCGATGCTGCCCTGGGTGTGCAACTCTCTATCGGCCTGCTCGACCAATTGGTGGATGCAGGACAAAAATTCGCGGTAATCGCCGGTGGGGGTGCTGATCCGCTGGCACAGCACCTGCTTGAGCTGCCGGTCGTAGGCCGCCATTTCGATCTTGGTACCACCGATGTCGAAACCGTAGCGTATCTGGGATATTTCCACGTATTCAGGCTCCGCTCAGGGTGATAACGGCGGATTCACGGCGCGCGCGCTCCGCCGCAAACACCATCAGATGACTTTCCAGCGTTTCTGCCGGACCGGAAAGTATCTGGGAAGGATCGTTGGTTCGGATCGCGTCGATAAAATGTTGCATCAGGTAGTAATCGCCACCACCGTGACCGGCCATGGCGTGCAGATCTTCGGCTTCATCGACGTCGTAGACCTTTTCGCTGTCGTCGACAAAAGAGGTAATACGGATGTAGCGTCCGTCGCCCTCGAGACAACCGTGGCTGCCGAAAATACGGGTTTGGCGATCTTCCAGTCGGGTAAAGGCGGTCATGGTGAAGGAGGCGGTACGGCCACCGGCAAACTGCATATTGACCACCTGATGGTCGACCACGTTATTGTCGCAGCGGTAGACGCAGCGGCCATATTGACCGTCGCGCAGCGCCGCCTGCAGATGCGGCTGATCGACCTCGGGTGTTAACACCCGCAGAAAACCCGGCGTTGCTTTGTGGTCGTCGCCCAGATAAATGCGTTTGGCGGAGTAAGGGCAGCTGGCTTCTACTGCGCAGTCCAGGCAGTTGTCCGCCGCACCGGCCGGTTGGTTTTCCTGGCGGAAGTGGCGCAGGCCGCCGAAGGAACTGATCTGCTCACAGGGTAATTCCATGATGTAGCGGATCCAGTCGATATCGTGGCAGGACTTCTGCAACAACATAAAGGCCGCCTCACCGTCGTTGCGCCAGTTGCCGCGCACGAAAGAGTGAGCCTGATGCCAGTAACCCACCGGCTCCAGGTGCTGCAGGCTGACGATGTCACCAATCACGTTATCGCGCAGCAGCTGTTTCAGCTTTTGGGTATAGCGCGTATAGCGCAGCACGTGGCCGACCGAGAAAATCAGCTTTTGGCGCACCACTTCCTCAACGATAGTGCGGCATTCACTGGCATCCGGCGACAGCGGTTTTTCCAGCAGCATGGCATAACCCTGTTTGGCGAAGGCCAGCGCCGGTTCGAGGTGCAAAGTATCCTGAGTGCAAATCAGCACTGCGTCGGCCAATTTGCCGGCGTCTGCGGCCTGCTGCCAGTCGGTGAACACCTTGTCCGCCGCTATGGCATGTTGTTCGACAAACTGCTGGCGGTAGACATCACGCGGTTCGGCCACGGCCACCACCTGCATCAAATCCGGGTGCGCCAACGCGTAGCGCGAGTAAATTTCCCCGCGTGCCCCGGCACCAATCACCAGCACCCGAACCGGGCGACCGGCATAACCATGTTGTTGAGCTGACGACATTGCACATTCTCCGATCTAGTTATTTGAGGTTTTGGCCACTGATTTCGTCAAACAGGTGCGCGCGGGACAGATCGAAAGCCAGGTGGATCTGTTCCCCCAGACGCGGTTCCCAGTCAGGTTGTGACGCCATGCGCAACACAAAGCGCAGCCCGACCAGTTCGCAGTGCAGTAACTCTTCGTTGCCCATTCGTTCGATGGTGACAATCTTCGCCGGGAAGCAATTGCTGCTGCCGGGCGCGCACAGCCGCAGGGACTCCGGGCGAATGCCGAGGCACACACGTGCATGGGGGTAATTTGCCAACTGCTGTTGCAGCACCGCCGGCAGTTCGAGAGGGTGCTGATTGCCGATTTGCAGCCCGATACCCTGCACGCTGCGGGTAATCGCCATATCGTGCAGGTTCATCGAAGGGCTGCCGATAAACTCGGCGACAAAGCGGTTAGCGGGCTGGTGGTAAAGGTTGATCGGCTTATCCACCTGCATAATGGCCCCCCGGTTCATCACGCAGATGCGATCACCCATGGTCATCGCTTCTACCTGATCGTGGGTGACATACACCATGGTGGCGGCGGCGCCTTCCTGTTTCAGTTGGTTATGCAGTTCGATCAGCTGTACGCGCATCGTGACCCGCAGCTTGGCATCCAGATTGGACAAGGGCTCATCGAACAAAAACACTTTGGGCTTACGCACGATGGCACGGCCGACCGCCACGCGCTGACACTGGCCGCCGGATAACTGACCCGGCTTACGTTGCAGCAGATTGGTGATTTCCAGCTTTTCGGCGGCATCTCGCACCCGGCGGTCGATTTCGGCCTTGCTTTCCTTGCCGATCAGGCCAAACGCCATATTTTTGTAGACCGTCATATGCGGATACAGAGCGTAGTTCTGAAACACCATGGCGATACCACGATCTTTCGGCATGGTGTCGTTAACGCAGCGATCGTGGATCAGTATCTGACCTTCGCTAACGCTCTCCAGCCCGGCGATCATCCGCAGCAGGGTGGATTTGGCGCAGCCGGAGGGCCCGACAAACACCATAAATTCGCCGTCTTTAATGTCCAGATCGACACCCTGTAACGCATTGAATCCGTTGGGGTAGACCTTCTTCACATTGTTTAACTGTATACCGGCCATGTTTTTTACCTTGTGTTCGTAGTTAGCCTTTTACCCCAGCGCTGGCGATGCCCTGGATGAAGTAGCGTTGGAAAAGAATGAACAGCATCAGCATCGGGATCACCGCCATCAGCGCACCGGCCATCAGCAGTGGGTATTCCACCCCGGCGCGGCTGGACAGCGACGCCAGCCCGACCGGCAGCGTCAGTTTCTCGGTGGTGGTGTTGACGATCAGTGGCCACATCAGGTTGTTCCAGCTCCACAGGCCGTTAATGATGATGCAGGCGATAATGCCGGGGCGGATCAGCGGCAGCATGATGCGCCAGAAGATAGCGAAGTAGCTGTAACCGTCGATCAGCGCCGCTTCCTCCATCTCTTTTGGCACCGCCAGGAAGAACTGGCGCAGCAGGAAGGTGGCGTAAATGCTGAAAATACCCGGCAGCACCAGACCGGTGATGCTGTTCACCAGCCCCAGTTTCTGTACCACCAGGAACTGCGGGATCAGAAAGGCCTGACCCGGCACCATCAGGATCGAAATACACACCAGGAACACCGCATCACGGCCGCGAAAGTGCAGGCGAGAGAAGCCGTAGGCAGCCATGGTGGCGATCACCATCTGCAACGTGACGGTGAAGAAGGTCGCCAGCAGCGAGTTCACATAGAAGTCGGTGAAGGGGATTTCGCGCATAACCTTGCCATAGGCCTGCAGGCTCGGGTGCGCCGGTAACAGTGTCAGTGGGATCTGGATACTCTCGGCCTGAGTTTTCAGCGAGGTCACCAGCATCCAGATAAAGGGCACCACCGAGGCCAGCGCCGCCAGAACCATAAACAAATACACCAGCGTTCTTTTACTTATGCTCATCGTCATGGCTCCTCAACTGACTTTCAGGCGTTTGCCAATCACCATTTGAATCAGGGTGATCAACAGGGTGACGGCGAACAGCACCACGGTAATGGCGGAGGCGTAGCCTTTCTCCTGCAGGTAAAAGGCATATTTGTAGAACAGGTTGGTCACGGTCATCACATCGCTTTCTACCAAGGCGCGGTCAAACATCAGGAACACCACGTCAAAGACTTGCAGGATCTCGATAAAACTCATCACCGAGACGAAGAACAGTGTCGGTACCATCATCGGCAGGGTAATGCGGAAGAAGCGGCGCAGGGTGCTGATACCGTCGATGTCGGCGGCCTCATACAGCTGGCGTGGAATACTTTGCAACCCGGCCAGCAAAATGATGATTTTCAGCGCCAGCGACGACCAGATAATGATGATGGAAACGCTGATGCGCACCACGTCCGGATCGGACAGCCAGGCCACCGGCGAAATACCCAGCAGGCCCGTCGCCTGGTTGATCAGGCCGAAGTCCTTGTTGAACAGCCATTGCCAGACCATTGCCACTGCGGCAGGCATGGTGACCGCCGGCAGGAACAAGAGGGTACGCAACAACGCCTTGCCGCGGATGTTCTGGTTCAGGCCAATCGCCAGCAGCAGTGACAGGCTCAGGCTGATCGGCACGCACACCACCACATAGAACAACGTGTTAGCGGCGGCGGTGTAAAAGTCGTCGTCTTCAAACAGATTGACGTAGTTATCGACGCTGAGGGTGCTCCAGCGCATAAACTGGTTGAGGTCGGTAAAGCTGTAAAAGATGTTCTGTAAAAAAGGGACCAGGTAAAACACCGTCAAGCCAATCAGCAGCGGCAAAATCATCACCCAGCCCCAGAAGCGCTCGGCACGCTCCAGGCGGCTGAGTGCCGGTCGTGGGGTACTTTTTTGTTGTTTTAGGGCACCGTAGCTTTCTGCCAGCGACATGTTGCCTTTCCTCACCTGTAACTGCTCTGCGGTATTCCGCGGCCGGTGCGCCTTCGGGCAGGCGTCACCGGCACGGGGTGATTACTGCTCCATCACGCGTTCAATCTTCTTAACCGATTTGTCCATTTCAGGTTTGGCATCCGCGCCCATAAAGATTTTCTTCAGGCTGGCGATCCACATGTTCTGCCATTTTGGCGTGTTGGTCCCGGCAGTGGGGTAGGCTTCGGTGACGTTGAGCGTTTCAATATAAGGCGTCACATCGACCTTTTTGATCTCTGCCGCCCAGGCTTTGGCCGCCAGTTTGTTGGCCGGGATCACCGCTTTCGCCAACTCAGTCTGTGAGGCTTCGGAACTCATAAACTCAATGTATTTCCAGGCTTCCTGCTTGTGCGCGCTGTTGGCGGACATGGCAAACGCCAAGCTGTGCGCAACGCCGGACTGGCGCTCTATTTTCGGCATCATCACCACGCCGATATGGTCGTTAATCAGCGGGTTGTTGGCGAAGGGGGCCGCCAGCCAGGAACCGGCATACACCATCGCCGCACGGTTGGACTGGAAGATGTTTTCGGTTTTGACTTCACTCATCTGTTGGGCGCTGGGCATCAATCCGTCTTTCATCATGGATTGCAGTTGTTGATAGACCCAGATCGACTTTTCGTTGGCAATGTCGGTCGGCTGGCCGTCTTTTGGCACAATGTGGTTGCCGTTCTGGAACAGCAGGTTCATATAGCTGTCCTGGCCGTCGATGCTCAGATCCATGACCAGTGGGAAGGCGCTGCCTTTCAAACCGGTTTTCAGTGCGGCGGCTTTGCTCTTCAGGTCATCCCAGCTCCAGTCATTGGTGGGGTAGCTGACGCCAGCCTGGTCGAACAGTTTTTTGTTGTACCACACCGCGATCGAGTCAACATCGCGGGGAATGGCCATCTGCTGGCCGTCATACTGATAGGCTTTAACCGAACTGGTGACGATATTATTTAATTGCACACTGCTGCCGGTAATATACGGCGTTAAGGGTTGCATGATGCCATTCTTGGCGTATTGCACAAAATAAGGCATGTTTATCCAGAATATATCTGGCGTGACGCCGCCGGCAGCGGCGGAATCTAATTTAACAAAGTATTGTGCCGAGGGAGTTAATTCTATGGCGATTTTAATGTTAGGGTTTTCTTTTTCAAATCGCTTGGCAATCTCCTGCTCGGCAGGTAATTGATTTCTGTCCCATACGGCGTAACGCAAAGTTATTTGATCGGCGGCATATAACATGGTTGGCAATAATAATGCAGCCGCAATGGCAGAGTGTGCCAGAAGACGACCGGTATTTTTTATCGGTGACATTGCTTTCCCCTCGGTGAACGACGAATCAATATTTTCGTAATGTGAATTCTTTCTATCCCTTAACTTTCAATGTGTCAATACACCCCGATCTGCCCAAAAATGGGGCATGAATGTTTCGTTGTTGTTAAAATCGAAAGGGTTGAAGCCTAAACCGAAAGCGTTACTTGTTCACAATTTGTTAACCTTTCGGGCCGGTTTTAGCCCTGCCGCGCAGCAATTACGGGCTGCTGGCGTCATAGGAATAAGTGATAACCCTTGCACCATAATGGGGATTAAAAACATTTTTATTGTGCATGCCGGGTTATCTTTCATTTTTGTGATGCAAATAAACAAAAAAATCGTATATGACTTCATTCGAAGCCTCTTGCCGTCGGTTTTTGAATGAGGTCTATTGTTTGAATCGATAAATTGGTTTAGCCTGAAAATCACTCCACGGTATTTTACAATTAAAGCGAGATTACGGTTATGCGTCTTTCATTGACCTTTACCCATTGCCTGGAAAAAATATTTCATAGCCATAACGCTCCGCAGATCACACAGATAAATAAACTCAACGGGCTGAATAACGAAATGATGTGTTGGCAGGGGGTTTATTGCCTGCAGCGGGCCGATAACGAAACGCGACGTGAATTAGGCTACCGTATTGAGGGACCATTGGCGGAGTATATCAGCGTGCGTCAGGTGCAGTCGGTACCCAGCCACTTTCCCTGTTATGCCCAGACCGATGAAAACTATCTACGCACCGAGCCGGGGTTATTTCCCGACCCGCTGGTACCGCTGGTCGATCGGCGTTTCTTTGCCGCCTGCAATTATTACGGCAGCCTGTGGTTAACCTTAACCCCACCGTCGATACCGGTGGCGGGCGGGGATTACCCCCTGACGCTGACGCTGTTTGATGTGGCCAGTGAGGAGGTACTGGCCAGTGCTGAGTTGACGCTGCATATCGTGGCGGCCGCACTGCCGCCGCAAACCTTGCTGCACACCGAATGGCTGCATTCCGATTGCCTGGCAGATTATTACCATCTTGCGGTGTTCAGCCCAGAATACTGGCTGGCGACGCGCAACTTTGTCCGTACCGCGGTTAACAGCGGAGTAAATATGCTGTTGACGCCGATCTTCACGCCACCGCTGGATACCGCCGTCGGTGGTGAGCGCACCACGGTGCAACTGGTGGGCGTGCAGCGCTCTGCGCAGGGCTACCGGTTCGATTTCCAGCGTCTGGCCCAATGGGTGGATATGGCGCAGGAAGAGGGCATTGAACACTTTGAGATTGCCCCGTTGTTTACCCAGTGGGGGGCCGCCCATGCGCCAAAAATCATGGTGGAGACAGACGGCACGCTTAGTCCACTGTTCGGCTGGCATACCGATGCCCATGCTGAAGAGTATCAACAGTTCCTGCAAGCCTTGTTGCCGGCTCTGACCGGCTGGTTCCGCGAGCGGCAGTTACAACAACGAGTGTGGTTTCACATTTCTGATGAGCCGACGCTGGAAAATATTGCTGTTTACCAGCGTGCCAGCGCTACCTTGCGCCCGCTATTGGCCGGCTTTCATACTTTTGATGCGTTGTCAGATTATGCTTTTTACCAGCAGGGTCTGGTGGAAACGCCGGTGGCCGCCACCGACCATATCGAGCCTTTTATCGAAAACCGGGTACCTGGCCTGTGGGCTTATTATTGCTGTGTACAAAAAACCGAGGTGGCCAACCGTTTCTTTGCCCAGCCTTCGGCGCGCAACCGCATTTTGGGTATCCAGCTTTACCGGTACCACATCGCCGGTTTTCTGCATTGGGGTTTTAATTTCTATAACAGCGGGCATTCGCGGGAGAAGCTCAATCCCTACGCGGTGACGGATTGCCGCAATGCGTTTCCCTCAGGGGATGCCTTTGTGGTTTATCCCGGAGAAAACCTGATGCCGGTGGAGTCACTGCGTTTACGGGTACTGCATCAGGGCCTGCAGGACATGCGAGCCCTGCAACTGCTGGAAAGCCTGACCGATCGTGCGACGGTAGAAGCCTTGATTGAACAACAATTGGGGATGCACATCACTTTTAAACGCTATCCCCATCAGGCGGAGCCGCTTTTGCGGTTACGGGAAGTGGTGAATCAGCGCATCGAAGCCTTAATTTCGGTGGCATAAAATGCGGCAGGGTGGCGATGGGGATCCCTTCGCCACCAAGTTTTCAATAATTTGCTATAACTGATAGCTGAGGGATTCATTTTTTTGTCATGTTACTGACATGTTAGGGTCATGGCGCTGGCTTAAGTTTGCAGCGACTAAGCCAGGAGATAACGCGATGTTTAGCTTGGACTCTCTGTTGCATGATGCATTTCCACACCGCAAGACCCCTGCCTGGCAGCGTAGCCTGCTGAGAACTTTACTCTTCGAAAAAGAATTCAAACAGTTTGCCGCCGATTATCCGCACCTGAAAGGGCTGGATTTGATCGAGCAGGTGGTGGACTACTTCAACCTCAGCTGTGAATTGGTCGATGGCGATTTGGAAAACATCCCGAGCCAGGGGCCGGTGGTGCTGGTGGCTAACCACCCGATCGGTTCGCTGGACGGCCTGGTGCTGCTGCGTGCGGTGGCGGCGGTAAGACCGGATGTCAAAGTGGTCGCCAGCCAACTGTTGACCTACATAGAACCGCTGCGCAACCTGTTTGTGCCGGTGGACAACGTGGGCAACAAGACCAACCGCAAGCAAATTGAAGGCATGCAGGCGCAGTTGGATAAGCAGGGCGCGCTGATCCTGTTCCCCGCCGGGGAGGTGTCACGCATGAGCCCGAAAGGCATTCGTGACGGCCACTGGCATACCGGATTTTTACGCCTGGCGGCCAAGGCACGAGCGCCGATTGTGCCGATCCACATCAGTGCGCGTAACAGCAACCTGTTCTATTTCACCTCAATGGTTTATCGACCGCTTTCTACGTTATTGCTGGTGCGCGAAATGTTCCAGCAGCAGGGTGGCCGCATCAAAATTCGCGTAGGTGGCCGTATTCCCTTTACCAACTGGCACGACGGCCACACCAGCGCCAAAGATCTGGCCGAACGCTTTCGTCGTCACGTTTACCGCCTGGGCCAGGGCAAAGAAGGGCTGTTCGCCAGTGAATCGCCGATTGCCCTGCCTGAAGACCGATTGGAGCTGAAAAAGGCGCTGGCAAACTGTGAGCGTCTTGGGGTCACCCCGGACGGAAAAATCATCTTCCTGTATCGCCGTCAGGGTGAGGCGCGTGCGCCTATTCTGCGTGAACTCGGTCGCCTGCGTGAGATTGCCTTCCGTGCAGTGGGGGAAGGCTCTGGCCGTCGTCGTGATTTGGACAGCTATGACGACGACTATTACCACCTGGTGCTGTGGGATGCAGACGAACTGGAAATTGTCGGTGCCTATCGCTTTATTCCTACCGCCGAGCAGTTGGAGCGCAAGGGGCTGGAAAGTATCTACAGCAACAGCCTGTTCCATTATGACCGTGAGATGGCGCCGATCCTGGCGCAGGGTATCGAACTGGGCCGCAGTTTCATTCAACCGGCTTACTGGGGCAAGCGTGGGCTGGACTATCTGTGGTTAGGCATTGGCGCATACCTGGCAAAATACCCGCAGTATCGCTATCTGTTTGGTCCGGTTTCTATTTCCGGCGGGATGCCGGTGACGGCGCGTGACCTGTTGATTGCCTTCTACCGGCTGTATTTCTCGCCAAATCATGCGTTGGCGCAGTCGCGTCAGCCTTATCCTGCCTCGCTGCCGCAGGTGTTGGCGCAGTTTGCCGGCGATAACTATCAGGAAGATTTGGTTCGGCTGAAAAGCCTGTTGAGCAACATCGGCTGCTCGATCCCGACGCTGTATAAACAATATACCGAGCTGTGTGAACCGGGCGGGGTGCAGTTTATTGATTTCGGCACCGATCCCGCCTTCAATAACTGTATTGACGGCCTGGTGCTGGTCGATCTCACCCGGCTTAAGCCCGCACGGTTCCAACGGTACATCGCGGTGCACCAGCCGCAGGAGGCTTGCATAGAATGATTGGCTTCTCATTCATGCATTTTTGATCTAATTCGAAACTTGGCGTCGGCGGTGGGATCTAGCCTAAGATAAGGCTTTGTTCCTCCGCCGGAGTCTTGCATGCCACAGTCGTTTGTCTCGTCTTTATTATCCGCCGAAGATCCCGCCGCCGTGGCGATTGAAACGCCCAGGGGCGTCGCGCCCTTTTTATTGCTGTGCGATCACGCGGGCCAGGCGATACCGCAGCAGTTGGGTAACTTGGGTCTGCCGCCCGGTGAAATCGACCGTCATATCGGTTGGGACATCGGCGCATTAAGCGTTTCGCGCCATCTCAGCCGTCAGCTGGACACCACGTTGATTCATCAGCGTTACTCACGTTTGGTCATTGACTGTAACCGCACGCCCGGCATCGCCAGTTCGATCCCGTCACTGTCAGAATTGACGCCGATCCCTGGGAATGTCGGTATTGATGCCAGACATGCGCAGGCGCGCGAGCATGAGATTTTTAGGCCTTATCACCAGGCGATAACCGACAGTCTGGATCAACGCCAGCGCAGCGGACTGCCGACGGCGATTATCGCCATGCACAGCTTCACGCCGGTATTCAAAGGCAACGAGCGGCCATGGCAGGTGGGGCTGCTGTTTAACCGTCAGCCGGAGTTTGCGTTGCTGCTGGCAGAGCTGCTGCGGGAGGAAGGGGATTTGCAGGTCGGCGTTAACGAGCCTTACGCCATGACCGATGCTACGGATTACACCCTGCCGGTGCATGCCGAGCGGCGGGAGCTTCCTTACGTTGGCATTGAGATCCGCCAGGATTTGATCGCCGATCAACAGGGTCAGCAAGCCTGGGCGGAACGCTTCGCCAGACTGCTGCCACAGGCCTGGCATCGCTGGCAAATTTGACTTTAGGAATATTCCCAGTGATGATAACTGTAAGGAAAGTGTAAATCGTCATTGGGAAGAGTCAGGAGCGACGAGTGGAGCAGAATGATAACGGATTGTTTATCAAGCAGGAGCGCTTTGAAGTACTGGCGATCCTGCGTGAAATTTGTAAACAGCGCACGCCACTGAAGGTCGTCAATGATCAGCAGCAGTTTCAAAGTCTGCTGTTGAGCGTCGGACCGGATAATATTGTGTTCAGCGGCGATGAGGCGGACACGACGGTCGACGGTGAATGTACCATTGTGATTGAAAGCCATGATGCGAAGATCGAATTCTCCGTGGATCAGGCTGAATTTACCAACCATCAGGGCGTTAACGCCTGTTCAACCCGGCTGCCGAAGGAACTGGTGTACATCCAGCGCCGCCGTCAGTTTCGTGTGACCACTCCCCACTGGCGTGAGTTTCTCTGCAGCGGCGAATACGCTGACGGTAGCGAATACCAGTTGAGGATCCACGATCTTTCTGCGGGTGGCGTTGGCTTGCGCGTTGACGGTCCGTTGCCGGAAAACCTTCAGCCTGGATTCCAGTTCAAAAAGGCTTTGTTGGATTTTGGCAGCTACGGCAGTTTCAAGGTCAATATGGAACTGGTAGTGATCAACGAAGACCAGGAACTGGATGACGACGACCAACTGGTGCGTTTCTCGCGCCTGTCGTGCCGTTTTATGAAACTGGGCCTGGCGATGGAAAGAAAAATTCAGAGTGCGGTATTTGCGTTCGAACTGGATTTTAATAAAAAGAAAAAACGTTAAATAGTCACCAGAGGGGCAGCAGGCTGCCCCATCACCCCGGCCTATTTCAAGGCGCGCAGACTGCCAATCTCCTCCCAACCAAAATGCTCCGCTTCTGCCAGCACATCGCAGACCTCGCCACTGGCAGTGACAATCGCGTCATTGAGGCTTTTGCCGTGCAGCAGGTGGCTGACCAGCAACGCGGCGAACATGTCCCCGGTGCCTTTAACCTTCGATTTAATTTTAGGATGGGTATAGCTTTGCACCTGGCTGCGACTGACCAGCAGGAGCCCAACCTGATCGTCGTTTTCTGCCACGCCGGGCGCACTGGTCACCAGGACCCACTCGGTGGTGTCATTCAACAACGCCTGTGCGGCATGCTGTGTTTGCTCCAGGCTGGTCAGCGGGTGCCCGCAAAGCTGCTCCAGTTCGAAGCCGTTGGGGGTGAGACCATTGGCCAACTGCAGGAACGGCGAGCGATAGCAACTGACGATACGCTCATCCACATACACGCCTTCACCGTAATCACCCATCACCGGATCGATATAGATTTTTATTTGCGGATTAATAGTGCGTACGCGTTGCAGCCAAGTGTCCAGCATGTGGCACTGGCCGACATCGCCAAGATAACCGACGATCACCGCCCGGGTACGTTTCATCACGCCGCGTGCCAGCAAATCTTCCAGAAAGCCGCTGAACCACTCGGCAGGGATCACGCCGCCGCTGGGTGCGCCGTAATACGGCGGGCAACCGAACAGTACGCTGGGCACTTGCAGTGCTTCCAGCCCCTTTTTCAACAGGGTGCGATAAGCGATACCATTGCCAACGCTGCCGTAAACCACCTGCGATTGAATGCTGATCACATCAATCTGCGGTGGCTGTAATTGAGACATTTGTTGCATCTATAACTTCCTTGGTTCGATTTTATCCAGCCACCGCGCAAATACCTGGCGGGCGCGCTGTTCTAATTCTGTGCCGTAGCGAGAGGCTTGCTGACGCAGGCGCTGCGGCAGGATACCGGCTAACTCCAGCTCGCAAGCATGGCCAACCAGCCAGCGTTCCAGATCGCGATGATCGGCCTCCAGATGGAACTGTAGCCCAAGCGCGAAATCCTGATATTCAAATGCCTGATTAGGGCAAATTTCGGTAGCAGCCAGGCAGGTTGCGCCCTCTGGGATCATAAACATATCGCCGTGCCAATGCAGTACCGGCGTTGTCCCCAGGGGGGCCAGTACCGAGTCTTTATGCTCTGCCAGCGTCAAGGGTTCGAAGCCGATCTCTTTGACACCCAGCGAAACCACCTCGGCACCCAGAGCCTGAGCCATCACCTGTGCGCCAAGACAGATGCCTAGCGTAGGCCGTTTTTGCTGAAGTCGCTGTGTTACCAGTGCTAATTCGTCGTTGAGAAATGCATAGTGTTGTTGGCCGGCAAAATGCTGCGCAGCGCTGATCGGTCCGCCGAGCACCACCAGCAGGTCGGTCTCCTCATTATCGATGGCACGGATATCGTCACGGCCGGCATCGTAATAATCAATCTGATAACCCCGCAGTGAAAGCAGTGAGCCCAGGATACCGAGGTTTTCAAAATTCACATGCCTGATAGCGACAACTTTTTTCATTGCTGTACCTCTGTGCTGTGGGGATAAACTTCCAGTTCCAGCGTATCGCCGAGGATGGTGATGCCGTTGATGCCGCTTTGATAAACTATCCGACGCTCTTTGACCTGGCTGATGTGCAATTGGTAGCCCTGATCGGCAGGGAACAGTGCCTGGGCCTGCTGCAGTTGGTCGGCAGCCCAGGGGGTGAACATTTGCAAACGGGCAAACGCTTTCCCGCCGTGTTGAATATCGAGTACGTAATGTTTTTCCATCTTTACCCCTTAACTTTTCCATTCGAAACAGGTAATCTGTTTTGAACTAATACAAAAAGGTTTTATGTATGGGTTCATTGTATGCAAAAGGCGGCAGCGCTGTCCAGATTGCTGAGCAGATCAGCACGCAGATCAAACAGGGGGATTTGCAGCCGGGTGACCTGTTGCCACCGGTGCGTCAACTGGCGGGTCAACTGGGGGTGAATCCCAATACCGTCGCCAGTGCGTATGCCAAGCTGCGCGATGCCGGTTTGGTCGCTACCCGCGGGCGTGCCGGTACGCAGGTGCTGGAGCAACCCCTGATGGCGGCGCGCCATATCCGTCAAGTGCCCGAAGGCATGCGTGATTTGGCCAGCGGCAACCTGGATGGGGCTTTGCTACCGGAGCTGTCAATGAGTGTGGATGACATCTTCCCGCAGCAGAATGGCTATGACGTTAGCGGTGATTTACCGGCTTTGTGTCAGCTTGCCAGTGACTGGTTGAGCCAACAGGGTGCATCTCTGGGTGAGACAGCGGTGTTTTCGGGGGCGCTGGACGCCATCGAAAAGGCGCTGCGCAGCCATGCGGCGCCGGGGGCGTCGGTGTGGGTGGAAGATCCCTGCTGGCCGCCGTTACTGACGCTGCTGCGGCATCTTCGCCTCAAACCACTGCCGTTGCTGGTGGATGAGCAAGGGTGTCGATTGCCGGAGAAAGATGCCGGCCCGCAGGGGTGTGCAGTGATCCTGACACCGCGTGCGCAGAACCCAACCGGCATGTCGCTTAGCGCGGCCCGCGCCAACCACTGGCGTGAGTTTCTGGCGCAAAACCCGGGCTGTCTGGCGATCGTCGATGACTTTTGGGGGCCGCTGTCGCAACAACCGCTGCATTTGCCCTGTACTGCCGACAATGGCCTGTATGTGCTGTCGCTGAGTAAATTCCTCAGCCCGGATCTGCGTATTGCGCTGGCCTGCGGCAAGCCGCAATTGCTACAGGCGATGCGTGCCGATCAATACATTCGCGAACGTTGGGTCAGCCATATCCTGCAGCAAATTGCTGTCAAATTATGGACGCAGGCGCAGCGCGAGGGTTTGCTGGTTCGCGCGCAGCAAGCCTATCAACAGCGGCGCGATGCGTTGGCGGAACGGTTGCAGGCATTGACCGGTGCACCATTGCCAGCGGGGGAAGGGGTACATATCTGGCTGCCGGTGCGTTCGGAAGCCGCCGCCGGCCAAATCATGGCGCAGCGCGGCTGGCTGGTACAGGGCGGCGAGCCGTTCCGCCTGAAAAGCGGCCCGGCTATCCGTGTCAGTCTGGCTAACCTGATCCCGGCACAGTTGGAGACACTGGCGCAGGATCTGGCGGTCGCTATAGGCTCTGGTGCGGTGGTGAACTGATCAGGCCTGCGCCAGCAGTTGCAAAGAGGCCAGGCGGGCAGAGGGTTCGCTGATCGGTGTATCGATCACAAACTCTTCTACGCCATATTGCCGGTGCAATTGGTCTAACTGACTGCGCACCTGCTGCGCGGTACCAAGCAAAATATGGCTTTCACGCGGTTCGATGCGGTAATCGGTAGCCCCGGCCTGCTGAACATAACTTTCAGCCTGCTCCAGGCTACCGACCGTCACGCTTTGTCCTCCGGCCACATGCACCCGGTATTGTTGGATCCCGGCCGCCAAAGCCTGGGCCTGTTCGGTCGTATTGGCGACGATCACCGCGACCGCCAGCAGAGCTTTACGTCCACCACTCTGCTCAGAGTAATGTGCCAGCGCGCGCTGAATATCCTCTGGGTTGCCATTGAGCTGCGCAGCAAACACAAAGGCCCAGCCGTGTTCGGCAGCCAGTTGGGCACTTTCGCTGCTGGCCCCCAACAGAAAGCGCTGTGCGGGCTGGACTGGTTGCGGTGTGGCACTCAGGCCGGGTTGCGCGTCGTCATTCAGGTAGGCATTGAGCTGAGCCAACTGTTGCGGGAAGTCCGGCTTATTCTGTTGATCGTGGGCGGCCTGCAGTGCCTGGGTGGAGAGCGGTAGCCCGCCGGGCGCTTTGCCCACCCCCAGATCGACCCGACCCGGTGCCAGCGTCGCCAGCAGATTGAAGTTTTCCGCCACTTTGTAAGCGCTGTAGTGTTGCAGCATGACGCCGCCAGAGCCGATACGGATACGAGAGGTTTGTCCGAGCAAATAGGCGATCAACACTTCGGGCGAAGGGCAAGCCAACTGCGCGGTATTGTGATGCTCGGCCAGCCAGAAACGGCGGTAGCCCCAGATTTCTGCCTGCTGCGCCAAATGCAGCGTACGCGTCAACGCCTGGGCGGCAGTTTCTCCTTCGGCAATCGGACTTTTTTCCAACACGCTCAGGGCATAAGCCATTTTCCTGCTCCTTTATCATCAATTATCCATGACAAATAGCATGCCCAATCCAACAGGCTTAATACTGATTTTGGATAGGATATTCCATTGATAAAAAACGGATTTAGATATGCTCAGAATGGTAAAAGGGCGCGTGATTGACGCGCCCGAATCAGATCAGGATTCGAGCCAGGCCTTCAGGCGAATGGCGTCTTTATAGTAGCCGTAGCGCTGTTTCGAGCCGAGCAGGATTATCACCACCGGCTGCCCTTTGATCAGGGTGCGCATCACCAGACAGTGGCCGGCTTCGTCGGTGAAACCGGTCTTTTGCAACTGGATTTTCCAGGCGGAATTATTGATCAGACCGTTGGAGCTACGGTAGACCAACTGACCGCGGCCAGGACGCACGATTTGCTGTTTGTCGGTACTGAAACGACGGATGGTCTGATAACGGTAAGCGTGGTTAACCATTTTCAACAGGTCATTGGCACTGGCGACGTTGCGCGGTGTCAGCCCGGTCGGATCGTAGAAACGCGCATGTTTCATGCCGATAGCACGCGCTTTTTGATTCATTTTCGCTACAAAGGCTTTGCGACCACCGGGATAGTTGCGGCTCAGTGCCGACGCGGCGCGATTCTCCGACGACATCAATGCGATGTGCAGCATATCGCGACGGCTAAGGGTGGAACCGATGGTCAGACGTGAGTGAGTTTTTTTCAGCAAATCCCGGTCGGCGGGGGTGACCCGCATCCTGTTGCCTAACGGGCGTTTGCTGTCCAGTGCGACCATGGCGGTCATCAGCTTGGTTAGCGAGGCGATGGGTTGCACGTGATTGGCCTGTTTCTGATAAAGCGTTTTGCCGGTGCGTTGATTGACCACCAACACCGATGTTGAGTGCAGCGCCAGCGGTGCAGCGGCCTGCGCGGCTGACGCAACCAACAACAGAAAGAGAACCAGAATGGCGCCGAAGCGGCGGATGGGGAGACGAGTAAGGGAATTAAATAAAGACATGGTGACCGTAACTGTGTCCTGACAGGTGAAGGAATATCAGCAAGAGTCTGCACAGCAAATGTGGAGAAAATAGGGTGGTGTTGTAACGAGATGAGGATCCAGCGGTGACGTTATTGCGGGCGAAAGGCAGGGAAGCGGTGTTCCGCCTCCCTGGATAAATCAATACACTTCAGGCACTACCATAGTGTCGGGCACCGGGTGGCGGTTGTAATCCGGGCTGCGTTTGCGCGGTGGCAGGGTGATCACATTGCCTTCCGCCTCTTCATAGGGCAGTTGTTCCAGCAGGTGGCTGATGCAGTTCAAACGCGCCTTTTTCTTGTCGACCCCCTGAACCACCCACCATGGCGCTTCCGGAATGTTAGTGCGCGCTAACATGATTTCCTTGGCCTCGGTGTAGTCTTCCCAGCGGCGGCGGCTTTCCAAATCCATCGGGCTGAGCTTCCATTGCTTTAACGGATCGTGGATGCGGCTGAGAAAACGCAACTCCTGCTCATCGTCGGTGATCGAGAACCAGTATTTGACGATTTGAATGCCGCTGCGCGTCAGCATTTTCTCGAACTCAGGTACGCTACGGAAAAACTCTTCATATTCCTCGTCATTACAAAAGCCCATCACTTTCTCCACCCCGGCGCGGTTGTACCAGCTACGATCGAACAGCACCATTTCACCGGCCGCCGGCAGATGGGCGATAAAGCGTTGGAAATACCACTGGGTGCGTTCGCGATCGTTCGGGGCCGGCAGCGCGGCCACGCGGCAGGTGCGAGGGTTCAGACGCTGAGTGATACGTTTGATCACGCCACCTTTGCCGGCGGCGTCGCGGCCTTCAAAAATGATCACCAGTCGGTGGCCGGTGCGCATCACCCAGTCCTGCAGTTTGACCAGCTCACCCTGTAGCCGCAGCAGCTCGCGGAAATACTGTTTGCGCCAGGCTTTCTTCTGGTCGCTGTCCACTTCGCTGTCGTCAAAGCGCAGGTCATCCAGTTCCATCTCCAGCTCTTCGTCGTAACTGTCGTAGAACTCCTGTAACAGACGCTGATTGAAGCTCTCGTCGCGGTCAAATTTATGCATAGCCATAATTAATTCTCCGTGTTAGCCCGGTTTTAGAAATGGTTGAAGATCCAGTACAGCCCGGCGGAAAGCAGCACCGAGGCCGGTAGCGTCAATACCCAGGCCATCAGCAGATTGCGCAGGGTGGACATTTGCAGGCCGGAGCGGTTGGCCGCCATGGTGCCGGCGATACCGGATGACAGAACGTGAGTGGTGGAGACCGGTAATCCGAAGATGTCCGCGGCGCCAATAGTGGTCATCGCCACCAGTTCGGCGCTGGCGCCCTGGGCATAGGTCAGGTGACTTTTGCCGATCTTCTCACCGACGGTGACCACGATGCGCCGCCAACCGACCATGGTGCCCAGCCCGAGAGCAATCGCCACCACCACCTTGACCCAGAACGGGATAAAGCGGGTGGCGCTGTCCAGGTCGCTTTTCAGGGCATCCAGATTGCGCTGCGAGTCAGCGGATATTTGCAGCTGTTTTTCCGACTTCAGGCGTTTAATGACCTCCGATGCCAGATACATATCGTTACGGGTGTTGGAAACCGCCTGCGCGGGGATCTTATCGACAGAACCGTACTGACGGACCTGATCGCCGATGGCGCCGGTCAGTTGCGCCAGCGCGGGCACCACTTCTGGCGTCAATTCACTGGTGCGGACATACCCGGTTAGCACCTCACGAGGCTGTGCGTGGCTGACCGCCGGGAACTGGCTTATCAATTGGTTTTTGGTGACTTCTGCCAGCGCGGCCACACGCGGGATTTGTTCCGGCGGCATTGAACGGTTCAGTGCGTAGGCGATTGGCATGGTGCCGACCAGGATCAGCATAATCAGGCCCATGCCTTTTTGCCCGTCGTTGGAGCCATGGGCAAAGGAAACGCCGGTACAGGTGAGGATCAGTAAACCGCGGATCCACAGCGGTGGCGGCGAGTCATTCTTGGGGGCGGTATACAGCTGGCGATTTTTGACAAAGACTTTCAGCGCCAGCAACAGCAGGGCGGCAAACACAAAGCCGATCACCGGTGAAAGCAGCAGTGCGTAACCCACCTTAATCGCCTGGCCCCAGTCGACACCGCTGGTGCCGGTGCGCCCGTGGATCAGGGCATTGGCCACCCCAACGCCGATGATTGAGCCAATCAGGGTATGAGACGACGACGCAGGCAACCCGAGCCACCAGGTGCCGAGGTTCCAGATAATCGCCGAGAACAGCAGGGCGTAGACCATGGCGAAACCGTTGCCGGTGCCAGCCTGTAAGATCAACTCGACGGGCAGCAGCGAAATGATGCCAAACGCGACCACGCCGCTGGAGAGCAATACGCCGAGAAAATTAAAGAACCCCGACCACACCACGGCCACCATCGGCGACAATGAATGGGTATAAATAACGGTGGCCACCGCATTGGCGGTATCGTGAAAACCATTAACAAATTCAAAGCCCAGCGCAATCAATAACGCTAACCCCAATAACAGGAACGGCAGGTAACTGGTATATACCGCCCCGGCATCACTGACGTCGTTAAATAAATTCACTCCGGCAAAAGCTATCCCCAGGACTAATAAAAAAACAAAAAAAAGAACAGTGAGTCGACTGTTCTTTTGGTAGATTTTTGGCAGGCTGGACGCGGATGGCATACCCGCCTGAACGGCGCTGTTATCGCTCATAAAGGACCTTCCCGGTAGACTTCATTAGAATACTGACGCTGCGGTACGCTGTTGCCATCAAAGTATTGGGAAATAATGTGACTTTTTTATGACGCTAATATTAATCATCGGGAAAAGTGAAAATAATTAACGTTGGCATTTAAAGGTTGATATAAAGGCGGAAGCCGATTAATTAATGGGTGTGGTTATTCAGGATAAAGGTTTATGGCTCAAGCGGTTGCGGAAAAATTACACAAACTTGATTTTGATGATGAGGTCACCGGGCTGATTTACGGCCACGTATTCCGCACGGCAGAGCCACCGCAGCGGGTGTCTTCGCAGCAGGCATGCCAGGCCTATCAGGCGCTGTTGCCGGGCGAGGGGTTTATCTGGCTGCATCTCAATTTGAACCATGCGGCCGCGGAAAAATGGCTGAAAAACCACTTTGCGATTTCCGACTTTTTCTTCGACGAAATCCGCCACGGTTCCCATACCACCCGCATTGAGCGTCAGGGAGATGACCTGTTCGCCGTTCTCAACGACGTGATTTTTCACCCCAAAGAGAATAATCCGGAGATCGCGACGCTGTGGCTGTATTGTCGCAGCGGGTTAGTGGTGACGGCACGGCACAAGCCGCTGCGTTTGATTGAACGGCTGCTGGGGCGGCTGGGGCCGTTGCAACTGGCGTCGTCTACCGAGTTGCTGGCACATTTGCTGGAGGAACAGGAAGAAGTCCTGGAGCAGGTAGTGCGGCAGGCCAACCAGTATGTCGACACCATTGAAGATCGCCTGCTGAGCAACCATGTGAAGCGTAACCGTACCGAACTGGGGCGCATGCGGCGTATGTTGTTGCGCTTTCAACGCCTGCTGGCACCGGAACCGGCGGCACTGTTTCGCCTGTTGAATCGCCCGCCGACCTGGTTGAGCCGCGACGTCGTTCAGGATCTGCGCCAGTTCACTGAAGAGTTCACCGTGGTGTTAAACGACCTTGCCAGTTTGACCGAGCGCATTCGCCTGTTACAGGAGGAGATCGGCGCCAAGCAGATGGAGCAGAACAACCGCACGCTGTACACCCTGACGGTGATCACCGTCCTGGCGCTGCCGATCAATATCGTTGCCGGTTTCTTCGGGATGAACGTGGGCGGGATCCCACTGGCCAGCAATCACCACGGTTTTATCCTGCTGGTGTTGCTGGTCGGTGGCTTTACGCTGGTAACCGGCTATCTGGCCTTCAGACGCCGGGATGAGGGCTGATTAGAGTCTGGCCCGGTACTCTTCCTCCAGCTTGGCGTGGGTGCTCCAGAACGGCTGTGGCTGACGATCGTGCAGGCGATCGACCAGAATATCCAGATGGGTGTGCCAGCCACCGGCCACGCTGAGCATTTCGTCACGGTTGGCCAGGCGACGGTGGGTGACCGTCAGCAGCACGGCGTTACCCTGTTCGGTCAGCTCGAAGGTCACCTCGGAAGGGCGGTTCTGCCCCTGTTCCGCCCAGGTAAAACTCAGCAGCCGCGGCGGGAACAGGCAGGTGATATGCCCGATATGGCTGACGCTGCAGCCAAGGTTTTTATATTTGGCCGGTGTGGCTTCATGCTCGCCGGTCAGATCGGAATTGCGAAACACCAGCTCAACCTGGGCACCGTTCTCCAGCTTCATGTCGCCGGCGGCCAGCCAGGTGGCGCGTTTGTCGGATTCCGTCAGATAGGCCCAGACCCGTTCGATCGGGCCGGGCAGCAGCCGCTGAATGCGCAGCGTGCCGGTTTCAATAATCATGCCGTAGTCGTTCATAGTTCACTCCTTGGGAGGATGCGGTTCGGGCTGCAGCAGCGCTATTTCCAACGCGTCCAGCCGCTCTGTCCAGAAATGCTCGTAGGTTTTCAGCCATTGCATGGCCTGTGCCATGGGCTCGGGTTCAAGCCGGCAGATATGGTTTCTTCCTTGCACGGTACGCTGCACCAGCCCAGCAAGCTCCAGTGCCTTGATATGCTTGGAAGCGCCGGCAAATGACATCTGCAGCGGCGCAGCCAGTTCACCAATGCTGTGCTCACCACCGGCCAGGGTACGCAGGATCGCGCGCCGCGTCGGGTCGGAAAGTGCACGAAAAATGGCGTCCAGCTGTGAGGAAGATAATTTAACCATATGGTTGAATATAGAACAGGCGGGCTAATATTCAACCAGTTTGTTGAATATTTTTTTCCAGGCCCCGGCCGATTCACCGGGGCTGCGGGGTCAGGCGTGGGTTTGCGCCAGCAGTGCGTTAAGCAACACGTTGGCCCCGGCGGTCGCCCACGCAGGCGAGATGTTTTCCAGTTCGTTGTGGCTGATACCCTCCACGCAGGGAATGAAAATCATCGCCGTAGGTGCCACCCGACTCAGGTAGCAGGCGTCGTGTCCGGCACCGGAAACCATATCACGGTGCGAATAGCCCAGCGCCAGTGCTGCCTGGCGGACGCTGTCGATACAGCCCTGATCAAAGCGAATGGGTTGATACTGGAAGATGCGCTCGGCACTGGCGCTCAGCCCCTGGGTACCGACCTCGGCCACCGCCGCCAGCAGCTGTTGTTCCATCTGTTCCAGCACCGCCTCTTGCGGGTGGCGGAACTCAACGCTGAAGAACACTTTTCCTGGGACCACGTTGCGTGAATTGGGCGTAATTTGAGCCATACCCACGGTGGCACGTGCGTCCGGCATGAAATTCTTGCCGATGGTATTAACTGCCATAACCAGAGTGGCGAAACCGAGCAGGGCGTCACGACGGCGATCCATCGGCGTGGTACCGGCATGGGCGCTAAAACCGGTGATTTCCAGCTCATACCAGCGTTGACCTTGCGCGGTAGTCACTACGCCAATCTCAATGTTTTCCGCCTCGAGGATCGGGCCTTGCTCAATATGCAGCTCAAAGGCGGCGTGGATCGGCATGCCTCCCACCGGGTGTTCACCGGCGTAGCCAATCTGCTGCAACGCCTCACCGAGACTGATGCCTTGTGCATCGCTGCGCGACAGGCCGTAAGCCAGGTCGAACACCCCGGCAAACACCCCGGAGGAAATCATCGCCGGAGCAAAACGTGCACCTTCCTCGTTGGTCCAGTTGACCACTTCCAGCGCTCGCTCGGTGGTGATCTGGCGATCGTTAAGGGTGCGGATCACTTCCAGACCGGCCAGCACGCCATAAATCCCGTCGAAACGGCCGCCGTTGGGCTGGGAGTCAACGTGAGAACCGGTAATTACCGGTGCCAACTCCGGGCGAGTACCCTCACGGCGTAGAAACATATTGCCCATGCGATCAACCCGTACGCTGCAACCGGCTTCCTTCGCCCAGTCACGCAATTGGTCACGTGCCTGACGGTCTTCTTCGCTCAGCGCCAGGCGGGTGACGCCGTCTTTCGGGATGGCGCCGAACTGTGCCATGTCGAGCAGGCTTTGCCACAGGCGTTCGCCATTTACCTGAGGCGTCATTTTTTCTCTCCCTGCGATTTGACGGTGTAGCGGAAATCGCAGCAGGACGCGCCGGACATAATGGTCTGGGTGCGCTGCAGCTCGACATCCGGCGCATAGCCGACGATAAACTGGCTGTCGCGGGCACAGGACAGCAGGTGGCCGATTTCGCCCAGCCCCATCTGGTGGTACATCTCGGCATAACGGCAGCGGGTGACATCATAGTCGAAATGCTGCGGATCCTGGTTGATCACCTTCACCTGCAGCGCATCGTCTTTTTCCCACAGGTACTGCAAGGCGGCGAAACTCTGCAAATCAGCGCCATTCGGCTCCTGCGCGGCAAAGTTTTTACCGGCCTCAATGGCCGCGTTTTCGATGGCCTCGCCAATTACCGCCTGCGCTCGCTCTTTGCCGATCTCACGCACCAGGATTTGGTAGATTGGCTTGATGATTTCCGCCTCTATGCGGCGCCGGGCCAGAATACCCAATTCGTTTTTTGCTTCGCTCATTGCCTTGCTCCTCATTGCCTTGCGGATGGTTATGGTGCTTTTGCGCCGCCCAGTACGCTTTGCGGCTGCCATTTGCCGTCAACCACCCGGTAAAGGGTGAAGCTCGGCTGTTGCAGGTTGCCCTGCGCATCGAATGCAATGGTGCCGGTGACGCCCTGATAATGAATGGCGCGCAGCTTCGGCAGATAATCGGCCGGATCGGCGGACTGCGCCTGCTCGATGGCGGCAATCAATACCCGGGTGGCGTCGTAGGCGAACGGTGCATGCAGTTCGATATGGGTTTTGTAGCGGTCACGGTAGGCTTGCTCAAAAGCCTTGCCGCCCGGCATCTGTTCCAGCGGCAGGCCCGGCTCCAGTGCCACCACGCCTTCACCTTCTTTCTGCGCCAGCGTCAGGAAAGTCTGGCTGACAAAACCGCCGGCGCCCATCAGTGGGGTGTTCATCCCCAGTTGTTTGATGCGGCGGGCCAGCGGGGCGGCCTGCGAGTCCACACCGCCGAAGAAGATCAGATCGGCGTTCTTGCTGCGCAGGGTAGTCAGCACCGCACTGAAATCAACGGTCTTGTCGTCGACATACTCCCGCGCGACCGGTTGGACGCCCTGAGCCGCCAGTGACTTGATAAACTCATCCGCCAGCCCCTGGCCGAACGCAGTGCGATCGTCAATCACCGCAATGTGTTTGGCTTTCAGCACCTTGACCGCATATTCACCGGCATAATTACCGCCGTCGTCATCATGGCCCATCACGCGGAAGCTGGTATCGAACCCTTGTTGAGTATAGCCGTGGCCGGTGGCGACCGGCGCGACCTGGGCAATACCGGCGTCGTGGTAAATGCGGGCCGCCGGAATGCTGGTACCGGTATTCCAGTGGCCGACCACGCCGGCGACGCCTTCGTCCACCAGGCGTTGGGCTACCGCAACGGCGGTACGCGGATCGGACTGATCGTCCTCGGACAGCAGTTTAAAAGTGACCGGCTGGCCTTTCAGCGTCGGTTTCTGGGCGTTGGCATCGGCGATCGCCAACTGCGCGCCATTCTCCAAATCCTTGCCAATACGGGCGGAAGGGCCGGTCAGTGGGCCTGCCAGCCCGATCAGAATAGTTTCATCGGCCAGAACCGGCGATGCCGCGCCCAGGCTGGCCAGAACGGCGGCGGCCAGCGCCAACGGCTTGAAGCGAGTTATCTTGTTCATGTAAAACTCCCGGTGTGATTAAAAGTAAAAACGGTTATTCGCCCAAATAGGCTTGTTTGATTTTTTCATCATCCAGCATGTCGGCAGAGCGGCCACAGTGGCTCAGACTGCCGCTGTCCAGCACATAGGCGCGATCCGTAGATGTCAGTGCCAGTCGGGCATTTTGTTCCACCAAAAGTAGTGTGACACCGTCACGAGAAAGGCTTTTGATGACTTCAAAAATGGCTTCAACCACGATCGGTGCCAAACCCATCGAGGGTTCATCCAGCACCAACAGGCGCGGACGGCTGAGTAACGCCCGGCCGATGGCCACCATCTGTTGTTCACCGCCGGAGAGCAGCCCGGCCTGCTGTTGCAGCCGTTCACGCAGACGCGGAAAAAGAGTGCAAACCTGTTCCAGATCCTGGCGTACTGCCGGTTTGTCATGGCGTGAATAGGCACCAAGCTGCAGGTTTTCTAGCACCGTCATACGGGCGAAAATACCGCGTCCTTCCGGGACCATCACCAGGCCCTGTTGCAATAAGCGATGTGGTGGCATACCGCGAATAGAACGCCCGTCGAACAGGATTTCCCCTTCGAACGGTTGCAGGCCGGTTAGCGCACGCAGGCTGGAGGTTTTGCCTGCACCGTTGGCACCGATCAAGGTCACCTGTTCGCCGCTGTTTACTGTGAAATCGATGCCTTTAACCGCATGAATGCCACCGTAAGACACTTTTAACTGTTTGACTGCCAATAAGGGTTCAGACATGGGCCGCCCCTCCCAGATAAGCGCGGATCACCGCCGGTTCGCGCCGTACCTGTGCTGGTTCGCCTTCGGCGATCACTTTGCCGTAGTCGAGCACCGTCAGGCGATCGCACAGTCCCATCACCAGTTTGACGTCGTGTTCGATCAACAACAGGGTTTTGCCACTCTCGCGGATACGTTGCAGCAGCTCGCGTAGCGCCACCTTCTCGGCGGCGTTCATGCCGGCTGCCGGTTCATCCAGCGCCAGTAATTTAGGTTCGGTGGCCAAGGCTCGGGCGATCTCTAACCGGCGCTGGTGGCCATAGGAAAGATCGCCGGCGCGGTAATGGGCGAACTGACTGATGCCGACATACTCCAGCAGCGCGTGAGATTTCTCCCGCGTGGCTTGTTCTTCCTCGCGGGCGCGCCGATGGCGTGAAATCGCCGCCCACAGACCGTTGCGGGTGCGCAGATGGCAACCAACCATCACGTTTTCCAGGACGCTCATTTCATTAAACAACCGCAGGTTCTGGAAGGTGCGGGCGATACCGGCCTGTGCCACCTTGTCGATGGCCTGCGGCTTGTAGCGGCGGTCCTGCAGGCGAAACTCGCCGCTGTCGGCACGATACAGGCCGGTAATCAGGTTGAAACAGGTGGTTTTGCCCGCACCATTTGGGCCGATCAATCCGTAGATCTCGCCCTGACGAATACTGATGCTGACGTCATCCACCGCGGTCAGCCCGCCAAAGCGTTTACTGACGTGACTGAGTGTGAGAAGTGGTGTCATGAGGCGGCTCCCGGTTGATGACGTGCCGGCCACAGGCCCGCCGGGCGATACAGCATCACCAGGATCAGCGCCAGCCCATAGAACAGTTGGCGAATAATCTCGGGGTCAATCCACACCTGGCCGAATAGCGTCTGTTGCAGGGGGCCCATGGTGCTGCGTAGCAGTTCTGGCAGGGCAGCCAGCAGCAATGCGCCGAGGATCACGCCGGGTATGTGGCCCATACCGCCCAACACCACCATCGCCAATACGGCAATCGACTCTTGCAGGGTGAAGGATTCCGGTGAGACAAAGCCCTGAAACGCCGCAAACAGCGCACCGGCAACACCGCCAAAGGTGGCGCCGATGGCGAAAGCCAGCAGTTTGAAGTTGCGGGTGTTAATGCCCATCGCCCGCGCTGCGTCTTCATCTTCGCGAATGGCGGTCCAGGCGCGGCCAACCCGCGAATGCTGCAGGCGCAGGCAGATAAACAGGATCAGCAACAGCAGGGCGGCGAACAGGTAGTAATAGAGATACAGGGATGAAAAACGGATGCCAAACCACGAATGCATACCGGAAAACTTCAGGCCGAACAGCGTGACCGGATCGATAGCGGAAATCCCCTTTGGGCCGTTGGTGATGTTGAGCGGGCGATCCAGGTTACGCATCAAAATACGTACGATCTCACCGAAGCCCAGCGTGACGATCGCCAGATAGTCCCCACGCAGCCGCAGCGTGGGTGCACCCAGCAGAATGCCGCACAGCGCCGCCAGCAACGCGGCCAGTGGGATCAACAACAGAATCGACAGATGCAGCCCCTGCGGGAACCACTGCAACAGCAGCGGAAATTGTTGAGTGAGGTGCGGGGATGAAAGCAGTGCGGTCAGATAAGCGCCGACCGCGTAAAAAGCGATAAATCCCATGTCCAGCAGGCCGGTGAGGCCGACCACAATGTTCAGACCCAGTGCCAGCATCAGATACAGCAGCGCGAAGTCGATCACCCGCACCCAATAGTTACCGCCGACGGATCCGGCCACCCAGGGGGCCAGCAGCAGGCCGAGCATAAACAGAGCCACGCCAAGTCTGGCGCGGTGCGGGGAGGCGGTGTGCAGAGTCTCGGTCAGAATAGTCATTTTATGTCCTCAGGCGCGGGTGGCGACGCGTTCGCCCAACAGCCCGGATGGGCGCAATACCAACACGGCAATCAATATCAGGAAGGCAAATACGTCCTGATAGTTACTGCCGAAGGTGCCGCCGGTCAGTTCGCCGAGATAACCGGTGCCCAGCGCCTCAAACAACCCCAGCAATAATCCGCCGAGCATTGCACCGCGCAGGTTGCCAATACCGCCCAGTACGGCAGCAGTAAAGGCCTTGATGCCGGGTAAGAAGCCCATGGAGAAACCGGCATTGCCATAGTTGCTGGCCATCATGATGCCCGCCACGGCCGCCAGCGCGCCACCGAGGGCAAAGGTCAGAATGATGATGCGGTTGGGATCGATGCCCATCAGGCCGGCGACCTGCGGGTTTTCTGCCGTGGCGCGCATAGCGCGGCCAAAGCGAGAGTGATCGACCAGCCACAGCAACCCGGCCATCACCAGCACCGCGACCACCAGCGTGGCGATACCGGTACCGGTGATCACGGCGGGTGCGTGTTCGGCGCTACCCTGGGTCAGGGCGATAGGTGACATTGGCAGCAGTTGCGGGAACATTAACGGGTTGCGCGACCAGATCAGCATCGCCAGCGTTTGCAGCAGCAGTGATACGCCAATCCCGCTGATCAGCGGTGCCAGACGCGGGGCATTCCGCAGGCGGCGGTAGGCCAGCCGTTCAATGCTCATCGACACCAGCGCGCAGACCGCCATGGCTACCAGCGCCGCCAGCAACAGCATGATGTAAGGTGACAGACCAGGGAAATGATGTTGCAACACGCCGAGGGTGGACAGAGCGCTCAGCGCGCCGACCATCAGCACATCGCCGTGGGCAAAATTGATAATACGCAGAATGCCGTACACCATGGTGTAACCCAGGGCGATCAACGCATAAATGCTGCCGAGCATCAGTCCGTTGACGGTCTGCTGTACCAGCGTATCCATAGGGAGAGTCCCGAAAAATAATGATTCAGGGAGCTCAGAGTAGAGAGTTAAAGAAAATTGTAAAATACGGAAATATAATTTCTTATACAAAAAATGTGTGTTTTTAATTTATTGATTTATTTGTATATTAATTTTAAATCGTCACTGATATTTAACCAAAATAGTCAACATATGAAAAAAACAGAACAATGCGTCACAGCCTTGCCTAACGATCCACCGCTGCGTGCAGTGCGGGCGTTTGAGGCTATCGCTCGCCTGGGCAGCATTACCGCTGCCGCCAAAGAGCTGGCGATATCCCCGTCGGCGGTCAGTCATCAACTCAAAACGCTGGAGGCCTTTCTGCAAATGCCGCTGACCGAGCGGCAGGGCCGTAACCTGATCTTGCGTAACGAAGGACGGGATTATTACCGCTCGATCCGCTCGGCATTTAACGTATTGCGTCAGGCAACCGAGCAGGTGCGCGAGCAATCGGCTTCCCGGCAGGTCACCATCAGCCTGATCCCGTTGTTCGGCATGGGCTGGTTTATTCCGCGCTTGCACGGATTTCTGCGCGAGAACCCGGATATCGACATCAATGTGGTGTACGCCAACCACCGTAATTACCTCAGTGACGCCGCCGATATTTCGATTCGTTTTGGCGCCGGGCAATGGACCGGTTATCGCAGCGAAAAACTGATGTCCGGCAAAATGGTACCGGTATGCAGCCGGGGGTTTATCAAGTTGCACGGGCTGTTGGACACGCCGGATCAGCTTTCGCCACTGCCGCTGCTGCATGACGAAGAACGCACCACCTGGATGCAATGGTTTCAGTTGGCCGGAGTCCGGCGGCCGCTGCGCAGTACCGGCCCGATGTTTGAAGATGGCTTGCTGACGCTGGCGGCGGTGCAGGCGGGTTTGGGCTGCGCCCTGATGCGTGAACCGTTGATCGTGCCTTATCTCAACAGCGGTGAATTGGTTAAGTTGTTTGATCTGGCGATTGATGACGGCCGAGATTATTACCTGTGCGTAAGGCAGGACACTGAACTGTCGCCGGAGGGTCTGAACCTGCAACGCTGGTTGCTCAACGAGGCCGGGGCCTGAGTGCAATAGGCCAATAAAGGACTCACGCTAACTGCCTGAATTGACTATCCTGATGATATCCTAATGGCTTAGTCAGGAGCTCACAATGACCACAGGGAACGAACCGGAACAGACGCCTAAAATGAGCCTGCCGCTGCTGGCCGGCGGCGCACTGGGGGTGGTGTTCGGCGATATTGGCACCAGCCCGCTGTATACCCTGAAAACCGTGCTGTTTCTCTCCGGAGATGCGCCGTCCCCGCCGGTGATCCTCGGCCTGCTGTCGCTGATTTTCTGGACGCTGGTGATAGTCACTTCGCTGAAATACGCCATGTTCGCCATGCGTATCGATAACCGTGGCGAAGGCGGCATCATGGCGCTGATGTCGTTGTTGGTGAGTAAGAAAAAAATCCGGCCAATGGTGGTGTTCGCCGGCCTGTTTGGTGCGGCGCTGATCTACGGCGATGGGGCCATCACCCCGGCGATCTCGGTGCTGTCGGCACTGGAAGGGTTGAACATCGTGTTGCCCGAATCGCAGCCCTATATCTTGCCGGCGGCGGTGGTGATCCTGATCAGCCTGTTTGCCATTCAGCCGTTGGGCACCGCGCGCATCGGCAAAGTTTTTGGGCCGATCATGGCGCTGTGGTTTTTCTCTATCGCCGCTCTGGGCACCTGGGGCATTATTCAGCATCCGGCCGTCTTGATGGCGTTGAACCCGCTGTACGGCGTTCGATTTCTCTTCTCTAACGGGTTAACCAGCTTCCTGGTGTTGGGCGGCGTTTTCCTCTGCGTGACCGGGGCAGAAGCGCTGTACGCTGACATGGGGCACTTTGGTAAAAAACCGATTTGGCTCGCCTGGTTTGGCATCGTTTTTCCCAGTCTGTTACTGAACTATGCCGGGCAGGCCGCGCTGATCCTGTCCGGTGCTGACGTCACCCAAAATATCTTTTTCCGCTTGTGTCCACCGGTGCTGCAAATTCCGCTGGTGATTTTGGCGACCCTGGCCACCATTATCGCCAGTCAGGCGATCATCAGTGGGGCCTTTTCCATGACCCGCCAGGCGATCCAGCTGGGTTGGCTGCCACGCCTGCGGGTCAAGCAGACCACCGAAGAGAGTTATGGGCAAATTTACATCGGTGCCATCAACTGGCTGCTGATGGCGGTGACGGTGTTTCTGACCGTGTTCTTCAAATCCTCCGATAATTTGGCCGCCGCTTACGGCATTGCGGTTTCGCTCACCATGATCATGACGACCGGGTTGCTGTTTGTGGCGATGCGTGAGGTGTGGCGCTGGGGAACGATTGCCAGCCTGCTGGTGGCCGGCGGTTTCTTTATCGTCGATCTCAGCTTCCTGCTGGCCAACCTCAGCAAGGTGATGCAGGGCGGGTACGTACCACTATTGCTGGCCACCCTGGTGTATGGCGTGATGTTGATCTGGCATCGCGGGGTGATCGCGGCTTCCCGTACCTTGGGCGAAAAGGCTGTGCCGCTGGCGGATTTTCTGGCCCATCTCGAACAGCAGAAAATCCCCCGGGTTCCGGGCACCGCCATCTTTCTTACCCGCACCCTGAGCGGCACGCCGCCGGTGATGAAATGGCACGTCAAACGTAACGGGTCGCTGCATGCCAATGTGTTGGCGCTGCATATCATGATTGTTAACGAGCCCCGGGTGGCAAACGCTGAACGGCTGGTGATGCGACAACAGTCGCCGGGGTTTTGGTGTGGTGTGGCGAGCTATGGTTTTATGGAGCGGCCCCATATTCCCCGCTTGTTGCAGCATGCCGAGGCACAAAAGACCGGGTTGAACTTTGGTGATGCCACCTATTATCTGGGGCATGAAAGCGTGGTGCGCCGTGAAGCCAACGACAGATTGCCGGCCTGGCAACGCAACATTTTTTCGCTGATGGTGCGTAACGGTATGCACGTGACGGATTACTACTATTTGCCGAGCGACCAGGTGGTGGAAATCAGCCGCCGGGTGCCGGTGTGAGCCGTTTGGCTATAGGTTAAAATCAATGGTTATTTAGCCGTTGGCGCGTGAGAAGGTAAATTGCCGTGGCAGCGATGGTGCTGCTTACGGACGAAGCCCTTATGTCATTATTCGATCTCACTGCGTTGGCCGCCGATTTACCCCAGGCATGGCGATCCAGCGTGCTTGGGCGCGTCGGCCCAGCGAATATCAAAGTATTACGGATGGATCAGCGCGAGATTGTCGATGAAGTTCATGACTATCACGAGGGGTTACTGGTGATCTCCGGGCAACTACGGATTGAAGTGCAGGGCGAAGAGATTAGGGTGAATGCCGGGCAACTGTATCAGGCCGCGGCCGGTGTGCCTCACCGGGTGCTGGCAGGTAGCTACGGCACCCTGGTGATATTTGATTTGCCGGAATGATTAACCGCCGCTTTCCAGCGCCAATAGCGCAATCTTGACCGCAGCTTCTAACCGGGGTCGGCTGACGCCATCGCGCGCCTGTACCGACAAACCGTGCAGGAAGGCGGCAAAATAGTCACCGAGGGCATCAGCATCGGTCTGTGGTGGTAATTCACCGGTGGCTATGGCGGCACGCAGTTGGTCAATAATCCCCTGGGTACGTTGCAGGCGGTGCTCTGCCAGCCAGTCTTTGATGCCGCTGTTTTCGTCGCTGACGCTGGCGGCGGAAGAGACCACCATGCAGCCTTGCGGCAGGTCCGCGCGGCTGTAGAGCATCACCGCGTCGTTCAACAGGCGTTTTATCGCCGCGCGAACGCTGCTTTCCTCGCTGAATGCGCGATCGGCAAAGCCACCCTCATGGCTTTCGTAGCTGGCCACCGCTTCGCGGAACAGTAACTCTTTCGAGCCAAACGCCTTATAAATACGGGCGGAGGCAATGCCCAGTTCGGCGACCAAATCCGACAGTGAAGTGCCTTCATATCCCTGACGCCAGAATAGGTCGCGTGCTTTCAGTAACGCTTGTTCGCGGTCGAATTCGCGCGGTCTGCCTGCCATTCCTCTACTCCTGTTAACCTGTTGCTCTGTGAAACAGGATCGCTTAAATCCACTGTAATACCAACGAGTTTTTAAAATTCGCTTGCTGAGAGATTCATTTAAGCCTATTGTTTGTCAATCGACAACAAATTGGAGTTTAGGATGAAAACCATGAAAGGTCCAAGCCTGCATCTGGCACAGTTCAGTGACGATGCCGCCCCCTTTAACAGTCTGCCGGCTATCGCCCACTGGGCGGCGAAAACCGGTTTTAAAGCGCTGCAAATCCCGGCGTGGGACCGTCGCCTGTTTGATTTGGCCACCGCCGCAGAAAGCCAAACCTATTGCGACGATCTGGTCGGCATGCTGGCAGATCACGGGCTGGTGGTCAGTGAACTGACGACCCATATTTTTGGCCAGTTGATGGCGGTGCACCCAGCCTATGACGCATTGTGCGACAGCTTTGCGCCACCGGAACTGCATGGCAACCCGCAGGCACGTGGCGAGTGGGCACATCAGCAGCTGCTGTTGGCCGCCAAAGCCTCTGCACGGCTGGGGTTGAGCGATATGGGCACCTTTTCCGGTTCGCTGGCCTGGCCCTATCTGTTCCCATTCCCGCAGCGTCCGGCGGGGCTGATCGAAACGGCGTTCGATGAACTGGCGAAACGTTGGCTGCCGGTGCTCAATGCCTGCGACGAGCAAGGGATAAACCTGTGTTATGAAATTCACCCCAGTGAAGACCTGCACGACGGTGTGACCTTCGAAATGTTCCATCAGCGCGTTGGGGGCCACCCGCGCTGCCAGATCCTGTTCGACCCGAGTCACTTCGTGCTGCAACAGCTGAACTATCTGGATTACATCGATATTTATAAGGACTTCATCCACATGTTCCACGTCAAGGACGCCGAGTTCAACCCGACCGGGCGGCAGGGCATTTACGGGGGCTATCAGTCGTGGAGCGATCGCGCCGGGCGTTTCCGCTCCCTGGGTGACGGCCAGGTGGATTTCAAAGGGATTTTCTCGCGGCTGACCCAGCATGGATACGCCGGATGGGCGACGCTGGAGTGGGAGTGTTGCCTGAAACACCCGCAGGATGGCGCACGTGAGGGGGCCGCCTTTATTCGTGACCACATCATCAACGTCACCGACAAGGTGTTTGATGATTTTGCCGGTGCGCCGGTTGACCAACAACAAATCAATGCCTTGCTTGGCCTGCGTTAAGCCAGACTATTTCACCACGGAGAACACCAATGACACTGCAAAATAACGGGCCCATGCTGAATGGACCTGAACCCGAACACGTCTATGTGCGAGTAAATGGCAACCGTATTCACTGTGTGACGCTTGGCGAGGGACAGCCGGTATTGCTGATCCCCGGCTGGCCGCAAACCTGGTACACCTGGCGGCATGTGATGCAGGCGCTGGCGGCGGCAGGCTTTAAGGCTATAGCCGTGGATCCGCCGGGCATTGGCGATTCCGACAAGCCTTGCGGCGGTTATGACACCGGCAGCGTGGCCGCCACGTTACACCAGACCATGCTGCAACTGGGTCATCCGCGTTATCAACTGGTTGGTCATGATATTGGCATGTGGATCGGTTATGCGATGGCGAGCGATTTTCCGCAGGCGGTAACGGGACTGGTACTGACGGAAGCGGTGATCCCGGGGTTGGCCCCGGCACCGCCGATTTTTGTGCCGGCGGAGCAAAATATTTTCTTGTGGCACTTCATGTTCAACCAACTGGCAGACCTGCCGGAGGCGTTGACGTTAGGGCGTGAGAGGGAGTATCTCAGCTATATCTTTAACCGCTGGTCCTACCGGCGTGACAGGGTGGCGGCGGAAACTTACATCGCTGCCTATTCGGCACCGGGCAGCCTGCGGGCCGGATTTGACTACTACCGCGCCATTCCGGAAACCATCCGGCAAAACCAGCGCCGTGCCGAAAACCCGCTCAACATGCCGGTGATGACCATTGGTGCGGAACATGCAACCGGTGATGCGCCATTTGTCACCTTACGGGATAACGCCGTTAATCTGCGCGGTGAGACGGTCGCCGACTGCGGTCATTTCATTACCGAAGAGTGCCATGAGGCATTTATCGCCCTGGTGGTGCCTTTCTTGCTGGAGAGTCAGTGATGTCGCTTGATCCACAGATTGCCCGTTTTCTGGCACAAACGGCGGGGGCCGCAGCACCGTCATCCCTGGCGGAGATGCGCGCCGCCACAGAGGCCGGGTTGTTGGCATTGCAGGGCGAGGGTGAAGCCAGCGGCGGTGTCAGGGATGGGCAGGTGACCGCCAATGACGGCCATGAGATCGCCATTCGCGCCTATATGCCCCTGGGTGCGGCAGCGGATGAACCGATGCCTGCGATGCTATACGCCCACGGCGGCGGCTGGTGCTTGGGGTCGCTGGCCTTGTATGACCGACCTTGTCAGGCGCTGGCTAACGCTAGCGGGCGGCTGATCCTGTCGGTCGATTACCGACTGGCACCGGAGCACCCTTATCCACGGCCGTTGGAGGATGTGTATCAGGCGCTGTGCGGAGTGGTTGAACGGGCCGATAAGTGGGGGATCGATGCCTCGCGGATGGCAATTGGCGGTGACAGCGCCGGGGGCAATCTGGCGGCCGCCGTTGCGCTGTTGGCCCGTGACCGGGGTGGCCCGTCTATTGAGCATCAGCTATTGCTGTATCCGGCGTTAAGCCGTGCGATGGATACGGTCAGCTACAAAACGTACGCGCAGGGTTACTTCTTGACGAAAGAAGTAATGGAGTTTTGTTGGGGCCATTATCTGGTTGAAGGGGCTGAGAAGTCCGCCTCTTATGCGGAACCCTTGCATGCCGCGACGTTGCGGCGGCTGCCTCCGGCGACCATTCTTAGCTGCGAGTACGATCCGTTACGCGATGAGGCTGAGCATTATGCGCAGCGGCTGCGGGAGGATGGGGTAGCGGTACGTTGTGAGCGGTTACCAGGCATGGTGCATGCCTGCATTCATATGCTGGGCTTAACCCCGGCAGCGCGAGTGTTATTCGATAAGGTTGGTTGAAAAAAATGCCCCGTATAGAACGGGGCATTGGTCGTTGCCTGTGTTAATTATCGACCGGCGACGGTGACAAAGCGGGTTTCCAGATAGGATTCAATCGCTTCGCTGCCGCCTTCGGTACCGTGACCGGAGTCTTTCACCCCGCCAAACGGCGTTTCCGGCAGGCCGAAACCGATATGGTTGATGCTCAGCATGCCGCTTTCCACATCACGCCCCAATGCCGTTACCGTAGCGATACTGCGGCTGTAGGCATAGGCCGCCAGACCGTAAGGCAGGCGATTGGCCTCGGCAATGGCTTCCTCGTAGGTCGCGAACGGACGCAGCAGGGCGACCGGGCCAAAGGGTTCTTCCGACATTGCCCGGGCACTCAGCGGCACGTCGCGTAACACCGTCGGCTCAAAGAAATTGCCGGGGCCGGCCACGCGCTTGCCGCCGGTAGTGGCTTTGGCGCCCTCGGCGATAGCATCCTTCACGAAGACCTCAATGGCGTCCACGCTGCGTTGCAGCACCATGGGTCCCATGGTCACGCCTTCCTGCAAACCGTTACCCATTTTGATTTCACGCACCGCGGCGGTGAATTTCTCGACAAAGGCTTCATAAACGCCTTGCTGGATCAGGAAACGGGTCGGGGCAATGCACACCTGCCCGGCGTTACGGAACTTGGCCAGTGCCAACTCTTTGGCGGCCGCATCGAGGTCGGCATCGTCAAAAATCAATACCGGCGCGTGACCGCCCAGCTCCATGGTGGCTTTTTTCATATGCTGACCGGCCAGTGCCGCCAGATGCTTGCCGACGCGGGTTGAGCCGGTGAACGAGATCTTGCGAATGGTCGGATGCGGGATCAGGTATTCTGAAATTTCCGCCGGGGTACCGTACACCAGCGCGATCACGCCAGCGGGAACGCCCGCGTCGGCAAAGGCTCTGATCAGCTCCGCCGGTGAGGCCGGGGTTTCTTCCGGCCCTTTGATGATGATTGAGCAACCCGCGGCCAACGCGGCGGACAGCTTGCGCACGATCTGGTTAATCGGGAAGTTCCACGGGGTAAATGCGGCAACCGGCCCCACCGGCAGTTTCAGGGTTTGTTGCTGAACGTCCCGGCTGCGGGACGGGATGATCTGGCCGTAGGTGCGGCTGGCTTCACCGGCAAACCAGTCTATTACGTCTGCCGAGTTAAGAATTTCGACCTTGGCCTGCGCCACCGGTTTGCCCTGTTCCTGGCTCATGATCGTGGCGATTTGCTCCGCCCGCTCACGAAACAGTGCAGCGGCCTTACGCATCAGGTTTGCCCGCTGGTAAGCGGAGGTTTCACGCCAGACTTTAAAACCGCGTTCGGTCGCAGCCAGCGCCAGATCGAGATCGGCGCTGGTGGCGTGTGCCACGCTGCCAATCATCTCATCGGTAGCGGGGTTGGTGACCGGCGTGGTTTTGCCGGCAACTGCGTTGCGCCATTGTCCGTCGATATAGAGTTGAGTATCTGGATACATTGTTGCCTCTTACTTTCAGGGGGGTTAAAGACGGTTTCCCACTCTGTGGTGGGATAATCAACAGGTCGGCGCTGACTTGCAGGCACCAGACGCTGGATAAAATACCCTACGCGCAATGAGCAGCAGCGTCCAGAGCACCGCGTGCGCCACTACTCAAACCTCGCCGCTTTGACTATCATACAGCCACGAGCGGCATTGAGGCAGGGTGGTACGGGTGCAGGGTGTTCCACAGCAGTTTCCCTTTGAAAAAGACAGCGCGCAGTTCCGGCAATTATCACAGGTGCCGGGCGTAGAGCTTTATCACGCCCATATTGAGCGTTATGCCTTTGAACCGCACACTCATGATGCCTTTGCCATAGGTACCGTCGATTTTGGCGCTGAGCGTTTTCGCTATCGTGGGGCGCAACATCGGGCGGCACCGGGTTCACTGGTGCTGATGAATCCGGATGAGCTGCATACCGGCGAGGCAGAAACCGCCGGGGGCTGGAATTACCGTATGCTATATCTGGAGCCGGCCACGCTGGAGCGGTTGTCCGGCGAGCAGGGGTTCTGGTTCACCGATGCGGTACGCCAGGATCCACTGGCGGCACAGCAATTATCAACCACGCTGGCGGCACTGTGGCAAGCCGATGACGCACTGACCATTGACCACCTGTTACTGCAGGTGGTGGCCATTTTCCGCCCGCATATTCAGGCCGCCCGACCGCTGAAGGCGGAAGCCACGCACCGTTTTGATATCGTCAAAAGCTATCTGCAGGATAACTTCGCCACCGTCATTACGTTGGATCAGTTGGCGGCACTGGTTTCCCTCAGCCCCTATCATTTCCAACGTAAATTCAAAGCCGAATACCATGTCTCCCCTCAACAGATGCTGATGGCGATCCGTCTGTCACAGGCCAAACAGATGCTGGGGCGCGGTATGCCCGCGGCGCAAGTGGCGGTGGCGGCGGGGCTAACCGATCAGGCTCATTTGACGCGGGCTTTCGCTAACCGTTACGGTGTCACGCCAGTGCGTTACCAAAAACAGGTCACGGCCCGCTAAAACAGCAACCTGCTACAATATTCCTTCGCCAAAGTCGGCTAGCCTGACCCCAGGTTTTATTCACGGGTTCTGATGGAGTCACTATGTTTGCTGGCGTGTTATTTGCCCTGTCTGCGGGGTTGATGTGGGGCTTGATTTTTGTTGGCCCGGTGCTGATCCCGGAATATCCGGCGGCGTTACAGTCCACCGGCCGCTACCTGGCTTTTGGCTTAATCGCTTTGCCGTTGGCGTGGCTGGATCGTCAGCGACTGAAAAAGTTACGGCGTAACGACTGGCGGGAGGCACTGAAGCTGACGGCGATCGGTAACCTGCTGTATTACCTGTGCCTGGCCAGCGCCATTCAGCGCACCGGGGCACCGGTATCCACCATGATTATCGGCACGTTGCCGGTGGTGATCTCGGTGACCGCCAACCTGTTTTACAGCCGGCACGACGGACGCCTTTCCTGGCGCAAACTGACGCCGGCGCTGATATTAATCGCCTGTGGACTGGCGCTGGTTAACGTTGCCGAACTGCAGGGCAATAGCGCACCGGTTGACGTCTGGCGTTATACCAGCGGGCTGGGGTTGGCGCTGGTCGCCGTGGCATGCTGGACCTGGTTCCCCCTACGCAATGCCCGTTGGCTGCGGGAAAACCCTAACCAAAGGCCTGCCACCTGGGCGACCGCGCAGGGCCTGGTCACCTTGCCGCTGGCACTGGTTGGTTATCTGTTGGTCTGCGGCCAACTGGCGCTCACCCAGCCGGCGTTTGCGCTGCCATTTGGGCCAAGGCCGGAGGTGTTTGTGCCCTTGATGATCGCTATCGGCATGCTGTGTTCCTGGATAGGTGCGCTGTGCTGGAATGAGGCGAGCCAGCGTTTGCCGACGGTGTTGGTGGGGCCGCTGATTGTCTTCGAAATTCTGGCGGGGCTGGCTTACACCTTTATGCTGCGTCAGGCCTGGCCGCCGCTGTTGACGCTGGGCGGTATTGCCTGCCTGATTATCGGGGTGGTGTACGCGATGCGGATTAAGCCGCAGCCGGTGGTGGTGTCTCTGGCCGCGAAAGAGTGAAGCCTGCCGCTGTGGGCGGCAGGCGATGAGGTTATTTTTTACTGTGGTGAATGATCTCTTCAGCCACGTTGCGCGGCGCTTCGGCGTAGTGGCTGAATTCCATGGTGTAGGTAGCACGCCCCTGCGACATTGAGCGCAGGGTGGTGGAATAGCCGAACATCTCGGACAGCGGTACCTTGGCGTGAATTTCTTTGCCGCCACCGCCCGGGATATCCTCCATCCCCTGTACCATACCGCGTCGTGAAGACAGGTCGCCCATCACGCTACCTGCGTAGTCTTCGGGCGTTTCTACCTCTACGGACATGATTGGCTCGAGGATCGCCGGATCGGCCTGGCGGCAGGCTTCTTTGAAGCCGAAGATCGCCGCCATGCGGAAGGCCTGTTCCGAAGAGTCGACGTCGTGGTAAGAGCCGAAGGTCAGGTGTACCTTGACATCTACCACCTGATAACCGGCCAGTACGCCATTACTCAGCGCCTCCAGCAGGCCTTTTTTCACCGCCGGGATAAACTCGCCCGGGATCACGCCGCCCTTGATCTCATCTAAAAACTCGAAGCCTTTACCCGGTTCATTCGGTTCAACCGTCAACACCACGTGGCCGTACTGGCCTTTACCGCCAGACTGGCGCACAAACTTGCCTTCCACATCGGTAACGCGCTTGCGGATAGTCTCGCGGTAAGACACCTGAGGTTTGCCGGTGGTGGTTTCCACACCAAACTCGCGGCGCATGCGGTCGACGATGATCTCCAGGTGCAATTCGCCCATGCCGTAAATAATGGTCTGGCCGGAATCCTCATCGGTGCGCACGCGGAACGACGGATCTTCGGAGGTGAGACGCTGCAGCGCAATGCCCATTTTCTCCTGGTCGGCTTTGGTTTTCGGCTCGATGGCCTGTGCGATCACTGGTTCCGGGAAGACCATTTTTTCCAACGTGATGATGGCAGCCGGATCACATAACGTATCGCCGGTGGTGACGTCTTTTAGCCCCACGCAGGCGGCGATATCACCGGCGTGCAGTTCCTCGACATCCTTGCGATCGTTAGCGTGCATTTGCACAATGCGGCCGATGCGCTCTTTCTTGTCTTTTACCGGGTTGTAGACGCTGCTGCCTTTGGTTAGCACGCCGGAATAGACCCGCACAAAGGTTAGCTGGCCGACGAAGGGGTCGGTCATCAGTTTGAACGCCAGCGCCGAGAATTTTTCATCATCGGCGGCACGGCGGATAACGATATTGTCGTGCTGGTCATGGCCTTCCATTGGCGGAACGTCGAGCGGTGAGGGCATCAGTTCGATTACCGCATCCAGCATGCGCTGCACGCCTTTGTTACGAAAAGCCGAGCCGCACAGCATTGGCTGGATTTCACCGGCCACGGTACGCAGGCGTAGACCACGGACGATCTCTTCTTCGCTCAACGGCACCTGATTGAGGTATTTGTCCATCAACTCTTCCGAGCCTTCGGCGGCGGCTTCGATCATTTTGTCTCGCCATTCCTGTGCGGAATCGCGCAGCTCGGCGGGGATCTCTTCAAAGCTGAAGCTCATACCCTGGGACGCCTCGTCCCACAGGATGGCTTTCATACGCACTAAATCCACCACGCCGGTGAAATGGTCTTCGGCACCTATCGGGATGACGATCGGTACCGGGTTGGCTTTCAGGCGTTCGATCATCATTTTGCGCACGCGGAAAAAGTCAGCGCCAACGCGGTCCATTTTGTTGACGAACGCCAGCCGCGGCACCTTGTATTTATTGGCCTGTCGCCAGACGGTTTCTGACTGTGGCTGTACACCGCCCACCGAGTCATAAACCATCACCGCACCGTCCAGGACGCGCATGGAACGCTCGACCTCAATGGTGAAGTCCACGTGCCCCGGGGTGTCGATAATATTGATGCGATGCTGCGGATAATTATGCTGCATGCCGTTCCAGAAACAGGTGGTCGCCGCCGAGGTAATGGTAATCCCACGTTCCTGCTCCTGTGCCATCCAGTCCATGGTGGCGGCACCGTCGTGCACTTCGCCCAGCTTGTGACTGACCCCGGTGTAAAACAGAATCCGCTCGGTGGTGGTGGTTTTGCCGGCATCAATGTGCGCCGAGATGCCGATATTGCGGTAGCGTTCGAGGGGGGTAGTACGTGCCATAATTAACCTTTCTTAGCCGCATTAAAGAACAGCGGCTCAAACAGTATGAATAATTATGATAATCCTCTGTGGGTTATCTCCGGACGGGCGAATGATTACACCGGTCACAGACTAATCGTAGTTGATGAAGGGGGTTTTAGTATTCGATGGCTGCGATAGGTTTTATCTTTCTGAACGGCGGGGAAGCAGACGGCTAATAAAGTCGGCTTTGGCCAACTGGCCTGAATAGCTGGGGCACCAAAGTGCCCCTTGCTGTATTACTCGGCAAAGATATGCGCCTGGCCGATGATATTCAGACTGACGTGAGAACCGGCGCGAATACCTTCGCGGCTGACGGTTTTAATCTCGATTGCGGTATCACTGCCGGTCATGCGCAGGTTTAAGGTGGAGACAAAACCGGCAAAATCGATGCTGGTCACCATCGCCTGGCTCTGCTGCTGTGCTTCGCACTGGCTGATTTGGATCTGCTCCGGACGCAGCATGATGCGGGCAGGGCCACGGCGCTGATGATCGTCCACGGCAATTCGCCCGAGCACGCAATCGGCCCAGCCTTGCTCAAGCTCGGCGGAAAGCACCAGCGTTTCACCTAAAAAGGTGGCGGTCGGCTCGTCCACCGGGCGCAGATAGAGATCCTGCGGCGGTCCAACCTGCGCCAATCGACCATTGCGCATCACTGCTACCTGATCGGCAAACGACAGGGCTTCGGTCTGATCGTGGGTCACCAGAATCGAGGCGACTTTGGCTTCGGCCAGCAACTCCGCCACGGCTTTGCGGGTCGCGGCGCGCAGGCCGGTATCCAGCGCGGAGAAGGGTTCGTCCAGTAACATCAGCTTGGGCTGCTGAGACAGGGCGCGAGCCAGGGCCACCCGCTGTTGCTGCCCCCCGGAAAGCTCGTGTGGCCACAATGCCCCCAGACGACGATCCAGCGACACCATTGCCATCAGCGCATCAATACGCAGTTGCTTGTCACGCTTGCTGCCTTTCAGGCCGAAACCGATATTGCCGGCCACGGTAAAGTGCGGGAATAACGCACCGTCCTGCGGTACAAAGCCTATACCACGCAGGTGTGCCGGTACCCAGCCGTTGCCGTTGGCCATCGGCTGGCCCTGCAGCATCACCTGGCCGCTGTCCGGTATTTCAAAACCGGCAATGATACGCAGCAGAGTGGTTTTTCCCGAGCCGGAAGGGCCGACAATCGCGGTGCGGCTGCCCTGTTGGACTTGCAAGTCAACATGCTCCAGCACCTTGACCGAGTTATAGGATTTACCGATGCCTTGCAGTTCAAGCGTGCTCATAGTCCCGCCGTACGTTTGGATTGAGAATAAAGAAGCCAGGTCAGTGGCAGAGACAATGCCACCATAATCAGGGCATAGGGCGCGGCCGCCACATAGTCAATTTCGCTGGTCAACGCCCAGAAGCCGGTAGCCAACGTACGGGTGCCGTTGGGGGCCAGCAGCAGCGTCGCGGTCAGCTCATTGGAAATGGCCAAAAACACCAGTGCCGCACCTGCGGCGGCACCCGGTGCGGCCAGACGCAGGGTGGTGCTCCACAGCGCCTGTGCCGGTGAACGACCAAGGCTGCGGGCCACATTTTCCAGCTCTACCGGGGCCTGAGCAATACCGGCGCGCAGGTTGATCAGGGCGCGTGGCATAAACATCAGCAAATAGGCCAGCAGCAGGGTGATTTCAGTCTGATAAATAGGCCGGAAGCTGTGAATGGTGATGGTCACCAGCGCCAGCGCCACCACAATGCCGGGCAGCGAACTGGTGACGTAATTGCAGCCTTCCAGTACCCGATACAGTCGGGCCGGGTAGCGTACCGACAGCCAGGCCATCGGGATGGCGCACAGGGTGATCAACAACGCACCGCTGGCGGCCAGTGACAGTGTTTGCAGCAATGCTGGCAGCAGTTCGGCGTTGCGCCATACTTCGAGCCCGCCCAGGGTCAGCCAGCGGGCCAGCGTAATAAAGGGCACGCCCAGCGCCAAGGCGGTGAGAATCAGGGGCAGCAGCAGGCCGAACAGGGTAGCGAGGGGGCCAAGGCGATAGGCCGTTTGACTGCGCGCACTGCCGGAACCGACGCGGGCATAACGCGCCCGACCGCGGCTGGCGGCCTCCAGCATCAGTAACCCCAGACAGCACAGCACCAGTACCCCGGCCAGCATATTGGCCGCCGGGCCGTTAAAGGTGGACTGGAACTGATCGAAAATGGCGGTGGTGAAGGTATCAAAGCGGATCATCGCATACAGGCCGTACTCAGCCAGCAAATGCAGTGCGATCAGTAGCGAACCACCCCAAATCGCCAATTTGAGCTGCGGCAACACCACGCGGAAAAATACCGCCAGCGGTCGCGTGCCGAGCGAAGTGGCAACGTCTTCAATACCGGGATCCAACCGGCGTAATACCGCAGCGGCCGGCAGGTAAATAAACGGGAAGTAGGCGATGACTGAAATAAAGACTCCGGCACCGAGCCCATGCATTGAGGGCACCAGGCTGATCCAGGCGTAGCTTTGCACGAACGCCGGAACGGCCAGCGGCGCGGTCGCCAGCAGTGACCAAATGCGACGGCCAGGTAGCGAAGTACGTTCAGTCAGCCAGGCCAGCGTCACCCCCAGAATGGCGCAAATCGGCAATGTGAACACCACCAACAGCAGGGTATTCAACAGCAGTTCGGCCACCCGAGGGCGGAATACCAGCGCTTTCACCGTTGGCCAACCGGTTTCAAACGCCACGCTAATGACAAAACCCAACGGCAACAACGCCAACAGGGAAAATAAAATGGCGGCCGCGACGATAAACAGCCCGGGCCGTTGATGGCGGCGGGCCGAAGCATAGCGTGGTGCCGTACCTGCGGCGTTGAAACCGATATTGGACATAGGGTTAAAAGCTCTCTGTACTGATCAACCGGCTTACATCAACCCGGCTTCGGTCATCAATTCGACCACTTTTTTGCCATTCAGCGCGGAAGCGTCAACTTTTGGCGCATCCAGCTCTTTCAGCGGAACCAGTTTCGGGTTAGAAGCCGCGTTGACGCCAACCGCATATTCGAAGGCGTTGTTGGTGCGCAGGATCTCCTGACCGTTTTTACCGGTGATCCACTTAACGAACGCCTGTGCCTGCTGCTGGTGCTTGCTGGAGGCCAGTACGCCACCGCCGGAGATGCTGACGAAAGCGCCCGGATCCTGGTGTTTGAAGTAATAAAGTTTGATGTTTTTACTGTTTTCGCCGGTCTTGGCACCGTCGACGAACGGATAATAGTGGTAGATAACGCCGCTGTCGATTTGACCGGCATTGACCGCTTTCATCACGGTGCTGTTGCCTTTATAGGCGGTGAAGTTGGTTTTCATCGCTTTCAGCCATTCCAGCGTGGCTTTTTCGCCTTTCAGCTCCAGCAAAGCGCTGACGATCGCCTGGAAATCTGCACCGGAAGGCGAGGCAGCCCAGCGGCCTTTCCATTCTGGCTTGGCCAGATCCAGCAGCGACTTGGGCAACTGCGCTTCGGTCAGTTTCGCCGGGTTGTAGACGAACACCGTTGAACGGGCGGCAATGCCGATCCAGCGGCCGTGCTGCGGACGGTATTGCGGTTCAACCTGCGCCAGCGTGGCGGCATCCAGCGGGGCAAACAGTTTGGCGTTATCCACCAACACCATCGCCGGGGAGTTTTCCGTCAGAAACACGTCGGCAGGGGACGCGCTGCCTTCCTGCACCAGTTGGTTGCCCAACTCGCTGTCGCCGCCGTTACGCAGGGTCACTTTAATGCCGGTGTCTTTGGTAAAGCCGTCCACCCAGGATTTCACCAGGTTTTCGTGCTGGGCGTTATAAATAACAATGCCTTCATCCTGGGATGCCGCATTGGCCGACAACGCCAGCATCATGGACGACGCCAACAGGGCAATCGGGCCGAGAGAAGAAAAACGCAGCTTCATACAGTCATCCTTTTTATTGAGGGAGTGCAGAGAAGTACAGTCAACAAGGCCTGACGGGCGTCGGGCTGCCCTGATTGTATATAAGAACATTAATAATGATAGTGAAAACGATTCGTATTAATTTATTTTTAGATTTCGCTCACTAATTATCTCACCCTAAGGAAAAATTAAGTTTCAGCCTGAATAATCTGCCCTGATACCTGATTTCCATCAGTATTTAATATATTTAAACGGGAACGCCCCCTTCATAACGTATGAATGGGTTGGACGATGGAAAAAACCTGGCCCCTAAGTCAGCGCTAAGTATTGGCTGTGATACTGACTCCTGTGTTTCTCAATAACAGGTGTTAGCTATGACCTTACCTACTGAAAGACCCGCCATTAATTGGCTAAACAAAGTGCCGGAAGTCACACTGTTTTTCTGGCTGATCAAAATGATGTCCACCACGGTAGGGGAAACCGCGGCGGATTACCTCAATATGGATCTCGGCTTTGGTTTGACCAATACGTCGCTGATCACCGGCGGATTGTTATTGGTGGCGTTGTTTTTCCAAATTCGTGCCAGACGTTATGTCCCGGTGCTGTATTGGATTGCGGTGGTACTCATCAGCGTATTCGGTACCTTGATCACCGATAACCTGACCGATCACTTTGGCGTTTCACTGGCTTATTCCACCGCCTTGTTCAGCGTGATGTTGGTTACCACCTTTATGATTTGGTACAACGCCGAGCGTACGCTGTCGATTCACGCCATTGATACACCTAAACGAGAACTGTTTTACTGGGCGGCAATCCTGTTTACCTTCGCCCTGGGTACGGCTGCAGGGGATTGGGTCGCCGAGGGATTACAGCTGGGGTATGGCTACTCGACGTTGCTGTTCGGTGCACTGATTGCTGTCACCGCCGCCGCACATTACCTGTTCAAAGCCAACAGCGTGTTGTGTTTTTGGATCGCCTACGTGTTGACCCGGCCGTTGGGTGCCTCCTGTGGCGATTTGCTGTCACAACCGGTCGGCAATGGCGGTCTGGGGTTGGGGGCCGCTGGCACCAGTGGTCTGTTCTTGGCGGCGATTATAAGCCTGGTCACTTACCTGACGCTGATGCAAAAGCGTCTACAGTATTAACTTTAGCATGATGGGTACACGGGAGGCGGCATGAGGGTGTTACTGGTTGAAGACGATGAGATGATCGGCGAAGCCATTCAGGATGCGTTGAAAGATGCCGCCTATGCCGTTGACTGGGTTAAAGGCGGGCAGGCCGCGCTCACTTCATTGGCCTGCCAGCACTACGATGTGCTGTTACTGGATCTTGGCCTGCCGGATCGGAACGGTTTTAGCGTGCTGACGGCGTTACGAGCCAAAGGCGACAGGCTGCCGGTGCTGATTATTACCGCCAGAGATGCACTGGAGGATCGGTTAACAGGCCTGGACAGTGGTGCCGATGACTATCTGCTCAAACCTTTCGATATCTCGGAACTGCTGGCGCGTATGCGTGCCGTCCTGCGGCGCAAAGACGGTAATGCCGCGCCGGTGCTCACCAATGGCCTGCTTTGGCTGGATCCCGCGTCACATGAGGCTTGCCTGATCAACAACGGGTTACGTTGTAACTTATCAAACCGCGAGTTTGCTCTGCTGCAGGCACTGATGTTGCGGCCCGGCAGCATACTTTCGCGCAGTGAGCTTGAGGAGCGAATCTATGGCTGGGGAGATGAGGTGGAAAGCAACGCGGTGGAATATCTCATCCATGCACTGCGTAAAAAACTGGGCGGTGAGGTGATAAAAAACATCAGGGGCGTGGGATGGATGGTGGCAAAAAACGGCTAAGGGATTCCCTGCAGCTCAAACTTTCTCTGGGTCTAAGCATCGCGATTATCGTCGTTGCTTTGGCTGCCGGCTGTTTTTCTTTTTATGCCTCCTTTGAGGAAGCTCACGAACTGCAAGATACCACGCTGACGCAAATTGCCGGACTGATCCGCAACGATAAGCTTTCCGGCCTGCAACAGCATGATACGGCGGCACAGAGTGACGATGAAGCTGCGGTGATAGTGCAGTTAATCCCAGCGATAGTGGATCCCTCATCGACGTCTTTTTTAGCGAACGTGCCGTTAAAAACCGGTTTTCAGACATTGCTGATTGGCGACGTATCGTTTCGGATACTGGTACGCCCACTCTCGCTGGACCTGCAGGTGGCGGTAGCACAGCGCACCTCAGAACGTGATGAAATTGCCCTGGAGAGCGCCTGGCGAACGCTAATTCCCTTGTTGGTTTTAATTCCGATTTTGCTGCTGGTTGTGGCCGATTTGATCAAAAAAAGCATGCAGCCGATCGGTCGTCTTGCCCGCGATTTGGAACTGCGGGGCGAACAGGATTTGACACCGTTAGCGGTCAATGAGCTTCCCAGTGAAATCGCGCCCTTTGTTGCTGCCATTAACCGTTTGTTTGGCAAGGTGGCAGGGGGTGTGGAAGCTCAACGCCGTTTTGTCGCCGATGCTGCCCATGAACTGCGTTCTCCGCTGACGGCGCTCTCCTTACAGGCAGAACGGCTGGGTACGACAGATATGCCGGAAATTGCGCAGCAGCGCATGAGGCGGATGTTGCAGGGCATAAAACGCACCAGACACCTGCTGGAACAGCTCCTGTCATTGGCACGGGTGCAGCAGAATAGTCAAGGTCCGATGACGCGGGTTTCGCTACAGGCCCTGTTTCGCTGTGTGATCGAAGATATGTTGCCGTTGGCCGAGGCCAAGAGTATCGATCTCGGGGTATGGCAACCGACAGAGGTTAATTTGACGCTTAACGAGGCCGATTTTTTTACCGTGGTGAGAAACCTGGTAGAAAATGCAATACGTTATACCCCGCCTGGCGGGGTCGTCGACTTGCAGGTCTGTATTGAAAGTGGTGAGGCGATAGTTACCGTTGAGGACAACGGCCCTGGCATTGCCATCGAAAATCGCCAACGGGTGCTGGACGCGTTTTACCGCATTGAAGGCAGTGGCCAGATCGGTGCCGGGTTGGGGTTATCCATCGTTAATGCCACGCTGGTGCATATGCATGGGCGAATTCAGTTGGAGGACAGTCGCCGCCACGCTAGCGGATTGAGGGCCAGCATTATCTTGCCGTACCCTTGAGGTGGTTACCTCATCATTTCTGCCGCCACCCAGTCGGCCAGTTGCGCCACGGTTTGCGGGTGCTGGCCATCAGGATTACTGACGAAATAGTGCGCGGCACCCGGCAACGCCCTATTGAACGGGGCGACCAACAGTCCAGTGTTCAGCGCGTGTTGAGCCATTAACTGACTGACGATCGCCACTCCCTGACCGGCAATCGCGGCCTGAATGACATGCGCTTCGTCAGTGAAACGGGGACCAGCGTCAATCTGCAATGCCGCCGGACCAAACTCGCTGCGCCAACGGTACCAATCTGGCGCCGGTTGGGGCACCCGACGGCCATCGGTATGGATCAGCGTGGCCAGCAGCAGATCCTCCGGTGTTTTCAGGGTTAGCTGCGGGCTGGCGACCAGCACAAAACTGTCCTGATACAGCAAGCGCGGTGTCAACTGCGCGCCAGGCTCTGCACCATAGCGCAGGGCAACATCTATCTGTCTGCTACGCAGATCCACGATGCCGTCATCGGCATGCAGCCGCAGGTCAATATTGGGGAACTGACGCATCAGCGCCGGCAGCCGGGGGACCAGCCAGTGGGCAATCATCGCGGTGGTGGCGGTTAACGTCAGGACTCTGGGCCGCTGCCTCTTCCCAATCTTTTCCGTCGCGGCTTGCAACAGGGCGAAAGCCTGAGCGGTCGCCTGCTGCAAAACCTTTCCGTCAGCGGTCAACTCCACCTTGCGTGGCGTTCTTTCAAAGACGCTGACCTCCAGCAGGCCTTCCAGCAGCCGGATTTGGTGGCTGATGGCCGTGGGTGATACCCCGATTTCTTCGGCGGCCAGCTTAAAGCTTTGCAGCCTGGCGACCGCATCAAAAGCCCGCAATGCACCCAGCGGCGGCAGTTTTCTTTTCATGGTGAGTTATTTTCATCTTTGGCTGAAAACTATGACTTTGAATTACCGCATGACGGCAAGTTATTTTCTTGAAGCAGCTTAGCAGATGAAAATTACTCAGCCAAATAACCAGGAGATAACCATGTCTGCATCATCGGTAAAACAGCTTCGTCTGGTGATCACCACCGAAGATTTTGATAACGCTTTGTCCTTTTATCGCGATCGGCTTGGGCTGACTCAGGTTGACGCCGTGCCGCCGGACAGCGGCAGGGTGGCGATCCTCGAAGCGGGCAAGGCCACGCTGGAACTGGTTGAGCCGGCCACGGCGGCCTACATCGACAATATTGAAGTGGGTGAACGCGTCTCCGGTTGGGTGCGGGTGGCCTTTGAGGTGACGGATATTGCCGCAACCACCGCCAGCCTGGCACAGGGGGGAGCACAGGTGCTGTCTGAACCCCGGCTTACGCCGTTTAACTCACTCAATAACCGGTTGGAAGCGCCAGCCGGATTACAGTTAACGCTGTTCCAACCCTTATAAAAACAGACCCGTCAAAATGGCGGGTATTCTTTTGATTATGAAAGAAATTCATGTTGATGCATGGGCGCAGTTTTGGTTATGAGTCATAGCGTTTAATCATTTAATTTATTCAACTGCTTCAATGTATATATACGTCGACAAAACACCAATAAGGGATATCGATGTGAAGTATTCATTCAAGCTTAAAGGATTGACTGGTCTAATCCTCTTGTCTTTACAGGCTGGCATCGCGGTTAACGCTGCCGAGGTACCGGCAGGGACTCAACTTGCCGCCACGCAGGAGCTGGTACGGGCCAATGGTTATGAGCCTGCAACACTGGATCCGAACCTGGCGGAAAGCAACGTGGAGTTTTATATCTTCAATGATCTGTTTGAAGGGTTGTTGCGGGTCGGGAAAAACGGTGAGGTGATCCCCGCACTGGCGACCCAATGGGAAAATCAGGGCAATGTCTGGACCTTCCATCTGCGCCCGGAGGCCAAATGGTCGAACGGCGATCCGCTGACCGCCGAGGACTTCGTTTTTAGCTGGCGACGGCTGACCGACCCGAAAACGGCTTCTCCCTACGGCAGTTATCTGGCATCGGCCTACGTACTGAATGCTGCGGAAATCAACGCCGGCAGTAAGCCGCCGAGCGAACTGGGAGTGAAGGCGCTGGATGCGCATACCCTGCAGGTGACACTGGCCGAGCCCAACTCTTATCTGCTCAAGCAGTTGGTGCATTTCCCCGTGCTGCCGGTAAACCAAAAAGTGGTGGAGAAATACGGCAAAGACTGGACACAGCCAAAAAACTTTGTCGGCAACGGCGCTTTCCGGTTGGCACAGTGGGTGGTGAACGAGAAGGTGGTGGTAGAGCGCAACAGCCAGTATTGGGATAACGCCCACACGGTGCTCAGTAAGGTGACTTTCCTGCCGCTGCAAGGGTTCCCGGAGGTGGCGCGTTTCCGGGCCGGTGAGATTGAACTGGGTTACAGTGCGCCGCCGGAACTGTACCAACAGCTGAAAAGCAGCCTGGGTGAGGAGCAATTGGTGACTTATCCGCTGCTGTCGACCAGCTACTTTGCCTTTAACAACCGCCAGGCCCCATTTAACGATGTACGGGTGCGTCAGGCGTTAAATCTGGCGCTGGATAAAGAGATTATTGCCACCAAAGTGTTGGGCTATGGCCAGCAGCCGGCCTGGACTTTTACCCCAACCGGGGCTGGCGGCTATACCTTGCGGGCCGGTGAAGCGGCGGGGTGGTCACGTGAGCAACGTATTGCACAGGCGAAAAAACAGCTGACCGCAGCCGGTTTTAACGCGGAACATCCGTTACGCTTTACCCTGCTGTACAGCAACGACCCGACCATCAAGAAGATTGTGATCGCCGCCAGTGCGATGTGGAAAAAGAACCTCGGTGTGGAGGTCACCTTGCAAAATCAGGAGCGCAAGGTGGTGCTGGACAACATCAACAATGGGCAATACAGCGTGGCTTTCAGCCGTTGGTTGGCGGACTACAACGATCCCTCGACGTTCCTGAACGTGTTCCGCTCCACCAGCAGTGAGAACTCGGCCAAATACGCCAATCAGAATTACGATCGCGTGTTGCATCAGGCCACTGCCGCCCAGACGCCACAGCAGGTGCAGCAGTACTTCCAGCAGGCCGAAGACCTGTTGTCGGCAGAGACGCCGGTGGCCCCGGTTTACTACGAAGCCAACGCTACGTTGATCAAGCCCTATGTAAAGGGCATCGACTTTACCCGACAGGGCCCGCTGTACGATAAAAACGTGTATATCATCGCACATTAAACTCCTAATAATGCGGATTGGGAGGATTCCGATCCGCTGTTAATTACTTTTTCTAAATGTTTCATAAACGGTCAGCCAGATTTTTACCCGAAAATAAAAAACCGCGTCTATACTGCCTCCCGTAGTTTATATGCAGTATCTCGTTTGGCGAGGCTCCTATACAAACACAGGTTACTGATCTGACGACATCGAGAGATGCCCAAGGTTAAGACAGGCTTTATCGGATTAAGGTTCAGCCCAAAGTAACTTCTGATGAATAGCATCAGATACGTTGTATAGTGCTAAAACCTGGACGCGGAGATAGGCTGTCTGCACTCCCTCTGTGGTTAACGCCCCTATGCGATTCGCTGTTGAAGTTTAAACAGAAATAGGGACTAACATAATGAAGTCACATCACAACTCCCCCTGTTCGGCACTGACCGCAACTGAAACTCTTGATGAGTCTTCGGTAGCTGGCTATATGAATGCCGATTTTATTACGATCCCAGGCAATATGACGGTGAATAAAGCCAAGGCGTATTTTCTTTCGCAGCTTAAAACCGACGAAATTCCGACGCAGCTGTTTGTCACCGCCGACGATTATCATTTGCGTGGCACGCTGTCAGTTAAAAAATTATTACAGTGTGAAGACCACGATAAAGCCGTTGGCGTCATGATCAATCACAGCTATTTTCAGGTTTCCCCGGATGACGATCGTAATGACGTCGCCCATTTATTGGGTAAGGGCGGGCTGGACGTGGTGCCGGTGGTGGTGAATAAAACCCTGGTCGGCGTGCTGGGCGAAAAAGAAATTGCCCGGCTGATTGAAGACGAAAACACCGAAGATGCGCAACGTCAGGGCGCCAGCCTGCCATTGGATAAACCTTATCTGGAGACCAGCCCCTGGGCATTATGGCGCAAACGGTCGGTATGGTTACTGATGCTGTTTGTCGCCGAGGCTTACACCGGTAATGTGCTAAAGGCATTTGAAGAACAGCTGGAAGCAGCGATCGCGCTGGCATTCTTTATCCCGCTGCTGATCGGTACCGGCGGCAACAGCGGTACCCAGATTACTTCAACCCTGGTACGGGCCATGGCGCTGGGTGAGGTTAGCCTGCGTAATCTGGGCGCGGTGATCCGCAAAGAGGTGTCCACCTCACTGTTGATCGCGGTCACCATTGGCATCGCCGCCTGGGTGCGGGCCTGGATCATGGGCGTGGGGATGGATGTGACACTGGTGGTCAGCCTGTCGCTGGTGGCGATCACCGTCTGGAGCGCCATTGTTTCCTCGATTATCCCAATGCTGCTCAAGCGATTGGGGATCGACCCGGCCGTGGTTTCGGCACCCTTTATCGCCACCTTTATTGATGGCACCGGTCTGATTATTTACTTCAAAATCGCCCAGTACATTCTGGAGATTTAAACCGTTATCCGCTCCGTGTTGCAGCCGGAGCGGGCATTTTATCTCACTGAACAGGAGGAAGGTAAATATCCATGAGTAATGACAATCCCCACTTTTTAATTAAAGGGGCTTCTATCGATATTAGTTAACTGAGGACGAAATAATGGGAAATATGACAATTTTTGTAGGATTCCTGAGCATTATCAGCTCGCTGGGCCTGTTAGCCGCCTATCTGAGCACCAAATGGGATGATTAATGAACGCTAAAGATCCGCCTGGATGCATCCTCTCCGTAGGTTTTATTTACGTCGGGGAGGATGCGCTTAAACACTGACCGCCTGGAGCGCCTTTCAGGGAGTATTACCACCATGACTATTTTTATTCTTGGCCTGCTTTATGCCATTTTGATGATCTCTGTCGGTGTGAATGAGATTTATTTTTATTCAACCGGAAAATCAGAATTCCTTTCTAGTTTACTGCTGACATTCTCGGGTACTATGCTGCTGGTTGCTTTTGTCTGGCAATGGTCGACTAAAATAAAAAAATGAATTACCTATTTGAATGTGAGCCGTAATATGCAAAACGAAAAAGAATCCGTTGCCAGAAATTCCATGATAGCCAGCGGGCTATTGGCGACTGGTAAATTTATTGCCGGTATTTTTACCGGCAGTATCGGCCTTATTTCCGAGGGGATCCACTCGCTTACCGATTTTGTTGCCACCAGCATCACCTGGCTGGCGGTGCGTATCAGCGACAAGCCGGCCGATGATGACCACCATTTCGGCCACGGCAAGGTTGAAAACCTGGCGGCGCTGTTTGAAGTGCTGCTGCTGTTGGGCGCAGCAGGCTGGATTGTTTATGAGGCAGGTAAAAGCCTGCTCGGCGAAGCCCATCAGATTGTCGCCGCACCGGTGGTGATCGCCGTGCTGTTGATCTCGATTGTGGTCGACTTCTTCCGCGTCAAGGCGCTGAATCGCGTGGCCAAGGCCACCGACAGTGCGGCTTTGGAAGCTGATGCGCTGCACTTCTTCTCCGATATGCTGGCTTCCGCCGTGGTGTTGCTGGGCATGGTGTTTGTCCTGTTGGGATTCAACCGGGCAGATGCTATTGCCGCGCTGATCGTGGCCTGTTTTATTGTGGTGGCAGCGATAAAACTGGGGAAACGCTCGTTCGATTCCCTGATGGACATGGCGCCAGCCGGTGCCAAAGAAGAAATCAGCGCTTTGCTCGACAGCTTTCCGGCGATCTTGGCCACCGAGAGTATCCGTATTCGTAACGCCGGTGCCATTGTGTTTATTGAAGTCACCGTTGCCGTTTGCCGCACCTTGCCACTGGAGCGTATCAACGCGTTGAAACAGTCTATTGCCGAGCGTCTGGAACAGCAGTATGCCCACGCCGAGGCCACGGTGATTGCCAATCCGCAAATCCGCAGTGATGAAGACATGGCAACCCGTATCCGGGTGATCGCCGCCAATCACGGCGCAGTGGTACAAAATGTGGCGTTACAGCAACTGCCGGAACGGATGTCGATCAGCATGGATCTGGCGGTGCCAGCCAATGCCAGCGTGGCGCAGGCCCACGATATTGCCAGCGAGATTGAAACCCTGTTGCGGCAGGCGATAGGTGAAGATACGGAGATCGAAACGCACCTGGAGCCGCAGATGCACCACTGGATCGCCAGCGAGGATGTTGCGCCGGACCAACTGGCAAGCATTCGCCAAATCCTACAGACGGTGGTGGAGAGCGGTGAGATGGTGCAGGACGTCCATAACATCCGCGCACGCAAAACTGCCAACGGCATTATCGTCAATTTCCATTGTCGGGTTTCCCCGGCGGCCTCCATTGTGTCGGCGCACGCGGCGGTGGACAGCATTGAGCGCCAGCTGCGTGCGCTTTACCCAGAAATTTCCCGAGCAGTAGGGCACGTCGAGCCGATCAAACCCAAATCCAGCATTTGAATCCCGCCGTCATTGATCTGTATTAATCGCCGCCAGGCAGCGCGCTGGCGGCAATTCTCTAGATGAACCTTCCGAGTGACAATGTCACAAAATAGTAAAAAGCTCTGCCGTTGATGAGATCGGTTGCTGACTTGTTTGTTTAGTTTATTTACTTTACTGTAAAGTAAATAAACGGATGCTGATTGTCATTATCCTGAGTGAGGGTTACACCATGCTGGCGCATTTCTTTGTTTTTCGACCGGTGTTCGCCGCCGTACTGGCTATTTGCATTATGGCGGCGGGCATTCTGGCTTTGCTGACTTTGCCGGTGGAACAATATCCGGATATCGCGCCGCCCGGCGTCACCGTCACCGCCAACTATCCGGGAGCGGCGGCAAAAACGGTGGAAGACAGCATCACGCAGGTGATTGAGCAGCAAATCAAAGGGATTGATGGCCTGTTGTATTTTTCATCGACCAGCAGTTCCGCCGGTCAGGCACGTATCAGCCTGAGCTTTGATCAGCAGACCGATCCGGATATTGCTCAGGTGCAGGTACAGAATGCGGTTAACCAGGCCAACTCGCGCCTGCCGCAGGAAGTGCAGCAGCAGGGCATTACCGTCACCAAATCGCAGGGCGACAGCCTGATGGTGGTGGCGCTGTACGATACCAGCGGGCAAATGGATAACGTCGATATCAATGACTACCTTGTCAGCTCACTGCAGGATCCGTTGAGCCGGGTGGACGGGGTTGGCGAGACGACGGTGTTTGGCGCGCAATACGCCATGCGCATTTGGTTGGATCCGCTGCGTTTAACCAGCTACGGCCTGATGCCATCAGACGTTCAGGCGGCGGTAGAGGCGCAGAATGCGCAGGTGACCAGCGGTGAGTTGGGATCACTGCCAACCGAGCCCGGTCAGGCGATGAATGCCACCGTGACGGCCCAATCACGGCTGCAAACGCCGGAACAGTTCAGCAATATTATTTTAAGAACCAACACCGACGGCTCAGCGGTTTATCTTCGCGACGTTGCCCGGGTTGAGATAGGAGCAGAGAATTATCAGAACCAAACCCGGCTGAACGGTTATCCGGCTGCCGGCATTTCCATACAGTTGGCCTCAGGTGCCAATGCATTGGCGGTGGCCGAAAGCGTGCGTGCCGAGGTTGAACGTATGACCCCGCAGTTTCCCGCTGGCTTAAAAGTGGCCTATCCACGCGACAGCACGCCCTTTGTCACGGTATCAATTGAAGGCGTGGTGCAGACGCTGATCGAGGCGATTATTCTGGTGGTGGTGGTGATGTATCTGTTTTTACAGAACTGGCGCGCCACCTTGATCCCGGCGATTACCGTGCCGGTAGTGTTGTTGGGCACCTTTGGCATTCTGGCGCTGTTGGGCTACAGCATAAATACCCTGACCTTGTTTGCCATGGTGCTGGCGATCGGTCTATTGGTGGATGATGCGATAGTGGTGGTCGAAAACGTCGAACGCGTCATGGATGAGGAGGACTTGCCACCACAGGAGGCGACACTGCGCTCGATGAGCGAGATCAACAGTGCGCTGATCGGTATTGCGCTAGTGCTGTCTGCGGTGTTTATTCCAATGGCGTTCCTCGGTGGCTCCACCGGGATTATCTACCGTCAATTCTCGATTACCATTGTTTCATCCATGGTGCTGTCAGTGCTGGTGGCACTGACGTTAACGCCGGCCCTGTGCGCCGGTTTGCTGCGTCCGTCATCCCATGGCAAACGCGGTTGGTTTTTCAGCCGATTTAACCGCGTGGTCGACCATAGTCAACAGGCTTACGGCCGTGGTTTGGCGCACATTCTGGCGCGCAAAGGGCTATATAGCCTGGTGGCATTGCTGATTACCGGCCTGATGGTGTGGCAATACTTGCGCATGCCGACCGGTTTTTTGCCGGTAGAGGATCAGGGTTCGGTGATGGTGCAATTTACTCTGCCCTCCGGTACGCCGATGGCGAAAACACAACAGGCCGCCGACGCCATTGCCGACTATTTTATGACCGAAGAAAAAGACAACCTTAGCGTTATTTTTATGGTGGTCGGGCGTAACAATGCCGGCAGCGCACAGAATGTCGGCATGGCGTTTGCGGAGTTAAAAAATTGGGATGTGCGTGACGGCAGCGAGAATACCGCGCAGGCGATCATTGCCCGCGCCAACCAGCATTTTAAAAGCGCTCGTGACATGCAGGTCAACGTGCTGTCACCTCCGGCGGTACGCGGTTTGGGGCAATCCAGCGGTTTTGAGTTATGGCTGCAGGATCAGAGCAATGCTGGCCACGACGAGCTGCAACAGGCGCAGCAACAGGTGATTGCCACCGCGACTGATAACCCACTGCTTACCGCGGTACGGGTGAACGGCCTGGAAGACAAAGCGCAGCTCCAGGTGGATATTGACCAGCAGAAGGCCAGCGCGCAAGGGTTGCAACAGGCAGATATTAACAACACGCTGTCGGCGGCCTGGGGGGGCGCTTATATCAATGACTTTATCGATCGTGGGCGGGTGAAACGCGTTTATATGCAGGGGGATCCCGCCTCGCGTTCCGCGCCGGATGACATTAATCAGTGGTTTGTTCGCGGCAGCAGCGGCAGCATGGCGTCATTCGCCAGCTTTGCCAATACGCGCTGGCTTTCCGGGCCGCAAATGCTGCAACGCTTTAATGGCTTATCGGCCACTCAATTGCAGGGGTCGTCGGTGTCAGGCGAGAGCTCGGGTACGGCCATGGCCCAGATGCAGGGCATTATCGCGGAGGTGGCGGGATTTGGGCTGGAGTGGAGTGGGCTTTCCTATCAGGAACAGGTGGCCGCAGGCCAAACGCTGTGGATCTATCTGGCTTCCGTACTGTTTATTTTTCTGTGCCTGGCGGCACTGTATGAAAGCTGGTCCATTCCGATCGCGGTGATGCTGATCATTCCTCTGGGAATTGTCGGCGCGGTGCTCGCTACACGGCTGGCAGGGTTTGAGAACGACATCTATTTTCAGGTGGGTATGCTGACCACGATTGGGCTATCGGCCAAGAATGCGATCCTGATTATCGAGTTTGCCGAGGCGCAGATGAAATCAGGCCAGGCACTGTTGGCGGCCACACTGGAGGGCGCACGCCTGCGTTTGCGACCTATCGTCATGACCTCGCTGGCCTTTGTCGCCGGGGTGATCCCGCTGGCGCTGTCGGTGGGGGCCGGTGCATCAAGCCGCCGTGAGATAGGGATTGCGGTGATCGGTGGCATGATTTCTGGCACACTGTTGGCATTGTTATTTGTCCCGCTGTTTTTTGTGCTGGTTAAACAAGGGCTGGCACGCTTAAAAAGCAAAAGATAATCCTTTCGACATGATGTCTGCATGGCAGGAGTAAATACACCATGAACAACCGGCAACCGGGGCGTCCCATGAAGGCCAAACCGCGAATATTGGCCACTGCCAGCGAGCTGTTTTTGACCCAGGGGTTGGATATTTCGCTGGATGTGATCGCCACCGAGGCCGGCACCACCCGACAAACGCTGTACAACCATTTCCCGGGGAAAGATGCGCTGGTGCTGGAGACCTTCGGTTATCTGAAGGAGCTGATGCAGCCGCCGCTAAACACCCTCCTGGCTGGAGAGACTCAGGACTTATCGTCGGTGCTGATGCGTTTTGCTACCGTGGTGCAGGATCACTTTTTTCAGAGCAAAAATATTCACTTTCAGCGCTTGCTGATCCAACTGTTACAGCAACGGCCGGAATTATATGCCACTTTGCAACAGCGAGAGTCCGGGCGGGTTCTGCAAGGGTTAGTCAGTTTATTGCAGCAGGCGCAGCAGCGAGGGCAACTGCGGCTCGGCGACGTTGAACTGCAGGCACAGGCATTTTTGGGTGCCGTGATGGGTTACTCACTGCCTGCGGCGCTGTTGTCTGACGAACTGCCGGATAAGGCCCATTTGCAACGGCTGGCTATCGCCACGGTAACGATCTTTTTGCGTGCCTGGGGTTATCAGGGCGAGATGCCGGTGGAGTGAGGCCGCCCGTGGGCGGCCTGTGAAGGTTAGTCCAGATTTAACCGGGCGCTGAGGGTGACAATTTCTTCGCGCCATTGCTGTTGCAACTGGGTTTTTTGATGCTTGGGTTTGCGTGCCAGATCCTCCTGCAGTTTGCTTTCCAGTTCAAACAACGCGGCCAGCAGCCGCTCTTCGTCATCATGCGCCAACGGATGACTGACGGCCCGGCTCGCTGCGGTTACTGGCGCAGCGTCGCGCACTTCTGCCAGTCGGGCATAGACCGGCTCCAGGTCTTGCCACTCTTCCAGCCGCTGATGGTCAATTAACCAGAAACGGTTGCAGCTATTTTCGATCAGCATCCGGTCGTGAGTGACCAGTATCACGGCGCCTTCAAACTGACGCAGCGTCTGTGCCAACTCTTCCTTGCCTTCCATATCCAGATGGTTGGTCGGTTCGTCGAGTAACAGCAGCGAATGGTTAGCCAGCGTCAGACCAACAAACAGCAGGCGTGAACGCTCGCCGCCGCTCAGGGTACTGATGCGTTGTTGATGACGCAGATAAGGGAAACCGGCGCCAATCAACGCCATTTTCCGCTGGTCTTCGGTCAGCGCTGCGAAGTGGGTTAATGCTTCGCTCAGCGTGTCGTCATCATGCAACTGTTGCAGACTTTGATCGTAATACCCAATGCGTACCCGCGGATGGAAAACCGTTTCCCGCAGGGACGCGTCCTGGTATTCCCGCCACAAATGATGCAGCAGCGATGATTTACCGCAGCCGTTACGCCCGACGATGGCGATGCGGTCCCCGCTTTTGACTCGCAATGGTTCAAGCCGGAACAGCACCGGCGCATCGACCGCCGGGCGCACTGCCAGTGGTGGCAGTGCCAATAGACGATCGGCATCCACGGCTTCCCCCTTCAGCCTGAGCCGCCACTGGCTGCCCGCGCTGAGCGTGGTTTGTTCTTCTTTCAGCCGGTCAACGCGCTTTTCCATTTGCTTGGCCTTGCGGGCCAGATCTTCGTTATCGTAAACCTTGCCCCAGATGGCCAGCCGCTGGGCACTTTTCGCCACCCGGTCGATCTCTTTCTGCTCCGCCTGACGGCGATGGGCATCGGCGGCATCCTGTTCCTCCAGCGCCTGGCGCGCCGCAGTACAGGGCAAACGGAAGAACTGCAGGGTTTTGTCACGCAGGATCCAGGTGCAGTTAGTCACCTGATCCAACAGGTAACGATCGTGGGAGACCAGCACAAAGCTGCCGGACCAGTTTTGCAAGAACTGCTCCAGCCACAGCAGCGTGGGCAAGTCCAGATGGTTGCTGGGCTCATCCAGCAGCAGCAGGTCGGGTTGGCGGATTAACGCGCGCGCCAACAGCAAGCGGGTGTGTTGGCCACCGCTCAGGGTACCGGCGGTCAGCGTCCATGACGCTGGCGCAAAACCCAGACGGGCCAGCAGCACTTCGCCTTGCCAGCTTTCACTGACGCGTTGATTTTCTGGCAGCCGGGCCAGTACCGCCTCCAGCAGGGTATAGCCGTGCAGGGTTTCGGGCAGGTGTTGTTCTACCCGCGCCATCAAACATTGGTGGGCCGGGGTCACGCTGCCGATGCCGGCAGGCAGATCGCCACTGAGAATTTTAAGCAGAGTGCTTTTGCCACAGCCGTTGTGGCCGATTAAACCAATGCGGTCGCCTTTCTTCAGGCTAAAAGAAACCTCAACCAGCAGAGGGCCGAAATTGTTGTCGTAACCGACAGATTGTGCAGAAAGTAGTGTGCTCATTGCTTACTCAAGAGTTACAGGCATGCAGATGCCTATCGTCAAACATCGCTGACGACAACCCGGTAAGCCGGAGGGAAGGGACTTCAGATTTTAGTAAACTTCGCTCAAGCCTGGGTTATCGCAGCACGATACCGGTAATGCTTGAGCAGCCGTGATTACTATAGAAGTGTGAGTAAAAAAATAATTCACACATCGGCATAGTAATCCTCCTTTTATAACGTTGGTTAATGAGTGAGCTGAGTATAGGGCGCTTTGGTCGGTTACGCCACTGTGAATTACCCGAGTTATCAGTGCAGTAAACGGAAACCGCTGTCGGGATTATGCCAAGAGAGGCGGTGGTGAAAATAATCGTGCTGAATGGGAGTAATACTGATATTTAAGCGCAGATTAAGCAGTTATCATAATCACAGTTTATGATTAGCCAGGCGGGTCGGTAAATACCGGCCCGCCTGTTTCGTCTGTCTATCATGCAAACGCTGAGCACCGAATTTATGTTAAAGCCCCGCCAGATTATTCTGTTCCTGTTCCTGCTGTTTGGCCTGCAGTTAGCGCCGCTCACCAGCGCGGCTGCGCAGGATGATGCCCCGGTTGCCGAAAGCACGCCGGACACCGCCACCGCGCTGAAGAACTACCAAAAACAGTTGGACAGCATCAAGCAGCAGGTCTCCAAAGCTGACAACGATAACCAGCTCAGCAAGCTGAAGTTGGCTAACGACGATCTGGCTGCGGGGCTGGACAAACTGGCGACCGATCTGCAACCGGCGCAGGAAAAACTGCAGGGGCAGTTGGACGTCCTGGGCCCGCAGCCGGCGGCCGGTTCGATGGCTGAAACCGCCGCCGTGGTACAGCAGCGTAATGCCTTGAATAACAGTAAAAAGCAGTTGGACGATGCGGTAAAACGCGCGCAGGCCATGAAAGCCGGCGCGATCGACCTGGGCCAACAAATCAGCGATTTGCGCCGTGTGGCGTTCAAAACCCAATTGGCGTTGAACACCGGCAGCGTGCTGGGCGGCAAGTTCTGGTCGCCGGTGGTACAACCTGCGGACAGTGACGTGCAGCGATTGAATGAGTTCAATACTGCGATGAAACAGGCCTGGGATGCCAGTTGGCAGGAAGAGTGGCGCTACGGCACCCTGGGCTTGCTGGTGTTAGCGGTAGTTATCTGGTCATGGGGGCGTTATTTCTCCGAACGCTTTCTGGCCTGGGTGAGCATCCGCTTTCTGCCGGACGGGCGTTTACGCCGCAGCTTTATGGCCATGGTCACCGTCAGCGTTACGGTGATCACCACCAGTATTGCGCTGAATCTGCTGTATCTTACTTTTACCCGTGCGCAGCCTTTGCCGGGGATGCTGGAGGATTTCGCCGAGGGCTTTAATCGACTGGGGATTTTCTGTGCGCTGATTGCCGGGCTGGGCCGCGCGACGCTGTCCCTCAACCGCCCGTCTTGGCGTCTGGGCACGATGGATGATGCCGTTGCCGCCGGCCTGCGCTATTTTTCGCCGCTGTTGGCGGGGCTAACCTTGGCATTCGGCTCGATAGAACTGGTCAACAACGTGGTGAGCACCAGCCTGGCCACCACCATTTTCGGCAATGGTCTGGTTGCCGGATTAATCGGCATGGTGCTGTTGGCGATGCCGCTGCGTTCCCAGCGTATCCGCCGCCAGTTGGAACAGCAGGGCGAACACGTAGAGAAACGTTCCACCATCAGTGGCTTGTTGCACATGAGCACCCTGGTGTGTTCAGTGATTATCCTGTTCTCACTGCTGGTGGGGTATATCGCCTTCGCCCGCTTCCTGACCTATCAGGTGATCTGGATTGCCCTGGTGTTGATGGCATTCTATTTCCTGCTGATGTTCGCTACCGACCTGTGCGGGGCGATATTTTCGCCGCAGACCGCCAGCGGTAAAACGCTGAAAAAGTCGTTTAACTTTAAGGATCGTCATTTGGAGCAGATGGCGATTATCTTCACCGCCATTGCCAAGTGTTCGCTGCTGTTATTGATGATTGTCTCGCTGTTTAACGGCTCGTTCGGCACCACCACGCCCAACTCGTTGCTGGACAAGATCATCGCCATCCTGAGCGGTGAAGGGCTGCAGCGGTTGAATATCGTGCCGGGCAACCTGATCAACTCGGTGATTTGCCTGGTGATTGGCATCTATATTCTGCGGGTTACTCAGCGCTGGCTCAGCCAGGAACTGCTGCCGAAAACCATTTCAGACATCGGTATTCGCGCATCGCTGGTTACGCTGTTCAGTAATGTGGGTTATGTGCTGCTGATCCTGATCACCCTGGCGGCACTGGGTATCCAGTGGAACAATCTGGCGTGGATCGTCAGTGCGTTGTCGGTCGGTATTGGTTTTGGTCTGCAGGAAATCGTGAAGAACTTTATTTCCGGACTGATCCTGCTGACCGAACGGCCGGTAAAAGTGGGCGATATGATCGGGATCGGTGGCGTGGAAGGGGATGTGCGTCGCATTAACGTGCGTGCCACCGAGATCCAGCTCAGCGACCGTTCGACGATGATCGTACCCAACTCGCAGCTCATCTCGCAAAACGTGCGTAACGCCACCATGGGTAATGCGCAGGGCGTGGTGACTATTGCGCTGACCTTCCCGACAGATATCGACCCGGAGCAGGTGCGCAATATTCTGCTGAGTGCCTACCAGGAGTATGAAGCCATTCAGGAAACCCCGGCGCCTTATGTTCGCTTTAGCCAGCTCGGCCCGGACGGCATTATTCTCAGCGTGACCGGCTATGTAGCCAGCCCGCGTATGGTTGGCGCCACTAAAAGTGAGCTGCTGTTCAATATTCTCAAGCTGCTGCGGGCTGAGCGGGTCAATATGTCCAGCCCACAGGAAGTGGTGTTTATGAAACAGCAGGCGAAAAACCTGACCAACGACGAAGAACAATCTTCGTAAGCTGCTGGCTTCTACGGCTGGTCTTGCGGGGCCGGACGTAGGAGTAAACTCAGTGCATCGCCGGTACCACGGACTGCGAACAGTCGCTGTTGGCACTGGCGGAAGAGTTATTACAGGTCTGTGGATCATTATGCACCGGCGGTGGCGGCACATCCTGCGGGCCGCCCCGGCCCATACAGCCGGAAAGCATCAGCAGTAAAAACAGGGGGATCATCGCTTTCATTTCACTTACCTCCGAACTCATCATTCCATTAAGTATATGCCCTGAAAGGCACTCCCACCGCCCAATGATGCGCTATAGATGGCGTCTATATCAGAGTGGATGAAACCAATTTCACTTCAACCTGCCGTCGGCTCTATGCTGTTGTTGCATAGGGCAATCTCATTCAGGGGGCATCATGGAAACACATCAATTGGCGGCATCACTGCTGGCCGCGTTCGGCGGCGCGGAGAATTTGGTCAAACTGCGCTACTGCGCCAGCCGTATCAGGGCGGAACTGCACGACGGCGGACGGCTGGATAGGCAGAGCATCGAGGGGCTGCCTGGCGTTAAAGCCTTGCTGGAGGTGGAAACGCCCCAGTCGACCACCGAGTACCAGTTGGTGGTCGGACCGGGGAATGCCAAACCCTTGTATCAGGCGCTGGTCGCGCTGGGTGGTGAGAAGTAACTACAGCAGCGGGCGGATCTGTTCCAGGTGCTGCTGCATTAAGCTTTGCATCTGCACCACGTGGGGCGCATCCGCCTTTTCGCGCATCAGGTAAATACCGACGGTGCAGCGTTGGCCTGGCTGCGTCAACTGCAGCGGCTCAATGCCGTATTCGGCAAAATACCCTGCCATACAAGAAGGATAGGCCAGCAGCACCGCATCGGAGTCGTTGATCATATCCACCGCCGACATCATTGAATTGGTCGAACAAATCACCCGTTCCGCTAGGTGCAGGCGGTTGCGCGCCAGTTTTTTCGGCTGCATATCTTCCACCATATGATGATAGCGGCTTTCATCCGGCGTCAGCTCAACGCAAGAGTAGTCCAGCAGCGCATCCGGCCCCACCGGTTGGCCCAGCAATGGGTGTCCGCGCCGCACGAACATGGTGTCGCGGGTACCGAACAGCGGCAGAAAGCTGATGCCTGCCTTGGGGTTCAACCCCTGAATTTCGTGGCCGATAAACAAATCGATATCCCCGCCCAATAACAGGTCCATCAGGCGCAGGTGGTTACCCAGATCGATATGGATATTCACCATCGGGTGGAGTTGGCGGTAGGCATTGAAGCTGTCACGTACAAACATGTACCACCAGGCATGGCCGGTGCCCATGCGCAGGCTCTGCTCCTGACGCGCCTTGATAAACGCCAGTTTGATCAGCGTATTGTCATAAATTCGCTGCATCATCTGCGCCTGTTCCAGCAGCAAATCGCCGTACTCGGTGGTTTTCACCCCGGTGGAGGTGCGCTCCAGCAGTTGCACCCCCAGATTCTCCTCCAGCTTCTTCATGTTGTGGGTCAGCGTCGGCTGGCTCAGGCAAAGCTTGTTTGCCGCATGACTCACATTTTTGAACATCGCTACTTCGATAAATTGCCGCAGAATTTTGTCCACGATCATATTTTCCACTGGTGGTATAGAAAGTTTCTATATCGTAGCGGTGAAAAACGATTTCCGCCAATGACCCGCCTTCGATAGCTTGCTCTCATGCCGGTATTTCCAGCCGCCACCCGAGAGGATGCAATGAGAAGATTGATTCCGAGTATGGTTGCCGCCGCCCTGGCGCTGACGTCCGGTCAGGTTGTGGCCGAGACGCTGCGCATGCAGTGTGCGCCCAGTAAAGAAGGGCGCCAGTACTGCAATGAGATTAAGCAGCGTTTTGAGGCTCAGACCGGCTATACCCTGGAGTTTATCGATCTTCCCCCGGCCTCTGATGAAAAGCTGTCGTTGTTCCAGCAACTGTTTGCCGCCAAAGATGCCAGCGCCATCGATCTGTTTCAGGCAGATACCGTATGGATTGGCGTGCTGAACAAACACCTGTTGGATCTGACCGACAGCGTGGCCGACATCAAGCAGGATTTCTTCCCTGCTGCCTGGCAAAACAACGTGGTAAACGGCCGTGTGAAAGCGGTACCGGCTTATCTGGACAGCGGCGCGCTCTACTACCGTAAGGATCTGCTGGAAAAATATGCTGAGCAACCGCCGGTAACCTGGGCCGATCTGACCCGTATCGCCACCCGCATTCAGCAGGGTGAACGTGCCGCCGGTCATAAAAACTTTTGGGGACTGGTGTTCCAGGGCAAATCCTATGAGGGGTTGACCTGCAACGCCCTGGAGTGGGTGGCTTCGCAGAACGGCGGCAGTTTTATCGACGCTCAGGGCAATATCACCATCAATAATCCCCAGGCGGCACAGGCGCTGGATATGGCCGCCGACTGGATCGGCAAAATCACCCCGAAGGGCACGCTGGGTTACATGGAAGAAGAGTCGCGGGCGCTATTCCAGAACGGCGATGCGATGTTTATGCGCAACTGGCCATATGCCTACGTTTTGGCGCAAGACAGCAGCAGCGCGATCCGCGGCAAAGTGGGTGTGATGCCGTTGCCGAAAGGGGCTGACGGGCACTCGGTCAGTGCACTGGGCGGCTGGCAGTGGGCGATCAACGGTTACACCAGGCACCCGCAGGCGGCAATAGCGCTGCTGAAAATCGTCAGCGACGCCGAATCACAAAAAAGGGCGCTGGCACTGATGGGCCAGGCCCCTTCACGCACCGCGTTATACGACGATCCACAGGTGTTGGCGCAGGCGCCTTATCTGGCGGACTTCAAGGGCATTTTCGCCCAGGCGATGCCACGCCCGGCCACCCAAACCAAACGGCAGTATGCGCAGGTCTCCAGAGCGATCTACAACGCCACCTTTAACGTATTACGCGGTGACAGTGACGGTGTCACGGCGGTAGCGGATTTACAGCAGCGACTGGAGCGGATCAAAGCCAGAGGATGGCGTTGAAAGCAGGGCAATCATCCATTAACCGCCGGAGTCTGATGCATGAAACGCAATACTGAGGCTTTATCCCTGACGGTCACGCCCGCTTCCGCGCAGGCACGGCCGGCCAGACGCAGCAAGCTTAATCACCAGCAGCGTCGCAGCCGTATCGCCTGGTTGCTGGTGGCCCCGGCGATGTTGTTGCTGGCGGCGGTGGCAGGTTGGCCGCTGCTGCGCACCCTGTTTTACAGCTTTACCGATGCCATGCTGGACGCACCGGACGACTACCGCTTCGTCGGTTTCGCCAATTACCTGGATCTGACCGAAGGCGGCCACCATTACGGCGTGCTGGCAGATCCGCTGTGGTGGCTGGCGGTAGGCAATACATTGCGTTTTAGCCTGCTGTCGGTGTCGCTGGAGCTGGTGTTCGGCATGCTGCTGGCGCTGTTGATGAATCAGAAGTTTCGCGGCCAGGGGTTGGTACGCACCGCCATTCTGGTGCCCTGGGCCATTCCGACCATTGTTTCCGCCAAGATGTGGGGCTGGATGTTCCACGATCAGTACGGTGTGGTGAATGACCTGTTGCTCAAGACTGGCATTATCGCCACGCCGTTGGCCTGGGTGGCGGAGCCGGGGCTGTCGATGTGGGCGGTGGTGATTGCCGACGTCTGGAAAACCACGCCGTTTATGGCCTTGATGCTGCTGGCCGCGTTGCAACTGATCCCCGGCGATCTGTATGAGGCCGCCCGGGTCGATGGGGCCAACGCCTGGCAGCGTTTCCGCCGTATTACCCTGCCACTGATTATGCCGGCGATGATTGTCGCGCTGATTTTCCGGGTGATGGATGCGCTGCGGGTGTTTGATCTGATCTACGTACTGACCTCCAACAGCGAGGCCACGGTATCGGTATCCGGCTATGCCCGCGATCGCATGGTCAGCTATCAGGAAATGGGTGCCGGTTCGGCCGCTTCGGTGCTGGTGTTTATGATGGTGGCAGGCATTGCCGCCTGTTTCCTCACGCTGGGCCGCCTGAATGACAAGGAGAAACGAGCATGAAACTGAGCCGCCAACAACAAAAATACGGCCATAAGACGCTAATCTTTGCCAGTGCCGCATTGGCCAGCATGATCTGCCTGTTTCCATTTTATTATGCGCTGATTACCTCGTTACGTTCCGGGCAGGATCTGTTCCAGGTCGCCTATTTACCGGGCAACCTGCACTGGGGCAATTACCTGACCGCACTGATGGATAACGGCATTGCCCGCAGCCTGTTGAACTCAATTGCCGTGGCGACGCTGACGGTAGGTATCTGTCTGCTGGTGTCGATTACCGCCGCCTTCGCCCTGGCGCGCATCCGTTTTCGTGGCCGCAAATACCTGCTGTTTACCATCCTTTGTGTGTCGATGTTCCCGCAGGTGGCGGTGTTATCCGGCATGTTCGAACTGGTGCGTTTTATGGGGCTGTATGACTCGCTGGGCGCGCTGGTGCTGTCCTATACCACGTTCTCACTGCCGTTTACCGTCTGGGTGTTGACCACCTTTATGAAGGCGATCCCGGCGGAGCTGGAAGAAGCGGCGATCGTCGACGGCGCCGGCACCTGGACCATCATCACCCGCATCTTTGCTCCCATTATGGGGCCGTCGCTGGTGACCACCGGGCTGCTGGCCTTTATCGGTGCCTGGAATGAATTCATGTTCGCCCTGACCTTTGTTATCTCCAGCGGCAAACGCACCGTGCCGGTGGCGATCGGCATGCTGCAGGGCGCCTCTCAGTACGAACTTCCCTGGGGCACCATCATGGCGGCCTCGGTCATCGTCACACTGCCGATCATCGCACTGGTGCTGATTTTCCAGCGCCGTATCGTCAGCGGATTAACCAACGGCGCAGTAAAAGGCTGATTCTCGATTAACCCTAAGCAGGAGCAAACCAATGGCTACAAAAATCGTTTTAGTGGGTGCAGGCAGCGCGCAATTCGGCTACGGCACGCTGGGGGATATCTTCCAGAGCAAGACGCTGTACGGCAGTGAAATTGTGCTGCATGACATCAATCCTGCCGCCCTGGCGGTGACCGAGAAAACGGCCCGGGACTTTTTGGCGGCGGAAGATTTGCCGTTTACCGTCAGCGCGACCACCGATCGCAAAACGGCACTGAGCGGGGCGGCGTTTGTGATTATCTCCATCGAGGTGGGTGACCGCTTTGCGCTGTGGGATCTCGACTGGCAAATCCCGCAGCAGTATGGCATTCAACAGGTGTATGGCGAAAATGGCGGCCCCGGCGGCCTGTTCCATTCGCTGCGGATTATTCCGCCGATCCTCGACATCTGTGCCGACGTTGCCGATATTTGCCCGAACGCCTGGATATTTAACTATTCCAACCCGATGAGCCGCATCTGCACCACCGTGCATCGTCGCTTCCCGCAGCTCAATTTTGTCGGCATGTGCCACGAAATCGCCTCACTGGAACGCTATCTGCCGGAAATGCTGGGTACGTCGTTCGACAATCTCACCCTGCGGGCCGCCGGGCTTAATCACTTCAGCGTGTTGCTGGAAGCCAGTTACAAAGACAGCGGCAAAGATGCCTATGCCGATGTGCGCGCCAAGGCACCGGATTATTTCTCCCGCCTGCCGGGCTACAGCGACATCCTGGCTTACACCCGCATCCACGGCAAACTGGTACAGACCGAGGGCAGCACCGAGCGTGATGCGCTGGGCGGTAAAGACAGCGCTTATCCCTGGGCTGACCGCACGCTGTTCAAAGAGATCCTGGAGAAATTCCACCACTTGCCGATCACCGGCGACAGCCACTTTGGTGAGTACATCCGTTGGGCGAGCGAGGTCAGCGACCACCGCGGCATCCTCGATTTTTACACCTTCTATCGCAATTACCTGGGCCATGTGCAGCCAAAAATCGAACTGAAGCTGAAGGAGCGCGTGGTGCCGATCATGGAAGGGATCCTGACCGATTCAGGCTATGAAGAGTCGGCGGTCAATATCCCGAACCAGGGCTTTATCAAGCAGCTGCCGGCGTTTATTGCGGTTGAAGTGCCGGCAATTATCGATAGCAAGGGCGTGCACGGTATCAAGGTCAATATGCCCGCCGGTATCGGTGGCTTGCTGAGCAATCAGATCGCCATCCATGACCTGACGGCTGACGCGGTGATTGAAGGCTCGCGCGATCTGGTGATCCAGGCGTTGCTGGTGGATTCGGTCAACGACAAATGCCGGGCGATCCCCGAACTGGTGGACGTGATGATTTCACGCCAGGGCCCGTGGCTCGACTACCTGAAATAAGCCTGATGACGGGGCGCCGATCGGCGTCCCACTGAATGCCCACAGTGGTGCGAACGGGAGGAATATGGCGCAACTAACGCTGGAAAAACTGCAAAAACGCTATGGCGCTAACGCAGAGGTTATCAAATCGCTGGATCTGCAGATCAACAGCGGAGAGTTTGTGGTGATCGTCGGCCCCTCCGGCTGCGGAAAATCTACCCTGTTGCGGATGATCGCCGGGCTGGAGGAGATCAGCAGCGGCGGCATGTATATCGATGGCAACTACGTCAACGATGATACGCCGGCCGAGCGCGGCATTGGCATGGTGTTCCAGTCTTACGCCCTTTATCCGCACATGAGCGTGTATAAAAACATGGCGTTTGCGCTGGAACTAGCGGGACATTCGGCGGCGGAGATCGACAGCCGGGTGCGTGAAAGCGCGCGTATTTTGCAACTTGAGCCGTTACTGGAACGCCGTCCGAAGGACCTTTCCGGCGGGCAGCGGCAACGGGTGGCAATTGGTCGCGCCATCGTGCGCGAGCCGAAGCTATTTTTGTTCGATGAGCCATTGTCCAACCTTGATGCATCGCTGCGGGTGCAGATGCGCATGGAGGTGGCGTCGCTGCATAAGCGACTGGGGTCGACCATTATATATGTGACCCACGATCAGGTTGAAGCCATGACGCTGGCCGACCGTATTGTGGTGTTGAACCAGGGGCATGTTGAACAGGTGGGCACGCCGCTGGAGCTGTACGATCAGCCGGCCAATGAGTTTGTCGCTCAGTTTATCGGCTCACCCAAAATGAACCTGATCCCGGCAATTTTGCGGCGGGCCGGTGAGCGTCAAAGCGTGGTAGAGCTGGACAACGGCAAGGCGCTGGTGCTGCCGATCGCCACGCCGACGGCGGCGGAAGGCCAAAGCGTGAACGTCGGCATTCGCCCGGAGCATATTCGCGGGGGTGAACAGGCACAGTGTGAGTTTCAGGGCGAAGTGATGTTTGTGGAACACATGGGCAATGAAACCTATCTCTACCTGGATAACGGTAACGCCGGCGAACCCTGGGTGCTGCGCAATCCCGAACGTTCGACCATCAAGGCCGGGGATAGGGTGGGAGTACGGCTGCCGGTCGAGTGTTGTTATCTGTTTGACCGCCAGGGACGGGCATTCCAGCGCATTCTGGCATCGGTTCAGGCGCATTAATCAACTTAAGGGAGCAGGGACATGAACGGTGGAGAAACGGTACGTTGGTGGAAACAGGCTGTGGTTTATCAGATCTATCCGCGCAGCTTTATGGATTCTAACGGCGACGGTATTGGTGATTTGAACGGTATCACCGCCCGGCTGGATTATTTGCAGTGGCTGGGCATTGACGTGCTTTGGATCTGTCCGATGTATCGTTCGCCGAACGACGACAATGGCTACGATATCAGTGATTATCAGGCCATTATGACGGAATTTGGCACCATGGCGGACTTTGACCGTCTGTTGGCCGAGGTGCATGCCCGCGGCATGCGGCTGATACTGGATCTGGTGGTCAATCACACCTCGGACGAGCACCCGTGGTTTATTGAATCCCGGTCATCTCAATCCAGCGCCAAGCGCGACTGGTATATCTGGCGCGAGGGCAAAAACGGCGCGGAGCCCAACAACTGGGAAAGCATTTTTAACGGTTCGGCCTGGAAATATGACGCCGGCAGCGAGCAATATTTTTTGCACCTGTTCTCTGAACGCCAGCCGGATCTGAACTGGGAAAACCCGCAGGTGCGGGCGGCGCTGTACGACATGATGCGCTGGTGGCTGGATAAGGGCATTGATGGTTTTCGTATCGACGCCATCTGTCATATGAAAAAACAACCGGGCCTGACCGACATGCCCAACCCGCAAGGGTTGCGCTACGTGCCGTCGTTCGAACGACACCTTAACTACGAGGGGCTGCTGGATTACGTCGATGGCCTGTGCGGACAGGTGTTTAACCGTTATGACATCATGACGGTGGGCGAAATGAACGGAGCCTCGGCAGAGCAGGGCGAAGACTGGGTGGGCGAGCAGCATGGCCGCCTGAATATGATCTTCCAGTTTGAACACGTCAAACTGTGGGAAACCAGCCATCAGCAGTCGCCGGACGCCGGGGTTGACGTGCCGGGCCTGAAAAACATCTTTACCCGCTGGCAGACCTTGCTGGAGGGGAAAGGCTGGAACGCGCTGTACGTTGAAAACCACGATATTCCACGAGTGGTATCGAAATGGGGTGACGATAAGCAGTATTGGCGTGAAAGCGCCACCGCCATCGCGGCGATGTATTTCCTGATGCAGGGAACGCCGTTTATCTACCAGGGGCAGGAACTGGGGATGACCAACACCCGCTTCAACCGTCTGGCCGATTTTAACGATATTGCAGCCAGAAACCGCTTCGCCAAACTGCAGGAGCAGGGCATGGAGGAAGCGCAGATCCTGGCGTTCCTCAGCCGCAGCGGACGCGATAACTCACGCACGCCGATGCAGTGGGACGACAGCTCCAACGCCGGTTTTAGCCTTGCCAAGCCGTGGTTTGCGGTGAATACCAATTATCAGCAAATTAACGTGGCGCGTCAGCGTGAAGAACCTGACTCGGTACTGAATTTTTACCGGGCGTTAATCCAGCTGCGCCAGCAGGATCCGCTGTGGGTTTACGGGCGTTACCAATTACAACTGGCGGCACATCCGCATATTTACGCCTATTCCCGTAGCCAGGATGAGCGACAAGTGTTGGTACTGTGTAACCTGAGCGCTGAAACTCAGCAAATTGACGCTCAGGATTTGTCGTTGGAAAAAAGAGCGTTGTTACTGAGTAATTATCCTCAAGAAGGTGAGCGACAAAATCTTCGCCCTTATGAAGCGCGGATCTATCAGTAGGGATTTATATCGAAATGGATTAATATCCACCCTAAATTAATTTGGTGGGAAAGTTATTCTAATTCTCCAACTTTCCCCATTAATGACTTCCCTTACGAATCATTAAATATACGACTTGCCCCATTTTAATGCTGGGGAGTGAGGGTAAACATTCCCCATATAGGCACTGCGATAAGAAAAACATCTGAAAAATCCCCCCTGGATTTAAAACCTCACCCACTGGCGTATGCGATGGCGTAAATGGTCAGAAACCGTACTGGATTCTGTTTGCTTTTTACTCTTCAGTCATCACATGCTTTCATTGTATTGATATTTAATAGTTTTATTTTAGTTACCTTTTGGTGTGAAAAATTCACCGACGGTGTTCTGATCGCAATGTTGCCTAAATCTAAGTGAAATTTTATGATTTTTTACGATTTCACTTTTAATTTCATATTAACAAATCGTCCTATTCCTTTAATATTATTTTTTTTCACATGCCAGCTTGCAGCTTTAGCGCTACTCTGATTTGGCTGTGTCTAATCAAGGATGATGCCGGGCGGAATAGACAGATTAACATAGGGATATGTTACCCATTCCTCTGTTGCCCATTGAATTTTCATTTCCTGAGGATTCGTTATCAAAGCGCTCCTTGTTTATGGCTCCGCGAAGTTTTTCATTTAAATAAAAATGAGTAATCAAAGGCGAGATATGTTCGTGATTTTGTGAAAATAAAATGACGGGATGTTGTGGCCATTTTGATCTTTTAAATTTTGGTTGTCACTTTCCAGATCACAGAATACATATCTGTAAGTATATACATTCAGGAGCACACACACAATGAACCAGTGTTTGGATTTTATCGGTATTGGCATCGGTCCGTCCAACCTCAGTATTGCTGCGCTGGGTAGCGAAATCGAAGGTTTTAATTGTAAATTCCTCGAGCGCAAACCGCATTTTTCCTGGCACCCAGGCATGATCCTGGCAGATTGCAGTATGCAGACCAACTTTTTGAAGGACTTGGTGACGGCCGTTTCACCAACCAACCCTTATAGTTTTCTCAACTATCTGGTGAAAAGAAAAAAATTCTACCGTTTCCTGACGACAGAACAACGCACCGTGTCACGTGAAGAGTTTGCCGATTATCTTGGCTGGGCAGCAACGGGCCTGGATTCACTGCTTTTTAACCAGGACGTTCAGCGTGTGGAGTTTGATGACCAACAGCGGCAGTTTGTTGTCACCACCCAGCATGAGGTGTTTCGCGCCAAACATGTCTGCGTGGGGATTGGCAAGCAAGTCAAACTGCCCGACTGTGTGACCGAACAAAACGATCAATGTTTTCACGCCAGCGAAATGATGTTTCGTCAGCCAAACCTTAGCGGAAAACGTGTGGCCATTGTGGGCGGCGGTCAAAGCGGTGCCGATCTGTTCCTTAATGTTTTTCAGGGGGAATGGGGCCAGCCGGAACAGCTGAGTTGGATCTCCCGGCGTAACAACTACAACGCCCTTGATGAAGCTGCATTTGCTAACGAGTATTTTACCCCCGATTATGTCGAGGACTTCTACACGCTCGGCAACACGGCCAAACAACAGATGCTGCGCGAACAAAAAATGACCTCAGATGGGATCACCAGCGAGTCGCTTTTGGCGATTTATCGCGCCATGTATCACCGCTTCGATGTTCTTCGGGATAAACGGTGGGTGCGAATGCTGCCCAGTCGCTCCGTTACGGCCCTTAATGCCACAGACAATGCTTATCAGCTACAGATGCAGCATCATCTTGATCAGGGGCGCGAGACCCTTGATGCCGACGTGGTGATTTTTGCTACCGGCTATGAACAGGCCCGCCCGGCCTTTCTTGAATCTCTGGCTGACCGAGTGTTAACCGACGCGGATGGACAATATCGCATTGCCTCTGATTTTACCCTTGAGCGGGAAGGGGTTCATGAGAATGCTTTGTTTGCCGTCAACGCCAGCATGCACCATCACGGCATTGCTGACCCTCAGCTCAGCCTGATGGCCTGGCGATCGGCCCGCATTCTCAACCGGGTTTTAGGTAACAGCCAATTTGATCTGAGTACGGCCCCGGCGATGATTCAATGGCGCAGTGAGCAATAACAGCCAATCGCTTTAACCTTCTTGGGTTCCTGTCGGGAGCCGTTTTACTACTTTTATCAAATGATAAGACAGGTTGTATGAGAAAACACATTAACAAATTTATCATGAATCAAATGGCTACATTTGCGCCGACCTTTAAAACCAAATTTATCTACCAAAAGGCGTTCGGGAAAAAATTAAATCTAAACCCGCCGATGACCTGGAATGAGAAGATCAATTATCTCAAACTTAACGATTACAGTAACAATGCGCTGGTGACGCAATGTGCAGATAAATATGCCGTCAGGGAGTATTTGAAAGCGCAAGGCTGTGAGGAAATACTCAATGAGCTTTACTTCGCCTGTGATTCGGCTCATGAGATCCCGTGGGAGTCGTTACCTGACAAGTTTGTGATTAAGGGCAACCACGGCTCTGGTTACAACCTGATTTGTCAGGATAAAAAGTCACTGGATACCGTACAAGCCTCTAAAACCATTGAAAGCTGGATGAAAGAGGACTACTGGAAGGTCTATGCAGAGTTAAACTACAAGAAGATCAATAAAAAAATAATAGGCGAGAAGTTTATAGCGTCACCGGGTGGTCATGGCCCTGATGATTATAAAATATACTGCTTCCATGGTGTTCCTTACTGCACATTACTTTGTGTCGGTAGAGAAACCGAGATGCCGAAATATTACTTTTTTGATAAAGACTTTAAGTTTCTTTGCTACAGCCAGGATTGTCTGGCGCTCAGCCAGCAAGAGATCGAGGCTTTTGTGAAACCCGAAGGTTATGACGCGCTGTTTGAGTACGCCAAGAAATTGTCTGAGCCCTTTGAATTTGTCCGCGTTGATTTTTATATCGACAACGGCAAACCCATTTTTGGCGAATTGACCTTCACGCCTTCCGCAGGCATTGATACGGATATGCTCGAATCAACCGATGTTCTGCTCGGGAAAATGCTTAAGCTGAAATAACCGCTAACTCTCCCCGGGCGCGGGCCAACTGCGCCCGGGGACGCTCTGTCAGAAATCTACCGTTGCCTGCAGGCTCAGGCTGCGGGGTTCGCCTTCAATCACCCGCAGATTGCCCGCACTGGATTCATAATACTCGCGGTTGAACAGGTTCTTAACATTTAGCTTGATCTGAGTGTGTTTACCTACCAGTTTGCTGTCCCAGGCGATAAACGCATCCGCCACGGTGTAGGCCGGCATGGTAAAACTGTTTTCAGGATCGCCCGCGCGGCGGCCGACGTAGCGACCACCGCCACCTAACCGCACATCACCAGGAACTAATGGCAGCGTTATACGGTGGCTGAGATACAGGCTGCCCATGTTGGTTGGGGCATTCACCAGCCGGTTACCGACGTTATCCGGGTTGAGGTTATCTTCCACAATCTCGGTTTTGTCGTAGCTGTAATTGGCGGTCAGATCCCAGTTGCGGGCGACTTCGCCATTCAGTTCCAACTCAATACCGGAAGATCGCGCCTTGGGAATGCTGCGGGTCACGCCGTTGATAAAGATCGACATGTTGTTTTCATCTATGCGGTATAACGCCAGCGTGGCATCCACCACCGGGGTCACTTGCCATTTGCCGCCTACCTCGTAGGTGGTGCCGGTTTCCGGTGTGGCAACGTTGCCGTTGTCATCTACGGCCGTCGACGGGGTGAAAGACCGGCTGTAGTTAGCATACAGCGAAACAGCGGGGGTCAGCTTATACACCACACCGGCCTGCGGCAGAAATTTGTTCCCTTTGTCATTCAGCGTGTTTTTCGGGTTCTGGAAGCCGTTACTGTTGTTCTGGTAGTAAGACTGGTAGCGCGCGCCGAGAACGGCTATCCATTGGTCTGTCAAATGAATGCTGTCTTTGATGTAGGCCGAGCGGCTGTACAAGCTGCTGCGTAGATTACTCAGAGCATCATTGTAGGTGCTGCTGTTGGTAACCGGTGTTTCGCCGTAGACCGGGTCATACATATTGAAGGTTTGCGAGACCTTGCCGCGATAGGAATAGGCCTTGTAGGTTTCATTTTTCTCATAGTCGACGCCAATCAGCAGGTCATGCTGCATGCCGAGTGCGACCGGGGAACCGTTCAGATCCCAGGAATAATAGTCGGTCTGATGGTTGAAGCCACGGTTGGCGTCCGCACGGCGTGAAACGATGCCGGTGGTGGTGTTGATCGCCGTGGCGCGCACTTCGTTACTGTCGTAGCGGCGCTGCATCCAGGCATAGTTGAAACGGGTGGTCCAGGTACTGTCCAGTGCATACTCATAGTGTGCGTTCAGACGTTTGTTCTTGCCCCAGGCATGGTTGGCATAGTCGTCCAGTCGGCGGTTATAGGGGATATCGACAGGCTTGCCATTGATAAAGGCAGTGCCGCGATCGTAAGGGATATCGTACTTATACTCGCTGTAGGCGATATTGAAGGCGGCCTTATCGCCAAACCAACTGAGCGAGGGGGCGATCAGCGTATGCTCATCGGTGCCAAAATTGCGCCAGTAATCCTGGTGTTGCCGTTCGGCAATAAAGCGAAAAGCAAAGCCGTTACCCAATGGCCCGGTCACATCGACGGAACCACCACCGCCGCCAAAGCTGTTGGTGGCGCCGCTGATGCGGGTATTCCAGTCGTACTGTGGTTTTTTGCTGATCAGATTGATGATGCCGCCGGGGCTAAGAATGCCATACAGCAGCGAAGCCGAGCCTTTAAGCACCTCAACGCGATCGGTGGTGGCATCCATGCTCAATCCCTGATTGCTGCGGACGCCGTCGATAAACACCGAGCCGTCGGAGTTGACGCCAAAGCCGCGTTTGACGAAACCGTCTTCAGTGCCGCCAAGGGTATTGCCTTGCGTCACACCGCTGACGAATTTCATGGCGTCGTTGACGCTTTTGACCTGAAAATCGTTAATCACTTCCGGGGTAACGACGCTGACGGACTGTGGCACCTCACTGAGTGGGGTATTGGTTTTACTGCCGGTTGACGCGCTATCGGCGCTGTAGCTCTCAGCAGGCAAGGCGCCTGCGGTTACGGTGAGTGAGTCATCCTCGGCCAGTACGGCGGTTACTGGCAGCGCCGGTAACACACTGACGAGCAGGGGAAGTGAGCGAAGAGCCTGACGTTTTTTAGTTTTATACAGACGATGATTTTCTACCTGGCGCATACCATTCCATATCAAATTAATAAATAATAACGATTATCATTTTCATTATAATTCGCATATGTACTATTTTGGTAGTGAATGTTTGTCTGGTTTGTGGCGGTCGCCGTCTGAGCTACAGCTTGATACATAATTATATTTTAAAACTTTAAATTAACAGGTGCTCGACTCGAGAAAAGTAGCAATAATGTCAGTCTGGCCGCTCGCTTTATGTGCTTCGCCAGACCTGATGGACGGGCCCTCGACCACCGTCATGCCGGCAGGATTTTATCCGTATTCTTCGTAAGCCCCTGGAAGCAAGATGCACACCACTGAGTTACCTGTCGCCACAAAAATTCAGCCTGCGCTGATGGTTTTTCTGCTGGTGTTTGTCACCTGCCTGTTTGGCATTGAAAGCCGTCCCATCGGTCTGTTAGCGCTATTTTGGCCAACCAATGCGGTACTGTTGGCCGTGCTGGTACGTTACCCGGCAATGGCCAGTCCTGTTGGCTGGGTGATGGCGATGCTGGGCTATTTGGCCGCGGACCTGATCACCGGCAGCACGCTCGGCAAAGCCATATTGCTCAATGGCGCCAATATCGCCGGCGTGGCGGTCGGGTTTTATCTGTTTATGCGTTTATCGCCGCAGGTAAGAACTCTGGAACGCACCTCATCCAGTATTTTTCTGTTCGCCGCCTGCCTGGCGAGTGCGACCGCCACGGGGCTCCTCGGGGCTGGGGCTTCGGTGCTGCTGTTTGATCGTCAGTACTTACCCTCAGTGGCGTTGTGGCTGTCTTCGGAGTTCACTAATTACATCACGCTGATGCCGTTTATCCTGACCTTCCCGGCGGACTGGAAAGGCTATCTGCGTAGCATTAGCCAGTCGGTCACCTTACGTAGCCAGTGGTACAGCACCTGCAGAAAAATGGCGGTGTTAATCCTGCTGCTGTTGGCCTGTATCTGCAGCATCCTGATTGGCGGCCCTGGCGCGGTGATCTTCCCGATGCCCATCCTGCTGTGGCTGGCGATGTCGTTCTCCCTGTTCAGCACCATGATTACCGTGCTGGCCTATGTGATATGGTGCCATCTGGCGATCGATCTGGGCCTGATCACCACTAATCTCGACATGAAAGTGCTGCAGAATACGGTATCGATGCGCCTTGGCGTGGCGCTATTGGCGCTGGGGCCGATTGCCGTCGCCAGCATGAACTTTGCCCGCAATGCACTGCTGCGCAAACTTGAGCACGTGGCGAATCATGATGCGCTGACTCACGTATTGACTCGCAGCGCCTTTATGCAACGCGGTACCAGGCTGGTGAGCCAGAAGGGCGAGCGGATCTGCATCATGATGCTGGACATCGACTACTTTAAATCGATCAATGACCGCTTTGGCCATGCTGGCGGTGACACGGCTTTACTGTCTTTTACCCGTGCCATTACTGCCGATTTGCGTGATAACGACCTGTTTGGCCGCATGGGGGGGGAAGAGTTTGCGATCGTTGCACCGATAGCGCAGCTGCAGGACGCGCTGTTGTTGGCCGAGCGCCTGCGTCGCCGGGTTGAAATCGAATCTATCACCATGCCCGCCGGCACACCGCTGCAGATCACCGTCAGTATCGGCATGGTCACCTGCATCGGCGGTACCGGGCAAAATCTGGACAACCTGCTGAAAATCGCCGATCTGGCGGTTTACAAAGCCAAAAATAGCGGTCGCAACCGGGTCGCCACGCCAGAACTGCTGCAACGGATGGACTCTGATCTTTGAAACCCGGAAAAACACTTATCCGGGTTAGCTTGTGTCTTATTCTGAGCGGTGATCATTAGCCGTCCATGAAGCACTAGCGCTGCAGGTTGTTGAGACGATTGATCACTTTCTGAAGCCCTTTGGTCAGGGGCTTATCTTGGCGTAGCGCAATACCCAGCGTGCGTTCAAGAGAGGGGGATAGTGATCTCTGTATGATGCCAGGATTTTCCGTGTTACCCGCCAGAGCCATCCGTGGAACGATACTGAAGCCCAGTCCGGCCGATACCATTTCTTTAATGGCCTCAATACTGCCCAGCTCCATGATCGGGTTGTTTGAGCTCCCCGCCTGTCTGAACCAGTCGTCGATCAGTAAGCGCGTGCTGCTACCGGATTCAAAAACAACAAACGGGTAGGCACTTAACGCGTCAGGCGAGAACGTCGTTGGCAGAGAGGGATCGGCGGCCGGGAAAATCGCCACAAATTCATCCTGCAAAATAGGCGTGATCAACACATTGCGGCCCGATGCCGGTAGGGTGACCAGGGCAATATCGAGGCGGTTTTCTTCCACCGCCCGCACCATATCATCGGTATTTCCCGTTCTGACCCCGACCGTTAACATCGGATAGCTATGTTTCAATTCACGCAGTATCGGCGGGAGGAGGTGAATGCAGGCTGTCGCGCCCGTACCGAGGATCACGTTGCCCATGATGTTGCTGGCATGGTTGGCCATGTCGCTCAACGCTTCATCTACCGCGCTATTGATGCGATGACGATGCCCCAGTAACACCGCGCCTGCCGCGGTCGGGCGAATGCGCTTGGCGACGCGTTCGATGAGTTTGACATTGAGCGACCGCTCTAACTGCCGGATTTGCAGACTCACTGCTGGCTGTGTCAATCCCAATGTGGCACCCGCGCCGGAGAAGCTACCTTGCTTGATAACCTGAGCGAACGTCTGAAGCTGGTCCAAATTGAGTTTACCCACACCAAAGTTTTCCTTATGCAGTACATAAAATTCGGGCGCTACAAGAACCTGAGAGAGTGATTTACTCTCGATAAAACAAAAATATCATCTTCTGACGGACTGAATGAACATCTCCATCACTTTACACTATGGGTTGCCGTTCCTGCTTGCTCATCCGGAAAAACTTGAGCCGGTGATGGGCAAGCGGTTATGGTCCTCCGCCACCTCTGTTGAGCTGGGACCGGCCTGTTGGGACGATACCCTGAACATGCCACCTGCTCTGGGTGAAAGCCACGCCAGGCTAGCGGACCCTGCCGGATGAATACACCGCCGCTTAGCAGTAAAATCGTCTGGTGTGTCGGTCTGACCCAGTTAATTAACTGGGGTATTACCTTCTATCTGTTGGGGGCGTATGGCCGTGCTATTGCATACGACACGGCGTGGGGAGAAACTCTAATCTTCTCAGGTCTGACGCTGGCTATGGCCACCATGGGATTGGTTTCTCCACTGTCCGGGCAATGGCTCACGCGGATGGGGGGGCGAAAGCTCATGCAGCTCGGCGCGCTCCTGAATGGTTTTGGCTGCCTGCTGCTGGCGACGAGCCAGACTGTCGACATTTACTTCCTGGCCTGGCTGGTGATGGGCATCGGCATGCGACTATCGCTCTATGATGCGGCCTTTGCCGTTCTGGTGAGTCTCGCCGGGACCGCGGCCAGAAAACCCATCGCTCAAGTGACTTTGCTCGGAGGCCTGGCTTCCGTGGTCTTTTGGCCCATTGGCGATACTTTGCTGCAGTTGTTTGGCTGGCGGTGGGGAGTGGGCTGCTACGGCTTGTTCGCCTTGTTAAGCATGATGCTGTGTGGTTGCCTGCCAGATGTTCAGGGGGCACCTGAAGCGTGTCCCCGACTGCCTGCGGCGAATGCTCCTCACTCCGGTCATGACCGCCTGAAAGGCGGGTTGTATGCGGCATTGATGGCGCTGCTTGGTTTCCTGGCAACCGGTATTTCAACCCACTTGCCTCTCATTCTGGCCAATGCCGGTCTGCCGGTACTCCTCGGCGCATTATGGGGCGTGGGACAGGTCAGCGCGCGCCTCGGTGATGTGGCTATGGGCAGTCGTGGATCGGCACTGGGGTTGAACCTGGTGGTAGGGATATTACTTCCTTGCTGCTTTATCATCAGCCTGCTGGGGCAGACATCCCTTGTGGGCACCGGTTTGTTCGTTCTCGGGTATGGTGCCATCAACGGCCTGTCCACTCTGGTCAGGGCGACATTGCCATTGACACTGTTTGAATCCCATCTGTATGCCGGTCGTATGGGAAAACTGCTGATGCCCGGTTTTTTCCTGTCGGCGCTGGCTCCCTCGTGCTATGCCAGTTTTCGCGAGAGATTCGGGGATACCGGCATGTTGGCGATTTCGCTGGCCCTTGCGTGTATGGCCACCGTCCTGGCCATAGGGATTTATCTGGTCGGGTCGGCACAACCGACGCCGCACAGAGACCCTGGCGGCCAGGGGGATCACTGCCTCACCAAACGGAACCCTTAATGGTTGACCCCGCTAATGGGGTCTAAAATGGAAGAGGGCGCAGGCAGCTCCGCCGGTGCCAACCCGACTGTCGAACTGACAAGAGGACACCCCGATGAAATATGTAGAAGGTTTTGTAGTGGCGGTGCCGGCCGCGAATAAGGAGGCGTACAAAAAACTGGCCGCCGCGACGGCACCGTTGTTTAAAGAGTTCGGTGCTACGCGGATCGTCGAATGCTGGGGCAATGATGTTCCTGATGGAAAAGTCACCGATTTTCGCGGCGCGGTTAAGGCTGAAGCCGACGAGGTGGTGGTGTTCAGTTGGATAGAATATCCGTCAAAAGAGGTCCGTGATGCTGCAAGTCAGAAAATGATGAGCGACCCGCGGATGAAGGCATTCGGCGATCAAATGCCATTTGACGGTAAACGCATGATTTTCGGCGGCTTCGAAACTATTCTGGACCAGTAGCGGAGGGGATATCGTGAAAATCACCCAACACCTGTGGTTTGAGAAAGACATGGAAGCAGCGGCTCGCGGGTAAGATTCGGTGCGTTAATGCCCCGTAGCCTCTTTTTGGCTACGGGGTACTTAAGATGATTCACTGTCACCTAATCCGTCAATGTGAGCGAGAAATTGACGCAAATCATCTTTTTGCATCAATACTGCTCACCCAAGGCTGAAATTTTATCATTTGTCAGCCTGAGCAAATCGCTGCACCCTAGGGCTAACCTTTATGCAGCGCAGAGAACAATCATGGAAAAGACACAGATTCAGCAGTTGGTTACGCAATTCCCGCTGGTGCAGGAACTGATCGAGCTTAAACCGGTGACCTGGTTCAACCCGCGAGCGACCACTTTGCAGGTCGGGCTGCCGTTTGTGGGGCTCGACGCCAGCGACGTGAGTGATGCAGAACAGCGGCTGGCGCGTTTTGCCCCTTATCTGAGTGCCGCCTTCCCGGAAACCCGAGCCACCCACGGGGTGATCGAGTCCGAAGTGGTCGCCCTTCCTGCGATGCAAACTGCGCTCGATCAGCGCTATGGCCTGACGCTGGCTGGCCGTTTACTGCTGAAAAAAGACAGCCATCTGCCGATTTCTGGCTCGATCAAGGCGCGTGGCGGTATCTACGAGGTGCTGGCGCATGCAGAAAAACTGGCGCTGGCTGCGGGCCTGTTGCAACTGACGGATAACTACGCCAGCTTGTTCTCGGAGGAGTTCCGCGAATTCTTCAGCGGTTACCGCATTGCCGTGGGGTCGACCGGTAATCTGGGGATGTCGATCGGCATTATCAGCGCCCGGTTGGGTTTCAGCGTCAGCGTGCACATGTCGGCCGACGCCCGCGAATGGAAAAAGCAAAAGCTGCGTGAGAATGGCGTCAACGTGGTGGAGTACGCGCAAGATTATGGCGTTGCCGTGGAACAGGGCCGTTTGCAGGCGGCGAGCGATCCGCGCTGTTTCTTTATCGATGATGAGAACTCACAGACGCTGTTCCTGGGCTATGCCGTGGCCGGTGGTCGCCTGAAGCGACAGTTTGCCGACAGCGGCGTCCGGGTGGATGCTCAGCACCCGCTGTTCGTTTACCTGCCTTGCGGCGTCGGCGGCGGGCCCGGCGGGGTGGCCTTTGGGCTGAAACTGGCCTTTGGCGATCACGTACACTGCATCTTTGCCGAACCGACGCATTCACCTTGCATGCTGTTGGGGGTGCATACCGGCCTGCACGATGGCATCGCGGTACAGGATCTGGGTATTGATAATCAGACTGCGGCGGACGGGCTGGCGGTAGGGCGCGCATCCGGCTTTGTCGGTCGGGCCATGGAGCGGTTGCTTTCCGGTTTTTACACTCTCAGTGACCGCGAGATGTTTGCACTGCTGGGGCTGCTGGACAGCCATGAGCATATTCAGCTCGAACCTTCGGCGCTGGCAGGCATGCCGGGGCCATGGCGCGTCACGGCAGATGCCGAATGGTTGGCGAGCCAGGGGCTAAATGCAGAACAAATGAACAATGCCACCCACCTGGTGTGGGCCACCGGCGGCGGCATGGTGCCCGAGGCGGAAATGACCAAGTATTTGGCCACCGCGCAGCAGTCGATTTAATGCGTTAGCAGTGAAAGCTCCTGCGCGCCTTCCAGCAGGATCGGCAGGATACGCTCGGTCAGTTCGTTCAGTGGGACATGACCGGCCTGCACCCCCACGTTTAACGCGGCCGTGACGCCGCCGTTGACCGAGGAAATCGGTACTGCGATGGAGCGCAGGCCGATTTCCAACTCCTGATCGTTAATCGCATAACCCTGCGTGCGAACCCTATCCAGTTCGTCACGCAGTTTGTCGACGGACCCAATGGTGTATTGCGTATAGCGCATCAGAGTGATGCGTTGCAGGTAATCCTCACGCTTATCTAGTGGCAAATGGCTCAATAACACCCGGCCCATCGAGGTGGCGAATGCCGGCAGGCGGCTGCCAATGTTCAGGTCGATGGTCATAATGCGTTCGGCAGAGGCGCGGGCGATATACAGAATATTGTCGCCATCCAGCGTGGCGATAGAGCAGGATTCATTCAGCAACTGGCTGATGTGTTTCAGCACCGGCTGGGTGGCTTTCGCCAGCGGTGTGGCACCCAGATAGGCATGAGCCAGCGTCAGAATGCGTGGGCGCAGCTCAAAATTCTTACCATCCTGCGCGTAGACAAACCCCAGCTTGTTCAGCGTATACAGACAGCGGCGCACCGCAGCGCGCGGAATGCCGGTTTTCTGGCTGATTTGCGAAATCGACATCAACCGGCGTTGCGGGGTAAAAGCCTGGATCACCTCAAGCCCCCGGGCCAGCGACGCCATAAAATTGGGATCGCCCTTGAACGGATCACCGCTGGCGGCGGACAGTGAGCTATCAGGCGCGGCGATCTCTTCGCCGGCAGAGGTCTTGGTCATCATGGTCTCCAGAGGCAGTGCTTACAGAGCCAAATAACGCAGGGTTGCCACGACGGCTAACCGACGGATGTGCCGAGCCTGATCTTCCTGCGGTTCATGGTTTTCAAACAGCGTATTAAAGGTGTACTGGTTGGCGACGTAGTGGAAACACAGGCTGCTGATCAAACGATGCACATCTGTGGCGCTGGCGTCCGGGGTGAACTCTCGCTCTTGCTTGCCGCGCTGCAAAATATCTTCCAGCAGGGTCAGGGCGCTCTGGTTCAATGCCTTAATCCGTGGCGACTGGCGGATATACTGGCCGCGCATCATGTTTTCCATGCAAATCACCCGGATGAAGTCGGGGTGCTCCGCATGGTAATTAAAGCTTTCCTCGACCAGCCTGGTCATGGCCGCCACCGGCGGTAATGCCTGTAGATCCAACCCCGTTTCGTGCGCACGGATGTGCTGATATACGTGTTCCAACACCTCCAGGTACAGTGATTCCTTGGTCTTGAAGTGATAAACCACCATGCGTTTGGTGGTCGCCGCGTGCTCGGCAATGTTTTCCATGCGGGCGCCTTTCAGGCCTGCCTCGGCGAACTCGGTCAGTGCCGCAGCGAAAATGCGCTGCTTCAGGCCAACAGGGTCGTTTTTGCGTTTGGTGGCAGTGATCTCATCATTCTTCAAAACATCAGTCACTTATCTTTAGGGGAACACCGGTTAAGAGTAACCGGGGTCACACGGCAATACAATCCGCCATAGCCGGGCTTTTGTGAACGACGTCATATTGCTCACCGGTAAACCTGCGCGACGATAACCGCAGGGGCGAGACGATCCTTCTCACAATTCGACAACATTATTTCCCGCCTGGCCACGGGCTGCCGGCCGGGAAATAAAGGCGTTGCTAGCTTGCTTGTTAGCATATTGTCTTGAGTTTCTTTGATACGGAAGAATCTTTAATTGTTGATAAACGTACCGCCAGGTTCGATAACCGTCAGATTATCGATAATCCCCGTTGCCGACCTGCACCGGAGTTCATACATTAGAAGCGGGATATTTAATGTCAGTTCGATTATCGAACACCTGCATTTATTGGCGTCTGTCCAAGGAAAAATTGTGGCTTCAAACGAAATTGATGTTCGTGCGCTGATCAACGATCGTCCGCTGTGTGGTTACCAAAAGTTAATTATTTTGCTGGGTTTTATCGTGGTTGCGCTCGATGGCTTCGACATTACCCTGATGGGGTTTATCGCGCCGGAGCTGAAAAGCGAATGGGGCGTCAGTAATCAGCAGCTTGGCATGGTGATCAGCGCCGCGCTGGTCGGCCTGACCCTCGGTGCATTGCTGTCCGGGCCGCTGGCGGACTGGCTGGGCCGTAAAGTCATCATCATTAACAGCGTGTTCTTTTTTGGCATCTGGACGCTGGTCACCGTGTTTTCGCACAATATTGATCAAATGATTTTCTTCCGTTTTATGACCGGGCTGGGGCTGGGGGCAGCGATGCCGAACGTCGGCACGCTGATCTCTGAATATGCGCCGGAAAAGAAACGTTCCTTTATTATCACCGTGGTGTTTTGCGGCTTTACCTTTGGTGCCGTGTTGGGTGGGTTCGCGGCCTCGTGGATCATCCCGCAGATGGGCTGGCATGCGCTGTTGTTGCTGGGGGGCATATTGCCACTGTTGAGCGTACCGCTGTTGATCGCCAAACTGCCGGAGTCGGTGCGATTTTTGGTCACCAAACGTGCCAGCAAACAACGCATTGGCAAAATAGTGGAAAAGCTGGCACCGGGCAGTACCGACGCCAACACCCACTACCGGCTGCCGCCGCGGGTGGCACCCGGCAAAGGATCGATGCAGATTGTGATCTCCCGGCAGTACCGATTTGGCAGCCTGATGTTGTGGCTGGGCTATTTTATGGCGCTGTTTCTGGTCTATCTGCTGGGCAGTTGGTTACCGACGCTGGTGAAAGGCATTGGCATGAGCGTGGCGCAGGCGGCGGTGATCACCGCGTTGTATCAGGCTGGTGGCACCTTCGGCTCGCTGTTTGCCGGTTGGTTGATGGATAGGGTCAATCCCCACCGGGCGCTGGGCGTGATTTACCTGTTGGGTGCCGCGTTTACGTTGTCGATCGGCCTGGCGTCCCACAGCAGTTTGATGCTCGGTGTGTTGGCGTTAGCCTGCGGCTTTTGCCTGAACGGCGCTAATACCGGCATGAACGCGCTGTCGGCTCATTATTACCCGACCGAGGCGCGGGCCACCGGCTCCAGTTGGATGCACGGCGTTGGCCGTATCGGCGCCATTCTGAGCGCCTTTGCCGGGGCGGAAATGCTGGCATTGGGTTGGGGTTTCGATCGTATTTTTACCCTTATCGCCATTCCGTCGCTGATCACCGCCTGCGCCATTTTTATCAAGGGTGCCAGAGGCTTTAACCGTCAGGCGCAGTTGGCCAGCCAGGTCACCGCCAAAAGTCTTTGACCTCAGCGGTTGAGCCGTTGCAATTGAACCTGATCGGCTTGACGTGCCTGCTCTGCCAGTGCGGCAAACTGTGCAGGGCGATAGAATGTGTTGGGCGTAGGCAGGCCACGCATATCCTTTCCCTTGTGGATTTGCAGTTCGCCAAGGCGGCTTAGTGTTATTCCTGCTATTTTCTCCGGCATAGCCAGGCGGTACGGCAGGGCTTGCTCGAAAGGTACCGCGGTGGGCAAGCGGTCTTCGCCAAGATGGTAATTGCGTTTAAGCACTAAAAATTTATCCGGTACCCGACGTTGGCTATTCCACCAGTCGCCGTCGACCTCGCGGAACTGACGTTCGGTTTCGGTCTGATTCACCGCCTCAAGGTCAATTAAAGCCTGAGAGAGCGCTTTATCCATCGCCAGATTGTAGTTCTCTACCGAACCGGCATGCCCCTGCAAAATCACATTGATGGCCAGCCTGGCCCCCAGCAGATTGGCATAGAGATCTTCCGGTGAAAAAGCAGAGATTTCCTCAGAAAACCCGGGGACAGACTGGAAGCCATACCACTGGGCGATTTCATGCCACTGTGCCAGTTGAAACGCCAGATGCCCGGCCAGCCACGCCGCCAGATTATAGCGATCTACCTTCGATGCCGGCGGGGTAAACGGGTAAAACTGAACCCGTCTGAGCCCTAATTCTTCACTGTAAAACAGCCGCCATTCCCGACCCAGCCGTGGATACAGCCGGGTGAAGAGATAAAAGGTGTTATCGGCAGTATCACGAACGTGGGCGATATCAATAAAGCCACCGCGCCGTGTATAGATCAGACCGTTGGCTTCCTCGCTCAGACCAAGGATATTTTTCGCTGCGCCCAGCGCACTGTCATTGTAATGATGGTGACCCAGGGTGCTGAGTGAGAGCACGTTACCAATCTGGTAAACCGGAATGGGAATGCCCGCCGCGCGCACCTGAAGGTTGTAGCCAAATGCACAGCAAGGGCGCAGCGATTCCGGTGGCGAAAGGTTCTGTGCGACGGGCCAAACGCGAGTTGCCTGCTCAAAAGGTAAAATGTCGGCCTTATCCGGTTGCGCATGGGCAAAACAGGTAGTAGCCAGCAGCATTGCGAGAAAATAACCACGCATTAAAAGGCCTCCGCGACCTGAAAATAAAACCCTGCGCTGTCCCGGCCAACGCCGAGATCGAGACGTAGATTCATATCTGGTTTAATTTCAAAACGATACCCTGCACCCAGGGTAGGAAGAATAGGGTGTTGTCCCATTTTATCCGGGCTGGCACCCAGTGAACCTGCGCCTAGCCAGAGCACATAACCGTGCCGCCAGTTGAGCTTCTTGCGGTATTCAATCTGGGTGCTCACCACATCTTTATCCCGATAGCGTCCCTGATAGTAGCCGCGTAACCGCCGATCATCCCCAGCTTGTGAAAGCCGGTCCCAGGGCACCTCTCCGCGAGTAAAACGTCCCCAGGCATCGAATGCCAATACGTCATTCTGGTTAAGCGGAAAATAGTAATTGTATTGCAGCTGCAGGGCGGTGAAATGCGTATCCGAGCCCAGAGACGGATCAAATACGCTGTATTGGACGCTGGCATACTGCCCGTTTTTCGGCTGCGTGATGGCGTCGCGGGAGTCGTAATTAAGGGCGAAAGTCGCGCCGGAACTCAGCGGTGACGTTGAATCGGTATAGTGAGAGAAGGTATCGCCAGGCTGCGGATCATCAACTTTGGCATCCAGGGTTGAAAAGTCCCAGCCAACACCGGCATAAAGATGATCCACCAGTCGATAAAAAACCTGCGGATGAACGCTAAAAGAATCCTGGGTATATTTCTGGCCCGATCCCTGTGCGGCATCGTAGCCCACGCCCCAGAATTCCGTTGGGATCTTTGCCACCGAGCCTTCAACAAACAGCCGCCACTGGTCGTCACTAAAAAAAGTGTAGTTATTTAGCCCAAGCCCCAGTGCGCCGCTGGTACTGATAAAACCGGTAAATGAGAGGGAGGAGTTTTGCGTCACTTTATCGTTGGGATCGACGCGATAAAGTCCTGCCACCGCGGTTCCCAACCCCAGCTTTAACTCCGGCGTATAAAAGGGCCCTGGCAGCACCGTCCAGTTCACCCCTTTAGCGGCGTGGTATTGATCGTCTGCCCCCATGGCACCGAGAAACTGATCGATGGACTCGCGCGTCAGCAACTCCGCATTAACGGATAAGGTCAACAGGCTACAGAGTCCACCTAACCACAGCACAGGTCGCTTCATTAGAATCGATATTCACCCGCCAGGAAGAAACTGTTTCGCTCATTGAAGCCGACTTCGGCCAATAGGTTGAAGTTCTGCGTGAGTTCGTACTGCGCCCCAACCAGCGTATTCCACGGCGATGTGAGATGCTGTTTGACATCAAAGCGGCCGGCGTTGTCTTTATTCACTGCGTCAATAAGTGGTTGAAGTTCTGCCGGCATATGCAAATCCGAGAGGTTGCCTTTAAACTCCTGATCTACATCCTGATACATGCTGCCTATCCAAAGGCTCAGGTGCGAAGGGCCAGAGATTGCCGGCATATCAAAGCGATAACCCACGCGCGGCGAAACTGTGATGGCCGAAATTTTGCCATCGAGAATGTCAAAGTCCGTGCGGGTATAGTTGGTATCCACCAGCGCAAACCACTTCTCATAACCGCCCGCCAGGGTGAACCCGGTGCCCCAGGTGGTACCTTTAAAATCGAGGGCAAAATCGATGTCTCTGAGATCGCCATTTTGGTTAAGGCGATGAACCGCCGAGGCGATAATACGGTCGAGGCCGGTGAACTGTGATGGGTCGGCGTCGACAGAAACCTGAGATATCGAAGACCCCTTGGTGTGCCCGACCAGGCCATAAATATTCAAAAAGGGGAAAACCCACATATCCAAGCGCAGGTTCTCGCTTTGGCTACGTTCGCGAGTGTGCCCGACATCAATATTGAACAGATCGCTGGGAATCGGGTGATTACCCAGTTTCAGGCCGGAAAAGGTAATGCTATCGACATCAATATTCTGGCGCATATTCATATAGCTGAGATTGACGCCAAACGGCAGCGGGATGTTATAGCCGCGGGCGCGGGCTTCATCTCCCCAAATAGGAAAAGTACTGTCACTTTGGGCCGGGACGGGGGCTGCTGCACCCCATGCGGTACCCGATAAAAACAACAAAGGAAAAACCACTCGTTTCGCGTATCGGAGTGAGATGTTTTTGATGCGGGTTTGGCCATGTCTGTGATTTGTCATTATTGGATCCTCAACGAGAAGACCGGTTTCAACCGGCTTAAAGCCCAGAGCCGACATTGAAATAGAGCGCCTGATCGCTGTTGCTGAAGGCGACATCGATCCCGGTATGCAATCCAAATTTTCGCGCTATCAGGTAGCGGAATCCGCCGCCCCAGGCCACTTCAGTCTTATCGAACAACGTTTGGCTATCACGACTGGCGCTGCCGGCCCCGACAAACCCTTGCACTACCCAACGCGGTGTCACCTGCCACTCTAATTGGGTTTGTCCCACCGCGACGTAATCCCCCTGATAGCGATAGCTCGGGATGCCACGGAGTTTGATATAGGGACGCGCCATCGGGGGTAAATGGCTTTGGTGATCCGACAGTGACTGGTAGTTACCGGCGAGCGCCAGGGTGAAGTTTCGGCCAAGCGGATGGAAGTATTTTCCGTCCAGGGTCAGCGTGTCATAGCGGTAATCGCCGCCCAAGAAGCCGGTGTAAAACTGATATTCAGCGGAGGCCGATAGCCCATGGCGCGGGTAGAAAAGGTTGTCCGTGGTGTCATATTCCATCACCAGGCCCAGTCCGGAGCTGGTACTGGAACCCCCCAGCACCTGTTGTAGTGCCTGGCTGATAAAAGGTTTATCAGCAGAGATTTGGGTATTGGCGTAAAACTGCGAACCGCCGACAAAGAAGGGCGTTTCGGCAAGACGGAACAACAGTTTCTGTGTTCCGCCATAGCCTTTCGTTTGGGTACTGACCCCATGACCGCCGCCGAAACCGGCAATGTCGCCAGTGTAAATATCCAGATTGATATCCGCGTAGCCTACGGCCACAAGATAGCGAATGGCATCGTTATTCCAGGTGTGTCGATGCCCGCCACCGACAAACCAGGTGCCATTTTGCGTAGCCCCGCCGCCAAAGGCGCTGATTGCGGGTGGCGCGCTGCGCCTGCCTGAGCGAGGCATTTCATTGGGCTGACCGGTGTCATGCAGAAAAAGCCCAAACAGGCCACCGCCATACCCCACGGCCGGTTCGGTGATCACCACCGGCACCGGCAGAAAACCGTAGCGGCTATCGCTCATGTACTCGCCCATATCCAGCATGCCGTCTTCCGCGTCAATCAGTCCTGCCGCCTGAACGGCAGCGGGAAAGGCTAACCCGGGAACCAGCGCCAGCAGGACACCCAATTTTGTCATGGCTGTTGACCCGGTCGCACCGCCGGGGCGGTATACCAATTTTCCTGGGTGACCATCACGGCATTTTCGGGCTGAAGTACGAAGTTCGGCGACATGATCTGGACGTTAAATTCATTGAACACGTCCTGAATATGGCTATGTAATTCGCTTTTGACGGTTGCCAGTGATTCGCCTGCAGCGAGCTTGACCTGCAGTTCATAGGCGATGTACCAGTCCATTAAATTGAGCTGGCGAACCAGCGGGGGGACCTGGCTGTCGATGCCCTGGGTTCTTTTGGCCGCCAGTTCCAGCATTGCGTGAACCTGCCGCCATGGGGTGTCGTAGCCAATCGTCACGCTGGTGGTGAGATTCACACCCTCGCCGGGGTTCAGTGCGCTGAGATTGGTAATTTTCCCACTGACCACTACCGCATTGGGGACGGTGACAACATAGTTCTCGCGGGTGAGGATTTTGGTGGCCAGCATTCCGACTTCGCTGACCAGCCCTTCGTTGTCACCTATCCTGATAAAGTCGCCTTTACGTAATGCGCGCGAATAAGTCAGTACCAATCCACTCATGGCATGATTCATTAATCCCGCGGAGCCGAGCGTTAACATCAAACCAAAGAAAACACTGACGCCTTTAAAGGCCAAAGAGTCGGCACCCGGTAAGAAAGGATAGGCGGCCGACAAGGCGAATAACCAGACCATCACCGAAATCAGTTTACGTGTGGCGCCAACCGTTTCGGGATGTAATCCCGGTACGACCAGTCTTCCGCTCTCGACGCGTTTTAACAGCACCTTGAGCAGTTTGAGAATAAAACCCGTCAGCAAAAAGATAATGGCGACAATCACCAGCCCAGGGAAGGCGGAAACAATGGATAGGGTGACTTTCTGTATAACGCTGATAGACCAGTCACCCAGAGACTCGCCCCAAACACGTGTCCACGGGAATAACCGGAAGAGCCAGCTCAGCCAGATATAAAAGGCGCTAATACTCAGCAAGATCATTAGCAGGGCGTACAGGCGGGATTCAAAAGCCCCGAGCAGCACGCGCCAGCTTTGTGGGATCCACCCCCGCTTGAGCGCTATTCTGGCAGCATAAAACTTTTTAACCCGCTGCCAGGATTTGAACGCGGCGTAAAATACCACCGCCAGTGCCAGGGTTCCGGCTGCGCTCTTCGCTACCGCGATGACCAAATAAGCAGAAGAATACTGTTCTATCAGCGCCGTGCGCTGGGCATTGATTCTCGCCAGCACTTTGAGGGAGGCCTGATCCAGCGTCAGGTCATCGCCATCATCCAGGTCTCCCTGGGTTAATAACATAAAGGGCTTGCCATTAATGGTAAACAGCCGCCCCTGCTGGTTATAGCGTTTTATTACATGTACCTGTACCGGCTGGCGTATGTCTTCTTCGGTGAGAGCGCGCAGGGTATTACGGATCCGCAGAACACGTTCTTCTGGGGTGGTAAAGCCGAACTTTGCCTGCAGCATGACAATGGGCTGATGAAATATATAAAGCGTGCGGGCCTTTTCCTGATCGGTGGCGAGTTGGCGTGGCTCAGCGCCAAAGCACAGGGATGAAATCAGAAATAACAGACAGCAAACAACGCCATTCACTCTTTTGCTCATGGTTACCTGCCCAGTCAGTAATCTATTTTTATTATTTTGTTATTCGCTTTCTTCCGTTTCAGCTTAGTCCAGTCGCATGCGCTTTCAAGTTGTTCAATCGAACCCGATTTCCGGGTTAATCAATCAAAATTGCCGCCTGGAATAAGGCAGCGCCGGGGCGTCGGGGCGTGGTAAGGGGAACCGGCATTTTTTCCCTGTTAAATAAGCGCCGAAATAGTTTCATCAATGTTAAATGGCTCACAGAATGCCCACCTTGCCGAAAGGAAGAAAATAAACCATCAGGCTGATAATAAAGTCTTTGTTGTAAATCAGGCTTTTTCGCGTTCGGTTATCGCACGCTAATTAATTTAACAATATTGAAACTTATTGTGGGTGGTGTTTTGATGAATAGGCGATTAACGAACCAAGTTTCGATAATCGCACAACTAGCGGCTTTGCCAGGGGGAACGCCTGGCTGTTTTCGCCGGGTTTATTTCACCAGGCCAACCCAGGAAGCGCTCTATGTCTCAGCCAAACACCCTAGAAATTCAGTCGTTTATTAATGAGAACCCCTTTTCCCGTTACCAGTGGATGATCCTGATACTGTGCTTTCTCACCGTGGCGCTGGACGGTTTCGACACCGCTATTATCGGTTTTATCGCCACCTCGCTGGTGCAAGACTGGGGGATAGAGAAGACCTCGCTGGGGCCGGTGATGAGTGCGGCCCTGGTCGGGTTAGCCGTGGGGGCACTCACCGCCGGACCGCTGGCGGACCGCATTGGCCGCAAAAAGGTGCTGGTGCTGTCGCTGTTCCTGTTTGGTGGTTTCAGCCTGTTGACGGCTTTTGCTACCACGCTGCCGATGCTGACGTTGCTGCGTTTTTTAACCGGTCTGGGGCTGGGCGCGGCGATGCCGAATGCGGCCACCTTGATGTCGGAATATGCACCGGAACGTAAGCGAGCACTGCTGGTGAACCTGATGTTCTGTGGCTTTCCGCTTGGGTCGTCGATGGGCGGCTTCGTTTCCGCCTGGCTGATCCCACACTTCGGTTGGCAGAGCGTCATGGTGCTGGGGGGCGTGATGCCGCTGCTGCTGGCGGTAGTGCTGATTGTCGCACTGCCGGAATCGGCCCGTTTTATGGTGGTGCGGGGTTACCCGGCGCAGCGTATTGCTGCGGTGCTCAAACGTATTGCGCCGCTCAAGTTAATCGAACCGCTGCGCTTTAGCCTGTCTGAGGCCGGCCAAGTTAAAGCCAAATCGGCGCTGGGGGTGATTTTCTCCCCGCGTTATCTGCTGGGTACCCTGATGCTGTGCCTGACCTATTTCATGGGGCTGATGATCTTCTATCTGTTGACCAGTTGGTTGCCATTGTTGATCCGTGAAACCGGTGCTTCCATTCGCCAGGCGTCGTTGATTACCGCGCTATTTCCTCTGGGTGGCGGTATTGGCGTGCTGATCATCGGTTGGCTGATGGACCGGATGAATCCGCACAAGGTGGTGGCGGTGGGCTATCTGTTAACCGGCTTGTTCGTCTGCGCCATTGGCTACGTTTACACCGACCCGATACTGATGGCGGTGACGGTGTTTATCGCCGGTACCTGCATGAACGGTGCACAGTCTTCCATGCCGGCGTTGGCCGCCGGGTTCTATCCAACCCAGGGACGAGCGACGGGTGTCGCCTGGATGCTGGGACTTGGGCGTTTCGGCGGCATCCTGGGCGCGATGAGCGGCGGGGTGCTGATGCAAATGCAGCTGTCGTTCAGCACCATTTTCACCCTGTTGGCGATCCCGGCGCTGGTGGCCGCGCTGGCGCTGATAGTCAAACACCTTTCTGCCAAGGCGACGGCACTGTCCGGTTCGCTCAACAAAGCCCTATAAGGAGATAACCATGCGTACACAGATCGCGATTATTGGTGCCGGCCCGGCCGGATTGATGCTGTCGCACCTGCTGCATCTGCAGGGCATTGAGTCGGTGGTATTGGAAACGCGCAGCCAGCAGGCGGTGGAGTCCACTATTCGCGCCGGGGTGCTTGAGCAGGGAACGGTCGATTTACTCAATCAAACCGGATTGGGTGAACGCATGCGCAAAGAAGGGGCACAACACCATGGCATCCGGCTGGCGTTCGGCGGCCAACAGCACCGGATCGATCTGACCGAACTGACTGACCGGGCGATCACGGTTTATGCCCAGCACGAGGTGCTGAAAGATCTGATTGCCGCGCGGCAGGCGGTAAAGGGCCAGCTCTATTTCGAGGTGGAACAGGTGGAACTGAAGGAATTGGACGGCGAACGACCGCAGGTACATTACCGTCTTGACGGCGAATCGCAGCGACTGGATTGTGATTTTGTCATTGGCTGTGATGGTTTCCACGGTATCAGTCGGGCGGCGATGCCCGGTGGGCTGCGCCAGGACTATACACGGGTCTATCCCTTTGGCTGGTTCGGTATTCTGGTGGAGGCACCGCCGTCCAGCGATGAGCTGATCTATGCCCGTCACCCGCGGGGTTTTGCGCTGATCAGCACCCGTTCTCCAGGCATTCAGCGCATGTATTTCCAGTGCGACCCGACGGAAAACGTCGACCAATGGTCGGACGATCGTATCTGGAATGAACTGGAGAGCCGGGTAGAAAATCACGACGGTTGGTCGCTGAAGAAGGGCCGTATATTCCAGAAAAACGTGGTTGGGATGCGCAGTTTTGTCACCGAACCCATGCGCTGTAAACGCCTGCTGCTGGCGGGTGACTCGGCGCATATTGTGCCGCCAACCGGGGCCAAGGGGTTGAATCTGGCGATGGCGGATGTCTGTCTGTTGTCTCAGGCGTTGGAGGCGTTTTACCGTCACAAAAGCTGGCGGCGGCTGGACAGCTACAGTGATGACGCGCTGCAACGTGTCTGGCGTGCGGAGCATTTCTCCTGGTGGATGACCAATATGCTGCATACCCATCATGACGACAGCGCATTCCAGCAACGGTTGCAGTTATCGGAGCTGCAATACACCGTGAAGTCGCGCAGCGCCATGACGGTGCTGGCGGAAAACTATGTCGGCTCACCCTTTCAGATGATGTAACCCGGCCGGTATCACAAAAACCAATAAATTCGTCCAATGTTTCGATAATCGCCCAAATCAGCGGTTATCGTTCTTGACGCTGCCAACTGCGTCGCGCCATCATCGGGAAATTAGCCCTTTGCCCGGAGGATATATGGAGTTACTGACACCGCTGCTGCGGTCTTCGGCGGTGAGCCCGTGCTTTAGCGATGCCGCTACCCTGCAGGGGATGCTGGATTTCGAAGCGGCGCTGGCCACGGCGCAGGCTGGGCTTGGCATCATTCCTGCCGAAGCCGGCCAACAGATTGCTGCCGTTTGCCACAGCCATTTGTTCGATGCGCTGAGCCTGGCTCAGGCTGCGGCGCAGGCTGGTAATCTGGCGATCCCGCTGGTGAAACAGCTAACCAGCCGAGTGGCGCAGCAAGATGCCGAGGCTGCACGCTACGTTCACTGGGGCGCAACCAGTCAGGATGCCATCGACACCGGGTTGATGCTGCAACTGCGGCAGGCGCTCACCTTGACGCAGAACGACCTGGATTGGCTGATCGCGGCGCTGGTACAACAAATTACACGTAATCAGGACTCTGTGTTGGTCGGCCGTACCTGGATGCAGCACGCACTGCCCACCACGCTGGGGCTAAAGCTGGCCGGTACGCTGGATGCCTTGCTGCGCTACCGGCAGCGGCTGGATGAAATGCGGCCGCGCGTATTGGCACTGCAGCTAGGCGGTGCCGCCGGTACCCTGGCATCGCTGGGCGAACAGGGAGAGGCACTGGTGACCGCGCTGGCAGCCAGGTTGCAACTGACGGCGGCAGATACTCCCTGGCACAGTCAGCGCGATCGCCTGCTGGAGATTGCCGGTTGGTATGCCGGATTAAGCGGCACGCTGGGCAAACTGGCACGCGATATCTCTTTGCTGACGCAAACCGAAGTGGCAGAGGTGGCTGAACCGGTCGCGGCTGGGCGCGGTGGCTCTTCGACCATGCCGCACAAGCGTAATCCGGTGGCCTGTGCGGTGATCCTCGCGGCGGCCAATCGGGTGCCCGCGTTGGTCGGCGGGCTGTATGCCGCTATGGTGCAGGAGCACGAGCGCGGTCTGGGCGGTTGGCACGCCGAGTGGGAAAGCCTGCCAGAATTGGTGATGTTGACGGCGGGGGCCTTGCACACGGCCGGTGATCTGATTGACGGGCTGCAGGTGTTTCCGCAACAGATGGAATATAACCTGAAGTTAACACACGGCTTGATCATGGCGGAGGCGGTGACCATGGCATTGGGCGAAGCTATTGGCCGCCAGCAGGCCCATCAGCATATCGAAAAACAGTGCCATCTGGCGCTGACGCAGCAGCTCACTCTGTCTGGGGTGTTGCTGGACGATCCGCTGGTTATGGCACATTTATCTGGCCAGCAGCTTTCCAACCTGTTGGATCCCCAGCAGTACCTCGGTAGTGCCCAAACCTTTACCCGGCGGGTACTGGAACAGGCCACGGCAGCCATTTCAGGAGCAAAACAATATGAATGATGAACAACGTTATCAGCGGGGGATTGAGGTACGCAGGGCGGTACTGGGGGACAGCCATGTGGACCGTAGCCTCAGTCAACTCACTCCGTTAAACGAAGAGTTCCAGGACTTTATCAGCCGCTATGCCTGGGGGGAGATCTGGACCCGACCGGGGCTGGCACGCCATACCCGCAGTCTGATCACCATTGCGATGTTGATCGCCCTTAACCGCGAAGCCGAGCTGCGTATGCACTTGAAGGCGGCAGTGAACAATGGCGTGACTCGCGAGGAAATTAAAGAAGTGCTGATGCAAAGTGCGCTGTACTGCGGTCTGCCAGCGGCCAACTCAGCGTTTCATCTGGCGGCAGAAGTCTTTGCAGAGCAGGACCGGGAAGCCGGCTAAGCGGAACGTGCCGCGCCCGCGATACCCCGAACCGTGGCGATAAACGCCAGCACCGCCTCAGTCAACTCACCGTCGTTGCGGGTCAGAATACCTACCGCTTCCTCCATACCCTGGGTCGGCAGCGGTAGCGGGATCAGTTGCCCGGCGGCGATATCGGTTTTTACCGCGCTGGATGGCACAAACCACACATAATCAAACTGCAGCGTCATTTGGCGTGCCAGCGAGGCCGACAGCGTTTCAATATACTGGCCGGGTAGGCTGAAACCCTGGGTCGACAGCAGATTCTCGGTATTATGGCGCGGCACCGTGCCCTTTGGCGAAATAATGGCCGGATAATGCAGTGCGTGCTCCAGAGTGATGGTTTCGCTTAACAGCGGATGCCCTGGGCGCGTCACCATCAGCAGAGACTCCAGCAGCAACAGTTCGAAAGCCAACCCGCTCATCATTTCCGGATCGGCCATGCGGCCTATCGCGACGTCAATCTCTCCTGCCTTGAGCTGTGCCAGCAACTCGGTATTTTTACCGGTAACCACCTGAATGCGTGAATAAGGGTGGGCCTGCTGATACTGGCCGATGGACTGCGGCAGCATGCCCAGCGCGGTGGTCGGCAGTGCCCCGATACGTAATACCTGCGCCGGGGCATCGTCGAGCCTGTCGAGTGCGTGTCCGGCAGCGGTCAGTGCCTCCAGCACTCGCGTGGCATAACCGAGAAACTGCTCACCTTGTTCGGTCAGCCGGGTTCCCTGGCGGTTACGCACCAGCAGGCGGTTGCCGGTCAAGGCTTCCAGCTCGCTCAGCGTTTTGGACAGTGCCGGTTGGCTCAGACTCAGCTTATCGGCGGCGCGGCTTAGCGACCGTTCCTGCGCCACGGCAACAAAGCCGTTGATGTGGCGTAAGCGCATGCGTTGAATAAATAAATTGGCTTTTTTCATACCTCAGTGTAGGGAGTTTTCCCCGGAGGTAACAAGTGATGGCGGCCGCATATTTGCATTGGCATACAGATTTTTTGCGGCCGCATACTGGCGGAGTTTACAGGTCGAAGAACACCGTTTCGTTTTCGCCCTGGACCACAATGTCAAAGCGATACACTAATTCATCACCCCGGCGTTCTGGCTGGGCAATCAGCGTTTTACGCCGTACTTCCAGCTCGATCAGGTTCAACACCGGATCCTGTTGGTTAGCGGCATTTTCGTCGGCAAAATACAGCCGGGTATGCAAACCAATATTGATGCCGCGTGCGACGATCCACAGGTTAATGTGCGGTGCCATCATCCGGCCGTCACGGCCGCAGACAGCGCCGGGCTTGATGGTTTCAAAGCGGTAGAGGCCGGTTTCAAAATCCGAACAGCTGCGGCCCCAGCCACGAAAGGCATCATCCAGCGGTTTGTGCTGTTGCTGGTCGCCCGGGTGGTTATAGCGGCCGTGGCTGTTGGCCTGCCAGATTTCCAGCAGCACGTCGCGGATCGGGGAGCCGCTGCCGTCGAACACCTGACCTTCCAGGGTAATACGCTGGCCCTGAGTTTCCGGCTGGGTCAGCACCTGGCCGAAGTTATTCTCAAAGATCTCGAAGCCGGCGGCCAGGGGCGCGAGGCCAATGTGTACATAAGGGCCGGCGGTTTGCGACGGCGTTTCCAGAAGATAGTTTTGCGGCATCATGCTTTCCCCTGCAGGCGGTTTTCAAACAAGGTGGCGCGGTGACCGCGTAACACCAGATCGAAACGATAGGCCAGGCTGTCCAGCTGCACCGAGGCGGTTTTGTCCAGACCGGCGATCAGCGTGCGTACCGCATCGTCATTTTTGATCGCGCGCACGATGGGGCAACTGGCAATCAGCGGATCGCCTTCGAAATACATCTGGGTGATCAGCCGCTGGGCGAAGGCGTCGCCGGACAGCGAAAAGTGAATATGGGCGGGGCGCCAGTCATTAACCCGGTTGCGCCAGGGATAAGGGCCGGGTTTGATGGTGCGGAAGAAGTAATAGCCGTTGTCGTCGGTTAATACCCGGCCGCAGCCGCCGAAGTTGGGGTCTATCGGTGCCAGATACTGGTCTTTTTTATGGCGATAGCGCCCACCGGCGTTGGCTTGCCACACCTCGACCAGCGCATTGCGCATCGGCAGGCCGTTTTCATCGCGAACGTAGCCGTGCACGATAATCCGCTCGCCGATCGGCAAGCCTTGTTTGGCGTAGTTAAGGATCAGGTCGTTATCCAGTGTGCCGAGTTCATGTTGGCCAAATACCGGGCCGGTGATTTCGGACAGTGAATTTTGCAGCGAGATCAGCGCATTTTTCGGTGAGCGCAGCACGCTGGTTTTGTATTCCGGTACCAGCACCGGCGGATGCCGATCATAGTTACGTTGGTAGAGTTCATCTATCTGGCTCATGCGGAAATCCTCATGGCGTAGGCAGGGTGCAGAGGGCTGATCTGTTTTGATTTAATGTCAGCACGAAGGGGAAAATCGCTTTCCCTCACCTGAGTCTCGCAAGACAGAGTGTTACGATAAAGTGAAATTTAGCGGTGTTTTGCATAACCTTAGGTTATGTAATAAGGGGGGAGGTTTGAGTCTGGTGTTGGCGACGGAGTAAAAAAGGGAGGCAGTCGAGTCTTGCCAGTGACAACCGGGGTTTTATTTATTCGTTTGACATTCTGTTGGCATCTGTCGATATTCAAATGGCATAAATAAAAATTATTATTGGTTATTTAAATAACACGGAGGTGTAATTCCAGTCTGTTAATTTCATTGTTAAATGAGACTATTATGAAAAATATAACAAAAGATAGCGTAAATTACGCCTGGACTATGTTTACTGTTATGTGTACAGCTAAATATATAGACACACTGAATGGTTTTGACGGATTTATTTCGATCATTGCTATGGGTTTTATTTCCTTGTTGGTGGGTGTCGCTATTGTTTTTATTGATCGTATACGAGCATCAAAAAAAGAAGAGCCACAGTGACGTGGCTCCCAATGGGGTGTTTGGCGGATTAAAGCTGTTCGCCGTTGCTGGCGATCACGCGGCGGTACCAGTCGAAGCTCTTTTTGCGGGAGCGCTCAAGGGTGCCGGTGCCATCGTCGTGTTTATCGACGTAGATAAAGCCGTAGCGCTTGCCGTATTCACCGGTAGTGAAGGAAACGCAATCGATGCAGCCCCATGGGGTGTAACCGATCAGATCCACGCCGTCTTCGATCACCGCTTTTTTCATCTGTTCGATATGCGCACTCAGGTAGTCGATACGGTAGTCATCGCTGATTTGACCGTCAGCCTCGACCTTATCGAAAGCGCCAAAGCCGTTCTCAACGATAAATAGCGGCTTCTGGTAACGCTCGTACAGCACATTCAGTGAATAACGCAGCCCAACCGGGTCAATCTGCCAGCCCCAGTCGGAGGCTTTAACATGTGGGTTTGGCACGTTGCCGGGGAAGCCGAACATCGGGTCACTGCTGCTCACCGCATCGGCCTGCAGGGCGTTACTCATGTAGTAGCTGAAACCGATGTAATCCGCGCAGCCTTCACGCAGGGTTTGCTCATCCTGCGGCTGCATTTCAATCTGCAAGCCCTTGCGTTGCCAGTCGCGCAGCAGGTAAGACGGGTAGTAACCGCGCACCTGGACGTCGGTGTAGAGATAACGCTGGTGCATGGCTTCGACGCTGTACATCACGTCATCCGGCTTACAGGAGAACGGGTAGAAGGGCACGCAGGCCAGCATGCAACCGATTTTGAACTCCGGGTTAATCTGGTGACCCAGTTTCACCACCTGGGCGCTGGCAACGAACTGATGATGCAGCACCTGATACAGCGTCTGTTCCGGGTTCTGTTCTTCGCTGTACACCACACCGGAGCAGCAGTAGCCGAACAGCGGATATTGATAGTTGCTCTGGTTGTTGATCTCGTTAAAGGTCATCCAGTATTTAACTTTATGCTGATAGCGGCGCAGCACCACTTCGCTGAAACGCACGAAGAAATCGACCACCTGACGGTTTTTCCAGCCGCCATACTCTTTCACCAGGTGATAGGGCATTTCGAAGTGCGACAGGGTGATCACCGGCTGGATATTGTATTTCAGCAGTTCATCAAACAGATCGTCGTAGAATTGCAGACCGGCTTCATTTGGCTCCAGCTCATCACCTTTAGGGAAGATGCGGGTCCAGGCGATCGAGGTACGGAAGCATTTGAAGCCCATCTCGGCGAACAGCGCGATATCCTGTTTGTAACGGCCGTAGAAATCAACGGCTTCATGGTTAGGGTAGCGATAGCCTTCCAGTACGCCATCGGTCATTACGCGATCCACGCCGTGCGCGCCACCTGACAGCACGTCAGCAATGCTTGGGCCTTTGCCGCCCTGATCCCAACCGCCTTCAACCTGGTGCGCGGCAACCGCGCCACCCCACAGAAAATCTTTCGGTAACTGTTGCTGTTTCATCGTTGGTTTCTCATTCGCTTATTAATGAAAGGTTCTGAGAATATACTAGCAAGCTGGGATTGAATGTCACGATATAACAAAATACCGATTTGGTAATTTGTCACATTAAAAAAACATGCTGTTTTATTTTCTGGCGTTAATATGGCCCAGCCGCTTGCCAATAGTTTCAATAATGTAAATGACCGGGATCTGGGTGGTGATATTATGTTGCCCGGCAATTAACTGCGGGGGAACGTGATAGGAGAGGTTGAAGTCCGCCATACGTGCCAGCGACGAGGTTTCGTTGTTGGTGATGCTGACGATCTTACAGTGGTGCAGGCTGAACTGGCTGGCGAGGCGCAGGATCTCTTCGGTCTCACCGGAGACGGAAAGCATAATTGCTACCGCGCTTTTATACATGTCGCTATTGATCGGATAATAAGGATCATCAATATGGGTGCTGAATTTCCCCACGTTGGAAAAGAAACGCGCACCATATTTCCCCAATGCCCCTGAGGTACTTACCCCGACAAAAATAATGCGTTCGGCGGCGGCAATATGCTGCACCGCCTGGTCAATCAGCTGATTAAACTCGTCATTATTGATGCTTTTAAAGAAGTTGATGATTTCGCTGGTACCGAAGTCTACCGGCGGCGCCTCAGTTTGCTCAAGATGCAGTTTAAAGCGGATACGGAATTCGGAATAACCTTCGCAACCCATTTTCTTGCAGAAACGCAGCACGGTAGTGGTGGACACCCCGGCGGCCTCGGCCAGTTCGCGGATGGTCATATACATCACCGGGTTGTTGTTTTTGATGACGTAGTTATAAACCATCAACTCCAGCGCATTGAGTTCGGCAATTGCTTTATGGGTAAACATAGACCTATCCGGCGAGTAACAACAGACCTTAATCAGCGGGCTAACATAGCAAATTTTGCCGTAGCCCGCTCGTGGTTTTCGTTGTTATTCAGGCACGTTTGGCCTTATCCAGCAGCACGTCATGCGCCGGTTCGCTGCCGGTCAGGTCGCATTCCTTCGGCAAGCGCCAGGCGATGATACCGGCGATGATCAGCGAGACCGCCAATGCGCAAACCGCGACGTTCTGACCGTACAGGTAGATCATCACGCCCACCAGATAGGGGCCACAGAAACCGCCCAGATTGCCGAGGCCGTTAATCACGCCGCGTGCGCCACCGGCCACTTCCGCCGAGGCGATACGCCCTGGCATCGACCAGAATGGGCTGGTCGCCGCCTTCAGGAAGAAGCCACAAACCACCAAGGCGATATAGGCCGCCACCACGTTATGGCGCAACACCACCGATGCCAACAGCGCGGCGGCAAAGCAGAACAGGGAGACCATCACCCACAGCCGACGCTTGCCGGTTTTGTCGGTCAGCACCGATATCAGGTAAATCCCCAGCAGGGTCGCGACGAACGGCAATATCGCCAGGAAGCCAACCGAGGCCATATTGCCACCGGTCAGATTTTTCAAAATGGTCGGCAGCCACAGGGTGTAGCCATAGTCACCGGTCTGGTAGAAGAAGTTCAGCAGTACCAGTTTCATCAGCCCCTTATTGCGGAACACGTCCTTCAACGGTGCGTTGCTGACCGGCTGGCTTCTGCTGCGGGCCTGGCGTTCACGCGTCAGTTCTGTTATCAGATATTCGCGCTCACGGGCCGGCAGCCAGCGCGCCTCCTGCGGACGGTCGCTGATCAACAGCCACCAAACGGCCAACACCACCAGTGACAGCAAACCTTCGAGGATAAACAGCCAGCGCCAGTCGAGCTGGTTAATGATGGCACCCGAAATGGGGGCGGTAAGCATGCCACCCAGCGGGGCGAACATCATGACGAAGGCGTTGGCACGGCCCAGTTCTTTTTCCGGGAACCAATTGCTGATCATGGTCAGTACCACCGGCAACATGCCGCCTTCGGAAATGCCTAATACAAAACGTAACACCAGCAGTTGGTAGTGGTTGGTGACAAAGCCGGTGGCCACCGAAACCACCGCCCAGGCACAGAGTGACCAGGCGATAAAGCGTTTGCCGCTGCCGTTAACCGCAATGCGGCCGCCGGGAACCTGCAAAAACAGATAACCGATAAAGAAGATGCCTCTGGCCAAACCCGCCATCTGGCTGGTAATGCCCAAATCACTTTCCATACCACCGGGCAAGGCAAAACTGATATTAACCCGGTCCATAAAGGAAATAATGCAGGCGATCAGGATCGGGGCAATGACCCGCAGCCAGCGGGTGTTGGGTATTTTATTATCCATGGCGATCTCTCTTTACAGGACGCAGGGAGAACCTCCAGAACGGGAGGTTCTGTTATTCGGTGGTAATAAAATCGAATTAAAGCGGGTTAATTATTCAATGGCGTGGGGCAGCGGCGTCTGGTTGAAAAAGGCTTCAACGTTGGTGAAGACGATATCGCTCATTTTTTGCCGGGTTTCCTGGGTGGCGCTGGCGATATGCGGTTGCAGCACCACGTTATCCATCGCGATCAGTTCGGCAGGCACCTGCGGCTCCTGGGCGTAAACGTCCAGCCCGGCGCCGGCGATGTCACCGTTTTGCAGCGCGGCAATCAGATCCGTTTGGTTGACGATGCTGCCACGGGCGATGTTGATCACCAGTGCGTGCGACGGCAGCGCGTCAAACACGGCCTTGTCAACCAAACCGGCGCTGTCCTTTCCGCCGGAAATAGCAATCACAAAAAAATCGCTTTCCCGCGCCAGTGCCAGCAGATCCGGGTAATAGGCATAGGGCAGTGTTTCGTCCTGGCGGTGGCTGGCGTATTGAATGTGCATGTTGAAGCCGGCGGCGCGCTGGGCAATGGCACGGCCGATGTTACCCATGCCAAAAATCCCCAGACGCTTACCGCTGACCTGCACCGACAGGCCAGGTGCCTCTTGCAGCCAGCGGCCTTCACGGACAAAACGGTCGTTGTGACAGAGCTGACGAGCGGTGGCCAGCAGCAGCCCCAGCGCCATATCTGCCACGTCATCGGTCAATGCGCCGGAAGTGATGGTGACGGCAATGCCACGCTGACGGGTGTACTCCAGGTCTATCGCGTCGGTGCCTACGCCGAACACCGCAATCAGCCCCAACTGAGGTAATTGCTCGAGAACCGGCGTGGCGACGCCGATATCGCCACGGGTAACGATCGCGTGAAAGTCAGCTCCCTTGGCGGCGAGAAACGCCACCGGGTCCGTCTGTTCATACAGCCGGTGCACCACAAAGGCCGCCTCAAGGCGGGTCTGCAGGTTTTCCATCACGGGGGCAATTAACAGCACTTCATTGAGCGTTGGGGTCGTCATGGTTTCACCTGTCAAAAAATAGTTGCTTCGATAGGACTATCAAAGCGTTTTTCCGCAGGCGGTTTTGCGACAGATATCACGCTGAAGGATGTTAAAAAAAGGTGTTACCGGTAATGTGAGCAGTGGGGTAAAAGCGGTAACAGTCAGTCGTAACATGCGAGAGAGAGTGGCACACAGTATCGCTTCGTTTAGCCCTATTTAGTCGCCGACAAACGGTTGTTTTTCATACTTCACTGCCGCGTTCGCCAAGAATATTATGAATATCTATAAGAAATTTATAATAAATACCCACTTTTCGGTAAAGCAATTCACGCTACATCACCTTAACATTGCTAAGTCTTTTAATGATTATAATTAGCATGCTGTGAATCATTCACTGCAGTGATATTACGGAGAAATCCGTTTGGTTAAGGATATATTTCACCATGGAAATTAAAATAAACGGCCGGATGGTCGCACTCGATGACGTCTCGCCCGAGACGCCTTTACTCTACGTGTTACGCAATGATCTTGGCCTCAACGGCCCCAAATATGGCTGTGGTCTGGGGGAGTGCGGTGCCTGTACGGTGTTGATCGACGGCGTTGCCGCTCGTTCCTGTTCTATCCCACTGAGCGGTGCCATCAATAAATCTGTTACCACGCTGGAAGGCCTAAGCGAAGCGGGGCAACTGCACCCGGTTCAACAGGGCTTTATCGATGAGCAGGCCGCGCAGTGCGGTTATTGCACCAACGGTATGATCATGACGCTGGTTGCGCTATTTGAGCGCAATCCGCAGGCCGATGAACAACAAATTAAAAATGAACTGGCCTATAACCTGTGCCGCTGCGGCACCCATATTGAGATCTTGCGGGCCGCCGCCAAAGCCCGACAACTGCTGGCCGAAAGGGGGCAGTCATGAGCCGCCTGGAACTCACCCGACGTCGCCTGTTACAGGCAGGAGGGCTGGTGATGGTCAGCAGTCTGCTGCCCGTTTCACTCAATGCCCTGGCCGATACGCCTGCCGCCGTGGGCGACCTGCCGCTGGATCGCGTGGACAGTTTTATTGGCCTGACCGCAGATGGCCAGGTCACTGCCTTTAATGGCCATGTGGATCTCGGTACCGGTATTCGCACGGCGTTGGCACAAATTGTTGCCGATGAAATCAGCGTGTCCTTTGACCATGTCACGGTCATTCTGGGGGATACCCAGCGCACGCCGGATCAGGGGCCGACCATCGCCAGTGCCACTATTCAGGTAACCTCAATTCCGCTGCGTCAGGCGGCGGCACAGGTACGCCAGTTGTTGCTGGGGCTGGCCGCACGCGCCTTCGCGTTGCCGGTGGACAGACTGCGGGCCGAAAATGGCCGGGTGTTTGCGGTGGACAAACCCCACGTCAGCCTGAGCTATGGCGACCTGGCCAACGGACAGAACTTACAGGTTGCACTGGATAAAACGGTCAAGCTGAAAAGCGTGGCAGACAGCCGCTACGTCGGCAAAGCCGTGCCGCGGGTGGATATCCCGGCCAAGGTCACCGGTCAATTGACCTACGTGCACGATCTGCGGCTGCCGGGCATGTTACACGGCAGAGTGGTGCGCCCGCCTTATACCGGTGCGGACAGCAGTGCTCCCCTGGGCAGTGGGCTGCTGTCGGTGGACCGGGCTTCTATCTCTCATCTGCCGGGCATCGTGAAACTGGTGGTGATTAACGATTTTATCGGCATCGTTGCCGAGCGCGAAGAGCAGGCGATCGCAGCCATGCGGCAATTGAAGACGGTGTGGCGTCCCTGGAGCGGGCTACCGGATCTTTCGGTGCAGGGATTGCAGGCGGCGCTGGCGGATAACCCGAAAAGCGATCGCGTGCTGCGCGATGATGCGGGCGTCGATGCTGCTCTGGCTTCGCTGCACACCGAGGTCAATGCCGATTACGTCTGGCCTTATCATCAGCATGCCTCCATTGGCCCTTCCTGTGCGGTGGCCGATGTCAGCAGTGAACATGCAGAAATCTGGTCGGGCACGCAAAACCCTCATGACCTGCGTAAAGATATCGCCCATTTGCTCGACAGGCAGCCTGAGCAGGTGCATATCAATCGCATGGAGGCCTCCGGTTGTTATGGCCGCAACTGTGCCGATGACGTGTCGGCAGATGCCGCGCTGTTATCGCAGGCCACCGGCAAACCGGTCAGAGTGCAGTTGATGCGTGAGCAAGAGTCGGGTTGGGAACCCAAGGGCACCGGGCAGTTGATGCGGGTGCGCGGTGGGTTGGATCAACACCGGCAGGTGGCGGCCTACGAGCTGAAAACCAGCTATCCCTCCAATAACGCCGTGACATTGTCACTGGTGTTGACCGGTAAGGTGGCCAATAGAGCCGATGTGCAGCAGATGGGCGACAGAACCGCCATCCCTCAGTACGAATATCCGAATATGCGGGTGATTTGTCAGGATGCTGCGCCGATCGTACGGGCTTCGTGGATGCGCGGGGTTTCGGCGTTGCCCAATGTGTTTGCCCACGAATCGTGGATTGATGAGCTGGCGTGGCACGCCGGGCAGGATCCGATCGCCTTCCGTCTGCAATATCTGAAAGACCCGCGCGCCGTGGCGTTAATCAATGCCTTAAAAAAACAGGCAGGATGGCAGGATGGCCCGGCGCATCGCAACCCGGCAACGGGCGAACAAGCATGGGTAAGTGGCCGTGGCTTTGCCTATGCCCGTTATTTTCACAGCAAATTCCCGGGGTTCGGCGCGGCCTGGGCAGCCTGGGTGTGTGACCTTAGCGTTAACCGCCACAGCGGCCAGATCAAACTCGACAAAATCTTCGTTACCCATGACTGCGGACGCATCATCAACCCGGCCGGGGTGCGTCATCAGGTGCACGGCAATATCCTTCAATCCGCCAGTCGGGTGCTGAAGGAGTTTGTCACCTTTGATGCGTCAGCGGTGACGTCATTGGACTGGGGCGGCTATCCAATTCTGCGGTTTGATGAGTTGCCGCAGGTAGATGTGCAACTGCTGGACTACCCGGATGAGCCGTCGATGGGCGCAGGGGAATCGGCCTCGGTGCCGAGTGCGGCAGCGATCGCCAATGCATTATTCGACGCGCTGGGTGTACGACTGCGGGAAGTGCCCTTCACCCCTGAACAGGTGCTGAAGGCGTTAAAACAGCAGGCTTCCGCCAACGCAGAAAGGGATAAGTCATAATGGGCAAGTTAAAGAAAGTCGCCGGATGGGGCAGTCTGGCGGTCATCGCCGTTGTGGTCGCCGGTGTGATTGTCAGTTGGCAGCCGGAAATTGCGCCACGCGATGCGAACGAGACCCACGCTTTTAGTCAGCAACAGATCGCCCGTGGCAAAATGCTGGCCGACCTCGGCGATTGTTCGGTCTGCCATACCCGGCCGGGCGGTAAACGCAATACCGGCGGACTGGCGATGGAGATCCCGTTCGGCACCATCTATACCACCAACATTACGCCGGATAACGAAACCGGCATTGGCAAATGGTCCTATGCCGCCTTTGAACGGGCGATGCGTCATGGGGTGGATCGCGAAGGGCACTATCTCTACCCGGCCTTCCCCTATACCGCCTTTACCCGCACCAGTGACGAAGATCTGCAGGCGTTGTACGCCTATCTGATGTCGCAGCCAGCAGTGAGCTACCAGCCGCCGGTCACCGCGCTGAGTTTTCCGTTTAACATTCGCCAGGGCATAGTGACCTGGAACTGGCTGTTCCTGACGCCGGGTGCGATGAAAACGGATCCTGAGCAAAGTGCCGAGTGGAACCGGGGAGCTTATCTGACTGAAGGTCTTGGGCATTGCAGCGCCTGTCACTCACCGCGCAATCTGATGTTTGGCGAAAAAGGCGGCACTGCGCATTTGACCGGCGGCGTGGCTGAAGCCTGGACGGCACCGTCACTCACCGGCAGTTCTTTGGCTCCGCTGGACTGGTCCCGGCAGGATTTGCTCAGCTTTATGCGCAGCGGGTATTCGGCCAATCATGGTGTCGCAGCAGGGCCGATGGCGCCAGTGATCGAAGAGGGGCTTTCACGCCTGCCGGAGCAGGACTTGCAGGCCATCGCCACCTATCTTCGCAGTTATCACCCGGAACAACCCAAGGTCGCAGAGGCTCAACGGTTGAATGACTGGGCCGAATTAAAGACCGAGCCGTTAACCACCGAGGGGGCACGTATTTTCTCCGGGGCCTGCATGGCTTGCCATGCTCAGGAGAAGGGCGCGCAAATGGCCGGGGTCCGGCCTTCGCTGGCGCTAAACACCAATCTGTTTGTCGACACGCCGGACAACGCCATTCGGGTGGTACTGGACGGTATTCAGCAACCGGCCAATATCAATCTGGGTTATATGCCGGCATTCCGTCATAACCTGAATGATGGGCAGATAGCGGCGTTGCTTAACTACCTGCGGCAAAATTATGCGGGGAAAGCACCGTGGCCCGATCTACAAGAGCAGGTCAGTCATATACGCAGCGAGACTGAGGACAGGTAGGGGTTTTAAAATTGGTGGGGGCCAATATAGGCCCCCGATTTAGTTAATCACGCACAGCTCATTCCAGTAACTGAAACGGACGCGCTGTTTCAGCCGGTTATTCCACAGATAAAGCGTCATCGTTGATTCCTCCGCCGTGTCTGACTCAATAAATAACAGCTATTGTCGGCCAGGGCGAATACCTTAATTTGCTGAGCTTTTGATATTTTCGGGATAACCTTGCCGCAGGTGTATCAGTAATCAAGACCATCTTTACGGCATTTAGATCCCGTCCGCCGGATGGGGCGTTTTCTTCGCACGCATCAACCGCCAGCCAAAGTTCATACCCGCCGCAGCCAGCAAGATGGCGGCAGCACCCAGCAGCTGCAGCAGGCTCAGGCGGTGACCGAACACCTTCCAGTCGACAATAATCGCCACCAACGGATAGATGAAGGACAAGGCACCCACCAGGCTGGTAGGGATTTTCTGGATCGCGCTGTACAGCAGTGAGGACATTAACCCGGTATGCACCAGACCCAGGGTCGCCAGCAGCAACCAGGCATTGGCCGTTGACGGCAGAGAGCCCAGACCGGCGAAGGGGGCCAACAGTACCGCGCCAACGGAGAGCTGGATCAACACAATCAGATGCGGCGGCACTGCTTTCAGTTGTTTGACGATCGCCGCCGCTAGCGCATACATAAAGGCGGCGCCCAGCGCCAGTAATATGCCGGTGAAGTAATGAGAACTGGCGTCGCCAGCATTTTGTTTGCCGGTGATGATCAACAACATGCCGGCAAAGGCCAATAACAGCCAACCAAGCTTGGTCGCCGTCAGTTTTTCACCAAAAAACAGCACCCCCAGCCCGACCAACATAAAGGGCTGAACGTGGTAGGTGACCGTAGCCACGGCGATAGAGGCGTAGGAATAGGCAGCGAACAGCAGCGTCCAGTTCAACACCAGCGCTATGCCACCCAGCACCGCTATCGCGGCCTGTCGTCGGGTCAGCAGGCCTTTTTTCAGCAGGCCGAGCAGGGCACAAACCACCAACATCGCCAGCGCACCAAACGCACAGCGCCAGAAAACCACCGTGGTGGCCGGTTGCCCCAGCATCACTACCGGCCACCCCACGGTGCCGGAAATGACCATGGCGAGGGTCATCTGCATGACGCCACTGGTTTTTACCTGCATATCCCTTCTCCCTGATGGTGCTCAGCGCTTGCCGACTGAAGCGGTTACCATTAAAATGAACAACTGAACATTATGATGAACAGCTCGCAAGCGTTCGTCAAGTCGAACAAATGGATGGTATGGTGAACAATGAGCGATGACATCTGCAATAACGCCACGCCGATCGGCCTGCTTTCGACCGCCATTCGCCGGGAACGCGAGCGGTTGGGGCTATCGGTTACCGAACTGGCCCGACGGGCCGGGATAGCCAAATCGACGCTTTCACAGCTGGAAACCGGCAGCGGCAACCCTAGTCTGGAAACGCTGTGGGCGTTGGCGATGGCGCTGGACGTACCGGTCAGCCGGTTAATTTCCCAGCCGCGCCAGCACGTTCAGGTGATCCGCGCTAACGAAGGAGTCACTACCGTTTCCGAACAGGCCAATTACGCCGCCACCTTATTGGCGACGTGTCCGCCGGGAGCCCAGCGCGATATTTACCGTCTGAGCGTTCAACCGGGCGAAACGCGCATCTCGCGGCCGCATATGCCGGGGACCATTGAGCACGTGATTATCAGCAGTGGCAGGGCGCTAGTGGGACCGAAAGACCAGGCGGTAGAGTTGAGTCCGGGGGATTACATCAGTTACTCCGCCGATCGGGAGCATATCTTCGAAGCCCTGGCAGCGGATACCACGGCGGTGATGCTGATAGAGCAAGGCTAGCTCAATCCCTCTCCTTTGGGAGAGGGACAGTTTCAGGAACATGATGGTTCTGTGTAGAAGGTCATTTTTTCGTAATGGTCGTTAAGCAGACTCACCTCGGCCGTGACGTTAAACCCCAGCGTTTGGTACATTCTGCCCAGATAGGCTTTGTTCTTGTCAGCCAGCAAGCCTACCTTTTGAAACCCCTGTTTTCTGGCTTCAAGAGTGACCTGTTTAACCAGCTGCTTGGCGATCCCCTTTCCCCGGCACTCCGGCAGCACTGCCAGTGAGTCAATGTAGATTTCATCGGGATCAGATTCATTTTCCATTTCCATTTCAAGTGGACGTTCCGAGATGGACTGGAAACTGGACTCATCTTCGCCCCGGAAGTAGAGGATGCAGCCAAGGATCTGGCGGTTGCTGCGTGCCACAAAGATATTCTTGTAGCTGAAATAGATATCCTCACGACCGAAGTTTATTTCATACTGACGCAGAGCATTATCAATATCATCTTTACCGGAAAGAGCCAGTACCGCATCTTTATCGGCCAGGGATATCAGCCTTACAATTTCTGCGGCATCCGTTTTTTTCGCTTTCTCGATAATGATACTTTCCATCAATAGCCTTCCTTTTAAAACGTGGCCTTTGTCATTTTGAAACTTTCTGCCCCGGATGATACATCGGATCCTGTCAGGCGAATCAGTATTTTATTGGTAATGTTTCTCATTTATACTGGCGTACCTGCTTGTTGCGACCGTGGCCTGGCCCTGATTAAGGCCACCGTTATGATTAAATAAACCTTCAAGGATTGAAGATGCAAATCGCTATCTCCTCAATACTGGTGCTCGCCGGCCTGACGGCAGCACAACCTGCCATGCTGCTGGCTGCTGATACCCCTACGACGGCTAGCGCGCAGGAAGCCGCGGTGCGCAATGATTTTAGCTTTGTGCGCTACCGCGCCGATTATCAAGTGCGGGCCAATGCCAGTAATGTGAAAACCGAGAGCTATGAAGTTCTGCTCAAAACCAAAGCCGCCGTCGAAAAGTTCAGCCAAATCCGCCTGAGTTACAGCGAGAAAATGGAAACGCTGGAGGTGATTTCGGCCTATACGCTGACGGCTGATGGCCAGCGCCATGACGTAGCGCCCGATCGTATCTATACCCAGGAAAGTTACTCCAGCGCTTCCGCACCGCTGTATGCCGATCGCAAGGTGCGAGTTATCGTGTTCTCCAACCTGGCTCCGGGGTCTCGCGTGGTGTATGAGCTACGCCGCACGCAAAATACTCCGTATTTCCCGGACTACTTCGGCCTGTGGGAAACTTTCAGCGTATTCGATCAATTTGATGATGCGGAAGTTAACTTGCATGCGCCGGCTGACTTGCCGATGCATGTCTTTACCCGGGGAGTTGAGGGGGGTAATACGCCGCAGGTCCGTGACGGCCAGGCGCATTGGCGCTGGCGTTATCAACGCAGCGACCCGCTGAAAGCACAGAACTGGTCGGCCAACAGTTGGACATTCAGCCCAACCATCATGGCCAGTACCTACCGTGAATGGCCACAGCTGGCCAAAGCCTACCAATTGAAAGCCGGCGAGGCGGCGAAAGTCACCCCGGCGATCCAAACTCTGGCGGATCAAATCACCAGCGGTATCAGCGATCGTCGTGAACAGACGGCGGCTCTCTACCGTTGGGTGGCACAGAATATTCGTTACGTTGCCGTGTATTTGGGTAACGGTGGGCTGGAGCCGAATCCGGCGCAGAGCATCCTTGATAACCATTACGGTGACTGCAAGGATCACGTGGTGCTGCTGGAGGCGCTGTTAGCCGCCAAGGGCATTGACAGTTCGCCGGTGCTGATTGGCATGGATGAAGGGCCGGTTCTGCCGACGGTACCGCTGTTGGGCCGTTTTAACCATGCCATTACCTATGTGCCGGAGTTCAAGCTGTATCTGGATTCCACCAATCCCTGGGCCCGTTTTGGTCAACTGCCGGGGGCCGATCTTGGGGCGCCGGTGTTGCTCACTCGCGAAGCGAAATTGGCGCGTACCCCAGACAATGATGAACTGCGTAATAACACCTCACTCAGCGTGGATTTCGAATTCGATAAGTCGGGCAATATGCGCGGACAAACCGAACGTAATTTGGGGGAAGTGGATGAGATCGACCTGAGAGGGTATTTTTCCCATATCAATCAGCAGAATCAGACGCGGGTTGAAGAAACCATCATGGCCTCTTCCGGCATTGATGGGCGTGGGAAAATTGTGATGCAAGGCGATCCGCTCAATCTCAAAAAGCAGTTTGGTTACAGCTATCGTTTCAAGGCCGAGGACTATGTTGATTTTAGCGTGGTAGGGGGTATGACGGTGCCAACACCGCCCGGCGGTAAGTCTTTCAGAACGCTTTATTCAACCACTTCAGCGCCGACCAACGAGACGCCGTTTTATTGCACCGCACAGCACTATGATGAAACCTATCGCCTGCAATTGCCTGCCGGAGTGCCGATTATCGCCATTCCCAAGAACCAAAAATTCAGCAATGCGGCCGGCCAATACCAGGTGGAATGGCAACTCAAGGGGCAGCAGGTGGTCGTCAACCATCGGTTGCAGATGAATGCCATTCGCGGCAAGGATGCACTTTGCCAGCCACAGGATTATCCGGCATTCCGAGCCCTGTTCCAGCAGGTACGTCGTGGTTTCCGTGGCCAGGTGGTTTACGGCGAATTGTCGAACGCTGCGCTGAATAAAGCCGGCGGATAACCCTGAGCCTGCCCCGTGATGACGGGGCAGGCTTCACCACGACAGCGTCTGGCTGTGGCGTTTTAATTCATCAATAAATACCCTGACTTTTTTGGGTACATATTTGCGGTTGGCGTAATAGACCCACATCGGTGGCAGTGGGCGGCAATACCCCGGCATTATTTCGATCAAGGTCCCCGCCTCAAGCTCTTGTTTGATCCTGTGCCGTAAAAACACATGAGCAATGCCAATGCCCGCCCGAGCGGCCTCAATAATAGCCTCGGTGTTGTCGGTAATAAACACTCCCGGCAGGTCAATGTCATGATCTTGCTCGCCATCGGTCAGCGACCACTTATGCAATATGCCACGGTCGGGGAAGCGAAAACGTATGCAACGATGTTGCTGTAACTCGGCAATATTCGTTGGAGCCGCATATTTTGCAATATAATCGCGTGAGGCGATAAGGGCACAAGGCAGTGCCGGAGTTATTTGTACGCCAACCATGCCGGGTTGTAATTTATCCGCCAGCCGAATACCCACATCGATCCGCTCCTGAATAATGTCTATCAGATGATCTTCGTAATTTATTTCCAGGGTGATCTGCGCATAAAGTCGGTTGAATTCTGCCAGGAATGGCGCTTTAAGCAGTTCTTTTGCCATTTGTACGGCGGTGATGCGCAGATGGCCAGACGGCAGGTCCTGACTCTGATGCAGGCCTTCGCGGGCATTAAGTATATGTTGATAAAAAGGCGCCACACTTTGATAGAACCACTCACCGGCCTCACTGAGACTGACGCTACGCGTCGAGCGATGAAACAGCTTCACCGCCAGTTCGGTTTCCAGTTGCCCGATCCTCAGGCTGACTGCGGCTGGCGTGACGCTGAGCATGGCGGCTGCGCGAGAGAAATTGCCGGCTTCGACCACGGTCAAAAACAGGTGAATGCCGTTAAGCGGATCTTGTCTATTCATAAGATAAACTAACAACTGTTGTCAGGTGAGTGGGTATTGTTCACATCCTAGCGCAACTTTATAGTTTCCCCCAGTTTCGTATTTATTAACGGGGGTTACTTGCCATGTCAGGAACGTTCTCGCTGGATTATGCCCAGCAGATTATTGCCAAAGGGGTCAGCACCGCGCAACAGCAGGGGTTGGCGGTTTGTATTTGTGTCTATGATGACGGCGCCAATATGATCGCCTTTGCCCGCATGGATAATACCCCGCTGGGGGCCATTGATTTAGCCCAAAGGAAAGCGAAAACTTCAGCGTTATTTCGTATTCCCAGTGCCGACTTGGGCCGGCTCTCTGGTTCAGGACAAGAGTTGTGGTCGATTGAGCACAGCAATCAGGGGCTGGCTTCTTTTGCCGGCGGACTGCCAGTCTATTCATCTGCGAATGAATTTATTGGCGCAATTGGCATTTCCGGCGCCAAGTCTCATGAGGATGCTTATATTGCAGAGACCAGTCTGAAATAAATACCATACCAGTATTAAGTACATTCATTAAATAAAGCGATATCTAACCATTTATACCATTCTGCCTCGGCAGAAGGAGGCTGCATGCCTGAAATAACCCGCAGGAAATTTATTATCAGCAGCGGCGTGGTGGCGGCGACGTCGGTGTTACCCGCTGTAACCCTGAGTGCTAGCCCTATCAATGTGAACAGAGGAAATAATCAGATGGTTAATAAAACAGTATTAGTGACAGGCGCAGGGTCCGGTTTTGGCCGGGAGGTTTCACTGGCACTGGCAGCGCGCGGGCATAAGGTGATCGCCGGTGTCCAGCTCACGCCGCAGGTCACCCAGTTGCTTGAGGCTGCCAAACAGCGCGGCGTTACGCTGCAGGTTGAAAAACTGGATATTTTGGACCGCAGGGATCGGGAGTATGCGTGGAAATGGGATATTGACGTGTTGTTCAACAATGCCGGTATTGCCGAAGCCGGTGCGGTGGCAGAAATGCCTATCGACGTGCTGCGATCCTAGTTTGAGACCAACGTATTTTCCAGTATGGCGCTGACTCAGGGGTTTATTAAACAAATGGTGGGGCGTAAGAGCGGCAAGATAGTGTTCGTTTCTTCCGTTGCCGGCTTGCTGACCGGCGCTTTTACCGGCGCTTATTGTGCGTCCAAACATGCACTGGAGGCGATTGCCGAATCCTTGCGCATGGAGCTGGCCGATTTTGGCGTGAAGGTGGCCACGGTCAACCCCGGCCCTTATCTGACCGGCTTTAATGATCGCATGATGGAAAGTTTCAAAGTGTGGTACGACCCTAAGGTGAACTTTATTGACCACAGCAAGCTCAAGTTCCCTTTCGATCAGTTCGATCCGCAGGAGATGGTGGACAAAATGGTCAGCGTTATCGAAGAAGAGAATGGTTTGTTCCGCAACCTGCTGCCTGAGTCCTTCATTGAGGTAGTGAAGAACGATCAGAGGGACGGTTGGACGCGTAAGCAGTAACACCATGTTGGCCGGCCCGGTTGCTGTCACCGGGCCGGCCATTTTCAATTATTTCTTCACTACCAGGCCTACGCCGCGGCCACGTGGGTCAGATGCCGTCTCTGGCGTATCACCGTTGACGCGGATCACCTGAATATCCCCCATATACCAGCCCTGATCTTCCAGCTTATAGCCCATCGCTTTCAACTGTTCGGCCACTTTGCCGGTCAGCGGGGCAAAGCCATCATAGAAGATGGTATCTTTCGGCAGCAGTTGGTGATGAACGCGCTGGGCGGCCACCGCTTTGTCCAATGGCAACTGATAATCATAAATATTGTTTATCACCTGGAAAATCGAGGTAAAAATGCGCGAACCGCCGGGAGTGCCGATCACCAGACTGACGTTACCGTCGCGGGTGATAATGGTCGGGCTCATGGAAGAGAGCATGCGTTTGCCCGGCTCAATGGCATTGGCGTCGCTACCGACCACGCCGAAGGCGTTAGCCACGCCCGGTTTGGCGCTGAAGTCGTCCATTTCATCATTCAGCAGGAAGCCGGCGCCTTTCACCACCACGCCGCTGCCGAAGTCCCAGTTCAGCGTGTAGGTGTTGCTGACGGCGTTGCCCTGTGCATCAACAATCGAGAAATGGGTAGTTTGGTGCGGCTCCAGACCCGGCCGTACTTTTTCGGTCGGTGAAATGGCCGTCGGGTTGATTTCCGCCGCGCGTTTTTGCAGGTAGTCCGGGGCGATTAACTGGGCAACCGGGACCTTGGCGAAGTCGGGGTCGCCGAGATAATCGGCACGATCGGCAAATACGCGTTTTTCAATTTCCGACAGCAGGTGAATATAACGCGCCGAGTTCAGTTCCACTCCTTTGAAATCGGCAGCGCGATCCTCTTTGATGCCCAGTAACTGAGCCAGCGCGATGCCGCCAGAGCTGGGCAGCGGGGCGGTGTAAAGGGTGTTGCCACGCCAGGAAATCTGCATCGGATCGCGCCATTTCACTCGATAGTCCGTCAGGTCCGCCTGGGTGATCAGGCCGCCATCATGCTGCATTTGGGCCACCAGCAGTTTGGCCGTTTCCCCCTGATAGAAATCGTCCGCGCCTTTATTGGCGATACGCTCCAGCGTTTTGGCCAGCTCCGGCTGTTTAAACACCGCGCCGGGTTTCATGCTGCCAAAGTAATCGCCGAAGTTGGTTTGACCGGCGAACAGCTTGTTGGCGTCCTCACGGTACTGATATTGCTGATCGGCCACCTTAAAGCCCTGCTGCGCGTAACCGATCGCCGGGGTCAGCAACTCGGCCCAAGGCAATTTGCCGAAGCGTTTGTGCGCTTCCCACAGCCCCAGCACCGTGCCCGGCACGCCGGCCGCTTTGGTGCCCACCAGGCTGAGGTTTTCAATTACCTCGCCTTTATCGTTCAGGTACATGGTTTTGGTGGCGGCTTTGGGGGCGATTTCACGGTAATCGAGGAAGTAGGGCTTGCCGTCGACGTACAGCGTCATAAAACCGCCGCCGCCAATGTTACCGGCTTCCGGATAGGTCACCGCCAGGGTAAAAGCGGTAGCGACCGCCGCATCGACCGCGTTGCCGCCGGCCTGCAAAATTTGTGCGGCCACTTTGGCACCGTATTGGTCAGGTGCGGCCACGGCGCCGGCGTTGAGATTTGCGGCCCAGGTTGAAGGGCTGAGGGTGGCAATCGCCACGCTGAGTGCTAAGGTTTTCAATAAGCCAGAATGCATAGCGGTTCCTTTTCGAATTGAACGATGACAGGTGAATTCAATCTCAACAATCACTTAGCGCCGTTGTATGAGGTTTTAAGGCGCCTGATTGAAGGTAGCACCGCTCAATCCGACCTGCTTTATCTGCCGCATGGATCCGTGAGCTGGAACGTTAAATTGGCGGCGGCAATTGAGTTAGCAACCACTCACAAAACTGCCGAGTATGCGGGCTGCTTTCACTGTCACGGTGGACAAGCCAGGCCCAGTGGGGGCCGCGCACACTTTGTTCCGTCAGCGGTTGCAACACCCCTTTTGCCAGCGCCTGCTGTGCCAGCAATTGGCTGACCAGCGCGATGCCCAGGCCGTCGCAGGCGGCGTCCAATAACAGGCCCGGGTCTGAGAAATTCAATCCATGGCTGCTTTGCCCCAGATTGACGCCGCCCTGAACGGCCCAATGACTCCAGTCCATCTCACGCTCGCCGTGCAGGGTGGTGCGGTGCTCAGCGTCAAGTTTTAGCAGGTCAGGATGGCAAGCCGGATAGAGCCGATCCTGATGCAGTATTTGGAAGCTGCATTCAGCCTGCGCGCTGAGGTCGTCACGGATCGCCAGATCGACGGTTTCCGTCACCATATCCGGGGGATCAAAGCTGGTGAACAGCCAAAGATCGATATCCGGGTGCAGCCGATTAAAGCTCTTCAGGCGTGGCACCAGCCAGTGGCGGGCAAACGCCGGAGTGGTGTTGACGATCAGTTGGTTAGGTTTGCGGTATTGCTCCAGACGGCGGATGCCGACCGCTAATTGTTGCAGCATCACCTGGGCGGTGCTGTAGAGATCGTGCCCGGCATCGGTCAGGCTGACGCTGCGACCACTGCGAAAAAACAAGGGTTGTTCCAGAAAGGCTTCCAGGCTGCGTATCTGTTGACTGATGGCTGACTGAGTGAGGTGCAGTTCATCGGCGGCCTGGTGGAAACTGCCCAAGCGGGCTGCGGCTTCAAAACCGCGTAACGCGTTCATTGGGGGCCAGTGCTTTAGCATTATTGATAAGCCTATCTAATCAGGTGTCCGCTAAATGTATCGTTTGTTATGACCGCACTGGAAGCCTTAACATGTATTACATCGAAATCACGCCGTCTTTCACTGAACAGAATACCTTATTTCAATGACGGCAATACAGGAGCAAACCATGTCAACGCGTCGTGAATTTATTAAGCAGGCATCCCTGATTGCCGGCATGAGCCTAACGGCATCCATGGGGCTGACGTTACCTGCCCATGCAGCGCAAGCCGTGCGCGGAGAAGGCTGGCGCATGCCGGATGAAGGCGAGGAGCAACAACGTGCGTTTATCGCCTTCGGGGCCCAACGGGCTATTTGGGCTGATTATACTTCGGGTGTGCAGAGCGCCCTGGGACGGATAGCTCGCGCCATTGCTCAATATCAGCCGTTAACGGTGTTTTGCCGAGAGAGTGAACGCCGGTTGGCTGAGGAGAAATGCGGCAGCCACAATGTGACCTATATTGTTACCGAACTCGATGATATTTGGATGCGTGATATTGGCGCCAATTTTGTCATCAACGATACGGGCAAACTGGGGGCCGTGGACTTTAACTTTAACGGCTGGGGCAACAAACAGCAGCACACCTATGATGCGCGTCTGGCGGCGTTTGAAGCTAATCATTACGGCGTCGCCAATATACGGTGCAGCGGCCTGGTAGGCGAAGGCGGCGGCATAGAAGTGGATGGTCATGGCACCGGTATCATGACCGAAAGCAGTTGGGTCAACAATAACCGCAACCCAGGCTGGAGTCGTGACCGGGTAGAACAAGAGTTGAAGGAGATGCTCGGCCTGCGCAAAATCATCTGGCTGCCGGGGATTAAAGGTAAGGATATTACCGATGCCCACGTCGATTTCTACGCCCGTTTTGCCAGCCCGGGAGTGGTGGTGGCCAATCTGGACACCGATCCTGACTCTTACGACCATAAAGTCACTCAGGCGCATTTGGCGATCCTCAAACAAGCGACCGATGCCGATGGCCGCAAGTTACAGGTGCACACCATGTCACCGCCGATGGAACCGCGTCGCAGCCGTTTCAGTAAAGGGAACCCGGATTTTGCTGCGGGATACATCAATTACTTTGTGATCAACGGTGCGGTCATCGCCCCTGAGTTTGGCGACCCAGAGGCAGATGCTGAAGCGTTGCGATTATTAAACGAGCTTTATCCGGATCGTGAAGTGGTGCAATTGGATATTGATGCCATCGCCGCTGGCGGCGGCGGTATTCACTGTGTCACCAACCAACTGCCGGCCGTTTAAATCCGCCAGTAGGCAGGGCCAGCTTTGGCTCTGCCTCCCCCCAGCGTAAATCTCAAAAACAAAAAAATCACTTGGCCAACGGTCCCAGGCCGTGGGTCAGCAGCGTAATGGCGTGGCGGGCGATGACATCGGCGCTCAATGGGTTGCTGTCATCACGCTGCCATTTGGGCGCGGTGGCCAACGGCAGTAACGTCATGCCAAACAGGGTGATAAACAATAACGAGGGCTCCAGCCCGGCATGCAGTTTGCCTTCCGCCTGCCAACGGATGATCGATTGCAGTGCAGATTTACGCTGGATATCACCAAAACGCTCGTTCATGCGCTGCTTCAATACGCCGTTATCACTCATCACCTCACGCAGCCACAGCGGGGGAAACCACGGATGATCGCTGGATATATCGATAAACCGCTGCGCCAGTTGGGTAATGGCAGCCACCGGATCGTCCGCATTGGCGTCAAAAACGCTGCTGGCAGCGAGCCTCACCGGCAGGAAACGTTCGTCGATCAGCACATCCAACAACTGTTCACGGTTGTGAAAGTAGTAGTGCAGCATGGCTGGAGTAACACCGGCCTCACGGGCGATGGCGTTCAACGAAGTATCGGCAATGCCTTGACGGGCAAACATATTTAGCGCCGTGTTGAGCAGGTGCTCGCGTTTTTCTGCGCCATTAGCGCTGCCGCTAGGGCGACCGGGGCGGCGCGGTTTTTGAACGTTTTGTGCTGTCATCGCGGTGAGATCCATTGACCTGAGAAATGAATAACTCATATATTAATTACTCGATTAATTAATTACAAGCAGGCTCAGCTAAATGGGTATTGATAACCTGGCAGGCATCGAAGAAAACGGCAGGGCGTCCGAGCAGGCACCCTCGATCCGTTTGCTGTTCTCCGCGCTGCTGCTGGTGATGCTGCTGGCAGCGCTCGATCAGACCATTGTCTCCACCGCGCTGCCAACCATCGTTGGCGAATTCGGTGGCCTGGAGAATCTATCGTGGGTAGTGACCGCCTATCTGTTGGCGTCGACCATTGTGGTGCCGCTGTATGGCAAGTTCGGCGATCTATTCGGTCGCAAGATCGTGCTGCAGATCGCCATTGTGGTGTTTTTACTCGGCTCGGTGTTATGCGGGCTGGCGCAAAACATGACCCAATTGATCCTGATGCGTGCGCTGCAGGGACTGGGCGGCGGTGGCTTACTGGTGGTGACCATGGCGGTGGTCGGTGATGTTATTCCACCGGCCGATCGCGGGCGCTATCAGGGGCTGTTTGGCGGGGTGTTTGGCCTGGCGACGGTAGTCGGTCCGCTGATCGGCGGGGTGCTGGTACAACATTTCTCCTGGCGTTGGATCTTCTATATCAACCTGCCGCTGGGGATCTTCGCGCTGTTGGTGATCGGCGCGGTGTTCCAGTCCAAGGTTAACCGGGTGAAGCACGAAATTGACTTTCTGGGAGCCAGTTATCTGGCTGCCGCGTTGACCTGCATCATCCTGTTTACCAGCCAGGGCGGTACGGTCATGGCCTGGTCGGATGGCCAACTGTGGTGCATTTTGGCCTTTGCGTTGGTGTCGTTGGGCGGTTTTATCTACGAAGAACGGCTGGCGAGCGAGCCGATCATTCCGCTCGGGCTGTTTCGCAACCGGACCTTTGTGCTCTGTGCGCTGATCGGTTTTATCGTTGGCATGTCGCTGTTTGGTTCGGTGACCTTCCTGCCACTGTATTTGCAGGTGGTGAAGGACTCAACGCCGACCCAGGCCGGGATGCAACTGCTGCCGCTGATGGGAGGGATCATGCTCAGCTCGATCGTCAGCGGTCGGTTAATCAGCAAGCGCGGTAAATACCGTATTTTCCCGATTATTGGCACCCTGTGTGCTCTGGCAGGGATGGTGTTGTTGGGGACGCTGAAAAACACGACCCCGGTGCATTTGCTGTACGTCTACATCAGCCTGCTGGGGTTGGGACTGGGTATGGTGATGCAGGTGATGATCCTGGCGGCGCAAAATAGCGTTGAGCCAAAACATATGGGGGTCGCGACCTCCAGCGCTACGCTGTTCCGTTCGATAGGCGGTTCTATCGGCGTGGCGGTGTTCGGCGCGATCTTTACCAATGTGCTGCACAGTCGCCTGACCACCTTGCTGCCGGAAGGTGCGGAGCTGCCTCGTTCACTGGGCGCCGATGCCGTGCACCATCTGCCGGCGGAACTGCAACGTGACTATTTACTGGCCTTCGGTGGGGCGATCCACTCGGTGTATCAGATTGCGGCTGGGGTGATGGCGCTGGCCTTTGCACTGACCTGGCTGTTGAAAGACGTGCCTCTGCGCAAGAAGTAACCCTGAGCCGGTGCGAGAAAGGAGTGCGTACCGGCTCTCCTCATGCTCTGTGGTGCACTTTTACTCAATCCTTACGTTACCCTGTCAGACTAAAAACATCGCTTTCTATATATTGAGAATAAACGTTCTCAATAGGATGGAAAGTTGATGCAAAGGAAAAAGGTTTTACTGGTCAGCCTGTCGCTGTTGCTGGCCGCCTGTGATGGCCAAACCGGTAGTGCAACTACCGGGGCAGGCAGCGTGCAGGAGGTGGGTGTGGCAACGCTGCAGCCGCAAGCGGTCACGCTGAGCAGTGACCTGACGGGGCGGGTAAACGCCACCATGACCTCAGATGTTCGTCCGCAGGTGGAGGGCATCATCAAAAAACGCCTGTTTACCGAAGGTGCCGAGGTTAAAGCGGGTCAGGTGTTGTATCAAATCGACCCCGCGACCTACCAGGCCAGTTACGATCAGGCCGCCGCCCAGTTGAAAAGTGCCCAGGCCACGGTCAATTCAAGCCGTCTGAAGGCTCAGCGCTATGCCGCGCTGGTGAAAGAAAATGGCGTTTCCAAACAGGATGCGGATGATGCCATGGCGACCTATCTGGAAGCGGTAGCCGCCGTCGCGCAGTATCAGGCGGCGCTGGAAACCACTAAAATCAATCTCGCCTATACCCAGGTGCGCGCGCCGATTTCCGGCCGTATCGGTATCTCTTCGGTCACGCCGGGGGCGCTGGTGACCGCCAGCCAGACCGATGCTCTGGCGACCATTCGTGCGCTCGATCCGGTCTATGTCGATCTCACCCAGTCCAGCAGCCAACTGCTTAAGCTGCGCAAACAGCAAGCTTCGTTGCAACGTGACGATGTCACGCCAGTGGCGATCAACCTCGAAGACGGCACGCCCTATACCCACCCTGGCAAGCTGGAGCTGACGGAAGTGTCGGTGGACGAGTCTACCGGTTCCGTCACGCTGCGCGCCGTGTTCCCTAACCCTGAGCATGAATTACTGCCGGGAATGTATGTGCACGCCAGGGTAGACAACGGTGTCGACCCCAAAGGGATTTTGGCGCCGCAGCAAGGCATTACCCGCAATGCCAAGGGCGAAGCGACCGCACTGGTGGTTAACGCGCAAAACAAGGTGGAGCAACGCACGGTCACCACCGAGCAGGTTATCGGCAACCACTGGCTGGTCAGCAAAGGCTTGAATGCCGGCGATCGGTTGATCGTCGAAGGCACCAATAAGGTGGCTGCCGGCGTTGAGGTCAAGGCGGTTGAGGTGAAAGAAACGGCGGATAGCGCCGCAGTTAACGGCGGGGAGCAGTAACCATGGCGCAGTTCTTTATCCGTCGCCCGGTATTTGCCTGGGTGATTGCGATCATCATCATGCTGTGCGGCCTGATGTCGATCAACTCGCTGCCTATTTCGCAATATCCGGACGTTTCGCCACCGCAGATTTCCATTTCCGCCACCTATCCAGGGGCCGATGCGGAGACTCTGGAAAACAGCGTTACCCAGGTGATCGAGCAGCAGCTGACCGGCCTGGACGGGCTACTTTATTTCTCGGCGACCAGCAGCTCTGACGGCTCGGTGAGCATCAATGTCACCTTTGATCAGGGCACTGACCCGGATATCGCTCAGGTACAGGTGCAAAACAAGGTACAGCAGGCGGAAAGCCGTTTGCCGACCGAGGTGACGGCGCAAGGGGTGACGGTCAAGAAATCCCAGAGCAGCTTTTTGCTGATCGTCGGGCTGTATGACGAAACTGACAAGGCCAGTATGGCGGACATATCCGACTATCTGGTGAGTAATATTCAGGATCCGCTGTCGCGCATCGACGGTGTCGGTGACGTACAGGTATTCGGGTCAGAATACGCGATGCGCATCTGGCTGAACCCGACCAAACTGGCGTCCTATTCACTGATGCCGTCCGATGTCGAAACGGCGGTTGAGGCGCAAAATACCCAGGTTTCCGCCGGTAAGGTTGGCGATTTGCCGTCTGGCGCCGATCAGCAATTGACCGCCACGGTGAAGGCGCAGTCGCGGCTGCAAACGCCGGAGCAGTTCCGCAATATCATTCTGAAAAGTGACAGTAGCGGGGCCCTGGTGCGTCTGGGTGATGTGGCGCGGGTTGAGTTGGGCAATGAGGATTACTCCTCCAGTGCCCGCTTGAATGGCCATCCGGCATCAGGTATTGCGGTCAAACTGGCCGCCGGGGCTAACGCGCTGAATACCGCCAAACTGGTCAAGGCCAAGGTGGCGGAATACCAAAGCTCGATGCCAAACGGTTACAAGGTGGCCTATCCGAAAGACAGCACCGACTTTATTAATATCTCGATCGAAGAAGTAGTGAAAACCTTGGTCGAGGCGGTGGTGTTGGTAGTGATCGTGATGTTTGTGTTCCTGCAGAATTTGCGCACCACGCTGATCCCGACCATTACCGTGCCGGTGGTACTGCTGGGGACCTTTGGCGTACTCGCTGCCTTCGGCTATTCGATCAACACCCTGACGCTGTTTGGCATGGTGTTGGCGATTGGGCTGTTGGTGGATGATGCCATTGTGGTGGTGGAGAACGTCGAGCGGGTTATGCGGGAAGATAAACTGCCGCCGCGCGAGGCGACAGAAAAGTCGATGAAGGAGATCACCGGCGCACTGGTGGGCATTGCCCTGGTGCTGTCGGCGGTGTTTCTGCCGATGGCGTTCTTCGGCGGTTCCACCGGGGTGATCTACCGCCAGTTCTCGGTGACTATCGTGGCTTCTATGGTGCTGTCGGTGATCCTGGCGTTGACGCTGGCACCGGCGCTGTGCGCCACCTTGCTGAAACCCGCACACGGGGAGCTGACTAACAAAGGCCTGCTGGGTAAATTTAACCGTGGTTATAACCGCTTGCAGGAGAAGTATGCCGACAAGGTCGGCCGGGTGATCCACAGCCCGATGCGCTATCTGTTGCTATACGGCCTGTTGCTGATTGCCGCCGCCGTGATGTACATGCGGCTGCCGACCGGCTTCTTGCCCAATGAAGATCAGGGCGTGGTGATGGTGCAGTACACGCTGCCGGCCGGGGCGACCAATGCCCGTACCTCGGCGGTCAGCGACGAGGTGAAGGATTACTTCCTCAACGACGAGAAGGCCAACGTCAGTACTATCTTCACCATTAACGGTTTTGGTTTCAGCGGCAGCGGACAAAACGCCGGTATGGCCTTCGTCAGCCTGAAAGACTGGAGTCTGCGCGCCGGCAGTGCCAATAACGCCGATGCAATTGCCAAACGTGCGATGGCGCACTTCGCCAAGATCCGCGACGCCCAGGTGTTCTCGATGAGCCCACCGGCGATTGATGGCTTTGGCCAGTCCGACGGTTTCACCTTCGAACTGCAAGCCAAGGGGGCGACCACCCGTGCGGAGTTACAGGTGATGCGCGATCAGATTATCGCGGCGGCGGGGGAAAATTCGAGCCTGAGTGCGGTGCGCGCCAATACCTTACCTGACACCCCACAACTGCAGGTGGAGATCGACAATAGCAAACTGCAGGCGTTAGGGCTGAGCGCCAGCGACGTCAGCAGCACACTCACCAGCGCATTTGGCAGCACCTATATCAACGACTTTATCGACCGTAACCGGGTGAAAAAAGTCTATATGCAGGGTGATGTGGAATACCGTTCAAAGCCGGAAGATCTCGATAAATGGTTTGTGAGTGGCACCTCTAGCAGCTCGGGCACCAGCATGACACCGTTCTCGGCCTTTGCCTCTTCCCACTGGATCTACGGGCCGGAAAACTTGTCACGCTACAACGGTCTGTCATCGTTTGAGATCACCGGTGAGGGTGCAGCCGGTGCCAGTTCTGGTACGGCGATGGATGAGATGGAAAAACTGGCGGCGAAATACTCCTCCGCCAGCAGCTTCTCCTGGAGCGGGCTGTCTTATCAGGAGCGCCTGACCAGCGGGCAGGCAGCCTCGCTGTATGCCATTTCACTGGTGGTGGTATTCCTGTGCCTGGCCGCGCTGTACGAGAGCTGGTCAATTCCGTTTGCGGTGATGATGGTGGTGCCGATGGGCGTGGTCGGCTCGCTGTTGGCGATCACCCTGCGTGGCCTGGAAAACGATATTTACTTCCAGGTGGCGCTGTTAACCATCATCGGCCTGTCAGCCAAGAACGCCATTCTGATCGTCGAATTCGCCGAAGAGAAATACCAGCGGGGCGAAACGCTAATCGCCGCGGCGGTCGAGGCCTCCCGCATGCGTTTGCGGCCGATTCTGATGACCTCACTGGCGTTTACCGCCGGTGTGTTACCGCTGGCGGTATCCAGCGGTGCCGGGGCCAACAGCCGTATCGCCATCGGCACCGGGATCATTGGCGGCACCATCACGGCAACGATACTGGCGATCTTCTTTGTTCCTTTGTTCTACGTCTTGGTACGCCGGATGTTTTCACGTAAAACCACCGCCGCCAAACCGACAGAAAATACGGCGCCACAGGCAGGAGAATAATGTGCTGCAACGTTTAATCACTCTAACCTTTCCGTTATTGCTGACGGGATGTCTCTCGCTGGATCCGGACTATCAGCGTCCACAGGCACCGGTACCTTCCACGTTGCCCCAGGGGGCGGCTTATGCTGTGCCCTCCGGTAAGTTGTCATTGAGTTACCCGGATATTCCCTGGCACGACTATGTGGTCGATGCCAAACTGCGGCAGGTGGTCGAGATGGGGCTGAGCAGCAGCCGTGACCTGCGGGAGGCCATTGCCAATATTGAATCGGCAAGAGCGCTCTATGGCGAGCAGCGTTCCGATCTGTTCCCCACCATTAACGCCGGTGTGGACGGCAGTCGTGGCCGGGCACTGACCGGTAACGGTAACGCCACGGCGATCAGCCAGAGCTATGAAGCCACGGCCGGCACCAGCGCGTTTGAGCTGGACTTGTTCGGCAAGAACCGTAGCCTGTCGCGCTCGACTTTTGAAACCTATCTGGCCGAGTCGGAGGCGGCAAAAAGCACCCGCCTGACGCTGATCGCCGATATCGTGACCGATTGGGTGAACGTGGCGGCCGAGCGCAGCAACCTGGCCGCCGCCAAAGGCACCATGGAAAGCGCCAAATTGTCGCTCGACGTGACGCGCAAAAATCAGCAAAACGGCATCTTGTCGATGGTCGATGTGGCCTCGGCGGACACGGTATATCAGCAGGCGCGTTCGGATGTGGCCAGCTACACCACCAGCGTCGCACAGGCGAAAAATGCGCTGGATCTGGTGGTGGGGCAAGGCGTGCCGGAGAACCTGTTACCCACGGATATCGCGGCGCTGTCCGGTATGATGAAAGAGCTGCCGGCAAATGTGTCTTCGCAGGTGCTGCTGAACCGGCCGGACGTGCTGGAGGCTGAACATAACCTGAAGGCGGCCAACGCCAACATCGGTTCCGCCCGTGCAGCGTTCTTCCCGTCAATCAGCCTGACCGCCAGTGGCGGAATAGGCAGCGGGGAACTGTCATCGCTGTTCAGTAAGGGGGCGGGGGTCTGGTCATTTGCACCGAGTATTAGCCTGCCGATTTTCACCGGTGGCTATAACACCGCCCAGTTGAACTACACCAAGGCGCAGAAAGACCTTTACGCCGCCACCTACGAGAAAGCGGTGCAGACGGCATTCCAAGAGACGGCCGACGCATTGGCCCGCAAAGGGACTATCCAGGAACAACTCGCGGCGCAAACCGGCTATGTGGCAGCCTCGCAGGAGTATTATCGCTTGGCAGAACTGCGTTATCGCCATGGGGTGGATACCTATCTGGTGATGCTGGACGCGCAGCGAACGCTGTATACCGCCCGTCAGTCGTTAATTACTACTCAACAAACCGAGTATCAAAACCTGATTACGCTGTATAAGGTGCTGGGTGGCGGTATTACGGCGGAGAAGCAGGGCGATGGCGTCATTGCCAATAATAGCTCCCTGACACAATAAAATTGACCGCAAGTAATAATCTTATTACGCAGGGTGGTGGCAACACTCTGCGTATTTTTATATTCATTCTGTGGTGAAAGTGTAAAGAAAAGGAAAATAGCCACCAGTGGCAGAACTCGCCACCGGAAGCAGGGTCTGAATGTTATCGCATCATTCCCGCGGCCAAATATATTGAGGTTGAAATGGATAGTGATATTCAGCAACAGGTTATTTCGGTGGTTAATAAGTATAACGCGCCCAGCCTCCTTAAGAGAGGGATAGACGTGACGCTTAATACAGAAATAAATAAAGAGCTAAACCTGTCTTTACCCAGGTCGGAGACGTTGATGTGTGGCTACTTCGATGCCTTTCGAATCGACAGCAGTAATTACAATCATGAATTGTATTTCCGTCAGGAGCCCAGGTCGGCGTCCTTATTTTCCCCATCATCTCGACGTGGAGATCATTGGGATCTTGAAATGGAAAGGATCCGACCGCTGTATGTTTATATGCTGGTACGATCCGCCCGTGCCAAACGTTGGCTCTATGATATCCATTTTCTGATGGAGCAATTAAAATGATGCTGTGACATTCAAGGTAAGCAATTCGCTATCTGTTAAATTAATTGTGTGAGAGTCATCACAACATCAAAATAAGTTTCCGGCCCGCAGAGTGATTGCGGGCCTTTTAATGCTGCTATTCCGCCAGCAGCTCAGCAAATTTCGCCAGCCATTGTGGGTGTGCCGGCCACGCCGGGGCGGTGACCAGATTGCCATCGACGTGGGCCTGATCGATACCGATGTCGGCAAAGTGCCCGTCAGCCAATTGTACTTCGGGGGCGCAGGCCGGGTAGGCGCTGCAGGTTCTGCCTTTCAACACGCCAGCGGCGGCCAGCAGCTGTGGGCCGTGACAGACGGCGGCGATCGGCTTGCGTGCCGCGTCAAAGGCCTGCACCAGCTTGATGACCTGTGGGTTGAGGCGCAGATACTCGGGCGCTCTGCCGCCGGGGATCAACAGGGCGTCATAGTTTTCTTCTTTTGCTGCCGCAAAGTCCGCGTTGAGGGTGAAGCGGTGGCCGGGTTTTTCGCTGTAGGTCTGCGCACCATCAAAATCATGGATGGCGGTCATGATGTAGTCACCTTTGACCTTATCGGGACATACCGCATCCACCTGGTGGCCAATCATTTGCAACGCCTGGAACGGCACCATGGTTTCATAATCTTCGGCGTAATCGCCGACCAACATCAGGATCTTTTTTTTGCTCATCAGGGGCTCTCCGGAGGGGGAATGATCCCTAACATATAGTCGATCGAGCGGTGGAACGCGAACCTGTACACTGGTATGACCTGGTCTATACTTTTCCTTGCCGTGGCTTTTTCGCCTCAGGCTGTTCAGGGAGAGCAACCTCAGCGAGGTAGCGCAGTATCTCAGTCGATGACTCACCGGGCTTGCCCGGTCTCTGCTTTCGAGAAAAACCCATGCTAAATCTGGCTACATTGCTTGAAGAGAGTGCGCGTTCATTTCCGGACCGTCTGGCGTTGGTGCAGGAGGAGACTCAGTTTAACTACGCCACGCTGAATCAACGGGCCAACCAGGTCGCCAACCTACTGATTGCCCGGGGAGTGCAACCGGGCGAAAGGGTGGCGCTGGCCTGCCCCAATATTTGGGAATTCCCGGCTATCTATTATGGCGTGCTAAAAGCCGGTGCGGTGGTGGTGCCGCTGAACACATTGTTAAAGGCGGGGGAGTTTGAATACTATCTGCAGGATTCACAGGCGGTGCTCTTCTTTTGCTTTGAGGGCGGTAACGGATTAACGCTGGGGGAAGAGGCGCAACGTGCATTTGATACTGCAGAGCAGTGTCGTGATTTTATCATTATCGGCGACAGCCTGCCGCTGGCAGGTGACCGTTTCAGCCAGGTTATCAGCACCCAGCCCACCGATTTTGACAGTGCCACTACGCTGGAGTCTGACACCGCCGTAATCCTTTACACCAGCGGGACCACTGGCCGCGCCAAGGGGGCCGAACTGACGCACGCCAACCTGGTGCTGAACGCGCTAGGTTCGGTACAGTTGTTCAATAGCTCGGTCGAACAGCCCGATCGCCATTTGGTGACGCTGCCGCTATTCCATACTTTTGGTTCCACCGTACAGATGAATGCCGGTTTTGCCCTGGCGGCGACGCTGGTTCTGGTGCCGCGTTTTGATGCGAAGCAGGCCATCGCGCTGATGCAAAAACACGCCATCACCTTTTTTGCCGGGGTGCCCACCATGTACTGGGCGTTACTGAACGCGCTGGATGACACTGCGGACCTTGTTCTGTTACGCAAAAACCTGCGCATGGCGGTATCCGGTGGCGCCAGTTTACCCGTGCAAATTATCGAGGACTTTGCCCAGCGCTTCGGCGTGAATATTCTGGAAGGTTACGGCTTATCGGAAACCAGCCCGGTTGCAACCTTTAACCACCCGGGGCGGGTCAATAAAGTGGGCTCTATTGGCCAGCCCATTTGGGGCATTGAAGTTCGTCTGGTTGATGTCACCGGTAAAACACTGACGGAGATAGATCAGGTTGGTGAGATTGCGGTGCGTGGCCACAACGTGATGAAAGGCTACCTTAACCGCCCGGAAGCGACGGCCGAGGTGCTGGAAAAGGGTTGGTTCAGAACCGGTGACCTGGCACGCCGTGATGCCGATGGCTTCTATTTTATCGTCGACAGATCGAAAGATGTGATTATCCGCGGCGGATTTAACGTCTACCCGCGTGAAGTTGAAGAACTGATGATCCGTCATCCGGCGGTGTCATTGGTGGCAGTGATTGGTGTACCGCATCCGTCACTTGGCGAAGAGATCAAAGCGGTGGTGGTGTTAAAGGATGTGGATGAAACGGTGACTGAAGAGCAGTTGATAACCTGGACAAAAGAGCGGCTGGCAGCGTTCAAATATCCGCGTATTGTTGAATTTGTCGAACGGTTACCGATGACCAGTACCGGCAAGGTGATGAAGCGGCTGCTGCGCTAAAAGGATCACTTGAAAATACTCCCGGCCTGCGGTGCAAGCCGGGAGGGATAACGCATTAACCTGGGTAAATGCCACGCTCTTTACGTGCGGTCAGGATACGCTCACAGGCGACGATATAAGCCGCTGTGCGCAGGCTGCACTCTTTCTCTTCGGCCTTGTTCCAAACGTGAACCATAGCGTCGGTCATGATCTTGTCCATACGCTCGTTGATCTCACTTTCGCTCCAGAAGTAGCTGGCCATGTCCTGTACCCACTCGAAGTAACTGACGGTCACGCCGCCGGCGTTACAGATTACGTCAGGTACTACGGTGATGTTGCGTGAACGCAGCACGTCGTCCGCATCTGGGTAGGTTGGGCCGTTAGCGCCTTCCAGAACCAGTTTGGCGCTGAGGATTTCTGCGCGTTGACGGGTAATCTGACCTTCCAGCGCCGCTGGGATCAGGATATCCATGTCAACGGACCAGAAAGCTTCGCTTTCGATTTCGCTGGCGCCAGGGAAGCCGGCAATCATCTTGTTCTTGGCTTGCCATTCGGTCAGTGCAGCCAGATCGATGCCGTTGGCATTGAACAGGGTCGCGGAGTGGTCCTGAATCACCACCACACGTGCGCCGATGCCCACAAACAGGCGGGCGGCTTCGCTGCCCACGTTACCAAAGCCTTGAACCGCAACTTTGGCACCTTCGATTTGTACGCCCAGACGTTTCGCCACTTCACAGCCCGTCACGAACACACCGCGACCGGTTGCTTTCTCACGACCCAGAGAACCGCCCAGATGAATAGGCTTACCGGTCACTACGCCGGTGATAGTGGTGCCGTGGTTCATGGAGTAGGTATCCATCATCCAGGCCATCACTTTGGAGTTGGTACCGACGTCCGGTGCCGGGATATCTTTCTGTGGCCCGATGATAAAACCGATTTCGCTGGTGTAGCGACGGGTCAATCTTTCCAGCTCGCCTTCAGACAGTTTGAAAGGATCGACGCGGATCCCCCCCTTGGCACCACCGTAGGGCAGGTTGACTGCCGCACATTTGATGGTCATCCAGGCTGACAGCGCCATGACTTCATCGAGATCAACGTCCGGGTGATAACGGATGCCGCCTTTACCCGGGCCGCGTGACAGGTTGTGCTGAACGCGGAAGCCTTCGAAATGGCGGATTGAACCGTCGTCCATCTGCAGTGGGATATCAACGATCAGCGCACGCTTAGGGTGACGCAGGGTATCAACCCAACGCGACAGCTCACCCAGGTAAGGTGCAACGCGGTCGATTTGTTGCAGATAGGTGGCCCAGGCCGTTGTGCTGCTTTCTGAAGCGTAGGATAGCTTTTCCATAACCAACCTTTTTTATATAGAGGTATTTATTTTGTTTAACCGTGGATTACTAAGTGCATAACACTTTTGCGACGCTAAATTTACCATTAAAAACGCGGCTTGTTAGCCCCCCCTCATCGGGCTGCGGGCCGGTTTCCAGCCGGTTTTGAGGGGTAAAAATGAATAGTTAATTACTTTTGTTTGGAGGTTGCGCGGAGTAAGCATTCTTTATGCATAAAAAATGCATAAAACTCGTTTTTATCTATTTTTCAGAAGCTTGAATGTGATCAAAAAGTTTCATTTTATTTAAGTGTCGTGTTGACAATGCCGTTTCCTGACGCCAGAGTTAAATTCATGTTAAATCTGCGTTGGTCGCGTTTTTTTCTTAACCGGGAATAATCACAACCCACTGATATAAAGACCTTTAATTTCCACGTTCATGCTTCGCATGTTCAATGTGGACTACCGCTCAGTTCGACCCGTCGTTTTCTGAGACGTACAGGTATTTACTTCCCTTTAACAAAAGGGCGGGCAGCGTTTGGCCTGAATTTCTTTTTTGCCGGTAGAACGCCAACGGCGTTTCACTCCTGCTGCAGCGGTAACGGGCTGCTTAATCGCCTTAATGACGGACAGGTAACACCATGACAAAAAGTAAGCAACATCGGTTGAATACTCCTTCAACCGAGGGGCACGACTGCGCCCAAACATTGCAACGTGGCCTGAGCGAACGCCATATTCAACTTATTTCCATTGGTGGTGCGATTGGTACCGGGTTGTTTATGGGCTCGGGCAAAACCATTGCGCTTTCCGGCACCTCTATTGTTTTGACCTATGTGATTGTCGGCTTCTTTATGTTTATGGTGATGCGAGCGATGGGGGAGTTATTGCTGACCAAGCTCGACTACCGCTCGTTTGCCGATTTTGTCTCCGAATACCTGGGGCCCAAAGCCAGCTTTTTTCTCGGCTGGTCCTACTGGTTGAGCTGGGTAGTGACCTGTATCGCCGACGTGGTGGTATGCGGTGGTTACGTGCAGTATTGGTACCCCGAGGTTTCCCCCTGGCTACCGGCGTTACTGACCCTGGGCCTGCTGTGTTTGTTTAATATGCTGTCGGTGAAGATGTTCGGCGAGGCGGAATTTTGGTTTGCCATCATCAAGGTGATAGCCATTATTGCGTTGATCCTGACCGGGGCCTGGATGGTGTTTATCGGCTGGACCTCGCCGGACGGCGTTAAAGCTTCGGTGAGCAATATCACCAACCCCAATATCTTTATGCCGCACGGTATTTTCGGTTTCTTTGCCGGCTTCCAGATTGCCATTTTCTCCTGCACCGGTATCGAGCTGCTGGGCACCATGTCGGCCGAAACCAAGGATCCGCAAAAGGTTCTGCCGAAAGCCATCAACGTTATCCCGGTGCGGATTATCATCTTCTACGTGTTCTCAATGCTGGCGATTATCGCCGTAACCTCATGGAGCCATGTCTCACCGGACAGCAGCCCTTTCGTCATGTTGTTCGACCAGGCCGGTTTGCCCGCGGCGGCGGCGGTGATTAACTTTGTGGCGTTGACCTCGGCGATGTCTTCGGCCAATAGCGGCGTTTATTCCAGTACCCGCATGCTGTATGGCCTGTCGATGGAGAAACACGCCCACGGGCAGTTCAAAATACTGTCCCGCACCACGGCGATTCCGATCCGCAGCCTGATGTTCTCCTGCTTTTGTATGGTGGTGGGAACCATGCTGTTGATCCTGATGCCGGATGTCATGACACTGTTTACCATTGTCTCGACCGTGGCGGCGATACTGGTGGTTTACAGCTGGGGCATGATCCTGGTGGCCTATCTGGTGTACCGCAAGCAACGGCCCGAGCTGCACGCGCGTTCTACCTTCAAGATGCCGGGCGGGGTGATAATGACCTGGCTGACGTTGGTGTTCTTTGCTTTCACGCTGGTGCTGATGGTGTTTGACCGAGATACGCTGATTGCGCTGTGCAGCATGCCGCTGTGGTTTATCGCTCTGGCGTTGGTGTGGCGTTTCAGAGTTAAAAATAGCCTGGCACAGGAAAACTACGTGTTTTACCAACGTAGCCATGAGGTTGAGTAACCCGCATTGGCTAAAGTGTAAAAAAAGGCGAGGGCTCCCCCTAAGAAGCCCTCGCCAAAAAACGGGATAACCCTCCGGGTCTACCTAAAAGGCACTAACTCGGTCATTCGTTTGACCGCTTGTATTCCAGAACGCCTCTGATATGGTTGTCGTATACAACTATATCAGAGCGCTCATCATGCCAATAACCAAAACAGATCCGTATTTACAACCTATCAGGGACGCATCACGCCATCTGGTGCGGGAACTGGGCTTTATGGGCAGTACCCTGGCAGGTACCGATCTGCCGCCGTCGGCGGTGCATGCGCTGATTGAAATCGGCGACAGGCAGGTTGAAACCGCAGCCGAGCTTTGCACGGTGCTCAACCTGGAAAAATCCAGCGTCAGCCGCATGCTGAACAAGCTGATCAAAGCCGGGGAACTGGTGACTTTACCCAGTGAGCGTGATGCCCGGGAAAAAATCCTGCGGTTAACGGATAAAGGGCGACAGACTCTGGCAGGAATTAACCAGTATGCCGAGCATCAGGTACTTAACGCGCTGCAACAACTGCCGGCTAACGCTAGTGCAGGCATTGCCGAGGGCCTGCAAAATTATGCTGCTGCGTTACGCTGTCACCGTTTGGGTGAAGCGTCGGTTTCTGCACCGTCAATCGAGATTGTCAGTGGTTACCTGCCTGGCTTTACCGGCAGAACGCTGGAAATGCACATGCAATATTATTCGCGCACGGTGGGGTTTGGTGCCTTTTTTGAAGCTGCCGTTGGCGCGGCACTGGCCGATCTGGCCGGGCGGCTATCGCATCCACTCAATCAGACCTGGTCGGCATTAAGTCGCGGTCGTATCGTCGGTTCTGTTTCTATCGACGGGGAAACCCTGGGGGATAACCGCGCCCATCTGCGCGCTTTTATCATTGATGACAGCCTGCGCGGCAGCGGTGTAGGCCGCCAACTGCTGAACCGGGCGGTCAGCTTTTGCGACGAACGCGGGTTTGATGAAACCCATTTGTGGACCTTCAAAGGGCTGGATGCGGCCCGGCATCTGTATGAAAGCGTCGGTTTCACGCTGGCAGAAGAACAGCCGGGCACACAATGGGGTCAATTGATGACCGAACAGCTATTTATTCGCCGTTAAGCTGTCCGAGGTTGACGTATTTGGTTTCGAGATACTCATCGAGCCCGATCGCGGCGCCCTCACGGCCCAGTCCCGATTCCTTAACGCCACCAAAGGGCGCGACCTCGGTTGAGATAATACCCTCGTTGATGCCAACCATGCCGCTTTCGAGCTGACGTGTCACACGGAATGCACGAGTGAGATCCCGGGTATACAGATAGGCCGCCAGCCCAAAGGGCGTATCGTTGGCGCGTCGGATCACCTCTTCCTCATCATGGAAACGGAAGCAAGCGGCCAGCGGGCCAAAAGTTTCCTCATGCGCCAACAGCATCCGTTCGTCGGCATCGGCCAACACCGTAGGCTGGAAGAAGGAACCTCCAAGCGGGTGGCGTTCTCCGCCGCACATCAGCCGCGCTCCGTGGTTTAAAGCATCTTGCAGATGAATCTCCACTTTTTCTACCGCTTTCAGATGGATTAACGGGCCTTGTTGCGCCCCCGGTGTCATGCCTGGAGCCACTTTCAATGCCCGGGCGGCATCGGTGAGCCGCTGAACAAAACGATCGTAAATGCCGTTCTGGATGTAAAAGCGATTGACGCACACGCAGGTTTGGCCACTGTTACGGAATTTTGCCGCCATTGCACCAGCGACCGCCGCATCAAGGTCTGCATCGTCAAACACGATAAACGGGGCATTACCTCCCAACTCCAGCGACAGTTTTTTCACCGTCTCCGCCGCCTGGCGCATCAGCAGTTTTCCGACCGGCGTGGAACCAGTGAATGACACTTTGCGCACCAGTGGGCTGGCCATCAATGCGGCACCGATGGCCGGGGTATCACCTGAAACGGCATTAATGACCCCTGGCGGTACCCCGGCAAGTTCGGCCAGTACGATCAGTGCAAAAGCAGAAAGTGGCGTCTCGTTGGCGGGTTTGATCACCGTGGTGCAACCGGCCGCCAGCGCCGGGCCTAACTTGCGCGTCAACATCGCCAGCGGAAAATTCCACGGCGTGATGGCGGCAATAACGCCGACCGGCTCTTTAAAGGTCATGATTTGGTTACCGGCTTTGGTCGCCGGAATGGTCTGCCCATAAGCGCGCTTGGCTTCTTCGGCAAACCATTCGATAAAGCTGGCGGCATAGGCGACTTCGCCCTGGGCTTCGCTCAATACCTTGCCTTGCTCGGTGACCATCAGTTCTGCCAGCGCCGACTGATGGGTAATGATCAACTGGAACCAACGTTGCAGGATTTGCGCCCGTGCTTTGGCCGGTAAAGCACGCCAGGCGGGCAGGGCCGCGGCGGCCGACTCAATGGCCTCGTGGGTTTCCTGAATGCCGGCAAAGGCCACTTCGGCCACCAACTCGCCAGTGGCGGGATTATTGACCTGATAGCGTTGCGGGCTACTGCGCCATTGGCCGCCACAGTACCAACCGTTGCGCAGTAAAGAAGCAGAGTCTGTCATGCGATGTTCCTTGTGTTTGTATTGTCCAGGGCAAACCGACCATGCGCTGGGCGGCTCTCGCGTGTAATACGCTTACCGGCGGTGTAATCATTGATGACATCGCAGGGGGTATAGTGGCGTTCCAGTTCGTAGCGCTCGTCATCACTGAGCGGGGTCGACAAAGCGCTAACGGCGGTGTCTATTTGCTGCACCGTATCGGCCCCGACCAGCATGCAGTCGACCCCCGTGTGCCCAAGCACCCAAGCCTGAGCAACCTGCGCCGGAGGGATCCCGCGTGGCGACGCCACCAGGCTGACCGATTGAGCAACATTGCGCGAGGTGGTGTCGGCGTACATTTCTTGAGTGAAGAAATCCGTCTGGTTACGTACCGAGTTGAAATCGCAGCTCAATAAACCGCGTGCCAGCGGGCTGAATACCGATACGCCCAATCCCTGATCGCGGCACAGGGGGATCATCTCCCGTTCTTCTTCCCGGTAAGCACAATTGAGTTGCAACTGCATGTTGACTGGCTTAACGAAGCCATGACGCTCGCAAATCCACAGGATTTTGGCCAGTTGCCAGGCATACATGGTCGATACACCAACGTAACGGGCTTTACCTGAACGCACGATATCGTTCATCGCCGACCAGGTTTCTTCGATTGGGGTATTCACGTCGAAGTAGTGCAGCATGTAAATGTCGACATAATCGGTACCGAGACGGCGCAGACTGGCGTCAATGCTGGCCATGATGTGCTTGCGTGAATGCCCATGATTGTTGGCACCGGAACCGAGCGGGTAACCGACCTTGGTGGCCAGAACCAGTTCGTCGCGCTGAGCCAGGCGTGCAACGATACGACCCACCACTTCCTCACCTGCACCGCTGGAGTAAAAATCAGCCAAGTCAATAAAGTTGATACCGCACTCGAGCGCATGGCGGAGCAAAGGCTCACTTTGCTGATCGTCGAAGATCCAGGGTTTCCACTGTTTGCTGCCCATGTTCATGGTGCCAAGACACAAACGGGAGACTTTCAGCCCACAATGGCCAAGATTGATATATTCCATCGGGTTGTCCTCAGGCGCGTGGCGTATAGAAGGGGTTAGCCAATTGTGGCAGGGCATCGGCAAGCTGGCTGCGATTGGGCAAGCGATTCATTGCGGAGTGGATCGCCTGACGGCAGGCGCGGTAGTTATTGCGGAACACCTCGTCAAGATTGTCGCAGGCAGGATTGACCCAGTTGGCGGTGACGATGCACCACTGATCTTCGGCCTCCGGTGGCAAAATGCCTTCCAGCAAGGCTTCGGTTACCGCTTTGGCAATCGCCGCCTGAGAGGCCCCCCAGGTAGCATTGCCATGCAGTTCACCACTGATCTCGGCCTTGTTGACATACAAAGTCATTGGTTTGGTGGGCACGTTGGGCTTCACCACCACCATGAATGGGCAGTGGCCCTGGCTGGGGGATGCCAGACTTGAAGAGAATGCCTGACCGACCACGCCGTGGCGCGGCCCGATCATAATATTGATGTGTGAGGCATTTACGCCGTTTCCCTCAAACCCTTCACCGATATACATTTCCACGTCATTGCTCCTGTCTTCAGTAAGATGGTGTTATTTAGCTGATGTCATTAACGCGTTTTCTGCGCGTTGCGCTGGATCCTGGCAGGCATCCACCAGGGTTAGTCCTTTGGTTTCCGGTGCCCAGGCGATGGAAACCAATGCGCCAATAATTAAAATTACGGCCAGAATGCTGGTGGTAGCGGGCATGCCATAGTGGACAATCGACAGCGGCAACAGGCCGGTGCCGATGGCTGAGCCCAGGCGGCTCATTGAGGTAACAAAGCCGACGCCCATCGAGCGCACTTCCGTGGGGAAACTTTCCGCCGGAAAAACGCCGACCAAATTGCTGACCGCCGACATCACCAGCGTGAAGGCCGCAAACAGGGTAATCAGCCAGGCCGATTGGCTGATGGGAACGAGACTCAGCATGACCAAACAGGCGGCGAGGAAGACGAAAGCGCCGATCAGGAAACCCCGTCGAGAGCAGTACAGCGTCAGTAAAATACCGAGGAGTGCCCCGACAATCAGCAGAGCGTTGAGCAGCAGGTCGGTGGCAAAGTTTTGATCCAGGCCCATCATCTGCAAAATTGACGGTAAGAAGGTATAAATAGCGAAGTACGGGATCACCAGGCAGACAAAGAACAGGCTGTTGAACGCGGTGCGACGACGATAAACGGGCCCAAACAGCGATAGAAAGCGTGGTTTGCTGAGCGTTGGCGCTTCACCGACCAGCATGACATTCGGGCCGAAATAGCGCAGCACAATGGCCATGGCTTCTTCGCGGCGGCCTTTGCCCATCAACCAGCGGGGTGATTCTGGCGTGCCGATACGCATGAACAGGATGATGACAGCCGGCAGCGCCGAGGAAGAGAGCAGCCAGCGCCAGGCGTCCGGCCCCATCGCCGTCAGAAAGTGACCGGCAAACCCGGCGGCCACATAGCCGAAGGTCCAAATCACGCTGAAAGAACCCAGCAGCACGCCACGGTGCTTACGTGGGGAGAACTCGGCAAGCATGGTGTGTCCTACCGAGAAATCACCTCCCAGCCCAATGCCAACCAGCACTCGCAGCAGGAACAGTTGTTCCGGTGTCGTAGCGAAAAATTGCAGTGCCGAGGCGAGGGTGATCACCACAAAGCTAAAGCAGAAGATTTTCTGCCGCCCGATATGATCGGCAACCCAGCCCAGTACCAGACTACCGATAAACAGGCCGATTAACGCCGAACTGCCGAGCATTCCTTCCCAGAAGGCGGAGATCCCCATTTGCGGTTTGATTTGTGCCAGGGCGAAACCAATCACCCCCAGCACATAGCCGTCGGTGAAATGTGCCCCGAAGGTCAGCCCGGCGATTTTGAGATGGAATCGGTTTAACGGTACATCATCCATACGAATTTGTTGCGATGTCAGATTTTGCATTGACCTGTCCTCCAGTAGGAGCGGTGTAGGGTTATTGTTGGTTTTTTGTTTTGAATGCGTGAACAATGTGGCAGCAGAACCTGCCGTTCGGCGAGTGCGTTTTAGTCATACCCTCAGGTGGAAAATGCATGTGATCGGCTTCTGGTTTTACAGAAATAAACCCTGCGGGTACTGGTGAATAACGGCAGATTGGCAACATATGGTTAACATGTTGATTGCTGAACAGAGGCGTTGTGGATCGTGAGAAAACTTCCATCACTCAGTACGTTGCGCGTATTTGAAGAAACCTGTCGGACGTTGAGTTTTAGCAAGGCGGCAGAGGCGTTGTTTATTACTCAAAGCGCGGCCAGTCGTCAGATCAAGCAGCTTGAAGAGTTTCTGGGAAAATTGCTGTTTATCCGCAGCCACAGTGGCCTGACACTGACCCAGGATGCCATTTTGTTGCTGCCACGGGTACGGCAGTCACTGGATATCCTGGAAGAGGGGATCCAGCAGGTACAGCTGCATAATCCGCTGCAGCATCTGCGGCTACAGGTAGCGCCAACCTTTGCCACTCGTTGGCTGGCACCGCGTCTGGTAGCCCTGCGCCGTCGTAACAGCCAGTTGCAGATCGCCCTGATCAGCGAAACCCGGCAAAAAACTGTGACTTCGACTGTGCCATTCGTTTTGGCGAACCGGCCGACTGCGTAAACAGGGGGGAATGGTTATGCCATGAGCGGTTGGTACTGGTCGGTAGCCCGTTGTTGGCCGTTAATGGTGTTTTCCCGCCGTTACATACCCAGCCGCAGCTGCACATTCTTAACGGGGATACACGGCTGGATAACTGGGCATGCTGGCTGACGGCGGCGGGACAGGTTATTGCCGGTCCGCAGAGTGGGCTGGAATTCAGCACTCAGGACCAGGTGATCAACGCCTGTATTACCGGTGCAGGCTATGCAGTCCTGGACCGTTTGATGATCCGCAATGAGCTGCAAAGTGGGTTACTGGTATTGTTGTCACCGTTGGAGCTAAAAAGTCGCAATGGTTACTGGCTGGAAATTCCTGTCGGCAAGCACGATTTGCCCCGGGTAGGCTACTTTCATGACTGGTTACAGGAGGAAATTCAGCAGCTATCACAGCATGCAGAGCCGATGTCAGGCATGATGGCTGCGGTGTTTGCCGACGTGGATATACCGGTGTAGTGGTGTGTTATCTTATTGTTAATGAGCATTGCCCGGAGCCAATCCTGTCGGGCTTATCTGGAGAAAAATGTGCCTTCAATCGTTGAGTTGTTAAAACTGCATCCGGTGATCGCCGCAGTAAAAGATAATGAAAGCCTGCAGGCCGCAGTGAAGTCGGATTGCCGGATTATTTCGGTGCTCTACGGCAACATCTGTAATATCGGGCGCATCGTGCAGCAGATTAAAGAAGCCGGGAAATACGCCTTTGTGCACGTTGATCTGCTGGAAGGCAGCTCCAACAAAGAAATTGTGATTAATTTTCTGAAGATCGTGACCGCCGCAGACGGCATCATCAGCACCAAAACCTCCATGGTAAAAGCCGCGCGTCAGCAGGGGTTCTATGCCATTCACAGGTTATTTATCCTCGACTCCATCTCCTTTCATAACGTCGACAAACAGGTAGCGCAGTCCACGCCGGACTGCATTGAGATCTTACCGGGTTGTATGCCGAAAGTGTTGGGTTGGGTGGCTGACAAGATTGACCTGCCGATCATTGCTGGTGGTCTGGTCTGTGATGAAGACGATGCCCAGACGGCATTAAAAGCTGGGGCGATTGCCGTCTCCACCACTAACCATGACGTCTGGAAATTAAAGCTTTAGTTAATCCACCAAAGGGCTGAGCGCACGTAACAAGGGATCGAGATGTGCGTTTACCCGCTGATAAACCTGTTGGTTGAGTTGCTGATAAAAGGCGTGATTGGCGCTATCCGGCATAAAGCTGTCGCCTACCTTCACCAGCCTGTCGGTTGCCTGCTGATAACTGTCGAATGCGCCTACCGCCATGCCGGCATTGATGGCACAGCCCACCGCGGCCGAGCCACTCATCAGATTACGCCGTGTCGGGATGCCAAAGACGTCGGCAAAAATCTGCATAAACAGATCGCTGTTGGCACCGCCGCCGGAAATGATCAGGCTGCGGAACGGCGTATTCAGTTCCTGGGCCATCTTGTCCATATGGTTCTTCATGGTGAAGGCAATGCCTTCCAGAATGGAACGATACAGGTGCGCCCGGGTATGACGGCCGTCGAAGCCGATCATCGCGCCTTTGCGGAACTCTGCTTCAGGTGGCGGCGCCCAGTCATGCACGGTGATTAATCCTTCACAGCCGGCAGGTACCCGTTCTGCCTCCTGGTTCAGCAATTCCTCAATGCTGACCCCGGCGTCGTCAGCGGCAGACAGCGCGGCTGCACCAAACTGATCGCGAAACCAGCTTACGGTCCACATACCGCGCCGCACGCCCATACATTCATACAAATAGCGGCCAGGGATCGAGGCCTGGAACGGCCAGAAATGCTGTGCGTCTTTCACATTGGCATGGCCATGCACCATAGCGCCAATATAGGTCCCCAGAGAGATCAGTGCGACGCCGGGTTCCAGCGATCCGGCCCCCAGGGCTTCTACCGCTTTATCGTGTGCGGTGGCCACCACCGGGATACCGGCAGGTAAACCGATTTGTTGGCCTGCGCGTTCGCTGAGCCGACCGAGAATTTCACCCGGTTTGACCACCTCAAACACCTGGTCGCGTGTCAGGTTACAACTTTGCCAGACGGCCGAGTCGGTGCTCCAGTCGAGTCGGTCATTGTCCATCGGCCACCAACCAATGTAGTTGGCACAGGTATCTTTGAACTCGCCGGTTAGCCTGTGGGCGATATAGCCGGAGGTGGTAGTGATATAGCGAACGTCCCGATAGGCCTCGATATACTCATAGGGTTTATTCAAGCGCTTATCCATCCAGTTAATCACTGGGTAGGCCAACTCTCCATTTTCTTTTAACAGCGCGCGGCAACAACGGATGATGCAGAGCCCCATCGAAATAATATCCTCCGGCTGGCCGCCATGATCGGCAAAGCGTTGCATGACCCGACGGAAGGCCACTTTTAAGGCATCCCACAGATCGTCATCCGGGTGCTCCGCCAGCAGCGGTGCAGGGATATCCAGCCTGCGCAGTGGCTGTTTGCCTTCGCAAATCACCTTGCCGTCCAAATCAAAAATAACCACTTTGGCGCTCTGGGTGCCCACGTCCACACCCATCAGATACTTCTTCTTCATGTTATGACTCCTTAAGGAAAAGGCATTATCCGATCGCCGGTTTTGTGGTTATGGTTTTCGCGTCGGCAGTTTTGATTTTGTTGAACAACAGATAAGTAAACACCACCACCAAACCGGTGGCCGCCAGGCCCATCAGCCACATATTGCGGTAAGCCTCGGCGGCGGGCAGGGTATCTTGCCAGTGCCCGACTAACGGATAGACAAAGACATCTGGCAGGAAGCCGATCACCGAACAGATACCGACGGTGGTACCCATAATGAATTTGGGCGTACGGGCCTCGCCAATGCAGGCGAAATACAACCCACGCGAGGCATAACAGGCAAAGGCCAGCAGTAGAATCAACCCGATGCCTACAGCGACCGAAACCGGCTGTTGATTGGTGAGCAGCAATGCACCCAGGGTGATCAGGCTGACCAATGCCAGCAACTGGATCACCCGGGTAGGTGATTTCAGCCGGCTGTGGCTGGTGATCAACCCTCCAAGCGGACCGCATACCGCACGAAATATCTTGTTAATTACAATGCCCATATAGCTGGCGGCGACCAAGGTCATACCGTACATTTCGGTCAGATAGTTGGTTGAATAACTCAGGATGGCGTAGATGGTGTAAACGCCGAAAATGATCATGCTGCAATACCAGGTGGTACTGACTTTCAGCACCCTAAGGATATCGCCGAGGCTAAAGCGGCGTGCAGGCTCAGCACTGTCCGCCACCGGGGTTGAACCATCGTTGACAAAGAACCAGCACAGGATGCCGAGAAGAATATACACGCCGCTGTAAATCAGGATCACTGCTTTGAGACTGTCAGGGTCTTCGGGGCTGAACATGGAGAAGATCCACATGGTGAAGACCGCCAACGTCATGACACCAACGCCCCGGAAGCCCTCCATCCAACCCATTATTTTCCCTTGTTCCTGGTGGTCGCCAAGCAGCGATGCTGCCTTGATGGAAACGGACCACAACAACAGAATGGTGGTAATGGCGAATGCCACCTGGATCATGATCATCATCCAGAAGGGGGGGTATAACGCCATCAACCCGCCCAGTAACCCGGTAGCGATCATGGCAAAAGTCATTGTTTTCCGATGGGAGAGTTTGTCGGCGATAATACCGCTGGGGGCATAAAGAATAATCGCGGCAATACCAAAGGTGCTCATGATTAACCCTATTTCGGTATTGGAAAACCCCATAAATTTCGCCATGGGAATTTGATAAATATAACGCAGATAGGCCAGGTCAAAGCTCACGCCGCCACTGATGCTTATTATCGCCAGCGTTAACCAGCGGTGGGGATTGGTTTTTTTCATGCGGCACCCTGTTAAAAATCAAATAAAAAAAGAGAAAAGCAAGCTCCCCGCATTGCGGGAAGTTACTTTTCTCTTCGGCTCATTCAGTAACTGCACTAAGAAATAACACGGTGATACTAATAATAAAAGCGACCGCCATCACAAAAGATTAAAGTTGGCTCGCCCGGTTTTTAAATAAATTAATTGTTCGGAATGATATTATACACTGTATTTTTGGCATGAAATGATTTTGTGATGTAAGTCACTGAACGGGCCTGATAGGCCATGTTAGCTTGCTCCACAGTTACTAGAGCCGATGAGAAAAGTAACTTCTTTGCTACACGCAGAGGAGCTTACTTTTCTCATTTTTTTTTGCATTTTTTTCAGGCTAAGGAGTTAGTACATGTCACTGGATAAATTGAATGCGTTCTCACTGGATTTCTTTTCGCTGAAGGGAAAAACGGCCATTGTCACCGGCGGCAACAGCGGCCTGGGGCAGGCATTTGCCGTAGCACTGGCCAAGGCAGGCGCCAATCTGTTTATTCCCAGCTTTGTGATGGATCAGGGACAAACCCGCGAAATCCTTGAGCAGCAGGGCGTTCGGGTTGAGTTCATGCAGGTCGATATTACCGAGAAAGGCGCTCCCGCAAGGGTTATTGCCCAATGTCTGGCGAAGTTCGGTGGTGTAGATATTCTGGTCAACAATGCAGGCATCTGTAAATTGAACAAGGTGCTGGATTTTGGTCGTGGTGACTGGGATCCGATGATCGACATCAATCTGACTGCCGCCTTTGAAATGAGCTATGAAGCCGCCAAGGTGATGATCCCTAACCAGCAGGGCAAGATCATCAATATTTGTTCGTTGTTTTCTTATCTTGGCGGGCAGTGGTCACCGGCTTATGCTGCCACCAAACACGCCCTGGCCGGGTTTACCAAAGCCTATTGTGATGAACTGGGTCAATATAATATTCAGGTCAACGGTATTGCTCCTGGTTATTATGCTACCGATATTACCGCCGAGACCCGTAGTAATCCGGAAGCAAATCGCCGAGTACTGGAGCATATTCCCGCCAATCGATGGGGTGACACTCAGGACTTAATGGGGGCAATGGTATTTTTAGCCAGCAAGGCGTCGAATTATGTTAACGGTCATTTGCTGGTGGTAGATGGTGGTTATCTGGTTCGTTAAATAAGCGGGGCTTCCCGTTTCACCTCAAGCAACAAAACTTATATTCTTATTATCAGGAAGGAATAATCATGTCTCTGACTCGTGAAGCTATTGTCGCTCATTTAAAAGAAATCGTTGGCCCGGCACGGGTGATTACGGATGAAGAAGTGCTGAAAAAAAATAGTGTAGACCGCTTCCGCAAATATGCCGATATCCACGGTGTATTCACCCAGCCGTTACCCGCCGCGGTGGTCAAACTGGAGAATACCCAGCAGGTGTCAGACGTATTAAAGTTTATGAATGAAAATCGCATCAACTGCGTACCACGCACCGGCGCGTCCGCTACCGAGGGGGGGCTGGAGACGGTGGTGAAAAACTCGGTGGTGCTGGATGGCTCAGGGCTGAACCAGGTGGTCAAGATTGATATTCGCAACATGCAGGCCACGGCCCAGTGCGGCGTCCCGCTGGAAGTGCTGGAGGATCAGTTGCGGGCTCAGGGTTATACCACCGGGCATTCACCGCAGTCCAAACCGCTGGCGCAAATGGGCGGGCTGGTGGCGACACGCAGCATTGGGCAGCTTTCCACATTATACGGAGCGATAGAAGACATGGTGGTTGGGCTGGAGGCGGTCTTCCCTAACGGCACCATTACCCGGATCAAAAACGTGCCGCGCCGTGCCGCCGGGCCGGATATTCGCCATGTGATTATCGGCAACGAAGGGGCGCTGTGTTTCATTACCGAAGTTACGGTAAAAATCTTCAAATACACGCCAGAAAACAACCTGTTTTACGGCTATACCCTCGACAATATGCAAACCGGTTTCGATATCCTGCGGGAAGTGATGGTGGACGGTTACCGCCCATCGATCGCCCGGCTCTACGATGCCGAAGACGGCACCCAGCATTTTACCCATTTTGCCAAGGGGAAATGCGTGCTGATTTTTATGGCCGAAGGGGCAAAAGGGATAGCACAGGCGACAGGTGCTGGCATTGAGGCGATCGTACAACGCCATACCGAATGCCATAAGGTGGACAGTAAACTGATTGAGGCCTGGTTCAATAACCTGAACTGGGGGCCGGAGAAGGTCGAAGCCGAACGCGTGCAGATCATGAAAACCAACAACATGGGCTTCACCACTGAGGTTTCCAGCGACTGGGCGAGTATCCATACTATCTATGAAAACGTGATCCGTCGTATACGTGCCGAATTCCCCCATGTTGCCGACATCACCATGCTGGGTGGGCACTCTTCTCACAGTTATATCAATGGCACCAATATGTACTTCGTTTACGATTACAACGTGGTGGACTGTAAGCCGGAAGAGGAGATCGACAAGTACCACAACCCTTTGAACAAGATTATCGTCGAGGAAACGTTAAAACAGGGCGGTTCAATGGTCCATCACCACGGTATCGGCAAGCATCGTACCCACTGGACCAAAGACGAGCACGGCAGTGCCTATTACATTTTGAAGGCGTTGAAAGAGGTCTACGATCCTAACGGCATCATGAATACCGGCACTATTTACCCGCTGGAAAAATGATTTGGCTGATGGCCCGGTTTACCGGGCCTCATCGTGTAGGCTGACAGGGTTCAGGGCCGCTGGGTGTATTTCAACAGATCGCCCTGGAACAACAGAATCAGCGTGCGGATGAACAACAAGCCAATCAGGACATTACTGAAGACAAAAAGCGGTAATGCGAGCGCAGACAGTATTCCCTCCTGGCTCGCATGCCCCAGATGCAGAGCGGTGGTCGCCAGGGCAGAAAGGCCGAATGAAAAGCTCCAGAATGAGGCATTAAAAGGCCCCTTCAGATACCAGGGAAGCAGACGGATCATAAATAACAGTTGCAGCAGACCATAGCCGAAAAGCATTTTGGCCAGCACGTCGGCCTCACCGCCATTCACTGCCAGCCAGGCGCTGCAAGCCACCAGAGCGGGGGCCAGTTGGATACCGAGAGAGATACGTACCGGTTCTGGCATTTCGCCATGACTGCGCAGGCGATGTAAGATAGCCGGTTCCAGACTCAGCCAGGAAAGGACACCGGCGCCCAGAAACAGCAGGCCCAGATCCTGATACCCCAATGCGCCGCAGGCCATGCAGCTGATAAAGTTATTGGCGACCGTTGGCAAGTAGAGCCCGGGGGTGGTGGCCTCACCAGGGTGTGTTCCACGCCACAGGCCGGCACTTTGCCAGGCGGCATAGCTCAGCTGTGCCAGAGCGCCCACCACGAACAGTGCCACGGCCAGTGAACGCCACCAGGGCACCACGCCAATGGCGACCAGTAGGGTGGTTGCCGGGAACAAACTGACATAGCTACTCATCAGCGGATGGGTGATTTCGGCTTTTACACTCTGGGGGAAACGCAGCAGGCGGTATAAAAAAGCGCAGGCCAGCAGAAACCAAAGGGTGATAGCGATGACCACTAACCCCTCACCGATGACCGCGGGGACCGGCAGGATGGTGGCAGCATAACGCCAGCCAAAACCTGCGCCAATGAGGCCCAATACCATGCCAAAATAGCCTGCGGGCAAATTCAGGTAACGGGAACCCGGATTTAAATTAGATTTAATCATTTTGTTTATATTTTCAAATTTATTTGAAGCGATCTTAACGAGTTTGGCGGGCGGAAGCAATAATACTTAGGGAGTGAGGACAGGCTCAGAAAGGGCTTTGCCGGGCGATGCTGACCACCGCCCGGCCCCTTTAGTTAGAAGGTGACATTAACCTTGGCCCAGAGGGTACGGCCCGGTTCATTTACCGAAGTATTCGAGGAGTAACCAAAGGTGCTGTTACCCGCCAGGTTTAGGTGCTCGCTGTAGGTTTTATTGAAAATGTTATCCAGACCGGTGCTGAGTTTGACCTGCGGACTCACCTTGTACGCCACATTGGCGGAAAGCACGCCAAAGCCCGGGCTGTCTGCAAAGTCTTTACCCACCACGTTACCCTGATTGATCGCCACACGGTGCTGGCTGCTGACCAGGCGCCAAAGTCCGGTACTGCTCCAATCCCCACGTTCGTAGGTTAAACCCAAGCGTGCTTCCAGCGGTGGAATTTGCGGCAGTGGCTGGTTGTCAGTGGTATTTTTACCCCAGGCATAGGCCAGGCTGGCATCGGTTTTCCAGTGCTCGGCCAGCTGATAACCCATGCCCATCTCACCGCCCATAATTGTCGCGTTGACGTTATCGGCCTGGCTGATGCGGGCGTGGTTGGGATCGTACTTGAACAGGATAAAGTCATTCACATGACCCAGATACGCTGAAACCCAACTGTTAAAGCGTTTATCCGTGTATTGAGCGCCGATATCGATCTGCGTGGTTTTCTCACTCTTCACACTATCAAATGGGCTCTTACTGCCGTCCGGCCCGAATGTCGGCGAGAACAGCTCCCAGTAGTCAGGGAAACGTTCGGTATAGCCTATCCCGGCGTAAACCATCAGCGGCATGCCGGCAAGCGTATGCTCAATACGAGTAAAGCCGCTCGGCAAGGTGTCGGAACGTTCGCTGTCATTAGCGGATTTATAGTTATCCACCAGGCTACGATCAAGGCGCGCACCGCTGATGACCTTGCTTTGCTCGGTTGCGGTCCAGGTCAGCTCGCCAAAAGCGCCGTAGTTATGGAATTGCGCATCTTTTTGCCAGGCAGCGCCCTGTTTATTACGGTGAGTGTTGGTCTGGGTATCCATACCGCTTTCCAACTTGAAATCGTCCCATAGGAAGGTGCCCATCACGCGCCCGCCGACGGTACGGCGATCCAACTGCATCGTCATCCCCATATTCATGTGTCCCATGCCCATATGGCCCATCGCCATGCCGCCCTGACCGGGGAAGCGGAGGGTGACGTTATCCATAATATGGTTGGCGTAGTTGTAATAAACCTGGGCTTCTAGCTTATCCAACACCTCGCCAATGTTGGATTTTTCTACTCGCATCCCCAGACTTTCTCGCTTGAACTGTGAGCCATCCATGCTGCGCCCGGCATAGCGCGCTTCGCCATTACCCCGGCCCATGGTGACTTCCAACAGGGTGTCACTGTCTGGCGTCCAGCCGAGCGCCAAATCGCCATTCCATTTATCCCAGCGCGAAGGGACGCGTTGGCTATCGCCGTCCTGATAATCATTTGAACGCGATTTATTGCCCATCAGACGCAGATAGCCTTTTTCGCCACCCAGGCTGGCGTCGATGTTTTCATCCCAGCGCCCGTTAGAACCGGCCAGCAGGCTGGCATTTCCCTTGATTCCGGGCTGATCAAAACGAGGGCGTTCACGTTCAAAGCGCACCGTGCCTGCCGAAGAACCGGCCCCCCAGAGCACCGTTTGCGGGCCTTTGGTGATGGTCAACAGATCGTAGCTTTCTGGTGAAATGTACGAGGTAGGGGCATCCATTCTTGCAGGACAGGCACCCAGCATTTCGCCGCCGTCGGTCAGGATCTTCAGTCGTGAGCCAAACATGCCACGAAACACCGGATCGCCGTTGGTGCCACCGTTACGGATCTGCGAGAAGCCTGGAATGGTTTTCAGGTAATCCGAACCATCGCTGGCCGGCACCGGCTGACGCGGCGTTTTCGGGGATGTCACGATGGTCATTGGTGAATAGAGTGGTGCCGTTACGGTGATCACGTCGCCATCATTGGCTTTGACCGCAACATCATGCTGGTGCGATTCAGTGCCATGAGCGCTGAAGGTGGCCAGGACAAACAGTGGCATCGCCGCAGTAATATGCAGTGGCAGAGGGCGCTTTTTATAATTCTTGGTTTTACCGAACATCATCGTTCCTTAATGCAAATTTTGACGCTAAAAATATTTTCACATCGCAACCGACTATTATTTGGACGTAACAACGCCCGGAGCATCATGCCGCCGTAAATAGGGGTTGGGTTCCGTCATGACGAATCAATAACGCCAATCGGGTTGCGATGAATAATGTTCTGCAGCCATAAATCTGACAGGCGTGAGTCAACCTCCTGATTGAATCATCTCAACAGGAATAATTTGGCTGCAGTCTATTAATTTTTAAATCAGAGGAAGTGATGCTGGTGGAGCGCGGGGCTGTGACTCGGAGTAGATCACATGGGCGAATAACGGGAAGATATAATGTGCTGGTGGGGCGCGGGACAGCAACGATCCTGACCAGAATAATGGCGAGTAGGCCAGATCCAGCAGCGGGACATGGATCAGCAAGACGCAGTACCCGCAGGCGCTGTCATCCATCATCATCGCCATATTGTGGCTGCCGGTCTGCATGGCCATTGACATGCCCGGCATGCTGGCCTTGCCGGTTGGCTCTGGCGGCGGCTGGTGATGGCTATGCGTCGACATATCCATACCGCAGTCTGCCATGCTGGCAGGTTCAGACTGCCCGATGCGTGCATGCTCCAGCGACCGTGAGATCACCGGGGCAATGAACAACATCAGGATCGCAAAAATCCCCAGACAGGCAGGGAGACGGCTTCGCGATGTAGCAGTCCGAATTAACGACACATATATCCTAAAATAGTGCGAAATTAACGGACGGAATTGTACTGTTTTATACGGCAAATGTTAAAACATTTTATTCATAGTTAGCCCATTGCTAAAGTGAATTGCCGTTTGTCTCACATTCTCAACCCATTTAACCTTTAGGATATATCTTGGCCTCGCCGTGAAATAATACTGGCAGTAAAGATAGTGTTATATCCTAACGGCTGAGTATTCCAGCGTAAATAAACGTGACTTACGCCGGTTGTTCCCCCAGGGCTTTTAACCAAAGGATGAAGGCGTCAATCTTCGGCCACTGGCGATCGGAAAGCGTCGATACATAATAGTGCTGGTCGCATTTCAGCTCCATCTTCGGGAAGGGAGCTACCAGTTCACCGGAATCAAGCTGCTTGCGGATCAGCCGTTTACGGCCCATGGCCACGCCGACATGATTGATGGCTGCCGTCACGGCCAGATCGGAACGATCAAAGCCAATTCCAGGCGAGGTATCCAGATTCACGCCGAAATGCTGTGCCCAACTGTGCCATTCGTCTGTTCCTGAGTCATAACTCCAGGCTTGTCGATCGTGGAGCAGGGTGCAGTGGGAGAGGTTGCCGGGAAAGTTGACCAGCTCAAATTGCCTGGCGTATTCCGGACTACAGACCGGAATGATCGATTATATGTGATTTGAGTATGCCTGGCAATCGTCTAGGCATAGCCCTGAGACGATTGCCGTTATTAAGGTTGTTTTTGGAGGGAAATGAAACGGGCAGGACGATAAATTGCAGGTATTTCCGGGTTATAACCGCTGATCAGCTCTTCACTGACCATTCTGCCCACAGTGGCCGCGCAGGTAACCGCCGGATGCATGACGGCAACATAAACTCCAGGTATATCGTCAATATATCCGATGATCGGACATCCATATTTCGGCACGGGACGCTGTCCCACAGATTGACTCAGTAAACTCACAGAATCCGCGCCGTTCAATCCGATCTTTATCGCAGCCAGTGTTTCAGCGGTGACATTTTCGGTATTGCCCGATAGCGGATAGTCTTCCGCAGCTAAGATATCACCGTTACGGGCATGACGGACTTCTACATCAGGACCAGAAATCAGGGTGTTAATTAAATGATGTGCAGTGCTGTACCGTAACAGAATTGCCGGAGAGGCCAGGATCGACAACGGGATCCCAATGGTATTAAGTAGGGGAGTTATACCCGTTCCGCAGGCCAGGATGACAGCATCCGCATTTAATACGCCTTCCGGGGTTTGGATGCCTGTAACATGGTTTCCATTTCGGAGAAAACCGATGACTGACGTTTGACTTTTCAGCGTAGCACCCAAGCTACAGGCCTTTTCCAGCAAGGCGCGTGTGGCATCTATGGGATCGACAGCACCATCGTCAACCGCAAAATATGCATGCTGCGGTGGGTGGTTCAACGCGGGTTCAAGCTGGGATATCTCGGGTTGCCGAAGACAGTTTTCATTGGACTGACTTTCCAGCGTTTCATCGTCATAACTTAGTGCGCCAGTCCAGTTCACCCAAAGCTCCGGAATTTCTTTTTCCAGTCGCTGCCAATCTGCCACCGATGCGCGGCGAAGAAATGCATCAGGTGCATCATCACTTACTGTCGTGTGGATCCAGCCAAAAGAGCTGCCGGTAGCACCAGAAGCAGGTTGGCTTTTATCGATGACCGTCACTTTTATCCCGCGACTTGCCAAATGATAGGCTATTGACGCGCCCATAATTCCTGCACCGATAACAATCATATGTTTCTCTGTGGTACACATACTGAGTTCCTTGTGTAAAAACCGGCCTGACTATCCCATAGAATAGCCAAATCATGCAGAGGTATTTGGACTTGAAGATAGGAAGATATCTGACAGGCTGGATAGCATCATCAAGTCGGTTGGTTGCCAACGAACTTAGGATATCCTGATAAGGCCATGACAAAGGCCAGAACCTCAGATTCTACGTAAATCCACCTTGGTGCGCATAATGTATATTATGTTAAATTGAATATGGAGTTACGCACCGGGCTGGCTTTCCTGGCTATAACTCACCTCACCTCCAATCCTTACCGGTCTTTTCACCAATATCTATGCATGTGGCTCAACATCACCAGCCTCAATCATCCGTCGGCGTTCCCTGATGAAAACGCATCTGCCATCGACTGCCATTGTCTTCTGAGGTTAGCAACCAGATCGACGATCGCCATGTACAACGAGCAACACCGCCATCGGCACTACGCTGATAACTTCGGTATGTCAGCAGCACTGAGCCTTCGGCAATTGCGGCTAACTTAAACCCGTCAGCAAAAATTTCTGCCGGGTCACTTTCCATCTGCAATGCAGCCAGAGTTTGCGGTTTGTCATAGCGTTGGCCAGAACGTCCAATTTCTTCAAAGTCTTCATGCAGCAATTCACTGACTGCAGCTAAGTCACTGCGCGTTGCCGGCTGATGCAGTTTAGCCTCCAGCGATTGGATCACGGCCAACAGCTCTGTCGAATGGGTCAAAACGCCCTCCTTTTTTGATCGCGCTACGTGAAATCTGAAAACAATTGGCAGTAATCACCCTGCAGATTTCGTCAAAACGCACCGTTAAATACACCCGTAATGAACCGCCAGCCACACAGTGGCCCGTTGAGATCGAACTATTCAACTCTAGCTTCTAAGAAATTGACTTTAATGAGAAAGATAAGAGAATGATTCTTTCGAGCGACTACCTAATAGAAATGGAGTTTACCATCGTCTCTCTTCGTCATTTTTCTAGCGCAACGTTGGTCAAAAAATTAGCGGGACTGGCTGCTGCCGTTGTTTTACTTGTCAGTTGCTCATCCGCGCCGCCGAAATCGCTGGTTACCCCGCTTCATCCTGTGAGTTTACACCCCCTTCAGCCCCCATCGGCTCAGGGTAAGGAGCCGGTACGCGGAGTCTGGCTGGCGACCATTTCACGGCTCGATTGGCCACCCGTTTCATCCATCAATGCAGGCAGTGCTGCCGTTCGTATCAACCAACAGCAAAAAACACTGACAGACAAACTGGATAAGCTTAAAAGCCTCGGAATTAATACCGTGTTTTTTCAGGTCAAACCTGATGGCACTGCTCTGTGGGTTTCAAAGATATTACCATGGTCAGATATGATGACCGGGAAAATTGGGCAAGATCCGGGCTACGATCCGTTACAGTTTATGCTAAGTGAAGCGCACCGGCGAGGCATGAAAGTCCACGCCTGGTTTAATCCCTATCGCGTCTCTGTTAATACCAAACCGTCAACCGTGGCGGAACTGAACGCCACGCTGTCTCTGCAACCGGCCAGCGTTTTTGTGCTGCATCGCGACTGGATCCGTACGGCGGGCGACCGCTTTGTACTTGATCCGGGCATCCCGCAAGCGCGGGACTGGATCACCAGTATCGTGGCGGAGGTCGTAGCGCATTACCCTGTAGATGGGGTGCAGTTTGATGATTACTTCTATGCAGAGTCCCCGGGCTCCAGCCTCAACGACAGCGCGACATTCCAGAAATATGGGCAAGGATTTGTATCAAAAGCAGATTGGCGACGCCACAATACTCAGCAGTTGATTGAGCAGGTCTCGCGCACCATTAAGCAGATAAAACCGAATGTTGAATTCGGCGTCAGTCCGGCAGGCGTATGGCGTAATCTTTCCCATGATCCGGCCGGTTCCCAAACGCAGGGAGCAGCGGCTTATGATGAGGCCTATGCCGATACCCGCAGCTGGGTGCAGCAGGGACTGCTGGATTATATTGCGCCTCAATTGTACTGGCCTTTCGCCCGTCAGGCGGCCCGTTATGATGTGCTGGCAAAATGGTGGGCGGATGTGGTGAAACCTACCCAGACGCGTCTCTACATTGGTATTGCGTTGTATAAAGTGGGTGAACCTTCAAAAAATGAACCGGACTGGATGATCAATGGTGGCGTGCCGGAGCTGAAAAAACAGCTCGATTTAAATGAGTCATTGCCACAAATCAACGGTACGATTTTGTTTCGTGAAAACTACGTCAACCAGCCGCAAACTCAGCAAGCCGTCAGTTATATCAGGAGTCGCTGGGGAAGCTAGCAGTCTCTTCTTGGCCGAAGCGACCAAATGCAACATTTCTGCCTTGATTATAGGCAACCAAAAGGCGCCCTGTGGCACCTTTTGGTTTTCAGTGACTTACTGTCCGGCTGCTTGCATAAAGCGTGCACGCCAGGGTTTAAGAACCCAGAGCGCAAGAATAGCAGTAGCGAAATCCAATGTGATCGCGCAGGTGAATACAATGTTCCACCCACCGGTATGTTGATAAATCAATGCCGCCATTGGCCCTCCAAAAATAGAACCAATGCCCTGTGACATATACAGCCAGCCGTAGTTTGCCGTTGCATTCTGGCTGCCAAATGTATCTGTCAGCGTTGCCGGGAACAGAGAAAAAATCTCGCCCCAGCCAAAGAAAACCACACCCGATAACAAGACGAACAACATTGCGTTATCACGACACAGAAGCCACAAAATCATCGCGCATCCTTCCAATGCAAACGCGATGAACATGGTCTGCTCCCTGCCAAATTTATCAGAAATGAACCCGAAAAATGGGCGCGTCAGTCCGTTAGTGAAACGGTCAATCGTCAGCGCTAATGGCAATGCAGCCATGCCGAATACCACGGCTTCGGTGATGCCAAAATCATGCGCAAATATTGCCATTTGCGACGTCACCATCAAACCGGATGTCGACATCATCGCCATCATTACAAACATCAACCAGAACAGAGGCTGCCTGAGCATTTGCTTCGGGCGATACTGTTTACCCTCTGTGAGCAAAACTGGCACATCTTGGCGTTCATTCGCTGAAGGTGGCATCCGTAGCCCCTGACTGGCCAGAAAGCCGATCACAGCGAAAATCGCGCCAAACAGCATCAACGTACTTTCTAAACCGCGCGTGGCCAGTGATGTCGAAACGGGAAACGTTGTCAGCACCGCGCCCATTCCATATCCCGCCGCCACCATTCCCGCTGCAAAGCCGCGTTTATGTGGGAACCAACGAACCATCAGGCCTACAACGCCCACATAAACAATACCGGTGCCCAGCCCGCCGATACAACCGTAAACCAGATAGAGGCCGGTGATGCTGCTGACTTGCGACGCCAACACCCAGCTAAATCCTGATAACAGCGCGCCAATTGAAATCAGTTTACGCGGGCCGAAGCGCTCAATCAGGCTGCCCTGAAAAGGAGAAAAGAAGGTTTGCAGGATGATTAACAGCGAGAAAGTCACCTGTAATTCAGCCAGCGGCACACCAAGTTTGAGTGCTAGCGGCTTGGTCAGTAACGTCCAGATATATTGCGGGCTGGAAATTGCCGCCATACAAATCAGACCCAAGATTAACTGACGCCACCGGGTGCCGGCCGCAGCGGTTATTGGCATATTCAATATGGTCATTCGCACTCTCCCTTGTTATCTGTAAACGCCAGCGGAGAAAAAATCAGTATCGCCAGCAAGAAAAAGGGTTAGAGCAACAACCATGCCAAATTAATTTAACTTAGTTATCAATAGATTGATAAATCAGCTAAAGGTAGTGACAAATTTAATGCCCCTCAGGGCAACTAAAATGTTCCGTGATGGTGCGACGAGGAAAAGATAGCCCGACACCGATAAGATCCCGTCCGCAGGTGGGACGGGAGGATCAAATTACTCACTAATGTAGCGCGCTGCTGGATGTTCCTGCCGAAACTCCGGCAGCATCGCTTGGCGAGCTTGATCATAGTTTAGCCACTGCTGTTCGTTATGCAGAGGCGGAATGGTCACCACCTCGCGGCGGTCAAAGCCGACAAGCGCTGCATCCACCAGTTCATCGACTTCCATCACGCCGCTCACAGTATTGATGTCCGTCCCCGAACGCTGCCAGATTTCGGTACGCGTTGCGGCAGGCAATACGGCTTGTACATACACGCCCTGCGCCGCGAGTTCGAGACTCATCCCCTGAGACAGATAAAGCACAAACGCCTTGGTGGCACCGTAAACGGTCAGGCCGAATTCCGGCGCCAACCCGACCACTGAACTGATGTTGATAATGGCACCCTCCCCGGCCGCGGCCAGACGTGGAGCCACCGCGTGGGCCAGACTGGCAACCGCTGACAGATTCAGGGCTATCAGTCGGTCAATATCCACCGCCTCCTGAGACGCAAACGAACCGGACAGGCTCATACCGGCGTTATTCACCAGCACCGTTATGTTCTCATCGTCCCGAAGTCGCTGTGCCACAGTTTGTATATCTGCTCGCTGCGTGAGGTCTGCCGGCAGGATATCCACGGCTACGCCATACTCTGCGCGCAGGCGACCGGCCAGCGCTTCCATACGGGAAACATCCCGCGCAACCAGGATAAGGTTATGCCCGCGGCGGGCAAAACGGTCAGCATAAACCGCTCCAATACCGGTGGAGGCACCGGTGATCAATACCGAACTGATGTCTGTCATACTTGCCTCTCTGTGATGGGAAATGACTCATACTTCACTCATTGAATGATGCGCGTCATGTATAATAGATGTCAATCGTCATTTATTTTGTTAGCACTATTTTGTCTCTGGCGTCCTCCAGGCAAACTGACAGGTCGGATGCCGCCTTTTGGGCTTCCAACCTGCGCAGTCAGATTAATTACCCTTTGTCAGGACGGATTTTAAACCAGATGGCATACATCGCCGGCAGGAACACCAATGTCATCAGGGTTCCTCCGAAGGTGCCGCCAATCAAGGTGTAGGCCAGGGTGCCCCAGAATACCGAATGGGTCAGCGGGATAAAGGCCAAAATAGCCGCCAAAGCGGTAAGCAACACCGGACGGGCACGTTGCACCGTGGCTTCGACTACCGCATGGAACGGATCCATTCCCGCCTGCTGATTGTGATCAATTTGCCCGATCAGGATCAGGGTATTCCGCATTAAAATACCCGATAGCGCGATCAGCCCGACCAGAGCGTTGATGCCAAACGGCTGTTGGAACAGCAGCAAAGTGGGCACTACACCGATCAGTCCCAATGGGGCCGTGAGGAACACCATGACCATCGCGGACATCGAGCGGACCTGCAAAATGATGATCAACAGCGTCAATGCGATCATGATTGGGAATAACGGCAACATCGCCTTGGTCGCCTTGGCTGACTCTTCAACCGAACCGGCTTGTTCTATGCGGTAACCGGCAGGCAGTTGGTCGATGACCGGCTGTAACGCTTTCAGTATCACGGCGGAAACGTCCGGGGGTTGCAGCCCTTCGGCTACGTCGCCCCGCACCGTCATCGTCGGAATTCGGTCGCGGCGTCGCAGGATAGGATCTTCCATTTGCACGTCCACTTCGCCCACTTGCGATAGCGGAATGCGTTGTCCGGCAGAACCCACAAGGGTAAAACCGGCTATTTTGGCCGGATCGAGTCGAATATTACCCGCCGCTCGACCGACAACCTGCACAGCACGAATATCCTCGCGCACCGACGTGATAGGTATGCCAGAAATCAGGAATTGCAGTTGCTGCGCTACGCTGTTGGACGTTAACCCCACCGCTTGTAAACGGTTTGGATCCAAAGAGAAATGCAGTGTGGGTACCCGTTGTCCCCAGTCGGTGTTAACGGTCCGCATCATCGGGCTGGTTTGCATCACTGCCTCGACCTGACCGGCAATGTCACGCAGTTTATCCGGGGCCGGTCCCATGACCCGATAAGCCACAGGGAATGGCGAGTACGGACCAAATACCAGTTGAGTGACCCGGATACGAGCCTCTGGGGCCAGCCCTTCAGCTGCGGCTTCGCGAAGACGGAACTTAAGGGCTTCACGGGCTTGCTGGCTGTCCGTGTGTATCACTATCTTGGCGAACGAAGGATCGGGTAGCTCTGGCGCCATGGCCAGAAAAAAACGCGGCGAACCTTGGCCAATATAAGATGTGACGATCCTGGCCTCAGGCTGTTTCTTCAGCCAGGCTTCAATCTTGGCGGTGGCGGCGCTGGTTTGCTCAATGGCGGTTCCATAGGGCATCTGTACCTCGACTAGGACCTCAGGCCGATCGGAAGTAGGGAAAAACTGCTTCTTGACCAGTCCCATGCCGACAACCGCCAGGATAAAGGCGGCAATCACCGTAGCGGCCACTGCCCACTTGCGGGTGATGACTCGGGTCAACAACCGGCGAAAGCGATTATAGTGGCGGGTGTTATAGATAGCCGCGTGTCCCCCCTTGACCTGTTTGATGTTCGGCAACATCTTCACCCCCAGATAAGGCGTAAAGATCACCGCAACCACCCAGGATGCGATCAGGGCGATACCGACAATCCAGAACATGTTGCTGGTGTACTCGCCTGCGGTAGACTGTGCGAAACCATTCGGCATAAAGCCAATGGCCGTCACCAGCGTCCCCGCCAGCATTGGTGCGGCCGTATGGCTCCAGGCGTAGGCGGAGGCTTTGATCCGGTCGTACCCTTCCTCCATCTTTACCACCATCATTTCGATGGCGATAATGGCGTCATCAACCAGTAGTCCCAGCGCCAGTATCAGTGAGCCCAGAGTGATGCGGTCAAAGTTCTTGCCAGAGGCTTCCATCACCATAAACACCACTGCCAGCGTCAAAGGCACCGCCGCGGCAACTACCACCCCTACGCGCCAGCCCATGCTAACAAAGCAAACCACCATCACCACCAGTAGCGCAACGAAGAACTTCACCATAAACTCGTCAACCGCGGACCGGATGTTGACAGACTGGTCAGTGATCTTGGTGAGCGTCATCCCCAGTGGCATGTCCTGATTGATACTGGCCGTTTCTGCATTAAGCGCTTTGCCCAGGTCCAGTCCGTTCCATCCCTCCCGCATCACAATGCCCAACAGCAGAACCTGCTCGCCGTTGTTACGAATAATAAAGGTGGCAGGATCTTCATAACCGCGTTCCACCGTCGCGACGTCCGAAAACTTCAGGGTCCGCCCCTGTGCCACAACCGGTGTGTCACGAATCTTCGTCAAGGTATCGAGGGCACCGTCCAGGCGGAGAAAGACCTGCGGTCCCTGGGTGTCGATAGAACCGGCGGGCGTCAGCACGTTCTGATTATTCAGTGCGGCAAAAATCTGTTGGGGGGTCACACCAAGGGTGGCCAGTCGATCGTGAGAGAAGGAGACAAAGATACGTTCCGCCTGCTCGCCAATGATATTGACCTTTTTCACGCCCGGCACATGCAACAGGCGCTGGCGAAGGGACTCGGCATCTCGCACTAACAGACGTTGCGGTTCTCCTCTGGCCTTCAGCGCAAACAGCGCAAAGGTGACGTCTGAGAACTCATCATTGACCATCGGCCCGATGACGCCCGCAGGCAAGTTCCTGGCCTCGTCACCCAGCTTCTTGCGGGCCTGATAGAAAGCTTCCTGCACCTCGGATGGCGGTGTTTTATCTGCCAGTGACAGCATGGTGAAGGCCAACCCTGGGCGCGTGTAGGTTTCGCTGCGGTCATACCATTTCAGTTCCTGCATCCGTTTTTCAAGCGGCTCGGCGACCTGATCCTGCATTTCCTGCGCTGTAGCTCCCGGCCAGGCGGTGATGACCGTCATCTGTTTAACCGTAAAGGGGGGATCTTCAGCACGTCCCAATTCGAAAAACGAAAGAATACCGGCTACCGTGATAAGAAAGATCAAGAAAAGCGTGATGGAACGTTCGCGAACCGCGAGTGCCGAGAGGTTAAAACGCCCCGTGCTCATGGCTGGCTCCCGGTAACGCCGTCTTCAGCCTGCTGAGCCGACCTGACCTGCTCGCCGTCGCGCAGCAAGTGCGCCCCCAAAGCCACGACCTGTTCGCCGACCCTGAGATTGCCCGCAACTTGTGCCATATCGTCACTGATGCCCAGGACCTGCACGGCACGCCAGGACACTTTCGCCGGCTTACCGGCGATAATCCATACGCCAGCCCCCTTGCCGGGGTCATACAGTGCCGCAACCGGTACCTGTAGCCTTGACGCCGATCGATTGCTGTTAGCGATATCGAGGGTGACGGTGGATCCTAAAGGGGCTCCAGCCAGCGAGCCTTCAAGCACATATCTGGCCTCGAATGTTCGCGTTGCAGGATCGGCCGCATCGGAAAGCAGTCGCAATGTGGAAGGCATTGCGTCACTACTGCGGCCATACAGACTGGCCATCGCCACACTGCCAATGGCCGGACGCAATGTTTCCGGCAGATGCACTATGGCCTCTCTTTGCCCTGCCCGCGCCAGCCGAACTATCGGCTGACCTGCACTGACAACCTGTCCGGGTTCAGCCAGGGTCGCCATCACCACGCCATCGGCGTCGGCGGGTAGAACGGCATACCCGAAAGCATTACGGGCCACATCAGCCTGAGCCTCTGCGGCGCTGAGCTGTGCCTTGGCGGTATCCGCTGCCGCCTTGATCTGATCGTAAGCCGAGGCTGAAACAGCACCGCTGGTGACCAGTCCACGGTAACGCGCTTCGTCGGCAGTTGCCTGCCGGGCCTGCGCGCGAGCTGCCGTCACGGCCTGTTGCTGGGCTCGTGACTGCAGAGCCAAATCGACCGGATCAAGACGCATCAGTGGCTGACCACGCTTGACGGTCTGACCGGTATCGACCAGGCGCTCAAGTATTTTACCGGAGACCCGGAAACCGAGGTCACTCTGAATGCGCGCGACCACAACACCGGTGAAAGCACGAGAAGTGTCGATTGAATCTTCAACCGCTACCGCCCGCACTAAAGGCGCCTTAATTCGTGGGTCGTCGGCGGTCGATGGATCACCACAAGCCACCAAGGCGAGAGGCAACAGACAAACGGCAATGGTGGCAGGTTTAAGCCGAGGCATGGGTTCCCTTACGTCATTAACAGGACAAGAACCGCATTCTCTAACTAGTGACCAATTATGTCAATGGTCACTAGTGACGTTAAGGCGACAGACTGCGCAATATCAATGCTGATAAAAGCACCGCAGCCTCACCGGCCGTTTCCAGGTTGTATTGCAGTTGTACCGGGTTGATATAGGGTCGCATCACCAGATAAATCGCACTGGCGGCTTCGTCCAGCGGGGTCTTGCGCTCAAATTCCCCGGACTCGCGGCCCTCTCGGAGGATTTGCTGAATGACCTGCAGCAAATGCGCTTCATGCGCCTTCACTGAAGGCCACCGATCGCGTGCGGCAACAGCGGCGATGTCATACAGCTTGCGGTCATGGAAGAATAAGTCGCTGCCGGTTTCCGATAGCGCCTTGAACAGACATCTCAGCTTCTCTGAGGCGGTGGGTGCCTCCGCGATCGCCGAGTCCACCAGCACCATAATCATGGCCAGTCGATTGGCGCAGATCACCTCGCCAATCGCCTGCTTGGACTCAAAGAATTTGTAGATATAAGCCTTGGAAAAACCGATGGCCTTGGCCAGATCGGACACCGTGGTTTTTTCAAACCCATAATGTCCAAAATATTCTGTAGCCGCCTCTACGACCTGATCGCGAACGCTGTGATCCGAGGGGCCGCGTGTTTGGGGTGTCTTCGTTTTTTTATTCATCGGTATAGCTTATCTCTGTGAGTTTTGATTCACAATGAGTGACCAATATATTAATGGGTCACAATCTATATTAAGCGGCAAAAGCCTCCCCAGAGAAACAAGGATAGCGGCAGATGAAGAGCAAGAGGTTATCTATCAGGCGGGTTGTTATACCTTGCAGCGCTAAAATCAGAACTCCCCGCTGAGTGACGGGGAATTCCACCAGATAAGCCCATGCGGGGCCAGGCTGGCTACTTTGTCAGGAGCCCTCTCTAGCGAGCCAGTTCTACCCCGTCCAGTTCAGAAATCGCCAGGCAGTAAACTTCGGTGATGGCTTCTACCGTGTAGGCGTTTTTTGCCGGGATCATCAACATCTCATGCGCCTGCAGGGTCTGGTCGCCAATTTTGAGCTCACCGGACAGGACCATCAATTTGACCCAACCAGGATGAAAACGGGCTGACTGTTGGCTGCCAGCATCAAGTTTCAACAGCGCCGTGTGCCCTTGCGCCTCACGTTTTAAGATATGGTAATACACTCCATCGTAAGGCATTTTATCGTAGTGCAGTGTCGCCAGTGTTCTTTTATGCATGATAGCTTCCTAGTAATCGGTGATTAGTTGGATCAAGTATCACAATTCCCTAACGGCCTTTGGGCCTGTTAATAAATATATAGGACGTATGCCCCAGACGCAAAATCAGAGGCAAAGGTTCTTCGCCCGGGTTATGAGAAGTCTGCGGCTGCAAAGGGGGATCACTGGCGAAGTTACATAAGATAACGGTGGGGACGACGAAGGGATTAGTCTGAAGCATAGTGCGCAATCTGGAGAGTTCGCCCGCAGCATACGGGCGATTAAAACAGGGTTATCGGCGACGTAACAGCAGGCCGGCCAATAAACTCACGCCGGCAAAGATCGCCACAGTGGTGAGCGGCTTCTTCTTGACCAGGTCGCTGACACAGCCCAGTGCATCGCCATATTTTTCTTGTATCGCCCCCGCCACGTAGCGGGCGCTGCCTTCGGCTTGCAAGCGCTCATCGCCAGTCACATCACCAGCAACTTCCTGCGTTTTGCCGACAACTTTATCCATAACACCTTCAATCTTATCGCTGTTCATCGTGCTCTCCTGAGTTTGGCATCGGTTAGATGACTGCCCCAATATTAAGCTGCCCCCTAGCCACTCATAAGGTCAATTTGCATGAAATTGACTAGTGCATTTGCGCCCTACTTTTCCTTTTTGGGCTGCCGCTCACCGGCAAATAACCCCCGTTCCCTGGCCCAGACAATGGCCTCACTGCGGCTGTGCACGTCAAGTTTGGAATACACCGTAGCCACATGATTGCGCACGGTATTGGCGGCAAGATTAAGGCGTGTGGCAATTTTCTTGTCAGGCAGCCCCTCGCAGATTAACCCCAATACGTCGCGCTCACGGGCGGTAAGATCGGTGAAGGAAACCCCAGACAGATGGGGTTTATTGATGCTTTTCACATTGGCCAGTTTCTCGAGCAAAGTTTGACTGAACCAGGAGGCATCTTGCATCACCTCCTCGATGGCGGACACCAGCTCCAGTTCCGAACGTTTGCGCTCGGTAATGTCCATCATGACCAACAGATAACAGGGCGCGTCCTGAATACTCACGGCATCGGCAGAGACCACGCAGTCGATCACCTCATTGCCCTTCTTACGGATTTTAAGATCCTGACTCTCGACGTTGCCGGTTTTTGCCAGCAGGGTAAACAAGCGACGACATTCCCCCTGCCCGTCAATAACATTGAGATCCTCGACCGTCTTGCCGATCAGCTCCTCAGCGGCGTACCCGGTGGTCTTGATAAAGGCTTCATTGATATCCAGCACTCGCTGCTTGTCCACCGTGCACACCAGCGTGGGGACCGGGCTCAAACGAAAGGACTTGGCAAACCGCTCTTCACTCTCGCGTAACGCCGACTCGGCCTTGCGGCGAGGCTCAAGGTCGGTAAAGGTAAACAGCATGCAATCTTCTTCATTGATGTCCAGCGGCTGCCCGGCGACGATCACCAGTTTGGTCCCCCCGGCGGGCAGTTTTAACTCGGCCTGCATCTGCGGAATGGTTGCCCCTTCACTCAGACGCTGCACGGCCAACTCCTTATTCTCCGCCTGCTCCAGTACATCCAGTGCGTAGACCGAATTGCCCATCACCTGATCGCGGTGGTAACCGGTCATATCGAGGAATCCCTGATTGACCTTGATATAACGCAGATCGCTCAGGCTGCAGATCACGGCGGGAGCCGGGTTGGCGTTGAAGGTTTTTTCAAAACGATCTTCGGCACTGGCCCAGTCGGTGGCATCACTCAGGATTAATACCAATAACTCAGGTTGCCCTTTAGCGTCGGTGATAGTCAGGCTGCGTAACCGGTGAACCCAGAGAAACTCCGGTTCGCTGACAGGTTTGACCTCGACCAGCACCTCACTGAACTCTTCACCCTTGGCTACCCGGTTAATCGGGTATTGCTCTTCGGTCAAAGGATGATTGTTGCGGTAACGCAAGGCAAAACGCTCTGCGTACTCCTGGGCATTGGCTCCCAACTCACTCAGTTTGGTCAGCCCATGCATGCTCAGCGCGGCTTCATTAGCCCACAGGATGGTCTGGTCGACTTCGGTCAGAATCACCCCTTCGGTCAATCCTGAAATGATCTGTTGTAGTTGGCTGCGGTTAGTTTCGCTGGCAAGAACGGACTGGCTCATTATTTCTCCATAAGACAAAAGACCTCGGGCCACCAAGCGGCGATCTTCGCGCCTGGCAATGATGCGACGTCCCAACCAGCATAGTGCTTAAGTAGTTCATTCGCGGGGTGTGAATGCACTAGCACCAAGGGTGCAAATGAACCGGGACGATCGGTGGTGCAGAGCGGCAGACTGATCCTGTCGGTGCAGCGGACTGCTGCGCGTACAACCCCTTGTCCAGTAAATATAAGGAATAACAATGACCACTGTCTATGAATCCAATCGCTTGGCGTTTCACGTTTCATGGGGCTCAATATTGGCCGGGAGCGCCATGGCACTGGTGACCTATCTGATCTTGAGTGTACTGGGTACCGCTGTCGGCGCATCGGCCGTGGATCCGCTGCAGGCAGGTAATCCCCTGAGCGGCTTCGGTGTGGGAACCGGCATCTGGCTGTTTGTCACCACCTTGCTCTCCCTGGCCGCCGGGGCCTTTGTCGCCGGCCGAACCTCACCCAACCGGGGCGGTTTACACGGCCTGTTGAGCTGGGCGGTTACTACCTTGCTGACCACCTGGCTGGTTATTTCCTTGGCGAGCGGCGTGGTCGGTCTGGCCGGCAATGCCGTGGGCAAAGGGTTATCACTGACGGGCAACGGCCTGGCAGCGGCGGCACCGGGCATTGGCGACAGCGTTAAGCAGCAGCTTGATAAAAAGGGTATCAGCCTGGACTGGGATGATTTGCAAAATCAGTTGGCTACCACGCTCAAGCAAACCGGCAAGCCGGAATTAGACCCGTCCAGACTGGAACAAAAAACCGAACAGGCGGGTGCGGACGGTAAACAATCGGCGACCGATGCCGCCACCGATCCGGCCCAGGCCACAGCGGAGCTTAAGCAATGGTTCGAGCGCGTAAAGCAATCTGGTGAGCCAACTCTGAATGCCGCTGATAAGGATGCACTGGTGAACATCGTTGCCGCTCGTACCGGCAAGAGCCACGCCGAAGCGACCCAAATTGTCGACAACTACGCTCAGGCCTATCAGCAGGCAGTAAAAAAAGTTGAAGAGCTGAAGGCTCAGGCCGAACAGAAAGCCCGCGAAGCGGCGGATGTGGCAGCCAAACAGGTATCTCGTGCTGCCTGGGGCTCCTTGTTGCTGCTGTTGTTGGGCGCTGGGCTGAGTTTTGCTATCGGGCGGATTGCGGTATCAACACGTCGTAACGTTGTCGTGAGTTGATCAAGGATGGATGTGTCATGAAACGAGACCTGTCATCGATCTCATTGAATTATCGCAAAGTGGTTGGGGCTTCGATACCGGTACTGGTTATCGATTTCTTCAATGAAAAAAACGAGCGTTATACCCTGCGCTATAACTTGCCGCCGGATACCCCGGAACGGACGGAGCGACGGGTGTCTTTACTGCTGCATCTGCTGCGCAAGCAAAGACCGCATGAGATCGATGACCCAACGCCATAAACACGCTTAAAGGCGTTAGCCCCACAAGTGAACTGCCCTCAGAAAATGGGGCAGTTCACATTAAGGCTGCTTTACCTGCCAAGTGATGAACAACGTCCCAAATTAAAGATTAATAGTGCCGTCAATAACCGTTACCGTCTTGCCACCAATCCAAATGCCGTCCTCCCGATACTGGATCGTTATACGGCCGTTGCGTTGAATGGCCGTTCCCTGGCGAGCTCGGTAATCTTCATTTACCCCACACGCGGAAAAATAGCGCGCCAGACAGGCATTGGCACTGCCGGTGACCGGGTCTTCCGTCAATGCCCCATTTTCAACCATCAAACCGCGAACCTCAAATTGCTCCTCACCATGGTTACATGGCCCAAACGGCATCAAACCATTCACCTGCGCGCGTTTCAGTAGAAGCTCTAACGCACTGACGTCAGGACTGACTTCTAACACCGCGTCAGCCGAGATCATTGGTACTAATAGCCAGCGGATCCCCATATCAACGATGGTTACCCTCTGCTCTTTATCCAACGCCCCGTGGTTGAGCACAGTGCTGAGCAACGCATCGTCAAACGGCGTAAGCACTGCCTCCGGTGCCGCAAACGCCAGCGAACCCAGAGGGGCAATCTTGACGTTCACCAGACCGACACCACACTCCTGAACCAGTCTGCCTGCAGTTTTTGGCACCAGCCCAACTTCCAGTAATGCATGAGCGGTACCCAGCGTAGGATGACCGGCAAACGGCAACTCACCTTCAACGGTAAAGATACGCACCCGATAGTCGGCCTGATTATCCGTCGGAGTTAACACAAAAGTCGTTTCAGATAAATGCGTCCAGCGGGCGATCGCGGCCATTTCGTCATCGCTTAACACATCAGCATCCAGAATAACTGCCAACGGATTACCGCCAAAAGGCAATTCAGAAAAAACATCAACCTGCTTGAAAGCAACTGTTCTGGTCATAGCACACTCGTTGATCCTATTCGGTAGGAGAATGATTATTCACCCTGGGAAGCAGATTACCTTATGCCGGTCACTTGACCAAAATCCCCCACTTCTTCATGCGTGAAAGTAGCGTAGTGCGTTTAAGCCCCAGACGCTGCGCGGCGCCACGCGGACCGGCCACCACGCCGTTGGTTTCCTTCAGTACACGGATAATCCGCTGGCGGTCGTCCTCTCCCGCCTGGATGGGTTCCGCTGCCGTCAGGGGTAAGGCCATCGAAGGCACCGGATAACGCAGTTCGGGCAATTCCAGATTAAGCACCGTACCGCGCGTCAGCAATACCGCCCGTTCGATGACATTCTCCAGCTCGCGCACATTGCCCGGCCAGGGCATTTGGCTCAGCAGGCGCAGGGTTTCAGCCGGAATGCTGTCGATGGTGCGCTTCATCCGACGGGCGATTTTATAGGTGAGAAACTTCACTAATTGCGGAATGTCTTCCGGCCGCTCACGCAAGGGTGGGATGACGATCGGGAACACATTCAGCCGGTAAAACAGGTCACTGCGAAACTCGCGATCGGCCACCATTTGCTGCAGGTCCCGATTGGTGGCGGCAATCAGGCGCACATCTACCGAGATCACCTTGTTACCGCCTACCCGTTCAAACTCCCTCTCCTGCAATACCCGCAGCAATTTAGGCTGCAGTTCGACGGGAATTTCCCCCACTTCATCCAGAAACAACGTTCCCTTGTCGGCCAGTTCAAAACGCCCCATCCGCTGGTTGGTGGCCCCGGTGAAGGATCCCTTTTCGTGACCAAATAAATCGCTTTCCAGCAAGCCGGCCGGCATCACCGCGCAGTTCATTTTCACCATGCGCTGGTCACGCCGCTCACTCAGGTTGTGAATAGCCCGAGCAATCAATTCTTTACCGGTGCCAGTTTCACCGAGGATCAGCACCGAACAGTCACTCTTGGCCACCATTTCGACCTGTTTCAGCACTGCAGACATCACTACGCTGCGCCCGACAATCTCACCGAAGTCCGGGTTATTGCCGTTGATTTGCTCGGTCAGATACAGGTTTTCATGCACCAGGCTCTCTTTGAGTCGGCTGATTTCCTGGTAGGCCAACGCATTGTCCACCGCAATGGCAATACGTTCGGCAATTTGCTGCAGCACCCGCAGATTGGCGGCGTTGAAATTATCCGGCTGACATTGTGCCAACTTCAATACGCCCAGGGTCTTTTTGCCAAACACCAGCGGCAAGACGCACAGCGTTTGGATTTGGTCATGCCAGAGATCGAACAGCTGGCGTTCATAAGCCGCCAGGCGATCGGAATGCTTGAGGTTCAACAGCAACATTTCCCCGCTCTGCATCACCTGTTCCGATAAGGTTCCCGCCAGTGCCACGCTGTACTGCTGACGCTCAACCACGTCGTCTTGCAAATAATGCGTGGAGTAGATGGTCACCTGATCGGTTTTATCGACGCATAACACCATGCTGATGGCGTCGATCTTGAAAAAACGGTGGATCTCCGTTGAGATTTCGCCAATCAAATCATCCAGATCGAGCTTTGACAACACCGCGTTGGTCACGTCAACCAAAACACGGTAATCGTCTCGCTCATGGCTCAACTGGCGCTGACGTGTTTCCGCCTGCTCACGCAATGTGATCTGCTCTGCCGCCAACGCGACCAACTCCATCAGCGTCTGTAGCTGTACCAGGCCGGCATCACTGAAAGATTGCGCGCTACTGCGTAACAGTTCGCAACCGCCAATCAGGGTGCCACCGGCATGCAGTGGCATCAGGCAATAGTGGTTAAAGGAGGGGTACAACGCCAGGGCGCTGATTTGTGGGTATCGCGCATGCAGATCTTCACTCTGCCAACGCTGCGGCAATGGGCTCTGCCGTAACCGGCTGACCGGTCCGTTAGCCAGCAGGGTTTCATCCTGATAGATAACCGGCTGCCGCTGCGCGTCCAACCCATGAAAGCTCACTCGTTCACTGTGTGGGTCAAGCAGCACCAGCGTCACGTTGTCGGCCAGTTGCTGACGTTGCAGCAGCTGGCGTAGTTGCCGTAACAGATCGGCGAAGCTGTGCTGACTGAGCAGCGTGCGAGTTATTTCGAGTAATTCTTGTTTTTCTAATTGTGCATTCGACATTGTTTATCACTTGCCTGAGTCGCGATGATGATTTTAGTGAGTCACGTCACAAAGTGTAACGCTGGGCGGCAAGGTTCTCCCCCGACCGGATCAACAAATGCGCGGCAAAGGTTCGGCATGTGGCAAATCCAGCAGGCGGCTGATGCCATAAGCGCCTTGCAGTCTCACCTGACGTCCTGCCGTCACCCGGCCAATCACCGTAGCGGCCTTGCCTAGCGGGTGAGCCTGCAAGGCAGCCAGCACTTCAAGTTCGGCTTCGGGTGCAGCCACCACCACCAGTTTGCCCTCGTTGGCAAAGTTGATGGCATCCAACCCCAACAATTCACAAATACCCCGAACCGCCGAGGCTACGGGCAACAGGTTCTCTTCCACCTCGATACCCACACCGGCCGCACGAGCAAACTCATGCAGGATGGCATTCACCCCACCACGGGTGGCATCGCGCAATGCCCGCACGCCATTAATGGCCCGCAATGGCGCGATTAACGGTGCCAACACCGCGCAGTCACTGATCACGTCCAGCGACATGCCCAGCTTTTCCCGCAGGTTGAGGATAGTTGCCCCGTGGTCGCCCAAGGTGCCGCTGACAATAACGGCGTCGCCGACACGGATATGGGTCGCCGCCCAATCCAGGCCCGGTGGGATCACTCCAATACCGGCGGTGTTGATAAACAGCTTGTCGGCGGCACCCCGCTGCACCACCTTGGTATCCCCGGTGACAATGCGAATACCGGCCTGCTGTGCGGTGACGGCCATCGAAGCCACCACCCGCTGTAAATCGGCCAACGGCAAGCCTTCTTCGAGGATGAACCCGCAGGAGAGATAACGCGGTAATGCACCACTGACCGCCAGATCGTTAGCCGTACCGCAAACTGCCAGTTTGCCAATATCGCCGCCCGGAAAGAAAATCGGGTCAATCACGTAGCTGTCGGTGGTAAATGCCAGCCGATCGCCCTGTTGGGTTAACTCGGCCAAATCCAGTCGGGCCTGATCTTCGCGCTGATCCAACTGTGGGTTGGCAAAGGCCGGCAAGAAAATCTCATCCAGCAGTTGCTGCATCGCTGTGCCGCCACTGCCGTGAGCCATGGTAATCACGTTATTCATGCTGGGGTTTCCTCTGCTTCACGGCGGTATTGGTACCAGGCGGCGCAGGCCCCTTCCGAGGACACCATCAGCGCACCAAAGGCGTTTTGCGGCGTACAGCCACGACCGAATAGCGGGCAATCCCGCGGTTTGCAGCGCCCGGTCAGCACCTCGCCACAGCGGGCATGAGGATCGTCAGCCACCTGCCGATGCTTCGGGCGAAAACGCCGTTCAGCATCAAAGGCACGATAGGCGGCGGTCAGGGCAATGCCGGAGTCGGCAATGGTGCCAAGACCACGCCATTCGCTACCGCCGCCCAGCACAAAAACGTCGCTCATCGCCTGCTGTGCCAGCAGATTGCCCTGTTCCGGCACCACACGCCGATATTGGTTTTCGGTTTGGCTCTGCTGCCCGACAAACTGCTCAACCAGCATCATCACCCCTTGCAAGATATCCAACGGTTCAAAGCCGGTTACCACCAGGGGTTTGTGGTATTGCTGGCTGATAAAGTCATAGGGCTCGGTGCCGATCACCATACTGACGTGACCGGGCGCCAGAAAACCGTCGATGCGCACATCCGGCTGTTGCAACAGGCTGCGCAAGGTGGGGATCAGGCTGATGTGCTGACAAAATACGCTGAAGTTATCGAGACCTTCCTGCCGGGCCTGTTGCAAAGTGATCGCGGTGACCGGCATGGTGGTTTCGAAACCCAGGGCAAAGAACACCACCTGCCGCTGTGGATTTTGCCGCGCCAGCATAAGGGCATCCAACGGTGAATAAACTACCCGCACGTCGGCCCCACGCTCGCGAGCCTGCAGTAACGAACCTTGTTTGCCCGGTACCCGCAGCGCATCGCCGAAGGTGCAAAAAATCACCTCCGGGTGAGCGGCGATTTCGCAACAGGCATCGATACGGCCCATAGGTAACACGCAAACCGGGCAACCGGGGCCATGAATAAATTCAATCTGCGGGGGCAGCAGTTTATCCAGCCCAAAGCGGAAAATGGCATGGGTATGACCACCGCAAACCTCCATTATTTGCAAGGGGCGCTCGGCGGTAAACGGCAACTGCACTGCACGCCGCCGGATATGCTGTAACAGGGTTTTGACCCGTTGCGGATCGCGGAATTCATCAACGTAATGCATGGTTGCCTTCCCCCGCCAGAAACAGCGCTACGTCCTGCTCCACTTCCCCCATCGCCTGCAGTGCCGCCAGCATTTCCTCGGCCTCTTGTTGGTCAAGGCGACTCATCGCGAAGCCCACGTGGATCAGCACCCAGCAGCCGATCATCGCCTCTCTCGGCTCACCGTCCTGACGCACCAAAGCAATGTTCACTTCCCGTTGCACGCCACAGACTTCTGCCCAGGCGTGCTGAGGCTGCTTTTCATCCAGCGCCACGATCTGCCCTGGAACGCCTATGCACATAGCTGTTCCTCCAGCCAGGCCAGCCACTGATCCATGCCTTCGCCGCTGGTCGCCGACAGGGTAATCACCTCAATGGTTGGGTTCACCTGCCGCGCATTGTCGATACAGGTGGCCAGGTCGAAGTTCAAATACGGCAACAGATCGATTTTGTTGAGCAGCATCACCCGGGCAGCAGCAAACATATGCGGGTACTTGAGCGGTTTGTCTTCCCCTTCGGTGACCGAAAGCACCGCCACCTTATGGCGTTCCCCGAGATCAAAGCTGGCCGGGCAAACCAGATTGCCGACGTTTTCGATAAACAACAGGCTATGGGGCTTGAGTTCCAGACGCCGGGCGGCCTCGTGAACCATTTGCGCATCCAGGTGACACCCTTTCCCGGTATTCACCTGAATCGCCGGCACGCCGGTGGCGCGGATACGTTCCGCATCATTGGTGGTTTGCTGGTCACCTTCCACCACCGCGCACGGATGCCGATCACGCAGCCGCAGCAAGGTTTCTGTCAGCAGCGTGGTTTTACCGGAGCCGGGGCTGGAAACCAGATTCAGCGCCAGAATATGTTGCCCGGCAAAATATTGCCGGTTACCTTCTGCCAGGCGATCGTTTTTATCCAGCACCCGGGTTTCAATTTCCAGCATCCGGCGCTGGCTGATGCCCGGCGCATGGGTGCCCGCCAACCCCAAGCCGTAATGCAGATCTCCCTGCACATTGCGTTGCGGGCGGAATGGCACCTTCACTTCCCCTTCAATCGTCAGTTCACCCTGGGCACATCCGCAGGTACTGCACATAGTCATTCCCCTCTGTTATTCAATTTCCAGGCGTTTTATCTGCAAGCCATCATCGGCCTGCACCCGCAGGTTGCGCCCGGAGCAGTGTGGACAAACCAGCACCTGCGGCATCAGTAACTCGACGTCGGCCTGGCAGTCATAACACCAGGACAGCGCTTTCTGTTCGATCAGATGCAGTTCGCAGCCTTCGGCCAGCGTGTCGCGGCATACCATGTCAAAGCAGAACCTCAATGACTCCGCTTCGACACAGGAAAATGCGCCAATCTCGAACCACACCGCGGTAATACGCTGCGCATGATGTTGGTTAGCCTGTTGCTGCATTATTTCCATCGCATGTTGGCACAAGGTTATTTCGTGCATCCGGCCTCCGTTAATGGCGATAAAACGCGTTATTCCCCTCACATTGCAAATAGGGTGCCAAGTCGCCAATGGCATATTTGTCGAGCGTCATGTCATCGTCAGTGATTAACCCGTTTATTGCCTGAGCGGCTGGCGGGTTAATTTAATCCTGATAATTGAATTAAAAGGAAATAATGAAATTTACCGGAGTTTGGCACGCTTTATGCTTTAACTCGCTGACCCGGAGCTATTTCGACAACGACCATCAATATTGAGTGACGACAATGAGTACAATCAGTGAAGTAACCAGTCAGGCCGATTATATCGCCAACAAAAGCAACCGCCTGATGGCGCAGTGGCAGACTTACCACAGCACCCTGGTCAAAGCGGTGACCACCACTAAAAAGAAGATTAATCATCAGTTTACCTACGGGCAGGAAAACGATCTGCGTTTTGTGTTGTTCAACCACTTTACGGTCAGCATCCAGCTGAGCGAGGGCTTTTACAGCCGTGATATTTGCTACCGCATTAATCTGGCCACGGCCCATGAGCCGGAAGACTTTGCCCCATTCGCCCATGCCACGCTGGATGAAAATGGCAATATCGACGGTGTAATAAATAACCGCGATATGCAGGCGGTATTTGATCATTACCTGGATAAGATCGCCGTTATTTATCAATGTCTGTTTGATTCCCTGCATGACGGCCATGCCATTCATGATGCACTGAAGAAAATAACCTTACCCGTCTGACCGTCGGCGTTAATCACCGACAGAAAACTGTCGAAGCGTCATTTTTTACTGACGATTTCGTCATAAATGACGAAGCAAGGAGTGTGCATGAACCGCTTTATTATTGCGGACCCCAAACTGTGTATTGGCTGCAATACCTGTATGGCCAGTTGTTCTGCGGAACACCGTCAGCAAGGTTTGCAGGCATTACCCCGCTTGCAGGTAATACGTAACGCCCGCGACTCGGCCCCGGTGATGTGCCACCAGTGTGAAGATGCCCCCTGTGCACAGGTATGCCCGGTCAACGCTATTCGTCATCAGGATAACGCCATCGTACTGAACGAAAGCCTGTGCATCAGTTGCAAGCTCTGCGGCATTGCCTGCCCGTTCGGGGCGATTGGCTTCGGCGGCAGTAGTCCATTGTCGATCCCAACCTATTGCAACACCCCGCTGGCACTGCCGGCGGCCAAGGCACCACGCCCGATCAGCGCCTTCCTGGATTGCGTACCCGGTGTGCGTGCCGTGGCGGTGAAGTGCGATCTCTGCGACTTCAGCCCCGAAGGCCCGGCCTGTATCCGCACCTGTCCAACCCAGGCTATCCGGCTGGTGACTGACCTGGACGTACGCAACGCCAGCGAACAGAAAAGGCGCAACGCCATGCAGGCGCTCAGCGCCGAGTTGCCGTTCGCCGCCGCCCCTGGATCCCACAAGGAGCCGAATTGATGATGTATGCCCTTCTGCCCGACCCGTTGTTGCTGCTGACGCCGGCATTGGTGGGGTATTTACTCTGCGCCCTGTTGGGCTGGTTATTGGCCCCCTGGTCACGCATCAGCGTCCTGCTGAGTGGCGGCACCTTGCTCTGTGCTGTCGCTTCGCTGTTGGCGGCGGTGCAAATGCTGTTTGCGCCACTGCACAGCGCCCGTTTGCCTTGGTTGCATTACGCAGTGGAAATCAGTGGCCTTAACGCCCTGTTGCTGCTGGTGATGGCGCTCAGCGGAATTTTTGCCGCGCTGTATCACGCAGGCAGCTTATCCAGTCTGAACCCGCGCGCTCGCGGCCGGTTGGCTGGGTTAAGCAATCTGATGCTGGCGGCATTAAGCGCTGCGGTAATGGCCGATAACGCCCTGGCTTTGCTTTTGTTACTCGAGCTGGCGGCACTGTGCGGCTATTTCCTGATTGTCCATGCCCCGAGCGCTAAAAGCCTGCGCGCCGGGCATAGCCAGTTCTTGTTGATGCGCTCAGGCACTTTGCTGTTGGTGCTCGCCTTCGCATTGATCTATTCCCACAGCCACAGTCTGCAATTCAGCGTGATCCGCGCCACACCATTGCCGGACGCGCTGCGTAACGGCGTTTTCCTGCTGGCGCTGGCTGGCTTTGGCATTTTTGCCGGGGTGATGCCGTTACATGCCTGGGTGCCACAGTCCCACAGCAGTGCGCCCGCCTCCGCCGCCATGCTGTTTTCCAGCGCGTTGATGAAGGTCGGCCTGCTGGGTATTTTGAAAGTCGGACTGGATCTGCTGGGCACGCCGCCATTGTGGTGGGGATTACTGGTGCTGCTGTTGGCTGCCGGCACCGCCTTTTTCGGTGGGCTGTATGCGCTGATGGAACACGATCTGCGCCGCTTGCTGGCTTACCACACGCTGGAAAATATCGGCATCATCCTGCTGGGTATCGGGGGGGCCATGGTCGGTATGGCGCTGCAACAGCCATTACTGACCGCCTTCGCCCTGATTGGTGGCCTGTTCCACCTGCTGAATCACAGCCTGTTCAAAAGCGCATTGCTGTTGGCGGCAGGAGCGATTGAGCAACAGACCGGGCTGAAAGACATGGAAAAAATGGGCGGTTTGGCACGGTTAATGCCCTGGACCGCCGTTTCCCTGCTGATTGGCCTGGTGGCGATGGCGGCATTACCGCCGTTGAACGGTTTCGCCAGTGAATGGTTGATCTACCAGGGGCTGTTCCACTTTAGCGCCGCGCCCGGCTTTATTGGTCATCTGTTCGGCCCGCTGTTGGCCGTGGCCCTGGCCCTGACCGGCGCGCTGGCGGTGATGTGCGTCAGTAAGGTCTTTGGTGTTGCCTGTCTGGGAGCACCACGCTGTGCTGCTGCCGCGAATGCCGTTCAGACCAACCTTTTCCTGACGCTGAGCCATGCGCTGCCTGCATTGTTGTGTCTGGTTTGCGGCCTGGGTGCGCCCTGGATCATTCCGCTGTTTGCCCGCCTGACCGGCATGACGGCCGAGCAGTCGCTTTCCGTTACCGATACGCTGGTTTCCACCCCGCTGATCGCCATTTTATTGCTGGCGATGCCGCTACTGCCGTTGTTGATCGCGGCGCGTTATCAGGCTCGTCGCCAACCTCGCCGGGTGCAAGGCAGCGCCTGGGCCTGCGGCTATGGGCATGAAGACGCGATGGTGATCACCGCGACCGGCTTTGCTCAACCGCTGCGGGTGATGTTTGCCCCGCTGTACCAACTGCGCCGCTGGCTGCCGGAAAACTTCGGTAATGGGTTACACCGTAACGCATTCGTGGCCTTCTGCCGTGGCCTGGCCGCCATAGAGCTGGCGGTGCTGTTGGTCGTGGCTTTTGCCTGAGGAGATGACAATGACCTATCCCAATGTATTACTCGGACTGGCGCAGGCTCTGCTGCTACTGGCTATTGCCCCGCTATTTGCCGGTATCAGCCGGGTGCTACGCGCGCGCATCCATAGCCGTCGCGGCCCCGACGTATTACAGGAATACCGTGATATCGCCAAACTGCTTAAACGCCAAAGCGTGGCACCGGGGGCTTCCGGCCTGACATTTCGCGCCATGCCTTACTTGCTGACCGGCACCTTGCTGGCCATTGCCTGTGCGCTGCCGATGTTGACCACCGCCTCACCGCTGCCCGCCATCGGCGATGTGATCACGCTGATCTATCTGTTTGCCGTGGTGCGCTTTGTGTTTGCCATTGCCGGGCTGGATACCGGCAGCCCCTTTACCGCCATCGGCGCCAGCCGCGAGGCGGTGTTAGGCATTCTGGTCGAACCGATCCTGCTGCTCGGTCTGTGGGTGACGGCGCTGGTCGCCGGTTCGACCCAACTGAGTGCCATGGTGCAAAGCCTGCTGGGCTTGCCGCATCACGCGGGGTTACCGCTGCTGTTGGCCGGTTTGGCCTGCGCGTTCGCCACTTATATTGAGATGGGCAAGCTGCCGTTCGACATGGCCGAGGCCGAACAAGAGCTGCAGGAAGGCCCGTTGACGGAATACTCCGGCGTTGAGCTCGGCATCATCAAATGGGGCATCAGCCTTAAACAACTGGTGGTACTGCAACTGTTCCTCGGCGTGTTTCTGCCCTGGGGGCAAGCGGCACAGCTCACCGCCCCACAACTGTTGACCGGGCTGGTGCTGGCGCTGCTCAAGCTACTGTGTGCAGTGACGCTGATCGCACTCATCGAAAACAGCGTGGCACGTTTGCGCTTCCTGAAAACCGCCCGTACCACCTGGGCCGGGTTTGGGCTGGCTTTTCTGGCGCTGGTTTCCTGGCTGGTCGTCGGCTGAATAATGATTAAGGCAATCAATAATGACTAACGAACATCAAGGCCAGCACTATCTGGCAGCACTGCAGCAACAGTTCCCCGCCGCCATGCTGGCAGCAGAATGGCAAACGGCCGATCAGTTGACGGTTACCGTGAAACTCAATGCGCTGCCGGAAGTGGTGGAATGGCTGTATTACCAACAGGGTGGCTGGCTGTCGGTGCTGTTTGGTAACGATGAACGCACGCTGTGTGGCAGTTATGCGCTGTATTACGTGCTGTCGATGGAGAAAGGCACCAAATGCTGGATCACGGTGCGTGCCGAAGTCGACGCCCAAACGCTGGAGTTCCCTTCCGTGACGCCACGGGTACCGGCGGCAGTCTGGGGTGAACGTGAAGTGCGCGACATGTATGGCCTGCGCCCGGTTGGCCTGCCGGACGAACGCCGGTTGGTGCTACCGGATGACTGGCCGGACGATCTCTACCCGCTGCGCAAAGACGCCATGGATTATCGCCAACGGCCCGCACCCACCACCGACGTGGAAACCTATCCGTTCCAGAGCCTGGCTGGTAGCAAAGCCAACGTGGTGCCAATCGGCCCGCTGCATATCACCTCGGATGAACCCGGCCATTTCCGGCTATTCGTCGACGGTGAAGACATCATTGATGCCGACTACCGCTTGTTCTACGTGCACCGGGGAATGGAGAAGCTGGCCGAAACCCGCATGGGCTACAACGAAGTGACCTTCCTGTCGGACCGGGTGTGTGGCATTTGCGGGTTTACCCACAGCGTGGCGTACACCAGTTCAGTCGAGAACGCGATGGGCATTCAGGTGCCTGAGCGCGCCCAGATGATCCGCTCAGTCCTGCTGGAAGTGGAGCGCCTGCACAGCCACCTGTTGAATCTGGGGCTGGCCTGCCACTTCGTCGGTTTCGACTCCGGCTTTATGCAGTTCTTCCGGGTGCGTGAACAGTCGATGAAGATGGCTGAAATCCTGACCGGTGCGCGTAAAACCTATGGTTTGAACCTGATTGGCGGCATCCGCCGCGACATTCTGAAAGACGACATGCTGCAAACTCTGCGACTGGCGGCGCAAATGCGCAGTGAACTGGTGGATCTGGTCGATATCTTGCTCAGCACGCCAAATACCGAACAGCGCAGCGTCGGGGTTGGCCGTCTCGATCCACAGGTTGCCCGTGACTACAGCAACGTCGGCCCAATGATCCGCGGCAGCGGCCACCGCCGCGATACCCGCATCGACCATCCGTTTGCCGGTTACGCCAAGCTGCCGGTGGAACTGTGCGTGGAAGACGGCTGCGACGTCTATTCGCGGCTTAAAGTACGTATTCACGAAGTGTTCAACTCACTCGGTATCATCGAGTTCGGGCTGCAAAGTCTGCCCAGCGGGCCGCTGGCAGTGGACGGTTTCACCTATATCCCGCACCGCTTTGCCCTGGGCTTTGCCGAAGCCCCACGCGGTGATGACATCCACTGGAGCATGACCGGCGACAACCAGAAGCTGTTCCGCTGGCGCTGCCGGGCCGCGACCTACGCCAATTGGCCGACCCTGCGTTACATGCTGCGTGGCAACACGGTTTCTGACGCCCCGCTGATCATCGGCAGTCTGGATCCCTGCTATTCCTGTACCGATCGCATGACCATCGTCGACGTGCGCAAGCGCCAGTCCATCATCGTGCCGTACAAAGAGATTGAGCGTTATGGCATCGAACGGAAAAACAAGCCGTTCTAACCGGAGCCCATCATGCTGAAACTGATTAAAAAAGTGCTGAAAACCGGGCCGGCCACCGTGGCCTATCCGGCCCAGCCGTTGGTGATTGACCCGAACTTTCGTGGCAAACCCGAATACAACCCGCAGCAATGTATTGCCTGCGGAGCCTGTGCCAACGCCTGCCCGTCCAATGCGTTGACCATGGCGACAGACCTGAGCAACGGCACGATCCGCTGGCAGCTGTTTCTCGGACGCTGCATCTTTTGCGCCCGCTGCGAAGAGGTTTGCCCTACCGCCGCCATCCGGCTTTCGCAGCAGTTCGAACTGGCGGTGTGGTGCAAAGAAGATCTGTACGAGCAAGCCGATTTCGCCCTCTGCCATTGCCGCCAGTGTGGCAAGCCCTACGCGTCGCAGAAGGAAATTGACTATGCCATTGCGCTGCTCGGGCTGAACAGTACCGAAACCGCCGCGCGCCGCACGCAGTTTGAAACCTGCCCGGCCTGCAAACAGCAGCAAAACCTGACCCAGGCCGATCGCATTGACATTGGCCGCCATCTGACCCGGGAGGTCATCTCATGAATCCGCCACTGATTGGCCCTCGCGACGAAAATGGCCTGCCGGTGCCGATCACCCTCGACGAAAGTATCGCCAAGCTGAAAACCACCCTGCTGAAAGATATCCGCCGCTCGGCCTATGTTTACCGGGTGGACTGCGGGGGGTGCAATGGCTGCGAAATCGAGATTTTTGCCGCTATTTCCCCGCTGTTCGACGCTGAACGCTTCGGTATCAAAGTGGTTCCCTCACCCCGTCACGCCGATATTTTGCTGTTTACCGGGGCAGTCACCCGCGCCATGCGTATCCCGGCGATCCGCGCCTGGCAGGCGTCGCCCGATCCAAAAATCAGCATCTCTTACGGTGCCTGCGGTAACAGCGGTGGCATCTTCCACGATCTGTACTGCGTATGGGGCGGCACCGATCGCATCGTCCCGGTCGATGTCTATATTCCCGGTTGCCCGCCGACCCCGGCGGCCACCATTTACGGTTTTGCCATGGCGCTCGGCCTGTTGGATCAGAAAATAAAAGGTCGCCAGCATGATGAAACCGATGGCGAAGCCACCCGACTGTTGCACCCGGCATTACCCCAGCCACTGCGGGTATTGCTGGATCGGGAAGCCCGGCGGATGGCCGGATATCGTTATGGTCGTCAGATCGCCGACCAGTTTATGCAACTGCTGGCCGCAGACAGCCCCCTGCCGGTCGAACAGCGCATTAGTGCTTACCTGCAACAGCAGGACGACCTGCGCCTAAGCGAGATTGTCGGCAACCTGCAGGGCATCTATCAGCGGGTACTGCGTGGGGAGCTGCGACTATGAGCCATTCCCATGCGCAGGTGGTGTTTTACTCCCTGAGCCGCAAGTTCGTGCAGGAGAAAAAAGCCCCGCCCAAAGCCCAGGAGGTGATCTATTACAGCCTGGCGATCGGCCACCATCTGGGGGTTATCGACTGTCTGGAGGCCAAACTCAGTTGCCCGCTGGCCGGGTTCCACGGCTGGGTGGGCCAACTGCCCGCCGACAGCACCGCCCGGCGCAAGCTGGAAGGGGTCGACCGCTTCGGTGAGATCTGCATCGACAGCAGCCACACCCACCTGCTGGCCACCGCGTTGAGCGCGGCCGCCCCACAGATGAACGCCCAACAGCAAGACTGGAGCCAACAGTTGATCGCCCTGCTGCAGTCGATTGAAAACGAACCCGCCATTTACCTGATGGTCCGGAGGCATGATGACTGACGTTTTATTGTGTGTAGGCAACTGCATGATGGGAGATGACGGCGCCGGGCCGCTGCTGGCGGAACTCTGTGCCGGTAATCCCCCCGCTGGCTGGATAGTGATTGATGGCGGAGCCGCGCCGGAGAACGACATTGGCCATATCCGCGAACTGCGCCCCGATCGGTTGGTGATTGTCGATGCCACCGACATGGGGCTGGCGGCGGGTGAAACCCGGGTGATCGATGAAAAAGACATTGCCGACATGTTCATCATGACCACCCATAACCTGCCGCTCAATTTCCTGATCGACCAACTGCGCGAAACGGTGCCGGAGATTACCTTTATCGGCATTCAGCCCGAGGTGGTGGCGTTTTACTACCCGATCGGCGCGGCGGTACAGCAGGCGGTGACCCGGCTGCACCAACGCCTGCATGACTGGCCGATTAACGGCGGCTACTCGCCACTGGTAGTGACGAATGTCTGACACGGCATCGTCATTTGTGTCGACATGCCGTCGTTGACTTCGTCACCACCAGGCTAACCCTCTGCTTTTACTTGATTTTCAGGGTTGGCATGCTTTATGCCTAATCCGAGGCACAACCTATCCATTGTCATACCCGGATGAAGGGTAACCCAGGAGTTATTGATGAACCGGTTTATCATCGCCGATCCCAAGAAATGCATCGGCTGCCGTACCTGTGAAATTGCCTGCGTGATGGCACACAGCGAAAGCCAGGATATTTCAGCGCTCAACGCCGCCAGCTTCGCTCCACGTCTGCACGTGATCAAAGGCGTTAACGTCAGCACCGCCGTGCTGTGCCGCCAGTGTGAGGACGCCCCCTGTTCCAACGTCTGCCCCAATGGCGCTATCAGCCGCACCAACGGCATGGTGCTGGTGATGCAGGAGCGCTGCATCGGCTGCAAAACCTGCGTAGTGGCCTGCCCCTACGGCGCGATGGAAGTGATCACCCGCCCGGTTGTCCGCCAGAACGGCGCCATGATGAGCGCCACCACTGAGAAAGCCGAAGCCCATAAATGCGACCTGTGTATTGGCCGTGATAGCGGACCGGCCTGTATGGAAACCTGCCCAACCAAAGCACTGCACTGTGTGGATCGCAACATGCTGCAGGAAATGAACGCCGAGAAACGTCGTCGCGCCGCACTCGACACCATGTCGTCACTGTTTTAGGAACTGAACCGATGAAAAAAATCACAACCGTCTGCCCTTACTGCGGTGCAGGCTGCAAAATGAAACTGGTGGTCGACAACGGTAAAATCATCCGTGCCGAAGCGGCTGACGGCGTGACCAATCAGGGCGAGCTGTGCCTGAAAGGCTATTACGGCTGGGACTTTCTAAACGATACCAAGCTGCTGACCCCGCGTCTGAGCCAACCGCTGATCCGCCGTGAAAAAGGCGGCAAGTTTGAGGCCGTCAGTTGGGATGAGGCGATCCGCTACACCGCCCAGCGGCTACAACAGATCAAAGATAAGCACGGTGCCAGCGCCATCATACACACCGGCTCATCACGCGGTACCGGTAATGAAACCAACTACGTGATGCAGAAGTTCGCCCGTGCGGTGATCGGCACCAACAACGTCGACTGCTGCGCCCGCGTCTGCCACGGCCCGTCGGTGGCGGGTTTGCAGGCCACGCTGGGTAACGGCGCAATGAGCAACTCGATTGGTGATATCGAAAACTCCAAATGCCTGCTGGTCATCGGTTACAACTGCGCCGACTCACACCCTATCGTGGCTCGCCGGGTGCTGAAGGCCAAAGAGAAAGGCGCGCAGATTATCGTGTGCGACCCGCGCCGTATCGAAACCGCGCGCATTGCCGACCAGCATTTGCAGATCAAGAACGGCTGTAACATGGCTCTGGTGAATGCCTTCGCTTATACGCTGATTGAAGAAAACCTGTATGACCGCGATTACGTGGCGAAATACACCGAGGGGTTCGAGGCTTATCGTCAGCAGTTGGCAGACTATGCGCCGGAAGCGGTAGAACAACTGACCGGCGTCAGCGCCCAGCAAATTCGCCAGGCGATGCGCACCTACGCCAGCGCCCCTTCTGCCACCATTATGTGGGGCATGGGGGTCACCCAGTTCGGCCAGGCGGTCGACGTGGTCAAAGGGCTCGCCAGCCTGGCGCTGCTGACCGGTAATCTGGGCCGCGCCAACGTGGGTGTAGGGCCGGTGCGTGGGCAAAATAACGTTCAGGGCGCCTGCGACATGGGCGTGCTGCCGAATGAGTTCCCCGGCTATCAGGCCGTCACCGACGCTGCGGTACGCGCCAAGTTCGCCACCGCCTGGGGAATTGATGCCGCCAAAATGGATCCGAACGTGGGCTATCGCATCACCGAAATTCCGCATTTGGTTCATGAGGGCAAAGTGAAAGCCTACTACATCATGGGCGAAGATCCGTTGCAGACCGAGGCCGACCTGAGCCTGGTGCGCGGCGCGTTCGAGGCGCTGGAGTTTGTGGTGGTGCAAGATATCTTTATGACCAAAACCGCCGAACAGGCCGACGTGATCCTGCCGGCTACCTCCTGGGGTGAGCATGGCGGCGTGTTCTCCTGTGCCGACCGTGGGTTCCAGCGTTTCGAGAAAGCCATTGAACCGCAGTACAACGTCAAACGTGACTGGGACATCATCAGTTTGCTGGCCACCGAGATGGGTTATCCGATGCATTACGACGATAACCAGCAAATCTGGGACGAAATGCGCGAGCTCTGCCCGCTGTTCTATGGCGCGACCTACGAAAAAATGGGCGAGCTGGGCCACGTGCAATGGCCTTGTACCACGCTGGAAAGCCAGGGTACCCCTTACCTGTATCAGGGTAACCAGTTCACCACGCCGACCGGCAAAGGCCAGTTGTTCGCCACCACCTGGCGTGCCCCGGCGGAAGTGCCGGATGCCGGTTATCCGCTGGTACTGTGTACCGTGCGTGAAGTCGGTCACTACTCCTGCCGTTCGATGACCGGTAACTGCGCCGCCCTGCAAACCCTGGCGGATGAGCCCGGCTTCGTGCAGATCAATCCGCAGGATGCCGAAGCACTGGGTATTGCCGACCAGCAACTGGTGTGGGTCAGCTCGCGCCGCGGCAAGGTGATCAGCCGCGCCAACTATAACGAGCGCATTAACCTGGGCGCGGTGTATATGACCTACCAGTGGTGGATCGGGGCCTGTAATGAGCTGACTCAGGAGAATTTGGATCCGATCTCCAAAACGCCGGAAACCAAATACTGCGCGGTAAAACTGGAGGCCATTGCCGATCAGAACTGGGCGGAAAACTATGCGCAACAGAGCTACAGCGATATGAAAGCCCGCCTGCGGCGCGCGGCTGAAGATGTGATGTAAAGTTACACGGTCACTTTGTAGGGGGCGAATACATTCGCCCCGATTAACGCGGGCGCAGCATGTAGCGCCCCTACACGGAGAGTAATAAAAAAGTGTCCCATTCAGGATTACTGCTGCGCATCAGTGGCAAAGTACAGGGCGTCGGCTTCCGGCCTTTTGTCTGGCAACTGGCCGAACAACTCAACCTGCATGGCGAAGTCTGGAACGACAGCGCCGGGGTGGAAATTCGTCTGGTACAACCCGTTGATCTGGAAGTATTCCTGCATGTATTGTACCAGCAGGCACCGCCTCTGGCGCAGATCGAACGCATCCAGCAGCGCGCGTTTACCTGGCTGCAAGCCCCCAACGATTTCAGTATCCGCCCCAGTCAGCATGGCGCCAAAGCGACCCAGATCGTCCCGGATGCGGCGACCTGCCCCCAATGCCTGCAGGAAATGAACGATCCGCAGGATCGGCGCTACCGTTATCCTTTTATCAACTGCACCCATTGCGGCCCCCGTTTTACCCTTATTCGCGCCATGCCTTATGATCGCCCGGCGACCAGCATGGCGCCCTTCACTCTTTGCCCACACTGTGCCTGGGAATACCATTCTGCGCAGGACCGTCGTTTTCATGCCCAGCCGGTGGCCTGTAGCGACTGCGGCCCCCAGTTGTTTAGCTGTCTGGCTCAGGGCCAGGCACAACATCAGGGCGAAGCCGCGCTACAACAGGCAGTGGCTGCACTGGCCGCCGGACAAATTGTGGCGATCAAAGGCCTGGGCGGTTTTCACCTGGCGTGCGACGCCACCGACACCCAGGCCGTCGAACGGCTGCGTCGGCACAAACGGCGACCGAGCAAACCGCTGGCGGTGATGTTGCCGGATGCCAGTTGGCTGGTGCGCTGCACCAGTGGCATTGACCAGGTGCAGTTGCAGGCGTTGTTAACTTCGCCCGCCGCACCGGTGGTGCTGGTCCCTCAATCCGCATACTCACCGCTGTCTGCCGCCGTTGCGCCGCAACTTGATGAAGTGGGTCTGATGTTGCCCGCCAACCCGATTCAGCATTTGCTGATGCAGGCGATACAACGGCCTCTGGTGATGACCTCAGGCAATGCTGCTGGCCGTGCTCCGGCGTTAACCAATGACCAGGCCTTGGCCGACCTGGACGGCATTGCCGATCTGTGGTTGATGCACGATCGCGAAATCCTGCAACGCGCTGACGACTCGCTGGTGCGTTTGCTAACCGAAGGCCATGAAATGATCCGCCGGGCGCGTGGATTTGTTCCCGATGCCCTGCCGCTGCCGCCCGGCTTCCCCGTTCAGCAGGCCCTGTTGGCGGTGGGCGGCGATCGCAAAAATACCTTTTGCCTGGTGCTGGGCGATCAGGCCCTGCTCAGCGCGCATTTTGGCGATTTGGAGCAAGAGGATATTCAGCAACAGTGGCAACAGGCCATTCAGCACTTCACCGGCCTGTACCATTGCCAGCCACAGCGGCTGGCCAGCGATGCTCATCCCCATTACATCAGCCATCAATGGGCCGCCCGGCAGTCACTGCCGGTGACCCCGGTGCTGCATCATCATGCGCATCTGGCCGCTTGTCTCGCCGAGCACCGCTGGCCACTGGAAGGCGGGCCGGTGATTGGTCTGGCACTCGATGGCCTCGGGTACGGCCAGGGCGGTGCTTTGTGGGGCGGCGAATGCCTGCTGGTTGATTATCGCCGTTGCCGTCATCTGGGGGGATTACCCGCAGTGGCACTGCCCGGCGGTGATCTGGCCGCGCAGCAACCCTGGCGTAACCAGTTGGCGCATTTCGCGCGCTTCGTACCGGACTGGCAAAGCTACCCTCAGGCCGAACGGCTGCAGGCTCTGCCCTGGCAACCGCTGCTGAAAGCGATTAACGCCGGTATTAATGCTCCGCTGGCCTCTTCCTGCGGCCGTTTGTTTGACGCCGCCGCTGCCACCCTGGGCTGTGCCCCGGCACAACAGAGTTGGGAGGGCGAAGCGGCCAGCCGGTTTGAAGCCCTGGCTCACCAGAGCGGACCTTGCCCTCACCCGGTGACATTGTCACTGAAAGGCGAGCAATTTGATCTTGCGGCATTCTGGCAGCAGTGGCTGGGTTGGCAGGCTCCCGCCCCTCAACAGGCCTGGGCGTTCCATGATGCGCTGGCGCAAGGCTTTGCCAGCTTGGCCAAACATTTTGCCGCGCAGCATGGCATCCACCATGTGGCGTTAAGCGGCGGCGTGCTGCACAACCGCTTATTACGTGAACGGCTACAGCATCATCTGGCACCGTTGCAGGTGCTGCTGCCACAACAACTGCCGGCGGGCGACGGTGGGCTGGCGTTGGGTCAGGCGCTGGTCGCCTGTGCCCAGCATTCCCCGACTTCCTCTGTAAACCCTGACAGGATTTAACATGTTAAACCGCGAGTTTTTCCACACCCATACCCGCGCCTTTTGGCTATTACTGGCGTTGGTGGCATTGAATCTGTTGGCCTGGGGGGCGGCTTTTGCTGCGTTCCATCAGTATCCGGCGCTGATCGCCGCCGCTTTGCTGGCTTATGGCTACGGGCTGCGCCATGCGGTGGATGCTGACCATATCGCCGCTATCGATAACGTCACCCGCAAGCTGATGCAGCAAGGCCAGCGCCCGGTGTCCGTCGGCGCATTCTTCTCTTTGGGCCACTCCAGCATCGTGATCCTGGCCTGCATTGCGATTGCCGCCACCTCTCTGGCGTTTGGCGATCGCATTGGCTGGCTGCATCAGTACGGCGCGACTCTGGGTACGCTGATCTCCTCGCTGTTCCTGCTGGCCATGGCACTGTTGAACTGGCTGATTTTCCGCGATGTTTATCGCATTTTCCGGCAGGTGAAACGCGGGGAGAAACTGGTGGAACAAGATGTGGCCCTGCTGGTTAATGGCACCGGCGGCGTGATGACGCGTCTGTATCGCTTTGCTTTTAATCTGGTGAATAAAAGCTGGCATATGTATCTGGTCGGCTTTTTGTTTGGTTTGGGGTTCGATACCGCCACCGAAGTCGGCCTGTTGGGCATCTCCGCAGCAGGTGCCACCTCCGGTCTATCGGTCTGGTCGATTATGGTGTTTCCGTTACTGTTCGCCAGCGGCATGGCGCTGATTGATTCGCTGGATAACTTTGTGATGGTCGGCGCTTATGGTTGGGCCTTCAACAAGCCGATCCGCAAGCTGTATTACAACATGACCATTACCGCCACCAGCGTGGCGATTGCTTTGGTGATCGGCGGCCTGGAAGGTCTGGGGTTGTTAGCCGACAAGCTGGGGTTACAGGGTGGCCTGTGGCGTGGTGTTGAAGTCCTCAATGACAACATGGGCAGCGTAGGTTACGCCGCCATCGCGCTATTTGTGGTGCTTTGGGCATTGTCCGCGCTGAATTACCGCCGCAAAAATTATGACTCGCTGACCCTCTAGCCCCCTTACCGGCAGCCGCCGAGGCTGCCGGTAAAAATGACTTCATTCGTTATTAAATACTTTCAGTTAATATTATAACCCAGGATATTAATCGACCTGCTCCGAATGTTATCTTTATTAACCAATAACAATGAGTTGTTTAAATAACGACAAATTACAATAAAAATACTTAAGAAAAAACGACGTATCATTGCAATTCAGACTATGTTTATTAATGTTGTAACTCACGCATGGCAAAATTAAATACAAGTTCGCTGCTATTTAATTTAACTACCAATAAATCAATGTAGTAAACAGCAGTCAGAAGTGGAATCGTTACAACAATATTCTTCATTGGTGATCGCCACGTCCGAGCCCAAGACAATATCCAATCGTAACTCATTAATACAGGTGATATTATGTCTATTGATAAAACACAGATGACTAATGCCATCAATGCGGCGTTAGCTGAATTTCACTCCGCAATAAGAATCGATAATTTAAATTCAGATAAAACCACCGACGGTTCAATTGGTTGTACTCAATTCGCCGGAGCCGTTTATGAAAAAGCAGGAGGAAAGGACACGGATAAAAGTTACAGAATCAAAATCAATAACCTGACCGGAGATGAACTTAAGAAATATAAAAATGGAGATCTGGTTAATATACTGCTCGACTATGATAATTGGGATTACACTCACGCATGCTGCATTTATTTTTCTTCAGACACCTCTTATGTTATTCAGACCTACCTTAATCACACCGTACGCATCGTCACCTCATTTGAACACGCTGTTTTAAATCAACTTTGGTATCAATATGCAGAGACCAAAGGCGGCAATGCCGAAGTCTTTAACTCGCTGTTTTCAGTCAAGCCAGTGAACCTGCCCAATGTGGTCGAAGTTATTATCACAGAATTACTTTGAGGCAACTTGGCACATTCACTCCCTTTGACGGCAGCCCAACGTTCCCGGATTGGGCTGCCACCAGCGTGGACTTCCCATTAACGGACGGTATAGGTCCCCTTACCGGCGGATTTCGCCTGGTACATGGCATCATCCGCTCTGGTCAGCAGGGCTTCTGCCGTCATGTTGCCGCCTGAGGATATGGCTGCACCGATACTGGCGGAGAGCGTCACTTTTTGATTACCAACCTGTTGTGTCGCCGCCAGCCTGGCCAACACGCACTCGCAAAATGCGCATACCTGCAGCTGCGGCTGCGTCAAAGGCCAGAGGATCACCGTAAATTCATCCCCGGCAAGGCGAGAAACATTGTGATGAGGGCCGGCACAGTCGCTGAGCAGCCCGGCAAAGGTTTTCAGAATAAGGTCACCGAAATCATGACCAAAACTGTCATTCAGCGTTTTGAATCCATCAAGATCGATGAACAACAGCGCCATCTGCTGCTGCGGGCAACAGGCCTGCAGGGTGGCACCCAGCCGCAGTAAGAAAGCACGTCGATTGGTTAACCCCGTCAGCATGTCATGAGAGACGTCGTACTCTAACCGTTGCTGCAAACGCTTAAGCTCGGTGATATCCATGGACAGAATATAGGAGCCCTGGGTTTCACTGGGTACCAGGGTGTTGTGAATGATCAATGACCCCTGGCGCGTTTGGAGTTCATTCTCAAAACTGACGGTTTCCCCCTGTAACGCCCTTTCGATCATGGGTTTGGCCGCGGCATAAGCCTCCTCCCCCATAAACGCCTGCACCGTCATCGCCTTGAGACGCCCTTCATCCAGGTCAAACCAGGCTTTATAGGCGCTGTTGGCAAAAAGATAGCGTTCATCGGCATCGATCTGACTGATCAATGCCGGCATATTGTCGGTAATCGCCCGCAGGCGTTCTTTCTCGCTACTGAGTTGCTGCTCGGTAAGGGCACGGCTGGCAATTTCCTGGTTGAGCTTATTGACGGCAAAATTCAGTTCCTGCGTGCGGGCCACTACCCGATCTTCGAGCTCATGTTGCAGTGAATAGAGGTCGGACTCTGCCAGTTTGCGTTCGCTGATATCGACAATAACGGAAATAAAATGATGAGGTTCACCAGTGGGCAGACGATTAAGCGACACGGTAAGCTGAACCCAAATCCTTGAGCCATCAGAGCGGATATAGCGCTTCTCCATGGAATAAGTGTCTATCTCATGGGCTAACAGCTGTTTCAATAGCCCAAGATCGGTGAGCAGGTCTTCGCGATAGGTGATGTCCTGGAATGTACGATCCAGCAGTTCGCGCTCAGAATACCCCAGCATTTCACAGATCCGTGGGTTCACCCGTAACCAATATCCCTCCAGCGAGACCAGGGCCATGCCCACTGCTGCCTGAGAAAAGGTCTGTTCAAACAGGGCTTCGGTACGTTGCAGATTGGATTTGAGACTTTCCGTGTAAATATCACGCTCAACACTGTGCAGGTACTCTTCGATGACGGCGGCAAAGTCGCGTAAATCATGCACCATCTCGGGTGAAAAACTCTGGGGATGACTGTCGATAATGCACAGCGTGCCCAGCGGAAGACCGTCCAGTGACAGCAAGGGTTGACCGGCATAGAAACCGATCTTGGGTCCGCCAGTCACCAAAGGGTTGTCAAAGAAACGCGGATCAACCGCGGTATCCGGCACCACTAACGCGTCACGTTGCAAAATGGCGTGGCCGCAAAATGAAATGTTGCGTGGCGTTTCCCTAGCCTCCAAACCCGAGCGAGAGAGGAACCATTGCCGCTCACGATCGATTAACGAGATCAAGGCAATACTGACCCCAAAATATTTGGCGGCCAAGCGCGTAACCCGGTCTAATTTTTCTACCGAATTCGTATCCAGTACATTCAGCGAATGTAGAACCGACAGCCGCTCGGTTTCATTTTCCGGAAAGCATGGCTCGAACATGTCTGCTCCAAATGAAGGTCCCTGGGCGATGTGGGCAGGATTAGCCGCTGCCTTAATGACTCAACACCGCGCCGTAAATGACTTATTTCATTCAGCTTAGACGGTTTTTCCAGTTTTACGGGCCCCTGGAGGAATTAATCATGCAGCCCAATGTTGAGGTTGCGGTGGGTCAAACCCGGGATAAATACTCTTCCAGCACCAGCGGATAACCGCCGCCAGAGGGTTGTTCTACCGGGATGCCAGAGAAGGCGCTGGCTTCCGCCACCCATTTACGCTGAGGTGGCAACCCCCAGGGCAACAGTTGCTGGCGCTGATCGGCGGCAAGCAGGTTGGTTTCCAGCTCGATATCGATCATCTGGTAAGGGGTGTTGTGCAACTCGATGCGGTGGCCATCAGGATCCCGCAGATAAACAAACAGCACGTGCCCCATGCCATGTCTGCCCGGCCCGCGCTCAACGGCGTCACCAAACCCCAGATTACCGGCAGTGTCGCAGGCGCGCAGGATCTCTTGCGAATCTGGGATGGTATAACCGAAGTGATGCAGGCGCGGCCCCGGGCCATGCAAATAGACCAAATCCTGCGTATTGCCCTTGCGCTGTAAAAAAGCGGCACCCAGACCTTGTTGATTAAAATAGATGTCCGAGGCGCGGAACCCCAACTGCGTCATGTAGAACTCTGCCGCCAGCTGCACGTGTGGAGTGTGCAATTGGAAATGGTCCAGCCGTTGGGCACTGCCGCCGCGATACAGATGCACCTGATGGTGCAGGCGCGGCACGACCGGCATTGAGGCGCAGAGTTCGATCTGTGCCCCGGTCGGGTCAGTAAAATGCAGGGTGCGGCCCTGAAAAGGCACCTGCGCCCAGTTATTCTCCATGCCCTGCTGGTCAAAAAACGCCTTGGCCAGATCCAGATCCTTTTCACGGAATACCCGCAAGCCAATGCGTTCGCAATGGGGTTGCGCCTGACTCAGTTTGATCACCAGACTATGATGACAGGCCTCTTCCAGTCCGCGCAAATAGAGCCTGTCGTCTTCCCTGTGGGTTAGTACCATGCCAGCCACCTGAGTATAAAACAGCTCGCTGGCGGCCAGGTTCTGTGAGGTTAACACCAGATGACTGGCGCGGGTGATGGCGAACGGAGGATCGTATTGGGTGACGGGTATCGTGTTCATGGCGGTTCCTTGGCGGCGGGTCAGAAAAAACCTTCATCGTCGAGCACAGGGTTGCTGAGGGTGCCGATACCGGCAATGGCGATCTCGACCTGGTCCCCTGCTTTCATCCACACGGGCGGCTGGCGAAATGCACCGACCCCGCCCGGCGTACCGGTCACCAGCACATCTCCGGGTAGCAGATCGGTAAAGGTTGAGCAGTACTCGATCAACGCCGGAATAGAGAAAATCAGTTCATCGACCGAGGCTTGCTGCATGACCTGACCGTTGAGGAGCGTTTTCAGCGTTAACACTCGCGGATCGGGGATCTCATCCGCACTGACCATCCAGGGGCCAAAAGCGGCGGTATGGCGGAAGTTTTTACCGGCGGTGAATTGCGAGCTGTGTCGCTGCCAGTCACGTACGCTACCGTCGTTATAGCAGGCATAGCCCGCCACGTGTTGCATGGCGTCACGCTGAGTAATACGACGCCCTTCTTTGCCGATCACCACCGCCAGTTCCCCTTCATAGTCAAACTGAACCGACTCCGGCGGGATCAGCAGCGGTTGACTCTGGCCCACCTGTGAAGACGGCAGCCGGAGAAACAGCGTCGGTCGATCGGGCTCCGGGCGGCCGGTTTCCAGCAGATGCGGGCGGTAATTCAGGCCAACGCAAATTATCTTGTCCGGGTTAGTCACCGGTGGCAGCCAACTGACCTCGCTGGCTCGCAGAGTGGATGGTGCGTGCAAATACGGCAGGAACACGCCAAAACTGCCCGCGGCTAACGCGCTGCGCACGTCCGGATAGGGTAATAACAGGCTGCAATCGACAATCTCATCCTCACCGCGCAACAGGCCATACCCCGCGCGCCCCTGGCTAATAAAACTGACGATCCTCATTGAGCCTCCGGTTTCGGGGAACTACCGTTGAATAGCGGGTTGTCTGCCTGTTTGATAATCCTCTGAACGGTGCTTTGATAATGTTGGCTCAGTAAATCAGCAGCAAGATCGGCATTGCGCGCCAATACCGCATCCATAATCGCCTGATGTTCGCCGTCGACGTCACGCGGGGTGTCGACGCCCTCCAGTTCATAACCAAACCGCAAGCGGCGATAGCGCTCCGACTGATCAAACAGTAAATCCGAAAAACGCAGCATCCACGGCGATTGGCAAGCCATTAACAGACTGCGGTGAAAGCTGTAGTGGAGTTGGCTCCAGTTGGCAGAATGGTGCTGGTTTTCATCATCAAGGCGTGGGCAGCGCGTCAGACGGTGAAAGGCAGCAATAATCCCCGCTTCCCATTCCGCATCGCCGTTGGCAATTGCCAGCCGTAGCGCATGGGTTTCGATCAGTTGCCGATTGGCGGTGATGTCTTGCAGTTCACTGAGCGAGACTTCACTGGCACGAAAACCGCGCTGTTCATGAGCGGTGACCAGCCCTTCTGTGACCAACCGTGACAACGCCTCACGCACCAGCCCGGGGCTGATGTCCAGCTCAGCGGCGATATTGCCGATCACCAGTTTGCTGCCCGGCGGATATTCGCCGTTAATAATCCGGCGGCGGATCAGCGCCACCGCCGCACCGCTCAGGCTCTTGAAGGCACCGTTGTGAAATTCTTGTTTGCTGTTCATTGGCTTTATTTTCTCGCTACGCGGTTATAACAACGCCGGATAGGCACCGCCATCCAGATGCATGTTTTGCCCGGTAATATACCCGCTCATCTCACTGCACAGGTAGACACAAGCGGCACCAAATTCAGCCGGTAGCCCCATGCGTCCGGCAGGAATCGAATCAATCTGCTTTTGGCGCGCCTGCTCGAAGGTGATGCCACTCTGTTGCATGGCGACCTGCGCCATCTGTTGCTGGCGCGGAGTATCAAAACGCTCGGGCAGCAGATTATTAATAGTCACATTGTCGGCAATGCACTCGCGGGACAAGCCTTTACAGGCCGCAGTCAGACCGGCACGGGATGCGGCGGACAGTGTCATATGGGCTCGGGGGGTGCTGACCATCGCCGAGGTGATATTGATGATGCGACCAAATTTCCGCTGCCGCATGCCTGGCACCAGGGCACGGATCAACATCAGCGGTGCCAACAGATTCCCTTGCAGCGCCGCCAGCCAGGTTTGCTCGTCAAACTCAAAGAAATTGCCCGGCGGCGGCCCGGCATTGTTGTTCACCAGGATATCGGCCTCCGGACAGGCGGCCAGCAAGGCGTTTCTCCCCTGTTCCGTGGTGATATCACCGGCAACGGTAAACACTTGTCCGCCGGTTTCCGCCTTTAGACGCTGTTGCGCGGCCAGCAGGCGAGGTTCGTCACGGCCGTTAATCCAGACGCTCACGCCTTCTCTCAACAATGCGGCAGCACAGGCATAACCCAAACCACTGCTGGAGGCGCATACCAGGGCGCGTTTATCCGCCAGTCCTACATCCATAACCCTTCACTCCTTCTGGTGGGGAAGCCCATGACTGAGCCGTTGGTGTTGCATAAATGTAATGCTAGCGATAAAAAAAATAGACATCAACAAAAAATATTCTTTAATATAAAAAATATATTTTATTTGCCGACGGCATTTTCACCATCACCTCTACGGAGAGAGCATGAAAGAGAATGAAAGGTACGACTATGTTGTAGTTGGCGGTGGATCCGCCGGTTGCGTGGTTGCCGGCCTGCTGGCAGAAAGAAGCTCAGCGCGCATTTTGCTGCTGGAAGCCGGACCGGAAGACAAAGGACTGTTCATCCGCATGCCGGCCGGGTTTCCGGAAATCGTCGGCAAACTGATCTGGCCCTATCAAAGCGACGCGGAACCCAACATGCGCAACCGGGCGATGGCGATCCCGCAAGGCCGGGTGTTGGGCGGCGGTAGCTCGGTGAACGGACAGTTGTATGTGCGTGGGCATGCGCAGGATTATGATGACTGGGAAACCGAATATGGCTGTACCGGCTGGGGCTACCGCGACGTACTGCCCTACTTTATCAAGTCGGAATCCAACCAGAGCCTGCATAACCCTTACCACGGTGTCAGCGGTCACCTGAAAGTCAGTGACTCCGGTTATCGCCACCCACTCAGTACGCGATGGTCAAAGCCGGCCAGGAGCTGGGTTATCCCTACGTTAATGATTTCAACGGTGCCAGCCAGCAAGGCATGGGCTTCTATCAAACCACCACCTACCGGGGCCAGCGCTGCAGCACCTCGGTGGCCTATCTGGCACCGGTGCGTCATCAGTCGAATATCGAGGTACTGACCGGCGTTATGGTTGAACGCCTGCTGCTGGATCAGGATCGCGCTACTGGCGTGGAATTTACCGATGCCGGCGGCAAACGTCGACAGGTGCAGGCCAGGCTGGAAATCGTGTTATGTGCCGGTGCCATCGGCACCCCGAAACTGTTGATGCTGTCGGGCATCGGCCCGGCCGATCATTTGCGTGAGGTTGGCATTAAACCCCGCGTTGACAGCCCATGGGTCGGCCAGCGCCTGCAGGATCACCTGCATTTCTCGGTTATCGCCAGCCTGCGTGATCCCATCAGCCTGCTCGGGCAAGACAAGGGCCTGAAGGCGCTGGCGAATGGCCTGGAATGGCTGCTGTTTAAACGCGGCGTCTGCGCCTCCAATCTGCTCGAGTGCGGTGGTTTCTTTGCCACCGGCGATGACGACCGACCCGATGTGCAATTAATGGGGCTGGCAGCATCGGATAATGTCGATGACAAAGGCAAACAGACACAGAGTCAACACGCGTTATCGCTCAAGCTGGCGCACCTGCGGCCTCGGGCGCGCGGCGAGGTGCGATTACGCGACAGTCATCCACATTCGTTACCTCAGATCAGCCTGAACTATCTGGCCGCGCCTGAAGATGTTGCTGCGCAGGTCAGAGCTGTGCGCCTCGGCCTGCAACTGTTTCAGGCCCCGACGTTGGCTGCGCTGATCGACCAGGTTCTGCTACCAACGCCGAATTTAAACAGCGATGTGCAGTTGGCGGCGTTCGTTCGTGAACATGGTAAAACGGAATATCACCCCACCGGCACCTGCTGCATGGGAGCCGATCCGGCTACTTCCGTGGTGGATTTACAGCTGCGGCTGCGCGGTGTGACCGGTGTTCGCATTGCGGATGCCTCAGTTTTCCCGTGCATCCCAGCGGGCAACACCAATGCACCGACTATCATGGTGGCAGAACGGGCCGTTGACATGATATTGGCCACTTTCGAGGAGCAGAAACATGCATAAGAAGTTAACCCTGACCTTTGATAACGGGCCTCATCCCCAGGGCACACCACTGGTGTTAAAGACGCTGGCGGAGTATCGGCTTTTGGCCAATTTCTTTCCTATCGGCGAGAAAATCTCCGCGCCGGGCGGCGAAGCCCTGGTCAAATCGGTGAAGGAAGCCGGGCACCGGGTAGGCATTCATACCCTGACCCACTCACTGCCGCTGGGGCTGGGCGCACCGGGCTTCGCCCGCCACGAAATTATCGAAGGACAGGCCCGGCTCGGTCAATACGGTGAATCGCCCCCGCTGTTCCGCCCTTATGCCGGCAAGGGGCTCCTCGGGCCACATGTGCTGAATCAAGAGGCGGTTGAAGTCCTGCAACAGCAAGGGTTCAGCCTGGTGCTGTGGAATTCGGTACCGCGCGACTGGGAACTGCCGACCGACGCCTGGGTGGCACGCGCGCGTTGGACGACCTCGCCAACAATAGCTGGACGGTGATGGTGCTGCATGACGCCCGACCGGAAGCGATGGAGCATCTGGGGCATTTTATCGAACAGGCGGTGTTGATGGACGTGGAAATCACTCAGCAGCTCCCCGACTGGGTGATGCCAATCCAGGGCGGCTTACGCTGCCACCCTTTTGCGGCGTTAGTCGCCCCGACGGCTGATTAGCCGTGCAGCAAGGAGAAGGTTTATGCAACAAGAAAACGTGATTGGCGAGTTCCGTTATCAACAGTATGCGGTCCAGTTGCCCCCGCTGCTTGAGGGGCGTGAACCGCGTCGACATCAGGTGGTGATTGTGGGCGGTGGCCCGGTCGGCTTATCGCTGGCACTGGCCTTGGCGAAACAGGGCATCGCCTCATTGATTGTGGAAAATGACACCCAGGTTTGCACCGGCAGCCGGGCTGCCTGTATCTCCCGTCGCAGCCTGGAGATCCTCGATAAACTGGGGCTGGCCGACACCTTTGTCGGTAAAGGATTGGCCTGGACCCGGGGTCGCAGCTTTTACCAGGGCGACGTGGTGATGCAGTTCGACATGTTGCTGGATGACAACCAGCAGTTCCCGGCGATGATCAATCTGCAGCAATATTATATCGAGCAATTTCTGCTCGACGAAGTCTTGCGCCACGACGATTTGATTGAATTACGTTGGGGAACCGAACTGCAAAGTCTGGTGCATCACGAGGCCGGAGTGACATTGTCACTAAAAGCCAACGACATTGACTACCCGTTAGAGGCCGACTGGCTGATTGCCTGCGACGGCGGCCGCAGCCGGGTGCGGGAACAATTGGGGCTGCATTTGCAAGGAGAAGTGCACCATGGGCGCTTCGCCATCGTCGATATCGAGCTGGAAAGCGAAACGCCGGCCGAGCGCCGGGTGTGGTTTGAAACCGCCCTGCGCCCCGGCCCCATGTGGATGCACCGCCAGCCGGACAATATCTGGCGCATAGATTACCTGCTGGAGGATCATGTCAGCGACGAGGAAGGACTGAAGCCGGAAAACGTGCTGCCGGTGGTGGAACGTTTCCTTGAAATGGTCGGAGAAAAGGGAAAATGGCGACCGATTTGGATCAGCATGTATAACGCCAAGGCGCTGTCGCTGGACAGCTATCACCACGGGCGGGTGCTGTTCGCCGGTGATGCGGCGCATGTGGTGCCAATATTCGGCGTGCGCGGGCTTAATGGCGGCCTGGATGATGCCTACAACCTGGGCTGGAAACTGGCCTACGTGCTCAAGGGGTTGGCGCCAGAGGCTTTATTGACCAGTTATTCCAGCGAACGCCGGGCGGCCTGGCGTGAAAATGCCGGACAGGCCAGCCGCAGCGCGGAGTTTATGTGCCCTGCCACTCCGGCCGGCAGCACACTGCGTAATGCGGTGCTGTCGCTGGCGGCTCGCCATCCGCAGTTCTCTTCGCTGATCAATCCCCGGCAGACCCACAGCATTTGCTACACCGATTCGCCGTTGAATACCCCAGTCGCCAGCCCTCCCGAAACCAGCGGGCCACAACCCGGCGCGGTGTTGCCGGAATTCCCCCTGTTGCTTAACGGCAAGCCACAGCATCTGACCCGCCTGCTGGATGCGCGCCATTTCACCCTGCTGCGCTTCCTGGCCCACGACACGACGGCCGCCCAGGAAATAGATCGCCAACCCCTGTTACGTGTAGTGACCATCGGCCGCCCTGGGCAGCCGCAATTCGGTGACGCCGGTGCAGTGGAAGACCCGCACGGACAGTTGCATGCCGCCTACAGTGGCCCTGCCGGGGCGTTGTACTTGGTTCGACCGGACGGTCACGTTTGTTGGCGCTGGACCAAGAGTGACCACGCGACGCCCGAAATGATTAAACAGGCATTGTTGCGGGCCTGCGGCCACCAGAATGACAACGGAGGATCATGAAATGAAGGTTAAGTTGAACGAACAACAGCTCGATGAGCTGTACAGCCAGTTTTATCAGACCGCCGGACAGTTTTCCGGCGAACCCCTGGCGTTATTCCTGGCCCGCCTGAATTTGTTGCTGTTAGATGCCCTGGCGGATGAAACGGCTGCCCGGGAACTGATTGCCGAAGCCGCACGCTTTAAGCCCTGAGCCCAACGAGGACAAAACTATGCATGAATTAGCGCCCTGGCAGACACTGCCTGAACCCCTGCCGATCCTGACGACAGGCCACTGCGCGTATGAGGCCGTTAACGGAATTCAGCTCTATTTTTCGGTGTTCGGTGCAGGTGAACCGGTTATTTTGCTGCATGGCGGCGTTGCCAGCGCCGACTGGTGGGGAAGCCAGATCGATTTTCTGGTGAATAACGGCTATCAGGCAATCGCCATCGACAGTCGTGGCAACGGCCGCAGTACGCGTTCGGCGCAACCTTACAGTTATCACCTGATGGCCGCTGACGTGCTGGCGCTAATGGATATTTTATCTGTCGAGCGCGCGCACATCGTGGGCTGGAGCGACGGTGCGGTGATCGGGCTGGAGATTGCCATTCACCACCCTAATCGCCTGAATACGCTGTTTGCTTTCGGGCTCAACGTCTCACCGACGGGTGTAAAGCCCGGTTTCGACCAGACCTCCACCTTTCTGGCCGCCGCCGATCGGGCACAACAAGAGTATCAGGCACTCTCCGCCACCCCCGATGAATTTGAGGCTTTTATCGCACAGATAAGCCGCATGTGGCAGCGCGAACCCAACTATAGCGATGCGCAGTTGCACAGCATCACCCGGCCGGTTGCCGTTGTGGCCGCCGAACATGATGAGGCCATCGATCTTGATCATGCGGCGTACATCTCTGCCACCATCCCAACCTCAACCTGGATCCTACTGCGGGGCGTCAGTCATTTTGCCCCGCTACAGGATCCGCACGGGTTCAACCAGGCAATGCTCAGTTATCTGCAGGACTCGTTGTGAGTTTCGGATCCTGCGGCTCGGCGGCCTGCTGGTAGTATTCGGCGATAAAATCAACAAAACTACGGATGTTAACCGGCAAATAGCGCCGGTTAACATAAACCACATACAGCGAGCGGTGGCTCCAGGTACAGTCTCTCATCAGTCGGACCAAAGTCCCGCTGGCCAGCGCTTCGCGCACCACGAACTCCGGTTCAAGAATAATCCCCCGGCCTTCCAGTGCACTGGCCAACAAGGCATCGCCGCTGTTGGCCCGCAGTGAACCGAATACCGGCACCTCGGTCAACTGCCCCTGCACATCCAAATATTCCCATTGTTCCGCACGCGGCAACAGTGAGTACACCAGACAGTTGTGGTCACGCAATCCCTGTGGCGTAGCGGGCGTGCCATGACGCTTCAAATAATCGGGGGACGCGCAGAGGATGCGAGGGATATCGCACAGCTTACGCGCCACCAAAGATGAATCCGATAGATTGGCCACGCGGATTGCCACATCAATACCCTGATCTATCAGATTAACCAACTGATCGCTGAGGCAAAACTCCACGGATACCCGCGGATAGCGCCGCTGATAACCGGCGACAATGGTTGCCAGTTCCGCCCGGCAATACGGGTGTGGCGCACTGATGCGCAGCGTGCCCGCCGGCTGGCCCTGATTGCCCATGTAGGCCTCCAGCGCCAGGCATTCGGCAGCAATACGCTGGCTGTACTCGAAGCATTCACGACCGGCCTCGGTCAACGTCATGGTTCGGGTAGTACGGTGTAATAAGCGGACGCCAAAATGGCGTTCCAGTTCGGCAATGACCTTGCTGACACTGGGGCGTGACAGGTCAAGAGCCTCTGCCGCGGCGGTGAAATTACCCCCGCTCACCACCGCATTGAATATGCGCAATGCATTCATCATATCCATTTTTACGTCCTTTTAGCCTGCTGCGTCATTAGCACAATATACACCCTCCATTGGTTCCTGTACGGCAACAGTGTGATACGGCCAGCCCACTGTTTGTTCAGCGCTACCGCCGCTAATTTAGCTGCATTCCTCGACGAGGATCATCACCGACTTAACTAAGGACCCCCTATGAGTAGCCAGACTAAAACGTTCGAACAATGGCAGCAGCAGGCCAATGCACTGCAGATCGAAGGGCGTGCTTATATTGACGGCCAGTACCAGGACTCGGCCGACGGCGCCACTTTTGCCGATAACAGCCCGATCGATGGTCGGCTATTGGCGGCGATTGCCGATTGCGACCTCACCACCGTTGATGAGGCAGTTGCCGCCGCGGGCCGGGCCTTCGCCGCCGGAGTTTGGCGAGACCAATCCCCGGCCGAACGCAAAAGTGTCCTGCTGCGCCTGGCCGATTTGGTGATTTTGCACCAGGAGGAACTGGCGCTGCTGGAGAGCCTGGATACCGGCAAGACCATTCATGAGTCGCTGGATATGGATATTCAGGACGTGGCAAAAGCCCTGCGCTACTACGCCGAGGCGATCGACAAGATGGCCGACGAGATAGCCCCGACCGGGGACAGTTTCCACGGCATGATCACCCATCAGCCTCTGGGGGTGGTGGCGGTAATGACCCCCTGGAACAATCCGTTAATGATTGCCTGCTGGAAGATTGCGCCGGCGCTGGCCATGGGTAACTCGGTAGTGTTTAAACCGTCGGAAAAGGCCCCGTTAACCGGCATCCGCCTGGCGGAGCTGACCCGTCAGGCCGGGATCCCCGATGGCGTATTCAATGTCGTTACCGGAGGGGCCCAGGTAGGGCAGGCTTTGGCACTGCACCCCGGCATACGGGCCATGGCTTTTACCGGATCGACTAAGGTGGCCAAGCAACTGCTGATTTATGCCGGGCAGTCCAACATGAAACGCACCTACCTTGAGGGCGGCGGCAAAAACGCGCATATCATTTTTGCCGATACACCCGATCTGGCACGCGCGGCACGCTTTGCCGCCCTGGGTTTTTGCGCCAACCAAGGTGCCGTTTGCGCCTCCGGTACCCGTTTGCTGGTGGAGTCCTCGATCAAAGAACAATTCCTTGCGCACCTGCTGGAAGAAGTGAAGCGCTGGCAGCCAGGGCATCCATTGGATCCTGCCACCATGATGGGACCGCTGATCGACGCCCGCCATCAAGCAACTGTTCTCGGTTTCGTGGAGTCTGCGCGTGATGAAGGTGCCAGCATTCTTTGTGGCGGGATCCCCGATAAGGATATCGTTCCGGGTGGGCACTTCTTTATACCGACCATCATCGACAACGCCACGCCGACCATGACCGCTTCGCAAAACGAGATTTTCGGCCCGGTCGCTTCAATCATTACCTTTGAGAATGAAGAAGAAGCCATTCGGCTGGCCAACGACAGCGAATACGGTCTGACCGCCGGTTTCTGGACCCCGGACATTGCCAGAGTGCACCGCATTGCCCGGCAACTGGAGGCCGGAACCGTCTGGGTCAATCACTTCCTGACGCGCGATATTCTCTCGCCTTTTGGTGGTTTCAAACAGTCCGGCATCGGCCGCGATCTGTCGATACATGCTCTGCGGCAGTACGGGGAAATGAAAGCCACCTGGATCGCTCTGAAAGACATCGACGCTCACTAAGGAATCGCCATGAACCCAGATAACAAACTGACCGACAGCGGTCGGCGCCGCTTTATCGCCGCCAGTCTGGCCATCGGGGCCGCGGCCGCCTTGCCCTTCTCCGGCCATGCGCGCCAGCCTGTGCCCCGTAAAGCGGCAACCCGTAATGATAAGAGTAAATATGATTTTATTATTATCGGCGCCGGTTCGGCCGGCTCGGTAGTCACCCGTCGACTGGTGGACGCCGGGTTAAAGGTATTACTGCTGGAAGCCGGGCCAAGAGATGACATGCCGGCGATCCATAATCCCCCTCAGGCGATGGAACTGTGGCATTCCGCTGTCGATTGGGGATTTTCTACCCAGCCGCAAATTTACGCCGGCAAACAGGATATTTACTGGCCACGCGGCAAGACGCTGGGCGGCTCCAGTGCGATCAACGGCATGATGTACGTGCGTGGCCTGCCCGCCGACTATGACAATTGGGCCGCGCTGGGGGCCACCGGCTGGAGCTGGCAGGAGGTGCTGCCTTATTTCCGCAAGGCGGAGCACTGCAATATCAGTGGGCTGTCCGCGATGCACAGCACCGGCGGCCTGTTGCAGGTATCCAGCCCGGCCATGACGCCATTGGCGCACGCCTTTGTTGAGGCCGGACAACAGGCCGGGTTGCGATTAGTAAAGGACTACAACGACGGCCAGGACTCAAGTGGGATCAGTTTCCCGCAGTACACCATGACGCCGGACGGTAAACGCGCCAGTGCCTGGGTCTGTTATGGCGATGCCATCAGCCAGGCCGACAACCTGTCGGTGATCACCGAAGCGCGGGTGCTAAAACTGTTAAACCAACGCGATCGTATCACCGGCGTGCACTTTATTCATCGCGGCATCGACTACCGCATCGAAGCGCGTCATGAAGTGCTGCTGTGCGCCGGTTCGTTGATGAGCCCCTCTATTTTGCTGCACTCCGGTATCGGTCCGGCGGAACAACTGGAAAAAATGGGGATAACTCCCTTGGTTAACCTGCCCGGCGTGGGCGAAAACCTGCATGACCATCTGGTGTGCCCGATGGTCTGGTCTTCACCACAGCCGGTGGAGGTCGGGTTGGCTTCGGGTATTGAAGCGCAGATTTTCCATAAGTCAGCGCCCCAGCTCTCAGCGCCGGATACCCAGTCACTGCTGTTCACTATGCCGTTCCTGCCTGGGGTGAGTCAGGGTTACACCGTTACACCGGGTCTGGTGCGACCGAAAAGCCGTGGCCGCCTGTGGCTTAACTCACGCGACCCCTTACAACCCCCGTTAATGGATCCCCGGGTGTTTTCTGAAGGTGAGGATCTGGAGGTGATGACCGACAAAGCCCTGCTGTTACGTGAAGTGATGCATCAATCGGCGCTTACGCCATGGCGTGGCAAGGAGATGGGAATGGACGGCGTAGACAACCGTCGGCAAATGCGTGACTACATCAGCCGCATGACAGGTTCCTACCACCATCAGGTCGGCACCGCGCGTATAGGCTCCGACACTATGGCGGTGGTCGACCCGCAATTGCGGGTGCATGGCCTGTCGGGACTGCGGGTGATCGACGCTTCTGTGATGCCGGTCATTCCTACCGGGAATACTAATGCGCCCAGTATCATGATCGGTGAAAAAGCCGCCGACATGATCCTGTCGAGCCATCAAATTAAGGCGATATAACCATGACCACCACCGTATTGATTACCGGTGCCAACAAGGGGTTGGGCTATGAAACCGCCCGTCGCCTGGCCGAACGCGGCTGGCGCGTGGTACTCGGTGCCCGCGATCCCTTGCGTGGCGAGCAGGCGATTCAGGCGCTGGCATTATTGGGGTTGAAGGCTGAACTGCTGGTGCTTGATGTGACCTCGGAAGAATCGGTCCGTCAAGCCGCGGCTGATTTCAGCAAGGCTTACGGCCAACTCGACGTGTTGATCAATAATGCCGGGGTTGGCGGTTCACGCGAGCATCCAGCCCAAACCGGCGCAGCCGCGCTGGCAGAGATGTATCAGGCCAATGTTTTCGGTGTGGTGCGTATGATGCAAGCTTTTCTGCCCTTATTGCAGGCGGCAAAAAATCCCAGAGTGGTGATGGTATCCAGCTCGCTGGGCTCATCGCATACCATGACCGGCAAAGGCGGTGCAACCTTCGAGGCCGGACTGCTGCAACTGGCCTATCCGTCCTCCAAGGCGGCGCTCAACATGCTGGTCACTCAGTATGCCAAGGCCTTGCCGACGATCAGGATCAATGCCGTCAATCCGGGCTTTACTAAAACCGACATCAATCACCATACCGGTCATCAAACGGTGACGGAAGGAACGGATGCCATTGTGACACTGGCCTCTATCGGCAATGATGGGCCCACCGGCGGATTCTTTGACCGTCACGGTGAAATACCCTGGTGATCGACAGTTTTACTTCCGCTAAAGTCAGTTAATGTCTAAGTAACAACTTATTAATAATAAGTTGTTACTTCAAAACCCCCTCCGTACCCAGCTTGCCATCCCGGTGAAAATTACCTGCAAAATAAACGTATTGGGCCGGTACCCCTGTTTTCTTTGCGGGAGTTTTTCGTGCCTTGTCAAGCGCTCCATTATCCCCAAATCACGCCATTACTGGCTAATAAAGCAGCAATTTGTTGATTTTTATCGAAAAAACAATAAATTCTCCCCGGCTAAATAACTATTGAGCCGGGGGGTAAAAAGCCATATATTGGGCGCGATTTTCTCACGGTAGTTACTTATTCAATTTAATAATTCAACTAGGGTGGTATCGATACCCCCAGTTGTAGGAGAGATATGATGACGGATAAAGTCCGTATTGATAATTTCGGTGTGAGTTTAGAAAATGTAAACAACGAAACATATTTGGCGAGACAAGCCGAATTTGAATCGAATGTCAGGAGTTACCCCCGTAAATTGCCGTTGGCAATTGCGAAAGCCCAAGGCGTGTGGATCACCGATGTTGAGAATAATCAATATCTTGATTGCCTGGCTGGTGCGGGTACGCTGGCTCTGGGTCATAACCATCCTGACGTCATTCAAAGCATCCAAAATGTCATTACCAGCGGCTTGCCGTTACATACCCTAGATCTTACAACGCCGTTGAAAGATCAGTTCTCAGCTTATTTGCTCTCTTTACTGCCACAACAGGGCCAGGAATATTGCCTGCAGTTCTGTGGCCCATCGGGCGCGGATGCGGTCGAAGCCGCACTGAAGCTGGCGAAAAAATACACCGGCCGTTCCGGTGTGATCAGCTTCTCCGGCGGCTACCATGGCATGACCCATGGCGCGCTGGCGGTCACAGGCAACCTGTCACCGAAAGAAGCGATTAATGGCATGATGCCAGAAGTCCAGTTTATGCCTTACCCGCATGAATACCGCTGCCCACTGGGCATCGGCGGCGAAGCTGGCGTTAAGGCACTGACCTACTATTTTGAAAACCTGATTAACGACGTCGAAAGCGGCGTACGCAAACCTGCGGCCGTTATTCTGGAAGCGGTTCAGGGTGAAGGCGGCGTCAACCCGGCCCCGGTCGAATGGTTGCAACGCATTCGCAAAGTCACTCAGGAACACGGCATTCTACTGATTATCGACGAAGTTCAGGCCGGCTTTGCCCGTACGGGCAAACTGTTCGCCTTTGAACACGCCGGTATTGAGCCGGACATCATCGTGATGTCCAAAGCGGTAGGCGGCGGTTTGCCGTTGGCCGTGTTGGGCATCAAGCGAGAATTTGACGCCTGGGAGCCTGGCCACCATACCGGTACCTTCCGTGGTAACCAACTGGCGATGGCCACCGGCCTGACCACCCTGCAGCACCTTAAAGATAACAACGTGGCCGATAAGGTCGCCGCACAAGGCGAATGGCTGAAAGCCAAGCTGGCCGAGCTGCAAAAACGTTATCCGGCGATTGGTCACGTGCGCGGTCTGGGCTTAATGATTGGTATGGAAATCGTTAAACCTGACGAAGCGCAGGATCATATGGGTTGCTACCCGGCGGATCCTCAGTTGTCTGCCCTGCTGCAGAAAAAATGCTTCGAAGCCGGGTTGATCCTGGAGCGTGGCGGCCGTAACGGTAACGTACTGCGTCTGCTGCCTTCCCTGCTGATCACCAACGATGAACTGGGCATTTTCCTGGATAAATTTGAACAGGCCCTGTTAGCCGCCGGCGTCAAGCCTGTAGGCATGGAGTGAATTTAATGTCCCGGTCAAACCCGATTCTGGCCGCCTCGGCGCAAAGCACCGAAGCCTACCAACAAGCGATCGAGCAAAGTAGCCAGGCGGTAGTGCAATGGCTGCAACAACCCGAGATGTATCAGGGAAAAACCGTTGCCGAACTGCGTGAACGCATTACGCTGGATTTTAATCCGCAGGGCCTGGGCAACCAGGCGGCCATCGAACGCGCGATTGAATACTTTTTAAAAGACAGCCTGTCGGTGCATCACCCGCAGTGTGTCGCGCATTTGCATTGCCCAAGTCTGGTGATCAGTCAGGCGGCGGAAGTGTTGATCAACGCCACCAACCAAAGCATGGATTCCTGGGATCAAAGCCCGTCAGCCACCATCATCGAAATGAAGCTGATCGAGTGGTTGCGTACCCAGGTTGGCTATCAGCCTGGCGATGCGGGCGTGTTCACCAGTGGCGGTACCCAGAGCAATCTGATGGGCCTGATGCTGGCACGCGATGCCTTCTTCGCCAAGCAGGGCCACTCTGTGCAACAGGATGGTCTGGTCGGTAACCTGCGCAAGATTAAAGTCTTATGTTCTGAAAATGCCCATTTCTCGGTGCAGAAGAACATGGCGTTGCTCGGTCTGGGTTACCAATCCGTCACGCTGGTGAAAACCGATCAATTCGCGCGGATGGATGTGAACGACCTGGCCGAAAAACTGGCGCAAGCCAAGGCCAATGACGAGCAGATCCTGGCGATTGTCGCTACCGCGGGCACGACCGATGCCGGTGCTATCGACCCGCTGCGTGCGATTGCGCAGTTGGCGGCAGAACACCAGATCTGGGTGCACGTCGATGCGGCCTGGGGCGGCGCGCTGCTGCTTTCCGAGAAGTACCGTGACTACCTGGACGGCATTGAACTGGTGGACTCCATTACCCTGGACTTCCATAAGCAATTCTTCCAGACCATCAGTTGCGGCGCTTTCTTGTTGAAAGAGGCCCGTCACTATGAGCTGATGCGTTATCAGGCGGCCTACCTGAATTCCGAGTTCGACGAAGCTCAGGGTGTGCCTAACCTGGTGTCTAAATCCTTGCAGACCACCCGCCGTTTTGATGCGTTAAAACTGTGGATGGGGCTGGAGGCATTAGGCCAGCAGCAATATGCCGCGATCATCGATCACGGCGTGACGCTGGCGCAACAGGTTGCTCACTATATCGGCGACCAACCGGTGCTGGAACTGGTGATGCAGCCACAGTTGGCCAGCGTGCTGTTCCGCTACCGTCCGCAGTCATTAGCCGCCAGCGGCGATGCCGCAGTGGCACTGCTGAACCAGCGGATTGGCGATGCGCTCCTGGAGTCAGGGCGTGCCAACGTTGGGGTGACCGAGTTTAATGGCGTGACCTGCCTGAAAATGACGTTGTTAAACCCAACGGTCAGCCTGGACGATATCAAAGTCCTGCTGGCACTGGTTGATAAAACCGCGCAGCAGTTGCCTGCCGCTTAATCCGCCTGTTCTGCCCTGACCGGCAGCGAAAAGCCGATAACCTTTGCGGGTTATCGGCTTTTTCTTTTAACGAACGCCTTATTGGTAATCAATAATGCCCAATTGCTTAGCCATAAATAATTCATTGCGCTCTACAATTTCTTCAACAATTTTCCCTTCTTTGCCGAACCGAAAATAAGTCAACGATGTCCAGGTCACATCCTTACCCGTAACATCAAACCCGTGCCAGGTATTCGAGCCTTTGGCTACATGGGTTAAAGCCACTACGACCGTATCGGAAGTAACCACTTCTTTTTGGAAAGTGGTCTGTATAGATGCATAACGGTCGGTCACATGAAGACGCAATGCCGTTTTGAAGAGGTCTATCCCGACAATCGGCTCAGCGACGTCGGGGCGATGAATAATGACATCATCGGCAAAGAATTCGCTGACTCGTTCCACATCCTTTCCATCGACACAAATTGAAAAATACTTTCGTACCACACTTAAAATATCCGTCATAGATGACCCCATAATAATGACTTTCAACGTAGAAGATCTTCGTTGCCAAGACTACGGACAGTGTGTCAATTCCAATCGTTATGAAAAAGCCTTATTCTGGAAAACAGATTTCCGCCAACTGGAAAATACCCATGGACCGCTGGACCGAGTTTGAGCTTTTTGTAAAAACATCAGAGTTAGGCAGTTTAAGCAAGGCGGCGGAAGCGCTAAGTTTGTCGAACGCCGCCGCCAGCCGTCACCTGGCAGCGCTGGAGGATCGACTTGGTGTGAGACTAATAGAACGCAGCACCCGCAGGTTATTTGTGACTGAAGTCGGTAAAGCGTTTTATGAGAGTGCCAAAGCGGCCCTCACCACCATGCAAAGCGCTACCGATGCGGTCACCGCCAGCAAAGATCATCCGGTGGGTGTCTTACGTATTACCGGATCCTTGTCACTTTGCCTTCGGCTCATATTCCCTTTAATACCTCAATTCAAGTTACTAAACCCGGATGTCCGTTTAGAGATCGTTGCGGAGAATCGCTATTACGACATCATTGACGATAATATCGATATCGCCATTCGCACCCGAGAAAGCGAACCAGATACCGGGCTCATTGTGCGTAAGTTGACGGAAACAACACGGGTTTTAGCAGCAACGCCAGAGTATTTGCAACGGTACGGCACACCCAATCACCCACAGGAGCTTTCTGATCATCAGCTATTACTCTATTCCTATGCCAACGACCCTTATAAAATGATTTTTCAGCGAGGCGAGGAGTTTGTCACCACCCTCCCCAAGCCCGCTCTTGAAGCCAATGACGGCTATCTGATAAGGGCTGCCGCACTGCAAAATCTGGGCATTCTGGCGCAACCCACCTATGTGATTCAGGAAGACCTGCAGTCGGGCCGATTAGTCCAGATTCTGAGCGACTGGGTGCTCCCTGGTCTGGCCGTCAATCTGGTTTATACCTCTCGCCAGCACTTGCCGGCGAAAACACGGGCCTTTATCGATTTTCTGGTTAAAGCCTTTCAGTAGCGCCAGCAAACGGGTCGGTCTCATGCGTCAATGCGATTACCAGGGAACGATTTTGCCCAGGTAGTCGAGGTAGCCCGGCATAAGCCTCAATGGTATTGAGTAAGTTTGGGATGCTCTCTTCGATGCTCAAACGCCCTTCTGATCCCCCTAACTCGGTGCGTACCCAACCTGGCGCCATCAGCAGCAAGGTTCGAGGATCGTTGCTGTTACGCGCTGCGTAGCTGCGCATCAGCATATTTAGTGCATACTTGCTGGCCCGATAAACCTCGAACTTGCCATTGGTGTTGTTAGTCAGGCTGCCCTGGCCGGAAGACATCACGCCAATGGTCCCCCCATGCGTTACCCGATCCTTAAAGGTTTCAATCACCCGCAGTGGGCTCAGTGCATTAGTGACCATCACCCGGTTAAACTCTTCGGTAGAGACATCCGCAATGGTCTCACGATCGTCATTTTTGACCCCGGCGTTAACAAACAACAGATCAAAACGGCGTTCAGCAAGCCGCTCATGCAACGCATTTACCTGCTCTGGCACGGTGATATCGGCGGTCTCTACCTCAAGGCTGTCCGGATATTTTTCGGCCAGACGATAAAGAGGCTCTTTAGAGGACTCACGGCCGGTAGCGATAACTTTGTCGCCACGTTTCAGGAACTCCTCTGCCATCGCGAAGCCCAGACCACGGGATGCGCCAATCAGCAAAACGGTCTTTTGAAGTGAAGTCGGTGTTGGCATGGATTATTTCCTCTGCATTCAGTTGTCTTGTGATGTAGAAAATATAACTATGCTGGATAGATTGCGGAAGACGCAGCATTTGCACTTATAACATGCAGCGAACGCCTCCCCTTATTAATAGCTCAGGATGCCAGACATGACAGACCCCGATTTCAACTTGCTGATTGCTCTCGATGCGCTTCTTTCTCTGGGGAGTGTGGCTGGCGCGGCGCGGCGTCTTGAATTAAGTGCCTCGGCAATGAGCCGCACGCTTAGCCGGCTGCGGGCGGTCACCGGTGACCCTTTATTGGTACGAGCCGGCCGCAATATGGTGTTAACGCCCTACGCCGAAGAAATACGCGAACGCACGCAAAACGCCGTATTCGAAGCCCGGGCGGTACTCCGTCCGGCGGTATCGGAACTGAGTTTAGCCACCCTGGAACGAACCTTTACCCTGCGTGCCAACGAAGGTTTTGTCGAGGCGTTTGGCGCAGTGTTGATCGCGGCGGCCGCGCAGGCAGCCCCCTTTGTACGCCTGTGTTTTGCCCCCAAACCCGAAAAAAGCTCAAAGCATTTGCGTGAAGGGCTGGTGGACCTTGAAATTGGCGTACTGGGCGAAATGGGGCCTGAGATCCGCTTACAGACGTTATTTCGCGATCGTTTCGTCGCGGTGGTCCGTAAAGGTCATCCGTTTGAACAGCAAAATGAAATTACCGCCCAGCAGTATGCCGCTTGCGGCCATGTGGTCGCCTCTCGCCGTGGGCTATTAACCGGGCCGGTAGACCAGGCACTGACCGAATTAGGGCTGGAGCGCAGAGTTGCTGCGGTAGTGCCGAGCTTCCCCGCCGCGCTGGCGGTGGCTCAGGCCTCTGATTTGGTGGCGCTGGTGCCTGCCTCTTTCCTGATCCATCAACCCGTAGGCAATGGTGATAGTGCCACTCTCTATGCTTTTGAACTACCGGTAAAAACCCAGGGCATTACCGTTTCACAGATGTGGCATCCGCGCTTAGAAGCCGACGCGGCACATCGCTGGCTGCGACAATTGGTATTGAGCGTGGTTAAACAACGTTTCGCGACGATAAATACCTAATGGGTACAGGGCTGTCGATACTATTAATATCAATAGATATGGCACTGTCGTGAATTTATAGGATTTTTGAACAAGGATAAATCTGGATTTAAGGATGCCCACTATGCAGTACATTAAAACGATGACGCCCAATCAACCGAAGCACTGCATAGCGGATTACTAATGTTAACGTAATGAATTAAAATCTCTAATGTTATGTAACTAAAGAAATCAAAAAGGCCCGATTAACGGGCTAGAAAAATTAACAATGCAAAATATACTCCCAGGTTTGTCTATTCCCTGTTCATAATAACTAACAGCCTTTATTACCCCTGCATTGCAAATGGGTTTATAAAATTCAACTGAAGCGACCTGAGTAGGTGACTGCAGCTTTCCTTTAAATTAGCGGATATTAGACGTCGTCATCCTCCAGATTTTATCTTCTCTTTTTCAAGATGCTCTCAAGAGCTACATTTTATCGGCTACCAGCGAGCCATAAATCGTTGCCCCTCGCACTTCAGGTTAACAATTTTTGCCAGAAACCAACATATCCTTAACCTGCTAACGAATCAAATGGTACAATATGCGAATTCCACTGTTTGACTCGCGCTCGGTTCCCTCATTGTCCAGGGAACAGCGATACCGCGTTCATTCGGGGTAAACATGAAGAAAAACATTATTTTGGAGTCTGTCAGCCATGCCTGAATCAACTACCCGTCCGGGTATAAAACTTAAACTATGGTGTTGTTTATTGGGGATAATCCTTACCGCAGTCGGCTTATTCTTTGCCATTGCCGGTGGTAAATTAATCTCGCTGGGGGGCAGCAGCTACTTCCTGATTGCCGGTATCGTCACCCTGGTTTCCGCAGTGCAATTCTTCCGTCGCAAATCTTCAGCGGTGGTGCTGTTCCTACTGGTCTTTATCGGCACGCTGATTTGGTCGGTGTTCGATGCCGGTTTTGACTTCTGGCCATTGGTTTCACGCCTGATGGTACCAACCGGACTGATGCTGTTAGCCTTCCTGAGCTGGCCGGCGCTGCGCAAGCCGGAAGGCAAGGCGCCGCTGGCAAAACTGTCCTACCTGCTCAGCGCAGTGTTGGCGGTGGGCATGGTCGGCACCTTCGTGCAGATGTTCCAGCCACACCCTACCGTCGCCTTTAGCGGCAAGCCCTTGCCGCTGATCCCGGTGGATAAAGCCAAGCAGCAAAAAGACTGGGATAACTACGGCAATACCCCGGGCGGCAGCCGCTTCGTGGCTCTGGACCAGATCACCCGCGACAACGTGAAAGAGCTGAAAGTCGCCTGGACCTTCCACACCGGCGATACTCCGTTAAGTCCGGACGGCAACGGCGCCGAAGACCAACAAACGCCGCTGCAAATCGGTAACCGTATTTTCCTGTGTACGCCGCATAACAACGTGATTGCCGTCGATGCCGACAGCGGGAAAGAGATTTGGAAGCGTGAAGTCAATGCGAAATCCCAGGTGTGGAACCGTTGCCGCGGTCTGGCCTACTTCGACGTCACCAAACCGCTGCCACAACCGACGGTGCCAGGTTCAACCCCTGCTACACCCGTCACCCTGGCGGCCGGCGACAGTTGCCAGCGGCGTATTCTGATGAACACCATCGATGCACGCCTGGTGGCAATCAACGCCGATAACGGCGAGTTCTGCCAGAACTTTGGCAACCAGGGCGTGGTCGATCTGAAGGCCGGTCTGGGTGACGCTTCAGATCCCAAATACCAACTGACCTCTGCCCCTACGCTGGCAGGCACCACCATCGTGGTCGGCGGTCGCGTGGCCGATAACGTACAAACCGACATGCCAGGCGGCGTGCTGCGTGGTTTCGACGTGGTCACCGGCAAAATGCGCTGGGCGTTTGACCCGGGTAATAAAGATCCGAACTCGGCATTGAAACCGGGCCAGACCTTTGTGCGCAGTACGCCGAACTCCTGGGCACCGATGTCCTATGACCCGGCAATGAACACCGTATTCCTGCCAATGGGCAGCTCTTCAGTTGACCTGTGGGGTGCAAACCGCAACGCACTGGATCACAAATACGGCGCGTCTATCCTGGCGCTCGATGCCACTACCGGTAAAGAGAAATGGGTCTATCAGACCGTTCATAACGACCTGTGGGACTTCGACCTGCCAATGCAGCCAAGCCTGATCGATTTCCCAATGAAGGATGGCACCACCAAGCCGGCATTGGTCATTGGTGCCAAAACCGGGCAGATCTTCGTGCTGGATCGCCATACCGGTAAACCGTTAACCGAAGTGAAAGAGCTGCCGGTAAAAACTCGCACCATCCCAGGCGAGCAGTACTCGGCCACTCAGCCGTTTTCTGTCGGCATGCCGCAGATTGGCAATCAAAAGTTAACCGAGTCTGACATGTGGGGCGCAACGCCGTTCGATCAACTGATGTGCCGCATCAGCTTTAAATCGATGCGTTATGACGGATTGTTTACCGCCCCCGACACCGATATCTCGCTCAGCTTCCCGGGCTCGTTGGGTGGCATGAACTGGGGCGGCCTGTCGACCGATCCGAACAACCACTATATCTTCGCCAACGATATGCGTCTGGGCCTGTGGGTACAGATGATCCCGCAGAAAACCGATGCCAATGCACCGGCCAGCAATGGCGGTGAGTCGGTCAACACCGGAATGGGCGCCGTGCCGTTGAAAGGGACACCTTATGGCGTCAACAAAAACCGCTTTATGTCACCGCTGGGCATTCCATGCCAGAAACCGCCGTTCGGCACCCTGTCCGCCATCGATTTGAAAACGCAGAAAGTGGTGTGGCAAGTTCCGGCCGGTACGGTGCAGGATACCGGGCCATTCGGTATCAAAATGCGCGCACCCATGCCGGTAGGTATGCCGACGTTGGGCGGTACGCTGGCCACTCAGGGCGGCCTAGTGTTTATTGCCGGCACTCAGGATTACTACCTGCGCGCATTTGACTCTTCTACCGGCGCAGAAGTGTGGAAAGCACGCCTGCCTGTCGGCAGCGGCGGTACGCCAATGAGCTATGTGTCGCCGACCACCGGCAAACAGTACATTGTGATTTCCGCCGGTGGTGCACGCCAATCACCAGACCGTGGCGACTATGTGATTGCCTATGCACTTGATAAATAAATCTGGCCATAGGCTATAATCATCAAGCCCTCATCTGATAAAGATGGGGGCTTTTTAATATCTGCTGCACCACGCAGGGAGGCTATTTGACAGAGGAAACACGCCGAGATAGCAGAATGATTTAAAAAACCAAATACGAGAGTATTCCTAATGTGTTGCCCGGAATTATATCTCATTCTCTTTGACGGCTTGTTATTGAGCAGACTAGGCTATAGAACGATTTCCGCTGGCAAGAATATCCTTTTGGCGTGAATATCCGGCGGTTTTCAGAGGAAATGACAGATGAATGTTTTACCCGAGCACAGTGATGGCAATCATCCTGTTGATCTAGCTAATGAAATTTTTAACGGTTTACCGAATCTCATTGGCGTAGGGAATAGCCTCGGGGGGCATTTCAATAAGTTGTGGTGTGAATATACCGGACTCTCTTCCTCTGATAACAATGGCCTCAGCTGGTTGAATACCCTGCATCCGGATGACTATGCCCGCGTCGATACACTGTGGCAACAGTCGATAACCGCCGCTACCTCGTTCGTTCATCAAGCCCGCCTGCGCCATTACAGTGGTGAGTATCGTTGGTTTTTACTGTCATTCGCGACAAAACAAGTTCCGAACTCCGCGCAGAACCATTGGTACCTGAGCTGTGCCGATATCCATCAGCAAATGCAGGAAAAACAAATCATTATCGACACGCTGGCGGCACAAAAAAATATGCTGGATGCCAGCGTTGACTGTATCAAAGTGATTAACAACGACGGTTCGCTGCTGCATATGAACCGAGCCGGTAGCCTGGCCCTGGGCATAGATGAGAACCAGCAACAATTTGGCATGCCCTGGCTGGGTCTGCTGCACCCAGAGGCTCGCAAGCGGGGCAAAAAAGCGCTGCGTAAGGTGTTAAGCGGCAAAAATGCCAGATTTGCCGGCCTTAGTGCTACCCCGGAGGGCACATTGCAGCATTGGGATAATATCCTCAGCCCGGTAACCGATAAAGATGATCGGATACAGAATATATTGTGTGTTTCGCGCGATGTGACCTCGCAGCGAATAGCTGAAAGACGTTTGCTGATCGCCAGTGAATATGACGAATTGACCGCCTTGCCCAACCGGCGGTTATTCAAGAAAAGATTAAAGCAGGAAATGAAACGGGCCCTGAACAACCAGACATCGCTGGGGCTGATTTTACTGGATCTCGACCACTTTAAGCTGGTTAACGATACCCTGGGGCATGATGCCGGCGATCATCTGTTACGCGTATTATCCCGGCGGCTCAAGGCCTATCTGACGCCGAACTCTTTTGTCTCCCGACTGGGTGGCGATGAATTTGCGGTAGTGATCAGCGACGTTGAAAACCAGCAGGATATTTTCAAAATCGCCAATAGCTTTCTGCTGCAGCTTGAATCGCCGATCACCCACGGTGGCAAAGCGCTTCACTGCGGCATGAGCATTGGCTGCGCCCTGTATCCGCAGGATGCCCGTGACGCGTCCGAACTGATGAAATGCGCCGACACCGCCCTGTACGAGCTCAAGGACGGCGGCCGCGGCGGCGTTTATATGTTTAATTCGAGGATGATGGATAAGGCCAAGGAACGCGCGGCACAGTTAAATCGCGCCCGCCAGATTGTGCGTAATAATCAAATCCGCCCGAGTTATCAGCCAAAAGTCAGCCTGCCAACCGGTGCCATTATCGGCTTTGAAGCCCTGCTGCGCTGGTATTGTCCGCACACTGGCATCCAGATGCCGGATACTGTCAGCGAGGCGTTTAACGATTACGAATTGGCGACAAAAATCGGTGAAACCATGCAAATGAAGGTGTTTGCCGATATGGCCGGTTGGCTTGAGGCCGGTGTTGAGGTGTTGCCGATATCGCTGAACGCGTCCCCTATCGAGTTTTTACGCGACAACTACGCCGAAACTTTCCTGCAGCGCTTGCAGATGTTTAATATCCCTCACCATCTGATTGAGCTGGAAGTGACCGAGCACGCCTTCAATAAGCACGGCTCGAAGTATGTGCTGCGGGCTTTGCAAATGCTCAAGGAAATGGGGATCCGCATTGCGCTCGATGACTTTGGCACCGGGCACTCTTCCTTTACCCATCTGATGGATTACCCGCTGGACTGCATAAAACTGGATCGTGACTTTATTCGCCGTATGAACAACGAGCCGGCCATTTTGGGCATTGTCGAAAGCATGGGGATTCTGGGCCAGAAACTGTCTATCGATATCATTGCAGAAGGCATAGAAACCGAACAGCAGCGCCAAACGCTACGTGACTCCGGTTATCACCTGGGCCAGGGCTTTCTGTTTAGCCAGGCCGTTGAGGCACCTAAAGCGCTCAGCATGTTGTTAATGAGACCCACCCCACAAATATCCGCTTGACCTTCCCAACGTGGGAAATCTGATCGTCTGAGAAAGGGAACCGCAGCCACCCCGGCTCTGCAAACCCATTCGACTCCAGTTGAGGGAGGCAAGACGATGAAAGATAAACACCCGATCCGATTCACCGTGGCCCTAGGCGTCACGCTGGCTATCGCCGGATGCAAGGAAGCCGTACCGCCCGCCACGTTGGCAACGCCACCCAGCGTGCCGGTGTCTGAAGTACTCATCCGTTCGGCAGCACCCTTTGCCGAATTCACCGGTTCACTCACGGCCATAGACCGGGTGGAATTGCGCCCGCGCGTTGCCGGTTATATCCAGCAGGTGAGCGTTCCGGAGGGCCGTTTTGTTGAAAAGGGGCGCAAGCTGTTCCTGATCGACCCTCGTCAGTTCCAGGCGGCGGTGAACGCCGCAAAAGCCCGTCTGCGTGAGACTGAGGCGGAGTTCATCCTCGCCCAGACGGACCATCGGCGAGCCACACAGCTGTTTGCCCAAAAGGTGGTGGCCCGTGAGCGTCTCGATGCGACGACGGCCACTTTAAATACGCGTAAAGCGCAGGTCGACGCTGCAAAGGCCGCTCTGGATGCCGCACAGTTGGATCTGAGCTTCACCAGCGTCACGGCGCCGATCAGCGGACGTATCGGACAAGTCCTGGTCACCGAGGGCAACTATGTCGCCAGCGGCGTAACGCCACTCACCACCATTGTCTCGACTAACCCACTCTACGTCTATTTCGATATCGACGAACGCACCTATTTACGTTCGCTCGCCGCAGACCGGGCCAACGTTGCCGCCGGGGTCAGCGTGGCCTTACTTACCGACAAGACCTATTCACGGCCGGGCCGGATCGACTTTCTCGCCAACACCGCCGACCGAGGTACCGGAACGGTGCGTGTGCGCGCCATTGTCGACAACCCCGAGGGGCAATTAATGCCCGGCCTGTTCGCCAGGGTCAAGCTGGATACCGGTGCACCACAGGCCAGGGTTTTAATCTCCGATCAATCGATCGGGACCGACCAGGGGCGTCGCTACGTGCTCGTGGTCGGTAAAAACGATAAAACGGAGTATCGGCCCGTCGAGATGGGCCCGGAGATTGAGGGGTTGCGCGTGATTAAGCAAGGTCTGCAACCCGGCGAACGTATTGTCGTCAAGGGGCTGGTACGCCCCGGTATGCAGATTACCCCGCAACTGGCGGCGATCGACGGTACGCCATTGCCGAGGGCTAAGTCATGACCTTCCCGCGCTTCTTCATTGACCGCCCTATCGTGGCTATTGTTCTCTCGATCCTGATGGTAATCGCCGGGATCCTTGCCTTCTTCCAGTTACCGCTCAGCGAATATCCTGCGGTGACGCCACCGACCGTGCAAGTCAGCGCGACCTACCCGGGAGCCAATCCCAAAGTGATCGCCGAAACGGTGGCCGCGCCGCTCGAACAGGCCATTACCGGCGTTGAAGGCATGTTGTACATGTCGTCGCAGTCGGCTACCGATGGGCGAATGATCCTGACCGTCACCTTCGCACAGGGGACCAATGCCGATATGGCGCAGATCCAGGTGCAAAACCGGGTCTCGCGCGCATTGCCACGCTTGCCGGAAGAGGTTCAACGTCAGGGTGTGGTAACTCAGAAGACCTCGCCGGACATCCTGATGGTGGTTCACCTGCTGTCACCCGACAAGCGCTACGATCCGCTTTACATGTCGAACTACGCTTTTCTACAGGTGCGCGACGAACTATCCCGCATTCCGGGCATCAGCGACGTTCTGGTTTGGGGAGCCGGTGAATACAGCATGCGCCTGTGGCTCGACCCGGACCTGATCGCCGCACGCGGGCTGACAGCGGGTGAGGTGATCGCTGCAGTGCGTGAGCAAAACGTGCAAGTGGCGGCCGGCTCCGTTGGCCAGGCGCCCCACGCCAATGCGGCATTTCAGGTGACGGTAAACACGCTCGGGCGGTTGACTGACGAGCAACAGTTTGGCGATATCATCATTCGCACCGGTCTGGACGGGCAAGTCACGCGCCTGCGCGATGTCGCTCGCATTGAAATGGGGGCCGATGCCTATGCCCTGCGTAGCCTGCTCGACGGCGAACCGGCCGTTGCGCTGCAAATCGTTCAGAGTCCCGGTGCTAATGCGCTGGACGTTTCACAGGCGGTACGGGCAACCATGCAACGGCTTGAAGGCAACTTCCCCCCCGGCCTTAGCTCACGCATCGCCTATGATCCGACGGTATTCGTTCGCGCCTCGCTTGAATCGGTGGCCATCACCCTGCTGGAAGCCCTGATACTGGTGGTCATTGTGGTGGTGGTGTTTCTGCGTAATTGGCGGGCTTCGCTGATCCCGCTGCTGGCCGTACCGGTCTCGCTGATCGGCACTTTTGCCGTTATGCACCTGATGGGGTTTTCGCTGAACACCTTATCGCTGTTTGGCCTGGTACTTTCGATCGGTATCGTCGTCGATGACGCGATCGTGGTGGTCGAGAATGTCGAACGTCACATCGAAAATGGCGAGCCCCCCAAACAAGCCGCCAGACGGGCGATGGACGAAGTCACCGGCCCGATCATTGCCATTACCTCGGTGCTGGCCGCCGTTTTCATCCCTACCGCCTTCCTGAGCGGTCTGCAGGGTGAGTTTTATCGCCAGTTTGCGCTCACCATTGCTATCTCGACCCTGCTGTCGGCGGTGAATTCGCTGACACTCAGTCCGGCGCTCGCCGCGCTTTTGCTGCAACCACGTCAGCCTGCCATGGCGCGCGATCCGCACAGTCTGCGCGGCCGCGCCGATCGCTGGTTTAAGGCCTTCGGACGGCCATTCCAGCGTGCGCCCGATGCCTATGCCGGTACGGTGCGCAAGGTGGTCCGGATCGGCGGTATAGCGCTGGTGATTTATGGCGGGCTGCTCGCGCTGACTTTCTTCGGCTTTAGGGCAGTGCCGCCGGGCTTTGTGCCGATGCAGGATAAATACTATCTGGTTGCCATCGCCCAGCTCCCCAATGGGGCGTCGCTGGATCGTACCGATACGGTGGTTAAACAGATGTCGAAAATGGCACTGGCAGAGCCTGGCGTTGAAAGCGTGGTGGCTTTCCCGGGGTTGTCGATCAACGGTTTCGTTAATGTGCCCAATGCCGCCGTCATGTTCATCATGCTCGACCCGTTCAAGGCGCGTACAACGTCTGACCTGGCAGCGACGGCGATCGCCGGCCGCCTGCAAGCAAAATTTGCCGCTATTCCTGACGGTTTCCTCGGCGTGTTCCCACCGCCACCGGTGCCCGGCCTCGGCGCAACCGGGGGCTTCAAGATGCAGATCGAAGACCGCAGCGGTGTCGGACTGGAAGCTCTGGCCCAGCAGACGCAAGTGCTGATGATGAAAGCCAATGAGTCCGGGCAGGTGGCCGGGCTGCTCACCAGTTTTGACGTCAATGCCCCGCAACTCGATGTTGTCATCGACCGCACCCAGGCCAAAAGTCAGGGGGTCAATTTGGCGGACGTCTTTGAGTCGCTGCAGGTCTATCTCGGCTCTCTGTATGTCAACGACTTCAACCGGTTCGGTCGCACCTACAAGGTGACCGCCCAGGCCGACGCAGACCATCGCATGCAGGCCGAAGCCATTGGCCGTTTGCAGGTGCGCAATGCGGCCGGTGAGATGTTGCCTTTATCTTCGTTTGTCACCGTTACGCCGGGCTCAGGCCCAGACCGGGTGATCCACTACAACGGTTATCCTTCGGCCGACATCTCGGGGGGCGCCGTCGCGGGCGTCAGTTCGGGGCAAGCCGTGGCAGTGATGGAACGCCTGGCGAGGGAAACCCTGCCGGAGGGCATGACCTTCGAATGGACCGATCTCACTTACCAACAAAAACTCGCGGGCTCCACGGCACTGTTCATTTTCCCGCTGTGTGTGCTGCTCGCCTATCTGATCCTCGCCGCCCAATACAACAGTTGGTTGTTGCCCCTGTCGGTGCTGTTGATCGTGCCGACCAGCCTGCTGAGCGCCATCACCGGCGTGTGGCTAACCGGCGGTGACAACAACATCTTTGTGCAAATAGGGCTGATTGTGCTGGTCGGCCTGGCCGCCAAGAATGCGATCCTGATCGTTGAGTTTGCCCGCAGTCTTGAAGCCGAAGGGACCAGCCCCCTGGAGGCGGTTATCGAAGCCTGTCGACTGCGGCTACGGCCGATCCTGATGACCTCGCTGGCCTTTATTGCCGGGGTGGTTCCGCTGATGCTGGCCAGTGGCGCGGGGGCAGAGATGCGCCAGGCCATGGGGATTGCGGTGTTTGCCGGCATGCTCGGCGTGACGCTGTTTGGCTTGTTCCTGACGCCGGTCTTTTATTTGCTGATGCGTGGCCTGGCGGCCCGCTTCGATCGGTACCGTTCACGAATCAAAGCACGCAGAGAGGGAGTCTCGTCATGAAAATACGCTATCAAGCTCTTGTAGCGCCGCTGAGTGCGCTGGTCCTGCTGAGCGGCTGCGTGGCGGTCGGCCCCGACTACACGCCGCCCCCGCTGTCGTCATCGGCGTTTCCCAGCGGTTTTGCTGACCCGGCCGCAGGTCTGAGTTCGGGCCAGGTTGAGGTGCAGTGGTGGCGCACCTTCGAGGATCCGGCGTTAACCCGCTTGGTTCAGCAAGCGCTGGCGGCAAACCATGACATTGGTATCGCTGCGGCAAGGCTGGAGGAAGCAAAAGCCCTGCTGCGCGAGAACCGTCAGAACTTCCTGCCGCGGGGGGGCCCGGCGCTCAGCTATGACCAGCGTCGCTGGAGTGAAACGGAGATCTCGCCTGACCAACCGCGTCAGGCTGAAAGCTATCGTGGGGCGATCGACGCAGCCTGGGAAATCGATCTCTTTGGCCGCGTGCGGCGTTCGGTGGAGGCCGCTCAAGCACAAGCGGGCTCACGCGAAGCCTTGTTGCGCGGTGTACAGGCGAGTGTCGCTGCCGAAGTGGCGGCAACCTGGTTTGAATTACAAGGTATCGAGGCCGAACTTGCGGTGGTCGCCGCGACTCGCCAAAACCAGCGCGAAAGTCTGGCGTTGGTTGAGCGAAGGTTCAGCGCCGGTTCCGCCAGCGAAGTCGACCGGCTGCGTGCCGAAGCCTTACTGCGAAATGTTGAGGCGGCCACACCAGAACTTGAACGCCGCCGTGCGGCCGCCGGCAACGCCTTGGCCGTCCTGCTGGGTCAAACACCGCAAAGATTCAGCCCCCCTGCTGCCACCGCTGCGCAGGAGATGCTGAAAGTTCGAACCCTGGCCGTGGGTGACCCTGCCGCGCTCCTGTGGCGGCGCGCTGATATTGCAGCGGCCGAACGGAACCTGGCGGCGGCAACCGCCGGAATTGGTGTAGAAACGGCGGGCCTTTACCCCGAGATCCAGATAACGGGCTCGATCGGGTTCGTCGCCGGCAGTCTGGATGCGATGAGTGGCGCGGGAGCGCTGTCGAGCTTTATCGGCCCGGTCATTCGCTGGTCACTGCTTGATAGCGGGCGTGTCCGCGCCCGCATCGCCGCCAGTGAGGCACACGCCAAACAGGCCCTGATCCTCTACGACCAGACCTTGCTGCGGGCCCTGCAGGAAACCGATGATGCCTTTAAGGCTTATAGCGCCGCCGGCAGCACGCTGGCGCTGCGTCTGCATGAGTCAGCGGCCAATCGCGAGGCGGCCCGCCTGGCCCGGGTACGGTTCTCGCAAGGTGAAGGCCTCTACCAGGAGGTCCTCGATGCCGAACGCTCTGACTTCACCAGCCGGCGGGCGCTGAGCGTCGCACGTACCGACCAGCAACTGGCCATTGTCAGTATCTACAAGGCGCTAGGCGGTGGTTGGCAAGCTTGTACATCGGGGCTGAACGACTGCCGAGGCGCTGACGGCACGACTAATTCGCAACGGGTAAAATAAATCGACGACAGTTGTTGACCTTCCAGCGGTGGGAAGCTTTAAGCTTTCAGCAACAGACACCATAAAGGGGCAGTTCAATGACTTCCGTTACCCTCAAACCCGATACCAATCCGACTCTGTCCTCAGTCACTCGACTGAGTTTGCCGGTCGACGGCATGACCTGCGCCTCGTGCGTCGGTCGTGTCGAACGCGCGCTGAAAGCCGTGCCGGGCGTGCAGACCGCCTCGGTCAATCTTGCTACTGAACGCGCCGATCTCACCTTCACTGGCGCGGCCAATCCCCAGGCGGCGGTCCGTGCCATCGAGAGCGCCGGTTACGCCGTGCGTGAAGAGACCACCGAGTTGGCGATCGAGGAGATGACCTGTGCATCTTGTGTCGGCCGGGTAGAAAAAGCCCTGGCACAGGTCCCCGGCGTGCTCGAAGCCAACGTCAATCTGGCTACCGAACGTGCGCGGGTACGTCACCTTGCCGGGGTCGTCGCCATCACCGACCTCGAGACCGCCGTTGAAAAGGCCGGTTATAAAACACGGCGCTTATCCGCCACCACGGCCAGTGCAGACGATCAGGATACCGAGCGTCGTGAGCATGAGGCGCGGGGGCTGCGGCGCTCATTATTGATTGCTGCCACCCTCACCTTGCCGGTGTTCATTCTCGAGATGGGCTCGCATCTGGTACCCGCGATGCACCATTGGGTAATGCAGGTGCTGGGACAGCAGACCAGCTGGTATCTGCAGTTTGTACTCGCCACCCTGGTGCTGTTCGGGCCGGGTTTGCGCTTCTTCCGCAAGGGGATCCCGGCGTTGCTGCGCGGCGCTCCCGACATGAACTCGCTGGTGTCGGTCGGCACGGCGGCGGCTTACGGCTACTCGGTTGTGGCGACCTTCGTCCCCGAAGTGCTGCCGCAGGGCACCGCCAACGTCTATTTCGAAGCTGCCGCCGTGATCGTCAGCTTGATCTTGCTGGGACGGACGCTAGAGGCCCGGGCCAAAGGGCGGACTTCGCAGGCGATCAAGCGGCTGGTCGGTCTGCAGGCCAAGACTGCGCGCGTCGAGCGCAATGGCGAAACCCTGGAAATCCCACTTGATCAGGTGACCACCGGTGACATAGTGCTGGTTCGTCCGGGTGAAAAAGTGCCGGTTGATGGCGAAGTCGTCGAAGGAACCTCTTACGTTGACGAGAGCATGATCACCGGCGAGCCGGTACCGGTGCAGAAAAGTGCCGGTGCTGACGTGGTCGGTGGCACTATCAACAAAACCGGAGCTTTCAGTTTCCGCGTCACCAAAATTGGTGCGAATACGGTGCTCGCTCAGATCATTCGTTTAGTCGAGGAAGCTCAGGGGTCCAAACTGCCGATCCAGGCGCTGGTCGACAAGGTCACTCTGTGGTTCGTGCCGGCGGTGATGGCGGCTGCGGCGTTGACCTTCCTGGTCTGGCTGATCTTCGGGCCGGATCCGGCGCTGACCTTTGCGCTGGTTAACGCAGTCGCGGTGCTGATTATCGCCTGCCCTTGTGCCATGGGATTGGCCACGCCGACCTCGATCATGGTCGGTACCGGCCGCGCCGCCGAGCTCGGGGTGCTGTTCCGTAAAGGTGAAGCCTTGCAGGCACTGCGTGATGTGAGTGTTATTGCGCTCGACAAGACGGGCACGCTGACCAAAGGACGTCCCGAACTGACCGATCTGGTGCCCGCAGAAGGCTTTGAACACGATGAGGTTCTGGCGCTGGTGGCGGCGGTTGAAACCCGCTCCGAGCACCCGATTGCCGAAGCGATTGTCGCGGCAGCCAGACAGCGGAACATGTCGCTCGCGGCCATTGAAAGCTTTGACGCCACACCGGGTTTCGGCGTCACGGCCAGCGTCGCGGGGCGAACTGTCGCCGTCGGTGCAGATCGCTTTATGACTCAGCTCGGCCTTGATGTCAGCCACTTCCAGCAGACTGCCCGACGCCTCGGTGAACAGGGCAAGAGCCCGCTCTATGCCGCCATCGACGGTCGGTTGGCAGCGGTGATTGCGGTCGCTGACCCGATCAAGGACAGCACCCCGGAGGCGATTAAGGCGTTACATGCGCTTGGCCTTAAGGTCGCGATGATCACCGGCGACAATGCGGCAACAGCCGCAGCCATCGCCAAACAACTCGGTATCGATGAAGTCGCCGCCGAAGTTCTGCCCGACGGTAAGGTTGCGGCACTGAAGAAATTCCGCCTCAATGGAGCACGGGTGGCCTTCGTGGGCGACGGTATTAACGACGCACCGGCACTGGCCGAAGCGGACGTTGGGCTCGCCATCGGCACCGGAACCGATGTGGCGATTGAGGCGGCTGATGTGGTGCTGATGTCGGGCGACCTGCGCGGAGTGCCGAATGCCATCGCACTCAGCCAGGCGACGATCCGCAACATCAAGCAGAACCTGTTCTGGGCCTTTGCCTATAACGCAGTGCTGATCCCGGTGGCGGCCGGTGCGCTCTACCCGCTGAACGGCACATTGCTTTCACCGATCTTCGCCGCGGCGGCGATGGCGCTCTCCAGCGTCTTCGTTCTCGGCAATGCGCTGCGGCTCAAACGCTTCCAGGCACCGATGACGGTCGAAACCAAATAAGATTTAGGGGTGAATGATGAATATCGGACAAGCGGCAAAATTCTCCGGCGTCTCGGCGAAGATGATTCGTTACTACGAACAAATTGGCTTAATCCCGAAAGCGATGCGTTCTGATGCCGGTTATCGCCATTACAGCACGGCAGATGCCCATAGCCTGCGTTTTATCCGGCGTGCCCGTGACCTTGGCTTTCCCGTCGACCAAATCTCGGAACTGCTGATCCTGTGGCGCACCTGTGACCGTTCCAGCGCCGACGTTAAGGCCATGGCGCTTTCCCATGTCGCCGGACTAAAGGCGAAGATCGCCGAGCTTCAGGCTATGGCGCAAACCATCGAGTACCTGGCCGAACATTGCCACGGCAATGACCGACCGGACTGCCCGATTATTGAGGGTTTGGCAGAGAAGGCGGCGACGGTGGAACCTGTTTCACCGGTACCCCGCAGGACACCCCGGTTTGGTATCGACATGCCCGCTTCGGCGCGCCAACGCGGTCACTCGTGAAAACAACCGCTTGACCTTACTACGTTGGCAGGCCGCACATTGGCCGAACACCGTCATTCATAAGGAGATCACCATGCTACGTTTCTACATTCCCAATATGACCTGCGGCGGCTGCGCCAGCTCCGTCACCAAAGCGCTACTGAGCGTCGACCCACAGGCGGTGATCGAAACCGATCTGGCCGCGCGTGAAGTTATGGTCGACAGCACCCTGGACGAAACCCCGTTCCTCTCCGCCTTAAGCTCCGCCGGATACCCGGACAAGCAATAACCCTGCCCCTGGCCGACCGCCCGACAAACTCCGGCGGTCGGCATTTTTTTATCCCGCAATTAGTTAGCCATTTTTGTTCGTTCACAGAATCAGCGGCTTGAAGGATAGTGAGTTGACCGCCTCAACCACATAATAATGCAGGTAATAATAATGATGTATAGCGCAAAACTCACCGCAGCGGCGGCACTCCTTAGCCTTTCAGCCCTGGCGCATGCCGCCCCGGGCATTGACCTGGTCGCCAACGAAACCCCGATTAATACGCTGAAAAGTGCTGAAGCGGCGGCCAAGATCCCCGCCGGGTTTAAATTCGTCGAGCCGGGTACGCTGACCGTGGCCGTGTCTATTCTGGGCAGTGGCCCGCCATTCGGGTTGTACGCCCGTGACAATAAAACGGTGATTGGCAGCGAATCGGATATTGCCCGGCTGGTAGCCGATGGCCTGGGGCTGAAACTCAAACTGGTACCGACTTCGTGGGAAGACTGGCCGCTGGGCGTCACCTCCGGCAAATACGACGCGGCAATTTATAACATTACCGTCACCCAGGAACGTAAAACCAAATTTGACTTCGCCACTTACCGCCAGGATACGCTGGGCTTCTACGTGAAGAGCGGCAGTAAAATCACCTCGATAAAATCAGCACCGGATATTACTGGCAAGAAGATTATCGTCGATTCCGGTACCAATCAGGAGGCAGTGTTACTGGCCTGGGATAAAGAGAATCAGGCCAAAGGGCTGCCCGCCCTGTTGCCGATCTACGTGACCGACAAAGCGGCCGCCACGCTGGCCCTCCAGTCGGGCCGGGCAGATGCGACCTTTGGGCCGAACGTATCCGGCGCTTATCAGGCAAAACTGAACGGTAAAACCACGCTGGTGGGCATCGTGCCAGGCGGTTGGCCGCGCAGCGCCAACATTGCCGTTACGGTGAAAAAGGGTAATGGCCTGGTGAACGCGGTACAGGCTTCGCTCAATAGCGCTATCGCCAATGGCAGCTACCTGAAGGTGTTGGATCGTTGGGCGGAAAGTGACGAGAAAATCGAACATTCTGAAATCAACCCACTGGGGTTGGGCGATAAGTAATATCCAGACCTGGGCCCAGGGAGGAACCCAGGATTACAGCTATCTTCTACGAATCACGCCGACGGCCTTTCTCCATCTTGCGATAAAGCGTACTGCGTGAAACGCCCAGGCGTTTCGCTGCCTGACTGATATTGCCGTTAGCGCGGCGAATAGCCTCAAGCATTTCTTGCGGCACAGCGTGAGTTTCGGCACAGCGCTCCGGCAAGGTGTTGAACTGCTCCGGCAAATCATCCAGTCGGATCAGATTGCCGTCGTCCGCCAGCGCCAGCAGGACTTTCAGCGTGCTCATCAACTGCCGAACATTACCGGGCCACGGATAACCCGCCAACGCGGCAACGGCGTCCGGTGCCAGCCGAATGCCGCGTGACTCAGCCCCCAGCTCACGCCACAAATTAAGGATGAAACGATCGACGTGCGCCCGTTGGCGCAGCGGCAAAATACGCAGGTTAAATTCCTGAATGCGGTACATCAGGTCTTCACGGAATGCCCCCGCCGTCACCTGCTGCGCCAAATCCTGATGGGTGGCGCAGATCAGCGAAAAGTCGACGGCATAGCTGATACGGCTGCCGAGTGGCGTGACCGTTTTTTCCTGCAGCACTCGCAGCAGCCGGGTCTGTAGGCTCAATGGCATATCGCCAATTTCATCAAGGAACAACACGCCCCCGTCGGCCTCTCTGATCTTGCCGAGGTAGCCCTTCGGGTTAGCACCGGTAAAGGCACCGGGTGCATAGCCAAAAAGTTCGGATTCGATCAGGTTTTCTGGCAGCGCGGCACAGTTGATCGCCACGAAATTTCCCTGGCGCCGGTGACTTTCCTCAAACAAGCGTTGGCTGAAATACTCTTTGCCGCAGCCGGTTTCGCCACTGATGCACAGCGCCAGCCCAGCATTCAAAATACGTAATGCTTTTTGTCTGTCGGCACCGTCTTGATCAAAAGGCAGAACCCGCGCTCTGATGGCCGGTGAATGCGTTTCCGGCATCTGCAACAGCGAATAATAGTGACGATTATTGACCGCCAGGGTCTGGCGCGGTGCGTTCAGCGTCTGACGCTGCATTTCCGGGAACAGCGTGGCGAAATCCAGGCTGCCAAAGCAGGCGGCGGTGAGATTAAACTCTTGCATTGCCAGTCGATTGGCGGCGGTGAGCACCTCGTCGCGAAACACCAGTATCAGCTCATGGGCGCTGCCAAGTACCCGCGCATCGCTATGCAGCCTCAGCGTCCAATGCCGGGAGGTGACACACCCCATCGTCCACTGGTGTTCGATGTGTCTGACCGCCTGCAGAATCAAGGAACGTGCGTCATCATAAGGACGCTGCGCCGGTGTAGAGATATCCAGCACCCCGGCAATCAGGCCGTCGGGCCGATAAATCGGTGCGGCTGCGCAGTAAAGCCCGGCATTTTGATTGAGAAAATGCTGGTCGCCATTCACCTCACACAAGCCGCCCAACGCCAGCGCCGTGCCGATGGCATTGGTCCCCCGCTCCTGCTCGCCCCATAAATTGCCCGGCGCCAGCGAAATACGCGACGCCTTGCGCAAAAAATGGCTATTGCCGCAGGTTTCCAGCACCATGCCGCCGGCATCGGATACCACCACAATAGAAGGCTGTCGGTTAATTTCACTGCCCAGACGTTCGATCAGCGGCCGTGCCAACTGTGCCACCCAGCCGTTTTGCCCGCGCACTTCATTGAGTAAACCCGGCCGGGCAACAGGCACCCGATCGTCGGCCCGGTTAAGCCCGTAAGCCTGACTACGTAGCCAGGACTCGGACATTGGGCCAGGGAGAGACAGGTTGTCGCCCTCAGAGGCAAACCCGGTCTGGATGGTCTGGTCTTTATGCAACATGGCCAACTCCCGACAATAAAAGTGTTGCATTTTTGTATCATGAATGTGTCCCATGCGTTGCGACATGGGACACAAAAAATAATAGAAACCAATAGTAAGCCCTCGTTTTTATTGCCGGCCAAAGCATTTTTAATTATTTAATTAATTGATATAAAACACCTTTCAGCTTTATAGGAACGACACTGACGCAATGTGGCATAAGCAATGCTTAGGGTTAAGGTGATGGCGCTACGCAGTCAGGCGTCAACCCTACACAGTCTGTTCCCATGAGAGGTGTTTACATGAAATACGTTCATCCCGGTTTACCTGGCTCGCTGATTTCTTTCAAACCACGTTATGGCAACTATATCGGCGGCAAATTTGTCGACCCCGTTTCAGGCAACTACTTCACTGATACCTCCCCGATGACCGGCCAGACTGTCGCCGAGTTCCCCCGCTCCGACGCGAAAGATATCGAACTGGCGCTGGATGCCGCCCATGCCGCCGCCGAAACCTGGGGTAAAGCCAGCGTGCAGGAGCGTTCCAACGTATTACTGGCCATCGCCGATCGTATGGAATCAAACCTGGAATTGCTGGCGCTGACTGAAAGCTGGGACAACGGTAAGCCAATCCGCGAAACGCTGAACGCGGATATCCCACTGGCGATTGACCACTTCCGTTACTTTGCCGGTTGCCTGCGTGCACAGGAAGGCACCGCCGCAGAGATCGACCAGAACACCGTGGCCTACCATATTTACGAGCCGCTGGGCGTGGTTGGACAGATTATCCCCTGGAACTTCCCGCTGCTGATGGCTGCCTGGAAACTGGCTCCGGCGCTGGCTGCCGGTAACTGCGTAGTGCTTAAACCGGCAGAACAAACTCCGCTCAGCATCTGTGTGTTGCTGGAAATGATTGGTGACCTGCTGCCGGCCGGGGTACTCAATGTGGTTCAGGGCTTTGGGAAAGAAGCCGGTGAGGCACTGGCGACCAGCAAGCGCATCGATAAAATCGCCTTTACCGGCTCAACCCCGGTAGGCCGACATATCCTTGCCTGTGCGGCGGAAAATATCATTCCCAGTACCGTCGAGCTGGGCGGCAAATCACCGAATATCTTCTTTGAAGACATCATGCAGGCCGAACCGGAATTTATCGACAAGGCGGTTGAAGGGCTGATCCTCGGCTTCTTCAACCAGGGTGAAGTCTGTACCTGCCCTTCACGCGCCCTGATCCAGGAATCTATCTACCCGCAATTTATGGAAAAAGTGCTGGCACGGATCACCACCATTCGCCAGGGTGACCCCTTTGATACCGACACCATGATCGGCGCACAGGCGTCCCAGCAGCAGTTCGACAAGATCTTGTCCTACATTGAGATCGCTAAAAACGAAGGCGGGAAAATTATCGCCGGTGGCGAGCGTGCCAGCCATGAGCAGACGTTGCAGAGCGGTTTCTATCTCCAGCCCACGTTGATCACCGGTAATAACAGCATGCGTTTCTTCCGCGAAGAGATCTTCGGGCCGGTAATTGGCGTGACCACCTTCAAAGACGAAGCAGAAGCGCTGGCACTGGCTAATGACAGCGAGTTCGGGCTGGGCGCCGGTCTGTGGACCCGCGACGTCAACCGTGCTTACCGCATGGGTCGCGCCATCAAGGCCGGACGCGTGTGGACCAACTGTTATCACCTCTACCCGGCACATGCCGCCTTCGGCGGTTATAAAAATTCCGGCGTTGGCCGCGAAACCCACAAGGTGGCGCTGTCGCATTACCAGCAGGTGAAAAACCTGTTGGTCAGCTACGATGCCAAACCGCTTGGGCTGTTCTGATTTGGTGGTCTTCAGATTGCTGACAAACCCGCGAAAGGGCTAAATCGGTAGGGGTCGAACATGTTCGACCCGATGTAACCCATTGATTATGCAAATGGGCGCAGCATGCAGCGCCCCTACCATTGAACAACAGAGCTCTTGACCAACGGCCTCAAGGCCACCCAGCGGTGGCCTTAGTTTTGGCAGGATTAAGAGTTGGTCAGATCGATAACCATACGGCCACGGATGGTGCCTGACTTCATCTCTTCAAAGATGGCGTTGATGTCACCCAACGGCCTTTTGGTGACTTTCGGCGTCACTTTGCCTTCGGCAGCAAACTGGAAGGCTTCTTTCAGATCTTCTCGCGTGCCGACCAGCGACCCCACCACCTGAATGCCGTCCAGCACCAGACGTGGAATACTCAGGTCCATACTTTCCGGCGGCAACCCGACAGCCACCACCTTGCCCCCGGCGCGTACCGCATTCACCGCTGAGTTAAAGGCCGAGCGTGCTACCGCGGTGACCACCGCAGCATGAGCGCCGCCGACTTTTTGCTGAATAATTTCTTCGGCGTTTTCCGTTTTGGAATTGATCACCAGATCCGCACCAATTTCTTTGGCGAAATCCAGCTGGCCCTGATTAACGTCAATGGCGATCACTTTGGCATTGAACACGTTCTTGGCGTACTGCAGCGCCAGGTTGCCCAAACCGCCCAGACCATAAATCGCGATCCACTGCCCCGGCTTGATATCAGAGATTTTCACCGCTTTATAGGTGGTCACCCCGGCGCAGGTGATGCTGCTGGCGGCAAAAGGATCCAGGCCATCAGGCACCTTCACCGCATAGTCCGCCACTACGATGCACTCTTCCGCCATGCCGCCATCAACGCTGAAACCGGCGTTTTTGACCGAGCGACACAGGGTTTCGTTACCGTTGACGCAATACTCACAATGGCCGCACCCCTGATAGAACCAGGCGACGCTGGTGCGGTCGCCCACTTTTAACGAGGTCACGCCCTCGCCGACGGCGGTGACCACGCCCACGCCCTCATGACCCAGGGTGATGCCGGGAACTTCGCCAAAATCGCCATTCTTGACGTGAAGATCGGTATGACAAACCCCACAACACTCCATCTTGAGCGCCGCTTCGCCATATTTCAGTGGGCGAAGCTGCTTTTCCTGAATATCTACACTGTGGTTTTTGGTGACTACGGCAGCTTTCATAGGATATATCCCTCAGGTGAGTTGAAGTACAGTTGTTAATGTAGTTACTGTCCCCCTTGAGGGCAAGGCCACAGAATATCTTCATGCAGGATGTAATAGACCCATCGCCCGTGCGGACGGCGGGGTTTGGCTGTGCTCATAGACCCTGACTTCTTTGGCACAGGCAGCCGTTCTTCCATTTGAAATTCTCTTTATCATCAGGGGCTACGGAGTGGCAAAGGTCAAATTTAACATGGACGGCGGTCGGCAAGCCATCTTTCCCGTAAGGGCATGGGGTCGCTTCGACATACAACTGTCATTAATTATTCATACCAGATAAACACGCGCCAGCTAGGGTGGGCAGAACACGCCACTTCAAGAAGCGCCATGAGCTATTTATCTCTCAATAACATCAAGAAAACCTGGGGCGGCAAAACCGCACTGGATGACATCAGCTTTGAGGTTCAGGAAGGCGACTTTGTGGCCCTGCTGGGGCCTTCCGGCTGCGGAAAGTCCACCCTGCTGCGGACCCTGGCCGGACTGGAGTCCGCCGACAGCGGCGCGATTGAGATCCAGCAACGCGACGTCACCGCCCTGCCACCATCGCAACGTAAACTGTCGATGGTTTTCCAGTCTTATGCGCTGTTCCCCCACCTCAGCGTACGCGAAAACCTGCTGTTTGGCCTGCGGGCCCGGGGTGAAGACAAACAGCACTTTGCCGCGCGTCTGGCCGACATCAGCAAGCTGATGGAGCTGGAGCCGCTGCTGGACCGCCTGCCGGCACAGCTTTCCGGTGGGCAGCAACAACGAGTCGCGCTGGGTCGTGCGGTGATAGCCCAGAACAAACTGTGCCTGATGGATGAACCCTTATCCAATCTGGACGCCAAACTGCGCCAGAGCATGCGCCGGGAAATCCGTGCGCTCCAGCGTAAGCTGGGGTTGACCATGCTGTATGTCACCCACGATCAAACCGAAGCCATGAGCATGGCGGACAAAATCATTCTGCTGAACGATGGCCGTATTGAGCAGCACGATACCCCTGACAATTTATATAACAACCCGGCCAGTATTTTTGCCGCGCAGTTCATTGGTGCGCCGCCGATGAACATCATTCCACTAACGCGCAAAAACAGTGGCCACCACATTGGCAATGCCCCACTGCCGGTCGCTTTTGGTGGCCCGGACATGGCGCTAAGTCTGGGGGTCCGTGCCGAAGAGATCAGCCTGTGCACACCGGGCAGCGGCCAGCTCACCTGTCAGGTACTCAGTTATGAATATATGGGGGCCGATACCCTCGCCGTTTGCCATCTGCCTGCGGTCCAGGGGCAAATCACGGTAAAAGTCCCCGGCATGCAGCGCTTTACCGAAGGCAGCCTGGTTGGCCTGCAATGGGCCGAGCAAGCGCAATACCTGTTCTCCTCCCGTGGTGAGCGTTGCCACGCCATGGAGCAGGCCTTTCAGCCAGTAACTTATCCATACGCCGTTCAATAATCAAAAACATCATTTTATTTCAGGGGAAAACCATGTCCGTCTCGATCCGTTTATCCAGGTTAAGCGCTGTCGCCCTGTTGCTGGCCAGCGTTACTCTTTCTGCCCAGGCGGCGGATGCCGTGAAGTTGCAAATGTACTATCCGATCGCCGTCGGCGGCAAAATCAGCCATACCGTTGAAGGCCTGGTGGCAGATTTTGAAAAGCTGCATCCGGATATCAGTATTCAGCCGGTCTATACCGGTGACTACGCCACCACGGTGACCAAGGCATTAACCGCCTTCCGTGGCGGCAATGCACCGCAAATCGCCGTCATTGGCGATATCGAAGCCTATTCACTGATCGACGCCGGGGCCATTTTACCGGTCAGCGATCTGGCTAACGACCAGGCTGGCAAAGCCTGGTTCGACGGCTTCTACCCGGCATTTATTCGCAAAATCCAGGGCAAGGTTTGGGGCATCCCGTTCCAGCGCTCTACCGTGGTGCTGTACTGGAACAAACAGGCGTTCCAGCAAGCCGGGTTGAATGGCGATACTCCACCGGCCAACTGGCAGCAGGTGGTGGATTTTGGCCAGAAGCTGGTGATCCGCGACGGTAACGCCGTTAAACAATGGGGGATCGAGATCCCTTCCACCCCGATTGGCTATTGGACTTTCCAGGGGATTGCCGCCACCAATGGCAGCCATCTGGATAACGGCAAGGGCACCGCGGTGACCTTCAATACCCCGGCCAACGTTGAGGCATTAACCTGGCTGACCGATTTGGCGCAGAAATATCAAGTTTCGCCAAAAGGCGCCATTACCTGGAGCACCACGCCGCAGGACTTTATCGACGGTAAAACCGCCATGATGGTCACCACCACCGGTAACCTGACCACGGTGCGTGAAAACGCCAAATTCCCGTTTGGCGTCGCCATGCTGCCGGAGAAAACCCAGCGAGGCAGCCCAACCGGCGGCGGTAACCTGTACCTGTTTAACGGCACCAGCCCGGCTCAGCAACAAGCCGCCGTCACCTTTATGCGTTGGCTCTCGGCGCCGGAACAGTCCGCCCGCTGGAGCATTGCCACTGGTTATGTGGCGACTTCACCGGCCGCCTGGGAAACCGCAACCATGAAGGAATATGCTGCAAAAGTGCCGCAGGCGACCGTGGCGCGTGAACAGCTGAAATATTCGCAGCCGGAGCTTTCCACCTATAACAGCGTACAAATTCAGGAATTGCTGAACCGTGCGGTGGAAGCCGCCGTGACGCAAGGTAAAACCCCTGCGCAGGCGCTGGAAAGCGCGCAAAAACAGGCCGACCGCCTGTTGCAACGTTACCAATAACCGGAGCCGGCATGACCTCATCGCACTCAGCCTTGCCCGTCGCCCGACATAAGCGCTTTTCTTTGCAGCTTTATGGCTATTTATTGGTCCTGCCGGCGTTGGTTTTTCTGATCACTTTTACCCACTACCCGGCTTTGGCCACGGTGTGGGAAAGCCTGTTCAGCGCCGCGCATAATAACCGACCGGCCCAGTTCGTTGGGCTGGAAAATTACCGCGCCTTGCTGGATGACGAGACTTTCATTCTGGCACTGCGCAATAACCTGCTGTATGCGGCGATCACCATTCCTCTGGCGGTAGGGTTGGCCCTGCTGATGGCGCTGGCGGTCAATCGACGCCTGCGCGGTACGGCGTTTGCTCGTGCCGCGTTCTTTATTCCTTCACTGCTGCCGATGGTGGCGATCGCCAATCTGTGGCTGTTTTTCTATACCCCACAGGTGGGGTTGCTGAATCAGCTGTTGGCGCTGTTTTCGCTGCCGGCGGTCAACTGGCTGGGGGATCCGCAGTCTGCGCTGTACTGCCTGATGGCGGTATCGGTATGGCGGGAAGCCGGTTTCTTCATGATTTTTTATCTGGCGGCGTTACAGCAGATTGACCCCAAGCTGGCCGAGGCTGCCGAGATCGAAGGGGCCTCACGCGGCTATTTCTTCCGCCGCATCCAGTGGCCGCTGCTGATGCCGACCACGTTGTTTATTCTGATCAACGCTTCGATGAATGCTTTCCGCATTGTCGATCAGGTGATTGCCATGACCAATGGCGGGCCGGACAACAGCACCAGCCTGCTGTTGTTCTACATCTACCGCACGGCCTTCAGCTATTGGGATCTGCCCTATGCCTCGGCGATGACCGTGGTGCTGCTGATCATTTTGGCCAGCATCGCGTTAATTAAATTCAATCTGCTGGATAAGCGAGCCCACTACCAATGAGTCTTTCCATCACCGCCGTACCGCCGCGCAGCCTTTCGCTGCGTCGATTATGTTGGTGCCTGCTTACCTGGGGTGCCGCGTTGTTGTGGGTTTTCCCTATACTGGTCGCCGCCTGGGTGGCGATTCACCCTGCGGCCGATCAGGGCGGTTTTTCACTTTTTGCTCCCCTGACCGCCCAGAACTTTATTAACGCCTGGCATGCCGCGCCTTTTGGTCGCTATTTCCTCAACACCATCCTGTTGGTGCTGCTGATTGTGTTCTGCCAACTGATCCTGGCCACCATGGCGGCTTATGCCCTGGTGCGGTTCCGGCTCAAGGGCGCGGGCATCCTGTTTGCCCTGGTGTTGTTGCAGTTGATGATCAGCCCTGATGTGCTGATTTTGAACAACTACCAGACCATTGGCGCTCTGGGCCTGCGCGATACGCTACTGGGCATCGCCCTGCCTTACTTTGCTTCGGCGTTCGCCATTTTCCTGCTGCGACAAACCTTCAAAAGTATCCCGCTGGTGCTGGAAGAGGCAGCGATCGTCGAAGGGGCCAGCCGGTTTTACATCCTGCGGCGCATCTATATCCCGCTGGCGAAGCCGGTATATGTCGCTTTTGCCCTGGTCTCGATCAGCTTCCACTGGAATGATTTTCTTTGGCCACTGGTGATTACCGACTCGGTTAACGTGCGACCACTGACCGTCGGGCTACAGCTATTTTCAGCGCCGGAACAAGGCGTGCAATGGGCGTTGATCGGCGCGGCGACGCTGATGACCTCCCTGCCTTTACTGGTGCTGTTTTTGGTGTTTCAGCGCCAGTTCGTTCAATCCTTTATGCGCGCCGGTATTCGCTAGCGCTAAGCAGGTAATCTATGACTTCACACCTCACCGCCGCACAGTCTCTGGCCCTGGGCCAGGTCAGTTCGCTTTATCAGCCGCCCCAGTTTTCCGGCCAGTCGACGTCCTCGGGCTCCGTTCGTTTCGGGTTAATCGCCGATCCACAATATGCCGACGCCGATCCCAATCTGGAATACAACCGCTATTACCGTAATAGCCTAGGTAAGCTGAGCCAGGCCATTACCGAACTGAATGACCTGCCGCTGGCCTTTGTCGCCACGCTCGGGGATTTGGTTGACGATCACTGGAGCAGTTACGCCGAATTATTGCCGGTGTACGGGCAGTTACGTCATCCCCATGCGGTAGTGCTGGGCAACCATGATGCCGACGTGATTTCCCGCCATTTGGCGGCGCAGTCTCCGGCGCTGGCGTTGCCAAAACACTATTACCAGTTCAGCCTGAACGGCTATCGGTTTATCGTGATCGACGGTAACGACATAAGCCTGTACTGCAACCCGGCCAACGGCGAAGAGCACGCTCAGGCACAGCATCTGCTGGCCCGCATCCGTGCCGAGCATCAACCGCAAGCGCAAAGCTGGAACGGTGCCGTCGGCGATGAACAACTGCGCTGGCTGGCGTGCAGTCTGGAAGACGCACAAAGCAAAGGCGAAACCATTGTGGTGTTTGGCCACTACCCACTGGCACCGGAGAATGAACATAACTTGTGGAATTGCGATGCCCTGGTGGCCCTGCTGTGCCGTTATCAGGTACGCGCCTACTTTGCCGGTCACTATCATTTGGGGGATTATGTGCGGGTGGAAAACACCGACTTTATCACCCTGAAGGGCATGGTCGATGGCAATGACCTGCTGCCGTTCGCCATGGTTGAGCTGGCAGGCGATACACTTTCGGTCACCGGCTATGGCCCAGAAATTAGCCGGGTGCTGATGCGATAGCTACGACGCCAGGCCGCCACCGCCCGCATAGGGCGTCTTACCGGCAATCTTCATCACCTCGGCCCCCAGGGTGACAAAAGGTGCCTGGCGGCAGGCATAAATCAGTCCACCAGCGCGGGCCCGCACCGCTTTTACCGTATCGGTGATCGGGTCGATGATTTCAGCGACCGCTTCATCGGCCTCTACCCATTCCCCCGGCTGGCGCAGCAACAACAGGATGCCGCTGGCGGTGGCAGTGACGATCTCCCCGGCGGCGAACGGCAACAGGGCCACTTCTAGCGGCGGTACCCCAAGTGGCTCACCGGCAACGGCTCCACGGTGCTGTAAGTATCGATAGAGGCGTTCAGCATCGGCGCTGGCCAGCTCATGGCTGATGTCCCGTTGCCCACGTAATTCCAGCGTAACCGCCATACAGCCTGGCGACATCCCATCAAGCGCAGGATGCTGTGCCACCAGCCGGTGCCAAGGCAGGCCACAGGCTTCATCAAAGGAGCCGCCGCCGCTGTCTTGCGAAAGCAGCACCGCGCCAATGCCCATAAAGCGAGCCAGGACTTCGGCCTGTTCGCACCAGGCCGGATCGGCGTACATATGCAAGATTGCGCGATCGTCGCAGTGCAGATCCAGAACCACATCCGCATCACAGGCCAATAGCAGCAATTGTCGGCGCAGCGCCGTGACCTCAGTAGTGTCTGGCGCGGCCTGTAAAGCACTGCGCATCGCGGCACGCACCTGCTGATGTGCAGGTTCCGTACGACTGAAAATCTGTTGCTGTAACAACTGGGCCAGGTCGGGAAAGTCACGGTTGAAGTTGCGACCGCTGACCAGATCGAAGCGCCCTACGCCACCATTGAGGACCACCTGTGCCAGCCCTGGCGGATTGGCTACCGGGACAAGAATTATTTCACTTTGCAGCTCACCACGCCGTTCCGCCTGGCTAAGTAATCTTTTAAGATAATGCAGCACCAGCATACCGGGCAATTCGTCGGCATGCAGACCGGCCTGCAGGTAAATTTTTTCGCCTTTACCCGGCTGGCCGAAATGAAAACTGGTGAATTGGCGCTGCCCACCCAGGGCATGTTCAGGTAACTTATGATGTTTACTTTTCATTGGACGCCCTATCTGTGGAAAAGAAAGCCCGGCTTGATCGCATCGACAAAAAAATCCTTGAAATACTGTGCCGGGATGGCCGCATTTCCTATCAGAAACTGTCCGAGCAGGTCAATCTGACCGCTCGTCCTTGCCTGGAACGAGTTCGCGGACTGGAACGCGACGGTATTATTCGTGGTTACAGCGCCATTATCGAACTGCCGGAGCCCGAACATGCGTTTGTGATCCAGGCGCAGATCGCGCTGGCCGACCATGGTCATTCTCAACCGGCGTTCGAGCAGGAAATGCGTAATACCCCGGAAGTGCTGGACTGCTGGCTGGTCAGCGGCAACTTCGATTTTCTGGTGCGTATTGGCTGCCGCAGCATGGAAAACTACCGGCTGCTGGCCGATACCTGGCTGACCAGCAAAAAGTTTCGGGTGGATAAAATCGTCACCCTGACCGAACTACAGTCGATAAAACGCTCCTGAAGGCGCTCAGTCACGGCGGATAAACGCCAGCCAACGCCGCTCCGCCCGTGAAAACAGGAAAATCAGCAGGAAGGTACAGAGCAGATACAAGGCCGCCGCCATCAGAAACGGAATAAACGGCGAGTAGGTGGCGGCATAAAAGGCGCGTGCCACGCCGGTAATATCCAGCAGCGTGACGGTACTGGCCAACGAAGTGGCATGCAGCAGGAATACCATCTCGTTATTCAACGCAGGAATGCCACGCCGCAGCGTTGCCGGCAGCACCAGCCGACGGATGATCTGCCACTGACTCATGCCATAGGCCTCACCGGCAATCCACTCCTGACGCGGGAAGGTTTCCATCATGCCGGCCAACAGTTGGGCGACGTAGGCGCTGGTATTGAGCACCAATGCCAGCGTGGCACAGAATGTGGCGTCACGAAACAGCAGCCAGAAAGGCTGATCGTTCTGCCAACCCAGTTGCACCACGTCAAACTGTGACAGGCCGTAGTAAATCAGCATCAACTGTAAATAGAGCGGCGTACTGCGGAAAAAATAGGTCACACTGCGGATCACCCACGACACCGGGCGCGGGCCATAAACCTGGCCAATTGCCATCAGCGCCGCCAACAGTAATCCCGGCACCACTGACAGCAAGAACAGTTTGGCGGTCATCGCCAGCCCGGTCACGTCAGAACCGTCGCTCCACAGAAAACTCGGTGCGGCTTCCAGGATGTTTTGCAGATTCATCAGCGTGCTCCGGCAGAGTGTGAGGAAGCCAGCGCATAACGCCGTGCCAGCCGACTAAAGCCCCAACTGGATACGGCGGTAATCACCATATAAATCAGCGCCACCAGGAAGTAGAACAAGAAGGGTTTTTGCGTTGCCCGCCCCGCCTGTTCCGCCAGCCACACCATGTCCTCTAGCCCGAGGATCGACACCAGCGCCGAGGCTTTCATCAGCCCCAGCCAGTTGTTGTTGATGCCGGGGATAGCAAAACTCAGCATTTGCGGCAGCAATACGCGGCGAAACACCTGGCCCGGACGCATGCCATAGGCCATCGCCGCCTCAAGCTGGCCGCGTTCTACGGTAAGAAACGCACCGCGGAAGGTTTCGGTGTAGTAAGCGCCAAACACAAAGCCAATCGCCAGCACGCCGGAGATAAAGGTATTGAAGCGTAACGGCCCCAACCCCAGCAGGCCAAGGAAACCATTAACCAGCATCTCACCGCCAAAGAACAGCAGCAGCATGATCACCAGTTCCGGGATCCCGCGTACCAGCGTGGTGTAGCCGGTCGACACCCAGCGCAACCAGCGCGGACCAAACAGTTTGATCAGCGCATTGGTCATGCCGAGCACCAGCGCCACCGCCAGTGAAACCAGCATCACGCACAGCGACAGTAATGCACCATGCGCCAGCAACGGCAAATACTCTATGACCATTCCCGGCCTCCCCTACATGACTGAATCCGGGCCGGTTTAGCCGCCGTAAATATCGAAGCTGAAATATTTTTTCTGGATCGCCTCATAGGTACCGTCGGCGCGGATCGCCTTGATCGCCCCGTTAAGCGCGTCGCGCAGCGCCGGGTTGTCTTTACCCACGGCGATACCCACGTCGGAGGAAATGCTGCTGTCTTCAATCACCGGACCGGCGAAGGCAAATTTCTGCCCGCGTGGCGTATCGATAAAGCTGCTGGCGGCCTGGGTATTGTCCTGCAAGGAGGCATTAATACGTCCAGACATCAGATCCAGATAGACGTTATCCTGATTGGCGTAAGAGACAATTTTCACCCCTTTTCCGCCCCAGTGTTGCTTGGCATAGGCCTCGTGGATCGAGCCGGTCTGCACGCCAACGGTTTTGCCTTTCAGACTGGCGACGTCAGGCAGTAACGTGCTGCCCTTGCGCGCCACCAACTGGGCCGAGCTGCGGTAATAGCGGTCGGTGAAATCCACTTCTTTTTTGCGTTCATCGGTAATGGTCAGCGAGGCAATAATGGCATCGAATTTATGGGCGTTGAGCGCCGCGATCATGCTTTCGAAAGGTTGTTTAACGAACACGCATTTGGCATGCAGTTGGGTACACAACGCATTGGCGATATCGATGTCAAAACCGGTGATCTCACCGCTGGGGGCCAGCACGTCAAACGGTGGATAACCACCGTCCACGCCAAAGCTGATGGTGTCGAAGGCCTGAGCCGCCACAGGGCCGCTTAATGCCAGGCTGGTCAGTAAAACCGCTAACGTTTTTTTCATGGCTGAGATCCCCGGTAAAAGTAAGTGTCAGAAACGCAGTGACAGGCAGGTCAGGCCGCCGTCCATTTTTTTAAATTCGCTGGTGTCGAGCTGAACGATCGGCATACCTAATTTTTCGATTTGGGCCAGCGTTTGCGGATAACCCTGCGGCGTGATCAGCGTATCGTTGATCCACAGCGTATTACCGGCGTAGGACTCCGCTTCCGGGATCACGATGCTGTTAAAACCGCTAAAGGCAGGATGGTGCTGGTAGTCCTCCGTCAGCAACAGGGTATTGCGACCCACGTAGTTGACGATCGATTTCAGGTGCAGCCCGGCGCTTACCTCAATGGCAGTGACCCGGTAGCCATAGGGTTCTACCGCCGCGCTAAACTCGCCGATACCGGCCTCATCGGTGCGTGACGTCAGGCCGACAAAAAACTGGCGATCGACCAGCAGCACGTCCCCCCCGTCAAGATGTCCGCGTTGGCTCATGCGCACGACCGGGCGTTCCCCTTCAAACAGCGGGGCAATGGTGGCCACTTCGCCCCGACGGCTGGGCGCACCCGGATGGGTAATCACTGCCAGCTCCGGCATCACAACGGCGGTGTCTTCAACAAAATGTGCGTCAGGAAATGCCGGAGCAGCCGGTAACACTGTCACTTTTAGCCCCAGGCGGAGCAAGGTGTCCACATAGGCCAAAAACTGGCGGCCGGTGGTCGCGATATCCGGGGCACCCAGTTGGGCGGTGGTCTGTCCGCTGGCGCAGCTATCAGCAGGGAGTCTGGCAATGGCTTGAGTAAAGTGCATGGGCGATTCTCTCGGTTGAAAAGGACGGTCACTGTTCTTAGATTATCAAACAGATAGCATCACCAATCAGGCTGAATCCTCCCTCTGGCACTCGGTATTTACGCTGTTTATCACCCTCGCCACAACCTATTCCGCTGTGCTCAGTGCAAAACCGGCCCGCTCACGACAGAGGGGCATGTGCGCCGGTGATGCGTGGCATCACTTCTTTCATCAGCTCAAGGAATTTACGCAGGCGCGCCGGATAATAACTGGCGTACGGGTAAAGCAGATAGATGGGCAAAGATGCGGCTCGCCAGTCCGGCATCAATGGCGTCAGCCGCCCCTGTTCCAGATCCTGTTTGACCACCCAGGATGACAGCATCGCCACCCCCACGCCGTTCAACGCCGCTTTGCGTATCGCATAGAGACTGTCGGTACTTAACCGGGGTGCGATGTCAAAACGGCAGGTTTCACCGCTGCTACTGTGGGTCAAGCTGACCTCATTACGATAAAAACTGTTTAGCGCCAGCCAGGGCAATTGCGCCAAATCCCCGATCTGCCCCAGTGGCGCATGCGTCGCCAACAGCTCCGGGGCGGCCACCACTATCCGCGGAACCTCCGCCAGCAGCACCGCGACCACGGAAGGGTCGGTCACCGCGCCGACGTGGATCGCGCAGTCCACGCCTTCAGGAATGAAATCAGGTGAGTGATCGTTGAGCGTCCACTCCACGCTAGTCTGGCTATAGCGTTGCAGATAATCGCCCAGCGGCCCAATCAACTGGTCCTGACCAAAGGCATGCGGCGCCCTTACCCGCAAGATACCTACCGGCTCATCGCGTGCGCCTCGCAGTTCATCCTCCATGATTTGCCATTGCTCAATCAGCTTACGGGCATGCTGATAACAACGTTCGCCATCGTCGGTCAGCTTCATGCTGTGGGTGGTGCGCTGGATTAACTTAACGCCCAGCAGTTGTTCCAGCACCTGCAAACGCCGGCTGACGGTGGGTTGTGAAGTCTGCATTTGTGCCGCCGCCGCCGAGAGGCTGCCGCTGTCGACGATACGCACCAGGGTTTGCAGCATGGCTATGCGGTCGCCATTAGGAAATAGGTTCTTATTCATACCTATTACGTATAACAGTTTTACCTGCGCGGGGGCTACAGTTTGTGGCGAATACTGGCAAAAATAGCCGCACTTAACCTTGATTGGAATTACCACCATGAGCCAGATTTCCCCCGTCACTAACACCACCGCGCTTTCCGCCAAAGTGGTCTTCCTGCTGGCTACCGGCGCCGGTTTGAGCGTGGCGTCCATTTACTATAGCCAGCCGATGCTCGGCATTATGGGCAATGCATTCCACGCCGGAGTAAGTGACACCGGCATGGTGCCTACGCTGACCCAGGTTGGCTACGCACTGGGGATCTTGCTGCTGGCCCCGCTGGGCGATCGCCACGATCGTCGCCAGATCATCCGCATTAAAGGCGTGCTGCTGGCACTCACCCTGCTCCTTTGCGGGTTTTCTGCGTCATTCCCGCTGCTGTTGCTCAGCAGCCTGGCGATCGGTCTGGCCGCTACCGTGGCGCAGGACATTATCCCGGCGGCTGCCACGCTGGCATCTGACGCCAACCGGGGCAAAACGGTGGGTACGGTAATGACCGGGTTGCTGGCCGGTATTTTACTGTCGCGGGTTTTCAGCGGCGTGGTGGCGGAGTATTTCGGCTGGCGCAGCGTTTACCTGTTGGCGGCACTGGGTGTGCTGGCGATCACCCTGGCGATCGGGGCGGTACTGCCGCGTTTTAAGCCCAATACCACGCTGAGCTACCCGGCATTGCTGCGTTCTTTAGGCAAATTGTGGGCGGACTACCCGGAGCTGCGGCGCGCGGCGCTGGCACAAGGTTTGTTGTCGGTGGCGTTCAGCGCTTTCTGGTCGACACTGGCGGTGATGCTGGCAGAGCGCTATCAACTGGGCAGCGCCGTCGCCGGGGCTTTTGGTCTGGCTGGCGCAGCTGGTGCCCTGGCTGCGCCGTTAGCGGGTATGTTGGCCGATCGTCACGGGCCGGACTACGTCACTAAAATCGGTGCCGCCATGGTAGTGGTTTCATTCGCTCTGATGTTTCTGCTGCCGTTGCTGTCGGTACCGGCGCAACTGGCGCTGATCGCCCTGAGCGCGGTAGGTTTTGATCTCGGTATTCAGGCTACGTTAGTGGCGCACCAGACTATTATTTACGCCATCAACCCGGCGGCACGCAGCCGCCTCAACGCCATCATGTTTACCCTGGTATTTGTCGGTATGGCCAGCGGGGCGGCACTGGGCAGCAAGATCCTCGAAAGTGCCGGTTGGCCGGGCGTGGTGGCACTGGCTACCCTGGCGGCAATGGGCGGTCTGGTACTGAGAATGTTGGCCAGGCCCGGTACCCGCGCCACAGCCTGAGAAATAAAATTGCCCCTCAAGAGCCGCAGTGAAAGCTGCGGCTCTTATGTTTTAGTCTTTTGCGGCCTGTTGGTTGTTTTCGGCACAAAACTCACGGTACCAATTATCCTCGGCTAACAGTTGCGCATGACTACCAATGCGGCGTAACTGCCCCGCCACCACAATGGCAATACGATCCGCCTGAGCCGCCAGTTGTGGATGATGAGTGACATAAATGCAACTGGTACGCCCGCGTTGACGCGCCAGCAATGCCATTACCCGGCTGACGCTGAGCGAGTCCAGGCTGGCCGTGGGTTCATCCAGCAGTAATATCGGCGTTCTGGCACACAGGCTGCGAGCCAGGCAGAGACGCAACCGCTGGCCGCCGGACAATGCCGAACCGCCCACGCCAACCTCGCTGTCCAGCCCCTGACGTAAACGGGCAATTTCCTGTTGCAACCCTACCGCTGACAGCGCCTGCTGCAGTTCATGCTGTTTCAGTGCCGGATTGGCCAACTGAAGATTCCAGCGGATAGTGCCCTGGAACAGCAGCGTATCCTGCAACAATACATTGCGCCAGCTTGCCAACGTCGGTTCGCTAAGTTGACGAATATCCACACCGCCGAGGACGATCTGACCTTCAGTGACGTCTGTATTGCGCGCCAATACGCCCAGCAAGGTACTTTTGCCGGCGCCTGAAGGGCCGACAATCGCCAACTGGCTGCCGGGCGGAATATCAAGGTCGATCTCACTGAGCAGGGCTGAGCCGTCTGGCAGTCGATAACCGATCTTCCGGGCCACCAAATAGCTGTCCGCAGGGGTGCCTCCCGGTTGAGTAAACTGCAGCGCCGGGGTTTCCAGCACCAATAATACCTGTACCAGCGCCTGCCAGGCATTGCGCAGCGACTGATCGAGCTGCGTCATGGCCGCCAGAGGTTCGATAAACCGCACCAACAGCACCATTTCGGCGATCCACAGCGACGGTGCCAGTTCACCCTTCGCGACGCGCCAGGCACCCAACAACAATACCAACAGAAAAACCCCCTGCACTGCACCGGCAAAGGCCAGCGTGATGGGTAGTGAACGCCGCTGCAGATGCGTCACGTTACGGTATTGTGCGTTCAGTGCCTGTACCAGTCGTTGCCCAGCCTGCTGGTCCAGTCCGGTGGTCCGCAGCAACGCCTGCTGCTGGCCAAACTCAGCCAACTGGGCGGCGCTGTCCCGCTCGGTCTGGTGCAGTTGCTGTTCCAGTAGCAGGGTCTTCCGTCCCCCCCAGCGCAGCCACAGCCCCAAAAGGATACCCGCGGCCAACAAACAACCGGCCAACGGCAAATCGATAAATGCCAATCCGACAACCACCGTGGCGGGTGTGACCACCGCCGCAATCAACGGTGCCAGCAAATGCGCCGGGATCGCCATGGCGGTCAGTACCGGCCCCCGGACCAACCCGGGCAACTGGATCCGGCCAAGCAGGTTGGCGGGAATACGCGGAATATGCTGGATCAGCGCGCCGATCAGCACTCTCACCACCGTACATCCCGCCAAGTAGCCTTTTAGCGTCGCCCAAAACATCAGACAGCCATAGACTAACGTTGCCGCCAACAGTCCCCATAACGCCGACCCTATTTGTGCCGTATCAGCGCTAAACCAGGCGACAATCAGCGGCAGCAGCATCAGGCCGGCGATACCGTCCGACACGGCGCAGGCCGTCATCCACAATAGCGTGTTCACCAACCGCGCCCGATCCTGCGGTGCCAATAATTTCATACGTGCCCAATTAATGGCCATAAGTGTCTCCCTGACTGTCCCAAAGCCGGCGATAAAGTCCGCCGGCGGCTAATAGCTGCCCATGGCTGCCGCTGGCGACCAATCGCCCACGTTCAAGCACCAAAATGCAGTCGGCATCAATCACATCGGCTAACCGGTGACTGACGATCACCGTGCTGCCCGACCGCTGGCGCAGGCTGCGTAACAGGGCAACCGCCGTTTGGGGTTCAAGCGCCGAGGTGGGTTCGTCCAACAACAAGATCGGTGCCGGTGATAATAAAGCGCGGGCGATAGACAGGCGCTGCAATTCCCCCCCTGAAAGCTGCAGGTCACGGCCGGGTATCCTCTGATAACCGAGCGGCCGCGCCATGATTTCCTCGTGCAGACAGGCAGCCTTGGCCGCGGCATGAATGGTTGCCAGGCTGGCCTCTGGACGATAGAGCGCGATATTCTGATCCAATGGCCTCGCCAGCGCGCAACCTTGCTGTAATACCGGGGTGATTAGCCGGAATCGACCGGCGTCAGACAGGCTGGACAAAGATTGGCCGGCAACACGGATCTGTCCACAATCTGGATCCATAAAACGCGCCAACAATAACAGCAAACTGCTTTTCCCCGCCCCCGAAGGCCCGACAATCGCGGTGACGCTGCCGGCGGGCAACCTAAAGCTGATGTTTTGCAGGATCGGTTGGTCGGCATAATGGAAGCTGAGATCGCGGACTTCGATCTCGGCCGGGGCGGCAAGATTGGGCTGTTGCGTACCTTCCACCATATCTGGCATGGTCAGCAGCGCATTCAGTCGCGTCGCCGCCAGTCGGGCGCTGCGCAGAGCATCACCCCCATGCCCCATCGCCTGCAGCGGCGCAGCAATCGCCTTGACCATCAGCAGAAACACGCACAACTGCGCGGCCGGTAGCAGGCCATGACCCAAGCCCAGCGCTCCGGCGATCACCCAGGCAGCCAGCAAGGGTGCGCCCAGCAGAAGTTGCGTACCCGCGCTGAAGCGGCCAATACGCTGTACCCACTGGCTGAAGGCGCTAACAAAAAGCTCGGTCGCTGCCTGGGCTTGAGCCTGCACCCCGGCCTGCGGATACTGCCGCACGGCCACCGGGTGGCTGGCCAGCGAACCATAGCTTGCCAACATCTCCTCCATGGTACGATCGCGCTGTTCGAAGGCATCGCGGAATCGGCGGGCGCGCATAGCCCGGAACAGACCCACCGCTGCGCAAAGCGGCAGCAACCCAAACAGCGCCAATGGCATATTCAGCGTGCACAGATAGCCAAAGGCCACCAGTGGGATAATCAGCAAGTTCACCAGGTCCGTTGGTGCATGTGCAATCAGTTGATGTAGCGCCCGCACGTCCTGTTCCACGTAGCGGGCTACGCCGTCCTCACCCTGGTGTACAAACCAGTTCAGCGGCAAGCGCTGCAACTTGGCCGCCAATTTCAGACGCAGTTGATGACAGAGGCTAGCATCCACCCGGTGCGTCAGGTATAACGCCAACGTCTGACCCAACAGCCAAACCAGGCCACTGAGGGCTATCGGCCACAACCCGCCAAGTTCAGCCGCCGGTTGGGCCGCGGCGGCAATATGCCCCAGCACAATCCAGGGTACCAATGAGCAGACGCCCGCCAGCGCCTGCAATACAATCGCCGCCGCCAACGGCCGGTAATAGGGCCGCAACAAGCGGTGTAAAGCCCCTTCCATCGCTATCTCTCCATAAAATTCCATGCCTTACGATAGCGGAAATCCACGGGAGCTCGGGTGGGGATGCTTTTGCCAGCGGAACTCTTTGTTTAGTCCGCCGGTCAGCGGGCCACGATGGCGCTGGGGGAAATACCAAAGCGCTTGCGGAATGCGATGGATAAATGCGCCGGGCTGTAGCCCACGCGATAGGCGATGGTAGAGACATTGGCCGCTTCGCTGCTGAGCATGCGGTGTGCCTGTTGCAGACGATACTCCTGCAGCCAGGCGAACACGCTGCTGCCAAAAATCTGGCGGAAGCCCTGGGTCAATTTGCGGGTGTTAATGCCCACCAGTGCCGCCAAACGGTCCAACCCGGGGGGATGCGGCAGATCGGCAATCAGCAGATCTCGCGCGGCATGAAGACGTTCAATGTCTGCGCGGGAGAGCCGCAGACGGGCGGTTGCCGGTGCAGGCGTGTCGGACAGGTGTTGCAGGCTCATGGCTATCAGCTCCATCGCCTTCCCGGCCAGATACAAATCGCGCGTAGCGCCTTGCAACGGGCAGCTGGCGATCTGTGTCGACAACGCCAGCAGCAGTTTTGACGCCGGACCGATGACCATTTTCGGCGGCTGCCCCGCCCGATATTTCAACGCAGTGGGAAACAGCTCGGCATGCTGATCCTGCCCGTCGCTCTCCAGTTGCAAAATGGTGTAACGCAGGGGGATATCAGGCTGAAAACGGTGTGATATTGCGTAGTCGCCCAGGTTGCCAAATGCACAAAGCGAAGGTTGAACGACGTGCCGTACCGCCTGCCCGGCAACCCGGCATTGCATCTGACCACTGTGAACCAATGCCAGTTTGATGCCGTCGATCAGTGGGTCATCCTCCCAGGCGGAGTGCTGTTCCAGCCAGGTGCCGCTATGCAGCAAAATATGCGGGGCAAATTTTAGGCGTTCTGGTCGCTGAACTGACGCGGTGTTAGGCTCATGGGGCAATATAGGATTCAGTGTGGTTGTCATGACAAGCGGATTTTCAAATAGCGAGCGACAGGGATTTCACTATCGCATAACGGCCGGTAAATGAAAGTAATTCTTATTCAATCTGCCGACCACCAGGGTTGCTCCGCCTATTTCGGGTTAGCCGTCATAAACTGGGCCAGATTATCCTGAGTGATGATTTTATAAGGCACCCAGTGATACGGCTCGGTTTTTTGTTTTTCCAGCAGCACCTGGGTCACCTGCACCGCGCCGGTGGCCTGGCCTTTGGCGTCCTGGAAGATGGTCAAGGCCATGCTGCCGTTTTTGATAAACTGCTGGCCGTCCGGTGTACCGTCAATGCCCGCCACCAGAATGCTTTTATTTTTGGCCTGGTTAAGCGCCATGATGGCACCGATTGCCATTTCATCGTTGTTGGCAGCAATAGCGTCAATCGGGCGGCCATTCAGCAACCAGCCGGACACCACGTCCACCGCCTCATTACGCTGCCATTTGGCGGTCTGCTTCTCCAGTACCTTCATGCCCTGGTACTTGGCGATCACCGCTTCCACTGCACGGGTGCGCTCACGAGCCTCTTCATTGGACAGCGCCCCCATCAGGATCGCCACGTTGCCGCGGTAGTTCATTTTTTTCGCCAGCGCCTCCATCTGCATCTCACCGCCCGCCGCCGAGTCGGAGCCGACATAGGCCATGGCCTTACCCAGTTTCACCTCGGGTTTACGGTTGACGAAAATCAGTGGAATGTTGGCGCGTTCGGCGGCATCCATCATCGGTTTCACCCCCTGGGTATCGACCGGGTTGAGGATAATGGCGTCTACCCCCAGGTTGATAAAGTCATCTACCTGCTGCACCTGCAGCGCCACGTCCCCCTTGGCATCGACAAACTGACCGTCCATGTTCAGCAGTTTCAACTCGCTGACCATCTGCGAACGCAGAATAGAGACAAAGTTAAGATCGAAATTGGCCAGCGCCACGCCGACCTTATAGGTTTTCGCCTGGACGCTGAAGGCCATAACCAGGCTCAGCAGAAGCAACAGCAACGTTTTGGTTTTCATGGTTACATCCTGTAGGTTGAGGTTTATTTATTATTAAAATCAACGCATCACTGCTTATCCCGGGTAACAGGCCACTACCCGGCTAGCTTAGGATTAGAGGGTGAAATGGTCACGGAACTGTTGCAGCGCCTCGGTGCTGTCACCGGCTGCCCAGCCCTCCATCGCCACCACGCCCTGATAGCCTATCTCGTCTAACGTGCGGGCGATGGCGCGGTAGTTGATTTCGCCGGTACCGGGTTGCTTTCGCCCCGGCACATCAGCCACCTGGATTTCACCGATCGCCGGACCGCAGCGGCGGATCAGCTCGATCAGATTACCCTCGCCAATTTGCGCGTGATAAAGATCGAGATTCATTTTCAACCCCGGACGGTTAACCGCCTCCACCAGAGCCAGCGTGTCGCCGGCTTTGGCAAAGGGCGTACCCGGGTGATCCAGCGGCAGATTGAGGTTTTCCAGCGTGAAGACTTTGTCGGCATCCTCACCCATCTGCGCCAACCGGGTCAGCGTATCGGCCGCCTTCAGCCACATGGCACCCGTCACCACCTGCACCGGTTTCACCGGCAGTCCTTGCGAGTCCAGGCCGGTGCCATGCAGGTTCAAACTCGGGCAGTTTAAGCGCTGCGCCACGGCCAGTGACTGCCGGGCACTTTGCAACAGTTCGCTGATGTCCTCTTCGTCGGTCAGGTTGCCGCTGAGGTAGCCGGTCATCGAGGTAAAGCGCGCTCCGGTAGCTACCAAAGCATCAAGGTCTTTATTGGCCCAGTTCCAGATTTCAACGCCAAAACCGAGTGCATCAATGCGCGCCACGCGTTCGACAAACGGCAGATCGAGAAACACCATTTCGGCGCAAACGGACAACTGATAATTGGCCATTATTGTTCTCCCAGTTTGATCGGTTTACCCTGCTGCACCGACGCAATACAGGCCAGCGCGATTTCCAACGCATTGTGCGCATCCTGCCCGGTGGCTCTCGGTTTTTGCCCTTGCTGAATGCACTGGGCAAACTCGGTCAGTTCCGCCACGTAGGCGTCGTGCAGCAAATCGGTATCCTGTCGCGAGGTCTCAATGGCGATGCCACCGGCGTGATAGCGCACGCAGTTATTCAAGTTGATATTGCCCGCCTGCAGCATGCCCTGGCTGCCAAATACCTCACCACGCACGTCATAGCCGTAGACCGCCTGGAAATTAGCTTCGGCGGTGGCGATGGCCCCGTTATCAAAGCGAATGGTCACCACCGCCGTGTCCAGTAACCCGCGATCCTTGAAATCCGGACGCACCAGTGCATCTGCCAGTGCATACACTTCCACCGGCCGGGCCCCAGGGTTGAAATGCAGCAGCGTGTCAAAATCGTGGATCAGGGTTTCCAGAAAGATGGTCCACGCCGGGATTGGCGCGGGATCGCGTAACTGCGGGTCGCGCGTGACCGAGCGCGACAACTGGGTGGTGCCATTCTCCCCTGACTTGACGGCGGCGATGGCGGCGGCAAACCCGGTGACAAAACGACGGTTAAAGCCCACCTGCAGGACCACGCCCGCCTGATTTGCGGCATTAATGGCGCTATCCGCTTCCTCCAGCGTGACGGCCATCGGCTTTTCACAGAATACGTGTTTACCGGCCTTGGCCGCCGCTACCACCCACTGCGCATGCGTACGCGCCGGAGAAGCGATGACGACGGCATCAATAGCCGGATCATCCAGCATCGCCTGCAAATCGCTATAGGCTTCAACGCCCAGACGTTCTGCCAGCCGCTGCGCCGCCTCCGGTAACGGATCGGCCACCGCGACCAACACTGCGCCCGGCACTCGCCGTGCCAGCGACTCGGCATGAAAGCTGCCCATGCGGCCGGCGCCAATCAGACCAACGCGCAGGATTTTGGGTGAATGACTCATGGTGATTCCTTATGTGGGTAATGCCCTCGCGGGCAACAGAGTTCACTGGCGGTATTGCAAAGGGGATGCCAGCTTGAAACGCGGGGAATTTGTGAGGCGTTGCACAGATAGGCGCAACAAAGTGACAACTAAATTGACATGTCAATTTCACATGTCAATAAAATGGACATTACATTCCAAAACGGAGCTGCCGATGCACACCGCCGCTGGCCTGATGCCAATCAAAGATGAGAGCGACCCGATCTTCAGCCTGCCGGAAGGGCCGGAGGCCGGTGAATGGGACAGCCTGTTTTGGCAAGGCTGGCAGGCATTCAACGAAGGAGGTCAGCCGGTTTGGATACGCAAATCGATCCTGCAATCCTGGCGGCGCTCACGGGAGTACGGTATTGATCCCGATGAGTTTGTCTATCACGCACCACCGGCAGAACAGCTACAGGCCATCCTGTTGCACAACGCCGAGCTGATTACCGTGGCGCGCAGCATCATGGAAAACCTGCTGGCCTACAATCCCGACGGGCACATCAATCTGACCGATGCCAATGGCGTCACCCTTCACTACTGCGGCGCCGACATGACGCCGGTCGGCAGCATTCTGCGTGAAGAGGTTCAGGGCACCAACTGCACCGCCCGCTGCCTGCTGGAACAGCGCCTGGTATATGTATTAAGCGGCGAGAACTGGAAGTTGGGCCTGCGCCAACGGCATCGCCAGTGTGCCGCCGCACCGGTACGTAACGCCGAGGGAGCGATGATTGGCGTGCTGACGCTCACCGCCACGCCGGATAATTTCAATGCCCATACGCTGGGCACCGTGCAGGCGGCGGCAGAGGCCGTTGGTCAGCAACTAAGGCTGCACCGGCTGCTGGCCGAACAACAGTCGATTCTGGAAACCCTGAATGAAGGCGTGATGGTTTGCGATCGCCAGGGGCGGCTGAAAACCGTTAACCGCTATGCCCGCCAGATTTTTGACGGTCTGGAGCCGGGTAACCTCTCTATCGATGAGTTGCTGCGCCCACAATCCGGTTCACTGCTGACCATGCCATTTTGCAACGACCGTGAAATGGTGTTTATGCCGGCAGGTAAACCCGCCCTTTCCTGCGTGATTTCCCTGATGCCCGCGCCGGATGACGGCCGCGTGCTCTCCGTGCGAGAGAACCAGCGTATCCGCGCCATTACCCGCCGGGTGATGGGGGTCAGCGCCAGCTATACCTTTGAGATGATTTACGGCCACTCCAGCCGCCTGCGTGAGGCGATCACGCAGGCGCGCACCTGCAGCCGCAGTGACAGCACGGTGCTGTTGACCGGCGAAAGCGGCACCGGCAAGGAGCTGTTTGCCCAGGCGATCCACAACGGCGGCGGACGTTGCAATGAGCCCTTTGTCGCCGTCAACTGCGGAGCCTTACCGCGCGATTTGGTGCAGAGCGAGCTGTTTGGCTACGTAGACGGTGCCTTTACCGGATCGCGCCGTGGCGGTTCCGCCGGCAAATTCGAACTGGCAGACGGGGGAACCCTGCTGCTCGATGAAATTGGCGAAATGCCGCTGGAAGCCCAAACCAGCCTGCTGCGCGTGCTGCAGGAAAGCGAAGTTCTGCGGATTGGTGCGGCACACCCGGTAAAAGTAAATGTGCGCATCATTGCGGCCACCCATTGCGACCTGGTACAGGCCGTGGAGACCGGCGCATTTCGGCGCGATCTCTATTACCGTTTGAACGTGCTCTCGATCCCGGTTCCGTCGCTGCGTGAACGCCGGGAAGACATCGTCGGACTGGTCAATGGCTTCATTCATAAGCTCAGTACACGGATGAAAAAAGTCCCGCCGCAGGTTTCACCGCAGGCGATGGCCTGTCTTAACGCCTGGCCCTGGCCGGGCAACGTGCGCGAACTGGAAAACCTGGTGGAACGGATGGTGAACCTGTGTGAAGGATTACTGATCGACGTGGGCGACCTGCCCGAGGATATGCGGCGGATGTCCCCAGAAACGGACTCCGCCCCCTCAAGCCGACTGGAAGATAATGAACGCGCTCATATCATTCAGGTGATTGGATCCAATAGCGGCAATTTGAGGCAGGCAGCCCAGATGCTCGGGCTGTCACGCACCACGCTGTACAACAAAATCAATAAATGGCAGATCGATTTAACGCTGTTTCGCCCCTGAGTGACGCATTGACAGCATGGCGATGGCATCCGATGATGCTGACAATCTTACCGCTCAGGCTCAGCCCATGAAAACATCCCCTGCCGTCACTATTCATTACTGCTCGCAATGCAACTGGCTGCTGCGAGCCGCGTGGATGGCGCAAGAGTTACTCCATACTTTCAGCACCGATTTGGCTTCCGTCACGCTGGTTCCCGGCACCGGAGGCATTTACCAGGTCACCGTTGATGACGTGGTCATTTGGGATCGAAAAATCGACGGTGGGTTCCCGGAGGCAGCAGCGTTAAAGCAACGCCTGCGCGATCGCTGCTTCCCCGAGCGTTCCCTGGGCCATGTCGATAATAAAGGCGCCAAAAGTTAAGGCATAACCGCTTGCGCGGCCTGCCGTAGTTGGCCGATGGCCGCCGGCATCGCCAACCCAAAGCTCAGCAAGGCGTTGTCATCAATCACCAACAACTGCCGTTGTTGGCCCGCCGGGGTAAATGCCAGCCCCGGCAACATCCAAAGATTGGTTTCTCCCCCCAGCCGCTGCAGGCTGGCTTTCCCTATCACCAATAACTGCGGCGCGGCAGCAACCAATCCCTCCTGAGTCAACGACTGATAACGCGCCACCCCGGCCATGGCATTTTCCAATCCGGCACTGCGAATGGCACCATCGGCGGCGGTACCATTACCTGCTCCCATGGCCGTTATTCCGGTGTGTGCCATGATGAACAGTACCCTGACGGGCAACGGACGAGTAGGTACGGCGGCGATCTGACGCGCCAGTTCAGCCTGCAGGATTTTACCCTCGGCAACTCGTCCCAAAGTGGTCGCAATAACGGCAATCTTTTGGTTAATCACGCCCAATTCGGGTTTGCCGGTCACCGTTACCACTTTAACCCCGGCCTGTTCAACCTGCTGCAAGGCCAACGACGGCTGTGCCAATTCGCTGGTGATCACCAACGTGGGCTCCATCGCCAGGATCCCCTCGGCGTTGAGCTGGCGCATATAACCGACATTTGGCAGTTTGCTGGCCTGTGGTGGTTGTTGGCTGGTGCTGTCACGCGCGACCAGCATTTGCTGCGCCCCCAAGGCATAAATAATTTCCGTGATGTCACCACCAATGGCTATCACGCGCTCGCTGGCGAACACCGAAAACGGCAATGCCAACAACACGATAATCCATGATTTCATCCGCTAGCTCCTTATGGAGAAGATGACTGACACAACAGCCGCCCTTCGACAATGAAAGGCGGGCGTTGCATTAACGACGAGGCTTAGAAATCTACGTTGACGCCAAGCTGGAAGGTTCTTCCCGGCATGACAGCCAGCGCATTATCGTAAGCATCCTGATTGGTGGAGTCCGTCAGCTCACGGCTGCTCAGGTAATCGCGGTATTTTCGGTCGGTGATGTTATATACACCGCCGCTCAGCTTCACATTGCGGGCCACCTGCCAGTAGGCCGACATGTCGACCAGACCGTAACCCGGCACGCGCAGATACTCTGCCGTAGAGTCGGTGAGCGTTCCGCCGCTGGCGTTGCTATAGCTTTCACGGTTGGTGGCCGTCGCCTGCTTGCCTTTGACAAAGGTGGCGGTAACCGCTGCACCGTAGCGTTTCGCCGGGTCGTCCCACGCCACGCCCACAATCGCCTTCATTGGCGCTACGCTGTCGATATCGACATATTTATCGCCGGAGTAGCTGGACTTGGATTTACCCTGGTTATACCCCAGCGCAAAATTCGCGCTCAGGCCGTTAACCTGCTCAAACCAGGTGCCAAAATTCAGTCGGGTGCTGACTTCCCCGCCGTAGATGTAGGCCTTGTCGCGGTTTTCCGCCTGATAAATGGTGTAGATATTGGAAGGCACGTTTGTGAACTGACCTGGGCTGCTGGCACGCTGATAGCGGGTATAGGCGATGAAGTTTTTATAGGTGTTGTAGAACAGCGACGTCCGCAGCGTCACCCCTTCCACCACTTCCCCCTTCATACCCCATTCCAGATTGTTGCTGGTCTCGGTTTTCAGATCGGCGTTGCCGATCAACGCATACTGAGCCGTGCCCGCGTAGCTGGAACCGAGGTTCCATGAACCATAAAGCTGGCTGGCATTTGGGAACTGCGCGCCGCGTTTGTATTGCAGATAGGTCATCAACCCCGGCGTAATGTCGTACTGGAAGCTGAGTGACGGCAATACCTGGGTATCGGTGTTGCTTTTGCCGTACAGCGTTTCCAGCTCGGATTCCGTCAGCACCGTGCTGCCGGTGGTCAGGTTGCTCAGGTTTTGCGGCTTGGTACTCTGGTGAGCCACACGCACGCCCGGCACCACGGCAAAGCCGCGTCCATCGAGATCAAACTGAACCCGGTCCTGCACAAATCCGCCCAATATGTAGCTGCGGCTGTTTGATTCCGGCTGCATGATGGCGGTAAATGCGCTGGGAGCCGGTTCTTCACGGAATGGCCGTTCGGTATCGGTGATCCGCCCATTGAGCCCGCCACTCAGCGTATGCCGCCCCAGAGTTTTGGCAATTTGCGTTTCAAAACCGTAGGTGTCGACGTTGTAGTCGGAGTAAACCCGCTCCATGCTGCCGGTGCTGGTCGGCATGTAGGTGTTGTCGTGCGCCTGGGTTTGCTGGTAATAAGCTTTCGATGTCAGGGTGTCGACGTAATCATTGAACGGCGTCCATTCATCTTTCAGGCTGATACCCCAGCGGCGCGTATTGCTCTGCTGCTGGGCGGTACCAAGAATGGCGCTGCCGGCCGAGTTCCAGCTGTCATAATGGGTATGGTTGGTTTTGTCGTAATAATCCACCGTACCGGTGACTTTATGCTCGTCATTCGGCTGCCAGATACCGGAGGCCACCAACGCGTTGGAATGCCAGTTAGCCGGATAAGCCTGGTGGGTACCGCTGTTATTACGCGTTTCCTGACCGTCACGGCGGCTATAAACAAACACCCCGCGCAGTTGTTCATCACCCGCTGCGGCGGTAATGCCGTTATGCCAGCTGCGGTTGGCGGAATCGTAATCACTTTGGTAACCAAAATAGGTCGGTTTGGTCGGTGACAGGTACTGGTCCGCCGACTTCGGTGAAAACGACACCGCGCCACCGATGGAGGTATTACTGCGTTCGGTTGAAGTGGCCCCTGACTCGATGTCCACCTGACCATACATATAGGGGTCAAGATAGTCGCGGCCAATGCCAAAGGTATTGAGGCCGGCACGGCTGACATAGCTGCGCCCGGTGGCATCCGGTTGTGGAATGCCATCGACATCCAGTCCAACGCGGTTGCTCTCCAGGCCACGGATGTTATAACCGGTATAACCACTGCGATCGAACCCGCTTTTGCCTGAAGACGATCCTCCGCTGACGCCAGTGGCGCTAATCAGCGGTTCATAACGCATAATCGAACCGAAATCATTGCCTCCCTTTTTCTGCATATCCTGCGCAGAAATCGTGGTGATTGTTCCGGCCTTCTTCTCAATCACCGGTGCAACAACCGTTATTTCCTCTTCATTTTGCGTGGTTTTTTCTATTAAGCTTTTCTTTACCTCGGCATTAACGTTAAAGGCGGTGGTGAACAAGGTTCCCCACAGGAAAGACTGTCCGATAACTCCCCGGTAATTAAAGGTTTTGCGCATGTGTTAGCCCTGCAATAATTATTAGTATTCGCTCGCAGTTGCTTCGTCTCCCGGTGGCTTTCCGGAATAAATAATATTAATAAAAAGTAACAATGTTTAAAGAAAGGTCTTTCTGCGTAGACTTGATGAAACAGATGATAATGATAATGCTTATCATAATCAATATCGGAATAGCCCTTTTAAATCCGTTGCTGGGATATTCCCCAATTATTTACGAAATCCTTACAAAGCGGCACAGGTACTGGATCAGAGACGGGGTTGCCTGGAGGGATGAAGAATAAAGACCTTAAAAAACGGTGGGCGTAACCCACCGTTGCAGAGTTAAACAATAAAGTCAGTGGCCGTATTGGCTTGCCCTACGATATTAACCAGGAAGTCCGGAGCGGCCTGGCCATTTATATTTAGCGCTAACTCACTTAAGTTACTTTGTGAATTATAGGTTAGCAGTGCCTCCCCCGCCTGACCGCTGAAACTGTCGACGAAGTGAATAAAGCCTGCGCCTTTATCGCCATGATTAAAGAAGGACAGATCAATTTTGTCGATGCCGGTTTCAAAGTCCATGATCTTGTCAGGAGATGTGAACGGCGAGTCATTCACCGCCGCGAAAACAAAGATATCTTTGCCGCTGCCACCGAATAGTTGATCCTGCCCACCGCCACCGTAAATAACGTCATTGCCCGCACCGCCATGAAGAATATTGGCCGCATCATTGCCGACAATCACATCATTCCCTGAACCCCCAATGGCATTTTCAATAACTGCACCCAGGGCGATGGAAACGTTGCCCTTCAACCCACCGACGTCAGAGAATGAACCTTCTGTCAGGTTGATGCGTTGGTTCTGCGTATAACCCGAGAAATCAAGCGTATCGTTACCGCCTGCATCCCAGACGGAGAACACCAGCTTCTGGTTGCTGTCCGTCAGCGTGTAGAAATCCCGCCCGGTATTGGAATTGAACCCGTAAACCGTATCCCCGGTACGCGTAGTGGTATTAACGCCATAGAGATACTGAATAGCGGCAATATCGTCAACCAGCGGTGCGGCAGCATAATGACCGCCGTTGTCACCACCGGTAACAGCTTCATCCCAATAGCTCATCACGCTGAACTGGCGGGTATCTTCAGCATAGGTTCCCTTTGCATAGCTGGGGTTCTGGCCGGCATTATAAACCCCCGGGTGATCCAACCCCAACGTATGCCCCAGTTCATGGGTGATACTCAAACGGCCGTAGTTACCCAATTCAGGGTGCAGGTTGGCGTAAACCCCGTCCCGGGTATCCGCGTACTTGTAATTGATATTGAACCAGCTTTGACCATCAGTATTATGCCCGCGGTAGTCGTTGCCGGCACCGCTAAAAGGCTTAATAGCATAAGCCTGGCCGTCGCCCTGATAATTACCAAAGGTAATGTTGGATTTTTGCCCTGGGCCCACCTCAACAAAATTAAGGTTTGCCACATCCGCCCAGGACTGCAGAGAAAGCTTGGCCTGCGCCTGTTGATCGGCAGTGAAGGCGCTAAGGCCGGTGTCCTGATTCTTGACGCCAAAGCGGAAATTTAAATTACTCTGATTATAATCCCAATCAGGGAAGGAATAAGTCACGGTAGCGCCCTGGCCGGTGACATGAACGCCATTCCAGGTTTGTTCACTGCGCGCTATTTGTTTGCCGGCCTCTTCCACACCGAAAGAAGGCTTATTATTGAGGGTTAAACCATTACCTCTATTATGGTAATTAAGCAAATCATTAACACTGTCCCAACCGCTTGTTTTTCCATTCAGGGAATTTTCCATGTCCATCTCCAGTCGATTAATTCACTTCCGTTATATATAATTCGCTCGCGATATAAAAAATTGCCGCTATATTATTTTGCAGCATTTAAATCCTAGTATGATTTTCAGATAGCTCAATATATATGGGAAAAATAAATCACGCCGGAGTAAACCTCGATAAAATCACCTTATAACAAGAGGGAATTAACCCCTCGGCCAGAACAACTATAGTCCCGATGAAATCCCCCCTTAATCGCGCCACGGTCACTTGCCATTTGCCGGGCCTGTTGCGCTATACTGTGCCCCACTTTTTGTAACGAACTCAGATGACTATGGAACGCTTTCTAGAAAATGCCATGTACGCCTCTCGTTGGCTGCTGGCGCCGGTTTACTTTGGCCTGTCGCTGGCCCTGTTGGCGCTGTCGATAAAATTCTTCCAAGAGATCATTCACGTTCTGCCAAACATTTTCGCCATCGCAGAAGCGGATTTGGTTCTGACGCTGCTGTCGTTGATCGATATGGCGCTGGTGGGTGGATTACTGGTGATGGTGATGTTCTCGGGCTACGAGAACTTTGTTTCGCAACTGGATATCAGCGACGACAAAGAAAAACTGAGCTGGTTGGGGAAAATGGACTCGACCTCGCTGAAGAGCAAGGTAGCCGCGTCGATTGTCGCCATTTCGTCCATTCACCTGTTGCGAGTGTTTATGGATGCCAAGAACGTGCCGGACAATAAGCTGATGTGGTATGTGATCATCCACCTCACCTTTGTGCTTTCCGCCTTTGTGATGGGCTATCTTGATAAGCTGACTCGCGATAAAAAATGATCCCCGTTAGCCGCCCCTTCTGTTGGCGGCTAATCGCTCCCTTACCTGCTAAAAAACCCAATTAATCAATAAATTGAATTATATTCTCAACATCTTTTACTGGTGACGCTGTCACTAACGAACCCTATTTAGCAGCCTGTTCATATTCATTTGGTGCATCTGATGATAATAACATTATAATGTTATTACACTTCGACAAGCACAGAAGCCGGCGCAAGCTGAGCTTCGTCCCGCTGACAGGACCCAAATCAATCATGCCGCTGAATGGTAAACCTATACAGTATCAGGACGTTCAATCTATCCTGCCACACCGCTTTCCCTGTCTGCTGGTTGACCGTATCCTGCCTGACGGCACCTCGATTGCCGAAGGTCGCCTAAGCGCCATCAAAAATATCACCGCCAATGAACCGACTTTTTGGACCGGCCACCACCAGACTATGGTGTTTCCCGGCATATTAATGGTGGAAGCGTTGGCGCAGACCACAGGGTTGTTGGCCCACTACTTTCTTAGCCCGTTATTGCCCGGCGAGCATTACTACTTTGCCGCCATTCATCGTGCCCGCTTCTATCGCTCGGCCCGGCCTGGCGATCAGCTACGCATGGAAGTCGCCTTTGTCCGACAACGCTCCGGCCTTGCCCGCTTTACCGGCCGTGCCACGGTTGATGGCCGCCGTATCTGTACCGCCGAGTTTATGTGCGCCCGTAAGTAGCACCACCGTTTTCTGATGGAGGCTGAACGAAATTACTATGTCTTTGGTTGATAAGTTGCTAAATAGCTTGGATTTCTCGCCACGCGGTCAGGTCATTGCCCGCGAGCAGGATCACTGCGGCGAAATTATTGTCTCTGACCACAAGGGCTACCGGACCCTGCGTTTTGACGGCATCTGCGAGCAGAGCAAAATGTGTATCGACGCGCCGCAGGTACCGGTTCACAACTACATCAAAACCATGTTGATGGCGGTGGCCTGGCAACCTCCTTCATCTGCATTGATCCTGGGTCTGGGCGGCGGAGGTCTGGTGCGGGCGTTGCATGCCTATGACCCCAATATGCTGCTGGAAGTGGTGGAACTGCGTGCGGCGGTGATCTCTGTTGCCCAAAGTTACTTCACCTTGCCCGCTGACGAGTCGGTGATCTTGCACGTGGCTGACGCGGCCGATTTTTTACGGGCTGCCGTAACACGACACTATGATTTGATTTTCTCCGATCTCTACAGTGCCTTCAGTATGGATCCGCAACAGGGCACGCAAACCTTTCTTCAGCGCTGTGCCGGGCGGCTTTCGCCACAAGGTTGGTTAGTGCTGAACTACCATGAAGTGCCCGATGAAAACTCACTGCTGTACCACAGCCTGCACCGGGTGTTTAACACCGTGTTGTACTGCGTGGCCCCCAGCGGCAACGTGATTATCTATGCGACACCGGTCGAAATCGAGACGCCGTTAAGCCTGCTGCGCCGCCTGTCCGCCGAGGTTGGCCCGAGCTTTAACTGCGATCTCCGCTTCCTGTCACGCAAGATTGAACGGTTGCACTTTAGCTGAGGCGCTATGGCCGCCTGACGATTATCATTTGATTATTATTCTCTGGAGTCACCATCATGGAAAAGAAAACGGCACGTCTGACCGTACTCATTGATCCTGATAAGAAAAAAGCGTTGGAAGAGTTGTGCCTGCAACAGGACGTCACCCCTTCTCAGGTGATCCGTCAGCTCATACGCGACTATCTGCAGAAACATCAGGTGGAGTACCCAAGCCAGCCGACCCACTCTAATCCACGCGTGGATAACGCCTGACGTCAGATGGCGCTCGGTTGGCGCCATCTGAAACCACTGCAGTGATTACCCCTTGCGTGCCTCGGTGGAAAAACCATGCCGTTTGGCCGCCATCGTGAGCGCCAAACCGCCCAGTATCAGCACCAGCGATACCCATGGGAAGGACACCGCGCCAAAGTGCTCAAGCAATAGGCCACCGAAAATACCGCCGACGGCAATGGCGCTGTTCCAAATGACCACGTTCATCGCCAGCGCGGCATCCGCCCCTTCGCCAGCCGTGTCTGCCAGTGCAGTCTGCAATAACGTCGCCGCCCCGCCAAAGCTCAACCCCCATAGCCCCAACCCGACATAGACCGCGGCCGCTGAATAAATGCCGATGCCCAGCAGCAACATCGTCACGGCGAACAGTACCAGGCTGACCAGCACCGCCTTTCGCAAATGATGATCAACCACCCGAGCGGTGAACCAAATACCCGCCAGCGCCGCCAGGCCAAAAACAAGTAACACGGCGTCAACCTGGTTAGCCAGCCCTGCCGGCGTCACCAACGGAGCAACGTAGGTGTAAAGAATGTTATGCGCAAACATCCACAGCATGACGACGCCCAATACCGATCTGACACCCGGAGTGATCAGAACCTTATACAGCGGCATCCGCTGTGGCCCCGCCTGGCCAGGATAATCCGGCACCTTTGCCAACACCCAAACGATTAATGCCAGCGTCATCAAAGACATCACACCAAAAGCGCTGCGCCAGCCCACCACCGCCCCCAGCCATGTTCCCAGAGGGACACCCAGCGACAGCGCGATTGGCGCGCCAACCATAGCCACCGCCATAGCTTTACCCTGCAGATGAGGCGCCACCATTCTGCGCGCGTAACCGGCAAGCAGGCTCCAGGCCAACCCTGCGGCCGCTCCGGCAAAAAAACGCGCAGCCAGCGTGACAACATAGCTGGAGGAAAGTGCCGTGACCGTGTTGAAGACAAAAAAACCGCCAATGGTCAGCAGTAAAACATTACGTCGACGCCAGCGTTGAGTGGCAAGCGCCAGGGGAATGGCCGCCAACACAGACCCCAACGCATAGGCGGTAATCATCTGTCCGATCAGCGAGGGCGACACCTGTAGACCGGGGACCATCTGCAGCAATAAACCCGCGGGTAAGGTTTCGGTGGCGATACAGATAAAACCGGTCATGGCCAATGCCAGCAGCGCCGCCATCGGCAATCGCTGCGCCTGAGCGGGTATCTCTCGGTCTTCAATACAACTGATAGGGGTCTGGCTCATCAATAACCTCATTATGTATCGATCGGTATAAATATGGTCGACACTTATCCGTACCCGTGAGTCCATCACGCGAATTGATTTATGTATCGAGTGGTATAATAATGCTAAGCGGGTATCATCTGAGTGTCAATGACATTTATATCGATCGGTATTTAACTAACAAACCTGGAGGCCGTTATGGCACAAATGGGCCGCCCTCGCCGCTTTGATCGCGACCAGGCTGTGCAGCAGGCACTGCATCTGTTTTGGCAGCACGGTTATCAGTCCACCTCGCTGGCACAGCTTAAGGCGCAGATCGGTGGCGGCATTACCGCACCCAGTTTTTATGCTGCCTTTGGTTCCAAAGAGGCGCTGTTCAACGAGACGGTGTCCTGCTATCTCAATAGCTACGGGCGGGTTAATGATGCGCTGTGGGATGATTCACTGCCGCCCAGAGAAGCGATTGAAATTTCCTTGCGCCGCTCGGTTAAGATGCAATGCGAAGACCATCATCCCAAAGGCTGCATGGTAGCTCTGGCGGTGATGTCCGGCAGCACGGCTGAGCATGCCGCCGTGCTGAAACCGCTGACAGACTCCCGCCAACGTACCTTGAACGGTTTTAATCATTGTATTCAACGGGGCATAGCGAGCGGTGAGTTAAGAAAACAGATTGATCCTGCGGTTATCGCCACGCTGTTCGACAGCTTTCTGTTGGGCGTTTCGACGCTGGCACGGGACGGCGTCGACTACCCTGTGCTGGATAACGCCGTCACGGCATTGATGACGGTTTGGGATACTAACGCCCATGCCTGATGGCACCTGATCTTAAGTGTTTACCGGACCCAGTCCGGCGAACACGTTGGCAAACCATTGCTCAATAATATCATTAGCAAAGTATAAATATCATTCACTAGCTATCGTGAGAACTATTTCAACTGTTTAATCAGTTATTCACAATCTTTATGATTAAAGAAATTCCAACATCAGAATTAATTGCTTGGCTAATCGTTTTTGTTTATTTCAATAAGCGTGGAAAGGCTTCAGAAACCGGCCAACTCAATCCCTTGATTTAATGCAATTAAAAATAATAATTAACAAAATAAAAACAACCACCTCCTGTTTATTTGATTATTTAAATAATTTTTTCTTGGTTTTGTTAACGCGGTGATTTGTTTGATTATCTCGATGTAAACAAAAAAATACTTCATTTATTTTTAAGTGTCAGTTGATTTTTTAGTCGCCATTGCTATTGTTGATGATGAGTAATTCATCGCTCCCGACCCGATAAATAAATCCTATTTTTATACTCACGAATGTATAAGGACCTGACTATGCCCATTAAAAAATACGTCATTCTTGACAGCAATCCGGCTGCTGTTGGGAATGATGACTTTATTCTATTAGGTTTGAAAAATGAAGGTTTTGCCCGAGGTTGTCCGATGTTATTTGGCGGCACTGCGGATGCAAAAGATGGCCCGATTGATGGCAAGAACTTTGCCTTAAACGTGATAAAAAGAGAAACCCTGGAAGAAACCCTGAAAAATATTGAAGTAGAACAGGTTGTTCGCTATAAGGTTTTTCCCAATGATATTTCATTCTATACCAGCAAGGTATTTCTCTTCACCGGAAAAGTAGCACTTGGCGGTGAGTTCGCCTGGATACGCAAGGTCAGCAAAGGTAAATTGAAAACTTACTTTAAAAATAAACCCTCCGCCACCAAAGATATGTTTGCACAAGAACTGTATAACATGACTGCGGATCCTGATATTGACCCCACCGATGCTCAATTTGAAGAGTATTTGGGTTCCGATACCCTGAGCGCCATTTACACCTATTGCAAAGAAACGTGCAAATAATAAACTCATAACTTAAACACCAAAACCTGATTTATCTCTGTCATGCCTTTGGCATGCTCATGTCTGAAACTTATTGGGTACTGATATTATGATCACACAAGGTTATACTTCAGATGAAAAGACTATTGTAAAAGATGTCATCAGCAAATATAGCAACAGCGGCCTGTTTATTATTCAGCCCGGCGACCCTTTGCTGGTCAGTTTTTACGATATTCAATTAAAACTTGCCGGTCTTGCCTCAGGCAATACCCCGCAGTTTACCCAATGCTGGCAACAGGCAAAGCAGCTTAAACGGAGTTCTGGCCGGTTGAGCGAAGCCAGTGACGGCGCCGCCCAACCGGTCTACAGCATTGTCCGGCTCGACTCCACCGATGGCAGAAACTACCGCGCCGATGCCATTGGCTCTCTGCCGGTGTCGGCGGCCAATGTGACGCAAACCCTGGGTCTGTTTGACGCTGAAGCGACCAATGTCGGCACAGTGAACTACAACCAGGCCTATGTCTACGCCGCAGACTGCACCCTTAGCGCCAACGGGGTCTATCCGGGCAGCCAGATTGCTACGGATTATCCGGTCACGGTGATTTATACCTTTGCACAAACCATCAACAATAATACGGTTTACGGTGCGGAAATTATTACCAGTCAGAGTTACCCTAAAGATATTTATAATGAATCACCGCGAAGCATTAATAATCCCAACGAAATAAAAATTTGTTTAACCCGTAATGAAGGTGACTGCGATTACCGCAACACCTATGATGGTTCGGTCAGGGTGCCCATTAAAGGAAATATTACCTATCTGGGGCAAATTGAGCTCAGCGGCGGCCAACCGGTCAAAGCCAGCAACACTATTTATTTGATACGTACCCGCGCGGGTGGCGATCCCATCACTCCGTTCAGCAACTACAATATTTTCAACTCACCCAACACCCGAATTAACGGTAGCAATATCGCCTGGGATCTGGACTGGCTAAGGTTCAATCAGGTTGATTTTGAGTCTGGTGAATGGGTTTATTATGTTTTCAAAGTCATTCTTAACGTCGACGGGAAAAGCGTTGTCAGCTTTATTACCAATGCGCCAAAAAGTCTTGAACCCGAACAGCGTTTTTTAAACACCGTACTGTTAAAACCAATGCGTATTGTTTACGGCTGTCTGGCCGAAGATACAAAAATACTGATGCAGGATGGCAGTGAAAAACAAATTTCAGCCATCAGTATCGGTGAAACTGTGTTGTCGAGGAATAATCACCCCCTGAAGGTTGAAGCCGTCACCAGCGGACAGGAACGCCATTACATCGAATTCACCCTGCGTAATAACAAAGGCAAAATAACGAATATTAGTGCCAGCCTGGGCCACCCTTTTATTACCCCGTCCGGCGTGGTGATAGCTCGTGAGCTAAATCATTCAACTAAATTAATCACCCTGGACGGTGAAAGCGAAATCATAAGCATGGTGCAACAGCAAGGTGACCTGAAGGTGTATAACCTGCAACTGTCCGCCGACCCTTCCGCTGACAATGGCCGTTACGACGATAACACCCTGTACGCTAACGGTATCCTGGTCGGCGATATCCAGATGCAACGCATCTATGAGGATGAATATTATCAACGCCCGGCGAATATCCTGAGCAAACTGCCGAAAGAATGGCATCAGGATTACCATAACTATCTCAACTCGACGGGTAAATAACTTATGTATCAGGGATACCCGGACTTTCAGCAGATTATTATTACCGATCTGCACAGGTTCATTGCGGCCTATCAGCAAAATGATGCCTATTTTTTATACCCGGCATCCGTCACCATTTTGGCGGCAGATCCCTTGGCGTTCTCGCTGGATATTGTTCGCAGTCCCAGCACCGACAGCATTTACGGTTGGCTGAATTTCACCACCGAACTGCAGTATGCCGGTGAGCAAAGCCTGGAGGACTTCAAACAACAGCACCCGGATACAGCAGTGAAGGTGCTGCCCGTGTTGCCCGCCAGTCTGGGATTTGACGTACCGATCGAGTATCACAGTGCCCTCAGTGGGCAAAGCTATGACCCGACCTGGTATTCGGCACAGTGCATCCAGTTTATTATTTTGCTGAACTCGGCCAGCACTCAACTGATCGAGAAAACCCTGCTCAACGAAACTATCGGCTTTAATGCCCGGCTGGACGGTTTTGTAGAAGGGGTCTCACCACGGCTGGCGTACTCCGTCGAGTTTGACCCCCGGGAGCTGATACTGGCATTGATCGCCGGAGTCAAAGGCACGCAGCCTGTTGGCGATGATCGGATGGCCTTTGACTATGGCCTGCTGACGCAATATCTCTACCAGAATATTGCGCTGCTACCGCTGCAAATCAGCCCACCACTGCCAGTGAGCGATCCTGAGGGAAACCTGCTGTTCAGTCAGACGTTGCTTGATCGTCTCTACAATTTGCGGGGCACTCCCTACGCCGGTCCGGCGTCCAGTAACACGGCAATGATCGCCCTGAGCGTTCCAGCACAGAGCGGACGGGTGATCTTCAAGCTCGATTCCGTGGTACTGAGCCGGCGTCCGCTGTGTTTCATACTGGATCCTTTTGCCGCCGCACAGCAAATTGCCAAGGTCTCACCTGATACCATCATTCACCGCACTACCGCCCCGCCATTACCGCCGGGCGAACAGGAAATCGACGTCTTTTACGTCTTGCCGCTGGGACTGAAAAGCAACGTTTCCATCGATATTCAGTTGACTGTTCCAGCCGGAGATATTTACCCGCAGGAACAAACGCAAACCCAGCGACTGAGTCCGGACCAGAGCCGGCTGACCTTCAAGTTTCTTACCAGTGCGCTGGAGCCAGAACCTTTCTTTTACCAAATCCGGGTTAATTATCCGCAGGAAGGAAGCTGGCACACCCTGATCGGTGAACGGCGCCTCTGCGCCGAACGGGCGCTGGTACTGGATTACGCCGCATTGCCCTGCCCATTCCTGACCATCAGTCTTGATCCGGGTTTCGCCAAGGAGAGTCGTATTGGCGGTATCTATCATTCTGCCGGTTGGCTGCAAGATTTGGCCTTAACCGCGGCAGAGCCTTATTTCAGTTGCCCGGTTCTCGGTGACAAAACCTTCATTGAAGCAACGGCTTACCAGTTGGCCGGTGGTGGGGTCGTGCCGCTACCGATGCCGATTACCCAGGCCACCACTATCGGGGCTTACAGCTTCCCGCAGTTTGGCTCACAGCGAGCGCAGATCACCGTCGCTCTGCCCGCTGAAATGCTCAAAGTCGCATTGACCTTTCAGCCGGAAAGCCAAAGCCGCACCACGGAGCACACCTTTACCCACCAGCAGAACCGCTACGACTACCCCTGGACAGTCACTTCGATTTTTGCCAGTGGGTTTCGCTACCAAATCAGTACCGGCCCATGGTCGGCCTATGTGACCGGCGATCAAACGATTGATGTCAAAGGTGAAAAATGAACACTGAAGAACTAAACCCCCAACAAATGCTGCAGAACTTTTTCCTGCTTGGCAGAGCCCTGGCCTTCCACGACCAAACGCGGCCGCCGGAGTGCTATACCTACGGCAGTTATACTCCGCAGGTGGTGCTGGACGGCCCGGGCGGTAAAATCAGTGCGCTGCATTTGCTGACCAGCCCTGGCGGCGGTCTGGCGACCTTTGTCGCCCCCAACCTGCCAGTCGACACGGCGGCGATTGAGGCCTATATCCGCCAGCATTTCATCCCGGCACCGGGAAAAATCAGCCTGGAGCAAGGCGACATCCGCCAATCGCTGTTCCTGCGTTTTATCCACCAGCCAGAGTCAGACAGCTATAACGTCGAGTTTGAACAGTCCAAAATGCCGCTGACCCACACAGAGTCTGGCCTACTGGACAGCGCCATTCGGGGAGCCAGGAACCAGGTTTATCTGGTCACTCACAGCCAGTTCAGCGTCAGCAGCCGTGCCACCGCCAGGCTAGAGGCAGACTGGGTGGCATTTTTAACCCTGGCCTTCAACGAACAGGCGCGCCAACCGGAAGCTATCGCCATCCTGCTCAACCAGCAGATCGACGCCGGGGTGATCACCCTCCTGGAGCAGTTCAACAACGCCCCCTCGGAACAGACCCGCGAGTTGGTCAGGGATTCGTTGGTGAAAACCGCGTCACAACTGGTCAGCAACACGCTGCGTAACATCCACTCGATAGATGAGATCCCCAGCAAGATCAGTTATGACGTCAGCTACAGCAATAGCGTGCCACAGCGTTATTTGCTGACGCAGCAGCAGGATATCGCCACCCTGCTCGGCCAACTGCCCGCTGACAGCATAATCACGTTTACGCCGACGCCTTTGCCTGAACCCACTCGACCGGACAAACCTGTCAAACATCGTGAATGCGTAGTGAGCCTGGGCTTCAATCCTAACGGTTTTAATATCACGTCGATTGAGCTGCGTTACGACCAGACACAAACGCCGATGCCGTGGCCCAACTTCCCGCCGGTGACATTGAAAACCACCTCAGAAGTCAGCGATATCACCCTCAAAGTGACGTTTGCTGACTACTCCAGCTATGAGAATCAACTCCACTGGCAGGACAACATCGCGCTTACTCCGCAAGACCTGGGTTTTTACAGCGTGCTGTTTGAAGCCGAACACCTGAAGGCAGAGTTTAAAACGGTCAGCGGCACCGCGAGCTATTCGCCGGCCGGCCAGGGGAAAAAACAAAACTTTAGCTTCTCGTTTAGTACCCAGCAATGGCAAGCCAACTGGTGGATCAATGCCCATGCCAACGGATTAAACGGTCGCATTGACTACCGTTGGCAAGGAAAAACCGCCTCAATATTTCCCAAAACCTACGACTCTGGCCCACAACAGGCCAGCGCCAGCCCCGTCAAACTGCAATACAACAAGTGACATAAACAAGAGGAACACCCTATGTTAACCACCGCTTTGCAGCAATCGGTCAAGATCGCCACGGATAAATACCTGGGTATTACGGAATATGCCTATACCTGCTACGGCGACAGCATTGATAAGGATACTTATTATGTGGTGCCGGAGATCCCGGTATTTGCCGCCCGGGATGGCAAGAACCCCTATTTCATGTTCTACAAGTATCGCAGTGAAGACACCCAGGGCGGCTATGCGCAATTTACCGTTATCCTGCCGCAGCCTGATTCAGAGATGAAAACCAGGATCAGCATCGAGTTGCTTGGCAAGCTTAAAGATCCGCTGATCGCGAAATCCACCCTGATCGTCAAGTATGTTCAAGCCGAGCAGGCCTCGGTGGCCGACCCCGAAAATGCGACCAAAAAGACGGCCATGGATACCGCATTACGCAATACCGGCCTGAATGACGACCAGGCGGCCAGGTTTGTCGCGTTGTATGACAGCAACAAAGGCAATGACCAATTCCTGTCGGAATTGATGCCGGCAGACGCGAAACAAATCAAACTGATGACGCCAAGGCTAACCTCGTCACAGGCTTCATTGATTCTGGACAGCAACGACAAATTCTATCGTCAAATCCCCACCACCTTGTCGCCATCAGGTCTGGGGGATAACAACACCGTTTTCAGCCTTTCACTCACGGGTGAAGGTGCCACTCTGTTCGAACAGGTGTTGAAAGGCACCGATAAAAACTCCAGCGTAGGCATTCGCTTCGACTTCAGTCTGGATGCTTCCCTGCCGGCGGCCAAAGTCACCGTCAGCTACGACAGCGAGATCACCAAGTCGGTGACGCAAACCATCAGCTACCATACCTGGTCAGCCGATGAGAAAAAAATTGAGCGCGAATATATCGAAAAAGGCGCGATCACGATCGACGTTCAGGTTGGGCTGACCGCAGCAGAAATGGGCATGACACCGGATCAGTACATTAAATGGAAGGACGGGCTGACCGCCTGGGGGCAAAAACAGGTAGAGCAAATTTTAAGCAGCCAAACCGGGTTGGACATGAGCCTCGAATTGCTTAATGAAGCCGACGGCTTTGATAAATTCAAATCCAGCCTCAGCGAAACCAAAAGCTTTACCCGCGTCTATGAGGAAAACTCGGTGGTCTCTTTCTCCATCGCCCCTCAGACCCAGTTGCCGTCTATCCAATCCATCGTCGGCGAAGCCAATCTGAAAGATTACTTTAAAGAGTACGATCTCAACGATCCTTTCTATCAGTACATTCAGCCCGAGTTTTTTGTCACTCAGGATCTGGCGAAATACAACGTGGCCAATATCGTGGTGACCGCCTTCTACGACAAAGACAACCAGAGCACTCTGCAGTTTTCCCCTGGCGACAGCGAACCGAAAAAAACCGGCAAATGGTTTATCAAACCCGAGTTGGGCCGCGCATTTAAATATTCCTATACCGTCAACTTCACCGGTATGCAGGCCAAGCCCTACCACTCTGGCGACCTTCAGAGCGATAAGGATCTGATTATCTCCATCAACGTGGCCGAATGTGGCATCGTTTATGCCGACATTGCTACGCTGCTTGATCCTATGGGCTGGAAAGTCTTCAGCCAGGTGGTGATCAAAACGCAATATTCCGATCCGGATAAGGGCGTCAAACTCAAGACCAGCAACCAGGTGGTCAGTGAGTCGACCCCTCCTCAGCCCTTTATTTACCCGATTGGTGTCGATGTGGATAAACCGATTTATTTCTCCACCGATTACTATGCCCTGGACGGTGACAGCCTGACCTATATCCCGAGCGGCGTTGAGACCAGCCCGCAGCTACCGGGCTATGGGTTGATCCGTGGCCACCAGATTTTGGTCGCCAATGCCCTGCCGAAATCGCAGAAGTACACCATTATCTTCAAACCAACCCAGAAAGACGTCACGTTGATCACCTATGAAATGGTGGTTTATTACCCGAAATGGGACTTTACGCAGTCCCAATCCCTGGCCCTGACCGAGTTCGATTCTAATTCCCTCACCCAATCTCTGACCTTCGACCTGATGCAGGCGGAAAAAGACAACGAGGTGAAGATCCATTACGTCTCTACGGTGTATTACGGGGCTGACAATCTTGAAAAAACCGTCGAGAAGGATGTGACAGGAACCAGCACCATCGTGGTGGTGACTTTCTGATGCTCTGAGACACTCCAGGGCAAAGCTTCTTTGCCCTGACTCACCTTTATAAAATGGAATGGTCGCTATGAACACTCAGGTCGTAGTGCAAAACATCTGTTTTATCCGAGCCGACCCGGACAGGCCGATTTATTATTATTGCGCGGCGGCGCCGGGCATTAGCGTGATTGATGGTAACCAGCCCGCCGTCCAGCTACAGATATTTAGAAACAGCAGTCAACCGACCACGGTTTATTATGCCATGCTGTCATTGCAAACCCAGTTGAACAGCAGTCCCGAGGCCGCCAGGGCGGCGGCAGCAGCCAGTCCGGACATGCCGCACGACGCGGTGCTATTGCCGTTGCAGGCGATCGGTTGTACCGCCACGCTGGATATTCCCGGCTTTATCGAAGGCCAAACCAGCAAGACCTCATTAAGCGAGCAACTCAACTGTTATCTACTGGCCAAACTGGCCCAGGACAGCGATATCGCCCTGCTGGCCAGTCTGATGGCCACACCAGCCACCGCGCCGATCGCCATCAGCTACAAAATTGACTACCTGCTACAACTTCCTCCGGCCACCTTTGAACTGGAGGCCCGCTGGGACCAGGTTTATCAATTCCTGCAACAGTCGGTCGGTTTCAACCTGCTCTTCTTTTCCGTTGATATCGAAAAAACCTCGGCACAGCTGATCAGCGAAAAAGTGGTGACCATCAAAGTCAGGGACACCGATCCCGACGGCCACTTCAGACAGGCCGCGGCCGAATTGACGCAGATCCTGACCGGCGAGTTTTTTACCCCGGTGTTTGCCGAAGTGCCACAACAAGACAAACCCCAGGCCGGTTTTTACCTGCAACGACTGTCGGTTGAGGATATTGACCAGCGGCGTTTAAGCGGAAAACTGACGGAAACCACGGTGGTCAAACGCTCACTTTATCCGCAGGCGCTGTTTGCCGAACTGGTCGCCGGTACCGACTACCAGGCCGGTCGGGTGATCAGCCAAAGCGATCTGCAGGATGATTTTTTCGCCCACCGAGAGGTTCGGGTCAGTCTGTTGTCCGACGAACTGGACAATAACGTTCAACTGGTGATGGTGCGTTTGCGCTATGGCCCGGACAACAAGCAATACACTTTCCGCCAGGGCGATACCAAACCTAAAATCTTCAGGTCACCGAGTATCACCGATCCGCAAACCGGCAAAATGCTGTGGCCCGTCGAGTATGACTTCACCGTCTATCTCAACCAGGCGGTGGGCGGCGTGAGATCGGTCAGTTCCGGCGTGCTGCAAACTGAATTGAACGATGTCTATCTGGATGTTGAGTCGCTCTATGGCCGCTACGATTTTGTCATCAAGGCCGCCAACCTGTTTGACTGGCGCTGGTACCAGTCGGTGTTGGTCACCCTGAGTTGCCGTCACATTGAAGTACCAACATCCAGCCTGTCGAAAAGCTTTCAGATTAGCCAGACTGCGCAGCAGGACAGCTACCCGGTGATGCTGCCCAATCCCGACCAGTATTTATTTGACGTGACCAAGGAGTACAGCAGCGCCGCCAACTCACCCCATATCTCTGCGGTACTGAACGAACCGACCAGCCAGGATGTGTATCTGCCCTCCAGTTTGTATCACCAACGGGTGTTAACGCTTTCCGCCAATATGGACTGGCAGCAGGTGGAGTCGGTGCTGGTTTCTGCCAGCTATGCCTATTTGCCCGGCGATGACACCCCACCCCTGCAGCAAATTTTTCAGTTTAGCGAAATCGATGCCGCCCCTCAGCGCTTTAGCGCCGACCAAATTGACCCAGAACGGCTCACCGTCGACCTGGAGATTTGGTTCAGCTACCTACCGGGCCAGGGCGGGGATAAACCCGAGTACGTCCAAACCACCACCGGTCAAGACGCTATTGATATTGCCAACCTCAATTAATTAAGGAAACGCCATGTTATTACTCAGAGCAAGAACCGCCACTATCGACAACATCACCTTCTTTGCCGACGACTCCGATGACAAGCAGTTCTGGTATTTGCCCGGTGATATCCATATCGCAGAGAAAGACGGAAAGCCGATCTTTTCATTGATCAAGTACACCGGCGACGGCAGCGGCCAGCAAGGGGGTTACATCAACTTCGAGGTCAATACCTCGATCGACCCCGCCAAGCTGGACACGGCCTTCAACGAATACCTGCGCAAACTGAAAGTGGATCCCAAAACCGCCCGCAAGGCCCAGGTTCCCTATGACAAAGGCACGGTGAACTTTTTTGTGCTCGATGTCGGCAGCAATGCCAACGGCGAGTTGATCAGCGCGCAATGCCCCAGCCTGTTTGGCAACAACAGCGCCATCTTCAGCGCCAAACTGACGCCACAACAGGCGGTGATCCTGGAGGCGGCGTTTAATAAGGCGCAGGCCCCGGCCGCCGTGGCCTACAACCTTAGCTTTACCGGCATTACCCCGGCGCTGAAAGTCGAGGTCGAGGCCAAGTTTGAAAGCCTCTACAAAGAGTTCGACCTGAAATTTGGCGCCAATATCCCAATCCCGGTGGAAACCCCCGCCAGTTTTTGGTTGGGCTTTGACAGCGTGATCAAAAAACTGCAGCAGGATCAAAAGTTAATCATCAAGGTGACCGAAAGCATGCCGAGCGAGGAGGAAGCCAAAGAGAAAGAGTGGGCGCTGCAGTTTGTCAAAGAAGAGATCCTGAAAAGCTTCTTTACCGCGTCGCTTAAACCTAATGATGACAGCAATACCCAGGCCAAATCAGCCAGCGACTCGATCCTGGAATCTCTGCTCGCCAGTGGCAAGGAAGACGGCGAAGAAGGCGGTAAAGGCGGGCTGTTCCCCAGCGCCTCACTGGAGATTAAGCTGGTGCGGATCGAAGAAACCAAAAGCCTGAACTTCAATTACATTTCGTCGAAAGCCCTCAGCCAATCGGCAGTGCCGCAAAACTTTATCGGCAGCGATATCCTGCGCGCCAAAAAAGAACCGCCTTACTTTATTGAAGTGAACGTTAACGATCCCTTCTTCCAGAAAATCGACTTTACCGTATTGGGGCCGGACGGCTTTGCCGAGTACGGCATTAAAGCCGCTACGTTCAAAATCGACTACAACAAACAGGTTTATACCGCCGAGCCGTTTATCACCGATGACGGTAAATGGAGCAAAAGCATTTCGCGCAGCAGCGACCGCAATGAGCTCTTTGTGATCCACAGCGAATATGCCTTCAAGTCTGCCGCCACCACCGGCTGGGAAGGCAGCAGCAGCTATCAACCGCAGTCGGTCTCGGCATCAACCCTGCTGAACCTGGATCCCGGGGCGGTGCTGACTTTCAACGAGATTGCCATCTTCCTCGACCGGAAATTTTCCTGGGAGAATTACAACCAGGTGATCGTTGAACTGACCTATCTGGACGACAAAAAGAGTCGAAAAACCAAGAAATATCAGTTTAATCCGGATAAAACCGAAGAGCAGACCTTTAAGTATCGCTGCCTGACTGAGAAGCCCTGGACGGTTGACTACAAAATCACTTACCTGAAGGTGGGAGGTGACAGCGTCACGATTGACGGCAGCGAAAACCCACCGGCCATTGTTATCCCGGCCGTGGCATAGGTGACTGACGATGGTCGAACGCCATGCAGTATTACCAGCGGCATGGAACGCCCTGGTAAGCGCCCTGTGTCAGGAAGCGCCCTACTTATACACCACGCTGGCGCCCGAGATCGCCCGCTTCAGCCAGGCACGCCTGGCCTCCGGCTGCCTGTCTGCCGCCTTTAACACCAGTCTGCTGGGGTATAACGGCTGCCCGCTCGAGTTCACCGTTTCGTCGTCTAACCCGCAGGCACTTTCATGCACGTTGGATCCATTTTTGCCGCGTTACGCCGAGGATCGGGGAGTTGAAAATTTTTACCGGCACTACCAACAACTGACCCTTTCGCCATCTCAGCAGAAGGTCGAAAGCTGTTTGGCGGCAGTCGGCCACATGCAGCGCCAGAGCGTACAGCCACTGCGGTTTGGATCCTGGCTGGGACGAAAATACAGTCCGGAGACGGTTAAAACCAAAGTGTATTCCGAAGTGCCGCCCGGAATTCCAGACCCGGACGGTTGGCCCGGCGGCGTGAAAGATTACCCTGCCGCTGCCTGCCAACAGGCGGGATTGTCACTGCTGATGGTGGGCTATTATCCGCAGCAGCCCGCCTCACCGCGTGAATATTACTTTCAGTGGTACAGCGCCCGCATCACTGATGCCGATATTTTGGCGGTGATGACCTTTTTCGGTTGCGAACGGCTGTTCCCTGCGCTGGCACCGCTGCTGGACCACGCCCTGCACCAGACCTTGAGTAATGAAGGTTTTCCAGCCACCACCTACGGTTTTAGCCTGGTTTACGGCCCCGGTGACGAACTGGAAAGCTTCACGCTGTTCACCATGGCGGCCAGCTTCTTTGGTGATAACTCGCGGGTGTTCCCTGCGGTGCAAGCCTTGCTGACCCAAAGCCGCCAAACCATGCCTTTGTTGCAATGCGCAATGACCGCGCAGGTTCCGCTGCAATTCAACGTGGTGGGTTTTTCGGTGGATATGCAGGGTCGTCAGGCCATCAGCTGTACTTTCAGCCCGCAAAACACCCACTTCGAAGAGATGCCACTGGATCCGGCTCCCCTGGCCATACAAACTGTCCGCTCCAGCCTAACGGCGTTACTTGAGCAACAGTGTGCCAGCGGTGCCTTTACCGCCCATGTCCGAACGCCGGACGGGCGTTGGCATCAGGATGAAAATGCCTTTGTTACCGCGCAGGTGTTACGCACCCTGGATTACACCCCACAAACCGCTCCCTTTATTGAGAGGGCGCTGGATTTTTTAATCGCCTGCGAAACCCGCCCGTCCCACTTCAGTTTTTGGCCGACGGCCGCCCATCCCCAGTGGATGGCCAATCAGCGTATTTGCGCCGACATTGACGACACCGCCATCATTACCGAGCTGCTGTACAAGTTTGGCCGTATTTCGCTGGCACAGGTCAGGCAGACGATTGCACAGATGAACGGCTATCAAGTCTGCCGGGTCGATCCCCGTCAGGCTGCCGAACAGCACCAATGGGCTGAGTGCCAAAGCTTTCATACCTGGATGAAGGACGACAATGATATTCGCCAACTGGATTGTTGTGTAAATACCAACGCGCTGATTTTGCTCCATACGCTGGTGGCCGGAAGCGACGCCGTATTGCCGGCCTATCGGCGCATTATTCAGATGCTGAATCAGGCAGTGCAATGGAGCGACCACCGTTACGACCGGTTCAGTATTCTGACCCCCTATTACGCCCACCCCAACGAATGGCGCACCGCCCTGGAGTACGCCAGGCTCGCGGGGATCCCGCAGCTCACGCCGGTGATTGACGCATTGTCCCACTGGCACTGGCCCGCCGACCGCCTGGAAAGCCCGCTGTATCGTCGGCATGACGGACGCTTCCTCTGGACCTCGTCCTGCCTGAACCAATTCAGAACTCTGGCCCAAACTGAACGCAATGAGGATAACCATGAATACCTTTCTCAATGACCTGGTGACACTGAACCAAATTATTCTGCAGAATGCGCGCGAACAATTTCCTGACGTTGAGGCCAAACAACTACGCTACCGGGCTGCCCCGCGGGTGCTGGCGGACGAGATGACCGCCGAGGTCTGTACCGAGATAGTCTCAGGAGAAACCCGTTACCAGATTGCCACCAGCACCGACGGCACCAGTTGGCGCATGCAGCTGGATTTCGCCCTGAGTCGCCAGGTGCCACAGGTTCCTTATGTGGTGCTGAGTTTCACCCGCTTTGGCAGCGTCGAAGAGATGATCTTCGACCAGGTGATGCTGACAGCGCAGGAAAACCGCTATCAGGCACAGCTTGATTTGTACAAGCTGGAACAGCGCGATGCCTTGTTGCAGGCCCTGTCGGATTACGATGCGCAAACCACGCTGGTGGTCGCCATCAAAACCGATCATGGCATCACCAATACCGTCACCGACCCTAAAGTTTTCTACTTTGCCGAAAACTACTATCCGTATATCTATCAGGGTATTTTGCCACCCCCGGCTCGTCTGCAACTGATCCTCACCCCACTGGAGTATCAGCAGCTTTGGTACAATTACTATCAGGATTATGTACGTAAAAACTACCTTTACTATCTGCCGGATACCTTCCTGCTGGCGACCGATACCGACGGCAAGCCCATGCTGTCGATTTCATTCTCTGCCGGCGGTCACGCCACCTCACTGGATGAAATCAATGTGACCTTTGACTACTTCCTGTCACCCAAGGTGAACCAGGGGCGCATTGCTAACGCCACGACCCAGTTTTCACAAATGCAGCCGGATGCCCGGTTGGCCCCTTTCGCCAACGCCGACTCACTGGTGTTGCAGTTGGCATTGCCGGAGGGGAAAACCGAAGAAAAAAATGCGCTGATCAACCTGCAAAGCGGGATTGTCGATTCATTCACCTTGCCCGCCCGGCAGTTCGCGCTGATTTGGGACGCGTTATTTAACCGTTCCCCGCAAAACCTGTTGTTGAAAGGCTATCTGTCGGTGCAATTTACCGGTTTTAACCCGGATCATCTGCCGGTGATGCTGGCGCTGGATGCCAAATACCAGAGCAAGGTGCTCGACTTTATCCAACAGTCCGCCCCGGTGGACATCTACAAAACCGTTGAATTCAGAAGCGACAGCGGGGCTTACGATCCTTCAGGGCCTCGCCCGATCAAACGCATTTTGGTGAACATCGACAACCAGACGGTTGAGCTGACCAAAGAACACCCCAGCCATGACGTCACGGTCAAAGTCGCGGCATTGGATCTGATCCTCAATCCGGATAAAAAGCTGGTATATCATTACGACCTGCAGGTTTTCTACGTCGATGGCGGCATGACGCCCTACTACGACAAAACCTCCAGCTTTGAGATCATTTACGTGCCTTGAATAACGGCTAGCCTGCTGTTGGCATCCACAGCAGGCTACGCAGAAACAACGCTGTTAAGCCGTCTGTGACTCCACATAGCTCAGCGCGGAACGCAATGTCGCTGGGTTAAGCGCCAGTGGCAGCAAATGAATGGATTCCCCCGCTTGCAGGGTGCGCTCAATCAACCGTTTGATTTGCGCCTCATCGTGAATGTCCACCTGCAACGCCGCCAGACTGACGGGCAGATCCAGGCGGTGATACAGCGCAATCAACTGAGCCACGGTTTCCTGCTGCCCCAGCAACGCACTTTGCACCAGAATGCCATAGGCGACTTTAGTGCCATGCAGGAAGGCATCGGTCTGCGGTAGCGCGGTCAGACCGTTGTGTACCGAATGCGCGGCCGCGATGCGGGTATAACGATCGCCCAGTCCGCCCACCAGGCCACCGCCGGCAAGAATGGCCTCCAACACGTTGAGGAAGGCCTGAGTCAATTGCCCTTGCGCCTGCGCCTTTAGCGCCGCCTCACTTTCGGTCAGCAGTACGTCACGCAGGGTCAATGCGGTATTGATGCCTAACTGCACGGTCAACGGCAAACGTTCCGGTTGGGGACTGAGCACCACCGCTTCGTACCATTTCGCCAGGGTATCGCCGATACCGGCCAACAAATACTCTTTTGGCGCGCGCAGAATAATTTCTGGCTCGACCAACACCAGATGATTGGCATCGTTGAAAACCTCGTAGCGCAGCGCCTGCCCCTGGTCGTTGTACCACACTGAAAGCGGCGTCCAGGCGGCGCAGGTGGCGGCAATGGTCGGGATAGCCACCACGGGTAAGCCCAACCGACGGGCCACCACTTTGGCGGTGTCCAGTACCGCACCGCCGCCAACGCCAATCACCACCTGACGATCTGCCCCGGCCTGTTGCACGATATCCTGCACCGTGGTTTCGCTACAGTGGCTGTCGAACAACACCCGGCGGGCATCGGCAGCATCAAACACCGCCGGTAGCCAGGGTTTGGCCGCGGCCAGCGCACGTTCGCCATACACCCACAGCGCATTGTTCAACTGTTGCGGAGAATAAAATTGCGCCAGTTGGTCAATCGCACCGGGGTAAGCAGAATAATTGGCGGGGCCGGCGACCACGCGAATGTGGCTATCACTCATGTTCAAGTCCTTATTTTGTCTGATCTTGCCATCATAAAGGCGGGATTAGCATTGCCTAATACTCTTTAGCATTAGCTTATGATTTTTCGTTCATTGTCATCTGTTCCGCCCGCATGGAAACTGACGGCTTCAATTCATTCTTTGAATAAACAACCATCCCAATGGTGACGATGAATTGTCCTCCCGTTTTTAATGATGCTTAACCATGCAGGGTAAAACTTAATGAAACTGTTCAACACCTCATTACTGGCGTTAAGCCTGTTCGCCGTGTTTCCCGCGTTCTCCGCCCCTGCCACCGCGCCGATCCCGGCGGCGATTGCCAATCACCAGGGGCCAATCCGTATCGCGGTGATCCGCAATCTGGGGTCTGACGACAATACCACGCAGTTTGTCAGCGGTGCGGTGCAAGAAGGCCGCAAACTGGGCTTTCAGGTCAATACCTTCCTGACCAACGGTGACGACGCCAAGTTTCAGGACTTCGTCAACCAGGCCATCAGCCAGAAGTACGACGGCATTATCCTGTCTCAGGGACGTGACCCCTATTCCACCGCCCTGTTGAAACGCATTGTCGACAGCGGTATTGCGGTGGCCGCCTTCGATACCGCCGTACAGGGCGAGATCCCGGGCGTGACCATCAGCCAGCAGGATGATGCCTCGTTGACCGATCTTTCATTCGGCCAACTGGTGAAAGACTTCGACGGCAAAGCCAATATCGTCAAGCTGTGGGTGGCGGGTTTCCCACCGATGGAGCGGCGTCAGGCGCAGTATCAAAAGTTGCTGAAAGATCAGCCGGGCATCAAAGAGCTTGAGTCCATCGGCGCGGTGTCCTCCGACGTTCAGGGTGACACCGCCAACAAGATCGGCGCGATCCTGGCCAAGTATCCAAAGGGAAAAATCGATGCTATTTGGGGAACCTGGGATGCGTTTAGCCAGGGCGCCTACAAGGCTCTGGAAGAGAATGGCCGCACCGAAATCAAACTCTACAGCATTGATATTTCAAACCAGGATCTGGCGTTGATGCGTGCCAAGGGCAGCGCCTGGAAGCTCAGCGTGGCGGTTGATCCCAAACTGATTGGTGCCGTTAACCTGCGTCTGGTGGCCAATAAGATTGCCGGTGAGAAAACCCCGGCGACCTATGAATTTAAAGCCGCTGCCATCCCGCAGGATCTGTTGCTCAGCCACCCGGATGCCACCAACGTCGCTTCACTGGCCAAAGTCATTCCTGGCTGGGGCAAATCGGATGATTTTATCGCGCCGTGGTTCGCCACGCTTGAAGCGCAACAGGCTAAGAAGTAAGGAACGGAAATGGCATCGCGAGCGCTTCCCCAACCCGAGTACAGCCGTAATATGCGGCTGATCGGCCACAGCGATCAGGGCGGTAAGCCTGACGGTGTGCAGGTTATGGTTCACCGGGGTTATGCCTATATCGGGCATATGGTTTCGCAGGGGTTTTCTATCGTCGATGTGCGTGACGTGAAAAACCCGCGTGCGGCCGGTTTTGTCCCCGCGCCGCCGGGTACCTGGAACGTACATTTACAGGCGCACGATGATTTGCTGCTGGTGATCAACGCTCGCGATTTGTTTGCCGATGCCCGTTTCGCCGATGAGAAGGTCTACTACACCCGTGCCATCAGCCAGACGGTGTCAGGCAATGACGCCCGCAGCTGGAGTGCCGGGGTGCGAATTTTCGATATTTCGACCCCGGACCAGCCAAAGGAGATCGGTTTTTTGGCGCTGGAGGGGATCGGCGTCCACCGCATCTGGTATGTCGGTGGCCGCTGGGCCTACGTTTCCGCCCTGATTGACGGCTACAGCGACTATATTTTTCTGACCGTCGATTTGGCCGATCCACGTAATCCACAGATCGCCGGCCGCTGGTGGCTGCCGGGTATGCACAGCGCCGGTGGAGAAACACCAGACTGGCCGCAAGGTAAACGCTACGCCCTCCACCATGCCATTATCAGCGGCGACACCGCCTACGCCAGTTGGCGCGATGGCGGCCTAACCCTGCTGGATATCAAAGATCGCAGCCAACCGCAGTTAATCGCCCACCGCAACTGGAGCCCTCCCTTTGGTGGCGGTACTCACACCGCGCTGCCACTGCCGGACCGGGATCTGCTGGTGGTACTGGATGAGGCGGTGCTCGATAACCAGCAGGACGGCGAAAAACTGATCTGGCTGTTTGATATCCGCCAACCGTCCAACCCGGTAAGCATTGCCACCTTCCCACAGCCGGAGGAACGTGATTACATCAGCAAGGGGGCGCATTTCGGGCCACATAACCTGCATGAGAACCGCCCCGGCAGTTTTATCAGCTCAACGCTGATTTTTGCCACCTACCAAAATGCCGGTGTGCGCGCCTATGACATCAGCAACCCTTATCAACCGAAAGAAACCGGGGCTTTAGTGCCCGCCGCCCCAGAAACGATGATGGATAAACGCCCAGACCGCCCGCAGGTGATTCAATCCTGCGACGTGTTTGTCGACGCCCAGGGCATTATCTACAGTACGGATTACAACGGCGGTTTGTCGATCATCGAGTATTTGGGCTAAGAATTTAGGCTTGCCGCGACCATTTTAGGTTCATTGGCATAAGATGAATGAATCGGTAAACCGGACATATTAAGGGAAAGCATGTTTAGTCATATCACCGTAGGCGTCAGCGATCTGGAGCAAGCCGCCACTTTTTACGATGCCATTTTGCTGCCGTTGGGGTTAATTCAACGCCCGGTCACCCCAGATGGGGGCCCCGCCGCACGTTGCTGGGTGATGCCCGATCAGGCATTGCCGCGTTTTTACGCTTACCAGCCCTATAATCGACAACCGGCCAGCGCCGGTAACGGCAGCATGGTGGCCTTCACCGCCCGCAGTGAACAACAGGTGCGTGAAGCCTATGTCGCTGGTATCGCGGCAGGCGGCATTTCGGAAGGTGAAGCCGGTGAGCGCCCTCATTATGGCCAAGGCTACTTTGGCGCTTACCTGCGCGATCCGGACGGCAACAAAATTCATATCGCCTACCGAGGCGACCTGCTGTAATCCCCTTCCGGTTTAATGGCGGCATGGCTCCGCAAGGTCATCACCAGTGCTATTGCCGCCAACACTCCCGCCGCCAGATAAGTCACTCGCATGCCGTTTGATACCGCCTCCGCCGTGGCTAACGTGATATCACTGGTGTTTGCCGCCAGCATAAACAAAGCGCCCATGGCGGATGCCCCGGTGATCAGACCAAGATTACGTGAGAGGTTAACCATGCCGGACATCACCCCGCGCTGCTCAGGGGCCGCATGCTTCATCAGCGCGGTATTATTGGCGACCTGAAATAGCGTATAGCCCAGAGTAATCAGGCAAAGGGGGGCCACGTAGCCAAAGACTCCCTGATTGAGCGTCATCATCGACATGACGCCGGCCCCCAGGGTCATGATCGCCAGGCCCACGGCGGTGATTTTTTGTGCCCCCAGACGATCCACCAGCCTACCGGCCGGCACGCCGAGCAAAGCAGCCACCAGCGGCCCGGCTGACATCGCCAGTCCGGCCTGTCCTACCGCCAACCCCAGACCATGCGTCAGATAAAACGGCCCTACCACCAGCGATGTCATCATCACCGTCATGACCAGTGCGCTCATCCCCAACCCGACACTCAGCCCAGCCTGGCGGAACAGCGCCAACTGTATTAAAGGAGAGACCGTGGTGTTTTCCAGCCGTACAAACAGTCCGATCCCCAGCGCCGCACAAAGCAACAACAGCAAATTGATGACGCCGAAATCACCATGCCCCAGCGTCATCGACAGCGCGTAGCAGGCCAGCGTCAGACCAAGCAGCAAAGTCCCGGGCAGATCAAAACTGCCGTTATCTTTTTGCGACTGCGGCGAACCCACCGGCAGATAACGATAAACCAGCATAAATGCCAGTAACCCCAGCGGAAGGCTCACCAGAAACATCGCCCGCCAGCCGAAACCAAAAATCAACGCGCCGCCGAGCGTAGGCCCAAGCGCGGTACCGATGGCCGACATGCTGCCAAGCAACCCCATGGCACGGCCGGTGTTTTCTTTCCCCAGCGTCTCACCCACCAGTGCCATGGTCATCGCCATCATCACTGCGGCCCCCATTCCCTGGGCAACGCGCGCCGCCAACAGCAGCCAGATATCCGGTGCGGCGGCGCACAGTCCGGAGGCAAGGGTGAACAAGGCAATGCCCATCAGCAACAAGCGGCGGCGGCCGATCCGATCCCCCAGACGCCCTATGGCGATAATGGAAGTGGTAATGGCCAGCAGGTAGACGATTACCACCCACTGCACCGCCTGAAACGACGTGCTGAACGCCTGTGCCAACGTGGGCAAACCGATGTTGGCAATGCTGGCACCCAGCGATGAAACCAGCATGGTCAGAGAAAGACTGGTGAGAATGCCGCCGGAATGGGGGCTGCCGACGGCAGATTGAGTAATTAGCTTCATAGTACTGACTCCTGAAAGAACCTGTCAGTAGCCTATGTCAGCCCATGATATGGCGGAAGACGCAGCCTATGCAGTTTATTAATGCATATGACGCCATGTCATCGGTCAGCATTAAGGATCAAACTTCAAATCCGCTTCAGGCAGATGATGAGGAACTACACAAGGAGACAAGATGAAAATCGATCTGCTGTTTGATGACCTGTCCGTGCGTGCCGAGCAATACAACGCCCGCGCTTCGGTAGAAGATTTTGACGCTTGCATGGCGCAATATGCGACGCTGGCCACCCAGGCCAAAGCACAGACGCCGGGGATCTGTGATATTCACTACGGCATGGGCGTTGCTGAACGCCTGGATCTGTTCCCGGCCGCCACCCAGCCTTCGCCCCTGTTGGTCTTTATTCATGGCGGTTATTGGCATTCCCAGCGCAAAGAAGAAGCCTGTTCGATGGCCGCCAGCTTCGCCCGTCACGGCGTAGCGGTGGCGACGCTGGAATATACCCTGCAACCGGAAGCCACGCTGGCGGAAATCGTCCGCGAGGTGCGCAGCGCGATAGCCTGGCTTTACCACCATGCCGGCCAATATGGCATCGACCCCGAGCGTATTTTTGTCAGTGGCAGCTCGGCCGGTGGCCACCTGAGCGGCATGCTGATCGCCGATGACTGGCAGCACCTTTATCAGTTGCCGGTGAATGTGATTAAAGGCGCGCTGGCGTTGAGCGGCCTGTTCGACATTCGCCCGCTGTGCGATATCTACGTGAATGACTGGATGCGCCTGACCGCAGAGCAAGCACTAACGCTCAGCCCGCTGTTTATGCTGCCGGAAAAGGCCAATGCACCGCAGATCCTGCTCGATGTAGGGACCAAAGAAACTCAGGGTTTTAAGAACCAGACGCTGGCTTATTACACCGCCTGCCGCGAGAAAGGGCTTGATGTCACCCTGCTGGAAGACCGGCACAGCAACCATTTCACCCTGGTGAATGAATTGGCCAATGCTGACAGCGCCATGTTCAAACATGTGATGGCGATGATTAAATAGCGTCATCGCTCACTACGGCGTTCATCCGGTGATAAAGCCTGATCCTGAGCGCCGTAGTGGCTGCTTATTCTCAATTCCAGCTTTGCTTTGCACAAAAATGACTAAGGCGGGCGCGACAGCCTGTTCCTTCGGTATCCTGCGCTATCTACTCCCTCCTATATTCCATTTGGAAATATCAAAGTCCCGTTCGTTCTTTCGGGTGCGTTCAAATCACCACACAATGAAATCTGAATCGCAGGCCAGTGCATAACCGCATAAAAAATCAGGTTTTATATCTTGTCATCGCTAATTACCGCTCAATTTGCCCGCCTGGTGTTGAATAGCCAGCCCGAGGGTTCCGCCCTGTCGGCCGCCCGTGTCGGGCTGATGGATTATTTCGCCTGCGCATTGCCTGTCGCCCAGGGCGCACTCACCGACAGCGGCCTGGCGGCGGTGAGATCGGTATTCCCGCCTATCGGGGCAGAGAACCGCGCGCTGTACTTTGGCTATGTCAGCCACTCACTGGATTTTGATGATTATCACCCTGCGCTACGCGGGCACCCAACTACGGTGGTCCTGTCTGCACTGCTGGCGCTGACCGGCGATACGCCTGATGTGCATGCGCTGCTGAGCGCCTATGCGATCGGCGTGGAAGCCGCCGGGCGACTGGGGTTGGCGGCCGGGACTCAGCATTATCAGTTAGGTTTTCACAGCACCGCCACCCTCGGGGCGGTGGCCGCCAGTGCGGCAGCCGCACGCTATTTACAGCTGACACCCGAACAAACGCAGGTCGCCCTTGGGCTGGCCGCCACCCAGGCCGCCGGGTTGCGCAGTCAGTTTGGTTCGGCAGCCAAACCGCTGCACGCGGGATTGGCTGCACGTGCCGCGGTCAATGCGGTGTTGCTGGCACAGGCGGGTTTTGCCGGCCAGCCGGAAGGCGTAATAGACAGCCTGTTGCACTCGCACGGTGACGGACGGCAACGGCCGGAGCTGTTGACCGCCGACTGGGGGGCGCCGTGGCGTATTCTGCAACCGGGTCTGGAGTTTAAACGCTACCCGACCTGCGGCGGCACCCACAGCGCCGCCGAAGCGGCATTCAACCTGCGTGAGCGTCTGAACGAACAAGGTATTCCCTCTGCCGATATTCCTGCGGCAATCAGCCACATTCAGGTCAGTTTTCCGCCTGGTGCCGATACCGCGCCCTATATTCGTCGCCCGTCAAACGGGGTTGAAGCACGTTTCAGCCTGGAATACGTCATCGCCGATGCCCTGTACAGCGGAGCCGTGCCACTGATGCACTACGGCGAAAATCCGGTGGACCCGGTGATTGCCGCTCTGGCGGCAAGGGTTGAACGCCATGCCGACCTGACGGCCCCGCCGGATGAACTGGATGCAGAGTTGCGCTTCCACCGCGTGACCATAACTCTGCATGATGGCCATCAACTCAGTGACATTGTCACCAGAAAGCAAACGACCGCCCGCCAAACCGACGTCAACGCCAAGCTGCGCAGCATTCTGCAACTGTTGCCGCATCTGGACAGCGACAGCGTGATTGATGACTGCAGGTTAATGCAGCCCAAAGCGTTGATCCGCTTAATAAAATTACTAAACCAATAATAAATATAGGAATGATTATGAGTACTTCACCTTCAACACCATCGCGTCAATTACGTCTCGGCCTGTTTGTTCAGGCGCTGGGCCACCACGTCGGTGGCTGGCGTGCCGCCGGTGCCAGCGGTTCACCGACCGACATCGACTGGTTCACCTGGATTGCGCAAAAGGCCGAAGAAGGCACCTTTGACATGTTCTTCGTCGGCGATGCGCTGGCGACCAGCGTGCACCGTTTGCCGTCTACGATGTCACGCCTGGAGCCGCTGACGCTGCTGGCCGCGCTGGCGGTAAATACCCGCCATATCGGGCTGGCGGCCACCGCCTCCACCACCTTCGACCAGCCTTTCCATCTGGCACGCGCCATGGCCTCCATCGACCATATCAGCCACGGCCGTGCCGCCTGGAACGTGGTGACCTCATTCTCCAGCGATGCGGCACGCAACTTCAGCCGTGACGACTTGCCTTCGCACGCAGAGCGCTATGAAGTGGCGCGCGAATTCCTGGAAGCCAGTTACAAACTGTGGGACGGCTGGGAAGAAGACGCCATCGTGCGTGACAAAGAAAACGGCGTTTACGCCATTGACGAGAAAATCCATGCCGCCAACCACAAGGGCAAGCATTTCTCGGTACAGGGACCGCTGAACATTTCGCGCTCGCCACAAGGGCGTCCGGTGATTATCGAAGCCGGCTCCTCACCGGCCGGGCAGCAGTTGGCGGCTGAAACCGCCGAGGTGGTGTTTACCGCCGCCGCCACGCTGGAAGAAGGCCAGGCGTTTTACCGCAGCCAAAAGCAATTTGTCGCCGATGCCGGCCGCAACCCGGATCACTTGCTGATCCTGCCGGGCGTGATGCCGATCATCGGCCGTACCAAGGCCGAAGCACAGGAAACCTGGTACCAACTCAATCAGTTGGTGGATATCGACAATGGCATCGAGCAGTTGTCTGCTCGTTTTGGATTTGACCTGAGCGGTTTCCCGCTCGACGGCCCGGTGCCGGACGTCGGTACGACCGAAGGCGGCCAAAGCCGGGTGAAACTGCTGACCGATCTGGCCGCGCGTGAAAATCTGACGCTGCGTGAATTGGCCGCCGTTGCCGCAGGTTCACGAGGACATCGCGTGGTGGTTGGTACCGCCGAAGAGATCGCCGATGACTTCCAACTGTGGCTGGAACAGCAAGGTGCCGACGGCTTTAACATCATGCCTGCCGTGCTGCCGAACCAATTGGAGCTGTTCGTCGAACTGGTGATCCCGGAATTGCGCCGTCGTGGCCTGTTCCGTGAGGAGTATCAGTATTCAACCCTGCGTGAAAACCTGGGCCTGCCGCAACCGGCAATCAACTTCGCCAACGTTAAATCGGCTTAATTCGCAGGGGAACATCATGAAAACCACCATTAAACGCACCGCTCTGTCCCTGCTGTTGGCCTCTGCCACATTGGCTCCGCTGGCCAGCGGTTTCGCTGCCGAAGACGATGTGCCCTTCCGTGCCGCAGTGAAAGCCAGCGCCGATACTGCGCTGCATGACAGCCTGCCTGAAGCTATCAAAAAGGCCGGTTACATCGTGGCGGGAACCAACCCGAATACCCCGCCAACCACTTTCTATGAAACGGACAACAAAACGCTGGCCGGGCGTGAAATCGATGTGATGAGCGCGATTGCCGATCGTCTTAGCGTAGCGATCCACTGGAAAGACACCGGCGGCTTCGACAATATCATTCCCGGCCTGAAATCCGGCCGCTATGACGTGGCGCTGGCTAACATCGACGCCAACAAAAAACGCTTCCAGCAGGTCGATTTTGTCGGCTATTACAATGCCTCCAAACTGGCGCTGATTGCCCGTAAAGATGCGGCACTTGGCCCGTATACCGATTTAGCACAGCTTTGTGGCCAAACCGTGGGTGCCGGTGCCGGCACTTCGCAGATCACCCGTTTGCAGCAAGCCAGCGATCAATGCGTCAGCGGCGGTAAACCGGCTATCACTATTCCGATCTTCCCCGACCGCCCGGCCGGCGTTCAGGCGGTGATCAGCGGTCGCGTACCGATGTTCTTCGGCCCATATGAAGGCTTGCGTTACCAGGCTACTCATGTGAAGCCGCTGGCACTGGCCGGCGACATCAACATTGAAGGCACCACCGTTGCCATTGCTTTGCCAAAAGGCTCCGAGCTGGTGAAACCGGTGCAGGCGGCGCTGAACTCGCTGATTGCCGATGGTAGCTACCAGAAAATCCTCGACGGCTGGGATATCGGTTTTGGTGCGGTGAAAACTGCCGGTATCAACGAAGAGATCGCAAAATGAGTGGGCAACACCCCATCGACGATGCCGAGCTGCGCATTGTCGGCCATCGGCATTATGGGCGTTGGTTCAGCGCGCTGCTGGTGCTGCTGATCGTGGGCATCATCGCCAATTCGATGGTGCACAACCCGCGCTTCGAATGGGCGGTGGTGGCGGAAAACTTCACCGAAGACTCGATTATCAACGGCGTGATCATGACGCTGAAACTGACGGTGATTTCGGTGATCTTCGGCTTCGCCGGTGGCGTACTGTTGGCGTTAATGCGTCTGTCGGCCAACCCGGTGTTGGTGGCAGTGAGCTGGTTCTATACCTGGTTCTTCCGCGCAGTACCGATGCTGGTGCAGCTTTTCCTGTGGTACAACATTGCCGCGCTCTATCCGCGTATCAGCCTGTGGATCCCCTTTCTGGGCGAAGTCGCCAGCGCGCCTACCAACACCATTATCAGCACCTTCAGCGCGGCGGTGATCGCCCTGGTGATGCATCAGTCGGCTTATGCGGCAGAGATTGTGCGGGCCGGTATCCAAAGCGTCGGCAGCGGTCAGTTGGAAGCGGCCAAGGCTCTGGGCTATCGCCGTGGGCAGATCCTGTGGCGGGTCGTGTTACCGCAGGCCATGCGCACGATTCTGCCACCGGCCGGTAATGAGGTGATCGGACAGCTTAAAACCACCGCGGTGGTATCGGTGATTGCCCTGCAGGATGTACTGTATTCGGCGCAGATCATCTACCAGCGCACCTACGAGGTGATCCCGCTGCTGCTGGTCGCCACGCTGTGGTATCTGGTGATGACCTCTATTTTGTCGATCGGTCAGCACTACGTTGAGCGCTACTTTGGTCGGGGCAGCCAGGCCACGGGCAGTAACTGGCTGTTCCGCAACCGCAAGCCCCCGATTAGCCCGGCACAGGGAGCAGAATCATGAGTGCCGCCATTGTGATTAATCAGGTACGGAAGTCCTTTTCCGGCACCGAAGTGCTGAAGAATATCAGCCTGCAGATCCCGGCGGGCTCGGTCACGGTGATCCTCGGCCCTTCCGGCTCGGGGAAATCGACCCTGCTGCGTTGCATCAACCACCTGGAGAAACTCGACGGTGGTACCATTCGCGTGGGCGAACAGCTCATCGGCTATCGCCAAAAAGGTCATCAGCTGTATGAACTGAAGGAGCGCGAGGTCGCCGAACAACGCAAAAGTATTGGCATGGTATTCCAACAGTTCAACCTGTTCCCCCACCGCACGGTGCTGGAAAACGTTTCCGAAGCGCCATTGCTGGTTAAAAAGGAAAAGAAATCTGTGGTGCTGGAACGGGCAAAAGCCCTGCTGACCCGCGTCGGGCTGGAACACCGTATCCACGCCTGGCCGCGTGAGCTTTCTGGCGGTCAGCAACAGCGGGTCGCCATTGCCCGCGCGCTGGCGATGAACCCCGAGGTGTTATTGTTCGATGAGCCGACTTCTGCGCTCGATCCTGAGCTGGTGGGCGAAGTGCTGCAGGTGATGAAAGGCCTGACGCATTCGGGCATGACCATGGTGGTAGTAACGCACGAAATCGGTTTTGCCCGCGAGGTAGCGGATCAAATCATCTTTATGGATCAGGGGAAAGTGGTGGAAACGGGAACTGCGCAGCAAGTACTGGATGCGCCCTTGCATCAAAGAACGCGTGACTTCCTGGCCACCGTACTTTAAACCTGCGTCGGGGGGCATTGCGCCCCCTGATCATTAAATTCAGCCTTTCTTTTTGCCTATGGCGGAGAAAAGATTACACAGCTCACCCAGGCCATAAATCGAGCCAAGTAACACGGCTATCATTACCGGCACCAGGAGCACCACGGTTGCCAAACTCTCAATCATCTCTAACATCGTCGTCACCTGGTTTTTAAGCAGAGAAAAGCCATCTCAGAAAAGAAATATTTCCCTGAGTTTTCTTAAGGTTATTTTTGCTTGATTTCAATCTGTGATGTAGATCACACCCTAACGTCGCTAATGTAACTTACACAGTTGCATTACTGCAATACAAAAAAATGCTCTTTCTCAGCAGCCGATTTCCCCTCATACCAAGCACCAAAAATCACCGTGCCAACCTGACGGGAAGCCCCAGCAGATCTCGCCTGCAGGGATCAACGCCCGGGCCTTGTTTTTATTGAACACAGATAAAATAATGCCCCCAACAACGCAACTATTGTAGAAAGGTAGCAAGAATGAAATATTCACCAAAGATATATTTATGCGAAAATAACAGTCATTACTTGGGTTATCCCCAGAGGATTCATAGCCAAGAATTATAAACTAACCAGACCTTTCACAGGATTATTCCAGGGAACTATCTATGATAAAAAAAAGAGGAAAATGCAGGCAATGCCGGTGGGCTTTTAATTAATTCCTTAACAACTTAAATTTTATTTTTTGCCAATGCCCTTGGCCACGGACTCAGTCCATATGCACATATTGCCAAAAAGAGGAGTGCCCCTACCAGGGAAACATCACCATGATATTACCGAAACCTGCCATTACCGATATTCACGGCAAACAACCGTCCCCCCTTTTGCCACCCCAGCTAGCCAGCCTGCTGACCGACAATGAACGCATTATTATGCAAGGCCTACTCAGTGGTCAGGCCCTGACCACGATTGCCTGGAGACTTAAGCGGGATGTCCGCACCGTCAGCAACCAAAAACAGGCGGCCATGGCCCGACTCTCTTTGACCAGCAATGCCATGCTGTATGCCCTGGGCGCTTTACTCGGCCCCCCCTTGAGCTCGAATATCACTGTCCGTCGCCAATTACTGGCCCCCCGTGAACAGTTGGTGATGAAAGCCCTTCACAAGGGTCTAAGCGTGACAGATATCGCCTATCAACAAGGACGTAGCGTGAAAACGATCAGCTATCAGAAGCGTCGATTGATGCAAAAACTTGGGCTGAATAACGATGTGGCGTTATTCGCACTGGCCCCCCAGCAGGCTCGGGTTTTGCTCAAATCCTGGTCTTGCTGGCCAAAAACCGGCATTGAGTCATCACTCTCAAGCTGAGACAGACTTCAGTGAGACTTTTGATGCTTCTTTGACTTGTTGTGCCGGAAGTCTCTTTTTCATCAGCGATCTCACCCCAGACAACCTCACACTATGTTCAAAATTTAATTTTGTTTCACATGGAACCCATTCCACATCAATTTGATTTCAATGGGAATATATAATTTAATATATTTTAAAAAGCAATTATCAAAAATAAACAGCAGGAATGAAGTAGTGAGTAAACTCCCGTTTGTGCAAAAATAATGGACGCAGCTTATCGTTATCGCGAAAGCATTATTAAAAATAGATATACATGGTTAAATTGTTACATATTTGTTTCAGGGAGAGACAGGTGAAATTTAAAACGAATAAACATCTCAGCGCCTCATTCACAATGAATATTCCTGTTATTTTAAAAAAAACACAGTCAGCCAACAGAAACATCACCCTCCAGAAACATCATCAGGGGGTATTCAGCAAGTGGATATCTTTGACCCTCAATAACAAGATGACGACATCATCGGTAAAGATCAAAAGAACCCCCATTCAGTGGCTTGAACGCTATGCCTGGCATGGCGTATTTATCATCAGCGGCTTATTTTGGCTGGTGGTCTGTGGGTTTATTTGGTTTCTGAGTTCACTTTAAGTCAATCATTATAGAATAACTTCAAGGCCCTCTCTCGAGGGCAGAAGACCCTGCTTCTTTTCCCTAATGCACACCAAGGCATGCCGTTGTCGATTTTTCTCGTAACTCATGTAGATCTGCTGGTCAGTCAGATTAACAGCACCTGTGACGACGGCAGTACCATAGAGATGCCGTTTTCTCGCGCCTGCAGTCAGGCTGTTCATTTTATCTCCAGCTCAAATGCGGGAAGCCGTTCGGCAAAATCCGAATGCTCAAAATTAAGAATATTTACCTATTCTAATTTCTTCCACAGGAATACATTCATCTCAACTTTTACCGGCCGATTAATCAGTGATTTCTTTGTCTGTTAATTAGCCAATTTTACCAGGAAACTCTTATGAACATTAAACGTGCTGCAGGCGTAATGGTTGTTATCATGGCAACGCTTTCCGTGACTGCATGCGGGAATATGTCTCACCGCGATCGCAACACGGCTATTGGTGCCGGCGTAGGCGCATTGGGCGGTGCAGTATTGACCGACGGCAGCACGCTGGGGACCTTGGGTGGCGCAGCACTGGGCGGCATCATCGGCCACCAGACCAGCCGCTGATCCTTACAGCAAAAAAATATCAGTTTCAGGTCGGTTATTGACTGTTTAAAATAATCGACCTGAAATGGATGTCATTCCATTATTTATTAATATTAAAGAAACTCAGCAGGGATTTTTATTATCCATCATAAAACCCAATCAGAATAACAGTCCAAGTCCTACTCGCACACTCCCTCACCTTTCCATGACCTGTCAACCGACGCTTCGTGAGCAATGTTCGCTTTACTCGCACTGACCTTTTTATTTCTTGACTTGAAAAATGTCAGGCTTATAGTTTCCATATTAAATGTGGAACAAAGTTTCATATTTGAAACTTAATCAAGGTTAAAATAATAAATACTTAACCAAAACTTGTCTCATATATAAAACCCAAGCAACGCTTCCATTATTTTATGGCGGAACGCGCTCGCTTTTAAAAAGTCAGTCTTGATCAGGGGAAAGCCATGCGTAAGGCCATCATCATAACTTTACTTTTATCACCAATGAGTTACGCCAATACCACCACAGCAGACAAGGACAAACTCGTCACCGGGTCGGCGGTAAAAAAGAGCAGTCCGGTATTTCCTCACCTGCATTGGCAAAGCACAGATAATAAGAAAAACATTGATATCGGTGGAGCATTGCGTGCCAATTACCGCTATGAGGATTGGGGTAGTAGCAATTATCGCAACCCGCCGCACTTGCGTTTTGACGCCTTCCGCATCGATACCAGCGCCAATTATAATGACGCATTCTTTGATTCTGGTTTTTGGTTTCAGGATCGCCGGAAATACGCTATCGACCGTGCTTATGTCGGTTATCACCTGACTGGCAACTCGGACCTACAGCTTGGCGCACCTTTCAAACCCTTTGGGTTGCAACCCTATCCGCAGTTTGGGTGGTCCTACGGCATCCCGTTTTACCTCGGTTTCGGTGTTAATAACGGGCTGGGTGCCAAATACCAATACCATGACAATGCTTGGGCATTCGATGCAGCCTATTTTCCCCGCATGATGCCGGCAGGCGTGCGCTATGCGCCGGAGGTGGGCAATTATGACGATCTGAAAAACACCAACTACGGCTCGCAGCATTTGCAATCCAACGAGAAACGCGACCAGGTTAACCTGCGTCTGACGCGTGAGTTCCATCAGGGTGACTGGAACAACGAGCTCGGCGGCTCGCTGGCAGGCTCCCGGCTCTATAATCATGCCACCGGGGATAATGGCTCTTTCTGGGCGGCAGGCCTGCACGCGTTGGTGAACTACGACCCATGGCATCTGTCGACCCAGGTTATCCGTTATTCTTATGACGCCAAGGGGCCTGAGGGGGCAAACAACTCGGTGATTTTAATAGGCGGTAACGGCCTGACCCCAGCCTATTTGATTCCGGCGCAGGCCACTACCGCGTCGATCAATCTGGCACGCGATGTCGAAGTGCCCTGGGGACCGGTAAAAAAACTGCGCTTTTATAACGATTACAGCGTGCTGTGGAAGGATAAGGACGGCGGGTCAGACTCTAAAATGAATACTCTCGGGGTGCAGATCTTTGCCCTGCCGGTGATGGTTTGGGTTGATTTGACCTGGGCGCAAAACGCCAACCCCTGGGGTGGTGCCGAAAACGCCACCGGCTGGACCAGCACCCAGTCCTCCGGCAGCAATAAATGGTATTTTCGCTCCAACGTGAACATCGGCTACTACTTCTGATCCGGTCCCCCTCCATCGAGGGGGCTTTGCGTCACCCCTTAACCTGAGACACCACCTTCAACGGCTGGGCATCCGGCAGGATGTTCATATGCTCCAACACCTGAGCCATAATTTTGCCGAACACCGGGCCGGCCACCGAGCCACCGAAGTGCTTACCGGCTTTCGGGTTGTTGACCATCACTACCAGCGCCACCTGCGGATCGCTGGCCGGGGCCACACCGGCGGTGTAGTTGATATACCCGCCGTCGTATTTCCCGTTGGTCCCCATTTTCTCGGCGGTACCGGTTTTAATCGCCAACCGGTAACCCGGTACCGCAGCGCTGAGCCCACTGCCACCCGGCAAGGCATCGCTTTCCATCATATGTACCACGGTTTTTACCGTATCTTCCGGCAGGATCCGTTGTCCCATCACCGGCGGCGTGACCCTGGTGATCGACAATGGTCGATAAACCCCATAGGAACCGATAGTGGCATATTCGCGCGCCATCTGTAGCGGCGTCACACGCAAGCCATAGCCAAAGGAGAAGGTCGCACGTTCGATATCCGCCCAGCGCTCACGGTGCTGCGGCAAGTAGCCGCTACTTTCGTTACCGATACCCAGATCGGTCGGCAACCCCAGGCCAAAGCTTTTGTAAACCGCCGGCAGTACAGTGGCCGGCAACGCCAGTGCGATGTGTGAAACGGCAATGTCACTGGATTTTTGCAGTACGCCGGTAATGGTCAGCTTCGACCAGTGGCCCACATCCTTGATCAGGTGACCGTTGACCCGATAAGGCGTGGTATCCAGCACGGTATCCGGCTTAATCAAGTGGTGCTCCAGCCCGACCATTACCACTACCGGTTTCACCGTGGAGCCCGGCTCGAAGCTGTCGCTGCTGCACACGTTACGAATGTCTTTCGTCGGTGTATTGGCATAGTTGTTTGGGTTAAATGATGGGTAGCTGGCCATACCCAGCACCTCGCCGGTATTCACTTTCACCAACACCGCACAGCCAGAATCGGCCTGATTCGCCACCACTCCGTCGCGGATCTGCGCATACAGCACGTATTGGATGAATTTATCAATGCTCAGCGTAACGTTCGGCGGTGGCACAGGATCGACGTTTTTGATCACGCCAATCACCGCCCCGCTGCCATCCTTCTGGTAGACGCGCAGCCCGTTCTTGCCTTGCAGCAAGTGGTTAAAGCCCAGCTCAATGCCTTCCAACCCCTGATTGTCCTGTCCGACAATACCGATCAACCCGGCGGCATCCTGACTCATCGGATAAAAGCGGCTGAAGTCCTGTTCCGTGCTGACACCGGTTAAATGCAGCTTGCTGATATAGTTGGCATTATCATCTTCAACCTTACGCGCCAGATAGACAAAACGCTTATGGGCGTTAGTCTGGATCAGCTTCTGCACCTCGGTCAGCGGCATTTTCAGCACGTTGGCCAGACTCTGCCAGCGCTCATTAGTCAGATCGGTATGGGTATCGATAATATGTTTGGGATCCAGCACGATATCTCGTGAGGATACGCTCACGGCCAAGGCTTCACCATTGCGATCGGTGATCATCCCCCGGTTGGTCGGCAGCACCTGGGTACGGATCGAACGCTGATCCGCCTGATCCGCCAATTGCTGGTGCTCCAACAGTTGCAAATAGCCGACCCGGAACGCCAGCAGGAAAAAGCAAACCAGTATCCCGGCGCAAATCCAGCCAAAGCGAAGGGTGGAGTAATTTTTACCGCTTTTTTTTGTTAATGGCGCCACTGTTAACCCTGCGTTTTTATTAAGGTTATGTAATGATTTCAGTCTAACCTGACAAAAATCTTTAGAAGATTGCAGTTTGTAAGAAAGTAAAAACAAACGCGTTTAGGGCTGCACGTCCGCACTGTCGTTTAACTCCGGTTTAACTTTCAGGTCGCCGCCCGTCTGTGGCGCATTAGCCGGGTCAAAAATATGGTCGAGGATTGCCCGTGCGGTCGGCCCTGCCACTACGCCGTCACCGCCGCCGTTTTCCAGAATCAGTGCCATGGCCACCCGTGGATTTTTATAGGGGGCAAACAGCGTATAGAAGATGTGGTCGCGCAACCGCACTGGGATCATCTTGGCGTTATAGGTCTGATTTTCTTTCAGACCGAACACCTGTGAAGTGCCGGACTTGGCGGCAATTTGGTATGGCGCGGTGTGGAACAGCTTGTAACCGGTACCGTTCGGCAGGTTGGCCATGCCGTACATGCCGTTGCGCACGATGCCCCAATACGGCGATTTGGCATCGCCAATCTGCGCGCTTTTTGCCGGCGGTTGGTAGCGGCTGACCCGGTTGCCCTGCTTCATCGAATACAGCAGATGCGGTGTTTTCACCTTGCCGTTATTGATCAGCGTGGTTAATGCCTTCACCATCTGGATCGGCGTGGCGACCCAATACCCCTGGCCTATCCCCACCGAGATGGTGTCACCCTGATACCAGGTTTTTTTATGCACTCGCTGTTTCCATTCGCGGCTTGGCAACACGCCACGATACTCTTCATTAAGATCGATCCCGGTAGCCTGGCCGTAACCAAACTGGCTCAGCCAGCTGTGAATACGGTCAATGCCCATTTCATACGCCACCTGATAGAAGAAGGTATCGGCAGACTCTTCAATCGCCTTGGTCACGTTCAGCATGCCGTGACCGCTTTTGAGCCAGTCACGATAATGGCGTTGAGTACCCGGTAAGGTCCAGGTTGGAGCACCAAAGAAAGTGGTGTTGGGGGTGATCACCCCGGCAAACAGCGCAGAAGTGGCCATGTAGGGTTTCACGGTGGAGGCCGGTGGATACAGCCCTTGCGTGACGCGGTTAATCAGCGGTAAATCGGGATTGGCCAGCAGAGATTTATAGGCGGAGTAACTGATGCCCTTCACGAAAGGATTGGGGTCATAACTGGGGCTGGACACCATCGCCAGAATGCCGCCGTCACGCGGATCCTCAACCACCACCGCCGCACGCTGCCCCTTCAACACGGATTCAATGTACTGCTGCAGCGGCAAGTCGAGCGTTAGATAGATATTCTTGCCGGCCTGCGGTGGCTGCTCCTTCAGCAGGCGTATCACCCGGCCATGGTTGTCCACCTCCACTTCCTGATAGCCGGTGGTACCGTGCAGTTCAGCCTCATAGTAAGCCTCAATGCCCTGCTTGCCGATATTGTGGTCGGCAGCGTAGTTCTCGCTAAGGCCTTCTTTATCCAACCGTTTCAAATCAGCGTCATTGATTTTCGATACATAACCCACCACATGCGCCAGCTCGGCACCATAGGGATATTCACGTTGCTGATAGGTATCGATAGTTACCCCGTCAAAGCGATATTGATTGACCGCAAAACGCGCCACCTCGGTTTCGCTCAGCCCGCTTTTTAGCGTCACCGGCTTATAGCGGCCATTGTGGTGCATGTCATCGCGAAAGGCGGTGATGTCTTCGGGGGTCAGATCGACAATCGGCGTCAGTTCTTGCAGCAGTGCGGTCATATTGTCGATTTTGCTGGGAATGATCTGGATCTGGTACAACGTAATATTGCGTACCAGCGGGGTACCATTGCGGTCGAAGATCAGCCCGCGGCTAGGAGCAATCGGCACCATTTTAATGTCGTTCTGATTGGATCGCGTTTGGTAGAACCCATGCTGTTTAATCTGCAAACGGTACAGATTGGCGACCAGTACGCCAAAACAGGCAACTACCAGCACCATCGCCACACCTGCACGGCGAATAAACAGCATTTCCTCTGCAGAATGGTCACGAATTTTATCTTGTAATAGGGCCATGCGTGGCGAGTTACCTGTCTGACGTCACACTTTCCCAAGATAAATCAGGGCAGTGAAAGGTCGGCAAGCATAGCGTTATTGGTGAAGGTGCCCCATTAAAAGGTTGCTAATGAAATGGCATAAATGTTTCAGCATGTTGGAATGTTACCAAATGCCGATTTTTCTCCCGGTCAGGGATTGAGCCGCCGTTTGCGCCAGTGCTACAATGTGACGCAGATCACACTATTCCATTTTTGCCCGCACAAACCTCCCGGCGCCCTGCCGGTTGCGGCTTTTTCCAAGGACCCTGTTCGATGAGTGCCATTGCCACCGGTTTTATTATGATGCGCTGGGAGTTACTGAGCGCCGTTATGATGTTTATGGCCAGCCAGCTAAACGTCGTTTGCCGTAAGACCAGCCGTAACGGTATGGCATTTATGTTCAGTAGCCTGGGGCTGTTCACCACCTGCTGGTTTGTCATGGGCCTGATGGGCATCAGTTTCAGTCAGGAAGGCTTTGTGCTTTTCTGGTCACACGCCTGGGACATGTATGTCGAAGTCGTCAGCAACACTCCCACCGACTGGCCCATGCCCTGAGCCAGAGTGGACAGGCAAAGCGTGACCGTTTTGCCTGTTGTTGATCTTCTGTTTACCGCCGGTGGTAACATCCCGTTATTACCCAAAGGTTCATAAAATAAATAAAATATAAAGTAGCAACCTAAGGCGTCTACCGACATATGCTGGCCCCAGACGACCTTGTCACACCGACGGGGAGGCAAACTTCCTGCCCACACTTTCCTGTTCCCCCCTTAATTAATCCAGAATCCGGCTTAATAATTAACCGATGACTGGCCTGGCTGATGGATAGCCACGCGCCGCCATCAGGATGCGTCATGATTTCTCCTTCTGCCCGTATTGCCGACAACAGCGTGATTGAGCCCGGCGTGATTATCGGTGCCCGCGTGCGTATCGGCCCCTTTTGCTACATTTCTGCCGGAGTTGAGATTGGTGAAGGTACCTCGATCGCCTCGCATACGGTGATCAATGGCCTGACACGTATCGGCCGTGACAATGTCATCGGTCAGTTTTCCTCGATCGGCGAAGCCAGCCAGGATTTGAAATATGCCGGTGAGCCGACCACGCTAATCCTCGGCGACCGCAATCGCATCGGTAAATACGCCACCCTGCATCGCGGGACGTTGCAAGGCTGCCAGCGCACCCTCATCGGTAATGACAATGATCTGCGCGACAATGTGCATGTTGCCCATGACTGCATCATCGGTGACGGCACTTACCTCGGCGATCACAGCGGTTTGGCCGGGCATGTTGAGCTGGGCGATGCCGCCTGGGTCGGCGCCCGGTGCGCGATACATCAATTTTGCATTATCGGTGCCCATGCCCGGTTAGACGACCACTCCCTGGCGGTGCAAGATCTGCCGCCTTTCGTACTGGCTGCAGGGCAGCGTGCCAAACCCGGTGGTGTACACCTGTCCGCCCCGGCTTTTCTGGCCGCCGACCCGCAACAGCAGCGGGTGATTCACTCGCTGTATGACATGATCTACCACCGGGCCATGGCGCTGGAGGATGTCCGGCAAGAAGTCATTCACCTCAGCGTGGAATACCCGCTGTTGAGCCTGTTCCTCGATTTCTTTACACGTTCGACGCGCGGTATTATCCGTTGATCAAAGAGGCCGTTATGCCACCTTATGGCAACGCACCGCCGTGCCTGCCAGATTGACACGCAAGTTTTGTGGCAGTTGGCAGCCTTCCCCGGCATAGGGACAACGCTCACGGAAAAAGCAGCCCTGGGGTAACTGGCGGTTGCCCGGCAGTTCGCCCTTGCGGTCTTCAATGGCGCTGTCGCTCAGCGAACGACCGGCGCGGGGTACTGAATCCAGCAACAGCCGGGTATAGGGATGCTGCGGCTGGCGCAGTACCTGCGCGGTCGGTCCCAGCTCAACGATTTGCCCCAAATACATCACCGCCACCCGGTCGCTCATGTGCTGAATCACCGAGACGTTATGCGAGATCAGCACGTAGGTCAGGTTGCGTTGGCGCTGCAGTTCCACCAGCAGATTGAGGATCTGCGCCTGCACCGAGATATCCAATGCCGAGGTGGGTTCATCCAGCACGATGATATCCGGCTGTGAGGACAATGCACGAGCAATGGAGATGCGTTGGCGCTGCCCGCCGGAAAACTCGTGCGGCAGCCGGTCAATCGCCTCCGGCCGCAGGCCGACCTGTTGCGCCAGTTCTGCCGCCTGTGCTCGCCGCTGCGTCACGCTGTTATGCTGCTGTACATACACAGGTTCGGTGATTATGCGCCACACCGGCAGACGTGGATCGAGCGACGACTGCGGATCCTGAAACACCATCTGCATGCCGCTGCCAAACCAGGAACCTTGGTTACGTGCACGCAACAGTTCGCCGCTGCTGGGCTTCAACAATCCCATCAGCAACTGCGCCAGCGTGCTCTTGCCGCAGCCGGATTCGCCGACGATACCCAGGGTTTCCCCACGCATGATATTGAGATCCAGCCCATTGAGCGCATGCACATACTCTCGCGGCTTACCACGCCAGTTATAACTGGCGGGAAAGCGCAGCCGCACGTCGCGCAGTTCCAACAGCGCTTCAAGGTTCATTTATTACCTCCTGTTCGATTGACTGCGGATGCCAGCAGGCCACCCGCTGGGTCGGTTCAGCGGCCAATGGCATCAGCGACGGCGTTTGTTGGCACTGGGCGTCGGCGTGGCGGCAGCGGTTGCTGAAGGCACAGCCCGGCGGCAACGCACTGAGATTGGGCACCGTGCCGGGAATAGCCCGCAGCAGGCTGCGCGGTTCGGCACGCTCCGGTGCCGCCAGCAACAGCCCGATGGAATACGGGTGGCTCGGGTGTTCGATGACTCTGGCGGTAGCTCCGCTTTCTATCACGTGCCCGGCGTACATCACATACACCCGGTCGCAAAGCTGCGACACCACCGCCATATCATGGGTGATGAACAGCACCGCCGTACCGCTGGCGCGCGCTTTCTGCTGTAACAATCGCAGCACCTGACGCTGCACCGTGACGTCCAGTGCGGTGGTCGGTTCATCGGCGATAATCAGCTCCGGCTCACAGGAGAATGCCATGGCGATCAGCACCCGCTGGCGCATACCGCCGGACAGCTCAAACGGATAACGTTCCATCACCCGCTCCGCATCGGCAATTTGCATCTCCCGCAGCAGTTGGATCGCTTTGTCACGGGCCGCCGCCGCCGATAACCGCTGATGCAGACGGATCACTTCACACATCTGGCGACCAATCTTGCGCGTCGGATTCAGCGCGCTCATCGGCTCCTGAAAAATCATCGACACCCTGGCCCCCCGCAGTTGGCGCATTTGTCGCTCGCTGGCCTTCAGTACGTCGGTACCCAACATCTCCAGCGAACCGCCGGTCACACTGTAGCCATCCTCTGCCAACAGACGCAGGGTCATCATCGCGGTCACCGACTTGCCGGAGCCGGACTCGCCCACCACGCCGACAATCTCACCGGCCTTAACCTGCAGTGAAACACGATTGAGCGCCTTGACGCTGCCGCCGTAGACCGGGAATTCCAGTTGCAACTCATCGATAGATAAAACGGTAGTTTCACTCATCAGCGTCCCCGGGTTTTAGGATCCAGCAGGTCGCGCAGACCGTCGCCGAACAGGTTGAAGCCGGTGGCGGTGATCAGGATCGCCGTTCCGGGAAAGGCTGAATACCACCACTGGTCGAGTACATAATTACGGCCGTTGGCCACCATCGCCCCCATTCAGCGGTCGGTTGCTGGGCACCCAGGCCGATAAAGCCCAGCGTAGCCGCCATCAGGATCGCGGTGCCGATATCCAGTGACGCCTGAACCACCAACGGCGGCATCACGTTACGCAGCACATGCCAACCGATCAGGTGCCAGCGCGAAGCGCCAAAGGTACGCGCCGCCTGCATGTATGCCTGGTGGCGTAACGTCAACGTCTGGCCACGCGCCAGTCGGACATAAAACGGAATGCGCACCACCGCAATCGCCAGCATGGCGTTGAACAGGCTGGGACCCAGCGCCGCCGCCAGCGCCATGGTCAACACCAGCGAAGGCACCGACAGCATGATGTCCATGCAACGCATGATCAACGCATCGACCGTGCCGCCGATCACGCCGGAGAAACAGCCAAGCAGCGAGCCAATGCCCCCCGCCAGCACCACCACTGCCAGCCCGGCGGCCACCGACTGTCGGCTGCCGACCAGCACCCGGCTGAACAGATCTCGGCCCACTTCATCAGTGCCGAACCAGTGATTGGCAGAGGGCGGCAGCAAACGCGCGGTCAGGTCAATCGCATCCGGGTTGTGCGGTACCAGCCACGGTGAGAACAACATCAGGAACAGCACGATAATCATGATGGCGGCACCCAGCAGCGTCAGCGGGCTACGTCGCACCCGGTACCAGGCACGTCGCAGGCTGACAAAGCGTAAGGCGGGTTGTGTCACTGGCGGTTGTTCGATTTGAGTCATCGTCATTATCCCTCGCGCCCCATTCGCGGGTCGATCCACAGGTAGAGCAGATCGACAATCAAATTAACCATCACGTAGGCGAAGGACACCACCACCGCAAAGCCCATTACCGCCGGAAAATCCAGCGCCTGAATGGAGTCCACCACGTAAGCGCCCATGCCCGGCCAGGCGAATACTGTTTCGGTCAGCACCGCACCGTAGAGCAGATCTCCCAATGCCAGCCCCAACACCGTTACCGATGGGATCAACGCGTTCGGCAATGCATGACCCAATACCACTCGCCAGTGCGAAAGACCGTTGGCGCGAGCAGTACGGATATAGTCCTCCCCCAGTTGTTCGAGCATCGCCGAGCGGATTTGCCGCGCCACTACCCCGAGGTGAACAAACGCCAGCGTCAGCGCGGGCAAGATCAGATGCTGCAGGCTGTTCCAGAACGCTTCGCCGTTGCCGGTCAACAAGGAGTCCAGCAGGTAGAAGCCGGTGATATGGGTGGGCGGATCCAGCCAGTCGTCCAGCCTGCCGCCGCCGGGTAAGAGATTCAGTTGGCCGTAAAAAAGGATAATGACGCCCAGCCCGAGCCAGAACGCCGGGGTGGAGATGCCGGTTACCGACAGCAGTCGTACCAGATGATCGGGCCATTTATTGCGATAAACCGCTGACACCACGCCGAGCGGCACCCCCAGCACTATTGCCAGCAGCAAGGCGCAAAAAGCCAGCTCCAGCGTGGCGGGAAAGAAGGCACGCAGATCCTCCAGCACCGGGCGGCCGGTGCGGATGGACGTACCCAAATCGCCATGCAGCAGATCCAGCACATAGCGGCCAAATTGCACATATAACGGCTGATCCAGGCCCAGTTGCTGGCGAATATGCTGGACGATTTCCTCGCTGGCACGGTCACCGGCCAGCAGCCGGGCAGGATCGCCGGGGATCAGGTGCGAGATGGTAAAGGTGATCACGCACACCCCGAACATCACCAGCACCAGCCCCCAGCAACGCTGCCGGATAAGGCTCCAAACGTTCATAGCGATTTCCCATGGTGCAGGGGCAGCCAAACGGCTGCCCGAAGAAGATTACTTACTCATCTGCCCAACGTTGAACACCTGCTCCAGCATCGGGTTATACACAAAGCCCTTCACGTCTTTGTTCATCGCCACCTGGTAGTTTTTCTGGAACAGATAAACATAGGCCGCCTGGTCGATGACGATTTTCTGCGCCGCCTGGTAATCGGCGGTACGCACCTGTTGATCGGACACCGAAACCGCTTTCTTCAACAGCGCGTCTACCTGCGGATCGCTGTAGAACGAACGGTTGCCCGGCAACCCTTTCTTGTCGGATTCGAACCAGTAGTTCATGAACATGTAGGGGTCGGCAAAATCCGGGCTCCAGTTGCCGATGGCGATGTCGTAATTCCCCTGACCGATGCGGTCACGCATGGTGGCGTTGGCCAGTTTCTCCAGTTTGACATTGATGCCTACCGTCGCCAGGCTGGCCTGCACCGAGAGCGCAATCGCCTCCCAGTTTGGATCGCTTATCGAGTACAGGAAGTTCAGTGAAGCCGGTTTATCCTTCACCGCAGCCAGAGCCGCCTTGGCCTTGTCCGCATCCTGGCTGTATTGCTGCGCGTTGGCATCGTAACCCCACATGCCTTCCGGGATCGGGCCACGCATCTGTTTACCGTTGCCGCCGAGGATGCCCTTCACCATGCCCTGGTAATCCACCGCGTAGGAAATGGCGCGGCGCAGATCGACCTGGTTCAGTGGCGCTTTGCCGTTGTTAAGGTACAGATAGGTCACCCGCAGAGACGGATACTCATTGACCGCCACCTTGTTTTCACTCTTCAGTGCCGTCAGTTGGTCAATCGGCAGCGATTCGGCAATATCCAGGTCGCCACGTGTCAGTTGCAAACGGCGGGTAGCGCTTTCACCGATGATTTTCACCGTCACCCGTTTAAACGCCGGTTTGGCCCCGCTGTAATGTGGATTCGGTACCAGCACCAGTTGCTGGCCTTTTTGCCAACGATCCAGTTTGTAAGCACCAGAACCGGCGCTGTGGTTGGCCAGCCAGGCTTTGCCCTCATCCGCCGGATTGGCCTTGGCAATCGCCGGGTTAACGATACCGGCCCCGTCGTTGGCCAGGGTGTACAGGAACGGCGCAAACGGCGTTTTCAAGGTAAAGCGTACCGTCAGCGGATCCACCACCGTGACCTGCAAATCTTTCGGGAAGGCTTCGGACGGGCCCTGACCAATCTTCATCAGGCGTTCGAACGACCACTTCACCGCTTCGGCATCGACGTCCGAACCATCATCAAATTTGTTGCCGGGTTTGAGTTTAAAGGTCCAGACCAACTGATCGTCAGAAGCCGTCCAGCTCTCGGCCAACTCACCTTCCACCTGGGTCGAGCCTTTGCCACCTTCGGTTTTGTACTGCACCAACCTTTGGTAAGCCGGATAAGTCACCGTCCAGTCGTTGTTATCAATAGTGACCGCCGGATCCAGCGTTTGCGGGTCGGCCGCCTTGCCAATCACCAGCATGTCCTTGGGGACCGCCGCCTGCGCCTGACCCATTCCCGCCAGACCCAACGTCACTGCAGCCGCCAGAGCGGCGTATTTGATCTTATTCATAAACAAAGCTCCTGATGCGTTGAATGTGTGTTGTTTTAATCGTAAGAAAAACAGCCGAAGCGATCGGCCAGCAGCGGGTAATCCCCGGCGTTGGGCAGCTCAAAGTGCCACCATTCGCTGGCGATACCGCGAAAACCTCCGGCGGCCATCACCGCATTCAGCAGCAGCCGGTTGCGCTGCACCTCCGGAGGGAAATCTGGGTAAAACGGGTGGGAGCGTTCGCTCATCTCATCAAAGGCGGTGCCCATATCCAGTGCCATGCCGTCGGCATCCAGTAGCGTCACGTCGATCGCCACGCCGCGGCTATGGTGCGAACCGGTTTGCGTGCTGGTGACATACTGCGGGTCCGGACAGGCCAGCCACAGCAGTGCCTGCGCCTGCTGTGGCCGATAGGCGTCGAACATCAGCAAGGAAAAACCGGCCAGCTTCGCCGCCAACAGGCAGCGCTGCAGCCCCGGTAGCGCATCGGGATGCAACAGGCAACGGTTCTCCAGGTAAATCGCCCGGCCGGTCAAGTTGTCGGCGCTGGCGTATTTCAAATCGATCGGCAGTTCGGGAAAGGCCTCAGTCAGATCGATTAAAGTTACATTGTCACTCATTGCATTTTCCCATAGCGGTTAAGATTCAAATTGCCCCAACTCTTTTTGCAGGCTGCGGTTATTGGCCAGCCGTTGTTCCACCGCCGCACCGCCCTGTTCCAACACCGAAGACAACAACAGGTTGAACAGGCAACTTAACGGCGCCAGCGAATCCCAAAACTGGCCGGTGTCGGTTTTCACCTGCAGCAGGTCAATCGGGTAATCCCGTGCCCACGGGCAGTAAATATCGGTGATCAGCGCCAGCCTTAGCCCACGTGCGCAGGCCGCCTGACAGTATTTCTGGGCGATGGTGGAATAAGCGCGAGTGTCGGTCAGCACCAGATAGGGCGTGCTGAATTCAGAGTTGAGTGATTCCACATAGGTGCCGGACAACCCGTCGGCGTAGTAGACCTTGGGGCGCAGGTATTCCAGGTGGCTGTAGAAGGCGTTGGCGATGCCGCGCGTCGATTGAATACCGATCACAAATACCGCTTCCGCTTGCGCCAACTGTCGGCTGACCTGAGCAAAGGCTTCGCCACCGGCCAATTGATAAACCTGTTCGATCGCCTCCAGCTCCAGCGTTAACGACTGACGAAGCTTTTGTGGTTGCGGTTGTTCACGCCGTTGGCGATAAGCTCCCAGGCGATCGGTCACGCCCCAGGGCTGGTACAGTGCCGTTCCCTGTTCACGCAGCGTGCGTTTCAAATCGTCAAGATTGCGATAACCCAGGCTACGCAGGTAACGCCCCACCGATATGCCACTGGTGGCGGTGCTGCGGGCGATGCTGTCGGCCGTTTCAAACGGCACCTGCGCCAGATTGGCCAGCAGGTAACCGGCGATGCGCTTGCCGGTCGGGGTCTGTACCGCAAATGACGCTTCTATTTGTGCGATCACATCAGGATGCTCTGCCATAGTTCGCCCGCTGTTGTTGAGTTGTCACCAAACCACCTTCTGTTACTCAGGTAACAGAGACTAATGATGACAATGCATGGCCTGTGCCAATTGCGGACTACTGGGGAAGAATTCTCGCGCGGCGGCGGACGGCGGTGCAGGAACGGCAGATCCTGCGGTTACAACATAGTCATCAGTTGATAACTATTGCACAACATTTGGGCAATGCATCTGGCAATGCACCGCCGTGAACCCTTAATTTCAATTTTATGACCAGGCTTGCGAAACCAGTGCAAAAGTCTGTGCAAGAGAATAATCCGGTCTATAAGGCGTGCCACGAACCATGATGGTGGGTGTATCCACGCAAGGCAGACCACGCTGGTTCAGCCATGGGCTAAGGCCGCTGACCAAGGGGGTATCTACCCGCACGAACTGGCCACCGCAGGGTTGGCACAGGGAGTCAATCAAGGCGATCGCGTCGGCAGGATCTGACGCCACCACCGGGCCAATCATGCTGCCATAACCAAAACGACGCCGCAGGGCAAAACCGACGGCAATCCCCTGCCGCTCCAGCACCAGCGCCTGCCCGGCACTTGCCAGTAACTCTACCAACAGCGGTTGACGCTGCATGCCACTGGCAAGCAAATCCAGCTCACTCAGTAAGCCAATATCCGCAGGCAAAGCCGGACGAAGACTTAGCCCGTTTGGCAACGGTGCAGCATCGCGTAGCGGCAACTCCCGGCATTGATGCTGCGCCAGGGTACCTTGTTCGACAAACCCCAATTGCTGATACAGCGGCTTGCCCTGATCGCTTGCCACCAATTGCAGCTGATAAGTACTCAATGGTGCCATCAACTGCTGCATCATTGCCCTGGCGATGCCTTGCCCTCGGTGCTGCTCGGCGACAATCACCAGCCCCAGCGTGGCACGGTGTTCGCCCCACAGCCAGCGTAGCGCACAGCCTGCCACCTCACCGCTGGCCTCGGCAATTACGCCGCCCCCCAACGACCACGCCTGCTGCCAATCCTCCAGCCGGTGGGGCCACTGCACATGCTGTGATAGCCAATAGGCTGGAGCCACGTCGGTTGACTCCATATCTCGTAGTTTAAATATCATCGCCCAGTTCTCCTGATCAGCATTGATTTCTGGCTATAGCACCATGATGAGATAGTCGGTTGCAACCGGCAAACTTGCGCCCTCGCCGATAACCCGTTAGGGTTAATTGTGATTTTCATCACAGTTTTAAGGTGCGTGCGGCGATAAATCCCCCTCTTGGTCTCCCGCGTTAAAACAAAGTAATCCGCCTATTTATCAGCGAATTGTGCACGATAGAATGGAGATGAAATGCTGAAACTGAGTCCCGACCTGTTAATTTTTACCGATCTGGACGGTTCACTGCTGGATCACCACAGCTACCGCTGGCAAGCGGCGCAGCCCTGGCTGGATCGTCTGGCACAGGCCCAGACGCCGCTGATCATCACCACCAGTAAAACCGCCGCCGAGGTCTGCACGTTGCAACAGCAACTGGGGCTGAGCCACTGGCCCTTTATTGCCGAAAACGGCGCGCAGATTGTTTTTCCCGAGGGATGGCACGACCAACCCGACTACCCGGCGAAAACCCTGGGGGCCGATTACCACAGCCTGACGGCAACCTTGCGGGCATTGCGCCACCAGACCGGTTTCGCCTTCCAGGGATTTGCCGATGTGGATGCCGCGACGGTGGCAGACTGGACCGGCTTAACCCTGCCCCAAGCCCGCCAGGCACGGCAACGCGCCGGCTCAGAACCGCTACGTTGGGCAGGCACCGATCGCCAACTTGAACACTTTCGCACCCTGCTGGCGCAACACGACCTGCATCTGACTCAGGGGGGACGCTTTTATCACCTGATGAGCCGAGAGGTCAGCAAGGGCAATGCCGCCCGCTGGCTGGCCGCGCGTTATCAATTAACCCGGCGTCAGCCTTTAACCACCCTCAGTCTGGGCGATGGCCCCAATGACCTCTCCCTGCTGCACGCCAGCGATCTGGCGGTATTGATCCGTGGCCAGCAGGCCCAGCCGCTTACTTTACCGAACGATTTCTCCGGCCGGCTGTACCGCACGCAACAGCAAGGCCCACAGGGCTGGTGCGAAGGATTGGATCATTTTCTGCTTAACGGGAGATCTCAACATGAGTGAATTTTACCAGGACGGCATCATCACCAACTTCCACAATCTGGCCCAACGTGACTTGGCCGAGCTGGAATATGAGCTGCAGGTGTTCTCCGGCCGCAACACCATGGGGTTGATTTTGCCTTCACTCTATTCCGAGCTGGAAGGCCCGGCGCTGGACAAGATCGTCGATACGCTGGCACAGGTGCCCTATCTGGAGGAAATCGTGATTGGCCTGGATCGCGCCAACCATCAGCAATTTCTGCACGCCAAAGCCTTCTTCTCGCGCCTGCCACAGCGCCACCGGATTTTGTGGAATGATGGGCCGCGCCTGACGGCGATTGCCGAACAGCTCAGCGCCGAAGGACTGGCACCCAACGAGCCGGGCAAAGGCCGCAACGTATGGTTCTGCGTCGGTTACACCCTGGCATCGCGCCGCAGCAGCTGTGTAGCGCTGCATGACTGTGACATTGTCACCTATGACCGTCGCATGCTGGCGCGCCTGTTGTACCCGGTGGCCAACCCGCAGTTTCATTACGACTTCTGCAAGGGCTATTACGCACGAGTGGCCGGCGGCAAGCTGAATGGCCGCGTGGGTCGGTTGCTGGTGTTTCCGCTATTGAAATCACTGCAAAAGGTCTATGGCAACTCGGATTTTCTCGACTATCTGCGCAGCTACCGCTACCCGCTCTCCGGCGAGTTCGCCATGCGTACCCATATTCTCAATGACCTGCGGATTCCCAGCGATTGGGGACTTGAGATTGGCGTGCTGTCGGAAATCCACCGGAACACCGCCACCAACCGCATTTGTCAGGTCGATATCGCCGACCATTACGACCACAAGCATCAGCCAATGTCGGAGGATGATCCGAACACCGGCCTGCAACGTATGGCGAGCGACATTACCAAGGCGTTGTATCGCAAGCTGGCGATCCAGGGGGTGCCGATCACCAGTGATTCTTTCCGTGTGCTGCGCGCCACTTATTACCGCACCGCATTGGATATGATCGACGCCTTCGAGCACGACGCTAAAATGAACGGCCTGGGCTTCGATCGTCACAGCGAAGAATCGGCGGTTGAGCTGTTCTCCCGTGTCATTTCTCAGGCGGGTCACGCCTTTAGCGAAAACCCCGGTGACAAACCCTTTGTGCCGAGCTGGAACCGTGTACAGTCCGCCTTCCCGGACATTCTGCAACGGCTGTATGACGCCGTGGAGCAAGATAATCAGCAGTAAACACCCCCGCCGTTTGGCGGGTTTTACTTTTGTTCACCGATTTCGCCCAGCAGCACCTGATAACTGGTGTTATTATTACTCTGCTCAATAAACCCCTCCAAATTCAAAGTGGTACGACAAGCTGATGGAAGCGTGGAAACTCAATCTGATCTCGGTCTGGCTCGGCTGTTTCTTCACCGGGCTGGCAATGAGCCAAATCCTCCCTTTTCTGCCGCTGTATATCGAACAGCTCGGCGTCAGCGGCCACCAGTCGCTGAGCATCTGGTCCGGTCTGGTGTTCAGCGGCACTTTTTTAGTCTCGGCGCTGGTATCACCGCTGTGGGGCAGCCTGGCAGATCGCAAAGGGCGTAAATTGATGCTGTTGCGTGCTTCGCTGGGGATGGCGGTCGTGATTGCGCTGCAAGGCATGGTGACCAACGTTTACCAGCTGTTTGCGCTGCGTGCCTTGATGGGCCTGACCTCCGGCTATATCCCCAATGCCATGGCGCTGGTTGCGTCGCAGGTACCGCGTGATAAAAGCGGCTGGGCTTTGGGCACCTTGTCTACCGGCCCGGTGACCGGAGTGATCGTTGGTCCACTGTTAGGGGGCCTGATGGCCGACCATCTGGGGCTGCGTGTGGTGTTCTTCGTCACTGCCGTGCTGATGTTTGTCAGTTTCCTGATCACCCTGTTTCTGATAAAAGAACGTCATATCGAGGTAAAAAAAGCCGATCGGTTAAGCGGCAAAGCGGTATTCCAGTCGCTGCCCTATCCGACGCTGATTGTGACGCTGTTTATCAGCACTCTGATGATCCAGCTGGCCAACTCATCGATCAGTCCGATACTGACGCTGTTTATCAAAGATTTGTCCGGTGATAGTGGCAACCTTGCCTTTATTAGCGGCATGATCGCCGCCGTTCCCGGCATAGCTGCCCTGATTTCTGCACCTCGCCTCGGCAAGCTTGGTGACCGTATCGGTACCGCACGCATTCTGTTGGCGGCGTTGGTATTAACCACGGTGCTGTTCGCCATCATGGCGTGGGTGGAAACACCGCTACAGCTGGGGATCCTGCGTTTTCTGCTGGGTTTTGCCGATGGTGCCTTGATGCCTGCCGTGCAGACGCTGCTGCTGAAGTACTCTTCCGATCAGGTCACTGGCCGTATCTTCGGTTATAACCAGTCGTTTATGTATCTAGGTAATGTGGTAGGTCCGCTAATTGGCTCTGGCGTTTCGGCACTGATGGGCTTCCGCTGGGTGTTTGCGGTAACGGCGGTGCTGGTGCTGATTAACTGCCTGCAGGTGCGTAGCCAGTTTAACAAGGTCAAGGGCGTGCGGAAATGATCGACAGATCATCGCCGACATACAGATCTTCAACTACCTTGAGTTTATTCTCACTGGGCATCTGTTTTTTTCCAACAAGTTATTGTGGCGTGCCGTTTTCAACCACCAGCACGGAGTAACTGGCCAACATGCTGCTGGCAATAAGCAATGGAATAAATAGCTTTTTCATCACTGTCCCTTTATTTCCCTGAAGGACCCACGATTTTCAACTGCCCTTTCAGGTGGGTAAAACTGCCATCCTTACTGGCGATATTGGTATACACCTCACCACGCTGGAAATCCTCAACATGAGTGACATTATCGCCAGACTTTGGCTCGCTCCAGTACACCATGTAGACCTCTGGGCGTATCTCAACCGCCGTATACTGCACGGTATCGGTCACCCCCTGAGTGCTCGCGCCTATGCCGGTAAAGGTCATGGTTTTGTCATCGGTAAAATCCAGCTTGAAAGCGAACTCACCAAAGGTGACCTGCACGATTTTCCCAGCAGCAATAAACTGTGAATTATTTCTTTGCACTGTAGCCTCCTGATTTGTCGCATTGTTATTGCCCGCCATTGCCGATGGTAATACCAGGGTCATCCCCCAGGATATTACTATTGCGATCCCTGCCTGCCGTAATTGACTCATGGTTCCCTTTTCCTTTCTGACGTCGATAACGAGTTTTTCTATCTTAGTATAGGAAACGCAATATAAGAAACATCACTATTTAACTTGCTGAGTTAAATAGCTCTGAAACCACCCTTTAAATTAAGACAAGTCTCAAATAATAACGAATTACAGACATTGGTCTTATCTTGACGAAAGGAATTAGAGCGATTAACGCAGGTGTTATTCAAAAATTTCGAAGTCATTATGGCGATTTATTATAAGTTAATAATAAAGCAGTCTTAAAAAAGAAGATTTTCCCTCTCCAGCGCGCCATGCTCGGTCAGCAAATAATCGGCATTGCCGTCCATCGGCTTAAGCGGTAACCCCAGCGCGTCAGCATAAAACGCCTTGCTGTGCTCAGTTTGTTGGGTAATTGGCCCAAATCCGGCGACAAACAACACGCCTAGTCCTGCGAACTGTTGTTCCATGTTCTCTCCTGTTGACTAGCAACGCCCCAGACGCATTTGCATCGGGGCAATTCCGTAGGCCGCTTTGAAACGGTTGCTGAAATGGCTGGAGGAACTGAAACCGCACTCCAGCGCTATCTGCGTCAGCGGCAGCTGACTGTGGCACAAAAGTTTTTCTGCCTGCTGCAACCGCGCACGCATAACAAACTGGTGTGGTGCCAGACCGGTGTCATGTTTGAACATGCGAGCAAAATGGAACTCACTCAGTCCGGCCTGCGCAGCCAAGTCTGCCAGCAATAACGGCTGGTCGAGATGCTGCTCAATATACTCTTTCACCCGTCTGGCGACCGTCGGAGCCAGACCGCCGCGCACCTGCGGCAACGCCCAGTGCAGTTGGCTGTAGCGCTGAATCAGGTGTGACATCAGCAAGGTGGTGGCGCTGCTGAGCGCCAGCTGGTTGGCACGTTCTTGCCAATTGCAGTTAAGTAAAAACTGGCGATACAGCAGCGTGATTTGGGGATCTTCGCCAAAGGCGCATTGTTCGAGGTTAATTGACGCCGGGCTGCGATCCCAGGTTTGCTCCACCACCTGGCGCAGGTGGTGGTCGGTGCAGTAAAGATGCACAAAAGATAAATCGCTGCGCACATCCCAGGTGGATTCATATTGACGCGGCATAATACAAAAACGGTCCGGTCCGCCGCCGTTCTTCCAGCCACCAGGGACTTTTTGATAGCACTCATAGCCGTCGGCGACATACAGGCTCAGGGTATGGTGATCGGCGCTTTCCTGAGTAATGCGATCGTTGCAGTTTGACCAGGCGGCCAATTCCACGCCAGAACCCAGTTGCACACTGTTATGCAACCGCGCGTTATGCTCCCGCAGTGTTTCGAACGCCTTGTAGCTGGACATCGCGCCTCCGTTTCTCAATCCCTCCAGTGTAGAGAGAGGCACTGCACCACACCAGCCGTCAGCCCACGCTTTTGCCAAAAAAAGCGCAAGAATATGCAATTGTACGCAAAGCGCTGAAAGCACCGCGGCCTGCAACAACGGATACTGAGCCGGTCTATTTTGCTGGAGTCTATGATGAATACGCTGTTGTACCTTGCCGTGGTGCTGATTTGGGGCACGACCTGGATTGCGATTACCCTGCAGCAGGAAGGGCCCGTAGCTATTCCTGTCTCCATCAGTTACCGCTTTGTGGTTGCCGCGGGAGTGATGTTGGTCATTTTGCTACTGGCGCGCCGTCTGCGCCGTATTGCTGCGCGCGATCATTTGTTTTGCATCCTGCAAGGCTGCTGCGTGTTCGGCTTTAACTTTTACTGTTTCTACCATGCCGCTGCCTATATTAGCAGCGGACTGGAGTCGGTGATTTTCTCAATGGCGGTGCTGTTCAACGCCGTTAACGGCATGCTGTTCTTCCGCCAACGACCCAGCCCAAACCTGCTTCCGGCGGCGGTGCTGGGCCTGACCGGGATCGTCGCCCTGTTCTGGCAGGATCTGGTCGCCACACAACTGGCACCGGAGCTGTTGAAAGGCATCGGGCTGAGCGCTCTGGGCACCTACGGATTCTCTTTGGGCAATATGATCAGTGCCCGTCACCAGCGGCGCGGTCTGGATATTCTGTCCACCAATACCTATGCCATGAGCTACGGCGCGATCCTGATGGCGCTGATTGCCCTGGCTCAGGGCGCGTCGTTCCAGATTGAGTTCAGCAGCCGCTATATCGGCTCACTGCTGTATCTGGCGATATTCGGCTCAGTGATTGCCTTCGCCGCCTATTTCAGCCTGCTGGGTCGTATCGGTGCCGGTGCAGCGGCGTACAGCACCCTGCTGTTCCCTCTGGTGGCGCTGAGTATTTCGACAATTTATGAAGGCTACCAGTGGCACATCAATGCGGTGATTGGCCTGTGCCTGATCCTGCTGGGCAATCTGGTGATGTTCGCCAAACCGGGCAGCCTCACGGCTTTGTGGCGTCGCCGGGCGGTATAAAATGAGTAAATAACGCCTTCTGGAAGGCGTTTTATCCTGTTCTAAACGATCACAAGTGAATCTCCCCCTTTGTTATAACCAATAAAAATTAACAATTAATGCTGAAAGCCTGAGATCAGCATTGACATTCATGCCATCAAATAAATACATTTAATACTAAATCGTTACAGTATTCTGGTAATTTTTTTGTATTTTATTAACCAATTGGTTTGGAAAATAAATATGAGCAATAAGATTCCTCATTTAATGATAAAGACCATCGCCGGTTTTATCGTCACGGCAATCTCTTTATCTACTTCTCTGAGTTACGCTGAAGTTGTCGATGCAGGTAAGGATCTCAGTCTGATAAAAGGCCGCTATTTAGCTATCGCCTCTGACTGTGTAGCCTGTCACACGGCATCCGGAGGCAAACCTTTCAGTGGCGGCTTAGCCATGCCTCTTCCGATGGGAAATATCTACTCTACCAACATCACGCCAGATAAAACCTACGGCATTGGCGAATATTCACTGGACGACTTCAAGAAAGTGTTGCGTGAAGGTATCAGGCGCGACGGCTCGAATCTTTATCCGGCAATGCCATTCCCGTCTTATACCAAGCTGACTGATGATGATATTGCCAGCCTGTATGCCTATTTTATGCATGGCGTTGAACCTGTTAATCAAGAAAATAAGGAGCCCGACTTCCCGTGGCCACTCACTATGCGCTGGCCGCTGATCGCATGGAATACCCTGTTCCTGGAAAAAGGCGCTTATCAATACAAATCTGACCGGAGCCCAGAGTGGAACCGTGGCGCTTATTTGGTACAGGGCGCGGCGCACTGCGGCTCCTGTCATACCCCCCGCGGGCTAGGCATGCAGGAAAAAGCCTATGACGAAAGCCAGAAAGGTTTCCTGGCCGGGGCGAAGATTGGCGGCTGGGAAGCTTTTAACATCACCAGCAACACGGCCTCGGGAATCGGTAGCTGGTCACAGCCGGAGATCGTGCAATATCTGAAAACCGGCAATGTGCCGTTTAAGGCTCAGGCTGCCGGTTCAATGGCTGAAGCGGTCACCCATAGTTTTAGCAAAATGGACGATGCGGACCTACAGGCTATCGCTTTGTATTTGAGAGATATACCCGCGGCAGGTGATAACCAAACCCGGTCACGCTCGTCAAAGGTCGAGCCGTCACCAAATAACGAACTCACCGGCGCCAGAGTTTACCTAAACAACTGTGCCAGTTGCCATGGCAAAACAGGCAGCGGAACAACGGACGGCTATTACCCTTCAATGGTTGGCAACAGCGTTATCGGTGCCATGGACACCAACAATCTGATCAAAGTCATCTTACAAGGTGCCGAGGTGAACAATGGCAAGGAACACTACTTCATGCCGGCGTTTGCGGACCAATTAAGCAATGAGCAAGTGGCACAGCTGGCTGAATACCTGGTGGAAAGTTTTGCGGGGCACAAGCTCACAGTGGACGCCGATCAGGTTAAAAAGCTCCGTGATTCCAGCAATTAGGACGTCGTATATGAAAAATAAATCGAGCTATGGCTTATCCCGACGTCGCCTGCTGAAAAGCAGCGCTATCGTGGGCGCCACCTTGCTGTCTATCAATGTCGTTTCAGCCCCGCTCAAGTTGGTTGATGAGAGACCTGGTGTGGATGCCTTTTTGAAACTGGCCCGGTTGCTGACCAACAGGCCGACACTCGAACCCGCATTTTCCGCCGCTATGTATTCAGCCCTGGTCTCCCATACGGAGCAGTTTAATCACCGCCTCAACACCCTGGAAAAAGCGCTGTCTATCAGCGGCGCGCAAGACGTTCAATCCTTCATTTCTGCCCTTCCCTCCGAGGATGAAAACCGAAAACTGGCGTTGCTTATTATAGAAAGTTTTTATACCGGCAATGTTGGGCGCGGTCGCCAGGCGGTAGTGGTGAGTTATGAAAAGGCATTGATGTTCCAAAAGACCATTGATGTCACCGTGATCCCTACTTATATCCGCGCCCAGCCTAATTACTGGGTGGCTACGCCAAATCCAGACAACTAAAAATTAATAGTGAGCAAACTATGGCCATTGAATATGATTGCGACATTCTCGTCGTGGGTGCCGGTATTCTGGGCGGAGCCGTCGCCAACAGCCTTGCCAAACAGGGACGATCAGTCACCATTTTAGAGGCTGGCCCTCGCGTTAAGCGTTCGGAAATCCTTGAAGCATTTCGCCAATATGGCAATAAATCGGACTATAACGGTCCTTACCCTGACGTACCCTGGGCGCCCAAATCCGCTTCGGGTAAATATTCTGACGACTATATCGAGAGCGTCGGCAATATCACACAGAAGCCTGCTTTCTTGCGTTTGGTCGGTGGAACCACCTGGCACTGGGGCGGCGCAACCTGGCGGAATCTGCCCAGCGACTTCAAATTAAAGACGCTGTACGGCCATGGCCGTGACTGGCCGATTGACTACGACATGTTAGAAACCTGGTACCAACAGGCCGAAGAAGAGATTGGCGTGAGTGGTTCAAACACCGACGATCAGCGAGGTCTGGGGCAACAACCTTATCCCCCGCGCTCTAAACCTTATCCCATGGCAATGCAGCCCTGGAGCTATTTGACTCAGCAAGTGGCCGAAAAGGTATCAACCGTCAATCACCACTTTGTTGACGAACCTAATGCACGCGCGACGCGCCCCTATCAAGGGCGACCGATCTGCGCGGGCAATAATAACTGTGCGCCTATCTGCCCAATTGGTGCACAGTTCTCTGGCGATAAACCTGTTGTATGGGCCGAACAGAATGGCGCCAAACTGTTAGTCAATGCAGTGGCTTACCGCATTGAAAAAGGTCCGGATAACAAGATTGTCGCTATCCACTATAAAAATCCGCAGGGTGAAAGCACACGCCTTACTGCACGTTACTTCGTATTGGCAGCACATGGGGTAGAAACCCCGAAACTGATGCTGATGTCGGGCATCGGCAATTCGTCCGATCAGGTCGGTCGCAACATGATGGGCCACACCGGTCGATCAATCTCTATGCTGGTGCAAGATCCCGTTTGGGCTGGACGTGGTCCCACGCAACAAGGAAGCATCAACACATGGCGAGACACGCCGCTACGGCACCAACATGCAGCTATTCGTCACTTCCTGGATAATACCGTTCCTAACGAACTGATTACCCGCCGGTTGCTGAGTCAAGGTATTGTAGGCCCGGAGCTTGATCGTTTGATCCGCCACAATTCCGCGCGCTACCTGAAGATTGCATCTTACGTCGAGGTATTGCCCGATCCGACCAACAGAGTCACCCTGAGCAATAAGCGCGATGCACTGGGTCTTCCTACGCCACGCATCGACTATGACATTGCCCATGAATACACCATGAACACCATGGCTTTGCTCTATAAAGACTATGACCAATTCAGGAGTCTGTTCGGTGCGACTGAGGTACTGAATGATATTCAGGCTTGGGTACCAAGTTCCCATATCATGGGCACCACCATTATGGGGAGTGACCCACGAGACTCCGTGGTCAACCACGAGTGTCGCTCTTTTGATCATGCCAACCTCTTTATCACCAGTACCAGCGTACACCCCAGTTCTACCGTGGTGAATCCCACCCTGACCGGTTATGCGATCGCTCTACGCGTCGCTGAAATTATTAATAAAGAGATTTAGTCACGCTTTCCCCCTGTATTAAATGCCGCTTAATGTTGGAACAGCGCCCGACATTTGGTGGCAAGATTTACAACCAGTCATGGTGCACCTGTTGATGCAAGGTGGTGCACTATAGTGCACCAGATAATTTTAACCGATTAAAATCAACATATTAAAAGTTGGCATGTTTTCTGCCTGTTCTCCCTGCAACTTTATAAAAAGGAGAAAGGACACATGCAAGAAAGCAACACCTTAAACGTTAAGCGTAGGCAGTTATTAAAACTCTCTGGGGCCCTGGCCGGCGGTATCGCACTGGCAGGGTTGAATCGCAGCGCACTGGCGAACGTCGCATCAGGTAACGCACCGTTCACCGCGCCCACCGCAGATAATCCGATCCGTATCAACTTCAACGAAAATCCACTCGGCATGTCACCCAAGGCACAAGCCGCCGCGCGCGATGCGGTGGTAAAAGCCAATCGCTATGCCAAGGACGAGATTATCGCCCTGCGCAGTAAGCTGGCCAGCCTGCATCAGGTGCCGGAAAGCGCAATCTTGCTCACTGCTGGGTCGTCTGAAGGGATACGCGCAGCCGTAGAGGCTTACGCCACGCTGGATACTCAGTTGGTGATCCCGCAGTTGACCTACGGCGACGGCGAGCATTTTGCCAAAATTGCCGGCATGAAAATCACCAAAGTGCCGATGCTCGCAGGCTGGCAGTTTGACATCGACGGTCTGAAACAGGCGGTGGCAAGCTACAGCGGCCCTTCACTGGTCTATCTGGTCAACCCCAATAATCCCACTGCGACCATCACACCGGCCGATTTGATCGAACCCTGGATCGCCGCCAAACCGGCCAATACCATGTTCATTGTCGACGAAGCTTACGCCGAGTTTGTTAACGACCCGCGTTTTCGTTCGGTCAATCCGTTAGTCAGCCAAGGGGCAGATAACGTTATCCTGCTGAAAACATTTTCAAAAATCTTTGCCATGGCCGGTATGCGCGTAGGTTATGCCGTTGCTCAGCCAGCGGTCGTCGCCCGTCTGAACAACCACGTTGCCGGTGAAAAAGTCAACTTTTGTGGCGTCGATGCCGCACTGGCCTCACTGGATGACCAGGCCTTCATTACTTACAGCAAAAAAAGCAACGATACTTCACGCCAGATCCTGCTGGATGCATTAATAGCATTGAAAATTCCCTATCTGCCGTCCGAAGGCAATTTTGTCTTTCTTCAGCTCAGCGTGCCGCTGAAAGAGTTCCAGCAGCACATGAAGCAAGCCGGTGTATTGATTGGCCGCGCCTTCCCACCGGCGGATGCCTGGTGTCGCATCTCGCTCGGCACGCCGCAGGAAATGACCTTTGTCGCCAAGACCCTGCACGAGTTCCGTGCCAAGGGCTGGGTATAGTGGCCCTGATACGCTAAACCACCGCCGCCAGTTCGCTGGCGGTTATAATCGACAACCCCCGTTTATCATCCTGAAAACCAAACCATTACGGCTATACTCAGACTCTTGCCGATTTTTCATAAGGACATCAGGATGCTGAGATTTCCCCGCCTCTGGCTGCTATCCGCCGCCCTCACCGCCTTTACGGCTGGCGCAGCAACCGAAACGCCGAAGTACGGCCAGGAACTGCAGGGCTTTCACTACCCTTATCCCCTGGAGCAGTACAGCTTTAGCTCTCAGGGGCAGTCGTTAAGCATGGGTTATATGGACGTGCCACCAGAAGGTGAAGCCAATGGTCACACTGCGGTGCTGATGCACGGCAAAAACTTCTGCGCCGCCACCTGGCAAGAGACTATCAAAGCGCTGAGCAAAGCCGGCTTCCGGGTGATCGCACCTGACCAAATCGGTTTTTGCAGTTCGACCAAACCACAGCATTACCAATACAGCTTCCAGCAGTTGGCACAGAACACTCACGCGTTGCTCAATAACCTGAAAATCAGTAAAGCGGTGATCGTCGGCCACTCCACCGGTGGCATGCTGGCAACGCGCTACAGCCTGATGTATCCGCAGGCGGTTGAGCGGCTGGTGATGGTGAACCCGATTGGGTTGGAAGACTGGAAGGCCAAGGGCGTGCCATGGCGCAGCGTTGATCAATGGTTCGAGCGCGAGCTGAAAACTTCCGCTGCCGGTATCCGGCAATATGAGTTGAATACCTACTATGTCGGCCGCTGGAAACCAGAATATGACCGCTGGGTCGATATGCTGGCCGGGCTGAACAACGGGCCGGGGCATCGCCTGGTGGCCTGGAACTCGGCGCTGATTTACGACATGATTTTTACCCAGCCGGTGTACTACGAATTTAAGGATCTGCAAACGCCGACCACGCTGATGATTGGTACTGCCGACACTACCGCCATCGGCAGCGACATCGCCCCGCCGGCGGTCAAAGCCAAACTGGGGCATTACAATCTGCTGGGTAAAGAAGTGACGAAACTGATCCCGCACGCCAACCTGATCGAGTTCCCGGGGCTGGGGCATGCACCACAGATGGAACAACCTGCGCAGTTTAATCAGGCGCTGATCAAGGCATTGCAGCCATAACCCTCTCAATACAGGACAGGAAACTCTCCATGCTTGATATTAAAACTCGCCGCCTGCAAGCAGAAGACGCCGAGGATTTTCGGACTATCCGGCTTTCGGCCTTAAAAAAGTCCCCCGAGATGTTCGGCTCGCTTTATTCGGTTGAGGCCATGAAACCGCTACCGTTTTTTGCCGACAGACTCGCCAATTGCGCCGTATTCGGCGCCTATTCAAACGACAAGATCGTTGGGGTTATGGTATTCAGGCAAGCCGATGGCATCAAAGATGCCCATAAGGCTTCCCTGACGGGGGTATTTGTTGAACCCGAATTCAGAGGCCAGGGGATCGCCAATGCACTGCTAAACGCGGTCATTGACTATGGTTCCAGCCAGGTCGAGCAGATACTGCTGACGGTTGTAGCGGACAACGATGCCGCAATCAGCCTCTACAAAAAATACGGTTTCGAGCCCTATGGCATGGAACCTCGAGCTTTAAAAACCGAACAGGGTTATCTCGACGAAGTGCTGATGGTGCTCATTTTTCACTAAAGCTACGAGTCATATCGAGCGCTATTTAACAACCGGTGAGCGAGAATCATTAGCCATTATCGGCAACAAGAGTTTGCGCCAATGCTAACTGGAACTGTCGCCCACAGCCGCCTAAACTTTGCGCTACAGACGGCAACAATAGCGGAGATAATTATGCGGCAGATTATTGTCGGCGCGTTTATCAGCCTTGACGGTGTGATGCAGGCCCCTGGTGGACCAGAAGAAGACACCTCGGGCGGTTTTCAGTTTGGCGGCTGGACCGTGCCCTATTGGGACGACAGCATTGCCGCGGCAATGGGGGATAGTTTCTCCCAGCCATTTGACCTGCTGCTGGGCCGCAAGACTTACGACATTTTCGCCGCACATTGGCCGCGTATCGAGACCGACCCAGATGCAGAGGGCTATGAGGTGCTCAATGCAGAAATTGCCAACACCTTCAATCGTGCCACCAAATATGTCGCCACCCACCACGGTGAAACCCTGACATGGGAAAACAGCCAGTGGCTGAGCCAGGATGTCGCGGCTCGCCTGCGGGAAATAAAGGCTGGTCAGGGACCTGATCTGGTAGTTCAGGGCAGCAGCGAACTAATCCAGCTATTGCTGGCCGAGGATCTGGTGGACGAACTGCGCCTGTTAACCTATCCACTGGTGCTCGGTAGTGGCAAGCACCTGTTTGGCAACGGTGTTTCACCGGCGGCGTTTAAACTGATTAAGTCAGTTATCTCACCCAGCGGAGTGATCGTCGCCCGCTATCAGCGTACCGGCAGCATCGCCACCGGCTCATTTGCGCTGGCGGCCAGCGAGGCTAAGTAACGATTAACAGCAAATGAAGTGATCGTTCTGCAACCAACATGCCCTGCCGTCTGCATCGGTTGCCAGGCAGAGATCAACATCGGCGGTAAACCCGCGTTCAATCAACTCAAGGGCTGAGCCGCACTGACGCAATACATCCGTAGATAATGTCCTAAAGGTCGCTGCCGCCGCTTGCGCCTCCGGGGATAAATTTCTCTCTGAGAGACGAGAAATAATCCCTCCCGCCACTAACCAATCCTCAAGTGCCGGCCGCAGGCTGGCATCCGGCCATTTTTCCCCACAAGGCACCACTAAAATACGTTGATATGCCGCACAGGCGATCGCCGTTGCCTCCAGGTTTCGCAAACAGCCGCAGAACACGGCGCAGCCGAAATCCCTGGCTTTAAAAGCCAATGCCGAGCCATTGGGGGATGGGAGTACCAGTTTGGTTCTCGGCGGGATCCCGACCAGCGAGGCCGGTGAAAGTGAATATCCTTCGCCCTCAAAACGGCGGGTGGTGCTGGCTGTGGCAGCCCCTAAGCTATTGCCGTACTCCGTCGCGGTATCATCTCTCCATGGGTAAGGGTAAACCCGGGCCCCTCTTCCGACAGCAAGGCTAACGCAGGTTGAAAACGACATCACATCAACGATGATCACACAGTCAACATCGCCAGCCATGTGTGCTATGGCGTTCTCCCCCCATTCAAGTCGGATATCGAACTGAGATTGCGAGAAATAACCCATCTAGCGCTCCATTGAAAAGAAAGGGCCAAATGGCCCTTTCTTTTGGTGGCAATAAGGTTGTCCAACTTATCAGGCAAACAAAATATCGCTTTGCTCCACCTGGCCGACCACCTGAATTTTAAAGTCGGCCGCAGTGCTGTTGTTATGCGTATTCAGCAGCAAGTCGGTGGTACCGTTGAAGGTATCAAAGTTTAGTTTGAATTCACCCTGCTGGCCGCTGAAGTTACTGGCACTGTCGATCAACCGCAGTTCGTTCAGACTGTTATTGAAGCGCAGCCCGGAGAGATCAATCTTGTCGATGCCGTGTTCAAAATCTTCAATCACATCGAAAACCGCCGTGGTTGACTCATTCGCATTAAGATAAACGAAATAATCGGTGAAGTTGTTGGCGTCTTTACCGCCCCACAGGTGGTCAGCGCCCAAGCCGCCATACAACATGTCTGAACCGGCATTGCCAGCCAACCAGTTCGCCTGTTCGTTGCCAATGATCACATCGCGCCCGCTACCGCCAATGGCGTTCTCAATCACCGCATCACGGGCGATCGCCACGTTCTGGGTCCCACCGCCGACGCTGGAAAAGGCGCCGTCATTCAGGTTGATCAGTTGCTGCTGGCTGTAGCCAGAGAAATCCAGCGTGTCGTTACCACCCGCATCCCACACCGCAAAGTTAACCGGTTTACCGTTATCCGCCGTCGCGGTGAGAAAATCGCGACCCGTGTTGGAATTAAAGCCGTATACCGAATCTCCGGTGCGGGTCTCCATATTGGCGCCGTACAGTTTTTGCATCGCGGCAATGTCATCAATCATCGGGCCGTAGCCGCTAATGCCTTTGGTATCGGAACCGGTGTAGTTACCGTCGAAGTAACTCATTATCGAGTATTGCACGGAGTCCTGATAATACCTGGCGTCGTCACCGTAGGTGGGGTTACCCTGCGAAGCGTCGTAATCACCTGGGTGTGCCAGTCCCAAAGCGTGACCTATTTCATGGGTGAACGACTGACTGCTGAAATCCCCCGGCACCGGGGCCTGATGGGTCAGGAAGCTTTTGTTAAACCACACCGTCCCCGCATAGCTGTTATCAGCCTGCGGATTGGAGCTGGCGGGATAATAGGCGTAGGCATTTGAATCGGGTACGCTACCGTCAGCCGTCTGGGTAAAGTACGCAAAGGTGATATCTGCCCGATGGTTAAGATCGGTGGAGCTGGCCTCAGTAAAGGTGATATTCGCCACGTCGGCCCAGGCCTGCATCGACTTCAGCGCCTGAGTCTGTGCCGCCAGAGTTAATGGCTGTAACCCCTTGTCACCATCCCCCGTCTGGCCAATGCGGTTGAGCGCGCTCTGTGTCAGGAAGGAAAAAGTCAGCTCCGCCGGCTGATGAAACAGGTTATCGCCGTTGTGCGTCAAACCGTTTCGGGTCAGTTGATCGGCAGCGCGATCAAAGGTGTAGTTATCCCGGGTCTTGCCCCAGGTGGTGATCGGGCCTGTGCCACGTTGATTGCTATACAAATTGGCATTATCCAACGTCAGATAGGCACCATAGCCCAACCCGTTATAAATACTGCCGGTTTGGTGGTAATAGAATTGATCGTTTGGGTCATTCGGGGATGTGGCTGCCAGGCTGGTAAACGCTTCATCATCTTGCAAAATTTCATTGTAATTACGGCTCATTGTATTCTCCTTTACACAATAGGAACTCACTCAATTTATAAGGTTTTTCATCAAAATAACTTATGAAAGCTTTCCTCTTCCGGTTACCCAGTATAGGGATCCCGCTCGATGATGCGACCCCGCAAACTGCAATAATGAGCCTGCAATCAAAATAAGACAAAACAGTATAGTTAAATAAAAACAGATAACTAACTCTACAAAACCCCATCATATAAAAGGCTACCCTGGCAAATTGCTCGTGATTTATACTGTGTATTGTCAATTGATTCAGAATAAACGAGCATTAAAATTGCTTACCCTTCACTCACTGGTTGCCAGGGATCGTGCTATGGTATTAGCGGATTTCAGTAAGGAGTGGCCGATGTCGAGATTTCTCTGTTTGCGCGCAGTACGGCGCGTTGCCCTGACAGGAGTTGTTATGAGCCTTATGTTAAGCAGCACCAGCTTTGCCAGTTCACTGCCCCTGCTGGCCCCTTCTGCATTGAAAGGGCACTGGCAGTTGAACGATGCGGAAAACCAAGCCGCCGCCTGTAACGTTGAATTAAGTGATGAGCTGATCGAAGGCACCAACGCTTACCGTTTTACCGCCTCGGCGCAGTGTTTGCAGCCGCTGGCCCTGGCCGAACTGCCGGTTGCCTGGCGCCCAACGCCGGACGGTATGACGTTAACCAACGCCGACGGCAGCATGGTCGCGTTCCTGGCGCTGACGGCCCCCAAACACTACGAAGTGATGAACCATAACGGCAAGCCGCGCTTTACACTGACACCACGCCAATAACCGGCTTTTCTGGCATGGCGGCAGCGTAAAAAATCTGCCGTCACGCCACCAACAATCCCATTAACGCCCCGCCCGCCAGCACCCATAGCGGATGAATGCGCTTGCTCATGCTCACGACCGTAGCCAGCAGAATAATCGCCGCCAGCGGCCAGCTTGGCGCGGAGGCCTCGGCAATCAGCACCCCACTCGCCGCCACCAAACCGACGGTAACCGGCACCAGGCCGCTCTGAACACGACGACGCCAGGGTTTGTCCTTGAAGCGTCGCCAGGCGCCCATCACCAGTAAAGTGACAATCGACGACGGACCAAACTTGGCAACGGACGATACCAGTAACCCGGCCCAGCCGGCCACGTGCCAGCCAATCAGCGGCACGATCATCATATTCGGCCCCGGTGCGGCCTGCGCCATGGCAAACAGCGCACTGAACTCCTGCGCGCTCATCCATTGGTGAACCTCCACCACCTGACGCTGCATTTCCGGCAGAATGGTCATGCCGCCACCGAACGCCAGCAACGACAGCTCAGTGAAGATCAGCGCCAGCGAAATCAGGATGCCCGTCATGATCGGCTCCTCCACCCCATCAGCAGAATGCTCAGCGGTGCCAGTAGCAGCATGGTCGGTAATAACGGCAGACGCAGCCAGGCAATGGCGATCAGGCTGAGCGCGACAATCGCCAGTGCCAACCATTTACCGCGCAGCGGTAACAGCATTTTTATCCCGGTGGACAACAGTAAACCTGCCGCCGCGGCGGCTAACCCGGCAAACACGTGCTGCACATGTACATCGTTCTGGAAGCGGGCGTAGACCATACCCAGTCCAACAACAATTGCCGTCGGCGCACTGATCAGCCCCAACAGGGCGCACAAAGCTCCCCGCAGACCGCGAAACTCCATGCCAACGGCTACCGAAAGGTTGATCACGTTCCCGCCTGGCAAAAACTGACACAAGCCCAGCAGTTCGGTGAATTGTTCTCCACTTAACCAGCGACGATCCTCCACCAGCATGTTGCGCGCCAGCGGCAGTACGCCGCCGAAGCCCATTAACCCAAGCATCAGAAAACCCCAAAACAGCTCGCCATTACCCGGTGGTGACGCAAGTTGGCTGTTTTTTACCGCATCAGATTCAGACATTGCCGCTTCCACATTGCTTATTATGATGGCTGGTATGATGCGCGCCGCCATGTCATGCTGTCTAATGCATTTCACAAGCAACAAGGATACCTTTAAGGTATGGCTATGATCGAACTTCGCCGTCTGCGGGCGTTCGTTACCGTGGTGGAAGAAGGCAATATTACCCGCGCCGCCGAACGGCTGTTTATCCAGCAACCACCGCTGACCCGCCTGTTGCAGGGGCTGGAAGACGAGCTGGGAGTAAAATTGTTGCAGCGCCTGCCGCGCGGCGTTCGCGTTACCGAAGCCGGCAATGTGCTGTTCAATGAAGCCCGTACTCTGTTGGCGCGTGCGGAACATCTGACCGAAGCGGTACAGCGTGCCGCACGCGGTGAACAAGGGCATATTGCCATAGGTTTCACCAGTTCTGCCGCTCTGCACCCATTTGTGCCCAACCTGCTGCGACGCTACCGCGAGATCCTGCCGGGCATTACCACTCAGTTAGAAGAGGCCGGCAGCGGTGAGTTGCTGGATGCACTGGTGGATGAAAGGCTCGACGCGGCTTTTGTACGTTCGCCGGTAGGCGGCATTCCTGGATTGACGATTGAGCCGGTGCTGAGTGAACCCATGTTGGTCGCCCTGCCGATCGGTCACCCGTTGGCGGTCGATGTCGAACAACCGCTGCCGCTAACGGCGTTACTCCATGAAGCCTTTATTCTATACCGCCGGCCTGCAGGCCAGGGTTTGTATGATGCCATTTTGGCCGCCTGTCACCGCGCCGGATTCAGCCCCCGCGTTATCCAGGAAGCCCCGCGCCTGCCCGCTACCCTCAGCCTGGTGGGTGCCGGTTTGGGGCTGTCGATCGTGCCGGCTTCAATGCGGCGGCTAGGCGGTGACGGCATCGTCTACCGGGCGATTAGCGACCAGGCCCAGCTCAGCGCACCACTTTATCTGGCGCTGCGCAGCAACCGCTCCTCCGCCATCGTCACTCGCTTTCGCGATCTGGTAGCCGAAGCGGTCAGTGAGCAGCAGCCCGACTAGTCTTGTTTGTCGGCGATGCGCGTCAGGTGGATCACCAGATACAGCAGCTCGTCGCTCGACATCTCCATCTGCAGCAGATTTTTCACGTAGTCGCGGATCAGCAGCGCACCACGATAGGCGTGCGGATACTCTTTGGTTACCTGGCCAAAGATAAAATCGTCTTTCGACGCCATCTGTTGCCCTTCAACCATGCGCTGAATAAAAAACTGTATATGCACCAGAAAACGCGAGTAGTTGAGCGAGTCGGTATCGATATTGATGCGAAAATGGTATTTGATGATATTGAAAATGTCCTTCAACATCTTCATCGCCAGCAACGTGTGCTCCATATTTTGCACATCGGTCTGACCATTAACCAGATGGAAAGCGATGTTGCCCGCCTCTTCTTCCGGCAGGCTAATGTTCAACCGCTGATTGATGTGCGTCAGCGCCTGCGTCGCCACTGCGAACTCCTGCGGATAAAAACGTTTCACCTCAAACAACAGACGGTTCTGGATGGCAATGCCCTTGTGATAACGCTCAATGGCAAAGCTGATATGGTCCGCCAGCGTGAAGAAAATCTGCTCGTTAATCCGCCCATTGAGCTGCCGATTGGCCTCTGCGAGGATCATCTGCACGATCTCGATATGCTCTTCCGGCGTGGATTCTATCAGCCGCAGGTAATCACGGCCCTTTTGGCCGTTTTGCACCACATACACTTTCTCTATCGCGGCCGGGTCGAGAACGTCACCCACTTTGCTGTTAAAGCCAATACCCTTGCCCATAGCAATAACTTCATTGTTATCGCCGTCAGTCGATAGCACCAGGCTATTATTGAGTACCTTAATGACTTTCATCGTCGCGGCCATCACCCTTTATTTTTATTAGCGTTGCCGGCCATCGGAGGCAATCAACCGTTGATACCAGTCAAAACTGCGCTTTTTGATCCGCCGCAGATCTTTCAGATCCTGCTCACCCCGGTTGACATAGATAAAACCGTAACGCTTGGCATAGCCCTGATGAGTGCTGACCACGTCTATCGCCGCCCAAGGGCAATAGCCGATCAGTTCTACTCCGTCGTTGATTGCCAGCTGCATCTGTTCGACGTGCTGTCTCATAAATTCAATGCGGTAATCGTCGTTAATTGTACCATCGGCCTGCAATTCATCCGGGGCGCCAATGCCGTTTTCGGTAATTAATATCGGCAAATGGTAGCGTTCAGCGGTTTTGCGCAGCGTTAGCCGTAGTCCGACTGGGTCGATCACCCAACCGTAGCGGGTTTTGCCAACAAACGGGTTTTCGGCCGCGCGATACACTCCCGGTTCCCCTAACATGATTTGCTGATCGCCGGCGCGCGCACTGATGTCTGAGGCATCGCCGCGGCTGGCAGCAATGGTGGCTGTCGAATAGTAGTTTATTGCCACATAGTTCGGTTTGCCCTGCAGCAGCAGCGCCGCATCACCCGGCTCCATCTGCGGTGCCAATTCGCGGTCCTGCAGATAACGCCAGGCCAGCGGGTTATAACGGCCATGCACTGCCACGTCGAGGAAGCTCCAGCAACGCAGCGTTTCCCAGTTATGGGCGGCAATAGCGTCCAGCGGATGGCAGGTTTCCTGATACATCGAGGTGGTGTTAATCGCCGGGCCAATTTTCCCGCCCGGGCAGCGTTGGTGGCACAGCGCCATCACCCGCGCCTGGGCCACCAGCATATGGTGGCTTTGCTGATACAGCACCCGTTTAGACGGCAGTTCACCACCCTTTGGCGTACCAATGGCCCCCGGGTGCAGGATCATGGTGTTCTGCTCGTTAATGGTCAGCCAGTACTTCACTCGATCGCCAAAGGCGTCGAACAGCACCCCGGCATACTCGACAAAGGCGTCAATAGTGGCGCGATCAGACCAGCCGCCCTGCTGTTCAAGCACGTAAGGCAGATCGAAATGGTACAGCGTTACCACTGGCTCAATGCCATGGCCCAGCAGTTCATCAATCAACTGGCGGTAGAAATCCAGCCCGGCGGCGTTGACCTCGCCGGTGCCATTGGGCAGCACCCGCGTCCAGGCAATCGAGAAACGATAGGCCTTCAGCCCCAACTCCGCAAACAGCTTCACATCCTCACGGAAACGGTGATAGTGATCGCTGGCGACCTTAAAATCTGCGGTTTCTTGCGGGTGATCGAGCATATCCACAATCGACGGGCTTTTGCCGTCCTCGTTCCAGGCCCCCTCCACCTGATAAGCGGAGGTGGAAGCCCCCCACAGAAAATCTGCGGGGAAATCGTTCAGTCGCTGATAAATCATGCTTGCTCCTGCTGCGTATTATTGAGGCTGATGATCGGTTCGCCAAAGCCTACCCGCCCCGGCTGACGGCAACTCAACTGCGGGAAAGCTTCGCTGTTGACCACCAGGACCGGCGTGGTGAGGTCGTAACCCAGCCCGGCGATCGCCGCCAGGTCAAAACGCACCAGTTCGTCACCCACCTTGACCCGGTCACCCACTTGCAGGTTGGAGCTAAAATGCTGCCCTGCCAGATTGACGGTATCGATGCCGATATGCACCAACAGCTCGACACCGTTGTCACCCTTGATACCCACCGCATGCTTCGACGGCAGGAAGGTCACCACCTCACCGTTCAGTGGCGCACGCAGCAGCCCTTCCTGCGGCAGTATCGCCACGCCCTGGCCCAATAGCCCCTGGGAAAAGACATCGTCGCTCACCTGCTCCAGGGCCACCAGTTGGCCGGACAGCGGACTGAAAATCTGCTGTTCACCGCCGCTGACAGGCTCCGTCACCGCCGTCTCCTGCTCTTCGACCGGATCTTCAAAGCCCAGGATCCAGGTCAGCGCAAAAGTCACCACGATGGCGATGGCGCAGGTGACCAGCGCGTGAACGATATTCATCGGGTTTTCGCCGATAAATGCCGGCAGCGCCGCCAGCCCCGGAGAAACAAAGGCATAGCGCACCAACCCACTCAATCCGGCATAGATACCGGCACAGCCGCCACCGATCATCGCCGCAATCAGCGGTCTGCGCAGCTTGAGCGTCACGCCGTACAGCGAAGGCTCGGTGATACCCAACAGCGCGGTAAAACCGGCGGAGGACGCCAGCTGGCGCAGGTTTTTGTTTTTGGTACGGAAGGCCACACACAGGGTCGCAGCGCCCTGCGCAATGTTGGAAGCCAACATGCCCGGTCCATTAATCATTTCGAAGCCGTTCTTGCTCAACTGACCGGTGGCGATCGGCGTCATTGCCCAGGCGGTGCCGGTGATCACCAGGAAGGGTTGTAGCCCACCCATCAGCATCGGGATCAGCCAACTGGCTTTGCCGTCGACAATGGTCGCACCGGCGGCAACCAGATCGTTGAGGAAAATACCGAAGGGGCCTACCACCACCAATGCCAGCGGCGCGGTGACCAACAGAATAATCATTGGCTTGGTGAAGAATTTGATCATCGTCGGCGAAACTTTCTCGGCAAAGCGCTCGATATAGGACATCAGCCAGACGGTGAAAATAATCGGCAGCACCGAACCGGCGTAATCCGCCATGCGTACCGGGATACCGATAAAATCAATCGGCGTGCCCGCCGCCAGCATCTGCGCCAGATTGGGGTGCAACAACACCCCCGCAATGGTCATGGCCAGTATCGGATTACACTCGAACTTGATCGCCGCGCCGTAGGCCAACAGTACCGGCAGGAAGAAGAAGGCTGCGTCAGCAATGGTGTCCAGCAGATGATAAGTTGGGCTGGCGGCATCTATCGTCCCGGTCAGCTTGAGGATCGCCAGCAGCGCCTTAATCATCCCCGCGCCGGTGATCGCCGGGATAACCGGGGTAAAGGTGGTAGAAATCACGCTGATAATCTGCGAAATCACTCCGCCGCGAGCCTGGGATTTCTTTTCGCTCTGCCGGCCACTAAGGTCGCCAATTTCTTTTTGCAGCGTGCGGAAGGTTTGCTGCACGTTGTTACCGACCACGATCTGGAACTGACCACCGCGCTCGACCACGCTGATCACCCCCGGCAAGGCCTCGATAGCTTTCGCCTCTACCTTGCTGTCATCATTAAACTCCATGCGCAAGCGAGTGGCGCAGTGCGTCAATTTGCTGACGTTGCCTTTGCCCCCGACTCGCGCCAGTATTTCCAGGCCCAGCTGTTTGTAATCCATCGAATTTCCCCGGTAAAAAATGCAAAAAAAAAGACCAAAATCAAAATGCACCTCATCGTATGGAGAGGTGCATTCCTATTTTGGTCTTGCCTGCCTGAGCAGTAACACGCCTTAATAAAAATGTCTGGCGATCGCTAAGATCGCGGCGAAAGTATCGCCATAGTTGTGATTTTTCAGCAAGAGTCTTCGTTAAGCTTTGTGAGTAGCATCACCTTTTACCGAAAATGCACTGCAATGTTACCGACCTCGCCCCGCTTTGGCGCATCCGCGTTTAATTAACCGATTAAATTAACACTAACAATAAGACAACCCCGTCAGTTAATTAACTCCGTTTATGCTTTATTTAATTTAAAACACAATTTAATTGATACCAATGGATTACTATTTAAAAAGTAAATTAATAATTACAGCCACACTCAATTAGTAACATAAATAAATACATTATTAACTGCGAAGGCAAATTTACCCACTATGATTTAACCGTCGCCGAATATTTCCACCTCGGCAATAGACACCTGCAAACAATAAAATAAACAGATAAATCCTGCTGTTATTTCAGCAGGTACTCTATATTTTGGAGAAAGTTATATGATATCGCGTCGTGATATATTAAAAGCCTCCGCGGTGAGCGCGGCGGCAGCCAGCGTCATGGGGAGCATGATTAAGTCCGCCAGTGCCGACGATCACCGTAATATTGTTCCACCCAGCTCTTTCCAACCCGCCGCCGATGCCCAAGGCGTTTATAAATATATCTTTTCTCACAGTAAAAAACGCAGCTTGCCCAACGGTTGGGCCAGAGAGGCCACCGTCGAACAATTCCCCATTTCCGAGGGCGTTGCCGGGGTAGATATGACGCTGGAACCGGGCGGTGTACGTGAGCTGCACTGGCACGCCATTGCGGCTGAATGGGCGTTTATGTTGGAAGGCCATGCCCGCATTACCATCATTGACCCGGAAGGCAAGTGTGAAGTGGCGGACTTCGGCCCCGGCGACGTCTGGTACTTCCCCAAAGGTTACGGACACTCGATTCAGGCGCTGGCTGACGGCGCACATTTCATCCTGACCTTTGATAACGGCCACTTTTCCGAGTTCGGTACTTTCAGCATTACCGATTGGGTGGCACACATGCCCAAAGAGGTGTTGGAAAAAAGCGTCAATATGCCGGCGGCGGTGTTTTCCAAAGCCAAACAGGGTGAGGCCTATATTGTCGGCGGTGCCATTCCACCGGCACTTCCCCTGCCCAGCAACGACGGCGGTTTGAATAATGCCCCGCTGGCCCATCGTTATGAATTAATGAAACAAAAACCTTTTTTTGAAAATGATGCAGGCAGCGTTCATTTGGTGTCATCAAAAGAATTCCCTATTTCCACCACCATCACCGGGATTATTGAAATCGTCAAACCCGGTGCAATCCGAGAACTGCACTGGCATCCAAATGCCAATGAATGGCAATATTACATTTCCGGTAAAGGCCGCATGACGGTATTCAGCTCACACGGCCATGCGCAGACCGAAGAATATGCACCGACCGATGTTGGCTATGTACCACAGGGGTTTGGTCATTACATTGAGAATATGGGTGATGAAGATCTGAAGGTCTTGATCGTACTGGATAACGGTATTTACCAGGATATTTCGCTGTCGGACTGGCTGGCAAAAACCCCAGCCTATCTGTTAGCGGATAACTTCAATAACCAGATTGCCGACTGGCAGGATCGCCCCAAGGATAAACTGGTGATGTCTCGCCGCAGAAGTTGATGGGTATGGCGAGGGGTTTCCCCCTCGCCGATGATTACTGCTTACGCTGCTCCGCGACCTGTTTGGCGGTCACTTTGCCTTGTTTTTCACCAAACTGACCCACCACGTAGTTGGCCACCGCAGCCACTTCCTCGTCCGAGTATTGGGCGCCAAAGTCCGGCATCAGCTCGTGCTGCTCACCAATGCTGATACGCGTTCCTTTGAGGATCGCCTGCACCACGCTACGGCCTTGTGGATCGTTAACGGCAGTGCTGCCGACCAGCGAGGCATATTTACTCTGGCGACCGCTACCATTCCACTGATGACAACCGCTGCAATCGCCAGCAAACAGCCTACGGCCCAGTGAATCTTCCTGCCCACCCGGCAATATCGCACTGGAGGACGTAGCCCCTTTCGGCTGCAGGTTAACTGCGCTGGCACTGTCGGTGGCAATCGGTTCGATATTACGCAGGTATTTCACCAACGCCTGGTTATCCTCCGGCGTCAGGTACTGCAGGCTGTTTTCCACCGCTTCTGCCATCGGCCCGGAAGCGCTGCTGCGCCCTGGCGCATGGCCGGTTGCCAGGTACTGTGACAGTTGCTGCTCGCTCCAGGCACCAATACCGGTCTGCTTGTCTGGGGTAATATTGGCAGCAAACCACCCCTGGATCACTTCGCCGCTGAGGTTTTTGCTCTGATTGATGCCAAAGCCCAGATTACGCGGCGTGTGGCATTCACTACAGTGCCCCAGAGCGGTCGCCAGGTAGGCTCCCCGGTTCCATTGCTCATCCTGATTGAGGTTCGGCTCGAAGCGTTTTTCATTGAAGAACGCCAAATTCCAGAACTTCATGCCCCAACGCTGGTTGAACGGGAACGACAGCCCGTTTTCCGGATTGGCCTGCTTTATCGGCGGCAGGCTGAACAGATAAGCCTTGATCGCCAGCACGTCATCACGGCTCAGCGCGGTGTAGGAGGTATAAGGCATGGCCGGGTACAGATTGCCCTGTGGACCGACGCCCTCACGCACCGCACGGACAAACTGATCGTCACTCCAGCCGCCGATGCCGGTTTGCGGATCCGCAGTAATGTTGGTGCCGTAAATGGTCCCGAACGGCAGTTTAAAGGCAAAACCACCGGCAAAAGGTTTCCCCCCCGGCGCGGTATGGCAGGCCACACAGTCGGCAGCCCGCGCCAGATACTCACCGCGCGCCAGTTTATCGCTAATGCCTGCCGGCGCACCGGCGATCGGCGCTGCAGGCTCCGGGCCGACCGGGCGCAACAGGGTGTAGATCGCGTAACCGCCCGCTATCACCACTACTGCGACAATCAGCCATAACAGCCATCTCAGGGCGTTGCTCATGAGTCTCTCCCTTAATCCAACGCCTTGGCGGCCTGGTGGATGGCGGCGCGAATGCGCACGTAAGTGGCGCAGCGGCAAACGTTGCCACTCATCGCCGCGTCAATATCTGCATCGCTCGGGTTCTTGCTCTGGGCCAGCAGTGCGCTGGCACTCATGATCTGGCCGGACTGGCAGTAGCCACATTGCACCACATCCAGATTGACCCAGGCCGCCTGCACCGCTTTACCGGTCGGCGTTTCGCCGATCGCTTCAATGGTGGTGATTTTCTTGCCTTCGGCGGCAGAAACCGGCGTCATGCAAGAACGCACCGGCACGCCGTCCAAATGGACGGTGCAGGCACCACACATGGCGATGCCGCAGCCAAATTTGGTACCGGTCAGCCCGGCTTCATCGCGCAGGAACCACAACAGCGGCATGTGTGGGTCGCCATCAAACGTCAGCGGTTGGTCGTTTACGGTTAAAGTTATCATGCTGTTCTCCTTGATCAGACGCTGGCGTCACTGTTGGGACGGTGTAAAGGCAGGTTTAGTGAGCTGCGGGGGCGCCCGAGCAGCGCCAGCGCATTACCGACCGCCGGAGCTATGGTGGGTACACCCAGTTCGCCTACGCCGGTCGGAGCCTCACTTGAAGGCACAATAATCACCTCTATTTCCGGCATTTCGTCGATACGCAGCGGACGGAAATTGTTGAAGTTGGACTGCTCAACCACGCCGTCTTTTAACGTAATGTTGCCGTACAGTGCGATACTCAGACCGTAGCCGATGCCGCCCTCAATCTGCGCGCGGATCACATCCGGATTGACCGCCACGCCACAGTCCACGGCGCACCACACCTTGTGCACCCGCGGAATGCCCCCTTCGCCGATCGACACCTCAGCAATCTGCGCCACCCGGGTATTAAACGCCTTGGCGACGCCAACGCCGCGCGCGCGGCCATCCACCACCTTCGCACCCTGCCAGTTAGCGGCTTTTGCCACCGCCCGCAATACGCCGGCCTCACGCGGTGCATCCCCCATCAGCGCCAGCCGCCCCTCCACGGGATCCTGCCCGGTCTCCTGCAACAGTTGATCGATAAAGCTTTCCACCGCGTGGCCAGTATGGGTGCTGGCCACCGATCTCAGTGAAGTAGTAGGCACCTTGCCCGGCACGATATGGGCGTCACAAAGGAAACTCTCAAAGGTGTAAGGCACTTCGCTGGCACCTTCGATCATCATCTGATCGACGCCGTTCACCACCAACGCCGTCATCGCGCTATTGAGCGACCAGGAGTGGCCAACGATGGTGTCACTCCAACCCACCACCTTGCCGTCGCGGATCGCTCCGCGCAGCCGGTGCAGGATCATCGGGCGATACCAGCCGTTGCGGATATCGTCTTCACGGGTCCATACCACCTTCACCCCATGACCGGGGCCGATCGCCTTGGCCGCTGCGGCCATATCGGCAGCCAGATCCGGCCCCAACTGCGGGTTGCCCAGATCGATGCGGCGACCAAAACTGCCACCCGCCAGAATGGTTTCAATTTCTACCTTATCCGGCGGCAGTTGGAACAGGTCGCACAGCTGTTTGTGGTCGAGAGTTTGGATCTGACAGCCGTAACGCGCCTTGACGCTTTCGCCGTCCCAGAACAAATAGCCGTCCAGCGGCTCCATTGGCGCATGGGCGATGTACGGGAAGGTATATTCCGCTTCAATCACTTTGTCGGCTTTATCAAAAACCTGGTCTAACTCTCCGTGGCTTTTTGCCACTGCGCCGGGCTTTTGCGCCACCTGGCGAAACTCGGCAAAAATCTGTTCGGTATTGCGCCGCTCGGCCTGCGAGTCGTCCCACTCCACCTGCAATTTTTCACGCCCCTGGATCGCCGCCCAGGTATTTTTGGCGTAGACCGCTACGCCGGTATCAGTCTGCTTCACCGCCACCACGCCCGATACCGCCAGCGCACGGCTGGCGTCAAACGAGGCCACTTTGCCGCCAAAACGCGGCGGTTTTTTGATGGTCACGGTCAGCATATCCGGCTCATGAATATCCTGAGTGAATTGCGCCGAGCCGTTGGTCTTCGCCAAGGAGTCCACCCGGTGCAGGCCGCTGGCCTTACCGATCAGGGTAAAATGTGCCGGATCTTTCAATGTCAACGTGGCGGGATCGGGTGGCGGTAATTGGCTAGCCAGCGCCGCGAACTCACCGAAGTCCGCTTCACGACCACTGGCTGCATGGCGGATTTTCCCCGCCTGCACGGTAATTTCCTGCGCAGAGGTTTTCCAGCTTTGAGCAGCAGCCTGAACCAACATCGCCCGCGCCATCGCGCCCATGCGGCGCATTTGCTCATAGGCATTGGCCACCGAGCTGGAACCGCCGGTACCCTGGAAACCGAACGACATGTTTTTGTAGACGTTGGTATCGACCGGTGCGGCAACTACCCGCACCTGCGCCCAGTCGGCGTCCAGCTCTTCGGCGACCAGTGTCGCCATGCCGGTATACACGCCCTGGCCCACCTCGGTATGTTTGCTGATAACGGTAACAATGCCGTTTTCGTCAATTTGCACGAAAGCATTGGCTTCAAAAGCGGTGTTTTCTGCTGCCGTGCCGGGGTTGGTTCGGGCCAGTGCGCCGGTAGACGGCAGATAGGCGCCGATCACCAACGCGCCAGCGCCGACGATAAACCGCCGCCGGGTAAGCGGGACTTCGGGTAGTTTCATTGCTCATCGCTCCAAAATGCCGATCAACCTTGATCAATGCGGCGAAATCATTCTTTTTATGCACGCCGTCTGCATCCGCAAGCACGGTGGGCTAATAGTTAGCGTAGTCTATTAATTTATCTGTTTAGCATTCGGGCTGGGTTTTCTGTTGCGGATTTGTGCTATGCATCGATCGGGGATTTCAGTCTCCGTGCTATAAATCAGGTATTTATTCATTAACACTCACGAGCGTGAACGTCATGTTACAGACCAATAAAAAATTCCGTTTCTATCGCCCACTGAAAAGCTTAACTCATACTTTTGGCGACCAATGGTTTGCATTGAAAGCGGAAGCCTTCGCCCGTTTTTTTGGTACGCCGACGTTTTTGGTTGGCCAAACGGTGGTGGTGGCCGTCTGGATCTACCTCAATCTGGCGGGCTTCGCCAAGTTTGACCCCTATCCTTTTATTCTATTGAACCTGGCATTCAGCCTACAGGCCGCCTATGCCGCCCCGCTGATCCTGCTGGCGCAAACTCGGCAGGCCGAACGCGACCAGGCGCATGCGCTGACCGATGCTCAACACCGCGAGGATTTGGATGAGGCAATGGCGCAACGACAGACTCTCGCCGCGCAGCAATCTGAACAACTACTGGCGCTGTTGAAACAAAACACCGAGTTAACCACTCTGACCAAACAGATGGCCGAGCGCATTGAGAACCTGGCGATTCAGTTGGCAAACCGGGATCGCGCCTAAGTTTGCCCTACCACGGCTCAGTGATTGCACCAAATTGCATCAGACGACCGCCCGATGCCGCGCCAGCGCCTGATTTGCAGGCTGGTATGGAAATTGCTTCTCCCAATCATGGCTATGAAGGAGAAGAATATGAAAGCAATCGTCATTGGCGGCGGCATCGGCGGTCTGTGTACCGCCATCGCATTGAAGCGTTGCGGTATCGACACCGAGATTTTTGAAGCGGTAAAACAGATCAAACCGGTTGGAGCCGCGATTTCCATTTGGCCCAACGGCGTCAAATGCCTTAACTACCTGGGGATGAAGGACGCCCTGCGCGCACTGGGCGGCCCAATGCATTACATGGCCTATCAGGAATACCTGCACGGCCAGACCCTGACACGCTTTAGCCTGGATCCGCTGATCGCCAGCGTCGGTGAACGCCCTTACCCGGTAGCCCGCGCCGAACTGCAGGCGATGTTACTGGACACTTACGGCAGCGACCAGGTGCGCTTCGGCAAACGCGTCAGCGGCATTGAAGAAACTCCGCAGGGTGTCACCGCCTGGTTTGAAGACGGCAGCCAGGCCAGCGGCGATTTTCTGATCGCCGCCGACGGCACCCATTCCGTCATTCGTCCTTATGTACTGGGCCACGGGGTGGATCGTCGCTACGCCGGTTACGTTAACTGGAACGGGCTGGTGACCATTGATCAGTCCATCGCACCAGCCGACCAGTGGACCACCTTTGTCGGTGAGGGCAAACGCGTGTCTTTGATGCCGGTTTCCGACAACCGCTTCTACTATTTTTTCGATGTGCCGCTGCCTACCGGATTGCCGGAAGACCGCAGCACCGCACGTGCCGATTTGCAGCGTTACTTTGCCGGCTGGGCCGAGCCGGTGCAGAAGCTGATTGCCGCACTCGATCCCGACACCATCAACCGCATTGAGATCCACGATATCGAACCCTTCGAACAACTGGTACGCGGGCGCGTGGCCTTGCTGGGTGACGCCGGACACAGCACCACGCCGGATATCGGCCAGGGCGGCTGTGCGGCCATGGAGGACGCGGTGGTACTGGCGATTGCCTTGCAAACCAACTCGCTGGGCATTGAAGACGCGCTGCTGCGCTATCAGGAAAAACGCAGCTATCGGGTGAAGGATTTGGTGCTGAAGGCGCGCAAGCGCTGCGATGTGACCCATGGCAAAGAGATGGCCATCACTCGTGGCTGGTATGAAGAGCTAAAAACCGAAACCGGCGAGCGTATTCTCTCCGGCATGAAAGAAACCATTATGGGCGGACCTCTGGCCTAAGTCGATTTCCCTCTCCAGCTCGGAGAGGGGCCTACCTCAGGTTTTGAGACTCCGTATGTGCCCCGCTACCAGTTCGATCACCCGATCCGCCGTGGCGATCGTTTCCGGCCGGTGGGCGATCAGTAAAATGGGCAGGCCAAGCTGACGCAAGGTTCGGCCGATCAGCATTTCATTATTGATGTCCAAATGGCTGGTGGCTTCATCCAGGATCAGCAGTCGTGGCTGTTTGTACAATGCCCGCGCCAATAGCAAACGCTGTTTCTGTCCTGCGGACAGGGTGCCGCCCATTTCCCCGATTAATGTCTGGTAGCCCATCGGCAACTTATCGATGTCCTGTTCCAGCTGCGCCAAACGGGCGCACTCGCTGAGCTTTTGCTTATCCACCCGCGAAGAGAAAAATGTCAGGTTATCCACGATAGAGCCGCGAAACAGTTGATCCTCTTGCAACACCACGCCGATATGCTGACGAACTTGTTGATAATCCGCCTGCCGGTGCTCAATGCCCAGTGTACATATCACCCCGGCGGTCGGTGGATACAACCCCAGCACCAATTTGGCCAACGTGGTCTTGCCGCTGCCGGAGGCTCCAACCAGCGCCACCACCTCGCCGGGCATAATCTGCAGCGAGACTTGCGACAGGATCTCCCGCTCGGTGCCGGCATAGTTAAAACTGACCTGATCCAGACTCAACGCCGGCCGATCGCTCGGCCAGACGCAGGCGGCTGATGGCACACCCGTACCGCCCGCCGCCTGCGACGCCGCATCTTCACGCGCTGCCAGAACGATATCCGCCAACCGTTCGTTATAGACATCCAGCATTCGGTAAGCGACCAGCTTGTCGATCAGCCCGTTGATGCTGGACGAGAAGCGGCCCTGAAAAGACATATAGGCCACCAGCATGCCCACCGAAAACTGACCGGCCAGTACCGCGCTGGCTCCCAGCCACAGCACCGCCGCCCCCACCACGCTGCCGATCACCGTCTGCATAATGCCGTAAACCATCATCAGTTTGCTTTCACGCAGCTGAGCATTGCGCCGGGCGACGTTAAGGTTACGCCAGACCGATTCCCGCGGCGTCAGCGCCCCGTTGACCCGCAGACTCAACACCCCGCGCAGGCTTTCCAGAAAGTGGCTGGATTCCTGGGTGCCGGCGACCCAGCTGTCTTCTGCCGCTTTACGCAGCGTACTGAACCAAAACAGCCGCAGCAGGCCATAAACCAGGGCGGCCACCAAGGCCACCAGGGTTAATTTTGCACTGTAGAAAAACATCATGGTGAGGGTACCCACCACCAGCAACACATCCAGAAAGGCTTCGAGCAGCGTGGTGGTCAGGGTGTCCTGAATGGTGTCGACCGCATCGAATTTGGCGCTGATATCCCCCATGTTTCGCGCCTCAAACCAGCCAATCGGCAGCCGCAGCAAATGGTGAAACACGTTCGCTGTCCACTGCATGTTGAAATTGACCGCCATGGTGAGGGTCGCCCACTGGCGGGCCAGTTCCAGTAGCGTTTGGGTTGCGGCCATCAGCAACATGGCGATGACGATCAGCGTCAACAGGCTGGCGTCCAGCGCCACCAAAACCTCGTCAATCACCAGTTGGTTAATCAGCGGGCCGATCAGCGCAAACACTTCCAGCGCCAGAGCAAAACAGAAGATCCTGCCCAGCGCGGCCTTCAGCCCCTGGGTTTTGCCAATCAGATCCATCAGGCGGATCTTTTTACGCTGGTCTTTGGCTGCAAACTGGTGAGTGGGCGTCAGCTCCATCGCGACGCCGGTAAAATGACTGTCCGCCTCCCGCAGGCTCATTTTTACCTGGCCGCGTGCCGGATCGTGCAGCTCCAGCGTTTGCCCCCGTACCCGCTTGAGCACCGTAAAGTGATTCATGTCCCAGTACAAAATGCAGGGCAGTGCCAACAGGTGCAATTCTTCAAGCTCCAACTGCACCGCGCGTCCGCTTAAGTGCAGCCGCTCGGCACAACTCATCAATTGCGAAAATGTCATACCGAGCTGCGAAACGTTAAATTGCGCGCGCAGCGTGGGCAGATCAACCCGATGCCCATGCCAGCCGGCAATCATCGCCAGACAGGCCACGCCACACTCCGCCGATTCTGTCTGGCGGATCAACGGCAGGCACTTGCGCCATCCCCAGTTAATCACTTCGGTAACGTCCATGTTCAGATCCTCCCTTGCAGGCTCCATAATGGCTCCAGCAGCCACTCGTACAGGCGACGACTGTCCAGTTCTACATCTGCAGAAACGGTCATGCCGACGCGCAATGGCTCCTGCCGGCCATAAGCCGTAATGGTGGGTTTATCCAAGGCTACGATGACGCGGTAATGCCCTTCGTTTTCCTTCCACACCATCGGGTTTTGCAGCATCGCCTCGCTGGCGCTGAGGCTGGTGTCGGTAATCGCGCGGGTGGCACCATATTGCACGCCAAACTTTTCATAGGGGAATGAGGCAAAGCGCAGCCCCACCCGCTGTTGAGGCTTGATAAAGCCCACCGCTTTACTCGGGGCAAAGAGTTCGACCTGCAATTGTGCATCGTCGGCGACCATCATCAGCAAAGGATCGTTTTGTTTTACCGTCTGCCCGGCCCGGGCCAGCACCACGGCGATATGGCCATCCACCGGCGCAGTTAGCGTATGATCGCGCTGGGCACCCAGTTCGATTTGTTGCTGCTTAATGCCCAGCAACTGGCGTTCAAGCTCGGCGTCACGTGCCTGCTGCTGCTGTTCCAAGGTGCGCAGCTCTGACGCCGCCGCGGCCAGCTCGCGTTTCAGCCGCAACTGCGCCTGCCGCTGCAGTTCAACCTTTTCCTGCGCCTTTGCCAGGGCCATTTTCTGCTGCTGGAATTCAAGCTCTGAAACATAGCCTTTGGCGATCAGCTTGCGGTAACGTTCCATCAGCGAACGCGCCAGTTTCTTTTGCTGCTGAACCAGCACCATTGCCGCCTCTGTGCTGGCCAACTCCTGATTGAGCTGCGCGATGCGCTGGCGCACGCCGATTTGTTGCAGGACACCGGTCGCCAGCTCTTGAGCACGCTGATGCTCCAGCATGCGATATTGGCGGTTTAATGAATCAGAAACCGAGGCCAGAGTACCGACACCCTGCCCATTGAAATACTCGCCGCTGAGCCGATACAGCGCCTGGCCGGCCTTGACCACCGCCCCCTCCGCTACCAGCCGCTCGGTAACCTGCCCGGCGCTGCGCGCCACCACCTTGATCAACCCGCTGGACGGCATCACTACCCCCTCCAGTCGCGCTTTGCGGGTATATTCACCCAGTATCATAAATAGCATGATGGCCAGCACCAGCAGAATGCTGACCCAGGCATAGGCGGTTAAGAGGCTGGCGGGGATAATCACTTCACCCTCGGCCCTGGTGGCCTGAGCAGCAAAATAACCCTCGCGGTAAAGCTGGGGGGGACGTCCTGTCATTGGGGTTGATACCCTCTACGTAGTCTTTATGTTTTATGCCCGCCGCAATTCCATGCGCGAACAAACCCTAGTCAGGCGAGTACCGCCAGCTTCTCGCCTTAATTTTACGGTATTTAAAATAACCAACTTCGGGGTGTAAATACATCGAAATTAAATAAAAAATCAATAATTAACAATGAGTAACGTGTCAGTGTTATTTGTTTAAATTACAGTATCGGCTGATCACTTCCCCCCCCCAGTTAATGGCTGCCCGGATTGGCACGCAGTCTGGCCACCTGCGCTTCGACCTCACGCCAGGCTGGCTTATCACCCGCATAACGCTGACGCAGGTAGTTCACCAGATCTGCCACCTGCCGATCGGAGAAACTGTCCTTGAAGCCCGGCATAAAGCCCAGATCGGCGGTGGCCGGTTTGGCAATGCCCTGCAAGATCACGTTGATCAGGTTATCCGGTCGCTCACTGAAAATATTGGTGTTATTGGCCAGATCCGGGCTGACGCCAAACAGCTGCGGCCCGCCGCTGGCGGCACTGTGACAGGCCTGACAGGCGCCCTGAAACAGCCGTTCACCGGCCTGCTGACCCAGGGTCGGTTGCAGATTGGTGGCCAGCTTGACCTGCGGTTCTACGTTCAATGGAGCCGGGCTGCTTAACGAAATCAGATAATTGGCCATCGCCCGCACGTCAGATTCCGGCAAGGTAGCCAGTTCGCTGACCACCGGGCCCATTGGCCCGGTCGCGACGCCGTGATCGGTAGAATGGCCGCTGCTCAGGTACTGGAACAGTTGCTCTTCATTCCAGGGTTGGTCCGCCGTGGCCAGTTGGTTTAACGCCGGCGCCTCCCAGCCATCCACCATCGCCCCGGCCAGGAAGCTGGCGCCGCCCTTTTCCGCCCCCATCAGGTTACGCGGCGAATGGCAGGCCGCACAGTGCCCCAAACCATTGACCAAATAAGAACCCCGGTTCCACTGCGCCGTTTGCGCAGGATCCGGCTGGAATTCACCCTGGCGCAGAAACAGCGCATTCCAACCGGCCATCAGCGGGCGGACATTAAACGGAAAACGCATCTGGTTAGCCGGATTCCTCTGCGCGACCGCCGGCTGCGACATCATATAGGCATACAGCGCCTGCATGTCGCCGTCGGTCATCTTGCTGAACGACGTATAAGGAAATGCCGGGTACAGATTATGACCGTCGCGGCTGATGCCCTGACGCATTGCCCGGTCAAAAGCGGTAAACGACCAGTTGCCGATACCGGTCTCCACATCTGGCGTGATATTGGTGCTGTACAGGGTGCCGAACGGTGTTGCCATCGCCAGCCCCCCGGCGTTGGTTGCCCCTTCCGAGGCGGTGTGGCACACCGCGCAATCCCCGACGGCGGCCAGTTGACGACCCCGTTCCAGGGTAGCGGCCGACCAGGTACCCGCTCCTGCAGTGACCACCGGGGCAATTTCGGCACGCCACGGCAGTGCCGTAGCCGCTACGCCCAACACCGCGCCGAAAATACCGGCCGCGCCGCCAAACCACCATTTACTGCGCCTGGGTTTGGCCGCTGGCGCAGCCTCCTGCCTGGCGCTATCCGGGCCGTTCAGCGCTTCGCGCAGCCGGTCGGAAGTGATCGGCAACTCGCGGAAACGAATGCCGGTGGCGTCAAACACCGCGTTGGCAATGGCTGCCGCACTCGGTACCGATGCAGACTCCCCGGCCCCCAGCGGCGGATCGTAGGGCCGTGGCATCATCACCACGTCAACTTCCGGTACTTCAGGGAAAGTCAGGATCGGGTAAGCCCCCCATTCCTTGCTGGAAATGGTCGATTCTTCGAAGGTCACCCGCTCTTTCAGCACCCGACTGGTCGACTGGATCACGTTGCCGTGGATCTGGTGACGCACGCCGTCCGGGTTGACCATCATGCCGGCATCGTGTCCGACCACAATACGCGTCACCGCCACTTCGCCGCTGGCCTTGTCGATCGCCACATCGGCCACCCAGGCCGCCCAGGCGGCACCAAAACCGGGGAATTTGCTGTGAATATAGCGCGCATAGGCAAAACCGCGCCCGCGTAGCACACCGTCTTCCGCCGGAGTTTGCATCGGTTCGGTATGCGGCGTCCAGCCTGCACGTTCGGCAGTGCTGAGCATCAGTTCGGTGGCCCGCTGATCCTTGATATAACGTAGTCGGTATTCGAGCGGATCCACACCGGCTGCGGTGGCCAGCTCATCAATATAGGACTCGTGCGCGAAGGTATTCGGCAGTGCCGACACGCCACGCATCCAGGAGGCACGAACGATTGGCGCCATATCCTCAATGCTGACGCGCAGCTCCGGGTATTCGTAAGGCGGCACCGAGGTGCGATCCCCCATCTCATAGGCCACCGGCACCGGTTCAACCATTCCGGTCAGCAACAACGCCAGCGTGGGTGCGCCGTTGGACGGGTAATAGGTGCGAAAATCATAGACCACCGGATGACCGGCGGCGTCCAGTCCACCATCCACCTCCATCAGTTGTGCGGTGCCCTTGGGTTCCCACAGGTGTTCCTGCTCGCGGGTGAGTTGCACCCGCACCGGCCGACCAACCGCTCGCGACAGTAATGCCGCATCGGCACAGACATCATCGGCACAGTTACGGCCATAGCAGCCCGCCGCCTCCATGCGGATAATTTCGATTTGTTCTTCCGGGTATTCCAACAACCAGGCGAGATCGGCACGCAGCAGGTGCGGGTTCTGGCTGCCTGACCAGACCTGTAACTGCTGCGGCTGGTAGTCCGCCAGCGCACAAGACGGGCCGATCGAAGCGTGCAGTTGATACGGCCACAGGTAACTGCGGGTAAAGCGCCGATCGGCAGCGGCCAATGCCGCATCTACGTTGCCGGTGTCATGCACCACCCGTGTCGAATGCGGGTTATCACGCAGTGCCTGCGCCACGTCGGTCATCTGCGGCAGGTTACGCCGCCAGTCCTTCCAGCTCACCTGCAGCGCCTGCGCTGCCTTGATCGCCTGTTCTTCGCGCTCGGCGACAATGCCAATAAAATCCCCGATCACCACCAGTTTGACGATGCCGGGAATATGGGCAATGGACGACTCGTCCACCGCCAGCAGGCTGGTGCCGACAAATTCGCCACTGTCATAACCGGCATACGGCGGCCGCACCACCCGGCCATGCAGCATGTTCGGCAGCCGCATGTCGTGCACATAGGTAGATTTGCCGGTAGCCTTGGCCGGGATATCGACACGCGCGGTGCTGGTGCCAACCAGGCGGTATTCGGCCTGCGGCTTGAGCGGCGCATCGCCGGAGATCGAGAGCTCAATATGCACACCGGTGACCAGTTCGCCGTAGCTCAGCGCTTGTCCCTGTGGGCCGACAACCCTGCCGTCATTCAACGTCAGTTGTTCAACCGTGACGCCAAAGTGCCGCGCGGCCTGTTGCAGCAGCCAGCGCCGTGCCTCGGCCGCCGCGTTACGCAGCGGCACGGCAGAAATCTGTAGCGTGGCACTGGCGATGGTCGCGCCCTGATTTGGCGTGCTTTCGGTATCGCCCAACACCATGCGCACCTGTTCCATGCGCAAGTAAAGTTCTTCAGCGACGATTTGCCCCAGCGCGGTGCGCACCCCGGTGCCAAGATCGACATGGCCGTTGAAGGCGTAAACCTCACCGCTGTCGCAAATGGCGATAAACAGCCCCGGCTCTTTGGGTTTCAGGCTCGGCGTCTGGCCTTTCGGCACCAGACCCGGCGGCGGCTGGATCTGATCGATAATCAGCAGCGTGCCATGGCGCTGCAATAATTCGGCCTGGCTCGGTAATGAGGAATGGGTGTCAGTCATGGGGCGAGGTTTCCTCACTGCGGCAAAGAATGATGGCGCGCTGAACCGCACGCAGGATTTCGATATGGGTGCCGCAGCGGCACAGGTTGCCGGACAGCGCCTGGCGGATTTCGCGGTCGCTGGGCGACGGATTGCGATCCAACAGGGCTTTGGTGGTCATGATCATGCCATTCAGGCAGTAACCGCACTGCGCGGCCTGTTCTTCTATAAAGGCCCGTTGCACCGGGTGCAGATGGTCGCGATCGCCCAGCCCTTCCAGCGTGGTCACCGCGCGGCCGCTCATACCCAGCGCCGGGATCACACAAGAGCGTGCGGCGATGCCGTCTACCAACACGGTGCAGGCCCCGCATTCACCGAGACCGCAGCCGTACTTTGGGCCGTTGAGCGCCAGATCGTTTCGCAGTACCAATAGCAGAGGGGTATCCGCCATGACTTGGATATGAATATTTTCGCCGTTGACTGACAGCATCAGCGGATGCTCCGTCAGTGTTTTTACCGCACCTTCCCTGGGCAATTGCACTTCAGCTATCGCCATTGTTGCGTCTCCGCCTGCGCTCTGGTTATTTTGTGGGCTGTGACCTCGCCGCCAGTGCACCCACCAGACAACCGCAGCTGCGGGTGGCGAATCAGCCAGGCGGCTGGTCTTCCAGCATTTTATTGAGCAGGAACATCAGTGCTATACGTTCGGCCGGATTCAGCGTACCGAAAGTTAATTCTGTGATCGTCGCCGCATGCGGCACCGTTTCTGCCAGCAGCGCGGCTCCGGTATCGGTCAGCCCAACCACCACTTTGCGTCGGTCGATCGGATCCGGCATCACGGTGATCAGGTCACGCGCCTTGAGACGCTCGACAATCCCGCGAATGGTGGCCTGATCGACCGCCGTCACCTGCACCAGTTCGGTCAACGAACTTGGGCCCATGTCGCGCACCGCGCACAGGGTAATAAACTGCACGGCAGTCAGTTGCGAATCGCCCACGTTTTGCTGGAAAATCGCCACGTGGCGCTGATAAACCTTACGCAGCAGGTGCCCGACTTGTTCAGTAAAGTGATAATTTTCGGTCTTGCCGTTATCTGCAGCCGGGTATTCGGGGGGCGTCATTGCGTTACTCTCACCATCTATGGAAACCACCGAGAATAGTACAAACCCCCGCGTTTAGCAGCAAGGTTAACCCTGGCTGACCTGCGACGCCGCCGGTGCCACCACTTCGCCATCGGCCACCACCGTGGTGCCGTCCAGGCTGATGTCGCAGTGACGTAACGCGATATCCATATGGCACGGCGTTTTACGCGTGCCACCGACCTCGGTATTTGGGCCAGTGGAGAACAGGAAATTGCCGTAGAAGGCGCGCGCATCCATACACATCCCGTCGTTTTTATCGTGCAACCCCATCGCCGTCCACTGCGCGCGCGGCTGCAAGCCCCAACCGATATGCGAAATGCCGTACACCTCCGGATCGTTGAAATACTTCATGTACTCCCGCAAATATTCCGCCTCAAAGCCGCCGTGAATGCGCGTGACAAAGCCTTTATCGATCTCCAGCGTAATGCGTTCACGGGCATAACTTTTAAACGGCAGCAGGATATCGCCCACCTCCAGAACCAGCACCCCTTCAGCCTGTTCTTCATTCGGCCAGGTGAACAGGAAGCCGCTCGGCCAGTGATCCCAGCGCCCCGGCTCGTCGGCGTAGCCGTATTCGGTCACCGTCGGATATTGCCCCAACGGCGCACGGAAATCGCTGCCGGCGGCAGACTTCACCTGCATCAGCTTTGCCTGCTCCAGCACCGCCGCCGCCGCCAACACTCGCGCTTTGTCCTCTGCATTAGGCAACATGCGTGCCAACACCTCCGGAGGTTCGACGGCCAGCAGAATACGCGTGCCGGTTTTCAGGATCTGCTCCTGCTCCGGCGAGTGCAGCAGCATCATGGTGTCGACAATCAGATCGGCCGCCTCCAGTGCACGTTGTGCTGCGTGGTTACCGGTCAACGCCGTATCGCCACAGTAAGCCGTCATGTCATTGCCCATGGCGCGCGGATGGTTAAATGACGGCAGTTCGACCGCGTAAACCTTGGCGCCCAGACGCAGTGCAGCATCGGTGGCGGCGCGCACCGTACGCGCATCGGAATAGTGACTTTTCAGGATCGCCACGCTTTGCGAAGCATCAACCTTCGACAACGTAAGCACCTGCTCGAACAGTTGAACCAACTGACTATCATTGACCGCCATGTGTATCTCCTGTCTCGCTAAGGGTTGGCCGACACGCCTGGCGTCGGTGAGGTTATTTTGTACAAATTAAAGTGATCACACTCTTTTAATTATCTAAGCCGAAAATCGAACAGGAAGCAAGGCCGCGGAGCCATCCATAAGCAAATCCTATTTTAAGCCCTATCCATCCTGTGATTAACATGAGTTTAACAGCAATGGCCGGTTAATTAGCGTGAGCCAGATCTAAATTAACACTTGTGCAACCTTGCGTTATTTAGCGTATACACTATAAATCAATCGTCCAGCATCATTGCGGATGACAGGTAAAAAACCAAACAGTCAGGGGAAAAATGATGAGCAAACAACAACGCATTGCCGTGGTCGGTGCCGGTCTGGGTGGCGCTGCCGCCGCCGGTCTGCTGCAGAAAGCCGGCTTTACCGTCGACCTGTACGAACAGAGCCCGGTGTTTTCACGCCTGGGGGCCGGTATCCATATGGGGCCGAACGTCCTGAAGATTTTCCGCCGTCTCGGCATCGAGCAGCCGCTGGAGCAAATGGCCTCGCACCCGGATTTCTGGTTCAGCCGCGACGCCGAAAGCGGTGACTATCTGTCGCGCATTGAGCTGGGCGCCTTTGCCCGCAAAGAGTACGGTGCGGCTTACGTGACGGTGCATCGGGGCGATTTGCAGGCGTTGCAGATGGCCGCCCTGCAACCGGGCAGCGTGCATTTTGGCAAGTGCCTGAGCAAGATTGAGGAGCGTGACAACGAAGTGGTGCTGAACTTTGCCGATGGCACCCAGGCCCGCGCCAATATCGTGATTGGCGCCGACGGCATCAACTCACGCATTCGGGAACACCTGCTGGGCGCAGAAGCGCCCACCTACAGCGGCTGGGTCGCCCACCGCGCGTTGATCCGCGGCGAGAAACTGGCCAAGTACAACCTGAGTTTCGAAGACTGCGTGAAATGGTGGTCGGCAGATCGCCACCTGATGGTTTATTACACCACCCAAAAACGCGACGAGTACTATTACGTCAGCGGCGTGCCCCACCCAGCCTGGGATTTCCAGGGCAGCTTTATCGACAGCAGCCGCGAAGAAATGTACGAAACCTTTGCCGGCTATCACCCGATTGTGCAAGCGCTGATCGAATCCAGCGAGCAAGTCACCAAATGGCCGCTGTTAAACCGTAAACCGCTGCCGCTGTGGAGCGAAGGCCGCATGGTGTTGCTGGGCGACGCCTGCCACCCGATGAAACCGCACATGGCGCAAGGCGCGGCGATGGCGATCGAAGATGCGGCCATGCTGGCGCGCTGCCTGCAGGAAACCGGTTTGACCGACTACCGCACCGCTTTCCAACTGTATGAAGCCAACCGCAAGGAACGCGCCTCCCGCGTCCAGTCGGTCTCCAATGCCAACACCTTCCTGCGCACTCAGGAAGATCCGGCCTGGGTTTACGGCTATGACCTGTACGCGCAGACGCTGAAGTCGGAGAACGCCGCATGAGCCATTTTCTGTATGGCGCCAACGTGCAGGCCAACGGCATCCGCCAGCACTACCTGCGCTACGGGGGCCAGGGGTCGGTCCTGATCCTGATCCCCGGAATCACCAGCCCGGCGATCACCTGGGGCTTCGTTGCCGAACGCCTGGCCGAGCGCTACGACACCTATGTGCTGGACGTGCGCGGTCGCGGCCTGTCCGCCAGCGGGCCGGATCTGGCCTATGACGCCGAAACCTGCGCCGAGGACGTCAACGCCTTCGCCGCCGCATTAAAGCTGGAAAACTACGCCCTGCTCGGCCATTCGATGGGCGCGCGCTTTGCCCTGCGCGCCGCTGCGTTGCAACCGGCTGGCGTACGCCGGTTGGTTTTAGTCGATCCGCCGGTTTCCGGCCCCGGCCGTCGTGAATATCCGGGCAAATGGCCCTGGTACGTAGATTCGATCCGTCAGTCGCTGCAGGGAATGGACGCCGAACAGATGCGCGCCTACTGCCCAAGCTGGAGCGAACAGCAGCGCCAACTGCGGGCCGAGTGGCTGCACACCTGCTACGAACCGGCGATCCAACGCGCCTATGAAGATTTTCATCAGGTCGACAGTCATCGCGATTACCCCTCACTGAGCATGCCGACGCTGATGATGATTGCAGGCCTTGGCGGTGTGATCCAACCGGAAGACGCAGCGGAGATCCGCCAGTTGCAGCCGGAAATCACCCTGGTAGAGGTTGAAAAAGCCGGTCATATGATCCCGTGGGACGACTTCGACGGTTTCTTCCGCGCCTTGGGCGATTTTCTGGATTAATTAAGGAGCCTTTGTCATGAGCAAAAATTACCGTATCGGCCAGATCGTGCCCAGTTCCAACACCACGATGGAAACCGAGATCCCGGCGATGCTGACGGCACGCCAGTTGATCCGTCCGGAACGCTTTACCTTTCACTCCAGCCGCATGCGCATGAAGCACGTCAGCAAGGCGGAACTGGCGGCGATGGACGCCGAATCAGACCGCTGCGCACTGGAGCTGTCCGACGCCCAGGTTGATGTTCTGGGCTATGCCTGCCTGGTGGCGATCATGTCGATGGGGTTGGGTTATCACCGCGAGTCCCAGGCCCGGCTGGCGCAGGTTACCCAGGACAACAACGCCGCGGCCCCGGTGATCAGCAGCGCCGGTGCGTTGGTCAACGGCCTGAAGGTGCTGGGTGCCAAACGCATTGCGCTGGTCGCCCCCTACATGAAGCCACTGACCCAAATGGTGGTGGACTATATCGAGCACGAAGGCATCGAGGTCAAGGTGTGGCGCGCGCTGGAGATCGCCGACAATCTGGCGGTCGGCCGTCATGATCCGGCCAAACTGCCGGGCATTGTTGCCGAGATGGATCTGAGCGGTGTCGACGCTATCGTGCTGTCTGCCTGTGTGCAGATGCCGTCCTTACCGGCGGTCGCTACCGTTGAGGCGCAAACCGGCAAGCCGGTGCTGACAGCCGCTATCGCCACCACCTACGCCATGCTGACGGCACTGGAACTGGAGCCGATCGTTCCCGGTGCCGGCGCCCTGCTGTCCGGCGCTTATTAAGGGGGCAAAATGGCAGCCGAAAACTCGCTTACCGATAACTACCACGGCGTCTGGGGTAACCGCATCGGCTTCGGTCTGCGCCCGGCCCTGTTGGTGGTCGACTTTATGCAGGGTTACACCACCGAAGGCGCGCCGCTATTCGCTCCCGGCGTGGTCAGCGCGGTCGAAGAAAGCGTGGCTCTGCTGACAACCGCGCGCCAGGTGGGAATTCCAGTGATCCACACCAATATCCGCTATCATGCAGGGCATTTTGCCGATGGCGGCATCTGGGTGAAAAAAGCACCGGTTATGAAGGACATGGTGGAGGGGAATCCGCTGGCGGCGTTCTGTCCACAGGTGGCCCCGCGAGCCACGGAAGTGGTGTTGACCAAGCAGTATGCCAGCGCCTTTTTTGGCACCTCGCTGGCCCCCATGCTGGTGGCGCTCGGCGTCGATACCCTGCTGCTGATCGGCTGTTCCACCAGCGGGTGTATCCGCTCCAGCGCTGTGGATGCGGTACAGCATGGCTTCCGCACCATCGTGGTACGTGAATGCGTGGGCGATCGTCACCCTGGCCCGCATGAGGCCAACCTGTTCGACATCGACAGTAAATACGGCGACGTCGTGGCTAAACGGGAGGCAATTGATTATCTGAACCGGCTGTAATCCAGAGTTTCACCTGCACGGAGTGCTGAAAAATAAAGAAGGCGCGGCAAGCGCCTCAGGCGACCGCCCGATACAGGGCGGCTTCCAAGCAAACACACAACGCTCCTCCTCCGGAGGCCACCATGCACCACCTGGAGACATCATCATGGCCATTGTTGAAACCCCGTTAACCGGGAAAGCGGGCGCAGAATCGCTTCTGTACCGCAAAATCACCTGGAAGCTGATCCCATTCCTCTGTCTGTGCTATCTGGCTGCCTACCTCGACCGCATCAACGTCGGGCTGGCCAAGCTGCAGATGGCCGATCAACTGCAATTGAGCGAGGCGGCCTTCGGTCTGGGAGCCGGGCTGTTTTTTGTCGGCTATATCCTGTTTGAGGTACCGAGCAACCTGATTCTGCAGCGAGTCGGTGCCAAGGTGTGGATTGCCCGCATCATGATCACCTGGGGCCTGCTTTCCGCCTGTACCATGTTCGTTACCACCGCTAATCAGTTTTACGTCATCCGTTTTCTGCTCGGCGTGGCAGAGGCCGGTTTCCTGCCCGGCGTGCTGTATTACCTGACGCTGTGGTTCCCAACCTACCGTCGCGGCCGCATTATTGCGTTGTTCATGATCGGTCTGCCGCTGTCGAGCGTGCTGGGTGGCCCGATTTCCGGCTGGATCATGGGACATTTTGATATGCGCCACGGGCTGCATGGCTGGCAATGGTTGTTCCTGCTGGAGGGCATTCCCAGCGTGCTGCTGGGGGTACTGACTTTCTGGGTGTTGCCGAACAATTTCCGCCAGGCCAAATGGTTATCCGACGAAGAGAAACAGCGTATTGCCGAGGATTTGGCGCAAGACGACGCCGAGGCCGGTCACAGTAAACACAGCTTCCGCGACGGCTTCTTTAATCTCAAGGTCTGGATGCTGGGTGGCATTGACTTCTCGATCCTGCTTAGCGCCTATGCGATGGGGTTCTGGATGCCGACCTTTATCAAAACCGCCGGGGTGACCGACATTACTACCATAGGTATGCTGACCGCGCTGCCGAGCGTCGCCGCCCTGCTGGGGATGCTGTTGATCGGCACCAGTTCTGACCGAATGCGTGAGCGACGCTGGCATATCATAGTGCCGTTTATTGTCGGCGCGATGGCGATGGCCGGTAGCACCTTCTTCACCCACAACGTGATCGCCACGGTGCTGTTGTTCTCTGTCGCCCAGGCGGCGATCATCGGGGCGGTACCGGTGTTCTTCAGCCTGCCCGCCACCTTCCTGCGGGGGACGGCGGCAGCAACCGGCTTTGCACTGGCCTGCTCGTTGGCCAATATCGCCGGGTTGGTGAGTAACTCGCTGATGGGGCTGGCGCTGGATCTGACCGGTAAAAGCGGGGGCGCACTCTGGGCGTTCGCCGGTTGCCTGTTGATCAGTTCCCTGCTGGTGGTCGCGCTGCCGGCCAAGGTGGTTAACCGCTGAGGATGTCGGGCTCCGTTCGCGGGGCCCGACTTAATGGCAGGTAAAATGCCCGTCCGCCGCCTCGCCCATGCGTTGCAGCAAACGATGACCAATATTGTTACTCCAGTTAAAGCTGTTTTGCAGCACCACCACCGCCGTTTTATGGCGCAGATCCAGGCCGATATAGCTGGAATAGCCGCCGATAAATCCCACCTGATAGGTAATTTGCTGTGAACCCACGTCGTCGACCACCCAGGCGATGGCCGCCGCCTCTTTACTGCGCGCAAAATGCACGGTCAGCGAGTCTTTCAGCGCCTGATCCAGTGCCGCCGAACCGGTAGGGACGAAATGTGCCCGCGCATAGCGCAGCAGATCGTCGGCGTCGGTATATAACCCGGCGGCGCCAATCATATAGGAAGAAAATTGCCAGTCGGGCACCGGCTGCCCGCGCCGAATAAACTTGGGCTGATCGCCGGCATGGCCAATGGCCCGTTGCGCATAACCCGGTAACTGCTGCGCATCGTAGCTGGTGTGGGTCAGCCCCAACGGCTGGAGGATGTTTTCCGTGGTCAGACGATCGACGGTTTTACCGGTGCGCCGTTGCAGGATGTAATCCAGCAGCGCATAGCCCAAGTTGGAATAGCGCGGCGCTTCAACCGCCGGGGCCTCAAACTGCGCCAGGTCGTTGAGGACTTTTGGCGTGTCCAGCGAGCCATAAAAATTATCGCCGGTAAACAGATAGCGGACAAAGGCCCCCAGCATCTCCGGCGTCATCATCTGACGCGGCAGGCCCGAGGTATGGGTCACCAACTGCAATAAGGTAATTTTAGCCGCATCCTTGCTGAGCAAGGTGCCGGGCGGCAGTAAGGTTGCCAACGTATCGTCCCAATGCAGCACGCCCTTGTTGACCAACACCACCGTGACTTCGGCAATAAATCCCTTGCTGACCGACCCCACGGCAAACAGCGTGTTGCCGTTAACCGGATAGCGCTGCTGCGCATCGGTCACGCCGTAACCATAGGTGCGCGCCTGCCCGTCTGCCGTCAATACGCCCACCACCAATCCCGGCGTCTGCCGGCCGTCGATGATCGGCCGTGCCAGGCTGTCGACCTCGGCTTGCAGGTCAGCACTGCACGCCAAACGCCGACTTTCCAACGGTGATGTGTCGGTTGGCATGCGCGACAGCGTGCCACAGGCTGAAAGCAGCAATGGCATAATCAAAGCAAAACAGCGCGTTAGGAGGATTCTTATCTTCATTGCTCACGGGCCAAAAAATAATCGGCGCATGATAAACCATCACACCGCCCATGTCCCCGTGGAATGAAAAAAGGACGCAAGCAAGCTTGCGTCCTTAGTGGCCATTTTGGTTAACGTCGTGGCTATTACTGGTCTTTCAAGCCACGGTTAATCAGCATAGGTTCAATGCTTGGCGCTTTACCGCGCCAGTCGATGTACAGTTTTTCCAGGTCCTGACTGTTACCGCGCGACAGGATCATATTGCGGAAACGCTGGCCGTTCTCTGCGGTCAGACCGCCATGTTCGCTGAACCACTGGAAAGCGTCATCCGCCAGCATTTCGGTCCACAGATAGGCGTAGTAACCGGCCGCATAGCCGTTACCCCAGATATGCTTAAAGTAGCTGGAACGGTAGCGCGGCGGCACATAGCTGAGATCGATTTTGTCTTTCTGCAGCGATTCGGCCTCGAACTTGTCCACGTCCTGCTGGGGTTGGTCGGCACTCAGCATATGCCAGTGCATGTCCAGCAGTGCCGCGGACAGCAGTTCGGTCATGTCATAGCCTTTGTTGAACTTGTCGGCCTTTTTGATTTTGTCGACCAGTTCCTGCGGCATGGCTTCACCGGTTTTGTAATGCTTGGCGTAGTGCGCAAAGACCTTGGGATCGCTGGCCCAGTGTTCATTGAACTGCGATGGGAATTCAACAAAGTCACGAGCGGTGTTGGTACCGGACAGGCTCGGATACTCCTGATCGGCGAACATGCCGTGCAGCGCATGACCAAACTCGTGGAACATGGTGATCACATCATCGTAGGACAACAGTGCAGGCTGGCCTGGTGCCGGTTTGGTAAAGTTGGCGACGTTGTAAATCACCGGCTTGGTGCCTTTCAGCTTCGACTGCTCGACAAAGTTGCTCATCCAGGCGCCACCGCCCTTGTTGTCGCGCTTAAAGAAGTCGGTATAGAACAGCGCCAGTGATTTGCCGTCTTTATCGAACACCTCATAAACCCGTACGTCCGGCTGATAAACCGGGATGTCCTTGCGCTCCTTGAAACTGATACCGTACAGCAGGTTGGCGGCATAAAATACGCCGTTGTTCAGCACGTTATCCAGCTCAAAGTAAGGTTTGATCTGTGATTCATCCAGGTCGTATTTGGCTTTGCGTACCTGTTCGGCATAAAACTGCCAGTCCCAGGCTTCAACCTTGAAGCCGCCTTTTTGCTGGTCAATCACCACCTGAATGTCTTTGGCCTCACGTTCGGCTCGCGCGGTAGCCGCCGGGACGATATCGCGCATAAATCTCAGCGCAGCATCCGGGGTTTTGGCCATCTGGTTTTGCAGCTTCCAGGCCGCGTAATTCGGGAAGCCCAGCAGTTTGGCCTGCTCGGCACGAATTTTAGCCAGCCGCGCAATGGTCTGGCGAGTGTCGTTAGCGTCGCCCTTTTCTGCACGATTCCACGAGGCATCAAACAGCGCTTTACGGGTATCGCGGTTTTTCAGACTCTGCAATTCCGGTTGCTGGGTGGTGTTTTGCAACACCAGCAGCCACTGTTTATCCAGCTTGCGTTCACCGGCCGCCTGGGCCGCCGCCGCCAGTTCGCCTTCCGACAGGCCGTCCAACTTCCCTTGTTCGGTGATCACCAGCGCACCCTCTTTGGTCGCCGCCAGCAATTTGTTGGAGAACTGGGTGCTCAGCGTTGCCGCTTCCTGGTTCAGCGCCTTCAGCTTGGTTTTATCGGCGTCGGACAGATTGGCCCCCGCCAGCTCAAAGTTCTTATAGGTCACTTCGACCAGTCGACGGGATTCTGCATCCAGCTTCAGCGCATCGAGCTGCTGATAAACGGCCTTGATGCGGGCAAACAGCTTGCTGTTGAGCATGATGGCATCATCCAACGCCGCCAGCTTCGGTGAGCTCTGCTCGTCCAACTTTTGCAACCCGTCACTGGTGTTGGCCGAGGTCATTGCGCCAAACACATTCATCACCCGCGACAGCATCGCGCCGCTTTGCTCCAGCGCCACGAAGGTATTTTTAAAATCAGGCTTGGCCGGGTTGTTGGCGATCTTCTCCACTTCCTCCAGCTTTTGCTTGATACCGGCGTCGATCGCCGGGGCATAATCGCTTTCTTTGATCAGATTGAACGGCGGTGCCTGGAATGGCAGACGACTTTGATAGAAGAACGGGTTCTCGTTCTTTTTATTGTTGTGTTGGTTGGCTTCACCGGTCACGTTAGCCTCCTTTGCCTGGCCACTTGGCAACGCGCTATGATCCGCGTGCGGATTGGTTTCTTCTGCCTGTGCCTGCGAGCCCAGCGCCATGCCGATCGCCAACACCAATGTCGATAAACGCATCAAATCGAAACTCCTCCATGTTCACAGAATAATGTCGCGGAGAGCTCATCTCCCCTTGAGTCACATCCTAGCTTAGGCGCAGTTGGCAGATTGAGCAAAAACAAGTGATTAGAAGCTAACCTGCCCGGCGATCCCGCTGATGCCAGCGTCTTTTTTAAAGAGACAGCACTCGGCCTAAAGGTGAGCGATAACACCATCTGTCTTTATAACCGGCGGTAGGTTTTCCGAATGAATAGCGCATGACTTTATCTTTTGACACGCACAGGTCATAGGCAGTTTTAACATTAAGCCAGGTAACAATAGTCCCGGGGCAGAAGTTATCATACGATTGATCATAACCCCCGTTGACGTAGTCAAAGCATATCCAGTCAGGGCTTTCCGCTTTGGTTATTAATTGGAAGGCACAGGGTTTTCCATCGAAGAAAAGGACATGCCCAAAAAACATGGCTCTTAATGAGCCAAGCATATCCACCATTTCCTGGTAGTAACCCGGTTTTTCACCCCAGCGTTTTTCATATAGCTCGAAGTAGACAGTGGCAAGTTGCTCTGGAGAAAAATTGGCTTGATCCACAATCTCGCCTCCCGCGTTGAGAAAACGATTCAGTTCCCTGCGGCGGCTGCTTTTTGTCGAAGAGGAAAACCCGTCTTTACCGCAGCCTTTTGCCAGACAAATTGCCCGTTGGCTATTCAGTTTAAATGTCGCATTTCTCGTATTCTTATCATTTAACGATGAAAGCATTTTTGTTTTAAAGGGGAGCGCTGTTTTTAAATCAGGACTCAATGGCAATATGAGTTCATCTCTATTGAATGAATATCGATCAATACCCAGTTTTTTGGACGTCTTGCCAGTGAGTGCAAAATTTTTTCCGCCCCAGGAACAAAATGCCCCCAGCAGACGATCGTTATCGGCCCGCTTAATGTAGTAAGCGGGTTGGCAGTCCAGACGTGCCTGGAAAAACTGCAACACGTCAGGGTGAGTCATAAAGCTACCCCCATAGAGCTGATGGCATAGTTGGTATTCGTTGGCTGTGGCAGGCTTCCACCCGGAAGCAAAAGAAGTCAATTTTTGTATCATGAATATTTTTCTAAAAATACAATAAAAACAAAATTATACCATAAACCCATACCATTTCTAAGTCTTTGATTGTCCGGTTTTATATAACGGTTCATCCCAAACTCGCCTATAGACGCTTTATTAACGGCGCATTAGCCTTATTCAACCGACTAATGATTCACCGAAATATTCCGACTTAACCGCATACCAACATCAAATCCACAGGTAGCATCACCCTCAAATAATTCTAAAAACGCGTCATGCACATGACCTAATCCGCGCCAGCTTAAAACGTGCGGCTATTTAAATCAGGAGATGGATATTTCATGGCTACAACACCTCAACCCAATCAACAGATTTTGGGGGGACATTCGCATCGTCAGGAAAGCAAGGCCACGAATGAAAACCCCCTACTTAGCGCCAGAATAATCGGTCAGGGCACCCGATGCGTGGTCATGCTGCCAGGTTGGTTTGGTGATCATAACGTCTATCAGCCGATGCTCTCCTATCTGGATACCGAGGCCTTCACTTATGTGTTTGTGGATTTTCGTGGCTACGGCCAGTCACGCAACATAGCCGGCAGCTACACCACTAATGAAATGGTCGCTGACGTGGTCAACCTGATGGACAGCCTGGGTTGGCATCGCTTCGACGTCGTCGGACATTCCATGGGGGGGAAAATTGCGCAGATCATTGCGGCTCGGCACCCTGAACGGGTACGCAGTGCCGTAGGCCTGACTCCCGTTCCGGCCAGCGGGCTGGACGTAGAGCAGCAAGTTTGGCGCATCTTCGAGCAGGCTGTCGAGGATGATACCTGCCGCCATTCGCTGATTGATTTTTCCACTCATCACCGATTGCCCCACCGCTGGGTCAGCGACACCGTTCAACAGTCACGCGCGGCCTGCGACCCGCAGGTGTTCGAAGCCTATCTCCGTAGCTGGGCGCTGGAGGATTGTTCCATCGAAACTTACGGCTGCACGGTTCCCTTGCTGTTACTGATTGGCCAGCACGATCCGGCACAGACGCTGGCGATGATGGATAGCACCTGTTTGAAGTGGTTCGTCAATGTGGAGATGGAACTGCTCGAAGGCTGTGGACACTACCCAATGCAGGAAATCCCGCTTTATCTGGTGGGTGCTATCGAGCGTTTCTTGCGCAAACAAACTAAGTAGCAGCGACTCTGCTGGAGGTTTACATCATGCACACTGATTTTCCATGGTCTAAAAAAACGGCGGTTAAAACCAACGCTCCTGCCAGGCCGATCCGTCGGCTGCACCACTTTGCCTGGCGCTGCCGGGACGCAGAGGAAACCCGACATTTCTATGAAGATATTCTCGGTTTACCGCTGGTCCATGTTATTAAAAACGACCATGTCCCCAGCACCGGAGAATACTGCCCGTATGTGCATATCTTTTTCCGCATGAAAGATGATTCGCATATCGCCTTCTTCGATCTGGGTGACGGGGTAGCGGCGCAACCCAGCCCAAATACCCCCGACTGGGTTAACCATATTGCCCTGAAAGTCGATAACCGCGCCGATCTGGACAGCATGCATCAACGGCTACTCGCACAGGGTATTGAGGTGATTGGGGTTACCGATCACGACGGTTATCTTGAATCCATTTACTTCTTTGATCCGAACGGGTTTCGTCTGGAATTGACCACCGAAGTGGCGGCGGCTGAAACCGTGGAAGGTTTTGCCCGCACGGCGCATCAGGAGTTGGCGATCTGGACCCGAGAACAGGCACGACGCCAGGCCTTGGTTGAAGGTAAATCATGAGCGCCACTCTGGCTGCGCAATTACGTTTGGCCTCACGAGAAAACGGCCGTCGGGACGGCGAATTGGTGCTGGTATCTCCCGACCTTTCACGTTGCATTGCCGTGCCCGCTATTGCCCGCACCCTGCAGGAAGCGTTAGATAGCTGGTCGGTTATAGCGCCGCAGTTGATGCAGGTGGCTGCAAACGGCTGGGACACTGGCGACCTCTTCAATGCTTCAAGCTGCCTGGCACCGCTACCCCGCGCCTATCAGTGGGTTGATGGGTCCGTTTATCGCCACCACGCCAAACTGATGTATCAATGGCGAAACGAACCCATTCCCCCGCAATACGAAGAGAAGCCGCTGGTTTATCAGGGCGGTTCGGACGTGATGTTAAAGGCAACCACACCGATCGAAGCCACTGATGATGAGCTGGATATTGATTTTGAAGCAGAGATCGCCGTGATAACCACTGACGTCCCTCTCGGGGTGACGCCCGAGCAGGCGCTGGAGTGTATCGCGCTAGTGGTGTTGCTCAATGACGCCTCCCTCCGCCGTCTGATCCCCGACGAACTGGCCCGGGGGTTCGGTTTCTACCAGAGCAAGCCCGCGACCAGCTTTGCCCCGGTTGCCGTGACGCCCGCAGCGCTCGGCGCGAACTGGCGGGAGGCCATGTTGCATTTGCCGGTGCACGTCAGTCTGAATGGAAAATGGTTTGGCGCTCCGGACGCCGGTGATGATACGGCGTTTAATTTCGGGCAGCTTATTGCACACCTTGCCTGCACCCGCGCTTTGGCGGCTGGCAGCATCGTAGGGGCAGGCACCATCAGCAATGCCGATCCGGCATCCGGCAGTGCCTGCATTACCGAAGCCCGGGTGCGACAAGCGCTGCGCGGTGTCGATGAAAGCCAGCGGCAGCCCTATCTGGCACAGGGTGACCAGGTGCGGATTGAGGTGTTCGATGCCGACGGACATTCCGTGTTTGGTGCCATCGACCAAAAAGTGGTGATCCTTCAACAATAAATCGCAGTGACCTGGCTAGCGCTGGCCGTAGCAGGCAATGATCTCCCCGGCGACGGCCACGGCGATCTCGGCGGGTAGCTTGCCTTTTACGTCCGGTAACCCCACCGGGCAGCGCATGCCGGCAATCGCCGCTTCGCTGATGCCGCGCTGGCCGAGCTTATAGTCGAAGCGTTTACGCTTGGTCAGCGAGCCAATCAGGCCAAAATAACCGGCATCGCCACGGCGTAGAATACGCTCCGCCAGCGCCAGATCCAGCGCGTGGTCGTGGGTCATGACGATGAAATAACTGCCCGGCGGCATGGCGTCGACGATCTCCAGCGGTTCTTCGCAGATGTCTTGTTGCACCCCGGCCGGGATAACCGCCGGGAACTCCGCCGCGCGGCCATCAACCCAGCGTACCCGACACGGCAACGTGGCGAGGATATTCACCAGCGCCCGCCCCACATGCCCGGCGCCAAACAGGGCGATTTGCGGGCGCGGCGGGATCAAGGGTTCGAACAGTACGCTGGTGGTACCGCCACAGCACTGCCCCAGCCGTGCCGCCAGCGGGAAACGTTCCAGCCGCAGCGTGACCGCCTGTTGTTGCAGCATCTCGCGGGCAATCGCCAGCACCTGAAACTCCAGATGCCCACCGCCAATGGTATTCACCGCCCGTTCGGCGGTCACCAGCATTTTGGTACCACGATTGCGCGGCGTGGAACCCAGCTCATCCACCAGCGTCACCAGTACGCAGGGCTCACCGCGGCGTCGCAAGTCGGCCAGAACCTCAATCCACTCGTCCATCGCCGTTCTCCCCAGCCAATTCAGTGACAATGTCACTAGCTAACATCTGCTGCACGCCCCACAGCACCCGTTCCGGTGTGGCCGGGGCATCAATATTGGGCTGCCGACGGTAATCTGCCAGGCTGGCCACCGCATCCTTGATCGCACACCAGACCGAGATGCCCAACATAAACGGCGGCTCACCCACCGCTTTGGAATGAAATACCGTGTCCTCGGGGTTTTTGCGGTTTTCCAGCAGCGTGACGCGCAGATCTGCCGGGACGTCGCCAATCGCCGGGATTTTGTAGCTGGCCGGGCCATGAGTCAGCAACTTGCCCTGTTGATCCCACACCAGTTCTTCGCTGGTCAGCCAGCCCATACCCTGCACAAAACCGCCCTCCACCTGACCGATGTCGATTGCCGGGTTTAGCGAATCACCCACGTCATGCAGAATGTCGGCTCGCAGCAGTTTGTATTCGCCGGTCAGGGTGTCGATCAACACCTCAGCGCAGGCCGCGCCGTAAGCGAAGTAATAGAACGGGTGGCCGCTGGCCTTGTCGCGATCATAAAAGATCTTCGGCGTGCGGTAGTAACCGGTGCTGGCGAGGGAAATTTGATTAAAATAGGCCTGCTCAACCACCTGTTCAAAGCTGAAGTAACGCTCACCGACCCTGACCTGACCATTATTGAAAACGATCTGCCTGGCGCTAACCTGATGCTGTTTAGCCAGCATGTCGATCAGCCGTTGCTTAATGATCAGAGCGGCATTTTCCGCCGCCTTGCCGTTCAGGTCAGTACCGGACGATGCCGCCGTCGGCGAGGTGTTCGGCACCTTGCCGGTATCGGTGGCGGTGATCTGGATACGCTCGATTTCCACCTGGAACACTTCGGCGACAATCTGCGCCACCTTGGTGTTCAACCCCTGGCCCATCTCGGTGCCGCCATGGTTGAGCTGAATGCTGCCGTCGGTGTAAATCAGTACCAGTGCTCCCGCCTGGTTGAGGAAACCGGCGGTAAAGGAAATGCCGAATTTGACCGGTGTCAGCGCCAGCCCTTTCTTCAGGATCGGGTTTTGCGCGTTGAACTGCACAATGGCCTGACGCCGCGCCTGATAATCCGCACTGTGCTCCAGTTCGGCGGTGATTTCCTGCAGCAGGTTCTGTTCCACCGGCTGATGGTAATGGGTGACGTTACGCTGATCTTTGCCGTAATAATTAGTTTTGCGCACCGCCAGCGGATCGAGTGCCAGATAGCGCGCGATATGGTCCATGATCTGCTCAATTGCCATCATGCCCTGCGGCCCGCCAAAGCCACGATAAGCGGTGTTAGAGGCGATATGGGTTTTACAGCGGTGGCCGGTAATCAAGACATCTTGCAGGAAATAGGCATTATCGGCGTGGAACATGGCGCGATCGACAATAGAACCAGAAAGATCGAGCGAGTAACCGCAGTTACCGGCCAGGCTGATTTTCACCCCGTTCAGCAGCCCGTCGTCGTCAAAGCCGACATCGTACTGAATATAAAACGGGTGGCGTTTACCGGTGATCAGCATGTCGTCGTGGCGGTTAAGGCGCATTTTGACCGGTCGTCCGGTAAGATGCGCCACCACGGCACACAGGCACGCCGGCCCGGCAGCCTGAGTTTCTTTGCCGCCAAAGCCCCCGCCCATGCGCCGCGTGTCGATGGTGACCTTGTGCATCGGCAGATTGAGCACCGAGGCCACCAGCTTCTGAATTTCAGTGGGGTTTTGGGTCGATGAGTACACCAGCATGCCGCCGTCTTCGGCCGGCATTACCGAGGCAATCTGGGTTTCCAGATAAAAATGCTCCTGCCCACCGACGTGCAGCTCCCCCTGAATACGGTGCAAAGCCCACGCCAGCGCCCCCTCAACGTCACCACGTTGGTGATGATGCGCTTCCTGCACCACGAAACCTTCTCGCAGCGATTGAGTGACGTCCAGCTGTGCAGGCAGATCCTGATAACTCACTTTAATGGCCTGCGCGGCACGCCAGGCGATTTCCGGATCCTCCGCCGCCACCGCCGCAATCACCTGCCCGGCGTATTCCACCTCATCCTTCGCCAGTAGCGGGTCGCCGTGAGTTAACGGGGCAATATCCAGCTCGCCCGGCACATCCTGCCAGGTGATCACTCGCACCACGCCGGGAAAATCGTAACAGGCCGACAGATCCAGTTTTTCGATGCGTGCATGCGCCCGTTCGCTCAGCCGGGCCGCCAAATGCAGTTGGTTGGGAAACTCCAGCCGGTCGTCAATGTATTGCGCTTCACCGCTGACGTGCTTGTCGGCGCTTTCGTGTTTACGGCTACGGCCAACACCGCTGGTGAGCGATTGTCGGAAACGTTCGGCCAACTGCTGCTGGGTATATTCGGTGCGTTTGCTATTACTCATGGGCCGTCACCTCGATCGCCAGTTGCGGTGCGGTCAGCGCAATGAAATAGCGGCGCAGCAGGTTTTGCGCCACCAGCAGGCGATAAGCGCTACTGGCTCGAAAATCGCTCAGCGGCGTAAAGTCTTGCGCCAGCGCCTGAACCGCAAGCTCAATCGTCGCCCGCCGCCACGGCTGCCCCACCAATTGTTGTTCGCACAGCCTGGCGCGTTTCGGCGTCGCGGCCATGCCGCCAAACGCCAGCCGGGCATCACGGATAATCCCCTGTTCAAGGGTCAGGCTGAAGGCCCCGCATACTGCAGAAATATCATCCTCCAGCCGTTTGGAGACTTTCCAGGCGCGGAAATCTGCCGGCGCGCTGGCCGGCAGCACGATGCTTTCAATAAACTCCCCCGGCTGCAGCGCGGTCTGCCGATAGCCGAGGAAGAAGTCATTCAGCGGCAGCTCACGCTGCGTAGCGCCACGGCGCAAGATCAGCCGTGCATCCAACGCCAGCAGCAGCGGCGCACCGTCACCAATCGGTGAGGCGTTGGCGATATTGCCCCCCAGCGTGCCCTGATTGCGGATTTGCTGCGAAGCAAAACGCGCCAGCAGTTCGCCAAAGGCCGGGTGGTAATCGGCCAGCAACGGGTAAAGGTCGCTCAACGCGGCACCGGCACCCAGGATCAGACGGTCGTCCTGTCGACTCACCTGCTTTAACGCCACTATCTGGCCAATGGCGATCATCAGGGGTAAATCCTGATGACGCTGGGTGACTTCCAGCGCCAGATCGGTGCCACCGGCCAACAGTTTGGCCTGCGGATGCTGTTGATACAGCGTCGCCAGTTCCTCCAGAGTTTGCGGCTGCAAACAGCGCTTACCTGCTGCCGCTAACGGCGTGGCCGCAGGGATAGCTTGCAGGCGCTGCAGCGTTTGCTGTTGGTGGTGATCGAAGCTGTCTGGTGTTTTGTTATCGCACGCCTGCTGCGCCGCCGCCAAAATAGGCCGATAGCCCGTACAGCGGCAAAGATTACCGGCCAGTGCTTGCTGCGCCTGTTCACGCTGATAGGCCGCGCCGTTCTTTTGCAGACAGAACATCGACATCACGAATCCTGGGGTGCAAAAACCGCACTGCGAGCCGTGGCAGTCGACCATCGCCTGCTGCACGCTGTGCAATTCCCCCTGCTGCTTCAGGTCCTCTACGGTGATCAACTGTTTGCCATGCAGCGCGCTGACAAACGTCAGGCAGGCGTTAACGCTGCGGTAGCGCAATTGTTCACCGTCCGGTTCCGCCAGCACCACGGTGCAGGCACCACAGTCACCGGAAGCGCAGCCTTCTTTGGTGCCACAGCGACCGAGATCGCGGCGCAGGTAGTTCAGCACCGTGGTATTGGGATCGATCGCGTTCTCATTCTTCAGCGTTTGATTAAGCAGAAACTGGATCATGCAGCCTCCTGCTGGGTAGCCGGTCGATACACCACTTTGCCGTCGACGTAGGTTCGGTAAACGTTGCGGTCGTCACCCAGCGTCATCAACACAAACAGCTGTTCTGTCAGTGCATGGCTGTTTTCATGGCGCAGCTTTTGCAACGGTGACACCGCTGGATCCAGCACCACGAAGTCCGCCTCTTTGCCGACCTCAAAGTTGCCAATTTTGTCATCCAGCGACAGCGCCCGCGCCCCACCCAACGTCGCGTGGTAGAAGGCCTCACAGGCCGAGAGCTGATAGCGTTGCAACTGACCGACCTTGTAAGCCTCACCCAGCGTTTGCAGCATATTGAAGGTGGTACCGGCGCCCACGTCGGTACCGATGCCCAGTTTGACCTGCTTCTGCCAGGCTTTTTGCAGGTTGAACAACCCGCTGCCGAGGAACAGGTTGGAAGTCGGGCAAAAAGCGATCGCCGAACGGGTCTGGCACAGGCAGTCCCACTCTTGCTCTTCCAGATGCAGGCAGTGAGCGAACACGCTTCTCTCACCGGTCAGCCCATACTGATGATAAACATCCAGGTAGCTGCGACTGTCCGGGAACAGTTCCTTCACCCAGGCGATTTCTTCCTGGTTCTCACTCAGGTGAGTGTGCAGATAGGCATCCGGAAACTCTTCACGCAGCCGCTGTACCTGAGCCAACAACGCCGGGGTGCTGGTCGGCGCAAAACGCGGCGTAATGGCATAGCTCAGCCGTTGCTTTCCGTGCCAGCGTTCGATCAGTTCGCGTGTCTGGCGGTAGCTCTGCTCCGGGGTTTCCAGCAGTTCGTCCGGCGCATGGCGATCCATCATCACCTTACCGGCGATCAGGCGCATATTCAGCGCCGCGGCCTGACTGAACAGCGCTTCAACCGACTGCGGGTGTACGGTGCCAAACACCAGCGCCGTGGTGGTGCCGTTGCTTAACAGCTGTTGCAGAAAGAAAGCCGACATCTTGTCGGAGTGCTGCTCGCAGCAGAACTGGCTTTCTGTCGGAAAGGTGTAATGCTTCAGCCACGCCAGCAGCCGATCGCCATAGGCGCCGATCATTTCGGTTTGCGGATAATGAATATGGCTGTCGATAAAGCCCGGCACGATCAGTTTGTCCTGATAATGCGTGACCTCAAACCCCGGCGGTAACAACGCCTCACCCTGCTGCCAGGGGCCAAACCAGACAATGGTGCCTTCATCGAGCAGCAGTAATCCGTCCGGAATGTGTCGCAGATGTTGCTCTAACTGCTGCGGCTGATCCACGCAGGCAGCAATATCAAAAAAATTGCCACGGATCGCCGTGGTGAATGACATGCTCATTTTGCTTTCCTTCTCTACCGACCAGCGCACAGTACCCGGCGGAGTGAATTCAGCCGGGGGAACTATGGCGGTCTTTTTATCGATCGCAGGTGTTGATTTAAGGATAGCAAGCGGCGTGCCAGTTGGTTTTTTAATGATAATTTTCATTTAAAAACAAACAGATAAAAACAAGTCGCACAATAATCTGAATCGATAAAAATAAGCGGGAAATAAGCAAACGGTTGCCTTTAAATAGCAACCGTTTGCTTGTGTTGGGTTAATTATGAGCCTGCACCAATAACGGGCAACAATAAAAATCGGTGGATGAAAGTTATTACTTCAATAACACTTCATAACGCGGGTTGAACTCATCAAACAGTGGTAACGCTGCCGCACCTAATGCGGCGGTATCCGCACCGGTGGTGCCCAGTCGCACTCGCAGGCCGTCGAGGTATTTGCTGCGCACCGAGCGGTGCAGTGGCGCTAAACGCTTGATCAGCTGTTCTACGATACTTTCGGGCATCAGCCCGCCAATAATCACCGCTTCAGCGTCAAACATGCATTCAATAATGTTGATGGCCTGGCGTAACGCCGGCACCGCCGAATCCAGCCAGGCGTCAATCTTCGGCTGCGGTAACGCTAGCAAGTCTTGCGGCATGGCGCGCATTGGATCCAGCCCGCAGCTTTCGTAAGCCGCCTGCAGTGAGACATAACGTTCCAGGCAGCCCTGGTTGCCGCAGTAGCAGGCCCGTCCGCCCGGTTGCACAATCATGTGGCCGACTTCACCAGCATTGTGCGCATGGCCGGTATAAATTCGGCCGTCGGTGAAAATCCCCGCCCCCAGACCGGTGCCAAGGTACAAATAAATAAATGAATTAAGCTGTCTGGCGACACCGTGCAGACGTTCGCCGATGGCCGCGACGGTAGCATCGTTCTCCAGCGTTACCGGCAAGCCGCTCTGTGCGTTAAGTTCGGCCACCACATCGATATTTTCCCAGCCGTTGAGGGTGGTCGGCCCCACGGAGGAAATCCCCTCCACGCCGAACGGCCCCGGCATCACCACGCCAATGCCCAACATTTTTCCCCAGCTCAGATCCGCCTGCTGGCGCATTTCTTGCAGTACATCACAAATCAGTTTCAAGGTGGCAGCAGGTTGCGGCTTTTGCACCATAATCAGCCGGTGGAAACGAACGCTGCCTGACAAATCAACCACGATAAGCAGTAGTGACTGATGATCCAGATGGATGCCGATGGAATACGCACTGTCAGGATTCAGGGTCAACGGCGTGGCCGGTTGACCTCGCCCGCCGGCACGACGCGGCAGGTGCGAGGAGAGAATGCCGGCCTGTTCCAGTTCTGTTGCGATGTTTGAAACGGTTTGCGGCGTCAGTGAGGTCAGCCGGGCAATTTCGGCACGGGTCAGTTCACCGTGTAAACGGATAGCCTCTATCACTACGCGCCGGTTGTGTGCACGAGCATGTTCAAGGTTAGTGCCGGAAGTCGTCATAACTGCCTATGCAGAAAGGGAAATCGTCTTTGCAGTATGGTGCCCTCCAATAAAGCAATCAAATTGATTTAAGAATCTTTTTAACACCGGAGAACGCACAATGAAAAGCCATACCCTCGCCGCTACGGCAGCCTGTACCCTGTCTGCCCTGGCGTTCAGCCTGTCAGCCGCCTATGCCGCCCCAACGCAGATCAACGCGTTGTTTATGACCCAGGCGGCGTACAGCGAAAACGACATCCGTGCCATGACCGCGGATTTCAGCAAACAGCACCCGGATATCACCGTTAACCTGGAGTTTGTCCCTTACGAAGCGCTGCACGATAAAATCGTCGCGGCACGCGGCGCTGGCAGCAACGGCTACGATGTGGTGCTGTTCGACGCCATCTGGCCGGCGGAGTTCACCAAGTTCGGCCTGCTGCAAGATGTCACCTCGCGCATCAGCGCCGACGACAGCGCTAAAATCTTTGCCGGTGCCATGACCACCGTCACCTATAAGGACAAGCGCTGGGGCATGCCGTGGATCCTCGACACCAAATACCTGTATTACAACAAAGCCATGCTGGCCAAGGCCGGGATAACCGCCCCGCCACAAACCTGGCAGGAACTGGCGCAGCAGGCTGAAATTCTCAAACAGAAAAACGTGGTCAAATATCCGCTGGTGTGGAGCTGGTCACAGGCCGAGGCACTGGTTTGCGACTACACCACGCTGGTGTCTGCCTTCAAAGGCCAGTTCGTCCAACAGGGCAAAATCACCTTCTCCAGCCCGGGTTCACTGCAGGCCGTCGACTATATGAAAGCCTCGCTGGATAAGGGGCTGACCAACCCGAACTCCCGCGAGTATCTGGAAGAGGACGTGCGTAAGGCATTCTCCAACGGCGATGCGGCTTTCGCGCTCAACTGGACCTACATGTACAACATGGCCAACGATCCGAAGCAAAGCAAAGTGGCCGGTGACGTCGGTATCGTCCCGGCTCCGGGATCGGTAGCGGGCCAGGTCTCTGCGGTGAACGGCTCCATGGGGCTGGGTATCGCCAAGGCCAGCGTCCACCCCGATCAGGCCTGGCAGTACATCAGCTACATGACCTCGCAGCCGGTGCAGGACAAATACGCCAAGCTGAGCCTGCCGATCTGGAAGTCGTCCTACGACGACCCGGCGGTGCAGAAAGGTCAGGAACCGCTGATCGCCGCCGCCAAGCAGTCGCTGAACGTGATGCTGTCGCGCCCTGAAACCGCCGATTACTCCCGGTTGTCCAACGGCTTGCAGCAGGACTTGCAGCAGATCCTGCAGGGTAAGGTCACGCCACAGGCCGGGCTGGATGCCGCGACCCAAAGCGCTGCACGGCTGCGTTAAGCGATGAGCATGCTCACTTTACCTCAACGTGAGCGGCGTCAGGCATGGGTGCTGCTGGCACCCATGCTGCTGATGATGCTGCTGTTAACCGCCTGGCCGCTGGGCCGTACCCTGTGGCTGAGCTTTACCGACGCAGCACTGGTGGGCAACGACATAACGCCGGCCTGGGTGGGCGCGGATAATTTTATCTATGCCCTGACCGACCCGGATTTTCAGGCCGCGCTGTGGCGTACGCTGTATTTCACCCTGGTTTCGGTGGCGTTCGAAGGGGTGATCGGCGTACTGGTGGCGCTGCTGCTTAACCAGAAATTCCACGGCCGTAATGTGCTGCGGGTGCTGGTGATTTTGCCCTGGGCACTTCCCACCATCGTCAACGCCACGATGTGGCGGCTGAACTTCAACCCGGATTACGGCAGCATCAACGCGCTGTTGACCCAGCTTGGGGTGATTGACCACTATCGCAGCTGGCTGGGTGACCCGGCATCGGCACTCAACGCAGTCATGCTGGCGGACATCTGGAAGAACTACCCGCTGATCACCCTGCTGACGCTGGCGGCGCTGCAATCGATCCCGGACGACCTGTATGAAGCCGCCCGACTGGACGGTGCTTCCGCCTGGCGGCGTTTCCGTGCCATCACCCTGCCCGCCATTCTGGCTCCGCTGGCGGTGGCGTTGGTGCTGCGGACCATTGACGCCTTCAAGGTGTTCGACATCATTTACGTGATGACGCGCGGCGGGCCGATGGACAGTACCAAAACCCTCAGCTTCTTCGTTTATCAGGAGTCTTTCAGCTATTTGCGGGCCGGCAGCGGCGCGGCCTATGCGGTGTTGATGACCCTGCTGTGCGGCCTGTTGATTGCACTGTACATGCTGATGCTGTTCCGCCAGCGCAGAAGGAGCCTCGCCGATGAAGCGTAAAATCCGCCTGATATTGCGCTATGGCGCTGCGCTGCTGCTGGCGGTGTCGATCCTCGCGCCGATGCTTTGGTTGTTTCTGATGAGCGTCAGTTCCTCAGCCGATCTCACCCGGGTGCCGCTGGAATGGTTGCCGCGCCACTGGGACTTTTCTCGCTACGGCAGCCTGCTTTCCTTGCAGCCCGGCCAGCCGGGAGCCTTGTTCCTGCACGCGCTGTTCAACAGCCTGCTGGTGGCCTGTGGCGCTACGCTGATTTCGCTGTTGCTGGCGATCCCGGCGGCGTTCAGCTTCTCGCGCTATCCCGGCCGCGACGGCTGGCTGTTTGCCAGTCTGGCGATTTACATGGTGCCACCGGTGGCCTTCGTGCTGCCGCTGTACTTTATCCTGCAGCAATTGGCGTTGCTGAACACCCATATCGGCCTGGTGCTGGTCTACTGCTCACTGATCCTGCCATTCCTCACCTGGATGCTGAAAAACCAGTTCGACGCCCTGCCGATCGATATTGAACAGGCGGCGCGGCTGGACGGGTTACGTCAGTGGCAGGTGCTGTTACGTATTACGCTGCCGTTGGCCAAGCCGGCGCTGGGGGCCTCGGCGCTGTTTGGCTGGCTGCTGGCCTGGGACGAATTTTTCTACGCGCTGCTGTTCACCAGCAATATTCAGGCGCAAACGCTGCCGGTGACCATCGCCGGTTTCACCGCCGGACGCGCCACCGATGACGGGCTGATCGCCGCCGTCGGCATTCTGGCTGCCATTCCGCCGCTTTTCATTGCCATCTGGCTGCAAAAAACGCTGGTTAGCGGTTTAACCAGCGGCGGCAGCAAGGGCTAATTTATTCAGGGAAATTAACATGATGAGTACCAACACCCGGCCCACGCTGTACGTGGTGGGCAATATCAACGTCGACGTGATCATGAGCACCCTGCAACAGTGGCCGCAAAAAGGCACCGAGGCGATGCTGGATCACAGCGAACTGCGCCCCGGTGGCTCGGCTGGCAACTGCGCGCTGGCGCTGGCAGCCCTGGAAACCCCTTATCGGCTGGTGGCCAATCAGGGCAATGACTACTTCAGCCCCTGGCTGGCGCAGCTGTTCCCGGAGAGCTCGCTGTACTGGCCGACCTACAGTTGCGAAACCTCGCTGACCTTCGGCGTGACCCATCCCGACAACGAACGCACCTTTTTCAGCAACCAGGGCCACATTACCCGCCTGAGCCAGGACGACGTACTGCATCAGATCCCACTGTTCGCCGGTAATGGCGACACCATTTTGCTGTGCGGCACCTTCCTGTGCACCGCCTTATTGGCGGAATATCCGGCGTTGCTGCAAACCCTGCGTCAACGCGGCTATCGCATTGCGGTTGATACCGGCTGGCCGCCACAGGGCTGGAGCGATGCGCTGCGCGGACAGATCGCCGACTGGCTGCCATTCTGCGACCTGCTGCTGTTGAATGAAGTGGAAACCTGCGGCATGGCGGGCCATCAGGATCTGTATACCGCTGCCCGCACCCTGAACCGGCAACAGCCGGCCGACGCAGCCTGCGTGGTGAAATGCGGCCCGGACGGCGCACGCATGTGGTGTGGCGAGCGGCAGTTGCAGGCAGCGGCACATCCGATCAAGGTGGTCGATACCATAGGTGCGGGCGACAGTTTTAACGCCGGTTTCCTGACGGCCTGCCTGCACGGCCATTCGGCCGCGGTGGCGCTACGCTGGGGCATTCGTGCCGCCAGCCACGCCATCAGCAGTTCGCCACGCCAGTATCTGGACTGGAATACCCTGAAAACCTGCGCCGGAGAAATGGTCTGATGGCTAGTGTCGAACTGGTAAAAGTGGCCAAATACTACGGCAAACAGCGAGTGCTGAACCCGTTGGATTTGACCATCCCCGACGGCAGTTTTACCGTGCTAGTCGGCCCGTCCGGCTGCGGCAAGTCCACGCTGCTGCGCCTGCTGGCCGGGCTGGACACGCTGACCGAAGGCGCGATCCTGCTGGATAAACAAAAGATCAACGATCTGGATCCGGCCGATCGCGATATTGCCATGGTGTTCCAGAGCTACGCGCTCTACCCGCACCTGACGGTGGCGGAAAACATGGCGTTTCATATGCAGGTGATGAAGGTCGCCAAAAGCGAGCAACAAAGCAAGGTACAGCAGGCCGCGCGTATTCTGGCGATCGACCATCTTTTACAACGCTATCCGAAAGAGCTGTCCGGCGGCCAGCGCCAGCGGGTGGCGATGGGCCGTGCCATGGTGCGCAACCCGAAAGTCTTTTTATTCGATGAGCCGCTGTCCAACCTCGACGCCCAACTGCGGATGGAGCTGCGCGCCGAGATCAAATCGCTGCATCAGCAGTTCAAGACCACTACGGTGTACGTCACCCACGACCAGATTGAAGCAATGACGCTGGCCGACCAAATCGTGGTGATGAAAGACGGCAATATCGTACAGCAGGGCAAGCCGCTGGAGATCTACGATGCGCCCGCCAACACTTTTGTGGCGCGTTTTATCGGTTCACCGCCAATGAATCTGTTGGAGGGTATCGTCACGCCACGCGACGATCGGCCCGGCGTAACCTGCGGTGAACTGTGGTTGCCGCTGCCGGCTAAATGGCGATTGGCGACGCCCGGCAGCCCGGTGATCCTCGGGCTGCGGCCGCACGATTTCCATTTGGTCGATGTCAGCGAACAACCGGCTGCCACTTTGCGCCTGATGGAGATCACCGGCGATGTCAGCCTGCTGCACCTGACCTGGGGCGGTTACCGCCTGCATGTGCAACTCAGCGGACGGGTTAATGCCGAGAGCGGTCAGCCACTGTGGCTGGCACCCAATACGGAGGCCATCCATCTGTTCGATGCCGCAACGGGGCTGCGACTGGGTGAAAATTGATGAGTCGCGCCGCCACGGATGGCGTCAAACTTGAAACGATAACCATTCTCAATTATCATCCGCGCATCTTTTTTGACCGGCAGCGCGAAAACCATGTCAGCCACAGCCCCTTCTCCCTCCGATGCGCTCACGCGCCTCTATGCAACCCACCATGGTTGGCTGCAAGGTTGGTTGCGCCGTCGACTCGGTTGCGCGTTTGACGCTGACGATCTGGCTCAGGACACTTTCCTGCGGATCCTCAAAAGTGATTCCGCCGCCACCATCCGCGAACCCAAAGATTTTCTGGTTACCCTCGCTAAACGGGTGATGGTCGATTTCTTCCGCCGTAAAACGCTGGAGCGCGCCTATCTGGAGATGCTGGCGTTAACGCCGGAAGCGCTGTCCCCCTCGCTCGAGCAACGCCAGTGTCTGCTGGAAAGTTTGCAACAAATCGACAGCATGCTCGACGGGCTCGGGCCGAAAATCAAACAGGCCTTTTTGCTGTCGCAGCTTGAAGGGTTAGGCTATGCCGAGATCGCACTGCAACTCGGCGTTTCGGTCAGTTCGGTAAAAAAATATATGGCCAAAGCCACCGAACACTGCCTGCTGTTCAGCCTGGAAACCGAATACCTTTAATGAGTCACATCATCACCCCCGAACAGCGCCAGGCGCTAAAAATGGCCGCCCAGTGGTTTGCCTTGCTGTGCGACGAAGGCGCCACCGAACGCCAACGCCAACAATGGCAAGCCTGGTACCAACAGCATGACGACCACCGCTGGGCCTGGCAGCGAGTCGAAGCGCTGCAAAGCCAACTGCAGGGCGTGCCGGGTAAATTCAGCTATCGCACCCTCGATCAGGCCGGTCGCCAAACCCCGCTGGATCGCCGTACCCTGCTGAAAAGCCTACTGTTGTTGCTTGGCGTCGGCGGCAGCAGTTGGCTGGGCTATCAGTCCCCGTTCGGCCGCGAACTGCGAGCCGACTATCGCACCGCCACCGGTGAGATCAAACCGATTATCCTCAGTGACGGCAGCCAATTGGTGCTCAATACCGCCAGCGCGGTGGATGTGCGCTACAGCGCCGAAAAACGGCTGATCCTGCTGCATGCCGGTGAAATCAGTCTGATTACCGGCCACGATAGCCGTCCGCTGTGGGTTGAGAGCCCGCAAGGGGCTATGCGCGCACTCGGCACCCATTTCCTGGTCCGCGAAAACGACGATCACACGCGGCTGACGGTACTGGAACATGCGGTGGAAGCCCAACTGGCACAGCATCCGCAGGAAAAACGTCGGATTAATGCCGGTGAACAAATCAGCTTCAGCGCCACGGCCTTTGGCCAGCAACAAGCCGTTAGCAACGGAGGCGATTGGACCCGCGGCATACTCAGCGTGAGCCAATGGTGCCTGGACCAGGTGATCGCCGAGCTGGCGCGTTACCGCCACGGCCGTTTGGATTGCGATCCAGCCATCGCCAGCCTGCGCGTCAGCGGCAGTTTCCCATTGGCAGATACCGATCGCGCTTTGCTTTTACTTAGCCAAACCCTGCCGGTTCGGCTACAAAGTTTTACCCGTTACTGGCTGAAGATCGTCCCTGCCTAAATTATTTAAATGAAAATGATAAAAAATCGCATTCTTGATTGTCCCTTTTCCGTTCTCATCCGACTCCAGATAAAACACTGCAGCAATAAATAAAATAATTCAGGAGAAGGCATGAACAATTTTTGGGGAAAACCACTTCAGCCACTGGCGATCGCCGTGGGTCTGGCATTCGCTTCACCCACGATGGCCGCGCAACAGGAGGCCCCGGCCGCTTATCAGATCCCTGCAGGCGGCCTGGACACCTCACTGAATGCCTTTGCCGCCCATGCCGGTATCGCGCTGTCGGTTGACGGAACGCTGACCGCCGGTAAGCGTTCGCCAGGGCTGAGCGGCCACTACAACGTCGACCAGGGTTTGAATGCATTGCTGGCAGGCAGCGGTTTGCAGGCCAAGGCGCTCGGCGACAATGGCTACACCCTGGTCAAACTGCCGGCAGTGCAGCAAGAGCAGGACATCACCGTAGTCGGCGACTGGCTGGCTGAAGGCCGACAGATTGACGTATTCGAACACGCTGGAGCGCGTGACGTGGTGCGGCGTGAAGAGTTCGCCAAAACGGGCGCAACCACCTTGCGTGAAGCACTGAACCGCGTACCGGGCGTAGTCGCGCCGGAAAACAACGGCACCGGCAGTCACGATATGGCGCTCAATTTCGGTATTCGTGGCCTGAACCCGCGTCTGGCCAGCCGCTCGACGGTGCTGATGGACGGCATTCCGGTCCCCTTCGCCCCCTATGGTCAGCCACAGCTGTCGCTGGCACCGGTATCCCTCGGCAATATGGACGCGGTTGACGTGGTACGCGGCGGCGGCGCAGTGCGCTACGGGCCACAGAGCGTCGGCGGCGTAGTCAACTTTGTCACCCGCGCCATTCCGAAAACTTTCGGCATGCAGGCCGGTATGCAGGGCCAGCTCAGCCCAACCTCCAGCCAGGATCACCCGAAAGGCACCGGGAATCTGATGATTGGCGGCACCGCCGACAACGGCTTTGGCAGCGCGCTGCTTTATTCCGGCACCCGCGGCAGCGACTGGCGCGAGCACAGCTCGACCAAAATTGACGACGTGATGCTGAAAAGCCACTATGCACCCAACGAAGTGCACACCTTTAACAGCCTGCTGCAATACTATGAAGGCCAGGCCGATATGCCGGGCGGCCTGAGTCGTGCCGATTACAATGCCAACCCGTATCAATCGACACGCCCTTACGACAAGTTCTGGGGCCGCCGCCAGTTGGCAAACTTCGGCTATCAGTACCAGCCTGACCAGCAACACAAATTCGACGTGCAAAGCTTCTACACCTACACCCTGCGCAGCGGCTATCTGGATCAGGGCAAGAACCTGACGCTGTCGCCGCGCGAATACTGGGTGCGCGGCGTGGAACCGCGTTACAGCCAAAGCTTCCGCTGGGGCCAGTCGGCGCATGAAGTCGGCGTCGGCTATCGCTACGTCAGCGAATCCACCCACGAACTGCGTTATTACAGCAAGGCCAGCAGCGGCGTATTGCCTTCAACCAACAACCCTTACGATCGCGATACTCAGTCCGGTACCGACGCCCACGCCTTCTATATCGATGACCGCATTGATATCGGCGACTGGACCATCACGCCAGGCATGCGCTACGAGCACATCAGTTCCTATCAGAATAACTACATCAAGAATAATCGCCTGGACGTCAGCTACAACGCCCCACTGCCAGCACTGAACGTGATGTATCACCTGAATGAATACTGGAACCTGTATGCCAACACCGAAGGCTCGTTCGGCACCGTGCAATACAGCCAGATGGGCAAAGCGGTCGACAGCGGCAACATCGAACCTGAAAAAGCGCGGACCTGGGAGCTTGGTACCCGTTATGAGGGCGATGCGCTGAAAGGTGAGATTGGCCTGTTCCTGATCAACTTCAACAACCAATACGATTCCAATCAGGTGACCGACAGCGTGACCGCGCGCGGCAAAACCCGTCACGCCGGACTGGAAGGCAGCCTGCGTTACGATCTGGCGCAGTTGACGCCAAAACTCAATGATATGACGATTTACACCAGCTACGCCTATGTCGACGCTACCATCCGCGAAGATGGGGCTTACCGGGGCAACCAGGTGCCGTTCTCACCGAAACACAAGGGCACGTTGGGCCTGGATTACACGCCAGGCAACTGGGCGTTTAACCTCAACAGCGAATTCCAGTCCAGCCAGTTTGCCGATAACGCCAACACTGTGGCCGAAAGCGCCGACGGCAGTACCGGACGTATTCCGGGCTACATGCTGTGGGGTCTGCGCGCCGCCTACGACTTTGGGCCCGAAATGGCCGGGCTGAATCTGGGCGTTGGGGTTAAAAACCTGTTTAACCACGAGTATTTCACTCGGGCTTACGACGACAATAACAAAGGGCTGTATATTGGCCAACCGCGCACCCTGTATCTGCAAGGCTCGGTGAAGTTCTAAATACCTCCGCGGGCGCCATCAGTGCGCCCGCTAATAATCACCCGTTCAACCTCTTTTTAACCTCAGCGTGATGCGCTATGCTCCAAAACTCTGCCAGCGTTAACATTTTTGAAACGGGATTTTTGTCATGCCTGCATTCTGTTTGTGCTCCGCCCGGCGCGCTCTGTCATGAGCTTTTTTTCACGCGCCAGCGCACTACCTCTGCTGGTGGCGGGCGCCTTCTTTATGGAAAACCTCGACGGTACGGTGATTGTTACCGCCATGCCCCAAATGGCGGCGGCCTTCGGCGTACGGCCGGTGGACATGAACATTGGCATCTCGGCCTACATTCTGACGCTGACGGTGTTTATTCCCGCCAGCGGCTGGATAGCCAACCGCTTCGGCGCCCGCAATATCTTTGCCGCGGCAGTGCTGATTTTTACCCTGGCATCGGTGCTGTGCGCCGCCAGCGTTAACCTGCCCACCTTCACCGCCGCCCGTATTTTGCAAGGCTTCGGCGGTGCACTGATGGTGCCGGTCGGCCGCCTGGTGGTGCTGCGCAACACCGCCAAGCCGGATCTGATCAAAGCCATCGCCACCATTACCTGGCCAGGGCTGGTGGCACCGATCCTCGGCCCGCCGGTCGGCGGTTTTATTACCACCTATGCCTCGTGGCACTGGATTTTTATTCTCAATGTGCCTTTGGGTATCGCCGCACTGTGGCTGGCCTGGCGGCTGATCCCGCAGGAAGCACCACAAAAAGGCGTGCCCTTTGACGCCCTCGGCTTCGTGCTGACCGGCATCGCCTGCTTCGGTCTGATGTTCGGCCTCGACTTGATCAATCATCCGCAGCTGTCCTGGCTGGTGCCGGCGCTGTGCATTGCCGGCAGCCTGGCGTTAGGCACGCTGGCGGTTCGGCATGCCAAACGTACCGCCCACCCCCTGATCAATCTGTGGGCGATGCGGATAAAAAGTTACGCCGTCACCATTTGGGGTGGCACGCTGTTTCGTATCGCCATTGGTGCCGTGCCCTTCCTGCTGCCACTGCTGTTTCAGATCGGGTTTGGTCTGAACGCTTTTGACGCCGGGCTGCTGGTGTTGGCGGTATTCGCCGGTAATCTGGTGATGAAGCCGTTTACCTCGGCAGTGCTTTACCGTTTTCGCTTTCGGACCACGCTGGTAGTGAACGGCTTGTTGAACGCCATCACCATTTTCGCCTGTGCGCTGTTGACGCCGCAGACCCCGACCTGGCTGATTCTGGCGCTGCTGTTCGTCAGCGGGCTGACGCGATCCATGCAGTTCACCGCGCTCAATACGCTGGCGTTTTCCGAGGTGCCGCAGCCGCAGATGAACGGTGCCAATACCCTGTTCAATGTGTCGCAGCAAATGGGCAGCGGGCTGGGCATCGCCATTGGTGCGCTGGCACTGCGGTTGGCGGAAATGCTGATGCCGCAATCGGGCGAACGCATCCCCTTGGTCGATTTCCAGTGGGCGTTTGTGGTCATCGGCGTGATTGCCCTGCTGGCGGTGATCGACTGCTTTACTCTGGATGCCAACGCCGGCAGCGAGGTTCGCCAGAGGAAACCCGCCGCAGCCCCGACAGCGCACTCACCCCAACGATTGCAAAAATAAGTCGCATCTGCCGCCAATCAACGTAGTATCGATGATCCGCCCCGTTTCACCGGTGCGGATTTTTTGCCGTTTTGGCCTGAAAAGCGAGGTAATAATAATGATTCACAGTGACCTTTCTCAGTGCCGCGTTAACACCGACCGGTTGTTGATTGCCCCATTTACCGCAGCAGACGCCGACGATGTCTACCAGGCGATCACCCCTACCTTGACGCGCTATATGAACTTTGAGCCCGAGGAGTCGCCGGAGGCCTTTGCTAACGTTTGGCAAACCTGGCTGCCGCTGATCCGCGAAGGCGAGGAAATGATTTACATCGCCCGGATGCGCGACACCAAACAGTTTGTCGGCATGGGCGGCGTGCACGATTTGTATAACACCACGCCGGAACTGGGCATCTGGGTGAAAGAAAACCTGCACGGCAAAGGCTATGGCCGTGAAATTGTTCACGCCATGGCGGTGTGGGCCAGTGAGCGCTACCAGCCGCGGCACTTTATCTACCCGGTGGCCGAACAGAACACCCCAAGCCGACGTATCGCCGAATCTCTAGGCGGCAAAGTAGCAGGCCGCCGCGAAAACACCAAATACGACTGTGTGGTGTATCACATCCCTCCGCAGCTATAAACATTCCCGCGGGCCTGCCTGGCCCGCCTTGGCTTTCCCCCTAAATAATTGACCGAAAACCGCCCGTCTGGCAGCAGCGATGGCGGTTTTTCAACGTGGATGCCGATAACCACTGCCACTTGAAGTAGGTTTATGCTAATGCTAATAGCATCCAGGTTAAAAACAGTTGAGGAACAGCAACATGATCATTTTTGTTACGGGCGCCACATCCGGTTTTGGTGAGGCCATTACACGACGCTTTATCCGCGAAGGTCATCAGGTGATTGCCTCCGGCCGTCGTATGGAACGCCTGGAAGAATTGAAAGACGAATTGGGCGAGGCGCTGCATATTGTCCGTCTCGACGTGCGTAATCGCGCCGCCATTCAGCAGGTGATTGATGAACTGCCAGCGGCACTGCGCCACATTGACGTACTGGTTAACAACGCCGGGCTGGCACTGGGCATGGAACCTGCCCACAAGGCCAACGCCGAAGACTGGGAAACCATGATCGACACCAACGCCAAAGGCCTGGTGAACATGACCCGCGCCCTGCTGCCGGACATGGTTGAACGCAACATGGGCCATGTGATCAACATCGGTTCAGTCGCGGCCAACTGGCCGTATGCCGGCGGCAACGTCTATGGCGCGACCAAGGCATTCGTCAAGCAGTTCAGCCTGGGTCTGCGTGCCGATCTGCACGGCACTCGCATCCGGGTTACCGACATTGAGCCGGGTCTGGTGGGCGGTACTGAATTTTCTAACGTGCGCTTCAAGGGCGACGACGGCAAGGTGGATAAGGTCTACGACGGCGCCAATGCGCTGACGCCAGAAGATATCGCCGAATCGGTGTTCTGGGTCGCGACCCTGCCAGGCCACGTCAACATTAACTCGCTGGAAATCATGCCGGTCAGCCAGTCCTTTGCCGGGCTGAATATTCACCGCGAGTCTTGATCCTGTGCGGCAGGGGTTGCCCCTGCCGTCGTTTTCAGGCCGCGCGCCAGCCGGAAACGATAATCAGCATGCCGGTTAACGCCACACCCGCGCCCAGCCAGTCCAGTGCCGATAACTTAACCCCGTCCACCACGCGCAGCCACAGTAACGCCGTCGCCACATAGACCCCGCCATAGGCCGCATAGACTCGCCCGCTGGCCGCCGGATGCAGTGTTAACAGCCAGACAAACAGCATCAGGCTGAGCGCCGCCGGCAGTAATAACCAAGCGCTGGCGCTTTTTTTCAACCACAGGTAGGGTAAGAAACAGCCGATGATTTCGGCCAGTGCGGTGGCGAAAAATAGCAGAGTGGTCTTTAACATGGGGGAAACTTTCTCTCTGTAAACTAAACGAGGCAGTGCTTGACTGGTGCAGTCCAAGGCCGTGATGGTATATTTATCAATACGCCTGCGGGCAAGTCAAAGCCAGTGTTGCCGTTATCAGGCAACACTAACTCATAAGGATGAAACGATGAAAACACTTTCGACTCAACGACTGCTGCGCGGGATGCTGCCGGTCGCCATGCTGATGCTGATGGGGGCCTGGCAGGCTCCGGCACTGGCCGCCAGCTGCACTCAGGGCAGCACCTGCGTGACCGTCGATGGCAGCAACAGCGGCGCCATGAGTACCGAAGCAGCCCGCCAGAGCAAACAGCAGTTCAATGATACCAAATCCCTGCGCAATAAGGTTAACACCCGCGTGGAGAAAGAGTTCGACAAGGTAGACAAGGCGATTGACAGCGAAGATCGTTGCGACGACAGCCTGAACGTTAACGCTTACTGGGAACCAAACACCCGCAAGTGTCTGGATCGCCAGACCGGTCGTCAGATTAATCCTTAATCTTGTCGCAGCCCGCGGTGGCCGTTACCCTGCGCCGCCGTTGCTGCTATCCTGACAAAGGATGCTCATTTTCAAATAAGGACGAATTGATGAAAAAAGCGCTTATCTTGGGTGCACTGCTGATGGCCACTGCGCCACTGGCCGCCCTGGCCTCGTGCGAAAGCGTGCAGGCAGACATTTCGCAAAAAATTATCAAAAACGGCGTGCCGGAATCTGGCTTCAAGCTGGATATCGTGCCTAACGATCAGGCCCAACAGGCCGGTGGGCTGGTGGTTGGCCACTGCGAAAACGACACGCAGAAGATTGTGTATACTCGCCTTGCCAACGGCGATGACAACGGTGACGCGGCTCAGACCGGCACCAGCCAGGATACGAAAACCTCGCAATAATTGTCGTTCAGGGCGCTCTGTGCGCCCTTTCCTTTTTATTTACGCCTGTTCCGCCTCTTCACCCTCACCCTGCGGCCGATGCCGCGCCGGGATCAGCATCGCTGCCGCCAACGCCAGCAATGACAACAGCGCAGAAACCAAAAACACCCAATGCAACGAAGCGGCAACCTGCTGCGTCATCTCGGTCAGGATTTCTGGTGCCATTGCGCTACGCGCTGCCGGTTCCATTAGTTGCTGTACCGGATCGGCCGTTTGCGGCAAGCGAATTTGCAGATTGATGTTCAACGTCGCACCCAAAATGGCGGTACCGATGGCCGACCCCATCATGCGGGTAAATACCGTACAGGCGGTGGCAATGCCACGGATGCTGTGGTGGGCGGCGTTCTGCACCGAAACCAGAAACGTGGTGTTGCACAGCCCCATGCCGGCACCGACCATAAAAGCGGCTACCCGTCCCCACAATAAACCACCGGTCGGCTGCAGCAGCAACAGAATCAGACCACCGGCCAGCAGTAACAACGCCCCCATCAGCGCCGTGGTGCGGTAAGAGGTCATCAGCATCAGCCGACCGCTGAAGGTGCTGGCCAGCGGCCAACCAATCGACATCAACGCCAGCGTGGTTCCGGCCTCCAGCGGCGTTCCGCCCATCACGCCCTGAATAAAGGTCGGCAGGAAGGCACTGATGCCCATCATCGCCGCACCAATCACCAGTCCGCCAATATTACCGGCCACAATCACCCGACTTTGCCATAACGCCAGTGGGAACAGCGGCTCCGGTGCACGACGTTCCTGACGAACCAGCAACATTAGCGAGACGGCCGCCAACGCCAATAACGGTAGTACCCACCAACCGAGATTTTCTGCCTGCAACAGCGACAACAGCAGCGCGGTAACAAACAGCGTCAGCCAGGCGGTACCCGCCAGATCCAGCGCGTGTTTACGCACCTTTTGACTCGAAGGCAAATAACGAGCGAGGAAAAACATCGCCAGCAGACCGATCGGCAAATTGACCCAGAACACCAGTGCCCAGGGCAAATGCTGGACGATAAACGCCCCCAGTAACGGCCCGATAATCGCCGACACACCCCAGACGCTGGAAATATAGCCCATGACCTTGGGACGCTCGGTAGGACTATAGATATCACCAATAATGGTGGTGGCTGTCGGCATAATCGCCCCGGCCCCCAGCCCCTGCAACAGCCGAAACCCAATCAGCCAGTACATATTGGGGGAGAAACCGCACAGTATCGAACCCAGCAAAAACAGCGACGCACCAAAGAAAAATACCCGCTTGCGGCCCAGCAGATCCGCCAACCGGCCATAGATTGGAATGGTGATGGCCTGCGCCAACAGATAAACCGCGAACACCCAACCGAGCAGGGAAAAGCCGCCGAGATCGCCGATGATGGTTGGCATCGCCGTGGCGACAATGGTCGCCTCGATGGCGGACATAAACATCGCCAGCATGCAGGCAATCAGGATTAAGGGTCGATGGGCGATCGGTGCAGGTGTGTCGTTATTTGTCATAGCGTTATTACAAACCATGGATTCTTATTTGCTTTAAATTATACCAGCCGGATTAAAGGTTGCTGTTACCGGTGTCGGGTTCCCTGTTTTGACTGGTGATAAACGCACCATTTGAACACAAGGTGACAGCGTAACCATTAGGCCACCCAATGGTTCGACAGAACAAACAAACCACGAGCCGCTCGGCGAATCTGGAAAGATTATCTGGCCTTCGGTCGGGGTGACAAGCACAATGTTCAGCGACCCTTTCATTTTTCTCAAGATTTTACTGACGCATGAAACGATTGGTCCACCTGCACCATTACCGCGCCCTGTTGCGCCGCCTGTTTATCGCCATCTTTCTTGGTATTGCCGCTGCGTTGGTGGTTTGGCTGTTTCACCGTGCGATGCTCGGGCTGGAATGGTTACTGCTCGACCACGAAGATGGCAGTCTGGTGGCTGCAGCCGCGGCCATGCCGGGCTGGCGCAGAGCATTAACCCCGGCATTGGGCGGGCTGGCGGCGGGTTTGCTGCTGTGGGTATATCAGCGGTATCAGCACCAGCGACAGGTTGCCCCAACCGACTACATGGAAGCGATAGAAACCGGTGATGGACGACTGGACGTCAGTGCCAGCCTGGTGAAATGTCTGGCCTCGCTGCTGGTGGTCTCCAGCGGCAGCGCTATCGGTCGCGAAGGGGCGATGATCCTGCTGGCAGCCTTAGTGGGGTCAGTGTTTGCCCAGCGCTTCACCCATGAGAAAGAGTGGAAGCTGTGGGTGGCCTGCGGTGCCGCCGCCGGTATGGCCAGCGCCTACCATGCACCGCTGGCGGGTAGCCTGTTTATCGCTGAAATCCTGTTTGGCACACTGATGCTGGCCTCACTCGGCCCAGTGGTGATTGCTGCCGTCAGCGCCCTGCTGGTGACCAATTTGCTCAACGGCGGCCAGGCGCCGCTGTATCTGGTGGAACCCCTGCCCGCCCCCTGGCCGGTGCAATATCTGCTGATGGCGCTACTCGGCGTTTTAGCCGGCATCTGTGGGCCGTTGTTCCTGTGGGCCATGTCCTCTTCCGGTCGCGCATTCCGTTCGCTACGGCTAAAACCACCGCTGCAATTGGCGTTGGGTGGGCTGATTGTCGGGCTGCTTTCGCTGCTGTTTCCTGAGGTGTGGGGCAATGGCTACAGCGTGGTGCAGTCGCTGCTCAGTGCGCCCCCCGGCGTATTGCTGGTTGGCGCGATTCTGATCTGCAAGTTGCTGGCGGTGCTCGCCAGTAGCGGTTCTGGGGCGCCCGGCGGTGTATTCACGCCAACGCTGTTTGTCGGGGCGGCACTGGGTTCGGTGGTTGGGCAACTCTGTGCCATCTGGCCGGAGCTGGGCAGTGCGGTACCGATTCTGATGGCGTTAACCGGCATGGCTACGCTGTTGGCGGCCACCACCCACGCGCCCATTATGGCTGCGCTGATGGTGTTCGAAATGACCGGTGAATATACCCTGCTGCCAGGCATTCTGCTGGCCTGTGTGATCGCCACCACCGTCTCGCGCGGCTTGCGTTCGGTGTCGGTTTATCACAATGCCTAACGGTTCAGCAGCGGAGAGATATCCAGATAACGCGCCAGTTCACGCTGTTCGGCGCGTGGCAAATAAGGAATTTCACCCAGCAGTGGCGCGGGAATGCGCTGCTGCAACGCATCGATAGTTTCGGCGTAGTGCGCCAGCCCCGGGTTGATGCGGTTAGCGACCCAGCCCAGCAGGGGTAAGCCATCATTAATGATCGCCTGCGCAGTTAACAAGGCGTGGCTGACACAACCCAGTTTGATCCCCACCACCAAAACCACCGGCAGTTGCTCCTGAATCACCCATTCGGCGTAGGGCCGCATATCGTTCATCAGCACGCGCCAGCCGCCGCTGCCCTCAACCACCACGGTATCAACCTTGGCTGATAAATGCTGCAGCCCGCTGCTCATCACACCGTAGTCGATATCGTCGGTGGGTTGCGCGTGAAACACTTCTTCCAGACAGGTGATGGGATTAACTTCCTGATACGACAGCGGCAGGGTTGAGGATGCCTGTAAAACCAAAGCGTCTTTATTGCGAAGGCCTTCGCTGGTTTCCTGACAGCGTGCTGCAACAGGCTTGTAGCCAGCCACAGAACGGCCCTGCGCGGCCAGCGCCTGTAATAAAGCGCGGGAAACCACGGTTTTACCGACATCGGTATCCGTACCTGTAACAAATAAACGCGATAACATGAATGAATTGCCCCGAGATGCACCGTTAACCAAAATATCGCCGAAAATACGGCGAAAGAGACGAACGGGAAAAGTCTAGAGGATGCAAGGAGGACGGGGCTTGAGGTAGCTCAACCTTTTGTCGTTAAACGATAAGAATTACTGATTGGTGTTAGCCCTGCAGCAGTTGCACCAGCAGAGAACCGTTGTATAACGCTTCTTTCACCAGTGCCGCGCCTGGCATGGTGCCTTTATTAAAGAATTGGGTGGATTCCACCTGGACCTTTTCGCTGTAAGCCGGTAGCGACTGCTGGCGGATACAGGAGGCAATGGCCGGATGCAGAATTTCTGCCGCCCGGTTCAGCGGGGAACCGACCAGGATTTTTTCCGGATTGAACAGATTGACCATAATCGCCAGGATACGGCCTACGCTGTGACCGACCCCCAGAATAATGTCTTTAGCCAGTTGGTCGCCCGCCAGCGCCGCGTCACACAGTGACTCAACCGTCAGTGGGGCGCCGTGCAGGCTGGAACTCATTGAGGTAGCGAGACGTTGTTGGGCGATTTCCAGAATATTTTCGATACTGGCGACGGTTTCAAGACAGCCGTGATTGCCGCAGTAACAGCGTTTGCCGTAAGGATCGACCTGCGTATGACCAATCTCAACCACGCTGTGGCTACCGGCATGCAATACCCTGCCACCGGTGATCACCCCGGCGCCGACGTTGTGGTCGATCACCACCTGGATCACGTTTTGGCTGCCGCGTGAAGCGCCATATAACGCTTCGGCCATGGTCCAGGCGCTGATGTCGTGCTGCAAATAAACCGGCAGCCCGGTGCGCGTTTCCAGCGCAGGCCCTAATGGCATGTCTTCTACATCGTAAAACGGCATACGGTGTACTACGCCGGAAATCGCGTCGACCATGCCCGGCAGCGTAATGGCGATCGCCGTTAACCGTTCCAGCTTGCTTTGATGACGGATAAAGAACTGGTCGACTTCAGCAAGAATGCGTTTTAACAGCGGATCGGGATGTTCGGCGGCCAGTGGTAACAACTCTTCTACCACCAGTTTGCTGCTGATATCGCGCAGCGCTAGCGTAATGGTGCCACGGCTAATGCGGGCGGAAAGGTAGTGCCAGGCTTCGGTGTCCAGTACCAGCCCAACCGCCGGACGACCGCGACTACCGACTTCCTGAAATTCGGTTTCTTTAACCAGATGGGCTTCCAGCAGTTCGCGTACGATTTTGGTGATACTGGCGGGGGCGAGCTGAGCGCGTTTTGACAGTTCGATGCGCGAAATTGGGCCCAGTTGATCGATTAACCGATAAACTGCCCCTGCATTTGTTTGCTTGATTTGATCGATATGCCCAGGCTGCCCAACAGCAATCACAAACCTGCTCCTACTATTTTTCGCGCTTCTAAATAAAGACTATCGGCTATGGTGGGGCTTTTGTAATACAGCGTCAACTATTTGATTCGTTATGTGATTTGCTGCACAAATTCACCCCACTTTCACTGCGGATTGTGTTTTATTCACCCAGTTCAGCGTTCATGGCAACAGTAACGCCATCAAGGATTTGGCCGCAGCGGTCAGGGGGCGTTGACGATGATGTACCAGCCAAACTTCAGTCATCGCCTCTGGTTCCGCCAGCGGTAAATATTGCACACCGTCGATTTTAACCCGGGCAAAAGACGCCGGCAGAATCGAGATACCCAGCCCGGAAGACACCAGGCCAATGATGGTCATCGCCTCGCCCACCTCCTGAGTGATATAGGGGGTGATCCCCGCTTTGGCCAACAGCGACAAGATCTCGTCATGCAGCGCGGTGCCGACCTCGCGGGAGAAAAACACAAAGGGTTCCTCCGCCAGATGTTGGAAACGCAACGTGCCCGGCGCCACATGGGTTAGCGGGTGCCCTTCCGGTACCACCGCCACCAACGGCTCACACAGTAAAAGCTGATGCTTTAAGGCGTCCGGCAAGCGGGTATTGCGCATTACCCCCAGATCCAGACTGCCATTGAGTAAGGGTTCGATCTGCTGTTTGGTGTTCACTTCGCGCATTTTGATATGCACCTGAGGGTGCTGTTGACGAAAAGCCCGTAAACTGCGCGACACCACGCTGATAAAGGGAGCCGAAGAGGTGAAGCCTATGGTCAACTCACCCACTTCACCGCGTTCCAGTCGCGCCGCTTTCTCCGCCGCCCGACCGACCTGATCGAGCACCTGATAGGCCTCTTTGAGGAACATTTTCCCCGCCTGCGTCAGGCTGACATTGCGGTTGTTACGTGCCAGCAGGCGTGCACCGACCATTTCCTCCAGCGCCTGGATCTGCTGACTGAGGGGCGGTTGGGAGATCCGCAGGCGTTCCGCAGCGCGGCCAAAATGCAGCTCTTCTGCCACGGCAATGAAATAACGCAGGTGCCTCAATTCGATATTCATACTTTAAACGTCTTAATTTGAATTATTAATATATTAGACAAAAAACTGCCCTCTCCCTATGATTTTGTTAACCAAAGATGTGCTTGTTTAAATCAACCCAAGTTCGGTAAGGAAAGACTGTGACAACCCCTGTGCGTTCTGCGGCCAATATGCCGTCGACGCTGACCGCCAATGACGATGCGGCTGCTGCGCCAAAAACTCAACGTTCCACTCTTAACAAACTTCCCTACATCGAACGTGGAACGCCGCAGTTTATGCGCGTCACCCTGGCGTTGTTCTCTGCCGGGTTGGCCACTTTCGCCTTGTTGTATTGCGTGCAGCCGATCCTGCCGGTTTTGTCACAGGACTTCGGCATCTCTCCGGCGGAAAGTAGCCTGTCGCTGTCGGTGTCCACCGGGCTATTGGCGATTGGCCTGATGTTTACCGGCCCACTGTCCGACGCCATCGGCCGCAAATCGGTGATGGTGGTAGCGTTGCTGCTGGCGGCAATCTGCACCCTGATTTGCGCCTTTATGACCAGTTGGCAAGGTATTCTGCTGATGCGCGCGCTGATAGGGCTCTCGCTGAGCGGCGTCGCCGCCGTCGGCATGACTTACCTGAGCGAAGAGATCCATCCCAGCTTTGTCGCCTTTTCGATGGGGCTGTATATCAGCGGTAACTCCATCGGCGGCATGAGCGGTCGTCTGGTGACTGGGGTACTGACCGACTTCTTCTCCTGGCGGGTTTCGCTGGCGGTGATCGGCCTGTTCGCGCTGGCCGCGGCCTGCATGTTTTGGCGCATCTTGCCCGAATCAAAGCATTTTCGCGCCAGTTCGTTGCGCCCGCGTACCCTGCTGATTAACTTCCGGCTGCATTGGCACGACAAAGGCTTACCGCTGCTGTTTGCCGAAGGTTTTCTGCTGATGGGCAGCTTTGTCACCATGTTCAACTATATTGGCTACCGCCTGCTGGCAGATCCCTATCACCTCAGCCAGGCGATAGTGGGTTTGCTGTCAGTGGTGTATCTGACCGGCTCCTACAGCTCACCGAAAGCCGGTGCCATGACTTCCCGGTTTGGCCGCGGGCCGGTGCTGTTGGCATCTACCCTGATTATGTTGATCGGGATCCTGATTACCGCACTGTCACCGGTAGCGGTTATTTTTATCGGCATGATGCTGTTTACCGCCGGTTTCTTTGCCGCCCATTCGGTTGCCAGCAGCTGGATTGGTCGGCGTGCGCGCCGTGCCAAGGGTCAGGCCTCTTCGCTTTATCTGTTCTGCTACTACGTGGGCTCCAGCGTCGCCGGCACCCTCGGCGGCGTGTTCTGGCACAGCTTTGGCTGGAATGGCGTGGTGGCCTTTATCAGCGTGATGTTGTTGCTGGCCCTGTTGGTGGTGCATTACCTGAAGAAGCTGCCGGAAGCGGCTCGCGTTTAATCTCTGGCCCACCGCCGCCCCAATCGATGCCGGCGGTGGCCTTAATCCCTCTGTCAGGCCTGGACCGCTCGGTATCCCCACCCACACCGTTGCTAATGTTGCCCTTTCGTTTGTTGTTCTCTTATTGTATGTTGTAACTAAAACAGGAGCGAGTGATGGATAAATACGGTTTAATCAGCAGGATGAATACTTGCTTTAGCGAGCTGGAACAGGCGCTGGCAAGCCTCCACCAGCAGATCCTGCCGCTGCGCTTGCTGGCTGGGCGGGTGTTCAGCCTGCCCGAAATCGAGAAAGGTAAAGAGCACGATGCCGTGGCGCAGATTGCCGTCGAGCAACATCTGGGCCTGGCCGCGCGCGATCTGGCGCTGGAGCACTATCAGCGGCTGTTTATTCATCACAACAAGCACAACATCAGTAGCAAGGCGGCGGTGCGCCTGCCCGGTGTGATTTGCCTGGCGGTGGAAGGAATGGAATACCCTGAGTTGCAGCAGAAAATTGCCCTGATTAACCGGCTGAAGTCCGAGCTGGAGCAGATTATCACCGTCGACTCTGGCCTGGCGCCGGAGCAGCGTTTTGACTTCGTCCACACCCACCTGCATGGCCTGATCACCCTCAGCGCCTATCGTACCCTCACCGTTCTGACCAATCCGGATTCGGTGCGCTTCGGCTGGGCCAATAAGCACATCATCAAGAACGTGAAACGCGACGATATTCTGGCGCAATTGGAAAAGAGCCTGAAGGCCGGACGCGCAGTGCCACCCCATAATCGCGAACAATGGGCCGAACTGGTGAGCCGTGAGATCGATGACGTCAGCCGTCTGCCCCAGCAGGCGGTGCTAAAAATCAAACGACCGGTAAAAGTGCAACCCATCGCCCGGGTGTGGTATCAACCGCAGCAAAAGCAGGTGCAACACCCCTGCCCGCTGCCGCTGATTGCCCTGTGTCAGGTGGAAAACGGTGCCCAGGTGCCGAAGATTGGCGAATTGCTCAATTACGACGCCTCGGCGGTGAAACATAAATACAAACCGGACACCAGGCCACTGCGGCTGCTGGTCAAACGCTTGCATCTGTATACCGACGCTCCTACTCGCTGAGACTTTCATGGTAGAGGCGCTGCATACTGCGCCTTCGTACATAATCAATGGGCTAAATCGGGTCGAACATGGGTTCGACCCCTACAGGTTTAGCTCTTGCGCAGGTTCGTCAGAAGCATAAGGTTTACTTCTTCATGCTGCCGACCATGTCTTCCGGGCGCACCCACAGATCGAACTCTTCTTCGGTCAGGTAGCCCAACTTCAGCGCAGAGCCTTTCAGCGTCAGCCCTTCCTTGTGCGCTTTCTTGGCGATTTCTGCCGCTTTGTCATAACCGATGTGGGTATTCAGCGCGGTAACCAGCATCAAGGATTCATTCAGCAACTGGCTGATGCGGTCCCGGTTAGGCTCGATCCCCACCGCACAGTGCTCATTAAAGCCCTGCATACCGTCGGCCAGCAGGCGGATAGATTGCAGATAGTTGTGGATCACCATCGGGCGGAATACGTTCAACTCAAAGTTGCCGGAAGCCCCGCCGATATTCACCGCCACGTCGTTACCCAGCACCTGTGCGCACAGCATGGTCATCGCTTCGCACTGGGTTGGGTTGACCTTGCCCGGCATGATCGAGCTGCCCGGTTCGTTTTCCGGGATCGAGATTTCACCGATGCCGCAACGCGGGCCGGAGGACAACCAGCGCACGTCGTTGGCAATTTTCATTAACGACGCCGCCAGCCCTTTCAGCGCGCCGTGGCCGTGCACCAACGCATCACAGGTGGCCAGCGCTTCAAATTTGTTGGGGGCGGTGACGAACGGCTGTTTCGTCAGGTCAGCCAACGCCCTGGCAACGCGCACCGCGTATTCCGGATGGGTATTCAGCCCGGTGCCCACGGCAGTCCCGCCCAAGGCCAGTTCACAGATATGCGGAATACTGGCTTCAATGTGCTGCAGATTATGCGCCAGCATCGCCGCCCAGCCGGAAATCTCCTGGCCGAGGGTCAGCGGCGTTGCATCCTGCAGATGGGTGCGGCCAATTTTGACGATATCGCGGTAGGCTTCTGCTTTGTCGCTCAGGGTTTTATGCAGCACTTTCAGCTCGGGGATCAAATGCTCGCGCACCGCAATTACCGCGGCTACGTGCATCGCGGTCGGGAACACATCGTTGGAGCTTTGGCTCTTGTTGACGTCATCGTTCGGATGCACCCGTCGCTCTTCCCCCCGCACGCCACCCAACAGCTCACTGGCGCGATTGGCCAGCACTTCATTCATGTTCATGTTGGTCTGGGTACCGGAGCCGGTTTGCCAAATCGACAACGGGAATTCGTTGGTATGTTGATCCGCCAGCACTTCATCGGCAGCGCTGATGATGGCGTTGGCACGTTCGGCGGGCAGCAGGCCCAGATCCATATTCACGCTGGCCGCAGCGCGTTTGGTCAACGCCAGCGCATGGATCAGGGCGGTCGGCATCTTTTCGGAAGAGATGCGGAAGTGCTCCAGCGAACGCTGAGTTTGCGCCCCCCATAGCCGATCGGCCGGTACTTCAATCGGTCCCATAGAGTCTTTTTCAATACGAACGGCTGCCATCACGATCTCCTTAGTACAATTCCTAAAAATGTACGATTACGCCAACGAGCTCAAGCCCGCCGGCACACCCAACCAGTATAGTGACATAATAACTATTCGCATTAAGAGAGTTGCCTCACAGCATTTTTCCTCCATTGTCTGGCTTATTGTGCGGGCATTATTTTTTAGGTGACGTATTCCAGACATTCAAATAAATATCGGCAATAAAAAAGCGCCGTCTGGCGCTCTGATTATTTATTCTTAACCCACAAATTAAGGGTGGTGTTGATTATAGGCATTAATTCTTTGGTCCTGCAGGTGATTGATTTCATCGTAGGCGTCCTGACGCTCATTATGGCGATAAACCCCGGCACCGACTGCACCGGCAACGGCGGCGACAGGATGAGCAACCGGGGCAGCAGTCGCTACCACCGGTGCCGGTGCGACCACCACGGGCTGAGCCACCACCACGACCGGGCGTGGCGCTACGATCACCGGTCTGGGAACAACCACCACCGGCCGGGCAACGCCATAACCATAAGCATGGGTGACCACAACGGCCGCATTAGCACCGGAAGTGCACAGCATCAGAACCAGTAACAGTTTTTTCATCAGCGCCTCTAATTTAGCAAAATTTATTCAGTGGGTTTATTTGCCTGCACTGTATAGCGACGCTGCCCACTAAATTTAGCTAGTTGTGTGGTTGCCAATATAAACCCAATAATTATGATGAGAGATATATTCTGCCGGTAATAATTCACTTCAAAAAACACAATTTGAAATAGAAAGTGAGGAAACAGACCAAAATACCAACGCCAGCGTTTTCGCCGAAAAGTATATTTACCCGAAGAAAATAACGGTGTTTTTTTACCCACCCCACCGCCTTGCCAACCGACGTCCGAATTGTGACAGGGGTGGCTATCACGCTATACTTTGCCGGCCTTGCGGAACGCTACTTGTTTGATCGCGCCCCGCTTTTACGCCAAGGTTCGCGTGTAGGATAAGCCACACAAGGTTTTACTCACTGTCAGATACTGACCGTCGCCTCGACGGGAATGCAAAGGATGTTTATCAAGATGCAAAAAATGACCAACGCAGTGCAAAACTATGCATGGGGCAGTCACGACGCGTTAACCCAGCTGTATGGCATTGCTAACCCGCAAGGGCAGCCGATGGCCGAACTGTGGATGGGCGCGCATCCGAAAAGCAGCTCCCGCGTGGCCGGTGCCGACGGCACTTTGCGCTCGTTGCGCGATGTCATTGATGAAGATCAGCCTAAACAATTGGGTGCCGAGGTTGCCAGCCGCTTTGGCGAGTTGCCGTTCCTGTTCAAAGTGCTGTGTGCCGATCAGCCGCTGTCCATTCAGGTGCATCCAAGTAAATCCGCAGCTGAAACAGGCTTCGCCAAAGAAAATGCCGCCGGTATTCCGCTGGACGCCGCCGAGCGTAATTATAAAGATCCGAATCACAAACCGGAGCTGGTGTTCGCCCTGACGCCTTTCCTGGCGATGAACGGCTTCCGCGAACTGTCCGACATTGTTTCCCTGCTGCAGCCGATTGCCGGTGCCCATCATGATATCGCCGCATTCCTGCAACAGCCGGATGTCGGCCACCTTTCGTCCCTGTTTGCCAGCCTGCTGGCGATGAGTGGCGAACAGAAATCGCTGGCGCTTGGGGTACTGAAAGCCGCGCTGAATAATCAACAGGGCGAAACCTGGGACACCATCCGCTTTATCGCCGGTTTCTACCCGGAAGACAGCGGCCTGTTCTCACCGCTGCTGCTGAACGTGGTACAGCTCAAGCCGGGCGAAGCGATGTTTCTGTATGCCGAAACGCCGCATGCCTACCTGAAAGGCGTGGCGCTGGAAGTGATGGCCAACTCGGACAACGTGCTGCGCGCCGGTCTGACGCCAAAATTCATCGATATTCCAGAATTGCTGGCCAACCTGCAGTTCCGTCCACAACCGGCATCCGGCCTGCTGACCCAGCCGCAAAAGCGCGGTGACGAGCTGTTCTTCCCAATCCCGGTCGAAGATTTCGCCTTCTCACTGCATGACCTTTCCGCTGAACCACAGGCACTGGCGCAAAACAGCGCGGCCATTGTGTTCTGCGTTGACGGTGAAGCAGTGCTAACCAAACAGGAGCAGCAACTGGTGCTCAAACCGGGTGAATCCTGCTTTATCGGCGCGTTCGAATCACCGGTAAACGTCAGTGGCAGCGGTCGAATCGCTCGTGTTTATAACCTGTTGTCGTAAACACTCGGTAAATTTCCGCAAATTGGTTGCTGAAAGAGTGGCTTACCTTCACAATTAAACGCCTACGGGCGTTTTTTTATTGGCCCCAATTTGCCCATCCATCTGTTCGAGACAGATGGCTTAATAAGGATGAACAGAACTATGAAAAAATCGTTAGTCGCTGTTAGCGTCATTGTGGTTCTTGGCGCAGCATGGACCGGGGCTTCCTGGTACACCGGCAAACTGATCGAACAACGGATGGGTGAAGTGGTTGATAACGCCAACAGCCAACTGAAGGTCTATCTGCCGAAAGCCGGGGTTAAACTGGGTTATGAAAATTACCAGCGCGGTATTTTCAGCAGTAAAATTCGCTATGTGCTGCGCGCCGACGGCAGCGTCACCACCGACGAGGCTCCACTGAAAGCCGGTGATGAAGTGGCGTTTATGGAAACCATCGATCATGGTCCCTTCCCGTTTGCCCAGCTGAAAAAATTCAACCTGCTGCCAAGCATGGCGTCGGTGCATACCGAACTGGAAAACACCCCGGCGACCAAAGGCCTGTTTGATATCACCAAGGGCAAGTCGCTGTTCACCGCCGAATCCCGTATTTCCTACAGTGGCGATACCTCGTCCGCCATTGACGTGATCCCGCTGGAATACCAGAAAGACAAGTCAGCGCTGAAGTTCAGCGGTGCGACCATCAATGCCGATGTGTCACGCGATATGAAAGCCATCACCCTGGACGCCAGCAGCGACAGCGCAGTGATCAGCGGCCCGAACCAGTTTGGTCAAACCGAGCAGGTTCAGTTGCTGGGCGCTACGCTGAAGAGCCAGACCCATGCCGGTCAGTTCGATCTCAGCCTGGGTAACCAGAATATGGAACTGAAGCAGGTCAAGGTTGCCGTTGACGGTAAAGAGACCCTGACGCTGGACGGCTTCAAGCTGGCGAGCCAATTCGGTGAGAAAGACGCTAACCTGAACGGCCAAATCGATTACACCATGGACGCGCTGAAGATCCAGAACAGCGACTTCGGTTCCGGCAAGCTGTCGCTGAAAATCGACAAACTGGACGCCAAATCGCTGAAAGAGTTTGCTGACCGTTATAACCAGCAGGCAATGCAGATGCTGCAACAGGCGCAAACTATGGATCCTGTGGCCTACCAGCAGCAAACCACCGACATCCTGCTGCAGAACCTGCCGCTGCTGTTGAAGGGTAACCCAAGCATCAGCGTTGCACCGCTGAGCTGGAAAAACAGCAAGGGTGAAAGTACCTTTACCCTGAATCTGGACCTGACCGATCCTGCGCAGGCCGGTTCCCCAGCCGAATCACCGGATCAACTGATTGCCCGTTCAGTGAAAAAACTGGACGCCAATCTGAGCATTCCGGTGGCGATGGCAACTGAAACCACCTCCCAAACGGCGTTACTGCAGGGTTACAGCGCGGAAGAAGCACAGAAACTGGCCCAGCAGCAGGTGCAGGGTTTGGCTGCCATGGGGCAGATGTTCAAACTGACCACCTTGAAAGACGGGGTGATCGGCAGCAGCTTCCATTACGCTGACAATCAGGTTGATCTGAACGGCAACAAAATGTCGCTGCAAGAGTTCATTGGTACCTTTGGCCTGCTGGGTGCACCAGCAGCAGAAGGCGCACCGGCACAGGACGCCGTTCCTGCACCGGTACCAGCCCAGTAATTCTCAGCATCACAGCCTTGGGGCCCGCTTAGTCGGGCCCCTGTTTTATTCCTGGTTCCCGTACACCGCATCGCGGATCTGCTGCGGATACTGCCCGCTCATACCTTCAAACGCCGTATTGGTCAGCGCCACCACGCTTAATGCCGCCTGCGGATCGTAAAACCAACTGTGTCCATACACGCCGCCCCACTGCAGGGTGCCATTATGCTGTGGCGTCGCCGCCAATTCGGCATCCACCAGCACTGCGCCGCCAAAACCAAAGCCCCAGCCCGGTCCCTGGGTTTCGGCTTCAGCCCCAACATGTGGCTGACGCATCAGTTCCACGCTGGCCGGTTGTAAAATACCCTCGCCACCCCCGCGCAAAGTCTCGACCAGGCGCAACACGTCATCAGCATCGCCGACCATGCCAGCACCGCCAGAAGCATAAGCCAAAGGATCAAGCGCACGTGATGGCGACAGTGCGATATCAAAACCAAAACCTTCCGGCAGCGTCAGGTGCATGCCGTCGTGGATCGGTTCCGGCGGAACGGCGGTGTCGTGATAAGCCGTCGCCAGGTTGTCGGCGTCAGTGGTGGAAAAGCCGGTATTACCCAACCCCAAGGGTTCGGCAACCCAGTGTTTGAACAACTGTGGCAACAGCTCGCCAACCACCTGCTCCAGCACCGCCCCCAACACGTCGATCGCCAGTGAATAATGAAATTCACTGCCGGGTGCCACCAACAGCTCGGCCTGGGCCAACAGCCGCAAATTCTGCTCCAGCGTCAGTGATGACAACTCCATACCATCTTGAACACCCAATCGCTGATATTGCCCCTCTAACGGCTGATTAAAACGATAATCCAGCCCGGCGGTATGGCTGAGCAAATGACGGATTTTAATCTCTGGCTGGCGGCCATCGGCCAGCGCAGGCGTGAACCAGGGCAGCCAACGGCTAACGGCATCATCCAACCCCAGCTTTTGTTGTTCGACCATGCGCATCGCCGCCAGCGTGATGTAGGGCTTGGACACCGACGACAGCCGGAACTGGGTTTCACGTCGCATCGGCCGCTGTAGTTCTCGATCTGCGTAGCCGCTGGCCTCGGCGTAAATCACCTTACCTTGCTGTGCCACCAGCACCACGCTGCCGACGATGCGTTGCTCGGCAATCGCCTGACGGCTGACCGCTTGTACTCGTTCTGCTAATGACTGATTCGGTGTCGACATGATTTGATGCTCTCTGAGGGGGTATAAAATCAGTCTAAAGCGATTATTATAAAATTAAATACCCGGTTACTTAACGAATCATTAAGCAGGGATTACTGATAGATGAGCTCACTATTGCAATTACTGCCGTTTTTCGAAGCCGTCGCCCGGTTGGGCAGCTTTACCCAGGCAGCTAATCAGTTGGGTGTCACCCCACCGGCGGTGTCGCAAAACATTCAGGCATTGGAAACCCGGCTTGGCGTACGGCTGTTCAACCGTACCAGTCGGTCGGTGCGGCTAAGCGATGAGGGGCGTCTTTTTTACCAACGGGTGGCGCCCGCCATGGGGCAGATCGAGGTGGCCGCCGACGACGTTCGCACCCTGCACGGTCGCCCTTCCGGCCTGCTGCGCATTACCCTGCCGCAGTTGGCCGCCTCGCTGCTGGTGATGCCCTATCTGGCGGAGTTTCAGACGCGCTACCCCGAGGTACAGCTTGAGCTGTTTACCGACGACCACTTTTCAGATCTGGTGTTGGACAGTTTCGATGCCGGTATTCGCATGCGAGCCATGCTACAGAAAGACATGATTGCGGTGCCGATCGACCACGACCAGCGGCGGGTGATTATCGCTACACCCGACTATCTGACGCAGCACGGCACGCCACTGACGCCGCAGGCGCTGAGCGATCATAACTGCCTGCGTTACCGTTTCCCCGGCAGCGGCAAGTTTGAACCCTGGTATTTCAGGCAGGATGGCGGACAGCTCACGCTGGAAGTCAGCGGCAACCTGATATTTAACGAAGACCGACTGATTAAAGACGCCGCTTTGATGGGATTGGGCATTACCCAACGTTTTGCCAACACGGTGCAACGCGAGCTGAGCAGCGGGCAACTGGTGGAAATACTGACCGAGTACAGCGGCGATTTCCCTGGTTTTTTCATCTACTTTCCAGCCAGTCGGCATATGCCGCTCAAGCTGCGGGTATTCATTGATTTTATGCGGGAAAAACGGTCGCAACAGAGCCGCCCTCAGGACACCAGTGTGGCGCCCTGAGGTTCAGCGTTAAGGCTTAGGCTTATCCAACGCCTGCACGATCCGGTAACTGGCCGCGACCCGGTCGTCATTCGGGAACCATTTGTTGGCCAGCATCACCACGGCAATTTTTTGCGACGGAATAAATACCGCGTAGGTGGAGAACCCGCCGGTTGAGCCGGTTTTATTGAACCAGGCGGCCGTCTGCTGCTGTAACGGCGGCGTGATGGCAGTGGCCGGCGTGCCGTTCATGATCATCCCGGCGTTGTTGCCTTCCGTCAGCTTGGGTAATGCCACCGGATAAGCATAGCTTTCCCACATCAGATCCTGAGTAAAGACCCCCGCATGGAAATAACCGGTATGGGTCGCGGCCAGTGCCTTGCGCCACTTATCCCCCACCTTGGCCACCTGCATGTTGGCTTCCAGGTAACGGATCAGATCCTGAGCGTTGGATTTAATACCGTAGGCTTCTGCGTCCAGCGGGCCCGGTGTCACTCGCACCGGCTGATCTTTCTTATTGTAGCCCTGGGCATAATTATCCATCTGCCCGGCAGGCACATTAATGTAGCTGTGGTTCATGCCCAGCCCCGGCAGCAACTGCGTTTCCATCGCCTGAGCAAAGGGTTGGTTCAGGCTTTTGGCGGTGATCATCCCCAGCATGCCAACCCCCAGGTTGGAGTAAACCCGATAACTACCCGCGGCATGCGAAGGCTGCCAGTTTTTGTAATACGCCATCAATTGCGCATCGTTGGTCACCTGGTCCGGAACAAACAACGGCAACCCGGAAGTGTGCGTGGCCAGGTTCAGCAAGCTAACGTGGTCAAAAGCGCTGCCACGCAGCTCAGGCAGGTAATGACTGGCCGGTTCGGCGAACGACAATTTGCCCTCATTCTGCGCGTAAGCAGCCAGCGTGGCAGTGAAGGTTTTGCTCAATGAACCGATTTCAAACAAGGTCTGGTTGGTGATCGGCTTGCCGGTCTGTTTGGACGCCACACCATAGTGATAAAACTGCTGCTTGCCGTCCACCGACACGGCAATGGCCATGCCCGGCACGCCATATTTCTGCATCAGGGGTTGAATAATGGCGTCGATGTCGGCCTTATCGGCGGCATGGCCAGCCGGCAGGATCATTGCGGCCAGCAACGCGGCCGCCAAGCGATTTATTTTGGTCATGTGAAAGCTCTTGGGTTACAGGGTATCGGCCGATGGCAAAAGAATTTATTGCCATTCGACACGAGGATATCCTTGGGTAACGGTGTTATTCCTTTTCTGACTGCGTTAATTCCGCAACAGCTGGGCTAAATATCGGGGTTTCGCCTGAGGTTGACAAGCGATAAGAATTTCAGCCAGCATAAAGAAAAACTTATGGCTAACTTTATGCGTAACCGACTGCCGCTTAATGCCCTGCGGGCGTTTGAATCCTCCGCCCGTCACCTGAACTTTACCCGCGCCGGGCTGGAACTGAGCGTCACCCAGGCCGCCGTCAGCCAGCAGGTGCGGACACTCGAACAACAGTTGGGTATTCAGCTGTTCCGTCGTCTGCCGCGCGGGCTGGATCTGACCGAGGAGGGACAGGCGCTGCTGCCAATATTGACCGATGCTTTCGATCGCATTGAGTCGGTACTGCAACAGTTTGAAGGCGGGCATTTCCATGAGGTGTTGACGGTGGCGGTGGTCGGCACCTTTGCCGTCGGCTGGCTGATGCCCCGGCTGGCGGCGTTCAGAGAGTCACACCCGTTTATCGATCTGCGGGTGTTGACCAATAATAACCTGGTTAACCTGTCGGCCGACGGGATGGACTTCGCTATCCGTTTCGGTGAAGGCCGGTGGCCCGCGACCCACAATCTCAAACTGTTTGACGCCCCGCTGACGGTGCTGTGCCCACCGCAAGTGGCAGAGCAACTCCGCACGCCGCAGGATCTGCAACACCAACTGCTGATGCGCAGCTACCGTAAGGATGAGTGGGAGCGCTGGTTTGCCGCAGCTCAGGTGACACCGTGGCGGATTAACGGCCCGGTGTTCGACTCTTCCCGGCTGATGGTAGAAGGGGCGATCCACAGCGGTGGTGTGGCGCTGGCTCCGGCACGCATGTTTGCCCGTGAGCTGCGGGAAGGCCTGTTGCAGCGCCCCTTTAGCGCCGAAGCCGACCTTGGCGGCTACTGGCTGACCCACCTGAAATCACGCGATATGACGCCAGCGATGAAAGTGTTTGTCAGTTGGATCCAGCAGCAGGTCAAAGATGAGCAGCAAGCAGATTGAGATCAGGCCGAGCCACGTTTGATTAACAATGGCGGCAGAATCACGTTTTGCGGCGGTAAGTCGGCGTCGGCGATCCGCTGTAGCAAACGTGAGGCGGCGCTGTGCCCCACTTCACGCGCCGAGCTGGAAACCAGCGTCAGCGGCGGCTCGGTCAGTTCGGCCTCAGGCACATCGCCAAAACCAATCAGCGCCACCTGCTGACCGTAGTAGGTGTCGACGCCTTCCGAACCGATACTGCGCCCGCTGCGCACAATACCAAAGTAGGCACCCAAAGCCACCGACGCCTTATGGCAGACCAGCGCGCTGATGTTCGGGTGTTGCCGCAGCAGGTTTTCTGCTGCTTCTGCCGCCGCCCGCTGATGGCAGTCACACTCGACAATCCAGTCGGAGCGGAAAGGCAGGCCATACTGCACCAGCGTGGCACAAAAGCCCCCCAGCCGTTCGGCTCGGGTTAAAGAACTGCTTTGCCCGCCCAGATAGGCGATTTGGCTATGGCCGCGCTTGATCAGAAATTCGGTGGCCATCTTGGCGGCCTGCATATTGTCCGGCCGCACCACATCGACCCCTTCCAGGCCATTCGAGCGTGCAGCGCACACCAATGGCACGCCCTGCTCTGTGGCCTTCTCCTTCAGCCCCTCGGCCGAGCGTATGCCGCCCGCCAGCACCATGCCGTCAACCCCATGCTCCAGCAGCGTATCAAAACAGCGCATCAGCCCCTTACCGTCGCGACCGCTTTGGGTCAGGAACAACACTTTGCCATGCGCCTCCAGCACCTCGCTCAGCCCGGCGGTCATTTCCGCATAAAACGGCTCGCAGATATCACGCAGGATCAGGCCAATCACGCCCGACGCCCCACCGCGCAGCGTCGCCGCCTGACGGTTGCGTACGTAGCCCAGACGTTCAATGGCGTGGTTCACCCGCGCCACGGTGGTGGGTGAAATACGCCCTTTGCCACTCAGCACCAGCGAAACGGTGGTGACCGAAACGCCGGCCTGCTGCGCGACATCGGTAATGGTGATCTTTTTGATGGTCATGACCTCTGCGAGCCCGATCCTGGGCATTCTGCATCTTGCAGCAAATGGTATACCGAATCTGTTTGGTCAGTAAAACGTTTTACTGGTCTCGTCATTGTCACCGCAAAGTGCGCGTCGGAATTGTGATTAGTGGCGCATTTTTAGTAGGTAAAACGTTTTATCTTATTTTTACCTAACAGGGGTACACACCACTTTCGCACGTTTTTCCGCCAGGAGCCGCCGGTTATGCCAGCACCTAAAAAACAAAAAATCACGCTCTGGGAGTTTTTCCAGAGCCTGGGCAAAACATTTATGTTGCCCGTCGCCCTGCTGTCGTTCTGCGGCATCATGCTGGGTATCGGCAGTTCACTGAGCAGCCGAGATGTCATCACCCTGCTGCCGTTTATCGGCCACCCTGCCTTCCAGTTGCTGTTCACCTGGATGAGCAAGATCGGTTCCTTTGCCTTTAGCTTCCTGCCGGTGATGTTCGCCATTGCCATTCCGCTGGGCATGGCGCGTGAAAACAAGGGCGTCGCCGCGTTCTCCGGCTTTGTCGGCTTTGCGGTACTGAACCTGGCCACCAACTTCTACCTGACCACCACCGGCATTTTACCCACCACCGATCCGCTGGTGCTGAAAGCCAACAACATCCAAAATATCCTCGGGATTCAATCGATTGATACCGGTATTCTGGGTGCAGTGATCGTCGGTATTATCGTTTATAAATTGCACGAGCGTTTTCACACCATCCGTCTGCCGGATGCACTGGCGTTCTTCGGTGGCACCCGCTTTGTGCCGATCGTCACCACCGTGGTACTGGGTCTGTGTGGCCTGGTGATCCCATTGATTTGGCCCTGGTTTGCCGCCGGTATCACCGGGCTGGGCTGGGTGATCAACAGCGCCGGTGCCTTTGGGCCGATGCTGTTTGGTACCGGTGAACGTCTGCTGTTACCCTTCGGCTTGCAGCATATTCTGGTGGCGCTGATCCGCTTTACCGAAGCGGGTGGCACGCTGGACGTCTGCGGTCATACCGTGAGTGGCGCACTGACCATCTTCCAGGCTCAGCTTTCCTGCCCAACCACCACCGGCTTTGCCGAAAGCGCCACCCGCTTCCTGTCACAGGGCAAGATGCCGGCCTTCCTGGGTGGTCTGCCGGGCGCGGCGTTAGCCATGTATCACTGTGCCAAGCCGGAAAACCGCCATAAAATTAAAGGCCTGTTGATCTCCGGCGTAGTGGCCTGCGTGGTCGGCGGCACCACCGAACCGATCGAGTTCCTGTTCCTGTTTGTCGCGCCGTTCCTGTATCTTATTCACGCGGTTCTTACCGGGCTGGGCTTCACCGTGATGGCGCTGCTGGGCGTGACCATCGGCAACACCGACGGCAATATCATCGACTTCGTGGTATTCGGCATTCTGCACGGTACCGCCACCAAGTGGTATCTGGTGCCGATCGTCGCCGGCATCTGGTTCGCCGCCTACTACGCCATTTTCCGCTTCTCCATTCAGCGCTTTAATATCAAAACGCCGGGCCGCGAAAGCGAAACCACCGCCAGCCAGAGCGCACCCGTTGGCTCGGTCGGCAAATCCGGCTATAACGTTCCGGCCATTCTGGCGGCGCTGGGTGGCAGTGAGAATATTGTTTCTTTGGATAACTGCATCACTCGCCTGCGCCTGTCGGTCGATGACATGAGCAAAGTGGATGACGCGGCGCTGAAGGCCAATCGCGCCATTGGCGTGGTGCACCTCAATGAGCACAACCTGCAGGTAGTGATCGGCCCGCAGGTGCAATCGGTGAAAGATGAATTAGACTCACTGATAGCGGCAGCGCTTCCTGCTGCGGCCCTGCAGGGAGCGTCAAATGTTTGATTTTTCCACCCCGGTCGATCGGCACGGTACCTGGTGCACGCAATGGGATTACATCGCTGACCGTTTTGGCCACGATGACCTGCTGCCGTTCACCATTTCCGATATGGATTTCGCCACCGCGCCCTGCATTCTCGAGGCGCTGCAACAGCGCCTGCAGCATGGTGTGCTGGGCTACAGCCGCTGGCAGCATGAGGATTTTCTCGGCGCGGTGCGCCACTGGTATCAGCAGCGCTTCAATACCCCCATCGACACCCATATGGCGGTCTATGGCCCGTCAGTGATTTACATGGTGGCGCAATTGATTCGCCTGTGGTCGGCACCGGGTGAATACGTCGTCACCCACACCCCGGCCTATGACGCTTTTTATAAGGTGATCCTCGGTAATCAGCGCCAACTGCTGGCCTGCCCGTTGCACAAGGACGCTAACGACTGGCAGTGCGATATGGCCCACCTGGAGGCGTTACTGGCACGGCCGCAAACCAAAATTCTGCTGCTGTGCAGCCCGCACAACCCAACCGGCAAAGTATGGCGTACGGAAGAACTGCAGCAAATGGCCGAACTGTGCGAACGCCATGACGTGCGGGTGATCAGCGATGAGATCCATATGGATATGGTCTGGGGCGAGCAACGTCATACGCCCTGGAGCCAGGTTGCCACCACGCCCTGGGCACTGCTGACCTCAGGTTCCAAAACTTTCAATATCCCGGCGTTGACCGGGGCCTACGGGTTTATCAGCGATGATGCCGCGCGTGAAGCCTACACTCAGCAACTTAAGGCCCGCGACGGGTTGTCTTCCCCGGCGGTGCTGGCGGTTGTCGCGCATATTGCCGCTTATCGCCACGGCGAACCCTGGCTGGACGCACTGCGCGACTACCTGCAGGACAACCTGACCTACGTTGCCGAGCGGTTGAATCAAGCGTTCCCGGCACTGAATTGGCAACCGCCGCAGGCCACTTACCTGGCCTGGATCGATCTGCGCCCGCTGGGCATTGACGACCGTCAGTTACAACAGGTGCTGATCGAGCGGGAGAAGGTTGCCATCATGCCGGGCTTCACCTACGGCGAAGAAGGCCGTGGCTTCCTGCGGCTAAACGTCGGCTGCCCGCGCAGCAAGGTTGAGGCCGGTATGGACAAGCTGATTAACGGACTGAAAGCCGTCTCAGAGGAAAGATAAGATTGTGGCTCCTCGCTGACAGGCAGAGGAGCCGGTATTTTTTAAGGGATCGTCGGTTGTGAAGCGGACAGCGTCGAATGCAGGAAGGTCAGGTGTTCGCAGGCCAGCGCCTGGGCCCGTTCTGCATCGCCGGCGATGATCGCCTGCAGAAGCTGTTGGTGATGTCGATCGGTCTCATCCCAGTTCTGCTTATCACGGCGGATCGTATCGGCCGCATCCAGCACCGAGTCCTGCAACACCGAGTAAAAACCACTCATCACGCTCAACATCGCCTGATTATGGGCCGCCTCAATAATGCCCAGATGGAACTTTGCATCCGCCCTCGCGGCCTCCTGCAGCGTTCCTTGCGTATAAGCCCACGCCAGTTCCTGATAGAGCTGACGCAAATGCTGATGCTCTTGTGGCGTACTGCGCTTGGCGGCATAGAACGCGGCGGCCCCCTCCAGCAAACGGCGAAATTCCAGGATATCCAGCCGTACCTGAGGATTGGAAATCAATAAGTTGCTCAGAGGAGAGGCGAAGGCATCTTCAAACATGTCGGCCACCTGCAGACCATTACCCTGCCCGCCGGTCAACAACCCTTCGGCCTGCAGCTTGGTCAGCGCTTCACGGATAGGTGGACGGGAAACGCCCAGTTGATCTTCCAGCTCGCGCTGAACCGGCAGCCATTCACCCGGCTTAATCCGACCGCTGACGATAGCCTCCTTGAGCGCTTCATAAACCAGCATGGCTAACGTGGCGCCTCGTTGCCGGTCGCTACGTTGGATCGGGGTAAATAACTGTGCTGACATCATGTCGCTCCTGTTTTTATCTATTAATTATCATACATCACGGCAGGAGCCACAAGCACGGGGCCATTGGCGGGAAGGCAGATTTAACGACCGGCAACCAGAATAAAATAATAATTGATTAACAGTAATGTAAAAATTAGCGTCATATACAAATGTAATTTTAACATGAGTCACCCAGCGTCAGAGTTTGGGCCTGATGATTTAAAAAGCCCCACGCCGAACGGATATAGCGTGGGGAGAACCTGAATGGCAGGCAGGGATTAAATTTTAGGCCCGTAAGTATGTATATCCATGGTGCGGTTGTAGTTGATGGCTTCTGATTTGGTTAGCTCACCCGACAATACCCGCATGAATGCCGTCAGGGTTTCTTCTGTCACCTGCTCAATCGACTTGTTGCCCAGAATGATCTGCCCGGCGTCAATATCCATATCGTGAGAAAGTTGCTGATAAGTCCGTGGGTTACCGCAAATTTTCAGCACCGGGACAATTGGGAAGCCCTGTGGCGCGCCGCGCCCGGTAGAAAACACGATGCCCTGCGCACCGCCGGCAGCAATACCGGTCAGGATCTCCGGCTCAAACCCCGGCGAGTCTTTAATCCACAGCCCCTTGCCCGGGACCCCATCGGCGTAATCCAACACCCCTTCAATAGTGCGCGAGCCCGACTTATTGATCGCCCCCAAGGATTTTTCCTCAATGGTGGATAACCCTCCGGCAATGTTGCCCGGCGTTGGCTGACCGTTACGCATGTCCACCCCAACCGCCATCGCCCTTTTCTCCATGGCGTCGACGATTTTATAGATGCGTTGCCCCACTTCTGGCATACGGCCACGGCGGGCAAGAATATGCTCGGCCCCCATAAATTCGGTCGTTTCGCCAAACAACACCGTGCCGCAGGCATCCACGATGCTGTCTGACATCTGGCCGATGACCATGTTGGACGACAGTCCGGAGGTGGTGTCGGAAGAACCGCATTTGATGCCCATCACCAAATCCTCCAGGCCAGCCTCACTGCGCTGCTGGGCCGAAATGGCAATCGCCATCTTCTGCACCAAATCAATACCCTGCTGGATAGCGCGACTGGTGCCCCCCAGTTCCTGCATCACGATTTTTTCTACCGGGCGGCCGGTAGAGGCAATCTGCGCCACGATCTCATCGGCGTTAGAACCTTCACAACCGAGGCTGATCACCAGTGCTGCACCGACGTTGGGATGGGAACCCAGACGGCCCAGGGTCTCGGTCACCAGGCTCAGATCGGGCATCAATTGACAGCAGCCGCAGTGGTGCAGCAAGGCTTTCGACATTTGGGTGTTATACACAATGGCTTGAGCAATTTCGGTGACGCAGACGGTCGCAGGAATAATCGCTACGATATTGCGTGAACCTACCTGACCATTCTCCCGGCGGTAGCCAAACCATTTAAATGAATTATTCATTATAATATCTCCTAATAACGGGAAGCGCGGGTGTGAATAACCTGACCGCCATGATTAATATCACCGCGACCGTACTGGCTTTCCAGATTATGGGTGTGCACATAGTCACCGATAACTATACCTTTAGTGGCTATCCCCAGACTTTCCCCGTATTTCAGCACTTCATCACCCACATTTAATTTCGCAACGGCGATCTTGTGACCGAAAGGAATATCCGCACCCGCGGTAATCTGTTGGGTATTACCAGATTTATCTTTTACTGTAATAACATCACCGTTATGTACATCTTCCAATACGGTGGCAACGCTATCACAAGGCATAATTTTTAATGCCAAAACCTTTGACTGTGACATTTTCAACCTCGTTTGAAGTAATTACTGATATTGTTTGGCCGTCTGACGCGCCGAGCGTTTAGCCAGCAGCGAGACCACCAAAGGACATAGAATGGCGGTGACTATCACCGCGGACGAAATTTGGGCCGCCGCTACCGCCGCCAAATGTGTAAAACCGGGAGCCACCTGAGCTACCACGGCAGGAAAGGCAACCGACAACCCCGCAGTCGTCCCAATGGCAGCGCCAATGGCCGGCTTGGTGTCGCGAAAGAACAAACGATAACCCAGGAACCCCAACCCGCCGGTGACTACCAGCGTAATCAACCCCAAAACGATGCCTTGCACGCCCGCTGCCACCAACTGGTGAAAGTTAAGATTCATCCCCAGTGACCAGGCGAAGAACGGCACCAGGAAGTTCTGCCCTTTGGTCAGCATCTCTTTCCAGTCATCATCCAGGTTGCCGAGTACGAAACCGACAATCATCGGGAAGATCACGGCAAACAATGCGCTATAAGGCACGCTGATCAAGCCGGAAGCCCCCAGCGCAATCAGCGTAAAGAATGGGCTACAGCCAAGCAGTACCGGAGCCAACGCGCCGACATCAGTGTTATCGCCAAACTCACCGGCCAGGCCTCCGAACAGTCCTCCGTTAATCGCCGTCATGGCGGGAATTAACGCCAAGGGTGAAATACCCAGCAGGCCTTTTACGCCGTAGAAGTGCGCCACAATTAGCCCAATGACGATGCCGGACACCACTTTAGCCACAAAGAGTACCGCCCCTTTCTCCAGCGGACGCCCTACCTTGCGTACGTTGATGCCGGCGGCGGCGCACAGCAAATACAGGGCAATCAGCGGTGAGGAACCAAACACGAACAGCTGTTCGGTAAAGCCGCCAATGCGTAATGCATGCGGGTAAAAGGTGTTCAGCAGCGCAGCCAGCAATAATGGGATCACCATCATACCCCCGGGGAAACGCTGCATGGTTTTCATAATCTTCATTGGAACCTCATAGTGTCAGCCTGCTTATTCAGGAGTGATAGAGGCTGGCGATGCGGCGCGGTGCGTTGTGCTTGCCTCATGGAATTCCATGGTATACCAAGTTATACCAACAACTTTGATCTGCATCATGGTTGCAGTGCGAAAGGGCTAACAGGATGGCCGCACGGGGGGGGAACATGAGGGCGTAAAGCAGAAGCTCAGAAAATCAGGCTAAAAAAAACCGCCAACGACGGCGGTAAAGGGGGGTAAAACGAGGCAATATCAAAACTCAGTCCTGCCGCATCACGCCAGATAAATAATATATTGCACCATACTGGTAACGGTGATCACCGCCAGCATGACCGCAGCAATAACGATAAACATGTCTAATTTATTCATTGTATTAATCGCTCAATCACCTTCACCGAACATTTCACACTGTAAATATCACGTTCGGATGGCTAAGAATGACGATCACCATCGCCCAGAATAAACTGCAAAAAACCAAAACCAGCTTAAATATATTAATTCTTAGTATTTTTATTATTAGCCTTTCTTTATAATGATTCCACATTACATCCTCCTTGGCGGTAACGGCACCGTTCCTTATTGCTCTGGATGTAGACTATCACTACTTTTATTCTATAATATATAGTATTTCTCTTTTTTGCAGTGTAAGATTATTCTTATCCGCAGTCGTATTTAAGGTATGCAATGAAAGCCAACAGTATGGAAAACTCTTACAATTATTATAAAAGAGTATTACTTCTGAGTGCGACACTATTATCCATCAGTTTGATATTCGCCACCGCGTTGGGTAGCTACAACCATTTCGAGTCGTTTATTGCCAAACAGGCCAACCGTCTGCAGACCGAACGCGACTATGTGGAGATCAGAACCGATCAATTCACCACCCGCCTTAAAATGTTCGCCAATTTGCATGAAGAAACCGAAGCCATGCATTTTCACGATCGCAGCCAATACAGCTCGTTTTTAGCCGATCTGCGTCGCCATAACGGCGTGTTGCTCGGTTCACCACTGACCGCTGACCTGCCCTATATCTTTTTGCAGGCACCCACGGACAATAACAGCGCCGAGGCGTTACGCACCGACACCCTGAGCCTGTTGCAAGACTTCACCCCGGCGGTGGCCATCCGCACCCGTGAGTTAGGCAGAACCCTCGACAACTTTATCTATACTCGTGACGGTCAATTTTTGGCGTTTTTATCCCCGGATGACAGCGAAATCAGGCATGTGCTGCAGTCATACCCGATTGCCGAAATTATTCAGTCACAGATCCAACCCACAGAGGCGGCACTACAAAAATACGATCTGAGCTACCTAAAAAAACATCGGGTCTTTTGGGTAGCCCCTCATCGGGAAGCCCTGACCGGCAAATTGGCCACCTACTATGGGGTGCCGATATTCACCGACGGCCAGATCAACGAGGTGATTGTAGTCCGGGTGACCTCTGCCAATTTTAACTATTTTTTCACCGCCGCCGACCGGCCGAAAGGCTTTTTTGTGGCGTCAAAAGACCGCAAAATCGTCTTCGGCCTGGATGACGGTTCCTTCAAAGGCGCGGAACTGGACTGGATCAACCATTTCAAGGCGGCGAAAACCTTCCAACTGCCCGGCCGCGGTGAAGTCAAACTGGGTCGTGACGGCGGTGTATTTTATCTCTCGCAACTGGTGAATAACGGTGAATGGCTGGCGGTATATACCTTCGATTGGCGGATCGTCGCCAAAGCGCTCTACCCTAACTGTATACCGCTGTTCCTGCTCACGCTGTTTATCATCAGCCTGATTTGGTGGTCGATCACCTTCTTCGATAAAAAGGTGCTGATCCCCTTTTACCGTAAATCCGCCGCCCTGTATGAAAGCGAAGTCTTCAACCGCACCGTGGTCTCTACTGCACCGGTGGGCCTGTCGGTGATAGGTCTGCAGGACCGACGCATTATTTTCGAGAATGATATTGCCGCTGAATTACTGGATCAGACACAAATTGACCACCTGAGATTTTATCAGGATGTATTGGAAGAACATGCGATCACCCTCTCCCAGCATGAGCGGGTTTCCTTCGAAAAGGCCATCGCTCGCCAGCCGGGCACCCCACCGCTGGAGCTTGACCTGACGGTGGCGCAAACCCGTTATCTTAACCATGACGTACTGCTGTTCTCACTGCTGGATATCAGTAAGCGCAAAGAGACCGAACGGCTGTTGATTGACGCCAAAACCGCCGCCAACCAGGCCAATAATGCCAAAACCATGTTTGTGGCCAACGTCAGCCATGAGATCCGGACACCCTTGCACGGCGCACTGGGCAACCTGGAGCTGCTGGGGCTGGAAGTCACCGATGCCCCCGCCAGGGCGCGCATCAGTACCATTAATCGTTCACTGAACTCCCTGTTGAACATCGTCAACAAAATTCTGGATTTGACACGCATCGAAGCCGAAGAGTTACACGTGCATAATCAGCCATTCGACCTGATTGAAACTATCGAGCAATGTGCGCAAACCTATGCCCCACTGATCGCCAAGAAAGGCATGCGTTTCTACTTTATTCTAGAATTCGTGCCAGAAACGCTGATGTACGGCGACAGTCAGCGTATCAGCCAGATCGTTATCAACCTGCTGAGCAACGCCTATAAGTTCACCGAACACGGAGTGATCATTGTGCGAATCAAACGGCCGAACGAGGGTCAGATTTGCATTGAAGTGGCCGACTCAGGCTGCGGTATTCCGCCGACGCTACAAAAAGATATTTATCAGCCCTTCGTACAAAACCTGGCCGGTGACCATCTGTATACCGAAGGGACCGGGTTGGGCCTTTCATTGTGCAAACATCTGGCGGAGTTGCTGGGCGGCAGCATTGAACTGGAAAGTGAGATGGAGATCGGCTCCATTTTCTCCGTACATATTCCCCTGCAAAACACCGATATCCCGGTGCCCCGATTGGCAATGTTCAACCAGCTGCAAGATCAGGCCGTAACGCTGTACTGTGATAATCCGGACTGGCGAAAAACCCTGCGCCTGCTGATGGGGTGTTATGGCATGCGCGTCCAGACGCTCGACTCGCTAACAGCCCTGGAAAACGGTGATAAACCGCAGGTCTTGGTTTGCGCGACCAGCTTCCCGGGTTTCCTGTTGCCGCCTGACATCATCGAGGGCTGCCGGCAGGTGGTCAATATCTCGCCTGACGGCCCACTGTCGTTGCAGCGAGAAGGACGTTTGATCCGCGTTGGCGCTTTCTCGGTGTTTGAAATTCTCAACGCACTGGCCTCCTGCTTTGGCATCACGCCGGACATTAGCCCGATCTGCGAACAGGAAGTGCTGAGCGACTACCAGGCGCTGGCGATCCTGGTGGCCGAGGACGACCCGGTGAATCGGATGCTGATCCGCCAACAACTTTCCGTACTCGGGCTGAACAACACCCGCTACGTGGAGAACGGTCAGGAGGCCTATGCCTTGTGCCAACATCAACCATTTGACCTGCTGATTACCGATCTTCATATGCCCTTGATGGGAGGTGAGGAATTGCTGGCTCGGTTGCGTGCCGAGGGTCAGCGCATGCCGGTGGTAGTCACCACCGCCTCATTAATCAAACAGGGTGAGTTTGACGCGGTGTTGCATAAACCCGTGGGGCTGGAACAATTGAAAAGCGCCCTGACCTCGCTATTGAGTCACCTGTCACTGCCCACTGAGCCGCAGCAAAAAACGTTATCCATTACCGATGACATGATCCGCGCAGAATTCCTCAGGGGCTGGGATGAAGACCGGCAGCAAATTGAACAGGCCATCACCGCCGGAGATATCACCGCACTGCGTGATACGCTGCATCGGCTGAAGGGGGCACTGCTGATCCTCGGCCTGCATACCGAAGCCGAACAGTGTCAGGCATTACACCATGACTGTTCTACCCTCAGTAGCGCACAAATGCAGACAGGTTGGGAGACGTTAAGCGAGAAGATTGAACGCCAGGCTTCGCCGTGGCGCTGTTAGCGCAAACCGAGGATGGCAAGGACAAGACTAACGTGGCGATGGGAAGGCTCCCATTGTCACCTTTGTCTTACAGCGTCGTTATTTTAACCGCCGCTAGCGGTTATTGAGGTCCAGATAAACTTCGGTTAATTCGCTGTCGCTTCTCACCCCCAGCTTATCCATGGCCTTTTTCTTTTGGGTGCTGATGGTTTTCAGACTGCGATTAGTATATTGAGCAATTTCAGTCACGGTCATGCCACGAATAAACAGCCGCACCACTTCCATTTCACGTGGCGAAAGTTTCAGCATGCCTGACTTGCTGCTCGACGGCGCTTCCAGCATGTATCTGATCAGTTCCTGCGAAGTTTTATGATCGACGCACTGCTCACCGTTCATCACCCGACGGATGATATCCGGTAGCCGGGCCAAGTCCTGGCTGGATTTGCTGATAAACGCCTTGATGCCGATCTGCAGGACTTCGCGCACAATCACCACGCTGTCATAGGAACTGAGCAGAATGACGTTAATCTCGGGATGGTAACGACGTATTTTTTCCAACAGCGCCATGCCGTCCGGCTCAGGATCCTTGTGAAAGGAATAGTCGCAAATCAGGATTTCACAGGACGTGCTTTTCAACATTTTCAGCAGCCCCTCAACGGTGCCGGTCACCCCGACCACCTGTATATCGGACTCTGCTTCCAGCAGCTTGGCAACACCCAATTGCACGACGGTATGATCGTCGGCAATAATCACCCGCACATCAGTGTTAAGCATAATTATTCACCAGTAGCGTAGCCGTTATCCGACTATTCCAAAGAAGGGTCGGTCAATCGCTTCAATATCCTGCCCACAATATATAATAATAAAATGCCTATCTCCGATAAATATAGCGGAAATCGGCGATATTCCACTCCAGATTGCCGCTGTCGCAAGCTATTTGCAAACGGCATCGACATTTTCATAATATTGCGACTCCCGGGCCTCTTGTAGCTGCTAGCCCAACCGGCAACGCGGCATTTTATTGGTCCACGTCAGCGGTATAACTGTCGACCGCATAACCGTCAATGGCGACGGGGTATAAGGTGATCCTGCTGACGCCATCCAGCGACGCTTGATTATTCGCCGGTAACAACAGCTGTTCACCCGGCAGCACATAGTCCCGCGGCAGCAACAATATCTGGTTACCCGGTGAGGCAATGATGGTCTGCGACAAACACACCACGTAGGGACTGGCGTTTTTCACCGCCAGTTGATGGTTAACCACCTGCCATTGCAGCAGTGTCCAGGGATCGTTTTTCATTGCCAGTCCCTTTGGGTTGATAATCACCGGTAAGTTTTGTCCCCCTCCCACATCAATATTGTTGCCAGTTTGGCTATTGATTGGCAGCCCTGCGAAATAAATGCGTTGCAGACGCTGCGTACTAAAGTCACGAGTACCGGTCAAAACAAAACGCACCTGTTTGCTGTTATTGCCCTCGACACGCGCCAGTGGTGGCATAACGGTAAGCAGGTTGCTTGTATCTTCGGCAATAGGCTCTATTTTGGTTAACAACATGATCGGCATAGGGCCAGTATTTTTTATACTGATTACCGCCTCGCCATCGTCGGCATTAACCATCAGAACTGAAGCCTCGGGCTGCACGCCAGCAACGGCTGTCGTACCCAGACTTAACAAGCCCGCCAACATCAATACGTTGGCAATAGGATGATGCTTCATGGTTAATTCCCTTTATCAGAAAAGCTCGCTTGAACGTTGGAGATAATGACTTTAATTATCTGAGGATCTATTTATGGAAGTAACCGGGCTATCGGGAAGACAGCAGTAACAAAGAAAATATAACCGATTATTTTTATTGCCGTTATAAGACAACAATGTCAATTGAGATAAGATTTTTCTTATTTGGAATGATGCCACCAAGCAATCCAGGATCCACTTAACATGCAGCATAAATGTTACTTGTTTTTATGAGTTCCATTTAGGATGTATCCTAATTGTAATAAACAAGCGTCTTATTTTTTAACCCCGCCCAGCCCTTTAATATCAACGCCATCAATCACGGCACCTTCGTCATCAAATGAATCAGGTCGCTGTGATCATGTTCAAGGGAAATGAATAATGGAAAAAACGCTGGCGATTGCCGATGGTCACCCGCTGATAGTGCATGCGCTGACTCAACTACTGCAACAACAGCCCGGTTTACGGGTGGTACACCGTAGCGGTTGTAGCCAGCAACTGGCACAACAGCTCACCGCTGAGCCGGTAGATATGGTGATTGCCGACGAGCAATTTCTGCTGCAGGAAAAATTCAGTGGCCCGGGCCATCTGTTGCTGCGCCGCTATATGCAACAGGGCAAGCTGGTGGTGATGACTGACGCCCCACCGCCGCATACCTTCGGCAAACTGCTTGAGCTGGGCGTGCGGGTATTGGTCAGCAAGCAGGATCCACCGGAGGCCAACCTGCAGGCACTGCATTATGCGTTGGCGCATCCCAATGAGAGCTACTTCTCGCCGGCGGTACACGCGGCGTTGGAACAGGCAACGCTGAACAAAATTAATGGCTATCAGTTAACCAACAAAGAGCTGGAGGTCGTCCGTCTGCTGGCCTCGGGTATTTCATTAGTGCAAATAGCCAAAATGAAAAATCGCTCGGTAAGCACGGTAGCCACCCATAAATATAATGCGATGCGAAAATTGGGTCTTCATTCCAATGCCGATCTGATCCGCTATGCGGTGGACAGCCATATTTCATAGCGCCGCACAGGAATAATTTATTGGGCGGACTATTTCCGCACTCGGGATACCGTTACAGGGTTTTAATTATGCGAAAAATAAACACGCTTATTTGCGCGCTGCTGGCGTGCCAACCGGCTGCGGCCGCTACCCTGCTGGAGGCCATTAACGCCGCCGGTGAATGGAATAGCGAATATCAGGCGCAAAAGAATGCGCGTCTGGCAGGACAGGAGAAATGGGACCAGGGGTTGGCGGGATTACTGCCGACAGTACAGATCGACGGCAACTATACCCAACAGGATCAGCCCAAGGCGTCCTATGGTGCCAAAGTTACCCGCCATAACTACAGCGTCAACCTGAACCAGCCGTTGTTTGACGTCAGTAAATATGCCGATTTTATGCGCGGCCAGGCCTTGGCAAAAGTAGCCGACGTAGAATTCGCCCGCGCTCAGCAAAAGCTGATCGGTGACGTCTCCTCCGCCTATTTTGAGGTGCTGTACCAGCGTGAGGTACTGCAGGCCGCCCGTGCGGCGCTACAGGTTTACGGTCGCCAACTGGCACAGGCCAGGGCAGCATTGGATCTCGGTGAAGGGCTGCGTATGGACGTGGACGAAGCGCAGGCCAACTACGATCGTGCAGCCTCTGACCAGATCGCCGCCACCAATGCACTGGAAGTGGCCGGCGTCAGCTTTCAACGCCTGAGCGGGCTAAATGCCGACCGCATCGACGCCATTAACGAAAGCTGCGCCACCCATACTCCAACCGGGGATTTGAAGTCGCTGTTGGCACAAAGCGAAGTCGACAACCTGGATATCCGCCGGGCGGTGTTCCAGCTGGCGCAAACCCAGGCCGACGTCACCTCCGCCTACGGCAGCCAACTGCCGGTGGTTAACCTGCAGGCTGGCTATGGCGGTAACTGGAGCCGCGGCGAAAATGAAAATGGGTTGGACGAGATATTTGGCACCACCTCCAAAACCCGCAACACCACCGTCGGCGTGGTGGTCACGGTACCGCTATTCAGCGGTGGTGGGCAGATGTCACGCGCCCGGGAGGCCGTTTACAACCGCATGCAGGCGAAAGACCTGTTGAATGACGCCCGACGCAAAGCGCAACAGGACACCCGCTCCGCCTGGCTGGACATTACCAACGGTATCGCCCTGCTGAACGCGCTGCATCAGGCGGTGACATCGGCTGACAGCAAGGTGAAATCGACCGAGTACGGCCGCGAGATGGGCCTGCGCAGCGGCATCGATGAATTGAACGCCCGTCAGCGCTATTACGACGCGGTGCGTGAACTGGCCGACGCACGTTACAACCTGTTGAAAAACCGCATCAAGCTGCTGTCGGTCTCCGGTCAGCTCGGTTTTTCTTCGATTAACGCCCTGACCTGCCGCACGGTGTAGACCGGCGGTTAACCCATAACCCAGTAACGGATTGCTATGACTGAGTCACTGTTTCGTCAGGAAGTAATGGACGCGGAAAAGAACAAAATGGCCGGCAGCGTGGCGATGTATTGCCCGCCCTGGCGCTGGCTGATGATCGGCGCAGTGGTGCTGATTACCCTCGCGGTGCTGCTGTTTATGTTTTTTGGCAGCTACACCAAGCGCGAGACCGCCATCGGTGCGCTGCAACCGCGTGATGGTGTGGTCGGCGTGACCCCTACCGTCGCGGGTGTAGTCACCGAGCTGCTGGTCACCGAAGGTGCGCTGGTCAAGGCCAACACGCCGCTGATCACCATCTCCTCAGAGGTGACCACCTCTATGGGGCAGACCCGTGAACGGGTCGCGGAACAGTTGTTGTTGCAGCGCAGCAAGCTGGAGGCCGATCTGAGTGGGCTGACGCTGCTGGCACGGGAAACCGTACAAGGCCTGCAACAGCGCCAGCAAATGCTGCAACAGCAACTGAGTTTCGCCTCGGCAATGCGTGGCAGCAGGCTGCGACAGGCCGAGCTGGCCAGCCGCCAGCTTGGCAAGGTGCAGCAGATGCAGGAGCGCGGCTATGCCACTCGCCAGCAGGTGTCCGAGCAGGAAAACCTGTTGCTGGATGCGCAAGCCAGATTGCAGGACGTCGAACGTCAGCGCATCGAACTGCGTCAGCAGATTGAGCAAACGCAACAGCAGCTGCGTGAAGCACCGCTCAACAGCAAAAACCAGCGCAACGATCTGGAACGCAAGCGCGCCGATATCGAACAGGCCATGGCGGAAAACGAGTCACGTCGCCGGGTGATCCTGCGGGCCCCCCGTGACAGCCTGGTCGGCCCACTGCTGGTCAAGCCGGGCCAGGTGGTCAGCCCCGGGCAGTCGGTGCTGTCCCTGCTGCCACAGCACAGCCCATTGCAGGCAGTGATGATGGTCAGCAGCCGGGCGATCGGTTTTATTCAGCCGGGCCAGCGGGTGGTGTTGCGCTATACCGCCTACCCGTATCAGAAGTTCGGCCAGCAATACGGCCAGGTGCGCGATGTCTCCCGCACCTCGCTCAGCCCACAGGAAGTGGCGCAGCTGACCGGCAAGCCCAACGTGCAAGAACAGTTTTTCCGGGTCACGGTGACGCTGGAACGCCAACAGGTCATGGCCTACGGCAAACCTGAAGCCCTGCGCTCCGGCAGCGCACTGGAAGCTGACTTCCTGATCGACAAACGTCGGTTGATCGAATGGGTACTGGAACCGCTTTATGCCCTCGGGCGTCGTGCAGCAAGTTAATCACCGCGGAACAACCGCGCAAAGGGAACAACGATGTCTTTTTTACAGGGATTACATTTTGGCTGGCGCCATCGCCTGCCGGTGGTTCAACAGTCGCAAGCCGCCGAATGTGGGCTGGCCTGCGTGAATATGGTCGCCAACTTCTATGGCTACCACATCGACATGATCACCATGCGCCAGCGTTTCAGCTCGTCGCTGAAAGGCGCCACCCTGGCCGACGTGATGATGGTAGCCCACCGCACGGGCCTGGTCGGCCGCGCACTGCGGCTGGATATCGAAGAGCTGGGACAGTTACGTCGTCCCTGCATTCTGCACTGGTCGCTGAACCACTTTGTGGTGCTCAAGCGCGTGACCCGCAAAGGGATTGTGATCCACGATCCGGCACGCGGACTCTGTGAAGTGCCGATGGAGGAAGTATCACGTTGTTTTACCGGTGTCGCTCTGGAACTGCTGCCCAGCGCCAGCTTTAAAAAGCGCGAAGAAAAGCAAAGCATCTCGATGATGAAACTGATCGGCAGCGTACAGGGTGCCCTGCCGACCTTTATCCAGATCCTGGCGTTGTCGGTGGCGCTGGAGCTGTTTGGCGTGCTGTCGCCGTTTTACATGCAGTGGGTGATGGACCAGGTGTTGGTTTCTGCCGACTGGGATCTGCTCAGCCTGCTCGGCAGCGGTTTTATCATGGTGGTGCTGATGCAAAACATCATCAGCGCCCTGCGATCCTGGGTGATGGCCTGGTTCTCCAGCCTGCTTGGGGTGCAATGGACGGTCAACGTCTGCGCCCACCTGTTGCGCCTGCCGATGGCCTATTTCGAGTCACGCCATATTGGTGATGTCGTGTCGCGCTTCGGCTCGATCGAAACCATTCAGAGTACGCTGACCAACCGTTTTATCAGCACGGTGCTGGACGGCGTCATGGCGGTGGTCACGCTGAGCATGCTGTTTATCTATAACGGCACCCTGGCCTGGCTGACCATTGGGTTGTTTGTAGCCTATGTGCTGGTGCGGCAGGTGTCTTACCGCCCTTTCCGCCAGGCCAACGAGGACCACATTATTACCGCCGCACGGGCACAGAGCATCCTGCTGGAATCGGTACGCGGTGTGCAGGCGTTGAAGATTAACAATAAGCAGGAATTGCGCGTGACCGCCTATGCCAACGCGCTGGTGGACACCACCAACAAAGGGATCGTCATTCAAAAGCTGTCGATCGGCTTTAGCACCCTGCAGGGCGTTATCTCAGGCGTGGGCCGCGTGGTGTTGATCTGGCTGGCGGCACGCCAGGTGCTGGAGGGCAACTTCTCTGCCGGGATGCTGGTGGCGTTTATCTCCTTCTCCGACCAATTTATCGGCCGCGCTTCGGGCCTGATTGATGCCGTGATCGATTTCCGCATGCTGCGCCTGCACGGCGAGCGTCTGGCGGACATCGTGTTGACCGAGGATGAAAAGCACGTGGACCGCGGCATGTTGTCGACGTCAGGCGGTGACAACGATGCCCCTGCCGTATTGAGCGTTGACGGTTTGAGTTTCCGTTACGCCGAAACCGAACCCTGGGTGCTGGAAAACGCTTCTTTCAGCGTGACGGCCGGTGAATCTGTGGCGGTGGTTGGCCCCTCCGGCCAGGGGAAAACCACGCTGGTGAAACTGCTGCTGGGGTTGTTGGAACCGGAAACCGGACGGGTGGCGCTCGACGGCATAGATATTCGTCAGGGCGGCTTACAGCGCTACCGCGACCGTATCGGTTGTGTGATGCAGGACGACATCCTGTTCGCCGGTTCGCTGAACGACAACATCAGCTTCTTTGACCCAACGGCCGATCTGGCGGCGGTAGAGCGCGCAGCGCGGCTGGCGCAAATCCATGAGGACATCATGGCGATGCCGATGGGTTACCAGAGTCTGGTGGGTGATATGGGGTCGTCCCTCTCCGGGGGGCAGGCGCAGCGGGTGCTTTTGGCGCGGGCGCTGTACCGCAACCCGTCGATTTTGATCCTCGACGAAGCCTCGAGCCATCTGGACGTAGAGCGTGAGCGGTTGATTAATGAAGCGGTTAAAGCCATGGCGATTACGCGAATTATTATCGCCCATCGGCCGGAAACCATCGCCAGCGCCGACCGTATTCTGGTGGTTAACAACGGCAAGATTGCCCCCTGGCAGGCACCGCTGTTGATCGAATAGTACCGTAAAGCAGATTTTTATTTTCACCTGTAAAGAGAATAACGCCTGGAGCGGATGGGCGTGGTACATCCGCAGATCAAAAAATGGAGTCATACAAATGCGTCAATTAAGTAATAAAGAAATTACTGGTGTTTCCGGTGCCTATGCTTTCGGTGATTTTAGCAAAGCTATTTTTAACAATTTTAAAACACTGTTGGAAAATTTGTTTACCAAGAAAGAATGGTGGGACGGCCCATTCCAGATCCCTCAAACCAACACACCTGGACTGCCGATCATCAAAAAGTAAAGTTCTAAGCTCGTCATTATATCTCTACCAGGCATGTGAATAACGCCTAACGCGGATGGGCGTGGTACATCCGCACATTAAAAAATGGAGTAATACAAATGCGCGAATTAAACATCATGGAAATCGAACACGTTTCTGGTGCCGGCCTGTTTGACCGTCTGGGCGCGGCCTTCCTGGGCGGCCTGGCCGGTATCGGCATCGGTTCAGCCAAAGGCGGCGTGTCCGGCGGCAGCACCGGCGGTATTCTGGGCATCGGCGCTATTGCCGCCGCAGTTACCGCAATCTGGGGCGGTGGTCTGGGTGCCGTGACCGGTGCCGTTTACGGTTTCGTCAACGGCTGGGATAAGACCCTGGGCTGGTTCAATTCGGTTGTTGAACAATGGGGCGATCAGACAGTACCAGCACCAAAGGTCTAATTCCTACTGAACTTTTCGCCGGGTGGCTCTCGCCACCCGGCACCTTCAGGAGTAACAAATGAAACAACTCACACCGCAGCAAATCGCCTGCGTCAGCGGCGGCGCCAGTGCCCTCGAACAGGCCAATAAGCTGTTCAAAGATCTCTTCGGTTGGCTGACCAGCGACGCCAATCCGCTCAATGGCCAGGTGCTGGGTAAAAGCATTGGCTATACCCTCGGCGGCATCTTTATTTCATTCGCCCAATCCTTCGCCAACGCCTTTAAGGCTAAATGATCCTTCAGGAGGTCATATGCGTCAATTAACCCCTAATGAACTGCTGCAAACCAGCGGCGGACTGTCCAGCTCGGACATCATGAATTTCCTGCGTGGCCTGTTCGGCTCTAAAAACACCCCAACCCCTCCCTGGACACCACCGGTCACCCCACCTTCGTCCGGTGCCGGTCTGGGCGGCGTAGTCGGCGTTCTGGCTGTGGGTGTGGTGGCCGTCGTCGCTGCCGCAGCAACTGCCCTGACCTTCGGGCTGGGTAAATGGCTGGACTCTGCCGGCAAGTAAATAAGAGCCTCCCTATATAGCACGCTGAATAATGCTATTCGTTATTTAAATGGCGGATTACTTATTAAATAGTCCGCCAAAATAACAATATTACGAGTTATTTACCCCTATCAACCAAGTAGAATTTAATTATCGATTAATCGATTGGGGCAGTTACGCCGACATTATATCGATAGGGATTTTTACATTATATTTATGGAGAGATTTAATTATGAAAACTAATATTCTGGCCGCATTGATCGCTGTAGCAGTAACTTCCCCGCTGATGGCCAACGCCGCCGACGGTACCATTACTTTTACCGGTGAAGTCACCGCCAACACCTGTACCGTCAAGGTGAATGAAGGCGCAAGCACCAACACCGTGGATTTGGCAAGCGTTTCCGCCAGCCAACTGAGTGCCAGTGGTGCGACTGCGATGCCAACTGAAGTAAGAATTGCGCTGAGTGCGTGCAGCACCGGGCTAACCTCTACGCGCGCCTTCTTTGAGGCAGGTCCAAACGTTACCGCGGCTACGCACAACCTGAAAAACAACGGTACCGCAACCAACGTGGAAGTCCAGTTGCTGACCCCAGCCAGTACGGTTATTAAAATTGGTGATACCTCTCAGCGCTCTGCTGCAGGTACTACCGTGACCGACGGTGCCGCTGTGATGACATACCAGGCACAGTACTACGCCACCGGCGCGGCGACTGCCGGTACGGTTGACACTTCAGTCACTTACTCCATCGACTACCTGTAAGTCCTGAGTCGTTATTACCCAGGAGCCCGCAAGGGCTCCTTTTCCCCGGAGATAACCGATTTATCCGCGTTACGGAACCGCAAAGATGATCAATAAACCTTTACCGCTAAAGTTCACCGCCCTATTGCTGGCACTGCCACTGATCGCACCGGTAGCACAGGCCAACGTGGTGATTGCCGGCACCCGGGTGATTTACCCGGCAGACCAGCGTGAAGTGACCCTGCGTCTGGACAATCGCGGCGAATTGCCGGCTCTGGTGCAAGTGTGGGTGGATGACGGCAATAAAGACACGCCGATCGGCCAACTGAAAATGCCCTTTGTGCTCACACCGGTAATTTCACGCATTGAAGCGCATAACGGCCAAACCCTGCGCCTGAGCTATACCGGCGATGCCAAGTTGCCAGGCGATAAAGAATCGGTGTATTGGCTGAACCTGTTGGATATTCCGCCACAGTCAGCCAAAAAACAGGATGCCAATACGCTGCAAATGGCACTGCGCACGCGGATCAAAATTTTCTTCCGGCCCATCAAGCTTGACGCAGAGGGAGCCGCTGCGGCTATTACGGCCCTGCGCTGGGCCCCAATCGGCAGCGGTTTGCTGGCGGCCAACAACAGTGCCTATTACGTCAATATCGCCTCGGTCACCTACAGCAACGGTGGACGCAAGTTCACCAGCGTAGAGGGCGGTATGGTGGCACCGGGCCAAACCCAGTTATTTAAATTCAATGCGGCGGGCGGCGACATTCCGCACGGCGTGCAAATCAATTACACCGCTATTAACGATTTCGGCGGTGAAACGAAGCAACAAGCCAAGGTTAATTAATCGGCGTCAGCGCTTCCCGGCAGGGAGTTTTGGGAAACTATGAAAATCAAATCTATGACTCGGCGCTGGCATTTTTCTGCCATCACCACGGCCTGCTGCTGCCTGTTTTCCGGCATTGCGTTGCCGGCGATAGCCAATAGCGAGACTGAACGCCATGGCATGGCACTGGCCGCCACCTTTAACCCCGACTTTCTGAATAGCGTTCTGGGCAAAGACGTGGATCTGAGCCGTTACGAGCGCGGCAACCCGCTATTGCCGGGGGTCTACCGGGTGGACGTCTACCTCAACGGCCAGGTAATCGGTCGTGAGACGGCAACGGTGGCATTGGTTGGCGGCACATCGGCAGTTTGTCTGAGTAACGTCCTGCTAAGCCAACTGGCTTTTAATAGCTCCGCCCCCGGCGTTAACCCGCAGGCTTTGCAACAACTGAAAGATCCTGCTGGCTGCGTCACCCTGGATGCACTGACCGATCGTGGCAGCCTGCGCCTGAACACCAATGAGCTGAGGCTGGATATCGCTCTGCCACAGGAAATGATTGCGCGCCATGCACGCGGCTACGTCAACCCCGCACTGTGGGACGACGGTGAACCCGCCTTGCTGCTGGGCTATAACGCCAACTACTACCAGTCTGAACGTAGCGGACAAACGCAAAAAACCGGCTATGTCGGCCTGAATGGCGGCCTGAATCTGGCCGGCTGGATGTTCCGCCACACCGGTAACCTCAACTGGGATGACCAGCAAGGATCTCGTTACAAAGCCACGCGTAGCTACCTGCAGCACGACATCACGCCATGGCGCGCTCGCTTGACGCTGGGCGACAGCTTCACCTCCGGCGAATTGTTCGACAGCTTTGCCTTCCGCGGTGTACAGCTAGCCACCGACGATCGCATGCTGCCGGATTCACTACGCGCCTATGCGCCAACGGTGCGTGGCGTGGCACAAACCAACGCCCACGTCACCATCAAACAAAACGGCGTGCTGCTGTATGACACCACGGTGCCGCCTGGCCCATTCGTGATCAACGATCTGTATCCAACCGGCTACGGTGGTGATCTCGATGTTCAGGTGGAAGAAGCCGACGGGCGCACCAGCAGTTTCAAAGTGGCCTATTCGTCGGTCGCACAACTGCTGCGCCCTGGCATGTCACGCTACAACCTGGTGGCCGGTACCCTGCAGAATCAAAACCTCAGCTATACGCCAAAAGTGGTGCAGGCCACCTTGCAGCATGGCCTGAATAACCTGCTGACCGGCTACGGTGGCGTGCTGGGCAGCGACCATTACGGTTCTGCGCTGCTCGGTGCGGCCTTCAACACCCCGCTCGGCGCACTGGCGCTGGACGTCACCGGGGCAAAAGCCTCGGCCGACGGTCGCAGCAGCCAGGGCACCAGTTGGCGCGCCACTTATAACAAAATGTTCAGCGCCACCGACAGTAACCTGTCGCTCGCCGCCTATCGTTTCTCATCATCCGGTTATCTGGATCTGAACAATGCACTGATGTTTACCGACGACGCACGCACCGGCAACGACGACAGCTACCTGTGGCGACCACGCAGCCGCTTCTCGTTATCGTTGAATCAAGGATTAGCGGAGGGCTGGGGGCAACTCTTTTTCTCCGGTTATAGCCAGAACTACTGGCAACGCAGCACCAGTGACCGCCAATACCAGTTTGGTTACAGCAACAATATCAAACGCCTGTCCTACACCTTGAGTGCCGGACGTGCCCGCAATACCGATGGCAGTGAGGAAACCCAGTATCTGCTAAGCATGACTCTGCCACTGGGCAGCGGCACTCACTCACCGAGCCTCGGCCTCAGCGTTGGTCATGATGGCAACGGCGTTAACAGCCAGACCAACCTGAATGGCCTGCTCGGCGAGGACAACCAGTACAGCTACAGCCTGGGTGCCGCCTACGATCGTCTAAACCGCACCAGCGCCAACCTGTCAGGCGGTTACCGTTCACCCTACAGCAACCTGAGCGGCAGCTACAGCCAGGGCGATGACTATCACGCCGCCTCAGCCGGGTTGAGCGGTACCCTGGTAGCACACCGGGGGGGCCTGACGGTAAGCCCGTACAACACCAATACTCTGGCGGTGATCCACGCACCGGACGCCGGCGGTGCACGAGTGCTGGGGTATTCAGGCATTCGTCTGGACGAGCGTGGCTACGCCATCGTGCCCTACCTGAATACCTATCAGGTGAATGATATCGCCATCGATACCAAAGGACTGCCTGCGGACGTTGAGCTGCAAACCACCAGCCAGCAGGTGGTGCCGCGTGACGGAGCGATAGTGCGGCTGAATTATCCGACCGTCAGCGGTCGGGCGGTGTTGATCTCCCTGGCGGATCAGAATCTGCCATTCGGCGCCGAGGTGCTGGATGAACAGCAACGCTTTGTCGGCACCGTCGGCCAGGGCGGCATGATTTACGCCCGCCTGCCAACAGAACACACCCGTTTGACCATCAAACGCCAGGGAGGCGACTGCCGTTTTAGCGTCAGTTTGCCGCAACAAAAACCGGCCGGCACGCTGGCCTTTGAACGCCTCAGCGCCCGATGCGAGGCGTCACAATGACCATGCCGACACAAGGATCATCCATTATGAAAATATCCAGGGTAAACGCCATCGTCATGAGCGCCATTGGCACATTGTGGCTGGTCGGTTCCCCGGTTCAGGCTGCGTTGAAATGTGCCAATGGCGATGGATCGGCGACGCTGATCGATCTTGCCACTTCGGTAAAAGTCACGCCAAGCACGCCGATCGGCACCACGTTGTTCAGTCAGACTTTCCCTGGGATCATAGCCAAATGCAGTACCAGCACATTAAGAGAGACCGCTACCGCCTACTTTGTGCGGCCCAACCTGAGCACCGCATTGGGCAGCGGACTAACGCTGTTTGTCACCTATAAAGGTATCCGCAGCAGCACGGCCGGGAATATCTCCACCGGCGTCACCGTGACCAACAACTCGGCGTTCTTGGGGCTACCGTCATCAAGCTGGCAAGACGTGGCCTTGGGATCGATTACCCTTGAGATCGTCAAAACCGGAACTACCGGCACCAGCGCTCCGGGCACAGTCAGCGCCAACCTGACGGTCGGCAGCGTCGGTTCCACGTTGCAAACTAGCGATAAGGCGCTCTATTACCTGCGGGGTGCCAATACCATCAGCTATGTGGCGGAAACCTGCAAAGTGCCATCACCGGCTTCGTTTGAGGTGCCGTTAGGTAACATCGCCGCCAGCAGCACCAGCGGCTTTGGTTCCGGCGTCGGCAGCACTTCACCGGCTAAAGACTTCGCCATTGCCCTGAGTTGCGATACCGCCATATCCGGTGCCTTCAAGGTGATGCTGCAACTGGACGCTACCCCGGTCAGCGGGCTGGCCGCTCAGGGCGTGCTGGCGTTGACCAATGCCGGAGCAAGCGGCGTGGCCGGTGGCGTGGGCGTACAGGTGCTTAATCGCCCGACCAGCACCCCGGTGACCTTAGCGACACCCTGGCTGGTGGGGAACTTTCCAATGAGCAGTAGCCTGATTAACGTGCCGTTTTCTGCCCGCTATTACCAGACAGCAGCCCGTGTCAGCCCCGGCACGGCGAACAGCTCGATGACCTACACCATTTCATATCAATAGTTCTTTCCGCCGCACGGCGGGACACGAAGGTTATTGGTTCGCTCATTGGGCGAACCAATATATCAGCGGTGTTTATCTCTCTTCTGGAGTAAACACATCTAAACTAAAAAGGAGTTTTACTATGCGTGATTTAACTATTTATGAAGTTGAGCAGGTATCCGGCGGTTATGGCAATGGGTTTTGGTCCGATTTGACCGAGGCGGTGGGCAGTTCTGTGCTGGGGGCCACTGTCGCCGGCGCGTTCGGTGCCATCATCGGCGGTAAAAACGGCGGCACCGGCGGTGGCTGGGGCTTCGGTTCTCTGGGGCAGTTGGTCGGCATGATCGGCGGCGGGATGATTGGCATGGCTGCGGGGGCCGTCGGCGCGCCTATTGTCGGAATGGCAACCACCTGGAATCTGGCGCAAGGGGCCATCATCGGTTACATCAACGGGACCTTCAAGCCGTAAGCTGAAATAAGCTGTTGGGCGGCGGTGGTTGATCCTTCCCGCCGCCCACGCGTTCCTATTATTCATCGGGAAAAATCCTATTCAATAACTGGAGCTATCCTATCTATTTAGCTGTTTCAATGGCTTATCATCTCCTCTCTGTTTAGCGCCAACCACCGCGACAATGAGAAAGGTACCGATGGCTAAAAAATCTTCCGGCGATTGCATCATTCTGGTGATGATGTTTTTTTTGTCTTTAATCATGTTCATTGTTTATACCCTGAGCGAACCCCACATCGTTGAACTGAGCACATTGATCAATTAATCCCGCTCGGTTTTCCCGGTTTAAAACGCACTGCGTGAACACCAGCCAACTTTCAGGGGCGTCAGTTGCACGGCTTCACGCAGTGCTCCCGTTAACGAGCGGTTAGCGTGGCCAGTGGGATCTCCTCCAGGTGGTGGTACACCTTCAACCCCCACTCATTGGCCAACAACAAATCTTTATCCGCACCGGCGGAAGCCCCCGCAATGCGATAGACCGCCTGACACTGGGCAATCAGCCGATGGGCCACCGGATAGAGGTATTCCTCGCAAATCGCATCACCATGGCGGGTTGATCCCGCCGCTGCCGCCAACGGTAACGCCAGCCATTCGCCAATCACCGGTACATGCCCGCGTTGGTACACCTCAAGCGCTGCCTGTTCCAGGCGTTGCAGGTTATCGGCAATGCGCTGTGCATCGCCATCGGTGCCGCTGCGGTAAGGGCCGGCAATTAAAATCAGTTGAGCTTTGATAGCGCATTCTCCAGGGTGTGATTAAGGGCGACGAACTGCAACAGCATGATGGTTTTGGCATCGACAATACTCCCCTGTGCAATGGCGCTCAGCGCCTCCGCCAGCGGCAGCTCGAACACCTCGAGATCTTCGCCCTCCGCTTCCACCCCGCCGCCATCGCTGACCCGCCCAGCAGCATGGTACTCGCCGACAAAGAAATGCAGTTTCTCGGTAACGGAACCTGGGCTCATATAAGCTTCAAAGACCTTTTGCACGTTTTGCACGCTATAGCCGGTTTCTTCCTCCGCTTCGGCGCGGATACGCTCTTCCGGCGAAGCGTTGTCCAACAGACCGGCGGCGGCCTCGATCAGCATGCCGTCGTGGCCGTTGACGAACACCGGGAAGCGAAACTGACGCGTCAGCACCACCGTTTGCGCCTGGCGGTTAAACAGCAAAATGGTTGCACCGTCGCCACGATCGTAGGTTTCACGGCTTTGTCGCTGCCATACGCCATCGCGACGTAAAAAATCAAAGGTGGTTTTTTTCAGCAGATACCAGTCATCGGACAGCACCCGGGTTTCGACAATACGAACCCGATCTTTAGTGGCGATCATGTTGGTCAACTCCACAAGCAGGAAAGGAAAACGATACTATCGTGCAGTTTCGTGTATGATCAAGATATTTCGTGCATAGAAAATTTAACGGGAAAACGTCATGCTTACCAGCCAACGTAAAAAAATCATTCTGGAAAAACTGGCCCAGGACGGACAGGTGCTGGCCAAACAGCTCAGCGAAATGTTCGGGTTGTCCGAGGATACCCTGCGGCGTGACCTGCGCGAGCTGGACAGTGAAGGCCTATTGCAACGGGTACACGGTGGTGCACTGCCGGTCTCTCCGGCGATTGCCACCTTCGCCGAAAGAAACGGGCAGGAATCCGCCGCCAAGCGCGCAATTGCCAAAGCCGCAGCGGCAATGATCGCGCCCGGACAGGTGGTGATCATCGACGGCGGTACCACCTCCGCCGAATTGGTGAAACAGCTTCCCGCCACGCTGGAAGCCACTATCGTCACCCACAGCCCCAGCGTGGCGGTTGGCCTGGCTGAACATCCCAAAGTGGAAGTCATTCTGATCGGTGGGCGGCTGTACAAACACTCGATCGTCAGCGTGGGTGCGGCTGCGGTGGAAGCCATGTCGCACATCCGCGCCGACCTCTACTTTATGGGCGTGACCGGCGTGCACCCGACTGCCGGCCTGAGCACCGGCGATCTCGAGGAGGCCTACATCAAACGCGCTCTGGCGGCGCGGGCAGCCGAAACCGTGGTATTGGCCTCTGCCGCCAAGTTGAATGCCGCCTCGCAGTATGCGATTGGCGATATCAGCCTGGCGCAGAGCATTATTGTCGAACGTTCAACCGACGCCGCACTAACGGCCCCGCTGGAACAGGCGGGGTTGACCGTTATCAAAGCCTGAATGGTATCCTGAATTAAATAACGTAATAAATACGCGGTTATTAATTTTCTCCGCGTATTTATTACGATTAATCTCCGCGAATCGGATAAAAATGCGAGAGAAATCACACTTCGTTAAACTTATTCCCTCCCAGCCAATCATTTTTCTCCTTACTAATAATCCCACAGCAACACAGATGTAACATGATGATTATTAATAAATAGTCGTTTTAACGCTGCTGAGGCGCTTAAATTAAAATGAGATCTACTTCTCAAAAACATTGCCTAACACGAGTCTGTCAAGGTCAATTACGGAAATATTTGTGAGTGTTTTGTGATGTCACCTGCAAATTTTAGCGATACCAAAAATGACAATGAGCTCCACGGAACAGATTGGAGGCCAGTATATGAAAATCGGTGTGGTAATAAGCGGCGGCGACGTCACCGGCATCAATAACTTTATTTTCCAGGTCGCCAGACTGGCGCAGGCCGATATCGTTCTGTTTAACGGCGGAATACCCGGATTATTGGCTAATCGACATCAATCTGTCAGTCTACGTGATTTGGTTGATTATTCTATTTCATCGATGCCGATAATGTCTTCCGGCCGCACGGCCAAGAAATTGGTAGCCAGTGAATATGAAACCATCAGCAAGCAGCTTAAAACCTTACACATTGAAGTGCTTATTATGGCCGGTGGCGACGGTTCGCTGCAGTTTTTAAATACCCTCAGTGAATTTGGCGTTAACTGTTTTGGCGTGGGCATGACCATCGACAATGATGTGTTTGGCAGCCATTACAGCATTGGTTTTTCCACCGCCTGCGAGCAGGTGATCAAAGAGGTCTCCAAACTGCGCAACACCGGACGTGCCCTGCCCGGACGCGTGTTTATGATTGAGCTGTTGGGCGGCTACTGCGGGGAACTGACGCTGCAGGCGGCGATCAAATCCAATGCGGACTTTGCCCTGATCCCGGAATGCCAATATGCCTTAAGCCAGCTGGCAGAGAAAATATCCCAGCGGCTGGAACAACAAAATAGTGTCATTATTTTATGTTCCGAGGGATATACCAAAGAATATTCGCCCGGCTTTCAGGGTGCCATTGACACCATGATTAAACAGCTTGAACCAAAAATTGGTGTACGCATCCGTAAAACCATTATGGGTTATGGTTTGCGCAATGGCGATCCGACCTGTGAAGAGATTTATCAGGGAACCATTATGGCCAGCGAAGTGGTTCGTTGTATTCATTCCGGCATGAAAAACAAGGCCATTATTATTAATGCCAGCAACCAACCTATTCCGATTGATTTAATCAGCATGCAAAAACGATTGATTGATACCGAAGGACATCATTACAAACTCGCCAGGCAATTAAATATAATCTGAGGAGATACCCATGCTTAAAATACTGTGCGTATGTGGCTGTGGCCTCGGCTCCAGCTTTGCCATCGAAATGAGCGCAAGAGCGGTGCTGAAAAAATTAGAGATTGAGGCAGACATTGATCACACCACTATCTCTGAGGCCAGCGCCTTTAAATCAGATATTATTCTCACCCAAAAAACCTTCGCCGACATTTTAAATGCCGATGCCAGCGAAGAGGAAAAGAAACGGGTAATTATTCTCCACCGGCTCACCGATAAAGTGGAAATTGAGCAAAAGATCGTGGCCTTTTTAAAAGAACGCGACATGAAGGAAAACCACAATGAATAGCCTGATTGACTTTATTGTCAAAGACCTGCTCGGTCAGGCTTCGATCCTGATCGCCTTTATCGCCATGCTGGGGCTAATACTGCAGAAAAAATCCACCGGGAAAGTGGCCGAGGGCACCTTTAAAACCCTGCTGGGCTTTCTGATCATGATGGCAGGCATCAACATTATTGTCGGTGCCCTGACCTACCTGAACAGCATCTTCACTCACGGCTTCGGCATGACCGGCTACATCACCGACGTCGCCGCCATTGCCGGCCTGGCCAACCGTGAGCTGGGCTCGGAAGTGGCGATGACCCTGATGGTGATTTTCGCGGTGAATATCATCATTGCCCGTATCACCCCGTTCAAGTACATCTTCCTGACCGGCCAGGCGTTGCTGTGGATGGCCACCATCGGGGCGGTGATCGGCTACAAGGCCGGCCTAACCGGCCTGCCGCTGATCCTGACCGGCGGCATCTTTGGCGGCGTAATGGCGGTGTTAATGCCGGCATTGGCCCAACCGGTGGTGCGCAAAATCACCGGGTCGGATGAGGTGGCGCTGGGGCACTTTTGCACCATTGGCTATCTGGTCCAGGCGGCAGTCGCCAAGGTGGTTGGAAAAGGTTCCCGCTCAACCGAAGATCTGGAGCTGCCCGACAACTTCAAGTTCCTGCAGGATACCTACCTGTCGATGGCGGTGGTGATGATCCCGATGTATCTGATCCCCGCGCTGGCGGCCGGTCCGCAATATATTGCCCAATATGCCGGCGGTATGAACTACCTGATGTACTCCTTTATGCAGGCCATTCAGTTTGTCGCCGGGGTCTTTATTCTCTACAGCGGCGTGCGCCTGCTGCTTAACGAACTGGTCCCCGCCTTTCGCGGTATCGCCATGCGCATCGTGCCGGACGCCAAACCGGCACTGGACTGCCCGGTGCTGTTCCCCTACGCCCCTAACGCGGTGATCGTCGGGTTCCTGGCCACCACCCTCGGCTCCATCATCGGCATGATCGTTTTCCCTATGTTCGGTCTGGCGATGATCCTGCCCGGCCTGCTGACCAACTTCTTCGCCGGCGGTACCGCAGGCATCTTCGGCAATGCGCTTGGCGGCCGACGCGGCGCCATGATCGGCGGCGTGGTCCACGGTCTGTTTATCACCTTCCTGCCGGCCATTCTGGTGCCGATGCTGGAGAGCTACGGCTTTGTCGGCGTGACCTTCAGCGACTCCGACGTCATCAGTAGCGGTCTGGTGATGGGCCATGCCTTCCAGGGCAACTGGCTGTTCATCGCCCTGTTCATCGTCTTCGTCACGCTGATTGCGTGGTTTGTTAACGGTAAATCAACCAAACACCATGAGGAAAAAGTCCATGAAACTCTATAATTTCAACGAGCTGTTGTCCGTGGCCAAAGCGCGTGACTTCAAGGCAATAGGATCATTCAATCTCCACTGCCTGGAAATGCTGCCGGCCTTCTTCAAAGCGGCCAAGGACACCCACAGCCCGCTGATGATCCAGATTTCGACCGGCACCGCCGAGTATCTGGGCTACAAGCTGCTGGTTGATTCGGTGCGCTCACTGGCAGAAAGCGAACAGGTGCCAACCTGCCTGCACCTGGATCACTGTTCAGACATCGCCTCTATCGTTACCGCGATCGACGCCGGTTTCAGTTCGGTGATGTATGACGGTTCACACCTGGAAATGGACGAGAACATCGCCAATACCCGCAAAGTGATCGACATTGCACGCCAGCGCAATGTGTCGGTTGAGGCCGAATTGGGCGCCATCGGTGGCTCGGAAGACGGCAAAGCTGTGGCGGAAGAAGACATCACCTTTACCTCGGTGGAAGACGCCAAACGCTTTGTCGATGAAACCGGAGTCGACATGCTGGCCGTTTCGGTCGGTACCGTTCATGGCATGTACACCGGCAAGGCACATATTCAGCACCAACGCCTGGCGGAAATCACCGAGGCCACCCAGACCCCGCTAGTGCTGCACGGCGGTACCGGGGTCAGCGATGAGGACATGCGACGCGCGGTGGCCGGCGGCATTGAGAAGGTCAACGTCGGTACCGAGATGAACGTGCAATGGGTCGGTCGTTGCATGCAGACATTTGAAAAGGGCAAGGTAAATGACAGCGTGCGCAAATTCCTGATCCCCGCCAATAATGCCGTCACCCAGGTATTAACGGAAAAGATCGGCCTGTTTAAATAATCACTGCCCCTTTCCTTTTTAATATAACCCTACAACCCTGGTGCCCCGGCGCCCGTCGGGGCTGGAGAATACTATGCTTGATTTTATGAAATTGCAGCGAAATATAAAGACCGCAACCGATGCGCAAAATGATGCTGAAGCCAATGATATATCAGCCGAAATAAGCGTATTGGAGCAGCAGTTGGTGGCCACACCGACAAATAGTGAAATACATAAAACCTTAATGCTGACCTATAATCGGGCATTAAAGATCTATGCCAAAAATAAAAACCATCGCCAACATATCGATACGGTTTTTATCAAGATTGACGAACTGCGCAATATTATCAGGAAGTCTCTTTGAGGGAACATGATGACCATTAAACAACTGTTGATTGAGGCCGGAGCAATACAGGTCAGCGTGCAGGAAACGGACTGGAAAAAAGTGATTGAGCTGGCGGCGCAGCCTTTGGTCGAGAACGGCTATATTCACCCCTCCTATTATCAGGCGGTGATCAGCAATACGCTGGCCCATGGTGCTTATTATGTATTTGACGAGGGTATTGCCATCCCCCATGCGCGGCCTGAGTCTGGGGTGATCAAAAATTGCTTCAGTATGGTATTGCTGGAACAGCCGATCGCCTTTCAGGACAGTGAAAAGGCTGACATCGTCATCCTGTTCGGCGCGACGGACAGCAGCCGACATATTGAAGAAGGTATCCGGGCGATTGTCGAGTTGCTCGATAATAAACAACGGCTCGATAAGCTGCGCGCCGCCAAACTGTGGCAAGAGGTGGTAGAAATCCTATGACTGTGCTCACTGACAGCGGTGGTAAAACCGTTATTTTGGTTAATGGCATTCCGGCTTCTGGCAAGAGCACCCTCGCCCGTGCGCTGGCACAGCACTTTGGTTTGCCTTATCTGAGCCTCGACGGCATCAAAGAGCCTTTTATGGCCCGATTGGACAACGTGGATCGTGAGCTTAACCGTCGGCTTGGCTACGCCGCCTATCAGGCTGTCTGGTCGACGGTGGCGCAGGCTCCGTCGCGCTGTATCTACATTATCGATGCCTGGTTCGGCTTTCAGCCCAGAGAACTGTTGCGTCAATACCTGCGCGAGGCGGGCGTGGTCCAGGTTTTAGAGGTGTGGAACCAGATCTCCGCTGAACTGGCAACCGATCGCTATGCGGCCCGCATTGGCCAGCGCTCTGCTGGCCATCCCGGTACAGAATATTTGCCTGAGCTGCGGGCACTGGCCGAACGCGCCATGCCGATGGCCATTGGTCCGATGATCCGCGTTGATCAAGCGCTGCCGCTGGAGATCGGCAAGATTGCAGATTGGCTGGCACTGCACGGCGTAGCCGATAACGGCGATGAAAATATCACTAAACTGAGGGTGGGTTGATGAGGTTTGGCCGCCGTTTGCCTGCCAGGTCGCGGGGGTATTTCTCTCCCGCACTCGCCTGAAAATGCGGCACCACCCGCAATTAATGTGATTTTCATCACTTTTTTATGCAACGAAATGGCAATTTTCATCATTTTGTTTTTATACTGATCTGCACTTTACCTACAACAAAATAACGAGTGCACATCATGATTGACTCCCGCCTACCGCTGACCGACATCCACCGTCACCTCGACGGTAACATCCGTGCGCAAACCATTCTCGATCTGGGCCGTCAGTTTAACCTTGCCCTGCCTGCCGACGAACTGGAAGCACTGCGTCCACACGTGCAAATTACCCATGCCGAACCCGATCTGATCAGCTTTTTGCAAAAGCTGGACTGGGGCGTTGCCGTGCTGGGTAACCTGGAAGCCTGCCGCCGCGTAGCCTACGAAAACGTCGAGGATGCGGCCAACGCCGGTCTGCACTATGCCGAACTGCGTTTCTCGCCGTATTACATGGCGATGAAGCACCAGTTGCCGGTGGCTGGGGTGGTAGAAGCGGTGATTGATGGCATTCGTTCCGGTTCCCGCGATTTTGGCATTGATGTGCGCCTGATCGGTATCATGAGCCGCACCTTCGGCGAAGCGGCCTGTTTGCAAGAGCTGGAAGGCCTGCTGGCGCACCGCGATGGCATCACCGCGCTGGATCTGGCCGGTGATGAACTGGGCTTCCCAGGTGGCCTGTTCCTCAACCACTTCAACCGCGCCCGCGACGCCGGATTGCGCATCACCGTACACGCAGGCGAAGCAGCCGGTCCGGAAAGTATCTGGCAGGCAATCCGCGAGCTGGGCGCCGAGCGTATCGGCCACGGAGTGAAAGCGATTGAAGATCCGGCGTTGATAGACTTCCTGGCGGAGCACGGCATTGGCATTGAGTCCTGCCTGACGTCCAACATTCAGACCAGCACCGTACCTTCTCTGGCACAGCATCCGCTGGCGAAGTTCCTGCGCCACGGCGTCATGGCGTCGATCAACACCGACGATCCGGCGGTTCAGGGTATCGAAATTGAACACGAATACCGGGTAGCGGCACCACAGGCCGGGCTGACACCGGCGGAGATCCGTACCGCTCAGGAAAATGGTCTGAAAATGGCGTTCCTCAGCGAGCAGGAAAAGCAGGCTCTGCGCGATAAAGTTCGGGGTTAAACCAGACCTTCAGGCTTCCACTTGAGCCGAATATTAGGGAGAGCGTGCCGAAGGGGTCGTAGCGGCTTGTCCGCCGACCAATTTGCCGGGAGCAAATTGGAACGACTTCCAGTCGGCCCGTAGGGTGGGACACATGGACGTGTCCCATAATGGCCCCTCGGTGCGCTAGGTCCGGGGATCTCGGGTTAAAAGCCAAGATTAAAATTGTTTTTAAGGGCGCGATTTCGCGCCCATTTTTTATTTTGCCGTCAGCACTTCTGCGCGCTGTTTGGCGGTTTTGCGCGCATAGCGCTGGGCCAACACGGCGCACACCATCAACTGTACCTGATGGAATATCATCAACGGCAGCACCATCGCGCCCACCGCCGCCACCGGGAACAGCACGTTAGCCATTGGAATGCCGTTCGCCAGGCTCTTTTTCGAGCCACAGAACACAATAGTGATCTCGTCAGCGGTATTGAATCCCAGCCAACGTGCGGCATAGGTATTGATAATCAGCACCACCGTCAGCAACACCAATGACATAACCAAAATAGTCAGCAGCGACCAACCGTCAATCTTGTGCCAGATGCCTTCTACCACCGCGGCGCTAAAGGCGGTGTACACCACCAGCAGAATCGATGACCGGTCAGTGAGATTAATCAGCTTGCGGTGGCGATCGACCCATTTACCGATCAACGGCCGCGCCAGATGCCCCACCAAAAACGGCACCATCAGTTTCAAAATGATCGAACCAATGGCGTGCAACACGTCAGTATCGCCACCCTGAGTATGCATCAAGGCGCCCACCAGCAACGGCGAGAGGAAAACGCCGAGGATGCTGGATGCCGAAGCACTGCAGACCGCTGCCGCCACGTTACCGCCCGCAGCCGAGGTAAAGGCAATGGCCGACTGAACCGTCGCCGGCAGCGCACACAGGTAGAGGAAGCCCATATACACCGTCGGCGTCATCAGCCCCGGCACCATCAGATTCATCGCCAGCCCCAGCAGCGGGAACAAGGCAAAGGTGCTGAGAAACACCACCAGATGCAGCTTCCAGTGGCCCATACCGGCGATAATCGCCTCACGCGACAACTTGGCGCCATGCATAAAGAACAACAGCGCGATGGCGGCGGTGGTCAGGCGATCAAAGAAGGTTTTCCATACCCCTTCACAGGGGAAAACCGAGGCGACGATCACCACCAAAATCAAGACCAGCAAAAACTTATCAATGCGCAAACGTTGCAACCAGGACATGGATCCGGATACCTCGAGAAGTTAGGCGGGTTCGGTCAGCCGAACCCGGATAAGCAGCCTGGCGGTCAGGCTACCGGCAGCGCCTTTTGCTGTTTGGCAGACTCAATGCCCAGCTCGATCAATTCCATCACCTGGATGGCATCGGCGGCCGGCACCGGGTTTTCACCCTCACCGTTAATCGCATCGCGAATTGCCGCGTAATAGGCGGGATAATTGCCCGGAATACTCAGCAGTGGTTTTTCCGCCAGCACACCATCACGTGACAACGTCACCACACCGTCGCGCATGTCATAACCCCAGTCAGCCTGCGGCAGGCGCTCACCGGCTTTCAACCGGTCTTCCTGCGGATCCAGACCAAATTTGACAAAGCTGCCCTGAGTACCATGCACGATATAACGCGCGGTTTCTGCCGCCGCCAACACCGTGCCATGCAGCACCACCCGACGTTGACCGTAGTTAAGCACCGCGTGGAAATAGTCGACCGACTGCGCGCCCGGACGCAGTTCACCGAGATCGACAAACAACGTTTTCGGCTTGCCAAACAATTGCAATGCCTGATCGATCAGGTGTGGCCCCAAATCGTACCAAATGCCGCTGCCCGCACCGCCCAGCTCACGCCAGCGCTGACGCACCTCTGGCCGGAAGCGATCGAAATGAGATTCGAAGTAAACCACCTCGCCGAGCACGCCTTCTTTCAGCAGCGCCTTGAGCGTCAGGAAATCACTGTCCCAGCGACGGTTGTGGAATACCGACAGCAGCTTGCCGCTCTGCTCCGACTGTTGCTTTAGCTCCTGAGCCTGTGACAACGTCACGGTAAACGGTTTGTCTACCACCACGTGCTTGCCGGCGGCCATCGCCTGCTGCGCCAGCGGGAAGTGGGTATCGTTGGGGGTAGGAATGACGATCAGATCGATAGAGGGGTCGTTAAACAGCGCCTGCGGATCGCTGACCACCGTCATCGACGGCCAGTCGGCGTGTACTTTACCGGCATCACTGCTGGAGACGGCTGCCAGCTCTACACCGGGAGTGCCGACAATCAGCGGCGCATGAAAGGTTTTGCTGGCATAACCGTAACCGACCAGCCCAACCCGAATTTTTTCTGCCATGGTGTTTCCTCTTACTGGCTCGCAATAGACCCATCAGATTTGACACCATGACGCAGGCAGGAACAAGAGGTAAATTAAATGTTAATTGGTGACCGCCACATAAGGCTGATCGCGCTGATTTCTGGCCGGATAATTTATCTCCAGGCTGCGGCGACGGAAATCGCTCGGGCTGACGCCAACCCGCTTGCGAAACACCCGGGAAAAGTAGAGCTGATCGTCATAGCCCACCACCCGGCCGATAGTGGCGATCGACTCCTGTGTGGTCTGCAACAACAGCTTGGCGCGGATCACCCGCTGATCTTCTCGCCAGCGCAGAATATTGATGCCCACCTGCTCACGGAACAGATGTGCCAACCGCGATGGCGACAGGCAGACATGACGCGCCACCTCGTCAATACGCAGCTCACCGGCCAGATTGCCGGTAATAAACTGGCAGGCTTCGATCACCCGCGGATCCATGATTTTCTGTGGGCTGAGCGGATCTTCCTCCATCGCGCGCAGCAGCAGTCGTTCCAGCAGGTTCATCCCTAACTCTTCGGCAAAGCGGCGGCCGGAACGCTGGGTCTGTTCGATATTGGCAAACAGCCGGTCAAACTCCAGTAGCAGGTTATTGTTCGGCAACGTCAGCCGCCCAACCTCATGGGTTTTGCTGTGCCATTCCAGCCAGTCGGCCCAGTAGGCGCGCGGACGGAAATACACCCAGCGGTGATACCAACAGTCGCTGTCCGGTGAACGGCCATAGTAATGCGCCGCCTTGGGCGGAAACAGCAGCAGATCGCCAGGATTACAGTAGAGGGTATCTTCGCCGTCAAACACCTTGCCCTGGCCCTTGATGGTCAGATTGAGAATATAGCCCTTCATGCCGCCGGGGCGGTCGATAAAGAAATCCAATGGGCCATCCGCCATGATCGGCGTCAGCCCTGCCACCAGATAGGCATTAAAGGTGTAACCCGGTAACAGCGGGTTCGGTTGCGGCTCCTGAGCCATGCGATGATACATCTGTCCTCCCGGAACGGCTTAGGTAACGATCCTATAGCTTAGCGGCCCGGTTAATTGTTGCCCGGGCCGATAACAGAACTGTGAGCAATGCTGGCAATTTAAACGCTGCGCTTGGCCTGCTGTTTGTAACGGTCGAAAATCACCGCGGCCAACAGGATCACACCGCGCACCACATACTGTGAGAACGGCGAAATATTCAGCAGGTTCATGGCGTTTTCCACCGTGCCCAGTATCAGGATACCGGCGATCACGTAGGAGATTTTGCCGATGCCGCCCTTCAATGACACCCCACCCAACACGCAGGCGGAGATCACGATCAGCTCATAGCCGATTGAGGTCATCGGCTGGCCGCTGGTCATGCGCGAAGCCAGAATGATGCCGGCGGCAGCGGAAACCAACCCGGACAGCATAAAGATCACGATTTTGGTGCGCACTACCGGCACCCCGGCCAGCCGCGCGGCCTCTTCGTTACCGCCAATCGCCAGCGTGTTGCGGCCAAAGGTGGTTTTATTGAGCAGGAAACCGAACAGGATCAAACAAGCGACGGTGATCCAGATCGGGGCCGGCAGCCCCAGCCAGTTGGCGTAACCCAGCGCGAAGAAGCGTTCGTCCTCAATGCCCACCGCTTTACCGTCGGAGATAATGTAGGCCAGCCCGCGGAAAATCTGCATGGTGGCCAGGGTGGTGATCAGCGCGTTGATTTTCAGCCGGGCGATAACAAAGCCGTTAATCAGCCCGGAAACCATGCCCAGTAACAGACCGGCCGCCACGCCGATCCACAGGCTTTCGGTCATGTTGATCACTACCGCCGTCGTCACCCCAGCGCAGGCAATCACCGAGGCGACTGACAAGTCAAAGTCCCCGGAGGCCAGGCAAAACAGCATGCCGCAGGCCACCATGCCGGACATGGAGATCGCCAGCCCCAGCCCTTTCATATTGATAAAAGAACCAAAGTTGGGCACGAACAGCACGCAGGCGATAAACAGCACCGCGAACACCACCAGCATGCCGTAGCTGTCCCAAATTCGCGCCAGCCCCAGGCCGCTGCGTTTTTTCACAGAATGGGTCGTTATGGTCGACATCTCTTTCTCCTTCACCATCAGGCCACCGCCGTAGCGGCATCAGGGGCTATATCAGGGGTGCGCAGCATCGCCAGGCTGAGGGCTTTTTCCTCGCTGGCCTCGTCATGCCGTAATTCGCCGGACAGCGCGCCTTCACGCATCACCAGGATGCGGTCCGCCAATCCCAGCACTTCGGGCAAATCACTGGAGGCAAACAGCACGGCAATGCCCCGCTGCGCCAGTTGGTAAATCACGTGGTAGATTTCATGTTTGGCACCGACGTCAATGCCGCGTGTCGGTTCATCCAACAGGATCACTTTCATCTCTTCCGACAGCCAGCGGCCCAGAATGGCCTTCTGCTGGTTGCCGCCGGACAAATTCATAATTAGCTGCTCGGCGCTCGGCGTTTTGATATTTAATGCACGGATATGATGCTCGGCATTGCTGGCCTCCCAACCGTTGTTGATCAGGCAACCGGCACGAATGCTGTTACGCCGTGCGCTGATGTTGATGTTGTCACGTACCGAGTGCACCGGGATGATACCGTCCGCCTTGCGATCCTCCGGGCACAGCATGATACCGGCGCGGATAGCGTCAATCGGTGAACGAATGGCAATGGCTTGTCCGTCCAGCATCAGTTGACCGGCACTGATCCGGGTGGCACCAAAGATGCCCTTCATCAGCTCACTGCGCCCGGCACCGACCAGGCCGAACAGCCCGACGATTTCCCCCGCACGCACGCTCAGGTCGATCGCCGTTTTGACTCCCGGCGCCTTTACCCCTTCGAGCGCCAGACGCACCGGCCCCAGCTCACGCGGCTGATAGCCATACACGTCACCCAGGTCACGCCCGACCATCGCCTGCACCAACTGCGCATTATCCACCTGGCTCATATCGTCAAAGGTGCGCACGTAGCGACCATCTTTAAACACGGTGATGGCGTCGCTGAGGGCAAAGATTTCTTCCATACGGTGCGAGACATACAGGATCACCCGCCCTTCGGCGCGCAATTCACGGATCACTCGGAACAATTGCTCAATCTCCCTGGCGGACAGCGAGCTGGTCGGTTCGTCAAAGGCGATCACCTTGGCGTTACGCGCCAGCGCCTTGGCGATTTCCACCATTTGCCACTGGCCGATCGACAGGTATTTCAGCGGCGTATCCGGATCAATATCCAGCCCAAGATGTTCCAACTGTAATCGGGATTCGTAGCGCAGCAGTTTGCGATCCACCAGCCCGCGTTTGGTCGGCAGTTGGCCAAGATAAATGTTCTCCGCCACCGTCATTTCCGGCACCAGATGCAGTTCCTGATAGATAATCGCCACCCCGGCATTCAGCGCATCGGTGGTGTTGGCGAACTGCACCGCCCGGCCCTGCAACTGAATTTCCCCCTGGGTCGGCGCGTAGTTACCGCTGAGAATTTTCAGCAGCGTGGATTTCCCGGCCCCGTTTTCCCCCATCAGGGCGTGGATCTGCCCGGCCTGACAGCTAAAGCTGATGTCATCCAGCGCCTTCACGCCCGGGAAGGTTTTACCGATGCCTTTAAACGCCAAATACGGCAGTGCGGCGGTCATAGTGCGCTCCTCCTGCAGTTAAAAATGCCGCCCGACAACGTGCTGCGGGCGGCTCGCTAATTACATCAGGCCTTTTTTCTGCAGTTCGGTCTTAAAGTTGTCGCGGGTGATCAGCACCACGTCGGTCACTTCGGTAAATTTCTGTGGTTCTACGCCCTTTTCGACCCAGTCATGCAGCATCTGGATGCTCTTGTAACCATGGATATCCGGGCTTGGCAGCAGCGAACCGTAGAACCCGGTGGCCTGCGCTTTGGAAAGCTCGCTGACCGCATCCACCCCGTTGATACCGATGCCAATCACGTTCGGTGCCTTGAAGCCCTGGCCTTCGGTGGCACGTACGCCGCCCAGTACGGTGTTGTCGTTCATGCCGACAATCAGCCAGTTTTTCACTTCAGGATGCTGCACCAGCATCGAGTTGGCAGCGTCAAACGCCCCCGGGATATCGTTAGACTTGGTCGGTACCCGATAAATCTGCTTTTCCGGGAAGCCGGCCGCTTTCAGCGCGGCAATCGAGCCACCGGTGCGGCGACGGGCGGTGTCCAGCTCATCGGCGGTAATCGCCATCACCGCGGTTTCCGGTAATTTCCAGCCCCGCTTGTTCTGTTCTTTCCACAGCTCCTGCCCCTGACGTTCACCGATTTTGGTGGCGGCCATCATCACTAACGGCACGCTGTCCATAGGCTTGCCCTTGGCAGTGACAAACTGATCATCCACGGCGATCACTTTCAGGTTGTAACTGCGCGCCTTAGCGACAATCGCCGAGCCGAGTTTCGGATCCGGTGTGCAGATAACAAAACCCTTGGCCCCGCTGGCTGCCAGGCTGTCGATGGCATTAAGGGTTTTCTCCCCGTCCGGCACGGCGATTTTAATCACTTCAAAACCGAGATCCTTACCGGCCTTGTCGGCAAACTTCCATTCGGTCTGGAACCAGGGTTCCTCCGGCTGCTTGACTAAAAAGCCCAGCTTCATGGTCTCGGCGATAGCTGAATGTGACATAACGGCCGCCAGCCCCAGTGTCGCCAGCGTCTTAGTGAATTTATGCATGATGCTCTCCGCTATTTTGTTCTCTGTGGCGACGAAACCCGCTCGCGGTGAAAACGTTATCATTAGGGTATCCGTTGTCGGTGTGGCGCTTATCTCGCGGCATTTATTCACAACGGGGGTAAGACGGCATAAGTTTTAGCGGGTATTTGTTACTGAAATGTAGAGCGCTATCACATCCGTGGAATACAGCTGATATGTGCATATATTTAGCGAATTCCGCCAAGCGACAACTTATGACAGCCGTCACAAAACCACTGCGGGAAGCAGAAAAGTGCATACTTCCAGCTAACGGCTCCTCACCGGCTCCCCGCTTCGGCTCCTATGGTTGTCACAGCGTATTAACACATCAGGAGTCAACATCATGACGGCAGGTGCTATTGCCCTGGGACTGGACTTCGGCAGTGACTCAGTACGGGTATTGGCGGTCGATTGCCATAAGGGTACTGAGCTGGATACCGAAGTGGTCTATTACCCCCGCTGGCAACGCGGCGAATTCTGCAATGCGGCGGAGAACCGTTTCCGCCACCATCCGCTCGACTACATTGAAGCCATGGAACAGGCGATCGTCAGTCTGGTACAACGCATGTCGCCGCAGCAGCGGCTGCAGGTGATTGGTATCGGCGTTGACTCCACCGGCTCCACGCCGGCGCCGATCGACGAGCAAGGCCAGGTGCTGGCACTGCGCCCGGAGTTTGCCGACAACCCGAATGCCATGTTTGTGCTGTGGAAGGATCACACCGCCATTGAAGAGGCGGACGCCATCAACCGGCTGTGCCGCAGCGGCGAATTCCCCGACTATTCCCGTTATATCGGCGGCGTTTACTCCTCTGAGTGGTTCTGGGCCAAGATCCTGCACGTCACGCGCCAGGACGCCGAAGTCCGTCAGGCCGCCGCCTCCTGGGTTGAACTCTGCGATTGGGTACCGGCGCTGCTGTCCGCTACCTGCGCGCCGCATCAGTTAAAACGCGGGCGCTGTAGCGTCGGCCACAAAACCCTGTGGCACCCGGACTGGGGCGGCCTGCCACCGAAGGCATTTTTTGCCGCACTCGATCCGCTTTTGGTTGAACACCTGCCCTGGCCGCTGTTTGAGGACTGCCACACCGCCGACCTGCCGGTAGGCACCCTGAGCGCCGAATGGGCGACACGGCTCGGGCTCCCCGCCACGGTGGTGCTGTCCGGCGGCGCTTTCGACTGCCATATGGGTGCCGTCGGTGCCGGTGCCCAGCCTTATACTCTGGTGAAGGTGATTGGTACCTCCACCTGCGACATTCTGATCGCCGATCGTCAGCGGGTGGACGGACGCGCCATCGAGGGGATCTGCGGCCAGGTCGATGGCAGCGTGGTGCCAGGAATGATCGGCATGGAAGCAGGCCAGTCGGCCTTTGGCGATATGTACGCCTGGTTCAGCCGCCTGCTGAGCTGGCCACTGCGCGAAGCCGCGAAAAATCAGCCTGAACTGCAAGCCCAGCTACAACAGATTGAAGCCGGCCTGCTGGCGGCGCTAACCGCATCCTGGGCTGAAAAACCGTCACTGGATCATCTGCCGGTGGTGCTGGACTGGTTTAACGGCCGCCGCACCCCCTACGCCAACCAGCGACTGAAAGGCGTGATCGCCGATCTGAATCTCGGTACCGATGCGCCGACGCTGTTCGGCGGATTTATCGCCGCCACCGCCTTTGGTGCCCGCGCGATTATGGAGTGCTTTGAACAGCAGGATATTCCGGTCGATAACGTGCTGACGCTGGGCGGTATTGCGCGTAAATCACCGGCGATCATGCAGGTCTGCGCCGACGTCATGAACCGGCCGCTGCAAATCGTTGCTTCCGATCAGTGCTGCGCACTGGGTGCAGCGATCTTCGCCGCCGTGGCCGCCGGTCAATTTGGCAGCGTGCCCGAAGCCCAGCGCCAGATGGCCTGCGGTATCGAACGCACCCTGCAGCCGAGCCCGCAACGCGTCGCTCGCTACCAACAGCTTTACCAACGCTATCAACAGTGGTGCCAGGCCGCCGAGCCGCGCTACGCCTCTACCTCCGGTTCAGCAAGCTGAACCCTGATTCGACATGACAATTCGGGAGTTTTAATGGACGCATTCAAGCAGCGCGAAGTCTGGTTCGCCATCGGCAGCCAGCACCTGTACGGCCCGCAAACCCTGCAGCAGGTCAAGGCGCACGCCGAACAGGTGGTGGAAAGCCTCAACCGCGAGGCCGGGTTACCGGTAAAACTGGTGCTGAAACCGCTGGTCACTACGCCGGATGAAATCACCGCCCTGTGCCGTGACGCCAACTATCAGCCACAGTGCATTGGCATTCTGGCCTGGCTGCACACCTTCTCACCGGCCAAAATGTGGATCGCCGGGCTGTCGGTGCTCAACAAGCCGCTGCTGCAGTTCCATACCCAGTTCAACGCCCAGGTGCCGTGGGACAGCATGGATATGGACTTTATGAACCTCAACCAGACCGCCCACGGCGGCCGTGAGTTCGGCTTTATCGGTGCCCGTATGCGCCAGCAGCACAGCGTGATTGCCGGCCACTGGCAGGATCCCGAGGCACACCGACGCATTGCCCAATGGATGCGGGTCGCCACCGCCAAACAGGCCAGCCAGCAGCTGAAAGTGGCCCGTTTTGGCGACAACATGCGTGAGGTGGCGGTGACCGATGGCGATAAGGTCGGCGCACAGATCCAGTTCGGCTACTCGGTCAATGCCTATGGCATCGGCGACCTGGTCAGCGTGATCAATGAAGTCAGCCGTGGCGAGGTGGATACGCTGATTGAAGAGTATGAAGCCAGCTATGTGCTGAGCGACGCGGCGAAAATCAACGGCGCAAAACGTGAAAACCTGATCGATGCGGCACGCATCGAACTGGGGATGAAAAGTTTCCTCGAACAGGGGCACTTCCAGGCCTTCACCACCAACTTTGAAGACTTGCACGGCATGAAGCAATTGCCGGGACTGGCAGTGCAACGCCTGATGCAGCAAGGCTACGGCTTTGGCGGCGAAGGCGACTGGAAAACCGCAGCGTTACTGCGCATCCTGAAAGTGATGGCCGCAGGGTTGCACGGCGGAACCTCGTTTATGGAGGATTACACCTATCATTTCCAGCCGGGTAACGATCTGGTGGTCGGCTCGCACATGCTGGAGGTCTGCCCATCGATCGCCAAAGAACCCAAGCCGCTGCTGGATATTCAACCGCTCGGTATCGGCGGCAAGGCCGATCCGGCGCGACTGATTTTCTCGACACCGGCCGGTCCGGCCATCAATGCCAGCCTGATCGACATGGGGGATCGCTTCCGCCTGCTGGTCAATCAGGTGGAAACCGTGGAGCAACCGCACCCGCTGCCCAAATTGCCGGTAGCCCGTGCCATCTGGCGCGCCCAACCCACTTTAGCGACCGCTGCCGAAGCCTGGATCCTGGCGGGCGGCGCACACCACACGGTGTTCTCCCAGGCGCTGGATGCCGATATGCTGCGGCTGTATGCCGAAATGCATAACATCGAGTTCTTGCTGATCGACCAGGACACCACCCTGCCGTCGTTCAAAAACGAGCTGCGCTGGAACGAAGCCTATTATCAACTTAACCGCCGTTAATCGGCCGGCTACCGGCAGTACATTGGGCTGCCGGTAGCCAAACGTGCTGCGCCCCCCTTCCTGAGCCCGACCATCCGTTTGATATTGATGACGAAGCCCGCATTACCCGCTAAGCTAGGCGGCTGTCACATTGGATCATGTCTTACCCAGGAAGCCGTTTATGTCTCAAGCTGAATACACCCGAATTGGCGGTTGGTTGCTGGCCCCGATGGCCTATTTGATTGTCACCCTGCTTAGCGCCAGTCTGATGCTGCTTCTGTATGGCATGGCGATTTTCGTACCGGAATCGCGCGAATATCTGCTCACCAACGCCCAGGCGTTTAGCATGCAGTGGTATTTCTCGGTGCTGACCACCCTGGCGATGTGGTGCTTTACCCTGTGGCTGCTGTGGTTGTTCTGCCACCGCGCACAGCGGTTCCCCAAATTGTTTCTGCTGTGGCTGTTGATTACCGTGCTGCTGGCGGTGAAAGCCTTTGCCTTTGCGCCGGTGCCGGATGAATTGGCGGTACGCAGTCTCGGCTGGCCACTGTTAATGGCGGCATTATTGGTGCCCTATATGAAGCGTTCCAAACGAGTCAAAGGGACCTTTACCGAGAGCTAGGCCACTCTGTGGCACGTTTTGTGCGAATAATTGTGTAAATTTTCGCCAAAAAAGAGCAAAAAGGGCAATAACCCTGCTTTCCCTATGTTGTGATCAAGCCGCCAATTCCCGATAATAGGCGGCTTTTATTTTTTTAGGCGTCGCAATGACCGAATACCTGCTCCTGTTTGTCGGCACCGTACTGGTGAATAACTTCGTCCTGGTGAAGTTCCTTGGCCTGTGCCCGTTCCTCGGCGTTTCCAAGAAGCTGGAAAGCGCCATTGGCATGGGGATGGCCACCACTTTCGTGATGACGATGGCCTCCGTCAGCGCCTGGGTGATCAATACCTTTATTCTGGTTCCGTTGGATCTGGTGTATCTGCGCACGCTGTCATTTATTCTGGTGATCGCCGTGGTGGTGCAATTCACCGAGATGGTGGTCCGTAAAACCAGCCCGGCGCTGTATCGCCTGCTGGGCATTTTCCTGCCGCTGATCACCACCAACTGTGCGGTGCTCGGCGTTGCGTTGCTTAACGTCAACCTGGGCTACAATTTCCTGCAGTCTGCGGTATACGGCTTTAGCGCCGCCGCGGGCTTCTCGCTGGTGATGGTACTGTTCGCCGCGATCCGTGAACGTCTGGCGGTTGCCGACGTGCCTGCACCCTTCCGCGGTTCTTCCATCGCGCTGATCACCGCCGGATTGATGTCGCTGGCCTTTATGGGCTTTACCGGGCTGGTGAAATTCTAATGACCGCGTTATGGATTGCGATTGCTGCGTTAAGTGCCCTTGGCCTGCTATTCGGGCTGGTGCTGGGCTTTGCCGCACGCCGCTTTGAAGTAGAAGAAGATCCGGTGGCCGAGCAGATCGACGAGATCCTGCCGCAGAGTCAGTGTGGCCAGTGCGGCTACCCCGGCTGTCGTCCTTACGCCGAAGCAGTCGCCAACGGTGAGATGATCAACAAATGCGCGCCGGGTGGCGAGCAGGTGATGCTGAAGCTGGCCGAGTTGCTCAACGTCGAGCCGCAGCCCCTGGGCAGCGAAGCCGTCGTCGAACCGGTGCGCCAGGTGGCCTACATTGACGAAGCCAACTGCATCGGCTGCACCAAGTGCATTCAGGCCTGCCCGGTGGACGCCATCGTCGGGGCTACCCGTGCCATGCACACCGTCATTACCGATCTTTGTACCGGCTGCGACCTGTGCGTTGCGCCGTGCCCTACCGACTGTATTGAAATGAGACCGGTCGCCACCACTACCGCCAACTGGAAGTGGGACATGAAGACGATCCCGGTGCAAGTGATCCACGTGGAGCAACATGCTTAATCTGTTCGCCGCCTTCAAAAAAGACCGGATTTGGGATTTCGACGGCGGGATCCATCCGCCTGAAATGAAAACCCTGTCCAGCGGCGTGCCGTTGCGTACCGCCCCACTGCCCGATATTTTTGTGATCCCACTGCAACAGCATTTGGGCCCGGAAGGCGAACTGTGCGTCAAGGTCGGCGACCCGGTGCTGAAAGGCCAGCCGCTGACCGTCGGTCGGGGCCGTACCGTACCGGTGCACGCACCGACCTCGGGAACTGTCAGCGCCATCACACCGCATATCACCGCTCACCCTTCCGGGTTAGCGGAACTGTGCGTGATCATTCAGCCAGACGGCGAAGACCGCTGGTGCGAGCGTGCGCCGGTGGCAGACTACCGTCAACTGGCCACCAGCGAGTTGATCCAACGTATTCATCAGGCTGGCATCGCTGGACTGGGCGGTGCCGGTTTCCCGACCGCCAGCAAGCTGCAGGGCGGCATGAATGGGGTGGAAACCCTGATCCTCAATGCCGCGGAATGCGAGCCATATATCACTGCCGATGACCGTTTGATGCAGGAACACGCCGATCAAGTGATTGAAGGCACGCAGATCCTGCGCCACCTGCTGCAACCCAAGGTCACGCTGATTGGCATCGAGGACAATAAACCCGAAGCGATCGCCGCCTTGAAACTGGCGCTGCGCGACCAGCCAGGCATCGCTCTGCGGGTGGTTCCGACCAAATACCCTTCTGGCGGCGCCAAGCAGCTCACCAAAATCCTGACCGGTAAAGAAGTCCCGCACGGCAAGCACTCCTCCGCTATCGGGGTGCTGATGCAGAACGTCGGCACCGCCTTTGCCATTAAACGCGCGATTGTCGATGGCGAACCCTTGATCGAGCGCGTGGTGACCCTGACCGGTGAGGCCCTCAGCCAGCCGGGCAATCTGTGGGCGCGCATCGGCACGCCAGTACAGCACCTGTTGAAATTTGCCGGCTTCCAGCCGCAGGCTCAGCAAATGGTGGTGATGGGTGGCCCGCTGATGGGCTTTACCCTGCCCGCACTCAACGTGCCCATCGTCAAGATCAGCAACTGTATTCTGGCGCCGTCAGTCAGCGAAATGGCACCGCAAGAGCCGGAGCAGTCCTGTATTCGCTGTGGTTTGTGCGTTGACGCCTGCCCGGCGGGCCTGTTGCCGCAACAGCTGTACTGGTTCAGCCGCGGCGAAGAGCACGAGAAAGCCCGCAATCACAATCTGTTCGACTGCATTGAATGCGGTGCCTGCGCCTTTGTCTGCCCGAGCAATATTCCGCTGGTGCAGTACTACCGCCAGGAAAAGGCCGAGATCAAAGCCATCGATCAGGAAGCCGCTCGCACCGCCGAAGCCAAGGCACGTTACGAAGCCAAGCTGGCGCGCCTGGAACGTGAAAAACTGGCGCGTGAAGAGCGCCATAAGAAAGCGGCGGTCAAGCTAACCGATGGCGATCAGGATGCCGTTCAGGCCGCCCTGGCTCGGGTTCGCAGTAAAAACACAGCACCGGCGACCGGCACCATCAGCGGCGATGCGCCGGACAACAGCGAGATGATCGCTGCCCGCGAGGCCCGTAAGGCACAGGCGCGTGAACGACGTGCGCAGCAGGAAACTGCCGTAGCACCGGCTGCTGCATCAGCTACAGCAGATGAAGATCCACGCAAGGCGGCGGTGGCCGCTGCACTGGCGCGAGTCAAAGCCAAGAAAACCGCGCAGCAGAGCACTACGGATGATACTCCGGCCGAGCAACCGGTGGCGGTAACGGAAGAAGATCCGCGCAAAGCGGCAGTGGCCGCAGCATTGGCGCGGGTCAAAGCCAAGAAAGCCGCGCAGCAGACGACTACGGATGATACTCCGGCCGAGCCACCGGTGGCGGTAACGGAAGAAGATCCACGCAAAGCGGCAGTGGCCGCTGCACTGGCACGGGTCAAAGCCAAGAAAGCCGCGCAGCAGACGACGGCGGTGGAAACGCCAGCCGAAGCGCCAGCAACGGTTACGGAAGAAGATCCACGCAAGGCGGCGGTAGCGGCAGCCATTGCCCGTGCCAAAGCCAAGAAAGCAGCGCAGCAGGCAACGGCGGTAGAAACGCCGGCCGAGTCACCGGTGACGGTAACGGAAGAAGATCCACGCAAGGCCGCGGTTGCGGCAGCCATCGCCCGAGCTAAAGCCAAGAAAGCGGCGCAGCAGGCGACGGTGGAAACTCCGACCGAACCACCAGCGGCGGTACCAGAAGAAGATCCGCGCAAAGCGGCGGTTGCTGCAGCCATTGCCCGTGCCAAAGCCAAGAAGGCCGCGCAGCAGGCGACGGTGGAGACAAATAAAGAGTAACGGATAAAAGTCGCCTTGCAGAACGCAAGGCGACTTTTAATCGATAGAAATCAGATAGGTATAATCAACGTCAATCTGACGCATCTTTGAGTCCTGATTCCATTCCTTGGGTTGAATAATTTCCATCTCCACGCTCCCCTGTACCTCATGGCGCAGCCCCGGCATCACGTGGGTACTCAGATAGGAAAAGAACTGCGAGCATTCCTTCGCGGTGCCCAAATGGTTGATAGAGATGTATTCACGCCCGACCAGAGAAATATTGTCTATCTGGTAGCCCGAGAGAATATCCTTTTTGTTCTCAGGATCCACCGCCATGATATGAGTCGTTGAACATTCACTGCCCTCCCGATTACGGAAGGAATGAATGCTGTACACCCGGCGACAATCCACACTTAACCCACGGAAAAAATCAGTGAAAATTTCGTCCTTCATCGCCATACAGGACGAATGTTCGATCTCCGCCTCTCCGGCAAAATCCAACTGACGCGAGTAACCCACAAGCTGCATATCAGGCAGCGTAAGACGCTTGACCTCGGGGTAATAGTCGGCCGCAAACTTGGCATCAAAACTGAAACGAGGCATCAAATTCTTCACGTCCCACCTTTCCATCGAACGGTAACGATTAGGCGTAGTGTCAAAACGCTGTTTGAACATGCGGGTGAAGGTTTGCTGCGAGTCAAAGCCCAGTTCATCTGAAATTTCAATGATAGAACGATGGGTAATTCGTAACGCCACTGCGGCACGCGTCAGGATACGTGAGCGGATATAGGTGGCGAGCTGAATGCCGGTGATACGTTTGAACTTGCGTTGCAGGTGCCATTTGGAATAGCCGGAAATGCGCGCGACTTCGTCCAGATTAGGCCGCGTTTCCAGATGTATCTCAACCCATTCAATTAATTCTTCAATAAAAAAGACATCTTCATTTGTCATTAATTTGTATTCACTAACTCAATAATACTCGGGATAATAACCCACATAGATTATGTAAAAGTTGTTATTTAGTGCGAAAAAACGAACCAAAAACACCATGTTAATCCAGAGGTTATCGCCTGCCGCCGGGAGTTAATGCCGACAGTTTACAGCTGCGTCACCAAACTAGCCCGGTTTTGTCGGCAAAAAAAATCCGATCGCGCCATAAGACGATCTGATCACGGCGTACACCCCGTGCTATAAGGCTAATAACCCTACCATTAAGACGTATTACCCTTGCGGTGATTCAGGTAGAATGCAGCGCTATAATTTTTCCTGCGTCTCCGCTGAGAGGCGCGTTGAACCTGCCGATGTCCGGCAAAGATAGGTGTCGTTATTCTATGAAGTTCAGGCCGGTACAACCCACAGCCGCCAAAGGCTTGCACATCGCCAGCTCCCCCTTTACCCATAACCAGCAAAGCACCAGCCGTATTATGCTGTGGGTGATGTTGGCCTGTATTCCCGGTATCGCTGCGCAGGTATGGTTTTTTGGCTATGGCACACTGGTCCAGACCGCACTGGCGATGATCGTCGCCCTGCTGGCAGAAGGCACCATCCTTGCGCTGCGCAAGCTGCCGGTACGCACCCGGCTGGCGGATAACTCGGCCCTGCTGACCGCCCTGCTGCTGGGCATCAGCCTGCCACCGCTGGCCCCCTGGTGGATGATTGTCATCGGCACCTTCTTTGCCATCGTTATCGCCAAACAGCTGTACGGCGGCCTCGGGCAAAACCCGTTCAACCCGGCGATGGTCGGTTACGTGGTATTGCTGATCGCCTTCCCGGTGCAGATGACCAGTTGGTTGCCGCCGGATGAGCTGCGCGCCACCGCGCTGTCGTTCCAGGATACCCTGCTGGCCATTTTCAGCGGCCATACCGGCCAGGGTGCCACCATCCATGAACTGCAAATGGGTATCGACGGCATCAGCCAGGCCACCCCACTGGACGGCTTCAAAACCGGCCTGCGCAGTGGCCATAGCGTCGAGCAAGTGCTGCAACAACCGCTGTTCGGTGGCGCAGTGGCCGGTATCGGCTGGCAATGGGTTAACCTGGGTTTCCTGGCCGGTGGCCTGTTCATGCTGGGCCGTCGCCTGATCCACTGGCAGATCCCGTTCAGCATGCTGGCGGCCATCGCCCTGTGTTCCGGTTTGGCCTGGTGGCTTGATCCGGCGCAGCAGGCCTCGCCGCTGATCCACCTGTTCTCCGGTGCCAGCATGCTGGGCGCATTCTTTATCGCCACCGACCCGGTCAGCGCCTCCACCACCCCGAAAGGTCGCCTGATTTACGGCGCATTGGTGGGCGTGCTGGTGTGGCTCATTCGGGTTTACGGCGGTTATCCGGATGGCGTGGCCTTCGCGGTATTGCTGGCCAACATTACTGTTCCGCTCATCGACCACTACACGCAGCCCCGCGTGTACGGCCATCGCTAAGGAGCCATGATGCTAAATTCAATGAGAAAGCATGGCACCACGTTGGCGGTGTTTGCCGCAGTGACCACCGGCCTGACTGCGGTGGTCCATAGCCTGACGCAAAGCACCATCGCCCACCAGGCGGCGTTACAGCAAAAGTCGCTGCTTGATCAGGTGGTGCCACCGGAACACTACGACAACAACATGCAGACCGAGTGTTTTTTGGTCAGCGATCCGGCATTGGGCAATGGCTCGCCGCATCGTCTGTATCTGGCGCGCAAAAACGGTCAACCCACCGCAGCCGCACTGGAAACTACCGCACCGGACGGTTACTCCGGCGCCATTCAGTTGCTGGTCGGTGCCGATTTCAGCGGTAACGTGCTGGGTACCCGGGTCGTCTCACATCACGAAACCCCCGGGCTGGGCGATAAAATTGAACTGCGTATCTCAAACTGGATCTCTTTCTTCAGCGGCAAAAAGATTGACGGCCCGGACGATAAACGCTGGGCGGTGAAAAAAGACGGCGGTATGTTCGATCAGTTCACCGGCGCGACCATCACACCGCGCGCCGTGGTCAACGCCGTTCGGCGCACGGCATTGTATATGGAAACGCTGCCGCCTAAACTTGATAGCTTACCTGCCTGTGGAGCCAGCGAATGAGTGAAGCCAAAGATCTGATTGTCCAGGGGCTGTGGAAGAATAACTCCGCGCTGGTGCAATTGCTGGGGATGTGTCCACTGCTGGCCGTCACCTCCACCGTCACCAACGCCCTCGGTCTGGGGCTGGCAACCACGCTGGTCCTGATACTGACCAATACCTCGATATCCGCGGTACGCCGCTGGGTGCCGAATGAAGTGCGTATCCCGATTTACGTGATGATCATCGCGGCTGCGGTGAGCATCGTACAAATGTTGATCAACGCCTATGCCTTCGGCCTTTATCAGTCGTTGGGGATCTTTATCCCGCTGATCGTCACCAACTGCATCGTGGTCGGTCGCGCCGAAGCGGTGGCTTCTAAAAAACCGGTCGGTCTGTCCGCACTGGATGGCCTGGCCATTGGTCTGGGTGCCACCGGCGTGATGGTGACGCTGGGTGCAATGCGCGAACTGTTGGGTAACGGTACCCTGTTCGACGGGGCCGATATGCTGTTGGGCAGTTGGGCCAAGGTACTGCGGATTGAAGTGGTTCACTTCGACAGCCCGTTTCTGTTGGCCATGCTGCCACCGGGGGCCTTTATTGGCCTGGGCCTGTTGTTGGCGGTAAAATACCTGATTGACGAAAGGATGAAGGCGCGCACGGCCAAGGCATTACTGGCCGAACCGGCGCAGGGACAAGGACAGGCAGAGAAAGCGTAATGAACAAGCAAAAACGGCTGGAAATTCTTACCCGACTGCGTGATAACGATCCGCACCCGACCACCGAACTGGTGTACACCACGCCGTTTGAGCTGCTGATCTCCGTGCTGCTGTCTGCACAGGCGACCGACGTCAGCGTCAACAAGGCCACCGCCAAGCTTTATCCGGTGGCCAATACGCCGGCGGCCATGCTGGCACTGGGTGTCGACGGCGTTAAAGGCTACATCAAGACCATTGGCCTGTTTAACAGCAAGGCCGAGAACGTGATCAAAACCTGCCGTATGCTGCTGGAACTGCACGGCGGCGAGGTGCCTGAAGACCGCGCTGCGCTGGAGGCCCTGCCCGGCGTCGGCCGCAAAACTGCCAATGTGGTGCTTAATACCGCCTTCGGCTGGCCAACTATTGCCGTCGATACCCATATCTTCCGCGTCTGTAACCGCACGAATTTCGCACCGGGCAAGAACGTCGATCTGGTGGAGGAGAAACTGCTGAAGGTGGTGCCCGCCGAATTCAAGGTCGACTGTCACCACTGGTTGATCTTGCACGGCCGCTATACCTGCATCGCGCGTAAGCCCCGCTGCGGTTCCTGCATGATTGAAGACCTCTGCGAGTTTAAAGAAAAAGTCTATCCCGACGCCTGATGCCGATGGGTGCAACGCAGCACCCCGCTTCGGGCCCCCACGCCACTGACCTATTTTTTATCGGAAATGTGATATCAAGCAGCAGTAACCTTGGTGTTTTCACGGATTTCAGTGAAAAACTCACTTCTCGCTTATTTTCAAGCGAAAAATTAGTCAAAAATTGCGGTAAACCTCACGTTTTGACGATCACATTGTCGTCACAACCGCCAGAGGCATTTTCCCAAATTTCTATAATTTTACAAAAACCGTCATATGCACAACAATCCAATGGATTATTCACCACACCTATTGATATGAACCATCAAAAGCCATTACAGCAGAATATCTCACTGTTTAAATTCTGTACCCCTTTTAATCAAAACAAAAACTCGGCAAAGCAAACAAAGTCGAAAGTTAATGCTGCATAACATTTGTAACATGGTCGTTTCACTTCACGGGCGTTATATGTAACAGAATATGACAAACGTCTTGCCTCGTTGACAAAGATAGTGAACATTAACCGCCGTCATCCCATCCTATAACAACGCAGAAGGATGCAGTCCTGCATCACCTTTTGCAATTTCCCGTCTTTCTGAGTCGGGGCAGTGAAAAATCAGAGGTACCAGTGTCAACTGCAAACAACAACAGCGAACATCCTGAAAGCGTCAGTCTCAACGCCTTCAAACAGCCTAAGGCGTTTTACCTGATCTTCTCCATCGAGCTCTGGGAACGTTTTGGTTATTACGGCCTGCAAGGCATCATGGCGGTTTATCTGGTCAAGATGCTTGGCCTGAGCGAAGCCGACTCCATTACCCTGTTCTCCTCCTTCAGTGCGCTGGTATATGGCTTCGTTGCCATCGGCGGCTGGCTCGGGGATAAAGTGCTGGGCTCCAAGCGCGTGATCGTGCTGGGTGCGCTGGTGCTGGCCGTCGGTTATGCCATGGTAGCCTACTCCGGCCATGAAATTTTCTGGGTTTACCTGGGTATGGCGACCATCGCCGTGGGTAGTGGTCTGTTCAAAGCCAACCCGTCCTCCCTGCTGTCAACCTGCTACGAGAAAGACGATCCGCGTTTGGACGGTGCATTCACCATGTACTATATGTCCGTCAATATCGGGTCTTTCCTCTCCATGTTGGCCACTCCTTGGCTGGCGGTGAAATATGGCTGGAGCGTCGCGTTCTCACTGAGCGTGGTGGGCATGCTGATCACCCTGGTCAACTTTATGGTTTGCCACAAGTGGGTGAAGAATCACGGTTCCAAGCCTGACTTCAAACCGCTGCATATCCAGAAACTGCTGATGGTGCTGGTTGGCGTGGTTGCGCTGGTCGCCATTTCAAGCTGGCTGCTGCACAACCAGGTGGTTGCTCGCTGGGCGCTGGCGCTTATCTCCATCGGTATCGTGATCGTGTTCGCCAAGGAAGCCTTTGCCCTGCACGGTGCGGCACGCCGCAAGATGATCGTCGCCTTCCTGCTGATGCTGGAAGCGGTCGTGTTCTTCGTGCTGTACGCCCAGATGCCAACCTCACTGAACTTCTTCGCCATCCATAACGTTGAACACAACATCCTTGGCCTGGCGTTCGAACCTGAGCAGTATCAGGCGTTGAACCCGTTCTGGATCATGCTGGCCAGCCCGATTCTGGCAGCACTGTATAACAAGATGGGTGACCGTCTGCCGATGCCGCACAAGTTCGCTTTCGGTATGATCCTGTGCTCCGGTGCTTTCCTGGTATTGCCATGGGGTGCCAGCTTCGCCAATGAACAGGGCATCGTTTCGGTTAACTGGCTGATCCTGAGCTATGGACTGCAGAGTATCGGCGAACTGATGATCTCCGGTCTGGGTCTGGCCATGGTTGCACAACTGGTGCCACAACGCCTGATGGGCTTTATCATGGGTTCCTGGTTCCTGACCACGGCTGCCGCTGCACTGATTGCCGGTAAGGTCGCGGGTCTGACTGCCGTGCCTGCCAACATCAACGATGCGCACGCTTCACTGGCTATCTATAGCCACGTGTTTATGCAAATCGGTATCGCCACCGCCGTGATCGCCATCCTGATGATGCTGACCGCGCCGAAGCTGTACCGCATGACGCTGGACACCGCAGAAGACACCGAGAAGAAAGCTCAGGCGGCCGCTACTGCCAACTGATCGCTAACGACGGTTTCAGACAGGTAAAAGAAAGCCGGGGCAATAATTTGCCCCGGCTTTTTTACGTCATCACCCTGTGGTTCAGGCGGTGGATTTAGCGCTCAGATTGACCCACATAAACTCACTGACCAGTGCACCGTGGAACGCGGCCTGTTTCTTGTCCGCTGCAGCGCTGTGTCCGCCCTCGGTATTCTCATAGAAATGGGCCTGTGGATAGCCCATCTGCTGCATGCGTGCCGCCATTTTACGGGCGTGCGACGGATTAACCCGATCGTCACTGGTGGCGGTGTAAAACAGCACCGGCGGGTAGGATACGCCCGCTTTGATGTTGTGATACGGCGAGAAGGTTTTGATGTACGCCCACTCTTCCGCTTTGCCTGGGTCGCCGTATTCGGCAATCCAGGAAGCACCGGCAGAAAGCTGGGTATAACGCTGCATGTCCAGCAATGGCACTTCACAAACGATGCAGCCGAAAAGCTGCGGGTACAGCGTCAGCATATTGCCCACCAACAAGCCGCCGTTGCTGCCCCCTCGCGCCCCCAGATGTTGTGACGATGTCACTTTTCGGGTAATCAGATCCTGCGCCACGGCGGCAAAGTCCTCATAGGCACGATGACGGTTTTGCTTAAGCGCCGCCTGGTGCCATGCTGGGCCATACTCGCCACCGCCGCGGATATTCGCCACCACATATACCCCACCGCGCTCCAGCCAGGCCGGCGCCTTGGCCCCCATATACCCCGGTAACAACGACACCTCGAATCCGCCATAACCGTACAGCAACGTGGGATTACTGCCGTCCAGTTTAATGCCCTTGGAAGAGACCTGGAAATACGGTACGCGCGTCCCGTCTTTAGACTCCGTGAAGTGCTGACTGACCTGATAGGCACTGGCGTCAAAGTCCTGCGGCCCCTGCTTGAGCAATTCCGCTTCGCCGCCGTCGAGATTGCCCAGGTACAGCGAGGTCGGTTGCAGGAACCCACTGAGCGTCAGGAAGTAATCGTTGGTTTCGTCATCGACGCCACCGGCAGAAATAGTGCTGATCGCCCCCGGGTTACCCAATGGCTTACGCTGCCAGCTTTTGCCCTGTGGCGTCAGCACTTCCAGCCGGTTGACCACATTGTCCATGATGCTGAGGATCAGATGGTCACGCGTGCCGCTGTAGCCACTCAGGGCCGCCTGGGCCGTCGGGGTGAATAACACCGTCAGCTCACGCTTACCCGCCAGATAATCGTCAAAATGGGCGGCCAGCAGTGAGCCTGAAGGATAACGAGTCCCCCCTACTTCCCAGTCGCTGCTCGGTTTAATCAATATCCACTCCCGGTGCGTGCTGAACTCGGCATCGGCGGGAATGTCGATTTTGACTTGTTGATCTTGCTCATTCAGCAGATAGGTTTCACGACGGTAGAAATCCAGGCTGCGCCCCACGTAGTTGCGTTCAAAGCCCGGCGTCTGGTCATGATAAGCAAACACCGTCATATCCTGCGGTTGCGCCTCATACAGGGTATGAGCGGCACTCAGCGGTGTACCGCGCCGCCAGCGTTTGGCAATGCGCGCATAGCCGGACTGAGTCATCGAACCTGCACCGAAATCAGTCGCGATAAACAACGTGTCCTTATCGATCCACGAAGCCTGACTTTTCGCCACCGGCAGCACAAAGCCATCTTTGACGAACTGCTTGCTGACCAGATCAAACTCGCGGATCTCCGTCGCGTCGCCGCCATCCGGCGACAGTTCCAGCAGGCAGTAACGGTATTCTGGTGCCAGCGACTGCGAACCGTGGAACACCCAGTCTTTGCCCTCGGCCTTGCCCAACGCGTCAATATCCAGCACCGTTTCCCAGGCCGGCTTGGCTTTGCGGTACTCCTGCAGCGTGGTGCGCCGCCATAAGCCGCGTGGATTGGTTTGATCCTGCCAGAAGTTGTAATAATAATCGCCGCGCTTGGCGACCCACGGGATTTGGCTGTCTTTATTCAGAATATCCAGCACCTGTTTTTCCACCTGCCGGAAGCCTTCGCCCTGAGCGAAACGCGCGGTGGTCCGCTGATTCTCCTGCTTGATCCACGTCTGTGCGGCCTTGCCCTGCAGCTCTTCCAGCCATAAAAATTCATCGGTGGCGCTGGCGCCGCCTTCTGCCGCCATCGCCAGGCGGATACTGTTAGGTAATGAAGTCATTGCGAATACGGCTCCTGCGGTTTGTGCGCTGAGTTTAAGAAACTGGCGTCGGTTGCGGTGAGTGATCGGCAAAATCAATCTCCCTTTGAGGGTTAATAAGAATCATTTTCAATAAGGTAGGCGTTTGGTGAGGCGGAGTCAAAGCCTGCGCCAATGCCGTTGAGTCAGAATTTAGGGTAGTGAATCAAATCGTGAATGCGCACCGTCTGTTGACTGGCATTACGGTAGGCATGGGGCCGATCGGCCTGAAAGCGCATCGCCTCACCGTGGGCCAGGTGGTGCCACTCGCCATCTACCGCCAGTTCCAGTTCACCGCTGATGACAATCACATGCTCAATCACGCCCGGCTCGTGGGCCGAAGATTCGCTGAGCGCGCCCGGTGCCAGATCGATAACGAACATGTCAAAACCCAGTTGTTGATCGAACGGGAACAGTGGTACCACCCGCATATCGGCATTGTATTGATTGAACACCGGAGCATCGCCATAGCGATGCAGCGTGGCCTGCTGTTGCAGCGGCGATATCTCCAGAAAGGCGGAAAAAGCCACGTTAAAACCGGTAGCGATTTTCCATAAGGTAGCTACCGTCGGGCTGGATTCACCCCGTTCAATTTGCCCCAGCATCGCCTTGCTGACACCGGTGTTTTCGGCCGCCTGCGCCAGGCTCCAGCCACGCTGCATGCGTAGCGTTCGAAGCGTTTGTGCCAGATGGCCAGACAATTCCTGCATATTTTTCTCCCCTGATAATGCGGCTGATTATAGCCACTTGTGCGCTATAACGCACGGTGCTATGCTCGCCGTTCATCGTGCGTTATAACGCACAGCTGCTGCCGGAGTGTGCCATGCGCCCTGCTATCTCTTTACGTCATCTGTCCCTGCCTGCCATCATGGCCGGCTTTGTTGCGGTGCTGGTCGGCTACACCAGTTCTGCCGCGATTATCTTTCAGGCGGCTGCCGCGGCCGGCGCCACGCCGTTGCAGATCGGCGGCTGGCTAAGCATGTTGGGGCTGGGGATGGGCATTACCTCGCTCGGGCTGTCGCTGTATTACCGTACGCCCATTCTGACCGCCTGGTCGACCCCCGGTGCCGCCCTGCTGGTCACCAGCCTGCCCGGCACGCCGATCAACGAAGCGATTGGCGTATTCATCTTCGCCTCCGGGTTGATCCTGCTGTGCGGCGTAACCGGGCTGTTCGCCCGGCTGATGGATTATATTCCGCAGGCCATTTCGGCGGCGATGCTGGCGGGGATCCTGCTGCGCTTTGGCCTGGATGCTTTTGCCTCGCTGCAGGTCAATTTCGTGCTCAGCGCCGGCATGGGGCTGGTGTATCTGGTGACACGGCGCTATCTGGCACGTTATGCGATTGTGCTGACGCTGCTGGCCGGGCTGGCGATTGCGGCACTGCAGGGCAATATTCATCTTTCACAGCAACCGCTGGCGTTCGCCGTACCGGAATTTATTACGCCGCATTTTAGCTGGTCGACACTGCTGGGCATTGGCGTACCCTTCTTTGTGGTCACCATGGCGTCACAAAACGCCCCCGGCATCGCCACGCTAAAGGCGGCCGGCTACAGCGTCCCGACTTCGCCACTGATTAGCTGGACGGCGCTGACGGCGCTCCTGCTAGCGCCGTTCGGTGGCTTCTCGGTGTGTATCGCCGCCATTACCGCGGCTATCTGTATGGGGCCGGACGTGCATCCCAATCCACAACGCCGCTACATGGCTGCCGTCGCCGCCGGGGTATTTTATTTGCTGGCCGGCGTGTTCGGCGGCGTTATCGGCATGTTGTTCACTGCACTCCCCGTCGCCTTGATCCACACCATTGCCGGGCTGGCCCTGCTGGGCACTATCGCCGGTAGTCTGCAACGCGCACTGCAGGATGAAAAACAGCGCGACGCCGCGTTAATCGCCTTCCTGATCACCGCGTCCGGTGTGACGCTGCTCGGCGTCGGCTCTGCTTTTTGGGGAATTATTGGCGGCGCGGTTGCCCATATCATCCTGTCGCTGCCGCAGCGGGCAAAATAACCCCAAACTGCGTTCAAGTCTCGGTTCATCCGGCAATATGTTCCCCCTTCGGCGATCTTCTGCTTAACTGAGAGGGGGAACGACTGTTGCCCCTCGGGACCGTTAAGGGAGCCTTTATGCCATCTTCCGCGCAGATTGACCTGATTCAACAGATAGATGCCGCGTACCAACAATGGACTGGCGAAGGCCTGCCAGGCCCACAGGCGGCTACCGCAGAACGTTTCTCCTGGCTGCATCAACAAGCCCCCTACAGCCTGCTGGCTCACACCGGCGGCGGTGATCCGGTGTTTATCTATGCCAACCACTGTGCTCAACAGTGCTTTGGTTATTCCTTCGATGAGTTTATCGCGCTGCCTTCGCGGCTAAGCGCATCCCCGGCGGACCGCGCCGAGCGCCAGCAATTGCTGGATACCGTGACTCGGCAAGGTATTGCACAAGGGTATCGTGGCCTGCGCGTCGATAAATTCGGCGACACTTTCACTATTTATGATTGCGAAGTGTGGCAGATCCCAAGCGGAGGTCAGGCCGCGCTGTTCTGGCCGCAGCCGAAACGCCGACCGGGCTGGTATAACCCACAACACCAGGTGAACCATGCAAGATGATAACCATTGGGCTCAGGTTGACGCTTATATCGTCGACAAACTGGTCACTCAGGATGAAGCCCTGTTACAGACGCTGACTGCCAACGGTCTGGCAGGGCTGCCTGAACATGACGTGGCACCCAATCAGGGCAAGCTACTACACCTGTTTGCCCGTATGGTGAATGCCAGACGCATTCTGGAGATCGGTACTCTGGGCGGCTACAGCACCATTTGGCTGGCGCGCGCCTTGCCGCCGGAGGGTTCGCTGGTCACGCTGGAAGCCGATGCAACCCATGCCGACGTGGCCAGAAAAAATATTGCCCTTGCCGGATTGAGTGAACAGGTTGAGTTGCGGGTGGGTCCGGCCCTCGCGAGCCTGCCACAATTACCGCCAGACGCGCCTTTCGACCTGATATTTATTGATGCCGACAAGCCTAACAATCCGGAGTATCTGCGCTGGGCTCTGGCGTTGTCACGCCCCGGTACGGTGATCATCGGCGACAACGTGGTGCGTGATGGTGCTGTCACCGATGCCACCAGCACTGACGACCGGGTTCAGGGCGTACGGCGTTTTTTTGACATGATGGCGAATGAACCGCGTCTCAGCGCTACCGCCTTACAAACCGTAGGCAGCAAAGGTTGGGATGGGTTCTCCATCGCCATCGTTAATGATTAAGTGACAATGTCACGAGGATAGCCATGAATGATCCTGCCGCGCTGCTAGCCCAGCGCCTGATCCGTAACTTCGAACAGGTTGAAAAAACGCACGACTCCCGCCCACCGCTGTATGACAGCATAGGTACCCGTTTGGGTACCGGTACGGCAGCCAGCAAGCTGGGTGCCTCCATCGATATCGTGGCACCGGGCATGCGTTCCTGCCCTTATCACTTTCACTACGCACAGGAAGAAATGTTTATCGTACTGGAGGGAACCGGCACCTTGCGGGTGGCGGGCGAACACCTGCCAATTAAAAGCGGTGACATGATTTTTATCCCGCCGGGGCCGGAATACCCGCATCAGATCATCAACAGTTCGGACGCGCCGTTGAAATACCTCTCCATCAGCACCCGCGAACAGCCCGAATTGGTGGAATATCCGGACTCAGGCAAGTTTCAGGCGACGGCACTGCGCGAAAATGGCGAGCCGGTGCGCTATGTGCAACGCCCTTCAGCCTCGCTCGATTATTGGCAGGATGAACCCTGAGTCCCCTTCCGGTAGCGAGAGGTCCAACGCGCGTGCGGCCTGCTCTGCAACACGGAAATCGATATCCGCTGCCTCGCCATCCTCCATAAACCAGGCCGCGGACAACCCGGCCCAGGCGAGGATCCACTGTAGCAGACGCTGACGATCCAGCCCGGCCAGTTGGCAGACCTGCTCCACCCGGCGGAGAAAAATATCAGGATCGGTGGCAACACCGTAGTTGGGGTTACAGAAGATATTGGCGTAATCGAAGGCGCGTTCGCCATACAGACGTTTAGGGTCGATCACCAGCCAGCCGCGCTCGCCGAAATCCAATACGTTGTCATGGTGAATGTCACCATGCAGCACACTCAGTTCACGCGGACTGGTCAGCAGTTCCGCCGCCGCCGTGGCGCTGAGACGCAGCATGCCGCCGTGCGCCTGCGCCGCTGGCCACAGCGAGTTAAACCACTGGTCTAAAGGGATCAGCTCCGGCAAAGGCTGAGAGCGTGGCGCATGCAGGCGGGCAATTACCTGACACAGGATCGCCGTCGCCTGCCGATCGTCGCCGTCTCGCACCATCTGCGGCAATGAGAGGCTGCCTTGCGCACGCTCCAGCAAAATACCGTCGTCATGCCAGGCCAGCACTCGTGCAGCGCCTTCGCCCTGCCACCAGCACATCAACAACCCGCCGAACTTTTCTTCCTGTTCGCGGGCAACTTTCAGCATGGCGGCGCCCCCCTGATAGCGTACCGGCATCAGCAGGCTGCTGTGAGTTTCAAATGCCGGGCCGTCGGGCTGCAACTGCCAGCGTTGCATATAGGGAATTAAGGCCTGATTCATTACCCTGAAACGTCCTTCACAGTTATAAATGAATGTTAGTGATATTATTTAAAAGCAATAAGTCTCAGCGTACTTCCGATGTTCACCACTCCATCCTAACCAAGTTTGTTTACTTTTTTAATTAATCTCTCGGGGTTTTTACCATGACATCATTGAAGCGCATTAATTATCCGCAGTTGCCGACGCCGGGCGGACCCTATGTCCATGCGGTGCGCCATGGCGATACGCTGTATATTTCCGGACTGACGGCATTTGCCACCGAGGCTCAGGGGCAAAGCACGGCGCAACAGGCGCAGGCGATTCTTGAGCAGTTGGCGACTATCGCCGCCGACGAAGGGACCAATCTCAAGGCGCTGATTAAAATAACGGTGTTTTTAACCGATATCGGCGATCTGCAGGCCGTACGGCCGGTACTGTTTGATTATTTCGATGGGGCGCTACCAGCCAGTTCACTGGTTGCGGTCAGCGCATTGTTCTCACCGCAGGTCAGCGTTGAGATCGAGGCCGTCGTGGCGTTATAAGATAAGGGCGCGATCACGCGCCCTCTGCCATCACCACAGCCAAAAGTGAATAAATATCCCACCACGTTTTTCGGCGAATTTGCTGGTCAGCAAAATAATTTTCCTCTGAGATCCCCTGCGGTAAAAAACTGAACGCAGCGCACGTTTGTCTTTGCCGCCATCGGGAAAATTCTGCTAATTTACCCCTAAGAAATTTATTACCGACGAGACGCTATGCAGCAAAAGCCGGTTATGCACGAAGCCAGACAGTTAAAGCGCCTCAACGCCGCCACGCGACGACAATCCCATATGTACAAATGGATTGCCTTTATCGCGGCGATGGACGCGGTGCTGGTGTTTTTTTATGACCGGGATATGCGCAACATTACCTTTTCAGGCGCTGTCGCGCTGGTATGCGGCTATTTGTGGATCCGCGATCGCAACAAGGCACGCGGCTACCGACGGGAGTACGATCGCAAATTTGGCAAACACAGCGGCCTTTAGCCCTGCATGGCTTCCAGTACTTTTGCACTGTCAACGATTTGCACAAACTTGATGATTTTCCCCGCATGCAACTGATAAATATGCGCGAAGGATGCGGTGAATGATTTGCCGGTCACGCCATAGGTGCCATGGTAGAAACCCTGAGCGATGACGTTCTCGCCGGCATCATAGAAGTGATCGACCTCGGCGCGATAACCCTGCCATTCCGTTCCCAGACGCTGATGAACATTTTTGAAGATCGCCTCTGGGCCAATATAGGTGCCGGCATAGGGAAAGCCTGCGGCTTCGGTCCATTGCGCATCGGGCGACAATGCCGCCAGCAGATTGCGGCCATTCTCTTCGGCACTGCCGCCTTCATAGGTAGCGCGTACGATTTCAAGATTCGTTGACATGGCGTTTCTCCAATTGCATGAGCGGGATATTCCGGCCATACCCCACGGACACAGGCTTACACCAAGCGGGGATGACCGGAATAGGAACATTTTAGGTTGCTTATTCCGGTATAAAAACCGCGATTACGGCAATAGTCTGTTGCAATACAGTAAACAATCTTTTTGCCGTTCTGTCATAACCGCCTCATCAACGGCTGTTATAGTTTTAGGTTTTCCGCTTACAAGGAACATAGCGTGCATTTTTCAACCCTGGCGCAGGAATTGTTGCAACCGTTTTCACCTCATCAGGAATTGGCCCAGGCACTGTTGCCACTGACTCTCGATTCCGATGATGGCTCACATGACGTGGCTCATTTGCACCGCGTGTGGAAAAATACTCACACTATCAGCCAACAGGAAGGCGGTGACCGCCGAGTCCTGTGTGCGGCCGTGCTGTTACATGATTGCGTGGCGGTGGAAAAGAACTCGCCACAGCGCCATCTGGCTTCACGCATGGCGGCGGAAAAAGCCACCCTGATGTTGACCCAACTGGGTTGGGAACCCCAGGATATCGCCAAAACCGCCCATGCTATCGAGGCCCACAGTTTCTCCGCCGCCATTACCCCGGAAACGCTGGAAGCCAAAATACTTCAGGATGCCGACCGCCTGGACGCCATCGGCATGATTGGCGTGGCACGCTGTTTCTATATTGGTGGGCGTATGCGCAGCGCATTGTATGATGCTGCCGATCCGCTGGCGCAGCAGCGCCAATATGACGACAAGCGTTTTTGTCTGGATCACTTCGAAACCAAACTGTTCAAGCTGCAGGAAGGTTTTCAAACCGCGACCGGCAAGAAAATGGCACTGGAACGCACCGAACGCATGCGGCGTTTTCTCAGCGAGTTGCAGGAAGAAATGTGACAGACTGGCTCACCCTACCCGGCATTTAGGTCACGGCAGCGGCATCTTCGGGCCTCTAATTGCTGTACACTGTCGATCATCTTCACTGACCGGGCTACAACAATGAAAAAACTGACGCTGAAAGACATGACGGAAAGCGAGCAACGTGAAGTTAAAACCGAGCTGGATAAGGCACGCAAAAACCTCGGCCGTGCATTAACCAACGCCGAAAATAACAAAATCAAAGATGAAGTGGTGGCACGAATTACCGCCGCCCGAGCGAAAATTGAAAAAGCCACCCGGGCCGAGCGTAAAGCCAATCGCATCCAGCCCACCGGTGAAACCTTCAACTGGACGGCCTCGATGAACAGCACCCGCCGCCCCCGCTAAGACCACTCGAAAACCCTGCCAAGGCAGGGTTTTTTATTTCCCTTTTTTATTAGCCAAACTCATCTGCGCTACTTAATCATGAATAACCGTGTTATCAAGCGGTTGTAAATTGACAGCCTCATGCAGAATATTCATTATCAGCGCATCATCTCCTCGCTTGTTTTCTTATTTGGCTTCTTATTGCTCGCACTGAAGGAACTTACTATGGCCTCATTTTCCGGTATTTGGGTTGCGTTGGTTACCCCATTTAATCACCACGCCGTCGACCTGCCTGCGACCCAACGGCTGGCTCAACATCTGATCGCCTCTGGCGTCGATGGGTTGGTCGTCTGTGGCACTACCGGTGAGGCAGCCGCGTTAAGCCAGCACGAACAGTTGGCGGTGCTCGATGCGGTGTTGGCCGTCACCCCGGCTCATCAGGTGGTTATGGGCTTGTCCGGCAATAACATGGTCGACACCCTGCAAATGCAGCAGGCGATCCAACTGCGTGACATTGCCGGCGTACTGATCCCTGCACCTTATTACATTCGCCCATCGCAATGCGGCCTGGTGGACTACTTCACCCAGCTTGCGGATGCCTCAAGCGTGCCGGTGATCCTCTACAACATTCCGCAACGTACCGGTATTGTGATCGAGCTGGCTACCCTGCGGCAGATCGCGCGTCACCCGCAAGTGAAAGCGATCAAAGAGTGTAGCGGTAATCCTGACACCATGATGGCGCTGATTAATGACGGTGAAATCGACGTACTGACCGGTGAAGATAACCTGATCCTCACTACGCTGTGCCTGGGCGGTACCGGCGCCATCTCTGCCTCCGCGCACATTCACCCGCAGCGCTTTGTGCAGCTGGTACAACAGGTCGCAGAGGGTGATTTGATTGCCGCTCGCGCAAACTTCTATGCCCTGCTGCCGATGATCCACCAGATGTTCAGCTTCCCTAACCCGGGCCCAGTCAAGGCTGCGCTGGCGCAACAAGGCTTGATCCACAACGAGTTGCGCTCCCCCATGCAGGCCGTGCCGCAGGCGTTGCAACAGCAAATTGCCGATACCCTGGCGCAGTTGCAGCCGCAAGCCGAACTGATAAGTTAAATTTGTCGATTAAACCACTGTAATTTTGACGTTATAGAGCTAGGATCACAGGTTAAGCATGCCTGTCACTCATCACTATCAAGGAGCTTTCGATGAAACTGTTCTATAAAGCCGGTGCCTGTTCTCTGTCTCCCCATATTGTACTGCGCGAAGCAGGCCTGGATTTCACAGCGGAAAAGGTAGATCTGGCGCTGAAAAAGACCGAAAGCGGCGCGGACTACCTGGCCATCAACCCGAAAGGACAAGTACCGGCCCTGCTGCTGGATGATGGCAGCCTGCTGACCGAAGGCGTGGCGATTGTGCAATATCTGGCGGATCGCGTGCCGGACCGTGGCCTGATCCCCACTGCAGGTACGCTGTCGCGTTACCATGCGATTGAATGGCTGAACTATATCGCCACTGAGTTGCACAAGGGATTCAGCCCGCTGTTTAACCCAAAAACACCGGAAGAATACAAAACCATCGCGCGGGAAAAACTGGACAAGCAGTTCGACTATCTGGATTCGGTGCTGGCGAAGCAGCATTTCTTGTTGGGCAACAAGTTCAGCGTGGCGGATGCCTATTTGTTCACCGTGATGCGTTGGGCCATCGCCCTGCAGTTTGATATCAAAAAGCGCACCCAGCTTTCGGCCTATTTTGATCGCGTGGCCGCACGACCAGCCGTAGATGCGACGTTGAACGCGGAAGGTTTGAAATAATATCTGCGCCCCGGCAAGACAATTCGCCGGGGCACTTTGTCAGCAGAGTTACAATTTTACCGCTTTAAACTCACAGCTCGGCTGCACAATACGATCCTGAGCCGCGACCACCTGCAACTCATACTGCCCCATGGCCTGAGTCGTCAGCATCACCTCATATACCGCCGCCGTCACGTGCTCCAGCGCTTTGTCTAACGCCTCACCCTTGAGTAAATTAACCAACAACAGACCGCTGGTCAGGTCACCGACGCCGACCGGTTGACGCTCGCCGAAGTCCACCAGCGGACGGCTGATATGCCAGGCTTCACTCGCCGTAACCAACAGCATTTCGAAACAGTCAAGATGGTAACCGGCACGGCTAAGATGCTTGACCAGCACCACTTTCGACCCTTTGGCAATCAGTTCGCGTGCAGCGCTAACCGCCTGCCCCACGTTGGTCACGGTGCGCTGGCTCAGCAACTCCAGTTCCAGCAGATTAGGCGCAATCATGTCACTGCACGGCAACGCCTGCTGACAATGAAACTCTGCCACGCCCGGCGCCACGATACAGCCCTTTTCCGGATGACCCATCACCGGATCGCAGAAGTACCAGGCGTTCGGATTGGCCTGCTTGACCTGACGCACAATCTCCAGGATATGGCTGCCCTGCTCCGGTGAGCCGATATAACCACTCAACACCGCATCGCAATGCTTGAGTTGGTCAATATCCGCAATGCCCTGGGCAATCTCCGTCAGATGGCTGGCCGGCATCACACAACCGGTCCACTTGCCGTACTGAGTATGATTGGAAAACTGCACGGTGTTCAGCGACCAGACGTTAACGCCCATGCGGCGCATCGGAAATTCTGCCGCGCTGTTACCCGCATGGCCAAACACCACATGGGATTGAATAGAGAGAATGTTTTTCATCAAAAACCTGCTCTGAGGCCTTAAAAATAAAGGGGCCACTGAGGGCCCCTTTGCTGTAGTTTTGATTACTTCCAATCAACCAGGCAGTAATGCTTTTTGCCGCGACGTAGCAGCGTGTAGCGACCGAACAGGCGATCGGCATCGCTGAAGCCGTATTCGGCGTTGGACTGCTTCTCACCGTTGATGGTCACCGCATTGGAACCGATCATGGTGCGCGCCTGGCCACGGGAAGGCACCAGTTCGGCATTTACCAGCGCCTGTTGCAGATCGGCGTCGCCATCGAGCTTGATGGTCGGCATGCCGTCCTGCGCCAACTGGGCGAAGTCCGCTTCGGTCATCTCGTGCAGCGCGCCAGAGAACAGGCTCTGGGTGATACGCTTGGCCGCGGCCAAACCTTCCGCACCGTGCACCATGCCGGTCACTTCTTCGGCCAGAACATACTGGGCGCGTGGCGCTTTGCCGCTGTTCTTGTCTTCTTCTTCCAGCGCGTTGATCTCGGCCAGATCCATAAAGGTGAAGAACTTCAGGAAGCGGTACACGTCGGCATCGGCCGTGTTGATCCAGAACTGGTAGAACTTGTACGGACTGGTTTTTTCGGGTGCCAGCCAGACTGCGCCGCCTTCGGTTTTACCGAATTTGGTCCCGTCGGCCTTGGTGATCAACGGCACGGTCAGGCCGAATACCTGTTGCTGGTGCATGCGGCGAGTCAGATCGATACCAGAGGTGATATTGCCCCACTGGTCGGAACCGCCGATCTGCAGTTCAACCTGATGACGGTTGTACAGCTCGGAGAAGTCATAGCCCTGCAACAGGTTGTAGGAGAACTCGGTGAAAGAAATGCCCGAGTCGTCACGGTTCAGACGCTGCTTCACCGCTTCCTTGTTGATCATCTGGTTGACGGAGAAATGCTTGCCGATATCACGCAGGAAGGTCAGCACGTTCATGCCGCCGAACCAATCGTAGTTGTTGGCGGCTATTGCGCTGTTGCTACCGCAGTCGAAATCGAGGAACGGAGAAACCTGTTTGCGGATTTTATCCACCCACTCATTCACCGTCTCGGTGGTGTTCAACTTGCGCTCAGCCGCTTTGAAGCTCGGGTCACCAATCAGACCGGTGGCACCGCCAACCAAGGCTACCGGCTTGTGCCCGGCGAGCTGGAAGCGCTTCAGGCACAACAGAGGAACCAGATGGCCCAAATGCAAGCTGTCAGCGGTCGGATCGAAACCGCAATACAGTGCAATTGGCCCTTGCGCCAGTCGCTCTGCTAACGCTTCTTCATCCGTAACCTGGGCAACGAGGCCCCGCTCTTGCAGTTGTTTAATCAAGTTGCTGCTTGCCATCAATGACTCCATGTATAAACGAATGCACCTTTGTCGGTACACGACCTTTCGCCCACTGGCGAAATATTAAATTCAGAATAACGCATAGAATAAAGCGCCGGCGACATCAGTGCCAGCGCTTAAGGGGGATTTTCGCTGTTCAGGGTGCCAGTCGGTCAATTTTCCAGTCATTCCCGTCCCGTTGATACAGGAAACGGTCATGCAGACGGTTGGCACCGCCCTGCCAGAACTCGACGGAGTCGAAATTAACCCGGAATCCACCCCAGAAACTCGGCAGTGGCACTTCGCCCTGTTGGAATTTTTGCTTCAGTTCGAGGAATTTGCTTTCCAGCACGCCACGCGCTGAAATACGCGATGACTGCTGCGACACCCAGGCACCGATCTGGCTGTCTTTCGGCCGGCTGGCGAAGTATTTCATGACTTCGAACGTGGACAAGCGCTCTGCTTTACCGAGGAAAATCACCTGACGGTCGAGCATGTGCCACGGGAACAGCAGACTAATGTGCGGGTTATTCGCCAGTTGCTGAGCTTTGCGGCTCCCCAGGTTGGTGTAGAACACCAGCCCTTTGTCATCAAAATGCTTGAGCAACACAATACGCTGGTAGGGTTGGCCGTTTTCGTCCACCGTCGCCACACACATGGCGGTCGGATCGGCCAGGCGGGCGTCACAGGCCTGTTTCAGCCAGTGTTCAAACAGTTCCAGCGGATTGGCGGACAGATCGTTACGGCGCAGGCCGCCACGCGTATATTCGCGGCGCAGGTCCGCAACATCAAATTCATTATTTTCAATCATTCGGTTATCAACCAACTGAAAAATCGTGATTCTATTCTGCGCCAGCGGCGTCAGGATCTCAATCGCTCTGACGCCGCAACGGCCGGATCAATTCGTCAACGTACAATCGCTCATGATCACTTTGCCATTACGCTCAAGGTAGGCGTTTTGGCCCTTCGACCAAAAGGTGTATTTACCGTCGCTGTATTTCGCACCGGACATGGCCAGTACCTGTTTCAGTTTCAGTTGCTCACCGTCCATCAACAGGCTGACGGTGCTCTCTTTACCGTCCAGTGACACCGTTAACGGTGTAGTGCCGCACTGGTAATGCAAGGTCTGGCTGTTTTGCGGCAGAACGTAGCTGCAACCGGCCAGCGCCAGTGCGCCGGCGGCAATAATGATTTTTTTCATGCTGTTGCTCCTTAGGAAAATCCATCGATTTCTATCCTAACAGAGCTAGCGACCCCCTAAAGGCAAAACCGGATAAATCCCACCCAGCAGGGTTTCACGGCTGGCGCCGGTGACCGAAGGCAGGTTGCCGGGCTGCCCGGACAAGGTGCGAAACGCCAGCCAGGCAAAGGCCAGCGCCTCCATATCATCACCACTGATGCCAAAATCATCTGTCAGGCACACTTCGGTACCTGGCAACAACGCAGACATCCGCGCCATCAGTAGGGTATTACGCGCCCCGCCGCCGCAGACCAGCAGACGTTCGCAGCCGCCCGCCAACTGAACCTGTTCGCAAATGGTGATTGCCGTCAGTTCTGCCAGCGTGGTTTGCACATCAACCGGGCTCACCGCCGCCCGCCCCACGAACTGCTGCTCCAGCCAGGCTGCGTTGAAATATTCTCGCCCGGTACTTTTCGGTGCCGGCAGCGCGAAGTAAGGATCGGCCAACATCTGTTGCAACAACGGTAAGCAAACGCGCCCTTCCATCGCCCAAGCGCCATCTTTATCGTAAGGCTGTGAGTGATGACTCCATATCCAGGCATCCATCAGCATATTGCCCGGCCCGGTATCAAAGCCACGTACCGCCGCCCCCGGCAACAGCATCGACAAATTGGCGATGCCGCCAATATTCAGCACCATACGACGCTCTACCGGATGCGCCAGCAGCGCCTGATGAAAGGCAGGGACTAACGGAGCCCCCTGGCCGCCGTAGGCCATATCGCGCCGGCGGAAATCGCCAACGGTGGTGATATTGGTTAGCGCGGCAATGCGATTATTGTCGCCCAGTTGCATAGAGAAGCGCGCATCACCCTCAGGTTCATGCCAGACCGTCTGGCCATGACAGCCGATGGCCGTGATGTCGTGCGCCGCCACACCGGTTTGCTTCAGTAAGCCCAGTACGGCCTCGCCAAACAGCGTGCCAAGCTGCGCATCCAGCCGCCCCACCGCAGAAAGCGTGGTCTGCTGGCCCTGACACATGCCGAGAATATCCTGCTTCAGTTGGATCGGCATCGGATGGCTGTAACTGGCCTGCTGCGCCACCATACGTCCGTCGATCGCAGCGAGCACCACGTCGACGCCATCCAGACTGGTGCCAGACATAACACCTATATAGCGGCCTGACTTCATAGCGACATCCTTTACCCTTTACGGGGAAGCAAAATTTTGACCTGACAAATAAACCAGAATTGCCACATTAACGCCATGAATTATGTTGTATTTTTTCACCTCTGTGAGCAATGCGCCTGTTTCTTGCCAGAGCCACATATTGATAACCACGGTTAAACAGCGGTTCAACCTGCGACGTATTTTCTTCCAACGCTGTTATAAAGCTAAACCACCGTTTATTATTGGTTGAACAGAGCAAAGCTAAGCTGCGTGCAGTAGCGGGTCATGGTGATGTACGTGCGTTTAGGCCATACTTTGTCTATCATTTTTATGAATCTAGCCTGGAAAGGTTCCCCAGGTTATGGACTACTACCAACAGGAGTTTTATATGATCAAGCGTCTTCTCGTCGTTGCCATCGCCGCAGTTACGCTGGCAGGGTGCGCCAATGATTCCATGTCCGGCGACGTTTATTCCGCTTCGCAGGCCAAACAGGTGCAAACCGTGACTTACGGCACGCTGGTTTCTGTGCGCCCGGTCAAGATCCAGGGTAGTGAAACATCGAACACCATTGGTGCCATTGGCGGTGCCGTGCTGGGTGGTTTCCTTGGTAACACCGTTGGCGGCGGCACAGGCCGTAGCCTGGCAACGGCAGCCGGTGCGGTAGCGGGTGGCGTTGCGGGTAACAGCATCGGTGAAGCAGCCGGTCGTACTTCAGGCTATGAGCTGGAAATCAAGACTGACCAGAAAGAGAACATCGTGGTGGTTCAGAAGGCTGGCGATACCAAGTTCAGCCCGGGGCAACGCGTTCGTATGGCTCGCACTGGCGATACCATTACCGTCTCCCCACTGTAAGCTGGGTGTAGCAGGTAAAACCGGAGGCTTTAGGCCTCCGGTTTCATTTCCGATGCTGTGAAATCAAATCGTAAAATAGAAAATATTCTTATTGTTTATTTTGCAGTTCAGTGATGTTTTGTTCCAACTTACCAATCAAACCCACCAGCAGATGCACTTCATCGGTGGTAATTCCGCTCAAAATTTCACCCCGCGTAGAACTGATGACGCTGTCCACTTCCCGGATAATCGGGTCGGCCGCTTCGGTCAGCTTAATACGTTTCGCACGCCGGTCATTGGCGCAGGTGTGGCGAGTAATCAACCCCTTCTCTTCCAGTTGGTCCAACGTACGAACCAATGACGGTTGCTCAATGCCGATCGCCTTGGCCAGTTGGATCTGCGACTGCTCCGGCGGCAAACGATTGATACTGTGCAAGGTTACCCAGTGTGTTTGCGTGAGCGCCAGCGGCTTGAGCCGATGATCAATGAGCGCGCGCCATACACGAACTAATCGTGCTAAATCTGAACCTAATGTTGACTCCACTTACCCCTCCTTATAATTAGCATGCTAACATACCCTCCCAGAGCTTAGACTATTTTGAGTAACTAACATTAAAAACACAAATGTATATAATGTATATTGTGGAAATAGCCACCATTTTGATCTGTTATTGTTTATTCTCTATGCAAAGACTCAACATATTCACTCATCGGGATTGTTAATGTGAATACTTCATGGCTTCATGCCTCGTCCCCGCTACCCGATTTGGTGCTGGGCGCCTCGCTTTATTTTCCACCCATATTTAAGGCTGTGTTGCTTGGCCTGGTTTTATGGTTACTGGTACACCATCTGTTGCGAGACTGGATTTATTCCGGCGAAATTTGGCATCCCATGCTGATGGATTTGTCTATTTTCGTCATTGCCGTCAGCGGCTCCCTGTGGCTTTTAGCAAGTTGGTAACTGATGATGCCTAAAACATTAAAATATTTTTCTACGGTAATCGTCTGTGCCATTGCCATCTGTGCCGGTTGGTGGCTATGGAATTATTATATGCAATCCCCGTGGACCCGTGATGGAAAGGTGCGCGCAGAACTCGTCAATATCACGCCAGAAGTATCTGGAAGATTAGAGAAAATAACGGTTCATGACAATCAGTTCATACCTGCGGGAAGTCTGATTTTTACGATCGACCCAGTGCCATACCAGATTGCACTCGACAATGCTGAGGCCGCGCTGGCAAAAGCGCAGTCCGATATGGCCAAGGCCGACCATGAAGCGGCACGCCGTCGTGGCCTGCCGAAAAATGTTATTTCTGCCGAAGACATGGACGAGTCAAATTTAGCGGCCCAGGCAATGAAAGCCTCGTATAAAGCCGCGCAAGCTAATCTGGAACAGGCCAAATGGAATTTAAGTAAAACTAAAATTTTTGCCCCTACCGACGGCTATATCACCAATTTACAGGCTCGGGTTGGAAACTATGCCAGCGCAGGGACCCCGCTGGTCGCGCTGGTTGACGTGCACTCTTTTTATGTGCTCGGCTATTTTGAGGAAACCAAGCTAAAACATATAAAAGAAGGCAATAAGGCGGATATCGTTTTATATAATGGCAACATCCCGCTCCAGGGCGAGGTGGAGAGTATTGGCCGAGCCATTTACGATCAAAGCGTCGACAGCAGCAGCGATTTATTAATGGACGTGAAGCCCAACGTGCCCTGGGTACGGCTGGCGCAGCGCGTACCGGTGCGGATAAAACTGCTGAACGTGCCCGCCGATTTACCCTTGGTGGCTGGCACCACCTGCACCATCTCCATTCATCAGTAAGGCTAACCGGTGAATCTGCCTTTTTTGGAATGGAACCGCACCCCCTGGGGGAAAGCCACCGGCGGGCAATGGCGCTATGCACTGCGCAATTCGCTGGCGATGTGCCTGTCGCTGTGGGTGGCTTTTGTTCTCAATCTGGACGAACCCTACTGGGCGCTAACCTCGGCGGCAGTGGTCAGTTTCCCCACCGTCGGCGGCGTGATCAGTAAAAGCATCGGACGTGTTTTCGGCAGCCTGGTCGGTGCCGCCGCTTCGGTGGCGATTGCTGGCCATTGCCTGAACGATCCTTGGTTGTTCACCCTGTTTATTGCCGCCTGGATCGGACTGTGCACTTACATTTCCAATCATTATCAGAACAACGTCTCCTACGCCTTTGCACTGGCGGGCTATACCGCCGCCATCATCGCCTTCAGCACGGTCAACGTGACCGACACCCAGCAAATCTTTGATATCGCCCAGGCGCGCGTTTGCGAGGTGATCACCGGTATTCTGTGCGGCGGCCTGATGATGATGATCCTGCCCAGCACCTCGGACGGTGAAGCCCTGCTGACCTCGCTACGACGCATGCACCTGCGGTTGCTGGAACACGCCGCCATGCTGTGGCAGCCTGAAATTACCGTGCAGATGCGTACGTCGCACGAAGGGGTCATCGGCCAGATCCTGACCATGAACCTGCTGCGTATTCAGGCCTTCTGGAGCCACTACCGGCTGCGTCGGCAAAACAACCTGCTCAACTATATGTTGCATCAGCAGCTGCGTATTACCAGCGTGATCTCCAGCCTGCGCCGCATGCTGCTGAACTGGCCGGATCGCCCGGCCAATCTGGCGAGCGTGCTGGATCAACTGCTGAACGAGCTGCGCAATCCTGATACCGATAAATACCGGCTGGCCCGCATCCTGCAGCAGGTCGCCCCACAGGATCCTGCCGATTACCGCCACCGCGCCTTCTGGTTGCGGCTACGGCATTTCTGCTGGCTGTACCTGAACTGCAGTCGCTGGCTGCTGCGGCTGGAGAGCGCCACCCCGGTCAGCGATATCCAACCGCCGCATGTGACCTCTCTGGCACGCCACACCGACAGCTACGAAGCCGCCTATAACGGGTTACGCACCTTTTTGTGCATTGTCCTCGGCTGCGCTTACTGGATTAACACCCAATGGGAAGCCGGCAGCTCCGCCCTGACGCTGGTCGCCATCAGTTGCGTGCTCTATTCTTCCACGCCTTCGCCGATCAACAGCATCACGACTTTGCTGAAGGCGGTGACGCTGCTTTCGATTGTCTGTTTTATGGTGAAGTTTGGCCTGATGATCCAGATAGATGATTTGTGGCTGTTCTGCGCCTTCCTGTTCCCGGTGCTGGTGACCATGCAGATGCTCAAGCTGCAAAATCCCCCCTATGCCGCGCTCTGGGGACAGCTGATCGTGTTTATGGGCTCGTTTCTGTCCGTCACCAATCCGCCGAGCTACGATTACCAGTCGTTTATCAATGACAGCCTCGGCAAGATTGTTGGTGTCCTGTTGGCCGGGCTGGCGTTCCAAATCTTGCGGCCCAGCTCGGACAAACGCAAAAGTCAGCGCATTATCCGAGCCCTGCGACGCGACTTTATCGATCAACTGAGCAAAAAGCCGCAGCAGAGCGAGAGTCGGTTTGAATCGCTGATTTACCACCGCATCAGCCAATTGAATCAAAGCCAGGATCAAGAGGCACGCAGTTGGTTATTGCGCTGGGGCGTGGTGCTGCTCAACTGCAGCCATATCGTTTGGCAACTGCGCGACTGGCAGACCCGCTCCGATCCGCTCTCGGCGGTGCGGGATGTTTGTATCCACTGCCTGCGGGGCATTATGACGGAGAAAGGCGTACAGCATCGCTCGCTGGACGCCAGTTTGCAGGAATTGCAACGCATGAGTAATGCACTGGCGCACCACCCGGAACAGGCGGCGCGCGATCTTGCCGGGTTAATTTGGCGACTTTACTGTTCGTTGCAACAGTTACAGCAGGCGATCACCCCTCCTGACAGTACAGCAGCGGTACCTGCGCCCCGTTAACCGGCGTTATCATTTGATGACACCGCAGGCGAAACGCTCGCCTCCGCCACCCAGAGGTTTAGGCTGGTCGGAATGGTTATCGCCGCCGGCATGCACCATCAGTGCCTTACCGGTTATTTCGCTGATTTTTTTCAGCCGCGGTGCCAACACCGGATCGTTGGCCATGCCGTCATTCGTTACATAAATTGCCGGCAGGTCTCCCAAATGGCCGTCGGCATAGGGGCCAAGGTGTTTACCGGTTTTTTGCGGGTCAAAATGGCCGCCCGCCGCCAGTGCCGCAACCGCCTTACCCTCTTTCATTCCCGGCTCGCAACTGCCGTTCTCGTGAACGTGAAAACCGTGCACCCCGGCCGGCAACGCTTTGAGCTTTGGCGTAAACAGCAGGCCGTAAGGCGTTTCGCTGATCGTCACTTTGCCAATGTCCTGACCAATTCCCTGTCCGGTCACCAGATTCATCTCAACATCCACCGTTGCCGCCTGCGCGACTCCGCAGGCCATCAGGCCGAAGGCTGCATACCAATAATGTTTCATTAATTAATCTCCCTGAGCTCACTGTGAGCATTCAAGTATAGGGGAAGCTGTTAGCCACCGCTCAAAACGCGCACAATTTTGCCGTTCAAATTCGCATTCTGAATAATTCATACTAATAATAATTCTACCGATGTCGGTCCTCTGACCAGCTGTCGTTCGGTATACCTTCTTTACCTGTGCAAGCTGCAACAGCTAATCAAAGATCAACCCGGCAATGCAGCAAATTCATAAGGAACTGATATGGGAATCTTTAATTACCAAGATCTCGATGATGCGAAGTCTAAAGTATTATTTAGTGACGCTATGGCAATTTCTACTTACGCCTATCACAACATCGACAATGGATTTGATGAGGGCTACCACAATACCGGATTCGGTCTGGGCTTACCCCTGACCTTGGTGACAGCGCTGATTGGCAGCACGCAATCGCAGGGAGGATTACCTGGAATTCCCTGGAACCCCGATTCGGAAAAAGCGGCGCTGACGGCAGTCAATAACGCTGGCTGGTCATTGATCAGTGCTAACCAATTAGGCTACCAGGGTAAAACCGATGCCCGTGGTACCTATTATGGCGAAACTCTGGGCTATACCACCGCCCAGGCTGAAGTACTGGGGAAATATGACGGCGAAGGCAACCTCACCGGCATTGGCATTGCTTTTCGTGGTACCAGCGGCCCGCGGGAATCCCTGATTAGCGATAGCATTGGCGATTTGATTAATGACCTATTGGCGGGATTTGGCCCTGCCGGTTATGCCGATAACTACAGCCTGAAGGCCTTCGGCACCCTGCTGGGCGATGTCGCTAAATTCGCCCAGGCGCACGGGCTGAGCGGCGATGACATCACCATCAGCGGCCACAGTCTCGGTGGGCTGGCGGTGAACAGCATGGCGGCACTCAGCGACGACAGTTGGGGCGGTTTCTATTCGCAATCCAGCTATGTGGCATTCGCATCCCCCACGCAATACGAGACCGGTGGCAAGGTGATTAATATCGGCTATGAAAACGACCCGGTATTCCGCGCACTGGACGGCACAAACCTGACGTTGGCCTCCTTAGGGGTGCATGATGCGCCGCAGGAGTCCGCCACCAATAATATCGTTAATTTCAACGATCACTACGCTTCAGCCGTCTGGAATATCCTGCCCTTCTCGATCCTGAATATTCCGACCTGGCTATCCCATCTGCCGTTCTTTTATCAGGACGGCTTGATGCGAGTATTAAATTCAGAGTTTTACTCGCTGACCAGTAAAGACTCGACGGTGATTGTCTCCAACCTCTCCGATGTGACTCGCGGCAATACCTGGGTTGAGGATCTCAATCGCAACGCCGAGCACCACAGCGGCCCAACCTTTATTGTGGGTAGTGACGGTAATGATTTAATCAAGGGCGGTGCCGGTAATGATTATCTTGAAGGCCGTGCCGGCAATGACACTTTCCGTGACAGCGGCGGTTTTAATATTATTTCCGGCGGCGAAGGCAATAACACCCTGGATCTGCAGTATGCATTGAAAAATAGCGAGGTCGCCTACGACGGTAATACGCTCTACCTGCGCGATGCCAAAGGCGGCATCACTCTGGCAAGTTCGATTAATACGCTGAAAAGCAAAGAATCAGCACTGCTGATTTTTACCAAAGACGTTGATCACCAGGTGACCGACAGCGGATTGCGATCCGACAAAGGGTTGACCGCCTATGCCAGTTCGGCCAACGGCAGTGCAGCCGATGACACCCTGACCGCCAAAACCACGGGCTCCTGGCTGTTCGGCCTGGAGGGCAATGACCAACTGTTCGGTGGCAAAGGCAATGACGTCTTTGTCGGTGGCGCTGGTAACGACGTAATGCACAGTCAGGGCGGCAGCAACACCTTCCTGTTCAGTGGCGACTTTGGTCAGGATCAGATTTACGGCTATCAGGCGCAGGACAAGCTGGTGTTTATCGGGACGGATGGCAGCAGCGCGGGCGGTAACTTCCGCGATTTTGTTTCTGAAGTGAACGACAATCTGGTGTTTAACTTTGGCGGCAATACGGTCACGCTGGTCGGACAGGGGCTGAGCAGCCTGTCTGACGGCCAGGTGGTGCTGGCGTAAAAAAAAACGGGCAGTCCAGGCTGCCCGGCTTCTTAAGACGATTAAGGCACGTCGTAACCTAACGCGGCTTTACGGATACGGAACCACTGTTGGCGGTTCAACGTCAATTGCTGCGCCTTCAACGCCGAACGCACGCGTTCAATCTTGCCAGAGCCAATGATCGGCAACGGTGCCGACGGCAAACGCATCACCCAGGCATACACCACCTGTTCAATCGTATCGGCACCGATTTCTTGCGCTACCGCCTGCAGCTCATCGCGCAGCGGCTGGAACTCGGCGTCGTTGAACAGGCGACCGCCCGCCAGACAGGACCAGGCCATCGGCTTGATACGCAATTGCTGGCACTGATCCAGGGTGCCATCCAGAATACTCGGCTGATGGATCGGCGAGATCTCAAGCTGATTGGTCACCAGTGAGAACGGCAGACGCGACTGCAACAGCGTGAACTGCGTCGTAGTGAAGTTGGACACGCCGAAGTGGCGTACCTTGCCGCTTTTATGCAGCGCCACAAAGGCCTCGGCCACCTCATCGGCATCCATTAACGGATCCGGACGGTGGATCAGCAACAGGTCAAGATAATCGGTATGCAGATGCGCCAGTGAACGTTCCGCGCTGTAAACTATGTGTTCGCGATCGGTAATGTAATGGCCGATCGGGTTACCCGGTTTGGCGGTGGTGGCGATGCCGCATTTGGACACCAGCTCCATCGACTGGCGCAGCGAAGGCTTCAGGCGCATCGCGTCACCAAAGGCTTGTTCGCAGGCATAGCCGCCGTAAATGTCCGCATGGTCGGCGGTGGTCACACCCAGCTCAATATGCTGCTCAATGAACGCCAGCAACTGCTGCGGCGACATGCCCCACTCCATCAAACGCCAGTATCCGCAAATCATGCGGGAAAATTCAGGCCCCTGCGGCGCGAGTTGTATACGGTTTACCATTGTTGAAACCTCATGACATTGTTTAATGCCAGCATACACAAGCGGATAACGCGGTGGGAAGCAGAAAGCCGCGCTTACGTGCGGCAGATCAGAAATGGCTTAGAACAGCGAGGGTTGTTCCGGCAAGGGTTCATCAGGTTGCTTGTTCGCTCGTTGCAGGCGCAGGAAACGCTGGTGACACAGGCGCAGCACGTCCCGTTTTTGCGCATCGCTCATTTGTATCCAGCCAAAGCGTTCCTCACGGCTGCGCAGGCAGCCACGGCAAAAGCCGCGATCGTCGGCCTGACAAATGCCGCGACACGGGCTGGGGATGTCAAAAAACTCGAGCTGCTGTGCCACACGTCCTCCTGCGTTCTCTTCCTAATTGAAGACGCCATCGGCGCCGCTGGCAAGTGACTTTTCGGCATGTCGGTGAAAATAGTCACGTAAATATCGCAACGCCTGACGATTTTTCTCCGGCATTGCCCGTTCGAGCGTCATCGCATGCAGCCGCAACGGTGCCGGTCGCCATTCAGGCATCAGTTGGATCAGTTCGCCGCGCTGCAGTTCATCTTCAATTTCATACAGCGGTTGAATCGAGATCCCCAGACCACTGCGAGTAAAGGCGCGCATCACGTTCATACTGTCACTGACGATCTGTCCTTCCGCCAGGCGCAACTTTAGCTGTTGCCCGCCCTGATGATGTAAATCCAGATGTGCGCCGCTGAAAGCTCCCGAGATCCACCGGTGCTGCACCAGGTCCTGCGGCGTCTCCGGCACCCCATGTTGGCTGAGGTAGCGCGGTGCGGCACACAGCACCATCGGCCATTCGGCCAGCGGGTGGGCAATCATATTGGCATCCGCCAGTTGGCGGTTGACCCGCAGCGCAATGTCGATCCGATGTTCGATCATATCGATAATCCGGTCGTCCGCCAGCACCCGCAGCGTCAACTTGGGATGGGCCTGCAGCAGCGGTGCCATCGCCTCCGCCAGCGGGCGGCCACCAATACCAATGGTCGTGGCAATACGCAATTCCCCTACCAGGGTGTCACGCAGCTCCGCCAGCCGCTGTTCGGCCTGCTGCGCCTGAAACAGCATCGCCTCACAGCCAGGGTAAAACGCCGATCCTGCTTCGGTCAGTGCCAGCCGCCGCGTCGAACGGTGCAACAGCGGCACACCGAGCGTTTTTTCCAGCGACCGCATATGTTGGCTGACCGCCGACGGCGTCATGCCCAGCCGCCGGGCCGCTCCGGCAAAAGATCCTTCCGCCACCACGGTAGCGAATACCGCCATTCGATTCAGTTTATCCACGATTATGAAGTTTTACTTAATCAAGAAAGCATGAATATGGCACTAATCAGCTCTATTGTTAAGTACTACAGTGTATATAGCCGCTCAGGTCAACCCGGCCTGAGACAAAGCACTGAACCTATTCCTGACAGGAGCAAACAGATGAAAGTAGCCATTATTGGAGCAACCGGTTTTGTAGGCCGTCGCGTGGTAGATGAAGCACTGGCTCGTGGCTTACAGGTCACGGCGATTGCTCGTCAGCCAAAAGACTTGCCGGACAATGCTAACCTGACCGTCGCCCTGGGTGACGTCGCCGATACCGAGTGGCTAGCGAAACAGCTGGCCGGTCAGGATGCAGTGATCAGCACCTTTAACCCAGGTTGGGCGGAAGAGAATTTGTACGAAAAAACCACTCGCGGTTCACAGCAGATCCTGGACGCGGTGAAAAAATCCGGCGTCAAACGCCTGCTGGTGGTTGGCGGTGCCGGCAGCCTGGAGGTGGCTCCGGGCGTTGAACTGGTAGATACCCCGCAGTTCCCGGAAAATATTCGTCCAGGCGCGCAGGCCGTGCGTGATTTACGCAACAAGCTGCGTAATGAAACCCAACTCGACTGGACCTACTTGTCCCCTGCTGCACTGCTGGAACCCGGCAAGCGTACCGGCCAGTTCCGTCTCGGCACCACTCAATTGTTGATGAACGGCCAGGCTCCGGCCAGTATCTCGGTAGAAGACCTGTCGGTTGCGATCCTCGATGAGATAGAAAAACCGCAGTTTATTAAAGCGCAATTTACCGCCGCCTACTAAGCACTATCGCCAGACCACCCGGTCTGGCGCCTTTAACCTAAACCAAAATTAAACGGCTCTGCCACCAATCTAAATCTCTAAGGTTTTCTTAAGTTTCATCCTGTAAATTTCAGCGCATTACACAATATCAGGATTTAGATTTGGCAATGTCGTTACGTCAACGCTTACAGTGCAACAGCCTGGGTTTTATCCTCACCAGCGCCTTATTCTTCACTCTGTTCCAAAATGCGTTATTCCTTCATAAAGCCTGGTCGTACATCACCTTCGATAACGTCCACAGCGTGATTTTCGCCGTCACTATGCCGGTGGTGATTTTCTGTGCGCTGAATATTATTTTCAGCGTGCTGACCGTGCCATTCCTGCGCAAACCGCTGATGATCTTCTTCCTGCTCGGCAGCGCTGCCGCCAACTACTTTATGTACAGCTACGGCGTGGTGATCGACGGCAACATGATGCAGAACGCCTTCGAGACCAATCCCCAGGAGGCAACGGCGCTGTTAACGCCACGCATGGGGCTGTGGTTAACCCTGCTCGGTATTCTGCCTGCGGTATTGGTTTGCTTTGTCGACATCCGTAAAACTCGCCCATGGTGGTACATGGTCGGGCTACGCGCCGCCAACGTGATGCTCTCGGTGGTGGTGATCCTGATTATCGCCGCGCTGTTTTATAAGGATTACGCCTCGCTGATCCGCAATAACAAAAGCGTGGTAAAAATGCTGACGCCATCGAACTTCGTTTCGGGCACCATCAAATTTACCCAGCAGCGTTACTTCACCCGCAATTTACCGCTGGTGAAGATCGGTGAAGATGCGCATAAAGGGCCACTGATTACTGCACAGCAAAAGAAAACCCTGGTGATCCTGGTGGTGGGGGAAACGGCGCGCGCCGAGAACTTCTCATTGGGCGGCTATGGGCGTGAAACCAACCCACGCCTGAAGCAGGACAACGTGGTGTACTTTAAAAACGCCAGTTCCTGCGGCACCGAAACCGCCATTTCCGTGCCTTGCATGTTCTCCAACATGCCGCGCAGGGATTACGATGCTACCCAGGCAACACATCAGGAAGGCATGCTCGACGTAATGGCACATGCCGGTGTCAATGTGTTGTGGCGTGAAAACGACGGCGGATGCAAAGGTGCCTGCGATCGCGTACCGCACGTGGACATGACCAAGCTGAAATTACCGCAGGATTGCGACGGCGACGTCTGCATGGATAACGTGCTGCTGTATAAACTGAACGACTATATCAACGGCCTGAAAGATGACGGCGTGATAGTGCTGCACCAGATGGGCAGTCACGGGCCAGCCTATTACCGCCGCAGCACGCCAGAATTCCAGAAGCTCTCGCCGACCTGCAACAGCAATCAGATCCAGGACTGTACCCACGAACAGTTAGTGAATACCTATGACAATTCACTGCTGTATACCGATGCCATGCTGGACGACACCATCAAGCTGTTGCAACAGCACAGCGACAAGTTCAACACCGCGCTGGTGTACCTTTCTGACCACGGTGAATCGCTGGGAGAAAATGGCATGTATCTGCACGGCACGCCTTACGTGTTTGCCCCAAGCCAGCAAACCCACGTCCCTTTCCTGATGTGGATGTCTGCAGACTATGAGCGCAACTTCAAGGTGGATCGTCAGTGCCTGAATAACATGGCGGAAAAGGATGATGTCTCGCAAGACAACCTGTTCCACACCCTGCTCGGCATGCTGAACGTGCAGACCCGTGAATATCAACCCCAGTTGGATATTCTGCAGCGCTGCCGGGGTGCAGCCTGAGGGCTTAATTTGCGGCCCCTGTTCGGGCAAAATACTGATCATCATAACCGGCATTTTTATGCCGGTTTTTTTATTGCCATTGACCTAGACCAATCGGTCTATTATGCTGACACCCATTATGACTAAACATGCGCATTGCCCTACAGATACCCGTGAACATTTGCTCGCTACCGGCGAGACCCTCAGCCTGCGCCTTGGTTTTACCGGCATGGGGTTGAGCGAGTTGCTGAGCACGGCTGGCGTGCCGAAAGGCTCGTTCTACCACTACTTCCGTTCGAAGGAAGTGTTTGGCGAAGCGATGCTACAGCGCTATTTCGAACACTATGATGCGGCAATGCAACAGCTGTTTACCGACGATAAAAGTGATGCACGCCACCAGTTGTTGAGTTATTACGCTCAGGCGATCAGCTACCACTGCCGCAGCGAATGCCATAACGCCTGCCTGGCGGTCAAACTTTCTGCCGAGGTGAGCGACCTGTCGGAGCCCATGCGACATGCACTGGAAACCGGCAGTGCCCGGGTAATTGGTCACCTGCAGGATACGATTGAACGCGGTATCCGCGAAGGCTCGCTGTCGATAGCCATGAGCCCGGCAGCCACCGCAGAAACGCTGTATTCACTGTGGCTTGGTGCTTCACTGCGCGCCAAAATCCGCCACTCGGTCGCCCCACTGACCAGCGCGCTGGAAAGTATTGAACTGTTGTTGCGCCCGGCGCAGCGCTAAAAAACACTTTGGTTTATCAAGAATTACCCAGTTGGGCAGTTCTACATTTGTTACTAGTCGACCGGTCTATTAATATAGGATTCATTATGAAGATTGAAAAGTTGTTCTCCCCGTTGAAGGTTGGCGCAGTAACCCTGCCAAATCGCGTGTTTATGGCCCCGCTGACGCGCCTGCGCAGCATTGAGCCGGGCGACATCCCTACTCCGCTGATGGGTGAGTATTATGCCCAACGTGCCAGCGCGGGTCTGATCGTCACCGAAGCCACCCAGATCTCTTTCCAGGCGAAAGGCTATGCCGGCGCACCGGGGCTGCATACCCCAGAGCAGATCGCCGCGTGGAAAAAGATCACCCAGGGCGTACACGATAAAAACGGCCATATCGCCGTTCAACTGTGGCACGTGGGTCGTATTTCCCACGACAGCCTGCAACCGGGCCAACAGGCACCGGTCGCCCCTTCTGCGATCAATGCCGACACCCGCACCACCGTACGTGACGAAACCGGCGCCTGGGTACGAGTACCTACCACTACCCCGCGCGCGCTGGAAACCGAAGAGATCCCAGGCATTATTAATGATTTCCGTCAGGCAACCGCCAACGCACGTGAGGCCGGTTTCGATTTTGTCGAGCTGCACGCCGCACACGGCTATTTGCTGCACCAGTTTATGGCTCCGGCGTCTAACCAACGTACCGACCAATACGGTGGCAGCGTCGAAAACCGCACGCGCCTGACGCTGGAAGTGGTTGACGCCACCATCGCTGAATGGGGCTCAGAACACATCGGCATCCGTATTTCACCATTGGGCCCGTTCAACGGCCTGGACAACGGTGAAGATCAGGAAGACGCGGCGCTGTATCTGGTGGAAGAACTGAACAAGCGCAACATCGCTTTCCTGCATATTTCCGAACCTGACTGGGCCGGTGGCAAGCCTTATTCCGACGCCTTCCGTGATTCAGTACGCGCCCACTTTAAAGGGGTGATTGTCGGGGCCGGCGCTTACACCGCCGAGAAAGCGGAAGAGCTGATCAATAAAGGCTTTATCGATGCCGTGGCCTTTGGCCGCAGCTATATCGCCAACCCGGATCTGGTTGAGCGCTTCAAGCAAAATGCTGAACTGAACGAACCCAAGCCGGAAACGTTCTACGGCGGCGGTGCTGAAGGTTATACCGACTACCCAACGCTGTAAGTAAAATAGAAAAGCCCGCCGGTGTACCCATGCCGACGGGCTTTTTGCTGTCTGGGACATCGGTCAGTTAGCCCGCAGCCAACCTCGCCCAACGGTCCATCTCATTGGCATCAAGATTATTCATTATTGTGCGAAACCAAACGGTAAACTTTTCAGGGTTGCGCGTTATACCATCCGTTAATTGCTGAATATCAATCCACGTCCAGCTGTGGGCCTCTTCAGGTGCCCCCTGTGGTTCACCGTCAAATAAACCGACGAAGATATGATCGAATTCGTGCTCAATTAAATCGCCGGGTACCGCGGCGTGATAGGTAAAGCTGGAAACCTGCTGCAACTCACTGCTGAACCCCATCTCTTCCTGCAATCGGCGCTGAGCCGCGGCAAGTGTTGCCTCCCCCCAGCGTGGGTGGCCACAGCAGCTGTTGGTCCATAGCCCGGCCGAGTGATACTTACTGAAAGCCCGCTGTTGCAACAGCAGACGGCCCTGACTATCAAAGATAAAAATTGAAAACGCCCGATGCAACAACCCCTGCTGGTGTATCTGCGTCTTGGTTTGCGAACCAATGGAATTATCATCGGCATCCACCAGAATGAGCATTTCATCCATTAAGCGACTCCTTCGGCAAACGCGATGTTCCCGCACTGAAAAAATAAACCGTCATATTAACCCGATCCAAATTGATAAATTAACCCTGTCCAATCCGGGCTCTACCTCGTTATCGTGACGCGCTGTTCCTTGCAGTGGTTATAGTACCTATTTCCATACTGTGCACGGCGACAAAGTGTGCGGTTGCGGCTGCCTTACCGGATCACTGAGTGACAACGTCACCATGGTATTGTGCGCCCTGCCTTGGCATACATTGAAATCCTTTATGCGGCAACGCTATACTGGATTTCGCTTCAATCCATCCGCCATTGGCAACGGCACATCCAATCAGAGGAATTATGCGCTTACTCCATACCATGATCCGCGTCGGTGACCTGCAACGCTCCATCGACTTCTATACCAAGGTATTAGGCATGCGCTTGCTGCGTACCAGCGAGAACCCGGAATACAAGTACTCGCTGGCGTTTGTAGGCTATACCGATGAAAGCGAAGGTGCAGTGATTGAACTGACCTATAACTGGGGCACCGACAGTTACGAAATGGGCACCGCATTCGGCCACCTGGCGCTGGGGGTTGACGATGTCGCCGCCACTTGTGACAGCATCCGTAACGCTGGCGGCAAGGTCTCCCGCGAAGCCGGTCCGGTCAAGGGCGGCACCACGGTTATCGCCTTTGTTGAAGATCCGGACGGTTATAAAATCGAACTGATCGAGAACAAACACGCCGGCCATGGCCTCGGTCACTAAGGCCAATCAGGGGCGCTTGCTGCGCCCCTGTTTTTTCCGCGTGATAACCGCCTGCAACCGGGCGCAAAATTTGCCATAATGCGCGCTGCATTCGATGAAGATAAGAAACTGATGGCCGAAAAAAGTGATCTTAACGCCCTGAGTGGCCGTTTTCGTGGGTTTTACCCCGTAGTGATAGATATAGAAACTGCCGGTTTTAATGCCAAAACTGACGCGCTGCTGGAAATTGCCGCCGTTACGTTAAAAATGGATGAAGACGGCTGGTTACAACAGGACGAAACCCTGCACTTTCACGTGGAGCCTTTTGAAGGTGCCAACCTGCAGCCGGAAGCGCTGGCTTTTAATGGTATCGACCCGAGTAATCCGCTACGCGGTGCGGTCAGTGAACACGATGCCCTGCACGCTATTTTTAAAGCGGTACGCAAGGGGATTAAGGATCGTGGCTGTAACCGGGGGATCATTGTGGCGCATAACGCCAATTTCGATCACAGCTTCCTGATGGCTGCCGCAGAGCGCGCCAGCCTGAAACGCAACCCTTTCCACCCCTTCGCCACCTTTGATACCGCGGCGTTGAGCGGGCTGGTGTTGGGGCAGACGGTGCTGGCCAAAGCCTGCATTGCCGCCGATATCCCGTTCGATAGCGCCCAGGCGCATTCGGCGCTGTATGATACCGAGCAAACCGCTCAGTTGTTCTGCGAACTGGTTAACCGCTGGAAACGCCTTGGTGGCTGGCCATTGGCGGCCAGTAATACCGACTAAGATACAAAAAAATCGGGCGGCCCAGTATTAGCTGGCACCGCCCGATGACTTCCAACAATAGAACCGAGCCGATTATGGCTGCTGGTCTTCCTGCTGTTTGTATTTCTCTGCTGTTTCTTTGATCAGCTGCTGCAATTCGCCGCGCTGATACATTTCCATGATGATATCACAGCCGCCGACCAGCTCACCGTCTACCCACAGCTGTGGGAACGTCGGCCAGTTAGCGTATTTCGGCAACTCGGAGCGGATGTCCGGGTTCTGCAGAATATCAACGTAAGCAAAACGCTCACCACAGGCAGACAGTGCCTGCACGGCTTGCGCTGAGAAACCGCAGTTTGGCAATTTCGGTGAACCTTTCATGTACAGCAGAATTGGGTTCTCAGTGATCTGGTGCTGAATTTTTTCAATCGTCGTCGTCATTATATTGCTTCCTCAAGCCAAATCTCATGGCTACAACATGCATCACACTGGCTATTGTAGCGGCTGGAACAGTCGCAAGAAAACGCCATCTTTTGCAGGGGCATTCCTTGGTTGTCAGTCGCGTCTCGCCGGCAAGGCCTTTCCGGTCAAAACATATGCGCAGAATAACATTTTTAATCTGGCTATTTCACTAATATATTTTTTCATCAAAACGCGACGTTTAATAATTCCGGTGACGGACATTGTTGTTTTTTTATACACCAACAGATTGATTATTCAACAAAAAAAATGCTATTAACGTTTTCTCACAATATGGATTATCATTTATGAGTTCTTCGCTGTTTTATATGGCGAAATTCGGGAATACTGTCATTCTTTCGATATCTGTTCCGGGGCCAAGGTTGGTAACGTCGACATGCGTTTAATTCTTACGCTTTTTGTGCTGTTGTTTACACAGCTATTCTTTAATCTGGCGCATGCTGCGCCGCAGTCTCGTGTTGCCGCCGAGCAGCGCAAGAGCCACGTAAACGAAGCCCGACCGGATGACCGCAAGAAAAAGAAAGCGGTTAAAGCCAGCAGCAAAAAAGTGAAAGTCACCACCCCACAGAAAACCGCCAAGGTTTCCAAAGCCAAAACAGAAAAAACCGCTAAAAAGATTGTTAGCGCCAAATCGAAAAACCAAACGCATAAAATCGCCAAAGTTAAAGTGACCCCGCCGAAAAAGGGTTACAAAAAAGGCTATGGTCGCCACCGCGAAGCCGGCATGGCCACCGCCAAATTAGTTCGTGACGAGAAGCCACTGAAACTGACCCCGGCGCACAAGAAACGCTACCAGCATGCGAAACAAACCGCGATGGCCAAGCTGATGGATCAGATGGGCAAGCCCTATCGCTGGGGCGGCACCTCGCCAAGAACCGGTTTTGACTGCAGCGGCCTGATTTATTACGCCTACAAAGACGTGGTGAAAATCAAAATGCCACGTACCGCCAACGAGATGTACCACCTGCGCGACGCCGCGCCGATCAAGAAAAATGAACTGGAAAGCGGCGACCTGGTGTTCTTCCGGATTAACAACCGCGGTGCGGCAGACCATGTTGGGGTTTATCTGGGCAACGGTAAATTCATTCAGTCACCGCGTACTGGTGAAGAGATCCGCATCAGCCAGCTCGACAACGACTATTGGCAAAACCACTACATTGGCGCACGTCGGGTAGTGACACCGAAAACCATTCGATAATTTCCTTTGCGGCTGGCACTACCAGCCGCTCTCCCCTGATTGTTTCCCCAAACTCCCGTTACTGCAGCCAATCCTTTGCCATTCCCCCCTGCATTTCATCGCGAAAATTGCTAAGCTAAATACCCACAATAAAAACAGGTCAATCTATTGTTGGTTGTTCTGATTCAGGTTGGCACTGTAAAAGGAGAAAGCAATGTCGTTTGAACTGCCCGCATTACCCTATGAAAAAAACGCCCTCGAGCCGCACATTTCCGCAGAAACCCTGGAATACCACTATGGCAAGCACCACAACGCCTACGTGGTTAACCTGAACAATCTGTTGAAAGGCAGCAAGTTTGAAGGGTTATCGCTGGAAGCAATCATTAAGGCCTCAGACGGCGGCATCTTCAACAATGCTGCACAGGTGTGGAACCACAGCTTCTATTGGCATTGTTTGTCGCCACAAGGCGGCGGTGAGCCTCAGGGCAAACTGGCAACGGCGATCAACCAGGCTTTTGGTTCTTTCGCTGCCTTCAGGGAACAATTCAGCGATGCCGCAGTGAAAAACTTTGGCGCAGGCTGGACCTGGCTGGTGAAAAAGCCGGATGGTTCACTGGCCATTGTTAACACTTCGAACGCGGCTACGCCGTTGACCGGTGAAGATAAACCGCTGCTGACCGTCGACGTTTGGGAACACGCTTACTATATCGATTACCGCAATGCGCGGCCGGCCTACCTGGAAAACTTCTGGGCGCTGGTTAACTGGGCATTTGTGGAGAAAAACCTGGCGTAAAGCTGGGGGAAAGAGCAATCAGGCGCAGCGGGCTGCGCCTGTTTTACTTAAGGGGATCAGTTCAAAGCAGCGGTGAAGCTGAAAGCAATAATCACAGCCAGCGCACAGACGGTAGTGAACAGTGACATTTTCAGATCGGTATCCATTACAACTCCTTTTCAGATTGGGTTTCCCAAGGGTAAAAGGCACACAATTAATGCGTCAAACCATTTTCACACAGTTAGCCAATAAAATCTTGTTATCATTTCCCGGTTTATTATATCGATTACCTCTTCCACTTTTGTTCAATATGGGACAAAATTCGCAGTTCACAACTGTGTACCGGCAAAATGCCCCTCCTGACCAAGCGCTGACGACTTCAACACACTAAAAACTCAGTTTTCGCTTCTTTGGAGAAGGATCTACGCAGGCAAACGATTAACATCACACTTACATGCTGCAACATGTGAGTTCAGGAGTCATTCTTTACATGGCAACGATTAAAGATGTGGCCAAACGCGCTGGCGTTTCCACCACCACCGTTTCGCACGTCATCAATAAGACTCGTTTCGTCGCCGAAGAGACAAAAACGGCCGTGGCTGCCGCGATTAAAGAGCTGCACTATTCACCCAGCGCCGTGGCGCGTAGTCTGAAGGTCAATCACACCAAATCGATTGGTTTGCTGGCGACCTCCAGCGAAGCCCCCTACTTTGCCGAAGTGATCGAGGCGGTGGAAAACAGTTGCTACAGCAAAGGCTATACGCTGATCCTGTGTAACTCGCACAACAATCTGGACAAACAGCGTGCCTATCTGGCGATGTTGGCGCAAAAACGCGTCGATGGCCTGCTGGTCATGTGTTCGGAATACCCGGACCAATTGCTTGGCATGCTGGAAGACTATCGCAATATCCCAATGATGGTGATGGACTGGGGTACCGCACGCGGTGATTTTACCGATACCATTATCGATAATGCCTTCGAAGGTGGCTATCTGGCCGGGCGTTATCTGATCGAGCGCGGCCACCGTGACATCGGTGCCATTCCGGGTCAGTTGGCGCGCAATACCGGTGGCGGCCGCCATCAGGGCTTTTTAAAAGCCATGGAAGAAGCCAATATCGAAGTCCGCGACGAATGGATTGTCCAGGGTGACTTTGAGCCAGAATCCGGCTACAAGGCCATGCACCAGATATTGTCGCAGAAACATCGCCCGACCGCGGTATTCTGCGGTGGCGATATCATGGCGATGGGCGCGATCTGCGCCGCCGATGAACTTGGGCTGCGCGTGCCACAGGACATCTCGGTGATTGGCTATGATAACGTGCGTAACGCCCGCTATTTCACCCCGGCACTGACCACCATTCATCAGCCCAAAGAGCGTTTGGGCGAGATGGCATTCACCATGTTGCTGGACCGTATCATCAGCAAGCGCGAAGAGTCGCAGGTAATTGAAGTGCATCCCAAGCTGGTTGAGCGCCGTTCGGTCGCTGACGGCCCGTTCATCGATTACCGCCGCTAGTCGTTAGCGCCGGAAGCCTCTGCAGTTTCCGGCGTCACTTCGCTTAACCATTCCTGATTCAACGTTTCACTGTCCCCCAGGTAGTCCAACAGCCAGGCCATCGCCGGGGATGGCGTATTCTGCTGCCAGGTCAGACAACAGGGGCTGGCCGGAAACGGCTGTTGCAACTGCAATGCCACCAGTTCCCCACGTTGCACCAACGGCAATGCCTGATGCGCAGGCATCATGCCGACGCACAGGCCTGCACACAAGCAATCCAGCGCCGAAGCCCAGTCCGGCGCCACCAACCGCCGTTGGTTGTCCAACGTCCAGGTGACCCGCTTGGGCAGGTTGCGTGAGGTATCTTCCAGACACAGTGATGGGAAAGGCCGAAGCTGATCGTCGTTCAGCAGGCCTTCCAACGCCGCTAATGGATGCTGCGGGCTGACCACGCACAACCAGCGCATGTCCCCCATATCGCGAAAAGCATACCCGCCACCGACCGGCACTGCACGCGTCGCCCCGATCGCCATATCGGCACGCCCATCCACCAGCGCATCCCATACACCGTTAAACACTTCCGGTTGCACCATCAGTTCAACGTCGGGGAAATGACGATAAAAATCCAATACCAGTTGGCGGCAGCGCTGAGGTTTAACAATGATATCCACGGCAATTTTCAATTGCCCACGCCAGCCGTTAGCCACCTGCTGACACTGTCTACGGGTGTCGAGCATTTTTTTGATGACAATGCGCGCATCCTGAACAAACAACACGCCAGCCGGGGTCAGCTCCACGTCACGATGACGGCGCTCAAACAGGGGTACCGCCAACCATTGCTCCAGTTGTCGCACGGTATAACTTACCGCCGAGGGCACACGGTGCAATTCCTGCGCCGCTGCGCTGAAGCTGCCAGTACGGGCGACCGCGTCTACTACATCGAGAGAATATTCAGACCACATGACTTTGCCTTCAATTTTTTTAACAGCACCTCGCAAATATTACCGTTTCACAAGCAGAGATCCAGCCGGATACACTTGCCGGCGCTAAAAACCTGCGACATTAAAATATTAACGAGAAATACCATGCGAAATTCCTTTGGTTTTATGTTCTACCTTGCCGGCCTGAGTATGCTGGGTTATCTGGCCACCGACATGTACCTGCCCGCCTTTGGCGTGATGCAGCAAGACCTGCAGATTTCCGCCGGGGCGATCAGTGCCAGCCTCAGTATCTTCCTGGCCGGCTTTGCCTTTGCTCAGCTGCTCTGGGGGCCGCTTTCCGATCACCTCGGCCGTAAACCGGTGTTGCTGATTGGCCTAGCGCTGTTTGCCCTGGGCTGTCTCGGTATGCTGTGGGTACAGAATGCCGTTCAGCTGTGGTCACTGCGTTTTATCCAGGCGATTGGCGTGTGTTCTGCCGCCGTCACCTGGCAAGCTCTGGTGATTGACCGTTACCGTGAAGGCAAGGCTAACCGAGTCTTCGCCACCATTATGCCACTGGTCGCACTTTCGCCGGCACTGGCCCCCCTGGTCGGCGCCTGGTTGTTGAACCACATGGGCTGGCGTGCAATCTTCGCCGTGCTGCTGGGCATCACGGTGATTTTGTTGCTGCCGACGCTGCTGTTGAAAGAAAGTGCCAAGGCCGCGCCTTCTGCCGAGAAGAAAAATACCCTGACCTTCTTGCAACTGCTGAAGTCCCCAGCCTTCAGCGGCAACGTCACCATCTTTGCCGCCTGCTCAGCCGGCTTCTTCGCCTGGCTGACCGGTTCACCCTTTATTCTTGGTGATATGGGCTACAGCCCAAATGATATCGGCCTGAGCTATGTGCCGCAGACCCTGGCATTCTTATTAGGGGGTTATGGCTGTCGCACCGCGTTAAATCGCATGAATGGCAACACCTTACTGCCGTGGCTACTGGTAGCTTATGGCATCAGCATGGTGGCGTTATATCTGGTTGCCACGCTGACCGAGCCAACGCTCACCACGCTGCTGATCCCGTTCTGCGTGATGGCGCTGGTCAACGGTGCCACCTACCCAATCGTAGTGGCAAATGCGTTAACCCCGTTCCCGGAAGGCACCGGCAAAGCCGCGGCCTTGCAAAACACCCTGCAGTTGGGCCTGTGTTTTGTCGCCAGTATGCTGGTGTCGGCCTTTATCGGCCAGCCGCTGTTGGCAACGGTAACGGTGATGGTTTCTACAGTGGTGTTGGCCGCATTGGGCTATATGCTGCAACGGGGAAAAGTGATCGATGATCAGCAGGCTGCAGGGCAGGAACATGCTAACTCTGCGTCATAATTGTATGCATTAATAATCACTTAAAGAATATTTTTGCCGAGTGCGATTTACAGTTGAGTAAGCGCCTCGGCAAGCCTATACTCAAAACGACCTTTTAAAATAACACTTTTATAATTTCTTTATCACAAATTGCTGTTGTGTACGCGTATGGCGTCACACTTTTTTAAGGATTGTCTTTCCCGCGTTTCTTGCGCAGGAATCTTCTTAAAATTTTCCTCTGTTCATAGTCGGATATCAGACGCCACGGGACTTTTTACCGTAGGTAAACGTATGCACCCGCAGAATTTGTCTAAGCTATTTTTTGGCGGGTCATAAGTCAGAAGAAGGTGATGGAGAAGCTATGAGTTCATCGTGTATAGAAGATCTGAGCATTCAGGATAACCAATGGTATCGCATCGCCCATGAAATGCTCAGCATGGCCGGTATTGAAGTTAACGGCTCGCGCCCTTTCGATATTCAGGTTAAAAATCCCGATTTTTTTAAACGCGTGCTGCAGGAAGGCTCCCTTGGCCTGGGCGAAAGCTATATGGACGGCTGGTGGGAATGTGAACGGCTGGATATATTCTTTCAACACGTAGTCCGTGCCGGTCTGGAAAAGAAACTCCCCCGCCATCTGAAAGATACCCTGCGTATTGCCGCCGCGCGACTCACCAATTTGCAATCGAAGAAACGCGCCTGGATAGTCGGTAAAGAACATTACGATCTGGGAAACGATCTGTTTACGCAGATGCTCGACCCTTATATGCAATATTCTTGCGCCTACTGGAAAGAAGCCACCACGCTGGAAGAAGCGCAAGAAGCCAAGCTGCGGATGATTTGCGATAAACTGCAGCTGCAGCCGGGCATGAACTTGCTGGATATTGGCTGTGGCTGGGGCGGGCTTTCCGCCTATGCGGCGAAAAACTACGGTGTTTCGGTAGTGGGCGTGACCATTTCTGCCGAACAGCAAAAACTGGCACAGGAAAACTGCGCCGGGCTGGACGTCGAAATCCGCTTGCAAGACTACCGCGATTTAGACCTGCAGTTTGACCGTATTGTTTCTGTCGGCATGTTCGAGCACGTTGGTCCGAAAAACTACCCCACCTACTTCAAAGTGGTGGAGCGTAATTTAAAACCGGACGGCCTGTTCCTGCTGCACACCATTGGCTCGAATCGGACAGATATGAATGTTGACCCGTGGATCAACAAATATATCTTCCCGAATGGCTGCCTGCCGTCGATCTCACATATTGCCCAGGCCAGTGAGGGGCGTTTTGTGATGGAAGATTGGCATAATATTGGCGCCGATTATGATCGCACCCTGATGGCCTGGTACGAACGCTTCAAACAGGCGTGGCCACAACTTGCCCAACGTTATTCGGATCGTTTCGAACGCATGTTCAGCTATTATCTGAATGCCTGTGCAGGAGCGTTTCGCGCACGTGATATTCAGCTGTGGCAGGTGGTATTCAGCCCGAAAGGCGTTGATGGCGGTATTCGCGTCACGCGTTAATAATCACTCAGCATAATGAAAGAACCCCGGCTAGCTTACACTAACCGGGGTTCTTTTTATGCATTGATCAACGCGGGTATATTAGCCGCAATACACGCGAATGATCTTATCATCGCTATCGCCGAGGAAGTTCAGACGACGCAGATTGAAGTCCATCGTGACCGCAGAGTTATACGGAATCGCGCGCACTTGCGATTCAATCTGCACGCCTTCGAGCGCTGACATCGGTTTACCGACATAGCTCTGATATTGCGCCGCACCGCAGGTGTCATTTTCTGCATCTACCGCAGGGTTGGCAGTACCCTGTTCCGGCGAGCTGCTACAAGCACTCAGCGCCAACAGCGCCGTTAACATCAACGTTTTCCCATAAAACTTCACGCGATTGCTCCTCTGTAGTTTGTCGTTCGTCAGACCTTCTGTGCCAGCGCACTCGCCGCCGCCATTGCCGCTTCACGGCTCGCCAACACCCGCTCAACGGTGTCTACCACCGCCTGCGTTTGTGGATCGATCTCAATATTCACCTTATCACCCAGGCGTTTTTTGCCCAGCGTGGTGCGCTCCAGCGTTTCCGGGATCAAATGCACGCAAAAACGGTTATTCACCACCTCACCGATGGTCAGACTAATACCATCGATACCAATGAAGCCTTTGTGCAGAACGTATTTCATCAGTTCCGCATCCGGCATGCGCAGCCACACCTGACGGTTATTCTCAGAGGTATAAATCTTGGCAACCTCTGCCGTGCAGATAATATGGCCGGACATCAGGTGACCGCCAATTTCATCATTAAATTTGGCCGCTCTTTCGATGTTGACCACGTCCCCCAACGCCAGCTCACCGAGGTTGGTCAGGCGCAGCGTTTCTTTGATTAAATCAAAGCTGACGCGGTTGCCTTCAACCGCAGTGACGGTCAGGCAGCAGCCATTATGAGAGACCGATGCGCCAAGCTCGAGCCCAGGCAGCAACTCAGTGGGCATGTCGATGACGTGCGTGCGGAAGTTGGATTTTTCATCAATGGCGACCAGCGGCGCGGTGCCTTGTACGATACCGGTGAACATGTGAGCCTCTTCTTTCTGAAAATGTTTAAAACGCTTGGGGCAGTTTGCCCCAGTTGACGATGAAAACCAAACCTGGGGCGACAAAAAATCTGCGCCTGCGCATTTAATAACTATTTCATCACAGCATTTGCTTAACCACGCCGAGCGGGTACAATCTTTTTGACAAAATTCCGCTATTTTTAATTGTTGTCCTTTCGCGACGACCCATCCCTCCATCATAAATAAATAGAAAAGGTGTATGCGTGCAGAAGTACTTAATTGAAGCGCGTAGCTTATTGGCCCTCGCTATCCCGGTAATCATCGCGCAAATATCACAAACCGCAATGGGCGTGGTAGATACCATTATGGCCGGTGCCTACAGCGCCACGGATATGGCGGCAGTAGCCGTCGGTACCTCAATCTGGCTGCCGGCCATTCTGTTCGGCCACGGCCTGCTGCTGGCGTTAACGCCGGTGATAGCTCAGCTTAATGGCGCAGGCCGACGCGATCGTATCGCTCATCAGGTTCGTCAGGGCTTTTGGCTGGCGGCCATCGTCTCACTGCTGGTGATTATCGTGCTGTATAACAGCAAGTTCGTCATCGACATGATGCACAATATCGACCCGCAACTGGCGGATAAAGCCGTGGGATATTTGCATGCCATCATGTGGGGCGCTCCGGGCTATTTATTCTTCCAGGTGTTGCGCGGCCAGTGTGAAGGACTGTCGAAAACCAAACCGGGCATGGTGATTGGTTTTCTCGGCCTGCTGGTGAATATCCCGATTAACTATATCTTCATCTACGGCAAGTTCGGTATGCCGGAACTGGGCGGCGTCGGTTGCGGCGTGGCAACCGGCAGCGTCTACTGGTTTATGTTCCTGGCGATGCGCTGGTATGTTAAACGCGCACCGTCACAGCGCGATATTCTGCCGCATGAAGGCAGCAGCAAACGCCCCGACTGGCCGGCAATGAAACGCCTGTTCGGCATTGGCCTGCCGGTGGCACTGGCGCTGTTCTTTGAAGTCACGCTGTTCGCCGTCGTCGCCCTGCTGGTTTCGCCGCTGGGCATTGTTTCCGTGGCCGGCCACCAGATTGCACTTAACTTCAGTGCACTGATGTTCGTCTTGCCATTGTCACTGGGCGTCAGCGCGACTATCCGTGTCGGCTATCGGTTGGGCGAAGGCTCGGTCGAAGGTGCGCGAATTGCCGCCTACGCGGCGATTGCCGTCGGCATCGCCATGGCCTGTTGCACCGCGCTGTTTACCGCCACCTTCCGTGAACAGATCGCCCTGCTGTATAACGACAGCCCGGCGGTGGTTGCCATGGCATCGCACCTGATGTTGTTGGCGGCTATTTACCAGATCTCCGATTCTATTCAGGTGATCGGCAGCGGTATTCTGCGTGGCTATAAAGATACCCGTTCAATCTTCTTCATCACCTTTGTAGCTTATTGGATCCTGGGTCTGCCGAGCGGCTATCTACTGGCGCTGACCGACGTCGTGGTACCGGCGATGGGGCCAAGTGGATTCTGGATTGGCTTTATCATTGGCCTGACCTTCGCCGCCATCATGATGGCTATGCGTATGCGTTGGCTGCAAAAACAGCCGGCGGCGTTGATCCTGCAGCGTTCTGCCCGCTAACTGTCGCTGTCGGCCGGGAAGTTAACCCGGTCGACAACTTCATCACCCTTGTTTGCAGAAAAAACCACCGCACTGCACACAAGCGCAGCAATCGCGTGAAATACCGGATAAAATTACGTTTTTCTCCTTGCCAGCACGCGGGTAGCTCGTTAATATTCGTCCCCGCTGTCAGCCATGACAGACAGGAAAAGATGCGTCCGTAGCTCAGTTGGTTAGAGCACCACCTTGACATGGTGGGGGTCGGTGGTTCGAGTCCACTCGGACGCACCAAATTCCTAACAGCAGTACAGTGCGTCCGTAGCTCAGTTGGTTAGAGCACCACCTTGACATGGTGGGGGTCGGTGGTTCGAGTCCACTCGGACGCACCAAATTTCTAAAAGCAGTGCAGTGCGTCCGTAGCTCAGTTGGTTAGAGCACCACCTTGACATGGTGGGGGTCGGTGGTTCGAGTCCACTCGGACGCACCAAATCATTGTTTCCTCAGCTCTACCCTATCGACTCACACTTTCTCTACCGTTAACTCGCCAGTCCGATCCCGTAGCTTTGCTCCTGTCACCGCAAGCCGTATCAGGTATCATCAAGGCGAATACCTTATCAGGACCGATCCCATGCTGACATTTACCGCAGAGACCCCGTTTGAGAAACTCGACAACGGCCTCATCCGCCGACAAGGTGTCATGAGCAACGGTGCCCGCGCCACGGAAGTGAAGTTTGACGCCGGTACCTTTGGCCAGTTGCAAAAACGCGATTACGCTCTGCAAACGCAAGTGGTCTCCGGTGAGTTTGAATTCACCGTAGGTAACGACAGCCAGGTGGTAGTAGCCGGTGAAACCATCGCGATCCCCGCTAACACCGCCAGCGGCTGTTTCTGTCTGACGGCCGGTACGCTGTGGGAAATCGTCACCACAAACTGACCACGCAATACACGCACTTTTAAAAATGTTATTTGCGCAACAAACACCCACTGCGGGTTTGCATTTGCGCCCTATTTGCTGCTGATTTGACGGAACCGAGGTTTTGCATCGGTTTTTTATTTTGTTTCCCGCCGCTTAGCCTTTATAATGCGCAACGTCTTTCAGTTGAATGGTTTCAGCCCTTGATCTGCGAAAACGCAATAACAACACATTTTCATCTCATCACGTTGCGCAGCATCCCCGCATCCCGGCGCGGGCTGAATTTTTCCGCCCCATTTCGACTCTGGTCACCTATCCTTAACTGTGTTTTGCATCACCAGGCGCGACTCAAATCCCTTATCAGTGGCCTGACCGCTGGTTTTATTCGTTTTATTATCCATCACAACTTGTAGAAAACTCCGTCATGAAAAAGACCAAAATTGTTTGTACCATCGGTCCAAAAACCGAATCGGAAGAAATGCTGACCAACCTGCTGAATGCGGGCATGAACGTAATGCGCCTTAACTTCTCCCACGGCGATTACGAAGAGCACGGCAACCGCATCAAGAACATGCGTGCCGTGATGGCAAAAACCGGTCAGAACGCCGGTATCCTGCTGGATACCAAAGGCCCAGAAATCCGCACCATGAAACTGGAAGGCGGCAAAGACGCAGCGCTGGTTGCCGGCCAGACCTTCACTTTCACCACCGATCAGAGCGTTATCGGCAACAATGAACGTGTTGCAGTAACCTACGCCGGCTTTAGCGCTGACCTGAAAATCGGCAACACGGTATTGGTAGATGACGGCCTGATCGGCATGGAAGTCACCAACGTCACCGAAAACGAAGTGATTTGTAAGGTGCTGAACAGCGGCGACCTGGGCGAAAACAAAGGCGTTAACCTGCCGGGTGTTTCCATCCAACTGCCTGCACTGGCTGAGAAAGACAAACGCGACCTGATTTTCGGCTGCGAACAGGGTGTGGACTTCGTTGCCGCTTCCTTCATCCGCAAGCGTTCTGACGTGCTGGAAATTCGTGAGCACCTGAAAGCCCATGGCGGCGCACAGATCCAAATCATCTCCAAAATCGAAAACCAGGAAGGCCTGAACAACTTCGACGAGATCCTCGAAGCTTCTGACGGCATCATGGTAGCTCGTGGCGATCTGGGCGTTGAAATCCCGGTAGAAGAAGTGATCTTCGCTCAGAAGATGATGATCGAAAAATGTAACCGTGCACGTAAAGTGGTGATCACCGCCACCCAAATGCTCGATTCCATGATCAAGAACCCGCGCCCTACTCGTGCAGAAGCCGGCGACGTGGCTAACGCCATTCTGGACGGTACCGACGCCGTCATGCTGTCTGGCGAGAGCGCCAAGGGCAAATACCCGCTGGAAGCTGTTACCATCATGGCGACCATCTGTGAGCGCACCGATCGCGTGATGCCAAGCCGTATCGACAGCCTGCATGACAATCGCAAGCTGCGCATCACCGAAGCCGTATGCCGTGGTGCGGTTGAAACCGCAGAGAAACTGGATGCGCCACTGATCGTGGTGGCCACCAGCGGCGGCAAGTCAGCCAAATCAGTGCGTAAATACTTCCCTAACGCGGTGATCCTGGCGCTGACCACCAACGAAACTACCGCACATCAGCTGATCCTGACCAAGGGCGTGATCCCACAGATGGTCAAGGAAATTGCCTCTACCGACGACTTCTATCGCATTGGAAAAGAAGCGGCACTGGCCAGCGGTTTGGCACAAAAAGGCGACGTTGTGGTGATGGTTTCTGGTGCTCTGGTACCAAGCGGCACGACCAATACTGCCTCGGTTCACGTGCTTTAATATAAAACGTGACATAATTATTTTGACAAAAACGCCGCTTAGCGGCGTTTTTTTTAGCACTAGTAAACTGTTTTCTCAAAAACGCAACCGTGGATTGCTCATTATTTAGCTAATTACAAATCGGAGTTGTCCCATGGAATCCGGCTGTTTTCCCTACATTTTTTAACTATTTTTCAAAAGAAGATGCAAGTTTGAGCGAACGATCAAAATAAAGCACTCCAATCCAAAAAAATTATTCTCTTTCGAAAAAAGTTTGTGTAATACTTGTAACGCTACATGGAGATTAACTCAATCTAGAGGGTGTTATAATGAATCGTACTAAACTGGTACTGGGCGCGGTAATCCTGGCTTCCACTATGCTGGCAGGCTGTTCAAGCAATGCTAAAATCGATCAACTGTCTTCTGACGTTCAGACTCTGAACGCTAAAGTTGACCAGCTGAGCAACGACGTGAACGCAATCCGTTCTGACGTTCAAGCAGCTAAAGACGACGCAGCACGTGCTAACCAGCGCCTGGACAACCAAGCACACGCTTACAAAAAGTAAGTTTGCTTCGGTTAATGAAAACGGCGCACACTGTGCGCCGTTTTTTTTGTCTGCAAATTCCCCCTACTTCTCCCCCTTGCCACCAGGCGAAAAAAAAGGGCTCAGCACGCTGAACCCCTCAGAATTACCCATTACGACCGTTTTTAATTCACCGAGCTGATAGGTGCGCTCTTGAATAGGCCTTTATTCGCTTCCTGCGAGGCTACAGGCGTTAAACTGACCTCAGATGGACTCTGCCCCAGATTAACCAGCACCGGCATGCCAGAGCGGCGTACAACCGCGCTATCGAACACCGCCTTATCGGTCTGAGTATCACCCACAAAAGTTTTCTCGGTTTTCGACAGCGTGATCGGCATGGTCTGTGGATCGTCACTCTCCACTCTCGACAGTGGCTGATGCACCTCTACGTAGCGCTTACCGTCCGGCTCAACAGAGATTTTCACCGGATCGTTAATCACCTGCACGCGAGTCCCGGGCGGTACCATGTTGAACAGTGCTTCGATATCCGTTGGACGCAGGCGGATACAGCCAGAGCTGACGCGCATACCGATACCAAAGTTGGCGTTAGTGCCGTGGATCAGGTATTCACCGTGTCCCATGGCCAGACGCATCGCGAATAACCCCATTGGGTTTTCAGGCCCGGCCGGCACCACGCCTGGCAGTTTCACCCCTTTCTCCAGGTAGCGTTTTCGAATATTGGCCGTTGGCGTCCAGGTCGGATTCGGGATTTTTTGGCTGACGGAAGTGACCTGCAGCGGAGTGTGCATCCCAGTCTGGCCGATACCGATAGGATAAACGATCACCTTGTTCTCACCTTTCGGGTAATAGTACAGGCGCAGTTCGGCAAGGTTGACCACGATACCTTCACGCTTGGTGTCCGGCAGCAGCATTTGGGTCGGGATAGTTAATACCGAACCTGGCTTGGGCAGGAACGGATCGGTGCCAGGATTGGCCTCCAGCATGCCCAACAGACCAATTTGATAGTCGGCGGCAATGGCCTCCAGCGGACGTCCATCATTCGGAACGGTGTAGGTGGTATTCTCGCCAATCAGACGGCTGTCCGGCGGCGGCAGCGGGTATTCGCTCGCACTGGCAGCTTGAGTGCCTGTCAGTACGGTGGCAAATAGCATGCCCATTAAACTCAACGCACGTTTCATTATCATCCCTATTATGCTTATTACGGTTCGGCCACAAGGCTAACGGGCACTTGGCTGCGGGTAAATCAGACAAGACCTGATTAATACTAGCAATGCTGACACCAAAGGCAATAACTCCTCTAAAAATCAACATGTTATAACGTAATCGCTTTATCGATTTGTCAATGCAACGTCAAGGAGTAAGCTGCTGATATGTCACTGATTTGCAGGGCTGATGGCGGGAGTTGCTGGGCTTTGTAAAGACTCATTGACACAACAAATACCAGCACCGTATCAATGAGTCTTAGAGCTATGTCAGAGCTTGGCAGCCTGACTGCGGATAGCGCGGATCATCGCCTCTAACCCTTGCGAACGCGAAGGTGTCAGGTGTTGGCTCAACGCCAATTCGGCAAAGAAGGGACGAACATCCAATTCGATAATCTGCTGTGGCGTCATTTGGTGATAAAGAATAAACACCACAGCCAGCAGTCCTTTGACGATCGCCGCATCGCTGTCGCCGTGAAACTCGACCTGCCCTTGATCTCCCAGTTGCATCACAATCCACACCTGGCTTTGACAGCCGGAAATCAGATTGCCCGCCTGGCGTTCGCTATCGTCAAGCACCGGCAGTTTGGCACCCAGTTCAATGACATACAGGTACTTATCTTCCCAGTTCAGGCAACGGGAGAAATTACGCACTAACTTTTCTTTGTCCGGCAAGTTCGCCATGAGGATCCTTTCAATCATTCAGGGGCCGGCATGCCGACCCCATGTCACTGACTACAGGCATTTATTCACCCGGAGGGATTAAGCCCCGGTCTATCCTATCCCAGCAGTTTTTGGATGCGCTGCAACCCGGCCACCAGCCGGTCTACTTCATCGCGCGTGTTATATAACGCCAATGAAGCGCGGCACATGCTCGGCACATTATAGAACGCCATCAGCGGCATCGCGCAATGGTGGCCGGTGCGAATAGCAATGCCGTACTGATCCAGGAAGCTGCCGACGTCATAGGCATGATGCTCACCCAGGTTAAAGGCGATCACGCCCGCGCGCTCTGCCGGACCGTAGATTTTCAGCATCGGTACCTGTTGCAACGCTTCCAGCGCGTAATGCATCAGTGACTGCTCGTAATCACCAATCGCCTCCAGCCCCAGCGCATTCACATAGTCGATTGCCGCCCCCAACCCCATCATACCGGCAGTGTTGGGCGACCCCGCCTCAAAGCGCCACGGCGGCTCGGCGTAGGTGGTGCCGTGGGTCAGGCTGACCTGTTGGATCATCGATCCGCCCCCTTCCCAGGGTGGCATTTGCTGCAACAGCGCCTGCCGACCGTAAAGAATACCGATGCCGGAAGGCCCATACAGCTTATGACCGGAGAACACGTAGAAATCGCAATCCAGCACCTGAACATCCACCCGCTGGTGCATTACCGCCTGGGCGCCGTCGATCAGCACTTTCAGACCGGCGGCTTTCGCCTGCGCCGTAATTTCCTGCACCGGATTCACCGTACCCAGCACGTTGGATACCTGGGTCAGGGCCAGCAGTTTGGTGGACGCGTCGATCAGCCCAGGCAACTGGGCCAAATCCAGGGTGCCGTCTGGCTGTAGCGGCCAGACGCGCAGGTTCAACCCGCGTTCCTGTGCCAGCATCTGCCAGGGCACGATATTGGCGTGGTGCTCCATCTCGGTGATGATGATGCTGTCGCCGGGCTGCAGGAAATGGCGGCCAAAACTGTTGGCCACCAGGTTGATGCCTTCGGTGGTGCCCTTGACGAACACAATCTCTTCGGCCGAGCCAGCATTGATAAACGCCGCCACCTTTTCACGCACCGCTTCCATTTCCTGCGTCGCCTCGGCGCTCAGGGTGTGGATGCCACGGTGCACCGCCGCGTAGCCATGACGGTAAAAATCCAGTTCGCGATCGATGACTGCCTGCGGTTTCTGCGCGCTGGCAGCGCTGTCGAGGTAAGCCAGCGGCTGGCCATTGACCTCACGCGCCAACAGCGGAAAGTCACTGCGTACCCGTTCAATCGGAAAACTCATGCTGCCTCCCCCGGCAGGCGCTGCGCAATGCGCGCCAGCACCGATTCACGGATGGTCTCGTTGCCGATGCCCTCGGTCAGTTCAGCAGCGAAGGCAAAGATAATCATCTGCTGCGCCGCATGCTTGTCGATGCCACGCGATTGCAGATAAAACAGTTGCTCTTCGTCGATGCGCCCAACGGTCGCGCCGTGGCTGCATTTCACGTCATCGGCGTAGATTTCCAGTTGTGGCTTGGTGTCCACTTCCGCCACCTTGCCCAACAGCAGGTTGTGGTTGGTCATCTGCCCATCGGTTTTAATCGCGTGTTTGGCCACTTTGATCATGCCGTTAAACACCGCTTTGGCGCGATCGCTAACCACCACTTTGTGCAGTTGGCGGCTCTCACAGTAACCCTTGTTATGCTCCAGGTAGGTGCGGGTATCGCAGATTTCCTTGCCGACCGGCAGCACCAGGCTGTTGATCGTCAGGTTGGAGCCTTCACCGTTGAGCTGTGCGCTGGTGTTATGTCGCGTCAGCCCCGCGCCAAGCAGGAAGCTGTCGCTCTTGACCCGCGCATCGCGGCCAATCACCAGATCGTTATGGGCGAAGTGGTAACTCGGCTGGCTTTCAAACGCCAGTTTGCAGTGATGCAGTTGAGCATTGTCGCCCACGTTGGCGGTCAGGCGTGCGCCGGTGAAATGTGCGGCATCGTTCAGGCTGACATAATGTTCGATCACCTCAGCCTGCGCATTACGCGCAATTTCAAGATGATGACGGTGATGTACGGTATTCACTTCACCTTCAGCGCCGCGTCCGCTGCTGATATGCAGCAGGTACAACGGCCGCTGCGCAATCTTACCGGCCGCCACGCGGATAAAGCTGGTTTCTTGCGCCAGACTCTCGGTCAGATGCAGGAAGATTTCGGCCTGGATCGGCTCCGGCAGCGCCTGTAACGTCCCATAAGGCGCCACGTCAAACTGGTAATCGCCCAGATCGCTGTCGCTTAACGCCGCGCAGAAGCGCCCGTCGACAAACACCAACCGATAAGCGGCAATATCCAGCGCCAGAGCATCCCGCTGAGCGGCCGTGACCAGCTCCGGTTGCGGCTCCAGGAACTGTTGTTCCAGCAAGCCTTCCAGCGGAGTGTATTTCCAGTTTTCATGCTTGCGGGTCGGCCAGCCCAGGCGTAAAGCCTGTTGCCAGTGTGCCAGCGCATGGGCGGAATGCTCACCGCCGCGGGCTTCAAACAGGCTGTAAAGCTGCTGCAGCGCGCGTGAATTATTGTTCGTCGGTAAGCCAGCCATAGCCCTGCTCCTCCAACTGTTTCACCAGGGAGAAATCGCCGGATTTAACGATGCGGCCCTGGGAAAGAACATGGACGTAATCCGGTTTGATGTAATCCAGGATACGCTGGTAGTGCGTGACGATAATGAACGAGCGCTTGCCGTCCCGCAGTGAGTTAACCCCATTGGCGACGATCTTCAGCGCATCGATATCCAGACCGGAGTCGGTTTCATCCAGAATGCACAGGTCCGGCTCCAGCGCGGCCATCTGCAGGATGTCATTGCGCTTTTTCTCACCGCCGGAGAAGCCAACGTTAACCGAACGGGTCAGCAGATCGGGCGGCATGTTTAGCAGTTCAATTTTCTCTTCGATAAAATCAGCGAAATCGAAGCGATCAAGCGGTTCTTGCTCACGGTATTTACGTACCGCGTTGACCGAGGTCTGCAGGAAGAAATGGTTGCTGACGCCGGGGATCTCCACCGGATACTGGAACGCCAGGAACACACCTTCACCGGCACGGTCTTCCGGGGCCAGTTCGAGCAGGTCCTTGCCTTTAAAGGTGACTTCGCCCGCCGTCACTTCGTACTCTTCGCGCCCGGCCAGGGTTGCCGAAAGCGTGCTCTTGCCCGAGCCGTTCGGCCCCATGATGGCATGCACTTCACCCGGTTTGATTTCCAGATCCAGGCCCTTGAGGATCTCGTTGCCTTCCGCGCTGACTTTTAAATTCTTGATACTTAACATGCAGTGTCCTTAGGTCGCGCTGTCGCGCTGTAAATCCGGCATTTAGCCCACGCTGTGTTCCAGGCTGATGGCCAATAACTTCTGTGCCTCAACGGCGAACTCCAGCGGCAGCTCTGAGAACACGTCCTTACAGAATCCGTTGACGATCATCGAAATGGCATTGTCTTCACTGATACCGCGCTGCAGACAATAGAACAGCTGGTCATCACCAATTTTTGAGGTGGTAGCCTCGTGTTCCAGCTGCGCACTATTGTTGCGAGCTTCAACATACGGGAAGGTATGGGCACCGCTATCCGGCCCAATCAGCATCGAGTCACACTGCGTAAAGTTACGCGCGTTTTCCGCCCCAGGCAGGATCTTCACCAGACCGCGGTAGGTATTCTCGCTGTGCCCGGCAGAAATACCTTTGGCGATGATGGTCGAACGGGTGTTCTTGCCAATGTGGATCATCTTGGTGCCGGTGTCCGCCTGCTGATGACCGCTGGTCAGCGCCACCGAGAAGAACTCACCGATAGAGTTGTCGCCCTGCAGGATCACACTCGGGTATTTCCAGGTGATCGCCGAGCCGGTTTCCGACTGGGTCCAGGACATTTTCGAGCCCGCGCCTTCACACAGCGCACGCTTGGTCACAAAGTTGAGGATACCGCCCTTGCTGTCGCCGCCGGAGAACCAGTTCTGCACCGTCGAATATTTCACTTCGGCGTCTTTGTGCAGGATCACTTCCACCACCGCCGCATGCAGCTGATAGCTGTCGCGCACCGGGGCCGAGCAGCCTTCGATGTAGCTGACATAGCTGCCTTCATCGGCGATCAGGATAGTGCGCTCGAACTGGCCGGTTTTGGCGGCGTTGATGCGGAAATAGGTCGACAGCTCCATCGGACAGCGCACGCCCTTCGGCACGTAGACGAAGGTCCCGTCGGAGGCCACCGCCGCATTCAATGCAGCAAAGAAGTTGTCGTTAGAAGGCACCACGCGGCCGAGGTATTTGCGCACCAGGTCCGGGTATTCATGGATAGCTTCGCCGAACGAGCAGAAAATTACCCCGCTCTCCGCCAGCTTTTCCCGGTAGGTGGTCGACACCGAGACCGAGTCAAAGATGGCGTCTACCGCCACTTCGCTGCCTTCACGCACCGGGACGCCGAGCTGGTTAAACGCCAGTTCAACCTCGCTGGTCAGGTAGTTGTTGTCCGTCGGTGCGCCAGGTTGCTGCTCCGCACCGGGCTGTGAGCCGCAGGCATCATCGCAGCTGCCGCAGGACGGCGCCGAGTAATAGCTGTAATCCTGATAGTTCAGGCGGTCGTAGTTCGCTTTCAGCCAGTGTGGCTCTTCCATTTGCAGCCAGGCACGGTAGGCCTCGAGGCGGAACTCCAGCATCCACTCAGGTTCGTTACGCTTGGCCGAGATAGCGCGCACCACGTCTTCGTTGATGCCCATGGCTAACTCATCGGTGGCCAACTGGGTAAAAAAACCTTCTTTGTAGCGACCTTCGCTGACCCAAGCCTGCACTTCATTAGGCATTTCTACATTGCTTCGTGTCATGTTGATTGCATCGCTCAAACGCCAAAACTCTCGCCGCACCCGCAGGCATGCTGAGCTTTAGGGTTATTAAATTTGAAGATCTGATTCAGCCCTTCACGGACAAAATCCACCGTGGTGCCATCGATAAACGGCATGGCTTTCAACGGCACGTACAGCCTGGCGCCATCGCGCTCAAACAGCAGGTCGTCGTCGGCAGGCGCACGGGTGAGATCGAGCACATAGGCAAACCCGGCGCAGCCTGACTGCTTGACCCCGAGTTGCAGCCCCTTCACCTGTGGATCCTGCTGCATTAATTTACTGATTTGTTGTACGGCATTGTCACTGAGCAAAATGCCTTGCCAGACATTTTCGTCCAGAGAAAAAGTGCCGACATTTTCCGTTTGCATATGGCCTACCTCACACTCGTGTTTTACCACAGCCAATCTGGGTTGCTACTATGTTAGTGATAACGATTATCACTTCAACCGTTTGTTTTACAGGGGTATCCGTTAAAAGCCCGGATTTTCACTTCGGCATGCGGCAAGCGCGCGGGACAGTCAGCGCGCCAGGCGCTGCCGGTCGGAAATGGAATCATTTTATCCTTATGAATTTACTGCACATCCTGTATCACCATTGCGCTTGCCCATTGGCTCGAACGCTTTACAGGGCCGGGCTTTTTCTGTAGATTTAAACATTCATAGAAAATACCTATTTCTGCATTTTGTCTGTCTTAAAAATGCGTTTATCGACAATAAGGCGCATTTCACGCCATTTCACTCACCCGACAGAGCCAACAGAAACGGTAACCGCTGATTAAAGTTTAGTCGTTACTGGTTATATTGGGTTGCCCCAGCCCCAATCCATCCCCTGCCGGCGATAAATATTTCAACAGAATGATTGATCACCAACGCGTCAATAAATATGATAATGATTATCATTCAATTCACATTGAGCGCGGGCAAATGAATATCTCGATGAATGCGTGGCTGCTGGGCAAAATTGATGACTACAAATTCAGCGTGCGCGATGCCACGGTAGATTTCTACATGGCGGAAGCATCGCTTCGACGGCCGGAGTGCAACGTCAACCACCTGAAACGCTATAACAACGTCAGCCTGAACATGGCTAACCTGTGTCTGGAGAATGGCGATGATGAAAGCTATCTGCATGCGCTGAGCAAACTGCATAATCGGCTGATCGTGGAAATAAATAATCCACAGCGCTGCCAGCTGTTCCGGGTTCAGAGCTATCATTTTGCCCGTCATACCCTGACCTTGATTTGCCAGAAATATGCGATGGAAGGCACCTGGGAGAAGGCCAATGCCTTCCAGAAGGACTTCGTCAAGCGGGTGCCTTTTCAGCTGTAACCCGGTTGCACGACAAAAACACCCGCAGACAGGGCTGCCTGCGGGGTAAAACGCTTAATCGATGACGGCGGTAGTCAGACGCGAGGTGCAGCACAGACGATCGCGCGAATCGAAGATCTCGATCTGCCAAACCTGATGACGGCGGCCAATATGCAGCGCACGACACACGCCGCGGACTTCTCCTTCAAATGCAGCCCGCAAATGGTTGGCGTTGATTTCCAGCCCCACCACTTTCTGCTCGCCTTCACAGCACAGGTAACCGGCCATCGATCCCATCGATTCCGCCAGCACAACCGATGCCCCGCCGTGCAGCAGGCCAAACGGCTGCCGGGTGCGCTGATCGACCGGCATGGTTGCCTCGAGGTAATCTTCTTCCAGCCGGGTAAAGCGGATCCCGACATGGCTGACCATGCAGCCTTCACCGGCCTGGTTTAATTGTTCCAGCGTTGTTTCTCTTTTCCACAGTTTCACTCAATCATCTCCAGAAGTGCCTGTAATGGGTGTCGTACACCGTTACCCTCAATGCGTTTGACCTGGCTGCGGCAGGAATAGCCGGTTGCCAGGCAACGCTGCCGTGGCAAACGTTGCAGCGCCTGGTGCCATGATAGCTCATAAATGCCGAGTGAATTCTGCAGGTTCTTCACTTCATGGCCGTAAGTCCCCGCCATGCCGCAGCAACCGACGCTGACATTTTCCAGCCTGGCGCCAAAGCGCGCAAAGATCGACGTCCAATGTTGGCCGCTGGTCGGCAACGCCGTGGTTTCGGTACAGTGGCCGAACAGGTACCAGGCTTCACCGGTCGCCGGCTGTTCCGCACGCTCGGCTAACAGCTGCTGCAACCATTCATGCACCAACTGCACCTGGAAGTCGCCACGAGTTTCCCCGAGGATCTCGTTATATTCATCGCGGTAACACAGCACCAGGGCGGGATCGACCCCCACCAGCGGCATGCCAAGCTTGGCCACCCGGTTGAGAAAATCGGCAGTCTTGCGTGCAGTGCGGGCAAAACGCGTCAGGAAGCCTTTGATATGCTGCGCCTTACCGTTGGGTGAGAACGGCAGCAGCACCGGGCGGTAACCTAACTTTTCCACCAGCCGCACAAAATCCGCCACCACTTTGGCATCGTAATAGCTGGTAAAGGGATCCTGCACGATCAACACATGCTGTTCGCGTTGTTCTGTGCTCAGCGCTTCCAACTGCTCCAGCGTCATGGTTAACGCACCGTGGCCTGAAAGCTGTTGGCGCAATGTCGGGCTGGAGAGCATCGGCAAATCGACCATGCCGATACTGCTGCGGCTCAGTTCACGCACCCAGGGCTGGCGGAAAAAGAAGTTGAACACCTTCGGCGCTTTCGCCATCAGCGGGGTGTAACTCTCCACGCCGGCGACCATATAGTCACGCGCCGGTCGCAGATAGCGGGTGTGGTAAAGCTGCAGGAAACGTGAGCGGAAGCCCGGCACGTCAATTTTAATCGGACACTGGGTAGAACAGGCTTTACAGGCCAGGCAGCCGGACATCGCCTCTTTCACCTCGTGCGAGAAATCGTACTCCCCTTTGCTGGCGTACCAACTGTTGCGGGTTTTCTCGATCACAGCCCTAAAACTGAGGCGCTGCTGCGGCAGTTGTTTCTCCAGCGCCAGCGGATCGACGCCCTGCTCGGACAGCAGGCGCAACCATTCACGCACCAGCGCCGCCCGGCCTTTTGGCGAGTGAATACGGCTGCCGGTGATCTTCATCGACGGGCACATTGGGCTGCGCACATCAAAATTGAAGCACAAGCCGTTACCGTTACATTCCATGGCTCCGCGGAACGAGGTGCGCACTTCGACCGGGATCCGACGATCGAGCGTACCGCGCTTGGCAGCGTCCACTTTCATCATCGGCGCATCGACGCCTAACGGCGGGCAGATTTTACCGGGGTTGAGCCGGTTATTCGGATCGAACACGGCCTTGATGCGGCGCAGTTCCTGGTACAGTTGCTCACCGAAGAACTCCGGACTGTATTCGGCGCGGAACCCTTTGCCATGTTCCCCCCACAGCAAGCCGCCATACTTGGCGGTCAGCGCCACCACCTGGTCAGAAAGCTGCTTCATCAGCACTTCCTGTTGGGGATCGCACATGTCGAGCGCCGGACGCACGTGCAAGACGCCGGCATCCACATGGCCAAACATACCGTAACTGAGGTTATGGCTGTCCAGTAGTTGGCGGAACTCGACAATGTAATCGGCCAGATGCTGCGGCGGCACGCAGGTATCTTCGGCAAACGGGATCGGTTTGGCGCGCCCTTTGGCGTTACCCAGTAACCCAACCGCTTTTTTACGCATGTTATAAATTCTTTCGATGCCGACCAGATCGCCACAGATCTGATAGCCGATCACCCCGCCCTGTTGCCCGGAGATCAACTCATCCAGCCGCAGGCACAGGCTCTCCATCTGTTGGTCGATCAGTTCCTTATCATCGCCAGCAAACTCGACGATGTTCAGGCCGAGCATCTCTTTATCCGGCACGTTGGTGATCAGTTCATTGACCGAATGCCAAACAATGTCTTCACGCGCCAGGTTCAATACCTTGGAGTCAATGGTCTCGACCGACAGTGCCTTGGCTTCCACCATAAAGGGGGCGTTGCGCAGGGCGGAATCAAAGGAGTCGTATTTGACATTCACCAGTCGGCGCACCTTCGGCAGCGGCGTGATATCCAGCCGCGCTTCGGTGATAAACGCCAGCGTCCCTTCGGCGCCGGTCAAAATGCGCGTCAGATCGAAGGTTTGCATATCATCGCTGAACACATGGCGCAGATCGTAGCCAGTCAGGAAGCGATTAAGCTTGGGGAATTTTTCCAGGATCAATCCGCGCTGGTCGCGGCAACTGTTGAGCACCTGGTTATAAATACGCCCTTCAACGGTCTCTTCGCAGGCAATCGTTTCCGCCAGCGGTGTCGGCATGGCGCGGGTGTCAATCATATCGCCGCCCAGCAGCACCGCCCGCAGGCCCAACACGTGATCGGAAGTTTTGCCGTACACCAGCGAGCCCTGACCGGAGGCGTCGGTGTTGATCATACCGCCAAGCGTGGCGCGGTTACTGGTGGAAAGTTCCGGCGAGAAGAAATAACCGAACGGCCGCAGATACTGGTTCAACTGGTCCTTGATCACCCCGGCCTCAACCTTGACCCAGCCCTGCTCGACGTTGATTTCAAGAATGCGGTTCATGTGGCGCGACATATCCACCACGATACCGGTATTGAGCGACTGACCGTTGGTGCCGGTACCGCCGCCGCGCGGGCTGAAGGTCAGAGCAGTGAAACGCTCTTCGGCCGCCAGACGGGCTATCAGCGCCACATCCGCGGTGGAACGGGGAAACACTACCGCGTCAGGCAGCAACTGATAGATACTGTTGTCGGTGGCCATCGTCAACCGGTCGGCGTAGCTGGTGGCGATATCACCGTTGAATCCGTTTTGCTTTAACGCTTCCAAAAAGTCGAGCACCCGTTGAACGAGGCCGGGTGCCTGAGAAATTTGTGGGATCATTCGATTTTTGACCCTGTCTGTCTAATTTTTATGCGCTGATGAACGCTGAATCAGGCCTTTATTCAGGCCCACCCTGTTTTTTATTAGGGATAAAAACTAACATACTCGTTTAGTGAAGGCATGCAGATTATTGCAATTGCCCTGCCGCAGTATGGCCCGCAACAAAAGGTGTACCGCCCTGTCGTTTTTCACCAATATGCACCATGATTAAACGGCCCCAAGGAGTTAACTTACCAGAATGAGAACCCATTCATGACAATCCCGAAATCCCGATATGATTTGCCACGGATTATTTTTGGCGTGATGTTTATCGTCATTATGATCGTCGCCTGTTTTTGGGTCGTTCAACCTTTTATACTCGGCTTTGCCTGGGCCGGCATGGTGGTCATTGCCACCTGGCCACTGCTGATTAAACTGCAAAGAATACTTTGGGGACGGCGTTCGCTGGCGGTGCTCGTGATGACGATACTGCTGATCCTGCTGTTCATCCTGCCAATCTCTCTTTTGGTCAGCAGCGTGGTGGACAACAGCGCGCCCATCGTTGCCTGGGCCAGTACGCCGGGCAAACTGCATATTCCCGATCTGGCCTGGCTGCAATCTATCCCGATGATCGGCGACAAGATCTATACCAGCTACCATACGCTGGTGAACGCCGGCGGAACCGCGCTGGTGGCGAAGGTACAGCCGTATTTCGGCCAGACCGCCACCTGGTTTGTGGCACAGGCCGCACATATTGGCCGCCTGCTGTTACATTGCACGCTGATGCTGTTATTTAGCGTGTTGCTGTATGCACGCGGTGAGCAAGTGGCTCTGGGTATTCGTCACTTTGCAACCCGTCTGGGTGCCGAAAGAGGCGACGCGGCGGTGGTGCTCGGCGGTCAGGCAATCCGCGCCGTGGCACTGGGTGTGGTAGTCACCGCGCTGGTGCAATCGGTACTGGGCGGTATTGGCCTGGCCGTAACCGGTATTCCCGCGGCAACGCTGCTGACGGTGCTGATCTTTATCTGCTGCGTGGCGCAATTGGGGCCGTTACTGGTGCTGGTACCGGCCATTATCTGGCTGTACTGGAGTGGCGACACCACCTGGGGCACCGTGTTGCTGGTATGGAGCTGCGTAGTGGCCACGCTGGACAACGTGCTGCGGCCGGTGTTGATCCGCATGGGTGCCGATCTGCCGATGATCCTGATCCTGTCAGGCGTTATCGGTGGCCTGTTGGCCTTCGGCATGATTGGCTTGTTTATCGGCCCGGTGGTTCTGGCGGTGTCTTATCGCTTGCTTACCGCCTGGATGCACGAAGCCCCTGAGCCGACCACCGATCTGGAAGACGTCGCCAAAGAGCTGGAACAGATGTAATCCCCCCGTTCCTGTCCGGGCTGCCGGGCGGGAACCCCCTGCTCCATTTTTTTTGAATTCCCCTCCGCGATAATAAAACTCACCGCAATGACTCCCCCAGCGAACATTAATTAAACATACTGAATAAATGCATCTTTTTAGATACGGGATAAAATTTACCGGCCTTTAGAATGAATTCAAATACGGAACTTGATTCGGACGATTCTTAATGACTGGCGACGCTTAAATATTTAGTATTATTACCATCTATTGCTTCAAACACCTGATTTAAAGCAAAATTTCCAAACAATGTAATGCCATACATGTGAATTGCTGTGTGTAGTCTTTGCCCGTCTTCTATGATGGGCTTTTTTTTATTCTTTTTTTGACCGTTATTATTCCATTCGCCCCTTCTATTTACATTCAGAAATAAAAAAGCCGTAACCTGAGTTACGGCTTTAAGATCCGTGGTTAATTCGTTACCCGAGAATTACTTTCTCTTCGACAGATTAACCCAGGTTTGCACTACGGTATCCGGGTTGAGCGACAGGCTGTCAATGCCCTGATCCATCAGCCATTCGGCAAAGTCTTCATGGTCGGACGGACCCTGACCGCAAATGCCGACGTATTTCCCCTGGCGCTTGGCCGCCTGAATCGCCATCGACAGCAGAATTTTCACCGCTTCGTTACGCTCATCAAACAGCTCAGACACCACGCCCGAGTCACGATCCAGCCCCAGGGTTAACTGGGTCATATCGTTGGAGCCGATAGAGAAGCCATCAAAGTGCTCGAGGAACTGATCCGCCAACAACGCATTGGACGGGATCTCGCACATCATGATCACTTTCAGGCCGTTCTCACCGCGCTTCAGGCCCTGACGTGCCAACTCGGCAACCACCGCTTCCGCCTGTTCCACCGTACGAACAAACGGCACCATGATTTCGACGTTAGTCAGGCCCATTTCGTTACGTACGCGTTTTACCGCGTCACATTCCATCGCGAAACAGTCACGGAAGTTGTCAGACACATAGCGACCGGCGCCACGGAAGCCCAGCATCGGGTTCTCTTCGTGCGGTTCATACTTCTCGCCACCGACCAGGTTGGCATACTCATTGGACTTGAAGTCGGACAGGCGCACAATCACCCGCTTCGGCCAGAACGCCGCACCCAGCGTAGCGATCCCTTCTGTCAGACGGCCAACATAGAACTCGACCGGATGGTCATAGCCCTGCATCAACGCCTTGATTTCCGTTTGCAGCTCTGGGGTCTGCTGATCAAACTCCAGCAACGCCTTCGGGTGCACGCCAATCATACGGTTGATGATAAATTCCAGACGGGCCAGACCCACACCTTCATTCGGCAAACGCGCGAAGTCGAAGGCACGGTCAGGGTTACCGACGTTCATCATGATTTTCAGCGGCAGATCCGGCAGCTCGGTCACTTCGGAGCTCTGCACGTTAAAATCGAGGATATCGCTGTAAACGAAGCCGGTATCACCTTCTGCACAAGAAACGGTGACCTGCTGGCCTTCTTTCAGCAGATCGGTCGCGTTACCGCAACCCACCACCGCCGGAATACCCAGTTCACGCGCGATGATCGCCGCGTGGCAAGTACGGCCGCCACGGTTGGTGACGATCGCGGCGGCTTTCTTCATGATCGGTTCCCAATCCGGGTCGGTCATGTCAGTCACCAGCACATCACCCGGCTGAATACGATCCATCTCGCTGATGTTATGGATGACCTTCACCGGGCCTGCGCCAATGCGATGGCCGATGGCACGGCCTTCCACCAGCACCGGGCTGGTGGCGTTAAGCTGATAGCGCTCCATGGTTTGCTCGTTAGAGCGCACGGTTTCCGGACGGGCCTGTACGATCAGCAATTTACCGGTATGACCGTCTTTGGCCCACTCGATGTCCATCGGACGACCGTAGTGTTTTTCGATCAGAATGGCCTGGTGTGCCAACCCCTGCACTTCTTCGTCGGTCAGAGAGAAACGATTGCGTTGCTGCTCTGGCACGTCTTCAATTTGTACCTGCTTGCCGTGATCCTGCGATGGCGCATACACCATGCGGATTTTCTTCGACCCCAGATTGCGGCGCACGATAGCCGGGTTGCCTCGCAGCAGCGTCGGTTTGTGCACGTAGAACTCATCAGGGTTGACTGCGCCCTGCACCACCATTTCACCCAGGCCGAAGGCAGAAGTGATAAACACCACCTGATCAAAGCCGGATTCGGTATCGATGGTGAACATCACACCTGAAGACGCGAGGTCAGAACGCACCATGCGCTGCACACCGGCCGACAGCGCCACGCCACGGTGATCGTAACCCTGATGCACGCGGTAGGAGATGGCACGGTCGTTAAACAGTGAGGCAAACACGTGCTTGATCGCCACCATGACGGCGTCGATACCCTGCACGTTAAGGAAGGTTTCCTGCTGGCCGGCAAAGGAAGCATCCGGCATATCTTCTGCGGTGGCAGAGGAGCGCACAGCGAATGACGCTTCCGGCTCGCCATCGGCCAGTTGCTGGTAAGCCAGGTTAATTTCACGCTCGAATTCCGCGTGGAACGGCGTGTCGATGACCCATTGGCGAATTTGCGCGCCAGCCTTGGTCAATTGAGCAATGTCGTCAACGTCAGTTTGATCCAGTAACTGATAGATGCGCTGGTTAACACCGCTTTGCTCGAGGAAATCGTTAAACGCCTGCGCGGTGGTGGCAAAACCGTTTGGCACGGCAACGCCCAAATCGGAAAGATTGGTGATCATTTCACCGAGTGAGGCATTTTTGCCGCCGACACGGTCAACGTCGTGCATGCCGAGCTGGTTGTACCAAAGCACATTACGCAAGTCTGGGCCATTGTTGGACATCGAGACAATCCTTATTGCTATCAGTAGGGTATAGACGGATTTAATTCGCTTGCTTTCTCAGCGCCGCTAAAACGGTGCCGAATCAGACTAGCACAATGATCCATAAGAGATGGAAAGGTGAATCGATCAACCCGGCGAAGAAAGTGGATTTTAGGAAAACTTCCTGAAACGGAAAATCAGTCTGGAATCGTTCCCTTCCGCACTAATAGCTTAAATCTCAACAAATTAAGTATTTTTTAAACTTCAGTTTTAAAAACCCTGTAATCCACCCTGTCTTTGGTGAAAATAACGCCACCCTGACGAATAATTCCCCATTGGAAATAAACCTCCATTTTTCATAAAATTTAAAATAGTGTTTTAACCCGCTTTTTTTATAGCAATCGTTCATTCCCTGACCAAGGTGTTTATTCATCCACTCTGCCTGCATTATCACAATTTTTTTGCCTGCCCCTTTACCGCAGGATTATCTGCAGCCCATGATATGAACAAGCAAACGTGATAATGACGTCACCGTTTCAGCTAAGGAGCCCAGGGTGGAAAGAAGCGTTTTTTATATTTCGGACGGAACGGCGATCACCGCCGAGGTTTTGGGCCACGCGGTGTTGTCGCAATTTCCGGTGAAAGCCACCACCTTTACGCTGCCCTTTGTGGAAACCGAAGCGCGAGCCCGCGGGGTTTGTCAGCAGATTAACGATATTTATCGTGAGACCGGCGTGCGGCCGCTGGTGTTTTACTCAATCATTTCGCCGGAAGTACGCAATGTCATTACCCAGAGCGAAGGTTTCTGCCAGGATATCGTGCAGGCGCTGGTCGGCCCGTTACAGGGTGAACTGGAAGTGGAACCGACCCCGGTGCCCAACCGCACCCACGGATTGACCGCCAGCAACCTCGGCAAATATGACGCCCGTATCGCCGCCATTGACTACACGTTAGCGCATGATGACGGTATTTCTCTGCGTAATCTCGATCAGGCCCAGGTGATTTTGCTCGGTGTTTCGCGCTGCGGTAAGACCCCCACCAGCCTGTACCTGGCGATGCAGTTCGGTATCCGCGCCGCCAACTACCCGTTTACCGCCGACGATATGGACAATTTGCACCTTCCCGTGGCGCTGAAGCCGTTTCAGCACAAGCTTTTCGGTCTGACGATCGACCCGGAACGCTTAGCCGCCATCCGCGAAGAACGTCGAGAAAACAGCCGTTATGCCTCAATTCGTCAATGCCGGATGGAGCTTGCAGAAGTAGAAGCGCTGTTCCGTAAAAACCAGATCCGTTATCTGAACACCACCAATTATTCGGTGGAAGAGATCTCGACCAAAATCCTGGATATTCTGGGCATGAGCCGTCGTATGTTCTGATGATAAGATGGCGGGAAAGAAGCCCCCTGCCATCTGTTGTTTATTTCCCCACGGGCCACGTTTTTTGTGCTTTTTTTAGCGGTTTTGATCAACAGAACACAGTTTCTCCGGTTGAATTCATCGGTTTTTACGTTATTGTGATCGCCATCACTTCCCGGCACTCCTGCCGCAGCGAAGAAAAGTCTTTAGAGAAAATCATGCACAAAACAGATGAACTGCGGACCGCGCGCATCGACAGCCTCGTCACGCCGCAAGAGCTGGCGGAGAAGTTGCCAATCTCGGCCGAAATCGCGGACAACGTAACTGCCTCACGGCAGCGAATTGAAAAAATCCTGACCGGCGAAGACCGTCGCCTGCTGGTGGTGATCGGCCCTTGCTCTATCCACGATCTGGACGCCGCCGTCGATTATGCCGGCCGTCTGAATGCGCTGCGCATTCGTTACCAGGACCGTCTGGAAATCGTGATGCGCACCTATTTTGAAAAACCGCGCACCGTGGTGGGCTGGAAAGGCCTGATCTCCGATCCGGCACTGGATGGCACCTTCCAGGTGAATCGGGGCATCGAAATGGCGCGTCGGCTGCTGCTGGAAGTGAACCAGCTCGGCCTGCCAACCGCCACTGAGTTCCTCGACATGGTGGTTGGTCAATACATTGCCGACTTAATCAGTTGGGGTGCGATTGGTGCGCGCACCACCGAGAGCCAGATCCACCGTGAAATGGCCTCCGCATTGTCCTGCCCGGTAGGCTTCAAGAATGGCACCGACGGCAACACCCGTATCGCGATTGACGCCATCCGTGCGGCACGTGCCGGCCATATGTTCCTGTCGCCGGACAAACACGGGCAGATGACGATCTATCAGACCAGCGGCAACCCTTACGGCCATATCATCATGCGTGGCGGCAAGACGCCGAACTACCATGCTACCGATGTGGTTGCTGCCTGCGACAGCCTGCGCGAATTCGATTTGCCGGAGCAGCTGGTGATCGACTTCAGCCACGGTAACTGCCAGAAATTGCATCGTCGCCAGTTGGAAGTGGCCGAAAACGTCTGCCAACAAATCCGCGCCGGTTCCGTCGCCGTCGCCGGTGTAATGGCAGAAAGCTTCCTGGTGGAAGGCACGCAGAAAATCGTTGCCGGTCAGCCGCTGACCTATGGCCAGTCCATCACCGACCCTTGCCTGAGCTGGTCCGATAGCGAACAACTGCTGGCCATGCTGGCCGATGCGGTAGATACCCGCTTCTGATCTCATCGCCGGGGCGCCCGCCCCGGCTTTTCCGCCCGCCACTCACTCATCTATACTGGTAGCAATTCTCGCAGTTCCCCATGGAACGGATTCGGAGCCTAGGCATGATCCACTCACTGTTATCTATCCCCTGCGTCACACTGCAAGGGGAGCACAAAACCCTCGGTGATTTCCCAGCCCGGGCTTATCTGGTGGTCAACACCGCCAGCAAGTGCGGGTTTACGCCTCAATACCACGGTCTGGAAAATCTGTGGCAGTACTATCGCGATCGCGGCCTGATGGTGCTGGGTTTCCCCTGCAATCAGTTCGGCGCACAGGAACCTGGCGACCCGCTGGAGATCGCCAACTTTTGTACGCTGAACTATGGCGTCAGCTTCCCGCTGTTCAACAAGGTTGAGGTTAATGGCCCGGGTGCGCATCCCCTGTTCAGCGAATTAAAACGCCTGGCACCCGGCATTCTGGGCAGCCAACGCATCAAATGGAACTTCACCAAGTTCTTGCTGACCGCCGACGGCCAGCGGGTAAAACGCTACGCGCCCATCACCAAACCCGAACGCCTGTTTGAGCGCATCGAAACCCTGCTGAAATAACCCCGCTTTTTACGGGCTGAGTCGTCTCAGCCCGTCTCACATCACCTTCTTGCAAAAAGGTTCCATCGGTAAGAAAATTTTCCTTGATGTAACCTTTCGTTCACATGATAATGATTCTCAATTTGATATTAATTACTATTTAACGGTCTGTTTTATAAACACATGACGATGGATAATTATAACCGCACCCCGCCTGCCCAAGCAGCTCACCCCGCTGAAAGCGGCCTGGTTTCGCCTCCTTGCTACGATAGTGCGCAATTGCTTGATGCCGACGGCGTGGCGATCATCATCCATCAGGGCCAGCGTTATCAACTGCGGCAGACCAAAGCCGGGAAATTGATCCTGACCAAATAACCCCTTACCCCTCAACGCCAGCCACCCCGATCGTTTTTGATCCAGGCAGCCAGCAAATCTATTGATATGTTTAAAACATACGGAGAGTTGCGACATGCCTCTGACCTATTCCACCCGGCTGCGTTTATCCGCATTGAGTCTGGCGATTGCCTGTGCTCTGCCGACGGTGACTTTTGCACAAACCAGCAGTACCCCTGCTTCTTCCACGACGACGCCGGTAAAAAAGGACAAAACCAGCGACGAAACCATGACCGTCGCCGCCACCGGCAACGCACGCAGCAGCTTTGAAGCACCAATGATGGTCACGGTGATCGAGGGCAATACGCCTGAAAGCCAGACCGCCACCAGCGCCGCCGATATGCTACGCCGCGTACCGGGGCTTACCGTCAATGGTACCGGCCGTAGCAACGGTCAGGATGTTTCTATGCGCGGCTACGGTAAAAATGGCGTATTGACGCTGGTCGATGGCATCCGCCAGGGCACCGACACCGGGCATATTGGTGCCACCTTCCTTGATCCGGCATTGGTAAAACGCATTGAGGTGGTTAAAGGCCCCGCAGCCATGCTGTATGGCAGCGGCGCTTTGGGAGGGGTGATCGCCTATGAAACCGTGGATGCCGCCGATCTGCTGTTGCCTGGCCATGATACTGGCTACCGGGTCTACGGCACCGCCGGCAGCGGCGATCATAGCCTGGGTATGGGCGCCAGCGCCTATGGCAAGACAGACAATCTCGACGGCCTGTTGTCGTTCGGTACCCGTGACGTCGGCGATCTACGCCAGGGCAACGGCTTTGATACCCCCAACGATGAAACCATCAGCAATGTGCTGGCCAAGGGAACCTGGAAAATCGATGATGCTCAGTCACTGAGCGGCGATCTGCGCTATTACAATAACAGCGCCCGTGAGCCAAAAAACCCGCAGGAACCCGATTTTTCCCGCAGTAATCCTATGACCCAACGCTCGACTATCCAGCGCGATGCGGCGTTGAGCTATAAGCTGAAACCGCTAAATCAGCAATGGCTGGACGCCGACGTTAAGGTGTATACCTCAGAAGTCAAAATTAACGCTCACGATGCCGGCTCCACGGATGAATTCCGTAAGCAAACCACCCACGGCGCCAAACTGGAAAACCGCACCCGCCTGTTTGCCGACAGTTTCGCTTCGCACCTGCTGACCTACGGTTCAGAAAGCTATCAACAAAAACAAGCGCCAGGCGGCGCCACTACCAGCTTCCCACAGGCTAAAATCGACTTCGCCTCGGGCTGGTTGCAGGATGAAATTACGTTGCGTGATATCCCTGTCACCCTTCTGGCGGGAACGCGTTACGACAATTACAAGGGCAGCAGCCAGGGCCATGATGATGTTAATGCGGATAAGTGGTCATCCCGCGGTGCACTGACCTATTCACCTACCGATTGGTTGATGTTGTTCGGCTCTTATTCCCAGGCTTTCCGCGCACCTACCATGGGCGAAATGTACAATGACTCCAGGCACTTTCCCGGCAATTATTGGGTGCCCAACCCAAATCTGAGACCTGAAACCACCAGCACCGCGGAGTACGGTTTCGGCCTGCGCTTCGACGATTTACTGATGGCTGACGATAACCTGCAGTTCAAAGCCAGCTACTTCGACACCGATGCCAAAGACTACATCAGCCTGTACGTCACCCGGACTCAGACTGCCTCGCAAAATATCTCACGCGCTAAAATCTGGGGTTGGGATACGTCGCTGAGCTATCAAACCCCGTGGTTTAATTGGGATCTGGCCTACAACCGTACGCGCGGTAAAGATAAGTCACGCAGCGGTGAGTTGAACGGCAACAGCGGCGAATGGCTAAGCGACATCAACCCGGATACGGTTACCAGTTCACTTGACGTCCCTTTGGGTGAAAGCGGCCTGTCGACCGGTTGGGTAGCGACCTTCGCCGAAAGATCCACCCACGTGGCAACCGGCACGGCGGAACAAGGCGGCTATGGCGTCAACGATTTCTACCTCAGCTATAAAGGCCGTGAGCGCCTGCAAGGCGTCACCACCACGGTGGTGCTGGGCAACGCCTTTGATAAAGAATATTACTCGCCACAGGGCATTCCGCAGGATGGGCGTAATGCCAAACTGCTGGTCAGCTATCAGTGGTAACGTTTTGAATCCGGCGGGCAAGCCGATTGCCCGCCGATTGAACCTCACACAGGAGAACACCCTATGAGCAATACCCTATACGCACGCTACCAACAGGCAAAAATCGATAACCCGGGCAAATATGCGCGCGATCTGGCTGAGCTGCTTGGCGTCAGTGAAGCGGAACTGACCCACGCCCGCGTCGGTCAGGATACCCGTCGCCTGCAGGCGGATGCCCGTACCCTGCTGACCGAACTCGAGCAGGTCGGCATGACCAAATCCATCACCCGCAACAGCTACGCGGTACATGAGCAAATGGGCCGCTATCGCAACCAGCACCTGAACGGCCACGCCGGGCTGATCCTGAACCCCCGTGAGCTGGATCTGCGCCTGTTCCTCAACCAGTGGGCCAGCGCTTTTGCCATGAGTGAAACCAATAAGCGCGGCGTGCGTCACAGCATTCAGTTCTTCGATCATCAGGGCGACGCACTGCATAAGGTGTACACCACCGATGAAACCGATTTGCCGGCCTGGATGGCGCTGGTTGAACGCCACCTGAACGCAGAAAACCCAGCACTGGCGCTGCAACCGGCAGACGCTACGGTCAGCAACGCAGTGTCAGATGCCGACAAGATCGACCAGGAATGGCGTGCCATGACCGACGTTCACCAGTTCTTCCAGTTGCTGAGCCGCAATAAACTGACCCGTCAGCAAGCCTTCCGCGCCGTCGGCAACGATTTGGCCTATCGGGTCGATAACAGCGCCCTGAACCAATTGCTTAACGCCGCGATGGGCCTGCAGAACGAGATCATGATTTTTGTTGGCAACCGGGGCTGCGTGCAGATCTTCACCGGTCAGATTGAACGTCTGATGCCGCAGGAAGGCTGGATCAACGTGTTTAACCGCCGTTTCACCCTGCACCTGATCGAAGACGCGATCGCCGAAAGCTGGATCACCCGCAAACCGACCAAAGACGGTTTCGTTACCAGCCTGGAACTGTTTGCCGCCGACGGCACACAGATCGCCCAACTTTACGGCCAACGCACCGAAGGCCAGCCGGAACAAACCCAGTGGCGTGAGCAGGTCGCCGCGCTCGAACCCAAGGACATTGCCGCATGAAACCCTCATTGACCCGTCGTCTGGCGTGGTGCATTGCGCTGGCGCTGCCGTTCACCGCTGCGGCGGCGGAACGTATTGTCTCGATAGGCGGTGACGTCACCGAAATTGCCTTCGCACTGGGCGCGGGCGATGAAGTGATAGCGCGAGACAGCACCAGCCTGCAGCCGCAAGCGGTTAAAAAACTGCCGGACGTCGGTTACATGCGCCAACTCAACGCCGAAGGGATTTTGGCGCTAAAACCCACGCTGGTGCTGACCACCGAGTTAGCCGAACCGGCGCTGGTACTCAAACAGCTGGAAGAAAGCGGCGTTAAAGTGGTGCGCATTCCCGGTGATACAACCTTGCAAAGCGTGCCGGAAAAAATCGACGTGATCGCCAATGCGTTGCAGCGAGTCGACCAGGGTAAGCAGTTAAGTAGCCGCTACCAGCAGCAATTGGCGGTGGTGAAAACCGATGCGCTGCCGGTCAGGGTATTGTTCGTCATGAGCCACGGCGGCATTACGCCAATGGCCGCCGGACAACACACTGCCGCCGATGCGGTCATCACCGCTGCGGGTCTGAAGAACGCCATGCAAGGATTCAGCCGCTATCGCCCACTGTCGCAGGAAGGCGTAATTGCCAGCGCCCCCGACCTGCTGTTGGTCACTACTGACGGCATAAAAACGCTCGGCGGCGAACAACAGCTGTGGAAATTGCCGGGCATCGCACTCACCCCGGCGGGTAAACAGCACCGGGTGTTGGTGGTTGACGATATGGCGTTGTTGGGCTTTGGGCTGGAAACACCGGCCGCGCTGGCCGAGCTGCGTCGTGCGGCGGAGCAAAAGTAATGCGCAGTCGCACCTCCCCCCGTCTGGCGATCACCGGCCTGTTGGTGCTGCTGATGTTGTTGGCGCTGGGCGCCGCCAATCTGGGTGCGTTAACGCTGTCGTTTCGCACCCTGTGGCAACAGCCCTTCAGCGACACCGCCTGGCATATCTGGCTGAACATCCGCCTGCCGCGCGTACTGCTGGCAGTGGTGATAGGCTGTGCGTTGGCGGTGTCTGGTGCCGTGATGCAAGGGCTGTTTCGTAACCCATTGGCCGATCCCAGCCTGTTGGGCATCAGCAGCGGCGGCGCGCTGTTTGTTGCGCTGATTATCGTTATGCCGTTGGCCCTGCCACCGGTAATTGCCCTGTATGGACACATGCTGGCAGCGTTTCTCGGCAGCCTGTTGGTCTCACTGTTGATCTACGGCATCAGCCGCAGCGGTCACGGTAGCCTGTCACGCCTGTTGCTGGCGGGTATCGCCATCAACGCCCTGTGCATGGCGGCGATTGGTGTGCTGTCTTACCTCAGTAGCGACCAGCAACTGCGCCAGTTTTCATTGTGGATGATGGGCAGCCTGAGCCAGTCCCAGTGGCCAACGTTGGTGGTTTCCGCTTCGTTGATCCTGCCGGCCACCCTGCTGACGCTGTTACAGGCGCGCCGCCTGAACCTGCTGCAACTGGGTGATGAAGAGGCGCATTACCTGGGGGTGAATGTTCAGCGGGCCAAACTGCAACTGCTGCTGCTAAGCGCATTGTTGATTGGTGCAGCGGTGGCGATGAGCGGCGTGATTGGTTTCATCGGGCTGGTGGTGCCGCACCTGGTACGCATGCGCCTCGGTGGCGACCATCGCTGGCTGCTGCCCTGCTCCGCACTCGGTGGCGCTTGCCTGCTGCTGGTCAGCGATACGCTGGCGCGCACCCTGGTGGCACCGGCAGAAATGCCGGTCGGCTTGATGACCAGCCTGATCGGCGGCCCTTACTTTTTATGGCTGGTGATGCGCCAGCGGGAGCGTGTGGGTGGATAACTCATCAAGCCTGACGGCGCAGCAATTACGTTACAGCCTGGGTTCACGCCGGCTGATCAACGACGTCTCACTCAGTATTGCCAGCGGTGAAATGGTGGCGATTATCGGGCCGAACGGCGCGGGAAAATCGACGTTACTGCGCCTGTTAACCGGTTATCTGGCACCAGGCTGTGGCGAATGCCAGTTGCTTGGCCGACCGCTGGAACAGTGGCAGCCGCAGCAGTTGGCGAAAGTGCGCGCGGTGATGCGCCAACACAGCGATCTGGCCTTTCCCTTTACCGTCGAAGAAGTGGTCAGCATGGGGCGCGCACCGCACGGCAAGCGCGACGCACAGCAGGCGGTACAGCAAGTGATGGCACAAACCGACTGTCTCGAATTGGCCCAGCGTGATTATCGACAGCTTTCTGGCGGCGAACAGCAACGGGTACAGCTTGCCCGCGTGCTGGCACAGCTTTGGCAACCACAGCCCACGCCGGCCTGGCTGTTTCTCGACGAACCGACCTCGGCGCTGGATCTCTACCACCAGCAACATACGCTGAGGCTGCTGCGCACGTTGACGCGGCAACAACCGATTGCCGTATGCTGTGTATTGCACGATCTCAATCTGGCCGCACTGTACGCGGACCGCATTTTATTGCTGCATCAGGGGCAATTGGTCGCTACGGGCACGCCGCAGGAAGTGTTGCAGGCGGATATACTCACCCGCTGGTATCAGGCGGATCTCGGGGTGGTTCACCACCCGGAAGTGGCGCTACCGCAAGTGTATTTGCGTCAGTAGGGCTATAACGGGTGCGGCAAGCCGCACCCGTTATCTTTTACCCCCATCAGCTCGAGCAGGAGATCTCCAGATGTTTGCCCCAATCCGGCGGCAACGCGGCGAGATCGTCATATTCCGGCTTGTCGGCAAACGGCGTCAGCAAAGCCTGATGCAGGCGAGCCAGCTTACTGACATCATCCTGTTCGGCGCTTTCAATCGCCTGCTGCGCCAGATAGTTGCGCAGGATCAGCTTCGGGTTCACCGCTTTCATTGCCTGTTGCCGTTCGGCATCACTCACCTGCTCCTGCTGCAAGCGTTGACGGTACTGCTGGTACCAACCGTCAAACGCGGCGCGGTCAATAAACTCATCCCGCAGCGGTGACTGCGCCTGCTGCTGCTCCGTCTGGCTCAACAGGCGGAAGGTACGGCTGTAGTCTCGGCCCTCTTGCGCCATCAGGCTCAACAACCCGGTCAGCAGGCTGTTATCTTGCGACGACTGAGTGAAGAAACCGAGTTTGGCACGCATCTGTTCGCCATAAGCCTGCATCAGGGCCGGTTCGTAGGCCGCCAGCGCATTCTGTAGCTGTTCGGTACTCATCAGCCCGGACAGGGTCTGTGCCAGCCGGTGAAGGTTCCACAGCGCCACCGCTGGCTGATTATCATAGGCGTAACGCCCCTGGTGATCCGAATGGTTGCAAATGTAGTCAGGTTTGTAGTCGTCGAGGAAACCATACGGGCCGTAGTCGATGGTAATGCCCAGGATCGACATGTTATCGGTATTCATTACGCCGTGAGCGAAACCGACGGTCTGCCAATGAGCAATCAACCGCGCGGTGCGTTCAACCACGTCGGTAAACCACTGCAGATAGCCATCACTCTGATCTTGAAACTGCGGCCAGTGGCGGGCAATAACAAAATCGGCCAACTGTTGCACCTGCTCCGGCTGCTTTCGATAATAGAAATGTTCAAAATGGCCGAAACGCACGTGGCTTTCCGCTACGCGCAATAGCATCGCACCGCGCTCCGGTTGTTCACGGTAGACAGGTTGCTCACTGGTGACGATGGTCAACGCGCGCGTAGTGGGAATACCCAGATGATGCAGTGCCTCGGAGGCCAGGAACTCACGGATCACCGAGCGCAGGACCGCACGGCCGTCGCCCATGCGCGAATACGGCGTCAGGCCGGCCCCTTTCAGGTGCCAGTCCATGCTGCGGCCATCGGCCAGTCGTTGTTCACCCAGCAGAATGCCGCGACCGTCACCCAACTGCCCGGCCCAGACGCCGAACTGGTGGCCACTGTACACCTGAGCCAGCGGGCGCATGCCCGGCAGCAGTGTTTCACCCGCCCAAATCGGGGTTTTATCCTGGGTAAACCAGCTTTCGTCCAACCCCAGTTCTCGGGCCAGCGGCTCGCTGTGATACAGCAGCCGGGTGCCCTGCAGCGGCGTGGGGTTCAATTCGGTATAAAAACCGGTTAACTGTTGATGGTAAGCGTTTTCAAACTGCGGCATAGGCCCTCCGTTCCACCTAGTGTAGAGCTTGGGCGTGGTGATTAACACAGAGGAAATGCAGGGAGAACGCATCTGCCTGAAACCAGGACAGATGCGCATGGTTCAACGTTTATGCCGATATGGCTTAAAAGCCCTTTTGCGCTGATAGATAAAATACTTTATCAGCGAGAAAATCATGATGAATAACAGCGCAGGAATCACAGCAAACATCATCCAGTCCATTATTGGCCCCATTGTGTGTAGTAAGTACTGTCAATTATTGTTATTGAACTCATCGGGTGTTACCCGTAACGCTGCCAGATTATCCACACCAACGCTGGGCCATAAAAAACCTTGTAGACCAAAAACGCCGGCGTGTCTGAGCTTATTAAAATACTCCTCCTTCTCTATTCCTTCGACGATCACTCCCTTGCACAGCAAATTGATATTCTTTAATAGCGAGTCGATCACTACGTCATAACCCTGATGGTTGAACAACTGCCAGTAAAAACGCTTATCGATTTTCACGTAGTCGAATAGCCCATCATACAATGCGGTCAGAGTCGCCTGGCCGGAACCAAAGTCATCCAGCCACAGTGAGAACTTCTCGCTAAGCTGACGGATCTTTGCATTGTTTTTTCCTGCTGAAAGATTCGGAAAACCCTCGCTGATTTCAAAGGCAATAAATGGCCACTGTCTGATGCGCTCACACAATTGAGCGTCAGAGAGAATCAAATCGACCAGGGGTTCTTCAACATTAAGGGTCAACAGCACGTCGTTTTCGACAAACCAGGTGGCATGCTGTTCTGCCAAACTCAATTGCTCATTAAATAACTCAATCCTTTGCTCGTAGGTCAATAAATTAATCCCAATGTCAGCCGGCATCGCCAAATCACCGTCCAGACTATTAAAACGGTTCAAAATTTCCACCGCTAACAGCCTGCCCTCCATTGAGTAAACAGGTTGAAAAACATAGCTACTAATAAAGTCAGCTTCGAATTGGATTTTCATTTCAGTGCCATAGGCTGAATGGCGAACATCTCATCGTATATCAATATATTTTATCGATCAATCCCTGTGGGATTAATCGGAAATATCAATGCAGCCAGTGATAACTTATCATTTAATTGATAGATTAAAGCTATATTGACCAGGCAAAATGCAACATAAAAAACAATTTGGCTTAAGGCAAAAAATAGAGCGCCAGGCATGAATTTAAGTCATATTTAGCTTAAGGAATAGGGTAATTCTGAAAATTTGACTTATCGCCATTGTTTTAATTAAAGAAATTCCTATTAACCGATAAATATCAAATCCGCCCCCCGGACTCATGTACGAAGAAGTGACATCAACTGATTAAATTTAATAACGCATCAATTCTTCGCGTTATTCTCTGCATTGAATCCGCAAAAAAATGCCCACCTTGCTTTTTGGGGAAATTATGCTACCTCAGTGTTTTCACTGCATTTTTACAGAAAGGGATAACGTCAGGAAAGAGGGAGCAAACTCGTGGCATAAAAAAGGGATGAGTCACCTCATCCCGGAACGTTCAGGATCCGAACGTTATTTGATCGTTTCAAGCAACCATTGCCGCAGTTCGGTTAATTCAGCGGCCTGTTCTGGGAACTGCGCAATCAAAGTGTCGCAGCAATTAGCCAGCGCCTCACTGCGATAGGCACAACCCACCAGCATCTCGGCCAACCGCTGTAACGGTGCCGGACTGAGACTGTCGGTGAAAATCTGCGCCCGGCAGATCAAGCCTTTCTCTACGTCAAAGAAGATATCCACCCCACCCCAGACAAACCGCTCATTCAGCAAATGACTGAATGCCGGTGCCTTGCCAAAATTCCATTCCCAACTGCTTTGTTTGGCAAACTGAGTGGCAAAATCCGGCAGATCCGGGTAAACATCCGGAGAAATGATTTCCGCTTTGGCCGTTTCACCATAGTGATCAAAGAACGCCTGAGTCACCGCGTCGCACACCTGTTGGTGGCTGATATCGGGTTTAAACTCCGCCAGATTGGCAACCCGTGACCGCACCGAAGTAATGCCCTTGGCCTGTAACTTTTTTGGGTCTGGATTAAGGTAATCCGCCAGGCGGTTGAGATCGGCGTTCAATAATAGCGTGCCATGGTGGAACCCGCGATCCTGGGTTTCCCGGTAGGCCGAACCGGAGATTTTACGCACGCCCTCTGCGGTATCAATCACCAGATCATTACGCCCCGATGCGCTGGCGGAAATACCCAACTGAGCCAGCGCTTGCAGAATAATGCCGGTAGAAACGGTTTTATCGTAACCGGGTTTGCCTGCCATAAAGGTAAAACAGGTATTGCCCAAATCGTGAAATACCGCCCCACCGCCGCTGCTGCGCCGCGCCAGGCGAATACCGTCCTGCTCCATCCTGCGGGTGTTGCACTCTTTCCACGGGTTTTGTGACTGACCGATTACCACGGTTTCGGCATTGCGCCATAGGAACAAAATTTTCTGCGTGGTCATTTCGCGGAAGATGCACTCTTCGACGGCAAGATTGAACCAGGGATCGTAGGAGTCGGAAATCAGTAGGCGTAAGTTATTCATGGCGGTCACCGTTAAGGACGTGATACCGCCATGATACACCAAATCAAAGGGTTAAGACTAAATGCGGCGCGCCTGCCAGTAGACCTTCTTCCAGTAGACGTTATTCAGTGAGGAGCGCATCACGCCACGGCTGGTTGAGGCGTGGATAAACTGATCGTTGGTGTCATAAATGCCCACATGCAAACCGTTCTCACCGCCGCCGGTTTTGAAAAACACCAGGTCGCCGGGCATTAACTCATCGCGCGACACTTTGGTCCCCAGCGAGGTTTGCGCCTCAGTAGAACGTGGCAATTGCATATCGAAACGATCGCTGAAGGTGCGATAAACGAATCCGGAACAGTCAACACCGCCGCGATCTAACCCGCCATAGCGATAGGGCGCGCCATACCATTGACGCAGTTGCTCATTTAACTGAGCGACAACCACGATGGAGTCGGCCAATCGGCCACTGGGTGGCGGCGCATGGCTGCTGCAACCGGCAAGAATTAAACTGGCTAATAAAAACCAAATACGCATCCGCATAATATCCCTTCATTGAACAGATTGCCGCATCATGCCGTCCGGTAAGCTTACCGCCTGCGAGGCAAAGCCGGCACCAAGTAAGGTGAGCGCCATTTTGGGCTAATTTATCCCCCTGCGGGGGAAAAAGGCAAGCATGCTGAAGGAGATAATCGAATTGACGCCGGTTTTTACGCTATTCGGGCGTTTTTACCTTGGCCTGACTGTTAATCAGCCACACGCCAAACAGGATGAACAACGTGCCCAGCGTTTTCAGCAGCGTGGCGGATTCGTTAAACCAGGGCAGGATCACCGCCGCCAGGTAGACCAGCGCATAACTCACGCTCAGCAACGGATAAGCCCGGTTAAGCGGCAAATGGTGCAGCGCGAAGAACCAGCACAGCATGGACAGCGCATAGCCGAAAATACCGCCGCTGACCGTCAGTAAGGGCAACCAGTACTGAATAAACAGGTTAAGCGTGACGTCGGCAAACGACATCAATGGGATCTGGGCCATGCCCCATTTCATCAGTAACTGCGCCAACGTGACCAACAGCACGCTGGCTGCGCCCCAGGCGTAACCTCTCATGGATTGATACTCATCAGCAGGATCCCCAGCATGATCGAAGCCACCCCGAACCAGTGACGTGCGGTAGTGGGTTCTTTAAACAACCAACGGGCAGCGAGTGTGACCAGCACAAAATTTATGCTGAGCGTCGGGTAGGCCAGGCTAAGAGGCAAACGCTGCAGCACATTGAGCCACACCGCCATACCCAGCCCCAGCAGCAATACGGCCAGTGCCAACCAACGCAGCGTTACCCCACGTCTGACGTCGGGGGGTAACTGCCAACTCTGGGCCGCTTGTTTCTGGCACAGCTGCCCACCACAGGTGAGCAGGCTGACCACAACCACTAACAAATAGCCGATGATCATGGCTGCTGAGAGTACCAGAACAATGCCAGACGGTTCATCACTTGCACCTTATCCGCTGCCGGCAGGTTCTGCTCATCGATACTTTCGCCGCGCGACAGCTGCAATACCAGTGAGACATCGCCCTGCTTGCGTGCCTGAGCCAGCCACTGCGGGAAATCGCTGTCGCTGATGAAATGGCTGCGAGCATCCGGATAGTCCAAACCGTAGGACACCTCTCCCTTCTGGTTAAACATCAGTACGTCGCTGCGCTTCAACTCCCAGGCCAATCCCGCGGCGACACCCACGCTGTCGGTCAATACATAGCGACTGTGGCTTAACTCAGCCATATTCACCTGTGCGAAGTTTTGCGGCAGCTTGGAGTCGGTCACCTGCTGCGGAATAGCATAACCAATCAGCAGACACAGCAGTAATGGACAGGCCGCCGCCCAGCTCCAGCGCTGCGAGTTATTGCGCACCGAGACTACGGCAAACAGCAACCAGCCGGCAAAGGCGATAATGCCGATAACAATTTTCGGCCATTCCTGTGCGGTAAACAAGTGCACCTTCGGCAGCAGGCCCGCGCCAATAACCAACAGTGCTACTATGCCAATCAAACCAAACAAGCCGTTTAATGCCGCGTTAACCTTGAATACCTTGCTGCGCAACGCCGCAACGCAGTCCTCGGCATAAGCCACCATCAGCAACGCCAACGGTGCCATACACGGCAAGATATAGGTCGGTAACTTACCCTTGGCGATACTGAAGAAGATCAACGGCATCATCACCCAGCTCAGCAAGAAGAACAGCTCCGGGCGTTGAACACGTTCACGCCAGCCTTTAAGCAGTGACCCTGGCAGCAACGCCAACCATGGCAACACTGCAGCCATAAGAATCGGGATGTAATACCAGAACGGCGCTTTATGCTGCGCGTTATCTTCAGCGAAGCGTTGAATGTGCTCGACCCAGAAGAAGTAGTTCCAGAAATCCGGCTCGCGTTGTGCGATGGCGAGCGCCCACGGCAAACTCAGCAGCACCGCCACTACGATCGCCACTGGACCGTAGATCAACAGGTCCTTGATTCGCCGCTGCTGAATGACTATCGGGATCACCGCAATCACCGGCACCGCCAGCGCCAGGAATCCCTTGGTCATAAAGCCCATGCCACAGGCCAGTCCCAACAGCACGTATCCGCCCAGTTTGCCTTTGACCGTGGTGGCTTTCAGCGTCAGGTAATAGCTGACCATCGCGGCGGCCAACCACAACGAGATCATCGGATCCAATACGCTGTAGGTGCCGATGCTGAACACCAGCACCATTGACAGGAAAATCAGCACCGCCATGCAGGCACGGTTGGCATTGCGCCACATCAGCATCGCCAGTGTAAACACCAGCAGCGCCGTCATACCGGTACTGAACACCGAACCGAAACGTACCGCAAAGTTGGTATCACCAAACAGCCATTGGCTGATGTTGTTGAACCAGTATCCAGCCACTGGCTTTTCAAAATAACGCAGGCCAAGCAAGTGTGGTACTACCCAGTCGCCGCGCTGAAGCATTTCACGGCTAATTTCTGCGTAGCGAGTTTCATCTGGTTGCCACAGCAGGCGACCGTTAAGTGGGATCAGGTAAACCAGAGCAAAAAAAATGGCCAACAAGATGGCCCAGGATCCTTTTAGCGCCTTCATGAATCGTCCTTCACATCGGTTTGACAACCCAGCCAACCTTCGCGGCCAGAGAAAGGAGCACGCTCAACGCGGCCCAATGGCAATGAAGCCAAATCTTGCGGCAACAAAGCGCTTAACGGACAGAATTCTATGCCCTGCCGTTGCGCCCGCTGCAGTAACTGTTCAAACATAGCGGCCTGTGACATCCCTTCCACTTCAGTGTGAATGGTGTACACCGGCACGCCGCGATCGTTTTCAATCGCCTGCAGAATGTAATCGTTGAAGTCCGCCATGCTGACTTCACTGCCAATCACCTCATCAAAGGTAGGTAGCGTGACCGGGATTTGCACGGTGCCCAGACGACCATCGCTTAACAGCGGACGGAAAGGATGGGTACCACGACAGTCGCTGTTGTAGTGAAAACCAAAGCGCTGCTTCACTTCCAGCACCCGCGTGTCGGCACGCCAACCGGCAACCGCCGAGCATTTGACCGGCTGGCCGGTACTGGCTGACAACGCATCCACCCCAAGCTGAACCTGTTGCGTCAGTTCCGCCTCAGACCACCGGCCGACCTTGGCCTGCCACCCCTGATGATCCCAGGCGTGCAGCCCTACCTCATGCCCGGCCTGCGCAGTAAGCTTCATCAACGGCCCCAGAGTGCGAGAAATATTGCGCCCCGGCCAGGCGGTGCCGGCCAGCAGAATATCCCAGCCATACAGCGATGCGGCATTCGAGCGCAGCATTTTCCACAGGAATTTCGGACGCAAAAGGCGCCACAGATGGCGCCCCATATTGTCCGGTCCTACGCTGAAGAAGAAACTGGCCTGAATATTGTACTTGTCAAACAGCTCCAGCAACTGCGGTACCCCTTCCCGGGTACCGCTGAAGGTATCTACATCAACTCGCAGACCGACTTTCTTCATGCACCATCGCCTTCCTGAACGGTAGTGCGCAGGAAGTAATCCAGCGTGTCGGCAACGGTTTGCTGCATCGCGATAGTCGGCTGCCAATCCAGCAGGCGACGGGCATTCTTGATGCTCGGCGTACGGTGTTCAACGTCCTGATAACCTTTGCCGTAGTAGCTGCTGCTTTCAACATCCTTAAAGCCGGCAAACGGCGGGAAGCGATCGCGCAGCGGGTGGCGATTGAAGCTTTCGAGCAGCATTTCCGCCAGTTCACGGATGCTGGCCTCGTTGGTCGGGTTACCGATGTTGACGATCTGGCCATCGCACAGGCCATCACGGTTTTCGATAATGCGGAACAGCGCCTCGATACCGTCGTTGATATCAGTAAAGCAGCGTTTTTGTGCCCCACCGTCCATCAGTTTGATCGGCGAACCTTCCACCAGGTTGAGGATCAACTGGGTGATAGCACGGGAAGAACCGATACGCGCGGCGTCCAGGTTATCCAGACGTGGGCCCATCCAGTTAAACGGACGGAACAGGGTAAACTTCAGCCCTTCCTTGGCACCGTAGGCCCAGATCACCCGGTCCAGCAACTGCTTGGACACCGAGTAAATCCAGCGCTGTTTGTTGATCGGCCCGACGATCAGGCGGGAGTGATCTTCGTCGAATTCCTTGTCGTCACACATGCCGTACACTTCGGAAGTGGACGGGAAGATAATGCGCTTGTTGTATTTCACACAGTCGCGAACGATTTTCAGGTTTTCTTCGAAATCCAGCTCGAACACGCGCAGTGGGTTGCGGGTGTATTCGATCGGCGTGGCAATAGCTACCAGCGGTAGGATCACGTCGCATTTTTTGATGTGATACTCGATCCACTCGGAGTGGATGCTGATATCCCCTTCCACAAAGTGGAAGCGCGGGTTACCCAGGAAACGGCTGATAGCATCAGAGCCGATATCCAGACCGTAGATATCGTAACGGTCATCACGCAGCAGACGTTCGGTCAGGTGGTTACCGATAAAGCCGTTCACACCGAGGATCAGTACGCGGGTTCTGCGTTTCATCACTGCGTTAGGTTTAGCGGCCAAACGGACATCGGTGACGATGCCCATTTCCTGCGCCAGACGGCTGCCTTGCACGTACAGACCGACATCGTTTTGGCCGGCAACAATTTCCAGTGCACCTTCACCACAGGCAATCACCAGCGGAGAGGTACTGAGCACAGTACCCGGCTGCTTGTCATGCTGGGTATCCAGCACGCGGGCACGCCAGACGATCAGTTTACGCTGACCCAGGTAGCTGAAAGCCCCAGGGTAAGGTTCGGTCACTGCGCGGATCAGATTGTTAATTTCCTGCGCGGATTTATGCCACAGGATTTCACCGTCAGCCGCTGTGCGACGACCAAAATAGCTGGCATCGGCTTCGTTCTGCGCCGTGAAGGAGGCGGTGCCGTTTTTCAGCTTTGGCAGTTCCTGCTTCAGTAATACCTGCGCCGCTTCCAGCACTTTTTTGTGCAGCGTCAGCGCGGTGTCGTCTGCGGCGATTGCCACTTTTTGCTGGCCAACAATATCGCCGGCATCCGGGCGTTTGACCATTTTATGCAGCGTAGCGCCGGTTTCGGTTTCGCCATTAACCAGCGCCCAGTTCACCGGTGCGCGACCACGGTAGCGCGGCAGCAGTGAGCCATGCAGGTTAAAGCCGCCTTTTGGCGCCAGGGACAGCAGCTCTTCGCTCAGCAGGTTACGGTAATAGAATGAGAAGATAACGTCCGGTTGCAGTTGGCGAATACGTTCGATCCACAGCGGATGGTTAACGTCTTCCGGCGCATAGACCGGTAACTCCAATTCTGCACCCAGGCGGGCGACAGAGGAGAAAAAGTTGTTCTCACCAGGATCGTCGGTATGCGTGAATACCGCCTGAACATCATAGCCCGCGTCAGTCAGCGCTTTCAGACCCGCGCAGCCAATATCATGGTAAGCAAATACGATAGCTTTCATTATTCTTCTTCCTGAGTATTGTGGTTCGGTTGTTCACCGACCACTTTCTGAACAAAATAACGGGGACGAGCACGCACGTCGGTGTAGATACGACCGATGTACTCTCCCAACAGGCCCATGCCGACAAACTGGGCACCGATAAAAGTAAATAACACGGCAAACAGGGTGAACACCCCGCCGCCCGACCATTCAGGCCCCATAATCACACGCAGGGCGATCAGCAGCACCGCCAGCACAAAGCCGGAAAGCGCCACCACGCTGCCCACCACACTGAGCAAACGCAACGGCGTCGTGGTCAGGCAGGTGATCAGGTCATACATCAGATTAATCAGCTTCATCAGGCTGTATTTGGAGTCACCAAACTCGCGTTCGGCATGCAGCACGTCAATTTCAGTGGTGCGGCGGGCGAAGGTATTCGCCAGGATCGGAATAAAGGTGCTGCGCTCGTGGCAGTTCAGCATCGCCTCGATAATGTGACGACGGTAGGCGCGCAACATGCAGCCGTAGTCCCCCATCGATTTACCGGTGGCGCGTTGGATCATCATATTGATGATGCGTGAGGCGCTTTTACGGAACCAGGAGTCCTGACGATTGGCACGCACGGTACCCACCACGTCATAACCCTCTTCCGCCACCTTGACCAGACGCGGGATCTCTTCCGGCGGGTTCTGTAAATCGGCATCCAGCGTAATCACCAGATCGCCGCTCACCTGATTGAAGCCCGCCATGATTGCCGAGTGCTGACCATAGTTGCGGTTCAGCAGGACGGCAATCACACAGCTGCCCGGCTGTTCGGCCGCGGCAGTCAGCATATCGGCAGAATTGTCACTGCTGCCGTCATCGACCAGGATAATTTCATAAGCTTGGGTCAGTTGTTTACAGGCGGCGGTGGTACGTTCAAGCAAGGCAGGCAAACTTTCCTGCTCGTTGTATACCGGGATCACCACCGAAACTTTTTTTATCGGTTCAACGCGAGACACGTAACGACTCCACAACAGAAGACAAGGCTTTAACCACGCGATCAACATCGGCGTCGGTCATATCAGGGAACAGCGGCAAGGTGCACAGGCGCGCCGAGTTCCATTCGGTATTGGGCAAGGACAACTGCGGATAGCGCTCACGATAATATTTCTGGGTATGGGCGGCGCGGAAATGCAGGCCGGTACCGATGCCCACTTCTTTCAGGCGCTCCATCAGTTGGTCACGATCGATACCACAACGTTCGGCGTCGACGCGAACCATAAACAGATGCCAGGCATGGTCGTGCGGGTAATCAGGCAGCCCCAGCGGCAGGAAAGGTGACCCTTCCAGAGCGCGGAGGTAACGCTCAGCCAGCACCTTGCGGCGAGCATTAAGCTGCGGCAAACGTGCCAGTTGCACCACGGCGATGGCCGCATGAATATCGGAGAGATTGTATTTGTAGCCTGGCTCCACCACTTCGGCCTGCGGCTTACGCCCCAGTTGCTGGCGGTCAAAGGCATCAACGGCCAGGCCATGGAACTTCAGACAACGCAGGCGATCGGCCAGTTCGTCGTCGTCGGTGGCGATCAGGCCGCCTTCGGCACAGGTCAGGTTTTTAATCGCGTGGAATGAGAAAATTGCCGTGCCGCGTGCCCCTACCCACTCACCGTTATAACGGGAGCCTACCGCATGGGCGGCGTCTTCAATCAGGGGAAGGTTGTGCCGTGTAGCCACTTCACGCAATGCATCCATCTGCAACGGTGCGCCGGCGTAATGCACCGGGATAATGGCTTTGGTTTTGGTAGTGATAGCGGCTTCAACATCGCTGGCGCTGACCATTAACGTATCGCGGTCAACGTCAATCATTACCGGCGTTGCGCCAAGCAATTCGATCATGTTGAGGGTGGAAACCCAGGTTTGTGAAGGAGTGATCACTTCGTCACCCGGGCCAATGTTCAGTGCCATCAGAGTGATATGCATACCCGCAGTAGCGGAACAGACGGCAATGGCGTGTTTACAACCGAAGGTGGCACAGAACTCACTTTCCAACTGCTGATTTTGCGGCCCGGTGGTAATCCAACCTGAGCGCAATACCTTTTCTACCGCCGCGATTTCTTCATCGCCAATCGCCGGGCGTGAGAAAGGTAAAAATTGATCCATAGTTAACCCCAAACGTATCAAACTTCTTTAAAGACACTGTAGATCTCTTTTATTTAACGAATATTAAACGCCAGAGAGAATCGTTCCTGGTGGATTAACTGCCAATGTACGGCCGCAAGCTTAACTAAACCTTAAGATGCGATTTATTATCAGCTAACTATCTGATCTGCGGGGGCCATCATCATTAAATTAAATTGATTTGAAAATCAATTAGTTATAGTTATATATAATTATTAAGTTATTTTATTTGAACTTAATCATCGTAGCACGTCAGCGACGGTTTTCAAGATAGATGAGGTGATTTTGAGGAAAGAAGGGAAATAAAGCCGGTGCTTACCCGGCTATTTATATCAGGTCCGTTTAATTTTCGTTTATGGTGCATTTTCAATGCACTAACGCATCATGCCGTTTTGGTCATAATCCAGCGTTGGTCACCCACCGCCTGCAGGTGAAAATCCACGTCATAGATCTGTGAAAGCAGTACCGGCTCCATCACTTCTCGCGTGGTTCCCTGCGCAACCAGGCGCCCGGCATGCAGCAACCAAACCCGATCGGCCTGCTGTAAGGTATGGTTAAGATCGTGCGCGCAGACCAATGCGCTACGTCCACTCTGACAAAACTCCCGCAGCAGCCGATCCAGCGCCACCTTCTGCGCCACATCCAGGCTATTGGTCGGTTCATCCAGTAACAACAGTTGGCTATGAGGATTGACCGTCGGCCAAACCTGCAACAATACTGCCGCCAACCGTACCCGCTGCCATTCACCGCCGGACAACTGCGTCAACATACGCGAAAGCTTGTCCATCAGTTTCAAGCGCTGGCACAAATACACAATGGCGCTCTCCAACGCCTGTTCCGTGGCACCTGCAGGCCGGTGCAGTTCCAGATACTGGAAAACCGGCATCAGCGCCACCGGCGGCTGTTGCTGGCTGAGATAGGCACGGCGCAGCGCCAATTCATTCCCCTGATAGCCTCCCAACGGCTGCCCGGCCAACAGGATCTCTCCCGTACCGGGCAATATACCCGCCAGTCGCGCCAACAGTGTGCTCTTGCCCGCACCGTTCGGACCAATAAGGTGAAACTGCAACCCAGCATCGACCTGCGCTGAAAACGGGGCCAGACGCCCTTCCACCCCAACCTGACTGAGTTGCAGCATTGTGGATCACCGCTCCTTGTTTATTATTCGGCCAACGCCTGTTTGACGGCGGCCACCAGCGCAGGATCTTCCGGCGTGGTATCCGGGGAGAAACGTTGGATCACCTTGCCATCACGCCCGATCAGGAATTTTTCAAAGTTCCACAAAATATCGCCGGTTTGCTTCGGTGCGCGGCCCTTGCTGCTCATGCGCGTCAGGAACTCACTGCCCTGCGGGGCTACGGCTTGCGGTTCAGCAGCGATCAGCGCCTGATATAACGGATGGCGGTTCTCGCTGTTCACTTCAAGCTTGGCAAACATCGGGAACTCAACGCCAAAGGTGCCACGGCAAAACGCCAGGATCTCTTCGTTGCTGCCCGGTTCCTGTCCGAGGAATTCGTTGGACGGAAAGCCCAGTACTTCGAACCCTTGCCCACGGTAGGTTTCGTATAAGGCTTCCAGCCCTTCATATTGCTTGGTCAGGCCGCACTCCGAAGCCACATTCACCACCAGCAACACGCTGCCTTTATATTTGCCCAGCGTGGTGGATTGGTTCTCGATAGTGTCCAGCGGAATGTTATAAATCGCTTGAGTCATGGAGCTTATCCTCTTGTTTTACTTGCAGGTGAACAGAGAAACTACCTTACGCTTTTTACCCGGGTCAGTAACCAGATAAATAGCGGTGCCCCCAGCGTGGCGGTGACCACACCAATGGGTAATTCAGCCGACAACAGTGTAATACGCGCCACCACATCGGCCGCCAGCAACACGCCGGCGCCGGCCAGTGCACAGCCCGGCAATAAATAACGCTGATTCGTCAGGCCGCTGAGGCGCAGCATATGCGGTATCACCAGTCCAACAAAACCGATCACCCCCGCCAGTGCCACACTCACCCCCACCAGCCAGCCGATCGCCAGCACCAGGAGATTACGCCACAGGTGCAAAGACAACCCAAGCTGACGCGCCTGTACCTCGCCCAACGCCATAAAGTTTAGCGCCTTGCCCTGACAACACAGCCACAGCAACACCGGTAACAGCGCCAGCACCAGCCATTTTTGCCGCCAGTCGACGCCGCCAAAGCCGCCCATCATCCAGTACATCAGTTGACGCAGATCCAGGCTGGAACTGAAGTACACCGCCCAGGTCATCACCGCGCTGCACACAATGCCCAAGGCCACCCCCACCAGCAGCAGACGTGCATTGGTCAGGCGCTTACGGCGGGCAAAACTCAGCAGCAGGAAGGTCATGAACAATGCACCCACAATGGCGCTCAGGCTCATCAGCGCTACCGGCAACAGGCCGTTTCCCAACAGCACCGTGAGCACCAATGCCACCCCCGCCCCGTTCGCCACCCCCAGCAAGCCCGGTTCGGCCAACGGATTTTCAAACAATGCCTGCATCACCGCGCCGGCGACCGCCAGGCTGGCCCCCACCAACATTACCGCCAGCGCTCGCGGCAGGCGTAATTGCCAGACAAACAGCTGCGCCGCATCACTCGACCACTGTGAAGGCCAAAGCCAAATGTCGCCCGCACTGAGGCTGAAAACAAATGCCACGGCAACGCCCAGCGTTAACAACAGCAGATGCCGTTTATCGCGATGGCGTTGTTTGTGCAGCAATAAGGTAAAGGTCTGGCTGGCTGGCATAGGCGTGGAGATCCCCTGCGGGCCGTGATCAGCGGCCGAATATTGACGTCTGGGTCGAATATTAGGGGGTTAACGCCTGAAGGGAAAGCATTGCATCAGGAGAATCGTGGGAAAACAGCAGCTAATCTTGCCAGTCACCCGTAAGTGATGGCAAAACCAGCCGCCGTTGAATCAATTATCGACGCTGGTCGTTACCGTTTTGCGGATAGGGTTTACCCTGACCATTGTCATTGCCGCGTCCCTTATCATGGTCACGGCCATTGTCGCGGCCGCCGTTGTCATGATGGTTGCCGTCGTTACGATTATCGCGCTCACCGTGGAACGGGTTGCCGCCCCGATCTGGGCCACCGTGATCGTTACCCCGCGGTGGCGAAGATTGCCAACGACCACCATCCCAGTACATGCCTCGATTATTGCGCTCACCCTTGCCGCGCCCCTGGTGCTCATGCCACCACTGCGGCGGACGCCAGTCATAGCCATCCCAATAGTAACCCCGTCGGTCCTGATCCCCCAGATGCACCGCAACACCCGGTACGTTGATATCAATCGAGACATCCGCCTGCGCCGCCACCGGCAGCAGCAGCGGTAAACACACCAGCAACAGGATCTTTTTCATTTTTCGCTCCTACTTTATTTTCTCGCTGAGGGGGTTATATCAGTGCGTTTATTTTGCGCCTATCTCACCAATGCCTATTTTCAGATCGTTTTCACCTCCCTTACACATTCCATACATTCTATTTTTATTGTTTGAATAAAATAGCCGCTAACAACCTTTAACGGATCGCTGACATACCGCAAGCCTCGTCGCTATTTATAATTAAGCTGAAACCCACCAGAGAGACACTATTATGATTAAACGCATTGGACTGCTATTGACCGTTACCCTACTGTCCGTGGCGCTGAGCGCCTGCTGCTTCGGGCCTCACGGTGGTGGTCATCGTGGCGGTGGTGGACCGGGCCACTACTACAATCATTATTAACCATCAGGGGCCTCGGCCCCTGTTTTATTTCCAATATTACCAGAAAGTAAAATATCCATAAGAATAATCCGCAAGCCATAGATTATTTTAATTTGAAAAACTGACGTCAATATTATTGAGTGGGAATATTTATTCTCCGTAGATTAAGAATAAACTGAATTTTTCCTTTAAAAAGAAAAAGGCCGCAAAAGCGGCCTTTTTTGGTTTCATACAACTTACTCTTTCGGGCTTGCGTTCTCTACCCGACTTTTCAGTTTTTGCCCTGGACGGAAAGTGACCACGCGCCGCGCCGTAATCGGAATGTCCTCGCCGGTCTTCGGGTTACGCCCCGGACGTTGGTTCTTGTCACGCAAATCAAAATTGCCAAAACCTGACAGTTTAACCTGCTCACCGTTTTCAAGAGCACGACGAACCTCTTCGAAAAACAGTTCTACCAGGTCTTTGGCATCCCGTTTGCTAAGCCCAAGCTTTTCAAACAGGTGTTCTGACATTTCAGCTTTAGTAAGCGCCATAGGTTCAATCCCTCAAGGATGCTTGGAATCGCTGTTTTAGAGCCTCTACACATTTTGCAACGGTAACGGCTATCTCCTCTTCTTCCAGTGTACGAGCGGTATCCTGCAATACCAGACTGATAGCCAGGCTCTTATAACCCTCTGCCACGCCCTTGCCACGGTACACATCAAACAAGTTTACGCCAACTACCTGATTTGCGCCAACTTTCTTACACTCTGCCAAAATATCTTCTGCGGGGACGTTTTCAGCCACCACGACGGCGATATCACGACGGTTTGCCGGGAAGCGAGAAATCTCCCGCGCCTGAGGCACGGCGCGGCTTGCGACCTTGTCCCACTCCAGTTCAAACACCACTGTGCGGCCGTTAAGATCCAGTTTACGCTCAAGTTCCGGATGAACCACACCGATGAAACCTACACGTTCGCCCTGGAAATAAATGGCTGCGCTTTGCCCTGGGTGCAAGGCCGGATTAGCCTCTGCCTTGAACTGAATATCGGATAATTTACCGGTCAGTTCCAGGACAGACTCCAGATCCCCTTTTAAATCATAGAAGTCGACGGGCTTGCGCGCCAGATCCCAATGTTCTTCATGCGTATGGCCCGCAATCACCCCAGCCAGCATGACATCCTGACGGATACCCAGATTTGCCGCCGTATCAGGGACAAAGCGCAGGCCACTTTCAAACAGGCGCAGACGAGTCTGCTGACGATTCTGGTTATAAACCACGGCGGACAACAAGCCGGTCCACAGCGACAGACGCATCGCAGACATCTCTACCGAGATTGGGCTTGGCAGGATCAGTACTTCTTCGCCCGGGTGCAGCAAGGTCTGTACTTTTGGATCAACGAAACTGTAGGTGATGGCTTCCTGATAACCGTGATCGACCAGCATGGTCTTCACACGCTTCAGCGTCAGATCTGCTTCGCGATGCTTGGTCATGATCAGATCAGCACGGACCGGCACGTCAGGAATGTTGTTGTAGCCGTAAACACGCGCCACTTCTTCCACCAGGTCTTCTTCGATTTCCATATCAAAACGCCAGCTCGGCGCAACCGCCAGCCAGTTATCGCCCTGCTCGGTTACCTGGCAGCCCAGACGACGCAGAATGTCGCTGACCTGCTCGCTTGGCACCACGTGGCCAATCAGGCGATCCAGCTTTTCGCGATGCAAAGTAATAGTGGCACGCTTTGGCAACTCACTTTCGGTGGTCACATCGATAACCGGGCCGGCCTGACCGCCACAGATATCAATCAGCAGGCGAGTCGCACGCTCCATGGCTTTGTACTGCAGCGCAGGATCAACACCGCGCTCGTAACGGTGCGAAGCATCCGTATGCAGACCTTGACGGCGTGCACGGCCAGTAATCGCCAGCGGGCTGAAGAACGCACATTCCAGCAGCACGTCCTGGGTGGATTCATTCACACCGGAGTGTTCACCACCGAAGATACCGCCCATCGCCAAAGCTTTCTGGTGATCGGCAATCACTAAGGTGTCGGCATTCAGTTTGGCTTCGTTGCCATCCAGCAGCGTCAGGGTTTCACCTTCGCTAGCCATACGCACCACGATACCGCCTTCGATGCGGTTCAGGTCGAAGGCATGCATCGGCTGGCCCAGTTCCAACAGCACGTAGTTGGTCACATCCACTACCGCATCAATAGAACGGATACCGCAACGACGCAGCTTCTCACGCATCCACAGCGGGCTGGCCGCCTTGACGTCAATACCTTTCACTACGCGACCAAGGTAACGCGGGCACGCCTGAGGCGCGTCGACGCGGATCGGCAACGTATCGTTAATGGTGGCCGCTACCGGGCTCATGTCCGGCTCGGTCAGGGCAACCTGATTCAATACCCCAACATCGCGCGCCACACCGATAATACCCAGGCAGTCGGCACGGTTCGGCGTTACGCTGATTTCGATCGCGTTGTCATCCAGCTTCAGATATTCACGGATATCGGTGCCAATCGGCGCGTCTTCCGGCAGCTCAATGATACCGTCGTGATCATCAGTAATACCCAGCTCGGAGAACGAGCAAAGCATCCCTTCTGAAGGCTCACCGCGCAGTTTCGCAGCTTTGATTTTGAAATCGCCCGGCAACACGGCGCCGACGGTAGCAACCGCGACCTTAAGGCCAGTGCGACAGTTTGGTGCGCCACAGACGATATCCAGCAGGCGATCGCCGCCCACGTTGATCTTGGTCACACGCAGTTTGTCGGCGTTCGGGTGCTGGCCGCACTCAACCACATGGCCCACAACTACCCCGTTAAAGGCGCCGGCTACCGGCTCCACGCCATCAACTTCCAGGCCGGCCATGGTAATTTGATCGGATAATGCTTCGCTGCTGATGGCCGGGTTTACCCACTCGCGCAACCAGAGTTCACTGAATTTCATGTGATATTCCCGCCTTACTTAAACTGTTTGAGGAAACGCAGATCGTTTTCGAAGAACGCACGCAGGTCGGTGACGCCGTAACGCAGCATCGTCAGACGCTCCATACCCATACCGAAAGCGAAGCCGGAGTAAATTTCCGGATCGATACCCACGTTGCGCAGCACGTTCGGGTGAACCATGCCGCAACCCAGTACTTCCAGCCACTTGCCGTTTTTGCCCATCACATCCACTTCAGCGGAAGGTTCGGTAAACGGGAAGTAAGAAGGACGGAAACGAACCTGCAAATCTTCTTCAAAGAAGTTATTCAGGAAATCATGCAGCGTGCCCTTCAGGTTGGTGAAGCTGATGTCTTTGTCGACAATCAGCCCTTCCATCTGATGGAACATTGGGGTGTGCGTCTGATCGTAGTCGTTACGGTAAACGCGGCCAGGCGCAATAATGCGGATTGGCGGCTGCTGGTTCTTCATGGTGCGGATCTGCACGCCGGAAGTCTGGGTACGCAGTAAACGCGTGGCGTCGAACCAGAAGGTATCGTGATCGGCGCGTGCCGGGTGGTGGCCCGGAATATTCAGCGCATCGAAGTTATGATAGTCGTCTTCAATCTCAGGCCCGGTCTCTACGGAGAAACCCAGTTCGCCGAAGAAGGCTTCGATACGGTCGATGGTGCGGGTCACCGGATGCAGCCCACCGTTCTCCATACGACGGCCCGGCAGGGAAACGTCGATGGTTTCTGCGGCCAGACGCTCATTCAGCGCGGCAGACTCCAGCGTGTTCTTACGCGCGTTCAGCGCATCCTGCACCGCCTGTTTTGCCTGGTTGATCACCGCTCCGGCTGCCGGGCGATCTTCCGCCGGCACTTCACGCAGCGATTGCATCTGCAAGGTAAAATGGCCTTTCTTGCCTAAATATTCGACGCGTACCAAATCTAACGCGGCAACATCCTGGGCATCTTCTACGGCTGCCTTGGCATTGGCAACCAGCTCTGCGAGATGTGGCATTGCTTTCCTCTTCCTCTGGCCGATATGGCTCTAAGTAATTGTTATCTATTATTCGAACACGCCTTTAGCTCATCTCCAAAGCATTTTAAGTTATAGCCCGGCAATGCCTGGAGATGGCCAAAAACAAAAAAGCCTCCACAGGGGAGGCTTAGGCGCTACTTTTCGTTTCTTTTCTTACGCGCAAAGCCTCCTGAGATCAGGCGCTAAAGTAAAAAAAGAAACGAAAAATAGCAGCGTTCATGATTGCGTTACCTTGTCGATGATTGTCCACCAGTGATACGTCGGCGATCAATAAAAGTCAATATTTGTAGCTGAAAACAAAGATTAAAGAGGGAGCAAGCTCCCTCTTTAATAACTGACTTACGCCAGTGCTGCTTTCGCTTTCTCGACCAGTGCGCCAAAGGCCACTTTGTCGAAGACTGCGATGTCAGCCAGGATCTTACGGTCAATTTCAATAGAAGCTTTTTTCAAGCCGTTAATGAATTTGCTGTAAGACAGGCCGTTCACACGAGCAGCTGCGTTGATACGTGCAATCCACAGCTGACGGAACTGACGCTTACGTTGACGACGGTCACGGTAAGCATACTGGCCTGCTTTGATTACTGCCTGGAAGGCAACACGATAAACGCGCGAACGGGCACCGTAGTAACCTTTCGCTTGTTTTAAAATTTTCTTGTGACGTGCGCGTGCAATTACACCACGTTTTACGCGAGCCATATGCTCTCTCCTAAAGTCTTATTCTAGATTCAAAAAAAATAGCTTATGCGTACGGAAGGCACGCAATAACCAGGCCAAGATCGTTTTGTGACACCATGCCTTTCGGACGCAGGTGACGTTTACGCTTGGTTGCTTTTTTGGTCAGAATATGACGCAGGTTAGCATGCTTGCGCTTAAAACCACCGCTGCCGGTTTTTTTGAAGCGCTTGGCTGCACCACGTACAGTTTTAATCTTTGGCATTTTAATTAAATCCACTTCGCATTGTTAAACAACGAATCAGTGAGGCGAATAAAGCCCACACAACGCAAGCGCTGCGTGGGTTCTATTACTTGGAAGCCTTACTGCCTCTTCTTCGGTGCGAGCACCATGATCATCTGACGGCCTTCGATCCTCGTAGGGAAGGATTCGACAATGGCCAGATCAGAATCTTCACACAGGTCTTTACGGACGCGGTTAAGCACTTCCATACCGATCTGTTGGTGCGCCATCTCACGCCCACGGAAACGCAGGGTGATTTTGGCTTTATCGCCATCTTCCAGAAAGCGAATCAGGTTGCGTAGTTTGACCTGATAGTCGCCATCATCGGTACCAGGACGGAATTTGATTTCCTTGACCTGAATAACTTTTTGCTTCTTCTTCTGTTCTTTTGTCGACTTGCTCTTCTCGTAGAGGAATTTGCCGTAATCCATGATTCGACAAACTGGCGGTTCGGCATTTGGGCTGATTTCTACTAAATCAACGCCCGCTTCCTCAGCTTTTTCAAGAGCTTCATTCAGACTGACAATACCAATCTGCTCGCCATCGACGCCGGTTAGGCGAACTTCTTGCGCGCGAATTTCTCTGTTAATGCGATTAGGACGCGCCGGTTGAACTCGTTTTCCGCCTTTAATACTTTATTCCTCCAGTTGATGAAGACTACGGCTGCGAATCTCTTTTAGCAGCTTGTCTACGACTTCGTTTACGTCCAGGCTTCCCAGGTCTTTGCCACGGCGGGTACGAACGGCAACTTTGCCTGATTCGACCTCTTTATCACCGCACACCAACATGTAAGGAACCCGTCGTAAAGTATGTTCGCGAATTTTAAAGCCAATCTTCTCATTTCTCAAGTCCGCTTTCACGCGAATACCTGCGTCCTGCAATTTTTTGGTCAATTGTTGGACATAATCAGACTGGCTGTCGGTGATATTCATCACCACCACCTGTACCGGAGCAATCCAGGTTGGGTAGAACCCTGCGTATTCTTCGGTAAGGATACCAATGAAACGCTCCATGGAGCCCAAAATAGCACGGTGAATCATTACTGGGACCACGCGATCGTTGTTTTCGCCAACATACGATGCGCCTAAACGGCCCGGTAAGAAGAAATCGAGCTGCACGGTACCACATTGCCATGCACGATCCAAACAATCATGCAGAGTAAATTCAATTTTTGGTCCGTAGAAGGCTCCCTCACCCGGCTGATATTCAAACGGAATCCCGTTTTCAGTCAGCGCCGCAGCCAGATCCTCTTCAGCTCGGGTCCACATATCGTCAGTACCGATGCGCTTCTCAGGACGGGTGGACAGTTTCACCGCAATCTTGTCGAAGCCAAAGGTGCCGTACACATCATAGACCATTCTGATGCATTCGTTCACTTCAGCACGCACCTGCTCTTCAGTACAGAAGATATGAGCGTCATCCTGGGTGAAACCGCGCACGCGCATCAGGCCATGCAGAGAACCCGAAGGTTCATTACGGTGGCAACTGCCGAACTCGCCCATACGCAGCGGCAAATCGCGGTAAGATTTCAGGCCCTGGTTGAAGATCTGCACGTGACCCGGGCAGTTCATCGGCTTGATGCAATACTCGCGGTTTTCCGACGAGGTGGTGAACATGGCGTCTTTATAGTTTTCCCAGTGGCCGGTTTTTTCCCACAGCACACGGTCCATCATAAATGGCCCTTTCACTTCCTGATACTGATACTCTTTGAGCTTCATGCGCACAAAGGCTTCCAGCTCGCGGAAAATAGTCCAGCCATCGTTGTGCCAGAACACCATGCCCGGTGCTTCTTCCTGCATATGGTACAGGTCGAGCTGCTTGCCGATCTTGCGGTGGTCACGCTTACCGGCTTCTTCCAGACGCTGCAGGTAGGCATTCAGCTGCTTCTTGTCTGCCCAGGCAGTACCGTAGATGCGTTGCAGCATTTTGTTTTTGCTGTCGCCACGCCAGTAAGCGCCCGAAGTTTTCTGCAGTTTGAAGTGATGGCAGAAACGCATGTTCGGCACGTGCGGACCGCGGCACATGTCAACATACTCTTCGTGGTGATACAGGCCAGGACGGTCGTCATGGCTGATGTTTTCATCCAGAATCGCCACTTTGTAGTTTTCACCACGCGCAGCAAAGGTGTCGCGAGCTTCTTGCCAGCTCACCTTTTTCTTGATGACGTCGTAATCTTTGTCGGCCAACTCATGCATCCGCTTTTCCAGCAGATCCAGGTCTTCCTGTGTCAGGGTACGGTCAATATCAACGTCATAGTAGAAACCGTTGTCGATCACTGGGCCGATCGCCATTTTGGTGTCTGGCCACAGTTGTTTGATCGCATGGCCCAACAGGTGCGCACAGGAGTGGCGCATGATTTCCAGGCCTTCGGCGTCCTTGATGGTGATGATCGCCAGTTGTGCATCTGATTCAATCAGATCGCCGGCATCGACCAATTCACCGTTTACACGGCCGGCAATACAGGCTTTCGCCAGGCCAGGGCCGATATCAAGGGCAACATCCAGGGGGGAAACAGGGTTTGCGAAATGACGCTGACTTCCGTCAGGAAGAGTAATAACAGGCATTAATAATTCCTTATCTACAGTGGTGACCCACACGACAGATCACATGAAGAAATACGATATCGTTTAACTACATTGTGTTACGAACGCTATTCAGCTTTACCCTGCCAAATACATGCCCTCATGAGCACACAGTCAAGATGTGCCATGGTGCGACGCCATAACGGAACCGGCAGTGTAACACTATGATTAGCGCGCCATCTACCCGGAGTTTGTTAAACGCCCAGGCGGCGCTTAGCACTCACCCTGTTTGGGCGTCCGCAGCCAAAAATTTATTCGCAGCGGACGAGTAATCACAGGGAAAAAATCAGCTATGGCGAACATCCCCCACTCCCGCTATTCTGATGCCACTAACGGCAGAGTTGAGACAGTACCCCGTATCATGAATCGGTTATTGAAGTTACTGGTGGGTGCCTGCGTGGTGCTGACGGTTATTTTTGCCTTGCTCCACCTGGGAGCGGATCGTCATCCCCGAGCTATCGCGGTGAATGAGCCGCCTATGGAATGTGAGGATACGCCGGAGATAACCAACGATTGCGTGAGCGACGATGATGCCGACGTTGACGCCGTTCCTGACCTTACGCCCCCAGGCACTCCGGGTTGATGTTGTACAAAGCCATTGTATTTTAACCTTTAGTCTCTTACTGCTGCCGCTGCTTGCAGGGCAAGCCAGGCAATAACCTGCGCCGCGCTTTTGACTGAACACAGGGAGTTTGCGTTATGACAAGTATTTTGCAGTTAATTCAGGCCATAGGTTTGGGTTTGGTATTGCTGCTGCCGCTGGCCAACCCGCTGACCACCGTCGCACTGCTGCTCGGGCTGTCGGGCAATATGACGCGCGAAGAACGCAACCAACAATCGTTGATGGCATCGGTCTACGTGTTCTTCATCATGACGGTCGCATTCTATGCCGGCCAGTTGGTCATGAACACCTTCGGTATCTCGATTCCCGGTCTACGGATCGCCGGTGGGTTGATTGTGGCGTTTATTGGTTTTCGCATGCTTTTCCCGCAGCAAAGTGCGGAAGAGGCTCCAGAGTTTGAAAGCAAAAGCAATGAGTTGCGTAAGAAAACCTCGGCCAATATCGCCTTTGTCCCCCTGGCAATGCCCAGTACCGCCGGCCCGGGGACCATTGCGATGATCATCAGCTCGGCATCGAGCGTCAAAGAAAATACCCTGGGATTTGCACACTGGGTATTGCTGGTCGCACCGGTCGCCATCTTCCTGACGGTCGCCCTGATTTTGTGGGCCTGCCTGCGCAGTTCCGGCGCGATCATGCGGCTGGTAGGTAAAAGCGGCATTGAGGCCATCTCACGCCTGATGGGCTTCCTGCTGGTGTGTATGGGCGTACAGTTTATTATCAACGGCATCCTGGAGATCATCTCCACCTATACACCAGCCGTTGCCTGACCGATAAAGCGGGCGCGATGACCGCGCCCGTTTCACTATTTACCTGCCGGGGCCTGCGCACCCAAAATCCCCTTACCTTCCGGCACTTCAGTAAAGCGACTGAGGATCTCACTGTAGGTCTTCGCCGGGTCCAATTCCTTGAACTGATTCGGGTAGATAAATTTCGCCAAATACTCCAGCCCGACAATATTGTAAGGGTGGTTGTAGAAGTTGTGATAAATGCCGTAGAAACGGCCATCTTTCACCGCTGAGACCTGAGCAAAGCCTGGGCGCTGTTTCATACGATTGAACGCGTCATCCACCTGCTGTTGCGTCACGCCATAGCCAAAGGGCACCGCAGCGTTGGTTTTGCTGGCCCATTGGGAACCGGAAACGATATAGGCGTCCGGCTTCATGCTGATCACTTTTTCAAGCGAGACGTCACCGGTCGCGCCCGGCAGCAGTGCAGAACCGACATTGCGTGCCCCTATCGCCTCGATCATCCCCCCCCAACCCACGTGCGCATGGGTGAAGCAGCAAGACTCAAGCCCATTCAGGCCGGCTTTGGCCTCAATAAACACCAGGGGCTTTGGCTCTACCGTTTTGGTTTTGTCGAGGATGCTCTGATAGTGCTGCTGATAAAAATCGGTGTACTGTTTCGCCTCACTTTCGCGGTTCAGGGCTTCCCCCAGCAAGCTAATGCTTTTCGGGGTGTTTTCCACCGGCTTGAGCATGGTATCGATAAACAGCACCGGAATATTCAACGCTTGTAACTTGTCGAGTACGCCAGTCTGGCTCAGTGAGGGTTTGGAGCGCAGTTGTGCCACCATCAGGTCGGGATGTTTGGCGATCACGCTTTCCAGGTTGATCTCGCCCTTGTCGCTGAACCCCATATCGATAATGTTGTTCGCTTCAGGCCACTTGCTCTGCAAGATTTTCCAGGTTTCGCCATCGCTTTTCTTCAGCAGGTTGTTCCACGCCACCAGCCGGGTAAAGGGATCGGCACGGTCCAGCAAGGCCAGCGTCAGAATATCCCGCCCGTCCTGCACCACGATGCGTTTCGGCTCTTGTTTAATCGTCACCGTCTGTCCGGCGGTATCGGTCAGTGTCAGTGGATAAGTGGTTGCCATCGCCTGGGCAGACAAACCACAGGCGCAGGCCAAAGCCAGCAGGGTTATTCGACGGTGCACGTAAAACTCCTTAGCGTTGGAAATTAATCCAGAAATAATAATGAGAATTGCTCCCATTATCAAAGAGAACGCTGGGCGAGTTTTCGCTTAATTGAAAAGGGATGTGAACAGCAGCAAGCTGGCGCGCCAGTTTCGGCGCACCATCCAGGTTAAATCAGACCGTAAATCAGCGCCGACAGCGCAATCAGGCCCATCACCAGCACAAAGACGTTGCTCAGCGCACGGTAGCGACGCATGGCAGGCACGGTACGTACCGCATACATCGGCAAAATAAACAGGATCGCCGCGATCAGCGGGCCGCTGATGGTTTCAATAATATGCAGTGCACTCGGGTTCCAGACCGTGGCCGCCCAGGTCAGCAGGAACAACAGCACGGCGGAAATGCGGTGCGTAATGCGTGTGCTTAACGGCTTGCCAACCGCGCGCGTCAGGCCGTCAATCAGGCTGGTCGCCCCTTCGGTCACCCCCAGTGAGGTGCCCAGGTAAGACTTGGCCATCGCCAGCATCGCCATCATCGGCCCCAAATAGGCGATCAGCGGATTGGAGAATTTGTTTGCCAGCGTGGTCAGCACGGTAATATTTTGATCTTTCGCCTGCTGCATCTCCTCGTGGGACAGGCTCAGCACGCAGCTGAAGACAAAGAACAACACGGTGACACAGATCAGCACATAGCTATAGCGCATGATACGCGCGCAGCGGCGTTCAGCCAGTTCGCCATACAGGCTCTTTTGGGTCGAGGCGAAGGACGAAATGATCGGCGCATGGCTAAACGAAAATACCATCACCGGCACGGCCAGCCACAACGAATGCCATAGGTCCGGGCTACTGAACTGGGTGTTGGCCAGGCCACTGACGAAGTTGGCGGTTTGCCAGGTCGGCATCAGGTACAGCGAGATGCCCATCAAAAATACCAGTAGCGGGAACACCAGCATGCCCATCGCCGAAACTATGCCGTCTTTACCGCGCAACAGCACCAGATTCAGCACTACCACCACCGCCAGGCTCAGCCAGATACGCGGCAGCGGCGTCAGGTGAAACTGATGGGTCAGGAAGCTGTCCAGCGCGTTGGTGATCGAAATGCTGTACACCAGCACGATCGGGAAGAACGCCATCAGGTACAGCACCATGATGATTTTGCCGGCCAGCACGCCGAAGTGCTCAACCACCACATCATGGATATTGCCGTCGCGGCTGGAGCCGGAAAGCACAAAGCGGCTCAGTGCGCGGTGCGGTAAATAAGTCAGTGGGAAGGCAAACAGCGCCATCAACAACAGCACCAGTGGGCCGTTTAAGCCGGCGTTGATCGGCAGAAACAACGTACCTGCCCCCACCGCAGTGGCGTAGAGACCGAACATCCAGACGGTGTCAGTCTTGTTCCATTTGCCCGGCTGGGCGGAAGCCAGCGTGCCTGAATCGGGAGAAATCGTACTCATAGGAAAGCTTACCTTAATCTGCAGCGACAACGATTGCGCCTAACGGGATATCCTTCTCCGCGAATTTTTAATAATAATCAGTGGATTAACTCAGATTTTCATTCTTATGCCTGGTAAAAGGACGGCAAAGGATAATTAAAAACGCTGCCCGGGTCTATCTTTCACTGGCTGAGTGGCTACTTCGCGAACAATGATTGCGGTGAAAATCGGCGTTGGCAGCACAAAAATCTGGGGCCTCTGACGAGGCCCCGGGAGGATGACTTACTTGTTCGCGTCCGGATGTTCCGGCACCGCGGCGCTACCCATGTCCTTCTGGTCTTTGCGCACGCTGGCCACGTCCGAGGCACTGACCGGTTTGGCGCTGTTACCCCAGCTTGAGCGAATGAAGTTAACCACTTCCGCCACCTGCTGGTCGTTCAGACGCCAGCCGAACGGTGGCATGGTGATGTTGGATACCGCCCCTTTCACCGCCGGCGTAGTGTTACCGGTCAATACGATGTGGATCAACGAGGTCGCATCTTCGGTCTGCACCACCGGGTTGCCCTTCAGCGCCGGGAAGGCGCGCTTGTAGCCCACGCCATCGGTACGGTGGCAGGCCGCGCAGTTATCGACGTACAGAGCCGCTCCGGGCTTGCTGTCGTCACCGCGCCACAAATCCTTGGCTACGCTGTCTTCAACCGGTGCTGGTTGTTGCTTGCCGTCTTTCGGCGGCAGCGTTTTCAGGTAACGCGAGATCGCCGTCAGATCCTCATCGCTGAGATACTGCAGGCTATGCTCAACCACGTCGCTCATGCCACCAAACACGATCGACTTGTCGTTACGGCCGGTTTTCAGGAACTCGGTCAGTTCGGCCTCACTCCAGGTACCCAACCCGTCCTTGTTGTCACCGCGCAGGCTGGAGGCAACCCAACCGTCGATCGGCGCATTGCTGCCGGCCAGATAATTGTCACCGTCGTTATTGCTCAGCGCTTTTTCCTGCATGGTGAGGCTGCGTGGCGTATGGCAGGCACCGCAGTGGCCCAAACCTTCTACCAGATAGCGACCCCGCTCAATCACCGGATCGGCCTTGGTGTCAGCCACAAAATCCGCCGGTGATGGCGCAAACATGCCGCGCCAGAGACTCAGAGGCCAGCGCATCGACAGCGGCCAGGGAATGTCGGAATCCTTGTTGGCCTGCTCCACCGCCGGGACGCCGTGCATGAAATAGGCATACATGGCACGCATGTCGTCCTCTTTTACCAACGCGAACGACGGATAGGGCATCGCCGGGTACAGGGTGCTGCCGTTTTTGGCGACACCCTTGCGCACCGCGTTGTCGAAGTCCTCGAAGCTGTAATCACCGATACCGGTTTTCTTGTCCGGTGAGATATTGGTGGAGTAAATGGTGCCGATCGGCGTTTCCATCGCCAGGCCACCGGCAAACTCTTTACCGCTTTTACCGTTAGTGTGGCAGGCCACGCAGTCACCGGCGCGTGCCAGATATTCGCCGCGTTTGATCAGCTCGCTGCTGACCGTGGCGTCCTGCGCCCAAACGGAAAAACTCAGTGCACTGAGAACCAGTGCGGGAACAAATGCTTTCATCAGTCGCCGTCCTTATGCCTGCACCAAAGGGCCTGGGTTTTTCAGATACTGCTCGCGAATAGCGCGGGCAGACCAGTAAGCCAACGCGGCCACGGTGCCGGTCGGGTTGTAACCCAGCCCCTGCGGGAAGGCCGATGCCCCGATCGAGAACACGTTATGCACGTCCCAGCTTTGCAGATAGCGGTTCACCGCACTGGTCTTCGGGTCTTCCCCCATCACCGCACCGCCATTCATATGGGTGGTTTGGTAGCTGGTGGTATCGAAATGGCTGTCGGCGTTTTTCGGGCTACCGGCGATCAGTTTCGGGTTCATGGCCTTGGCGATCGGTGCCATTTTGTCGTACATAAATTGCGACATCTTGACGTCGTTTTCCTGCCAGTCGAACGTCATGCGTAGCAACGGCTGGCCGAACACGTTCTTGTAGTTGGGATCGAGGTCCAGATAGTTGCTGCGATACGACTGATGCGCGCCGTGGGCGTCCATCGACAGATGGTGAGTGTAGGCATCCGCTACCGCCGCTTTCCACTTGCTGCCCCAGGCCGGAGTGCCCGGAGGGGTTGGCAAACCGGAAATCGGTTTGGTGCCCGCCTGGTTGACCCAGAACGGCGAACCGCCGACAAAGCCCGCTTTGGCATGGTCAAAGTTGTCGGCGTTGAAATCGTCGACCCCGACCCCGTTACCACCAGCACCGATGAACGGGTTGGTGAAGACGTCCTTGTCGAAGAACGCCTTGATGGTGGTCAGGTTTTGGTAAGCGAAGTTACGGCCTACTACACCTTCGCCGGTCACCGGATCGTAAGGTTTGCCGATGCCGGACAGCAGCATCAGATGCACGTTGTGGAACTGGAACGCGCCCAGGATCACCAGTTCCGCCGGCTGTTCGATTTCACGGCCCTGCGCGTCAATGTAGTTCACCCCGGTCGCACGAGACTTGTCGGCGGTCAGGTTCACTTTCAACACGTTGGCGTTGGTGCGCAGTTCGAAGCGTTTCTCCATGCGCAATGCCGGCAGAATATTGACGTTCGGCGAGGCCTTGGAATACATGTAGCAGGCGTAGCCACTGCAGAAACCGCAGAAGTTGCACGGCCCCATCTGCGCGCCATACGGGTTGGTGTAGGAATCCGAGGTGTTGGCGGAAGGCAGGTTATACGGGTGATAGCCCACGTCCCGCGCCGCTTTCTCGAACATTTGCGCAGAGAAAGTATTCTTCTGCGCCGGCAGCGGGAAGTTGTCGGAACGGTCAGCCGCGAAGGGGTTGCCGCCCTTCGGTGCCATCTTCTGTCCCTTGACGGTCCAGGCGGTGCCGGAAGTTCCGAACACTTTCTCAGCCTTGTCGAAGAACGGTTCCAGTTCGTCGTAGGTGACACCGAAGTCCTGGATGGTCATGTCCTTCGGGATAAAGCTTTTGCCATAACGCTCTTCGTAATGGCTACGCATGCGCAGCTCGATAGGGTCGATGCGGAAATGCACACCAGACCAGTGCAGGCCTGCGCCGCCCACGCCGGTACCCGGCAGGAACGCCGCCAACTGACGGTAAGGCACCGCAGCCTGGCTGGTATTGTGACGAATGGTCACGGTGCTTTTCGACAGATCCTGGAACAGCTTGCGACGGATGTTATAGGTCAGTTCGTCGATCACCTGCGGATAGGAACCATCCGGATAGGTATCGCGCATCGGGCCGCGCTCCAGCGCCACCACGTTCAGCCCCGCTTCGGTGAGTTCTTTGGCCATAATCGCGCCCACCCAACCGAAGCCGACGATCACCGCGTCTACTTTTTTCATTACTGTTGCCATTGTTACCCCCTCTCCCCACGAATTGAAACCGGAGGTAAGGGATAACGTTCCCCTCGCTCAACCCAGTCCATAAAGTCGGCGCGTGCGCCCGGAAAATTAATCAGCTTCCAACCGACCATGTCTTTATTACCGCCATGGATCGGATCACTGAAGAAACCTTCGCGGGTGTTTTGCAGCAGGTAGGAGAAGAACAGTTTGGCAGGCAACTGAGCGAATTCCGCTTCACCGGACTCAAATTTCTGCAGCAGCGCATCCTGCTGTGCAGCGTCCAGTTCAGCAAAGGGTTTACCGGCGGTTTTCTTGCAGTAGGCATCGGCGTCCGCGATGCCCAGGTTGTAGATCTGTTTCGGTACCAGCGGCAGTTGGTAACCCATTTCTTTCGGTACATCCGGGTTAAACGGCCCCTGCATATACCAGATTGAACCGGTGGCGTACGGGGTATTCATCTGACGATCGATAAACTCCGGTACACCGGCTTCCAGCGCGCCAGGGCCGCGATCGTCGGCCGGGATCAAGCGTGCCGTCGCCGCCTTGACGAAGGCCCACTCTTCCGGGGTGAAGAAGGTAGGCTGGTAGTCGTTTTTTGGGGTGTCAGTTGCCGCAACCGCCGGTATGGAGGCCGTCAGCGCGCTAACGCCGCTGCCGCCAATCACCGCTGCGGGGATTAAAGTCATCGATTTCAACAGGAAATCGCGCCGTGAATTGTTAGTTTTATCGTCCGACATATCACATTCCATCCAAAGATAATCACAACTATTTAACCTCAACCTTGCGGTCGATGCGGGTTTTAAACATAAATTGTTACTTATTTGTATATTTATTGAAGCCCACAATGTGAGCAAACGCCACAATGTTACCGGTAACTTATTGAATGAACGTAAAGATTTGATGGTTAATGTAAAATTAACTATTCGTGCGGTTTTCAGGTAACAGGATGGGAAATAACGAGAAATGGGAGATGTGTCGCGATTTTACCGTCTAGCCATAAAAAAACCGGCCATTTTAGCGGCCGGTTTGACTAACAAATCTGAACTAGGGTGACATCGCCTGGTAGGCCGTGGTCACCTTCCATAAATAGCGTGGTGCCTGTGGAGCCGGATGCTTTTTCTGAATGTGTTGATAGAACTCATCCGGACTCATCTGGTTGATGCGGTTCACCGCCACGCGCTTGTCTGATGAGAAGGTGCGCAGCATGGCGCCTGCCCCATTCACATAAGAAACGATGGTAGCGTAACGTAATGTTTGTGGATCGTTGATCCCGGCTAGCTGCTGGCTTTGAAGAATATTGATATAGGCCGTTCCCAGATCAATATTAACCGCCGGATCCTTCAACTCACGCGAGCTTGGCTGCCCGCTTCTTCCTTTCAGACGATAGGCGTCACGCCCGGCGGTTGAAGGTTTTAACTGCATTAACCCAACTGCGTTCGAAGTGCTTACGGCGTTCGGGTTAAACCCGGACTCCACCTGAATAATCGCTTTAATCAGCGTTTCGTCTACGCCATAGCTGTTAGCGGCCTGACGAATGTAATCGTTATAGGCTATCGGTGTCCCCGTACGGTTAACCGGCGCCTGCGGGGGAGTCTTTAACCAACCGCCACGCGATGTGCCACTGCCTGAAATATTGTTTGCTGTTTGTGGGTCTTTGGCACAACCCGACAAAAGCAAAATTGCCGTCAGGCAACCTATTTTTGTTTTCACAGAATCCCTCACTCCTTTCAATGAGTTGCGTAGCATATACAACTTGTAAGGACGCCTGTACGCTTTTTTTGGTCTAATCTCAAGCTACTCGTATACCAAGAGGTGATTTATGAGTCAATCTGCAACGACGTGTTTTGTGGTGACTTTTCGCTATCAGGAAGAAGGATTAGCTGATTTGGCCAAGCTGACAGGACAATTAACCCTTCAGGGATTTGTCACGTCGGTGACCGGCGAAAATGGCGTTCCGCATGAGCTGGGCAGCAACAGCTTTGCGTTGATAACCCCATTGGATCAACAGGATGTGCAGCTACTGGCACAGAAGCTGGCGGAGGTGGCTCTGGGGAAAACGCCCGAGGTCGAGATTGTCACCTACGACGACTACCTTAAGCGGTTACATACTGATACATAAAATGCTATAACTCACCGGGCGGTATTATTTTTCCCACTGAGTAAATAACCGGCAGTTCGCCGGCAGGTGACGCTTGACTTTGCTCTAATTGATATTGATAATCATTTTCATTTGAGCCCAGGAGATGTCACCATGTTTATGAAACAACGCGCTTTTCCCTGCCTATCCACTAGTCAGTCCAAGGGCATTTTCCGCCCTGTCGCCCTGCTGTGTCTGTTATTGACCGCCGGCCTCGCCAGCCATGGCGCATTGGCGGAAAAAAAGCTGCGCGTGGTAACCACCTTCACCATCATTCAGGATATCGCCCAAAACGTGGCCGGTGACGCCGCCGTGGTGGAGTCAATCACCAAACCGGGCGCGGAAATCCACGATTACCAGCCAACGCCGCGCGATATCGTCAAGGCGCAGCACGCCGACCTGATCCTGTGGAACGGCATGAATCTGGAACGCTGGTTCCAACGCTTTTTTGAGAACATTAAACAGGTACCTGCAGCCGTCGTCACCGAGGGCATCACCCCACTGCCGATCCGCGAAGGGCCGTACAACGGCAACCCGAACCCACATGCCTGGATGTCAGCCAGCAACGCGCTGGTGTATATCGAAAACATCCGTAAAGCGCTGGTGCAGCACGATCCGGCCAACGCAGAAATCTATAACCGCAATGCCAAAGCCTATGCTGCCAAAATTGCCGCGTTGGACGCGCCGCTGCGCGAACGCCTGGCACGCATTCCTGAAGCCCAGCGTTGGCTGGTGACCAGTGAGGGCGCCTTCAGCTACCTGGCAAAAGACTATCAGTTGAAAGAAGTGTACCTGTGGCCGATCAACGCCGATGAACAAGGGTCACCGCAGCAGGTCCGTCGGGTGATCGACGCCGTGCGTGCCCACCATATTCCGGTGGTCTTCAGCGAAAGCACCATTTCCGACAAGCCGGCCAAACAGGTGGCGAAAGAGACCGGTGCAAAATACGGCGGTGTGCTGTATGTCGATTCGCTGTCCACTCAGAACGGCCCGGTACCGACTTATATCGACCTGCTCAATGTCACCGTGCAAACCATTGCCAAAGGATTTGATCAATGACCACCGAGGTTTTTGTCCGCCCTGAATTGAGCGTGGACGACGTTACCGTGACCTACAATAACGGCCATACCGCGATCCACAACGCCAGCTTTACTCTGAGCGGTGGCGCCATCTGCGCGCTGGTTGGCGTCAACGGCAGCGGCAAGTCAACCCTGTTCAAAAGCATCATGGGGCTGGTCAAGCCCACCACCGGCCGCGTACAGCTCAACGAGCAGCCGGTCGGGCAGGCACTAAAGAAAAACGTCATCGCCTACGTACCGCAAACCGAAGAAGTCGACTGGAATTTCCCGGTGTTGGTGGAAGACGTGGTGATGATGGGCCGCTATGGCAAGATGAACTTCCTGCGCATTCCTTCAAAGGAAGACCGACTGCGGGTCGATAAAGCGCTGGAGCGTGTTGGCCTGAGCGAACTGCGCTCCCGCCAGATTGGTGAGCTTTCCGGAGGCCAGAAAAAACGCGTCTTTCTGGCGCGCGCACTGGCACAGCAAGGCACGGTTCTGCTGCTGGACGAACCCTTTACCGGCGTTGACGTCAAAACCGAGAACGCCATTATCGACCTGCTGCGTGCGCTGCGCGATGAAGGCCACCTGATCCTGGTCTCCACCCATAACCTGGGCAGCGTGCCGGAATTTTGCGATCGGGTGATCCTGATTAACCGCACGGTGCTGGCCACAGGACCGACCGAAACCACCTTTACCCAGAGCAACCTGGAACAGGCATTCGGCGGCGTACTGCGCCATATCAACCTGTCCGGCCCGGACCTGCACGACGACAACGATCCGCGCACCGTGACGGTGTTGACCGATGACGAGCGCCCGGCGGTGTTCTATGGCCATACCAAGAGCGATCCGCCTGCGCAGAGCCAGCCAAAGGAGAAACAACCCTGATGCTGGAACTTCTGCTGCAACCCTTCAGTTACAACTACATGGTCAAAGCCATTTGGGTCAGTGCCATCGTCGGTGCCGCCTGCGCGTTTCTTTCCGCCTACCTGATGCTGAAGGGCTGGTCGCTGATGGGTGACGCACTGTCGCACTCGGTGGTGCCCGGAGTCGCCGGAGCCTATGCGCTGGGTCTGCCCTACGCCGCCGGGGCATTTTTCACCGGTATGCTGGCCGCGCTGGCCATGACGCTGGTACGCCACGTCACCCGCCTGCGTGAAGACGCGATTATCGGCTTTATCTTTTCCACCTTCTTTGCCGTCGGTCTGCTTATCGTTTCGCTCAACCCGACCTCGGTTAACGTGCAGTCGATTATCTTCGGCAATATTCTCGGTATCGCCGACGAAGACGTGTTGCAGGTCGAAATTATCATCGGCGTTTCACTGCTGATCCTGTGCCTGGTGTGGAAAGACCTGCTGGCGGTGTTCTTTGACGAAAACCACGCGGTGTCGATCGGCCTGTCGCCGCTGCGGTTGAAGATCCTGTTCTTCACCCTGCTCAGCGCCTGCACCGTGGCAGCATTACAAACCGTCGGCGCGATTTTGGTGATCGCCATGGTCATCACGCCGGGGGCAACTGCCTATCTGCTGACCGACCGCTTCAGTCGGCTGGTGATAATCGCTATCGTGATCGGCGCACTGACCAGCGGTTTCGGTGCCTACCTGAGCTTCTTCCTCGACGGCGCAACCGGTGGGGTGATCGTGACCCTGCAGACGCTGGTGTTCCTGGCAGCCTTTTTCTTCGCCCCCAAACACGGTCTGCTGGCATCCAAACGCCGTGTGGCACGTGAACAGACCGGAGGCCACTGATGGAAACTCTGTATCAACTGCTCAGCGAACCCTTCGCCTACCCGTTTATGCAGCGGGCGATCCTGGCCGCTATCGTCACTGGCGTAGTGTGTGCGGTGCTGTCGTGTTATCTGGTACTCAAAGGCTGGTCGCTGATGGGAGATGCCATCTCGCATGCGGTGCTGCCCGGCATCGTGCTGGCGTTCGTGCTCGGCATCCCGGTGGTGATCGGCGCGTTTTTCTCCGGTATTTTCTGTGCGGTCGCCACTGGTTACCTTAAGGAAAACAGCCGGGTGAAAGAGGATACGGTGATGGGTATCGTGTTCTCCGGCATGTTCGCCTTCGGGCTGGTGTTATTCTCCCGCGTCGATACCGACCAGCATCTGAGCCACATCCTGTTCGGCAATATGCTGGGCATTACCGACGCCGAGCTGAAGCAAACGCTGCTGATGGCCGGTATTACCCTGCTGGTGGTGTTGCTGAAACGCAAAGATTTAATGCTTTACTGTTTCGATCCCAACCATGCCAGGGTGATTGGCTTGCCGGTGAAACTTTTGCACTACGGGCTGCTGTGCCTGCTGGCGTTGACCATTGTCGCCTCGCTGCAGGCGGTCGGGGTGATCCTGGTGATTGCGATGCTGATCGCACCGGGCATTATTGCCTTTATGCTGTGCCGCAGCTTTGATCGCATGTTGATGGTCGCCACGGTGGTATCGGTATTCTCCTGCGTGCTTGGCACCTTGATCAGCTTCCACATCGACGGAGCCACTGGCCCCTGCATTGTGATCGTCCAGGCGATGCTGTTTGTGGTCGCCCTGCTCTACAGCAAATTTAGGCCGTTACAACGTCACGAAGAGGGCTTGCTCAACGCGAAGCCTTGAAACCGGCGGCGGTGCCCGATTAGCACCGCCGCCTGATTTTACTGCTGCTGGTAGATATCTGGCCGGACAATGTGCCAAACAAAGTCCTCGCGATTCACCGCTTCATAACCCACCTTCTGATACAGCCACGGCGCCGTGCCGGTCACCAACATAATTCGCCGCAACCGTTGCAACACCGGATGCTCCAGCGTGCAATCCATCAGCCAACGCGCCAGTCCCTGCCGCTGGTAATCCGGAGAGACAAACACATCACACAGGTAACCGAAGGTGGTGTAATCCGTGACCAGTCGCGCAAAACCAACCTGTTGTTGCTGGTGGTACAGGCCAAAACACAGGCTGTTGTCGATGGCCAACTGCACCGTCGCCAGCGAAATACCACTCGCCCAGGTCGAGGTGGTCAAAAAAGCGTGGGTAAAGGCGATATTTAATTCACTTTTATCGCTGTTGATCCGGTATTCACCGCGTTGCCACTGCTGGTTTTGCTCCATTAATTTCTCATCTCATTGATAATAAAAGACATCAGAAAAAACCCCTTTCGCCTCAGTCGTGGCTGGCCTGATAAACATCGCTCTCACGTCGGCAAGTTGCAACATGCACAGTGCTTAAATTAATCAATAGCGTATATACTTTGAGCAAACGCGGGTGGCGAGAAAATCGCCAGTTGTTGGTGCCAGCTGTGCGCCAGGTCGTGTTTTCTTCAGGCTAAAGACGCTAACCTAATGAATTCGCAGGCAACACAGAGGGGGTGTACCATGTGGCAAGCCGTTAGCCGTCTGTTAAGTGAACATCTTGGCAGCGCAGAAATCCGCGAAAGAACCGAACTGCCCGGGGGCGATATTCACCCGGCATGGCGTGTGAGTTACGGTGACAACCAGGTGTTTGTCAAATGCGATGCCCGTGAGCTGTTGCCCATTTTTACCGCCGAGGCCGACCAGTTGGAATTGCTCGCACGCAGTAAAACCGTGCGGGTGCCTCAGGTGTACGGCGTCGGCAGCGATCGCGACTACAGCTTCCTGCTGCTGGAATACCAACCCCTGAAACCCTTTGACGCCCATGGCGCCTACTGTCTTGGCCAACAACTGGCCCATCTGCATCAATGGAGTGAACAACCACAGTTCGGTCTCGACTTCGACAACGATCTGTCCACCACGCCGCAACCCAATGCCTGGCAGCGCCGCTGGTCAGAGTTTTTTGCCGAGCAGCGTATTGGCTGGCAGTTGCAGATGGCGGCGGAGAAAGGCATGACCTTCGGGGAGATTGATGAGATTGTTGACGCGGTTTATCTACGCCTGCAACACCATCAGCCGCAACCTTCACTGCTGCATGGCGATTTGTGGCCGGCCAACTGCGCTCTAACCGCCAATGGCCCCTTACTGTTTGACCCGGCCTGTTATTGGGGAGACAGAGAGTGCGATCTGGCGATGCTGCCGCTGTATCCTGAGCTGCCGCCGCAGATTTATGACGGCTACCAGAGCGTCTGGCCCCTGGAGAGTGGGTTTATCGAACGTCAGCCGCTGTATCAGCTGTATTACCTGCTCAACCGCAGCAATCTGTTTGGCGGCCAGCATTTGGTCCGGGCCCAGCGCGCGGTAGAAATTCTGCTGCATCCCGAGTCCTGATAAAATAAAGGCGCTGAACCCAGCGCCTTTATTTTACTTTACCTGACCTCATCTCATCTCAGGCCGCGCTGGCCAGTTGACCGAGCAGCTTGATCACAAACCAGGCGATCACCGCAATCACCACCGGCAAAATGTACAGCGGGAAATATTGCAGCAAGATGGTGTGGCGCGGCAGCGTAATGCGTTCTTCCAACTGCGCACGGGTATGCCCTTCGCTGCCCTTGGCCTGCTCGAGGATCATCTGGTCCTCCAGGCCTTCGCGAATGAACTTCACCTGACGTGACATGCGCGCACCTGAAGCCTGCAGCGCCAGCCCGACAAAAATCAGAATATAAATAACGATAAACATAAAATTGGCGCCGCTGAACAAGCTTTTCTCTACGTCAGGCACCGGCGAGTTATACCAAAAGATATTCAGGAACGGCGTATTGAAGCGCACCATATCGACCATCACATGGACAAAATCCAGCATCACCGCATTAATCCCTTTGGTTTTTTCACTGTGCTGATAAACAAACATCAACATTGAGATCAGCGTCGACAGCAACGCAGGGATAAAAACCACCCAGCCAAGAATACGTTTGATAATGGCAATGCGCCCAGCCTGTTGATACGTCATGTGTTCCCCTTGTAAGCGACGTAACCGTAATGGGCTAAGTCTACCTGTAGTTACTGAAACTCGCCCACCGTTTTCTTCAGCCTTGCTGTGCTACAAGCGTAGCCGGGTTTATCCGAAATCAACAGCTTAACGGCGTCTGCGCGTTACCATTAAATAGTTATATAGTTAAATCAATCCGTTTAGACAGGGGCCACCATGATCCGGCTGATTATCTTATTGTTGGGCCCACAGGCACTGCACGGTCAGCGCCGCCTGCTGATGCTGTTCGGCTGGCTGTGGATCGCCGTTGGCGCACTGATGCTGTTCGACATATTGCAGGATGGCCGTTCGGTACTGGCATTAGATGCATTGGCGGTCATGCTGGCGCTGGAGGGGCTGGTGGCAATCTCCGCCGCGCTGGTGATTGGCTCATCCGCCAGCCGGCCGGTGCTGCTGAAGGGACTGGGCTTCTTGTTTATGGCCTTTTTGATGCTGGACGTGCCAGCAGACGATAATATCGTCGCCACGCTGGTGTTTGGCAGCGCGCTGCTGCTGGACGGCGCAGTGCGTATCGCCTCCTCCACGGTGATCCAGCACAGTCGCTGGAAACCGGTAGCCTTGGCGGGCTGCGGCGAAATTCTGCTTTCGCTGATGATTTTTGTCGGCTGGCCGGCCCCCCACCGAATGACGGTGCCCTTTTGCCTCGGCGTGATGATCCTGCTTTCCGGCTGGGCGCTGCTGCGTATCGCCCGGCAGTTGGAGAGTTTTGCGCTGAATCAGATTCAGGCCCCGCCTGCGCCGCCGGTCAATGAAACCCTTCCACTCACCGTCTATGTCTGGACGCCGATCGGCTCGGCAAAAGACGCACGCCGCCGTTACATTGTCGATCGCTACATCGCCGCGGTGGATGGCGGTGGCAATATCTCCACCGGTCACGCCGCTTTGGCACTGGCACCCGATGTGTATATCAGCCACTACCCGCTTAACGATATCAGCCACTCGGCGCAGGATTTCCGCCAACTGCTGCATTCCGGCGAGCAGAACAACGTCAACGGGCGCTTTCTGCCCGGCCTGCAGCAAGAGGTTGCCGCCTGGTGCCCACCGGACAAAAAAATCCAGTTTCATCGCTATAACCCAACGGCACTGCGCACTTTCTGGCAACGCTATCAACAGGACAGTACCTACAACCTGACCCGGCGCAACTGTTCCACCACAGTTATTCGGGCGCTCGACAGCGCGTTGGAGGGCGTACTGGGCGATAAGCATCTGTGGCGTCGATTTCTGTTGCTGGTGCTCGATCCCAACCTGTGGATGCTAGCGGTGCTGCGCAGCCGTGGTGAAAGCATGACCTGGACGCCGGGGTTAGTGCTGGATTATGCACGTATGTTGCAGCAGGTCACTGAACGCCAGCACCAACGCTGGTGGCTAAAACTGCGAGAAATGTGGCGTATCCTGCGCTTTGGCAAAGCCTCGCCACGCAGGCAAAAGTTTTAGTCTCGGCGTCGGCGATGCTAAAGTAGCGGGCACATTCACCGGCGTCGGCAGGAGTTAACCGCTAATGGCCTATTCGCAACGCATTGAAACCGCTATTTTTGATATGGACGGTTTATTGATCGATTCAGAACCCCTGTGGCTACAGGCGGAACTGGATATCTTTGGCGCACTGGGATTGGACCTGTCCGATCGCCACAAGCTACCGGATACTCTGGGTCTGCGCATCGATCTGGTGGTAAAAATGTGGTACCAGGCCATGCCGTGGCAAGGGGTTTCGCAGGAAGACGTCTCTGCGCGAATCATCGAACGCGCCATCGAGTTAGTCCGTGAGAAGCAGCCACTGCTGCCGGGTGTGCACCAGGCACTGGAGCTGTGCCGCAGCCTGGATCTGAATATCGGCCTGGCTTCCGCCTCGCCGCTGCACATGCAACAGCAGGTGCTGCAGATGTTTGGTCTCGAAGGTTATTTTGATCAACTGGTTTCCGCCGAGTACCTGCCCTACAGCAAGCCGCACCCGGAGGTGTATCTGATCGCCGCCGAACGCCTGGGTAGCGATCCGCTGCGTTGTATCACCCTGGAAGACTCGTTCAACGGCATGATTGCCACCAAGGCCGCCAGAATGCGTTCAATTGTTATCCCGGCGCACGAATATCGCGATGATCAGCGTTGGGCATTGGCCGACCATAAGCTCGAGACGCTGGAACAGCTTACCGCGGACCACCTGGCGTAATCTGCACGGCATCGGTCTGCTCCCGGTGCCGTTATTCATCCCCGCTCAATCCCCTGCCACCGCCTAATTTCAAAATCTGGCGCTACGCCACAAAATAAATAAAACCTTATTTCATTTATATTGAATTACCGTACCACGCTCTCTATGCTGGGGCAGTAAGAAAGCGCCGGGGGATCGGTACAGGTTGTTACTGCCACGCAGCCTAATCCGGTCGCCCGGCGTTTTCGTTCCATTCAATCCTCGCGTCAGTTCAAAAACGCACAACCCTTAACCCCTTAAGATAACAAGCCGTTGTAAAACGGGATAAAATAAACAATTGGTTACAGGGTAACTGCTTCCACCACTGGGAATTTTCCCATATACTGGATAAATTAACAGTTTATCAGTCGGAACAGCAGTATGACCGCGGAAGGACATCTTATTTTCTCTGTCGCTTGCGCGATTTTCGCCAAGAAGGCCGAGGTAACACCGGAGCTGGCTACCGGCGATTGGTGGCATATTATCCCCGCCGCGCTGCTGACCTCACTGCTGCCCGATATCGATCACCCCAAATCGGTGCTGGGTCAGCGCCTGCGCTGGATTGCCATCCCGATCTCGCGTGCCTTCGGCCACCGTGGTTTTACCCACAGCCTGCTGGCGATCGCCGGCGGCATGGCACTGTTCCAGCTTGACGTGCCGCGCAGTTGGCCGATCCCGCCCGACGTGTTGCACGCCATGATTATCGGTTACTTCAGCCACCTGCTGGCAGATATGCTCACTCCGGCCGGCGTCCCCTTACTTTGGCCCTGCCGCTGGCGTTTTCGCCTGCCGCTGCTCAACTCCCAAAAAGGCAATCAACTCGAGCGTGCCCTGTGCCTGTGTCTGGTGGCTTTCGCCATCTATTGGCAAGGGGGTTGCACCCTTCCAGTGCAGTCATATTTTGAACAAATAAAAAATATCAGACTGTGATCACAAAAAAGCGGCCATTTAATCTTCACTCAGATGATTAATTAAACAAATCCGTGCACAAAGTTATATTAAATTCCATTTGGATATAAGTGAGCCGTTACGCAAACTGTTACGATATTTAGTATCGCTACGCCTTGGTGCATAGCCATTTTTATATAAGAAAAAATAATTGGAGACATTGGGGATGAATCTTCCGCTGGTTATTAACGTGGTGATTTTTGTCGCCCTCCTTTTGCTGTTGGCGCAAACCCGCCACAAGCAATGGAGCCTGGCGAAAAAAGTACTGGTTGGTCTGGTGATGGGTGTGGTGTTCGGTCTGGCACTGCAACTGGTTTACGGCTCGGACAACCCGGTACTGAAAGAATCCATCAGCTGGTTCAACATCGTCGGTAACGGCTATGTGCAACTGCTGCAAATGATTGTCATGCCGCTGGTCTTCGCCTCGATCCTGAGCGCGGTCGCCAAGCTGCATAACGCCTCTTCATTGGGCAAAATCAGCTTCCTGACTATTGGCACCCTGTTGTTCACCACATTGATCGCTGCACTGGTGGGCGTTCTGGTGACCAACCTGTTTGGCCTGACCGCAGAGGGTCTGGTACAGGGCACGCAGGAAAGCGCGCGCATGGTAGCCATTCAGAGCAACTACGTCGGTAAAGTGGCTGATCTGACCGTACCGCAACTGGTACTGTCGTTCGTGCCGAAAAACCCGTTTGCCGATCTGACCGGTGCCAGCCCAACCTCGATCATTAGCGTGGTGATTTTTGCCGCCTTCCTGGGTGTGGCTTCGCTGCAGTTGCTGAAAGACGATAAAGAGAAAGGCCAGCGCGTACTGGTAGCGATCGACACCCTGCAAGCCTGGGTGATGAAGCTGGTGCGTCTGGTCATGAAACTGACCCCGTATGGCGTACTGGCGTTAATGACCAAAGTAGTGGCCGGTTCCAACATCCACGACATCGTTAAACTCGGTAGCTTTGTGGTGGCCTCTTATCTGGGCCTGGCCATTATGTTTGGCGTGCATGCGGTGCTGTTGGCCTTCACCGGGGTTAACCCGGCGAAATTCTTCCGCAAAGTTTGGCCGGTGATCACCTTTGCCTTCACCAGCCGCTCCAGCGCTGCCAGCATCCCGCTGAATGTGGAAGCACAAACCCGTCGTCTGGGCATCCCTGAATCTATCGCCAGCTTCTCGGCGTCTTTCGGCGCGACTATCGGCCAGAATGGCTGTGCGGGCCTATATCCGGCCATGTTGGCGGTGATGGTTGCTCCTACCGTCGGTATCAACCCGCTGGATCCGGTGTGGATCGCCACGCTGGTGGGTATCGTCACCATCAGCTCCGCCGGTGTTGCCGGCGTGGGTGGCGGCGCAACCTTCGCCGCGCTGATTGTGCTGCCTGCACTGGGCCTGCCGGTCACGCTGGTTGCCCTGTTGATTTCGGTTGAACCGCTGATCGACATGGGCCGTACCGCACTGAACGTCAGTGGCTCCATGACCGCCGGTACCGTGACCAGCCAGCTGATGAAACAGACAGACAAGTCCATTATGGACAGTGAAGACGAAGTGGAACTGGCTCACCAGTAAATTTCGTCGGCAATAAAAAACCGGGGCAGCATTTGGCCCCGGTTTTTTATGTCTGAGAAAAGGTTATGGTCGTTCGCCGGACGCCAGCCGCTGGTTGATTTCATCAATCACCCCCGGCAGTTGCACCAGCGTATCAATCACATAGTGCGCCCCGGCGGCATACAGTTTGTCCGTCGCCAGCGCACGCCGCCGTTCAATCTCCGCGGTGCTCATTTGCTGGTATTCCTGCCAGGTAGCGCCAAATTCGTTGCCGGACAGCGCCAGCCCGATACTCCACATACCGGCATTCAGCCCTTCGCTAATGCCCGGCACCGCGTCATCCACTTTGACACAGTGCGCCACCGCATCAATACCCAGCGTAATCACGTTCTGCAACGCCATCCACGGGCCGGGACGGCCGCCCACGCTCAGGTCGTCGGTCGCCACCCAATGATCCGGCGCATAACCACGCAGCGCCGCGGCCGGTGCCAACACCTCCATCACCGCACGCGGATACCCTGAGCAGGAACCGATCTTGATGCCCTGCTCGCGCAGCGCCGCTATGACCGGTGGAACCCCCTCGATAGGCTCGGCAAAGTCAACCACCTTGGCAATTTGCAACGGCATAAAAGCCTGGTATAGCGCATCGATATCCTGCCGATTCATGGAGCGGCCAAGGCGCTGCCGCCAACGCGCATCCACCTCTGGCAGCTTACCCAGCGCTTCGATGTGCTGCCACTTACCCAACCCCATCGGAATGCGCGCCTCCGCCAGGCTAATGTCGATATCAAAGGTCTGCTTAAAGGCTTCAACAAAGATCTGCGTCGGCGCAAAGGAGCCAAAATCCACCGTGGTGCCGGCCCAATCGAGTATCACTGCGTTAATCTGCTTCATGCTCATCCTTAAAGATCCCAATACATCGCCTGCCCGACCGCGGTCAGCAAGCCTTCGATATCCTGCTGATAAATCTCGCCGATATTGCCAATGCGGAAGCAGTCACTCTGCGAGACTTTGCCTGGATAAATGACGAAGCCCTGTTGCTTGAGACGCTGATAAAACTCGGTAAAGCGGTAGGTTTCGGCCTTCGGCGAATAGAAGGCGGTAATGATTGGCGAGTGCAACCCATCTTCCAGCAAAGTCTCGAACCCCAGTTTGCGCATCCCTGCTATCAGACGTTGCTGGTTAGCGCGGTAACGGATGTTACGGGCATCAATTCCCCCTTCCTGCTCCAGTTCACGCAGCGCCTGCGCAAAGGCCAGCAAGGTGTGGGTCGGCGAGGTAAAACGCCATTTGCCGGCGTTATCTTCCATGCAGCGCCACTGGGCGTACAGGTCCAGCGAGAGCGAACGGGACCGTCCGGCGCACTTTTCCAGTTCGCTGCGGCGGGCAATCACAAAAGCGAAACCCGGCACGCCCTGAATGCATTTATTGGCAGAGCTGATCAGGTAATCAATGCCCAGCGCATCGACGTCCAACGGAATGCCACCGAAGCTGCTCATCGCATCCACGATCAGGGTTTTACCGTTACGCGCCGCCAGGCCCGAAACCCGCTCCAACGGATTGAGCATTCCGGTGGTGGTTTCGCAATGCACCATGGCGATATGGCTAATCTGTGCATCGCCTTTCAGCACCGTTTCCATGGCATCCACATCTGGCTCATTCACTTCACCACAGTGAAACTCGTGGTGGTTGATGTCCATCAGTCTGGCCATTTCGACCATACGTGCGCCGTAAGCGCCGTTATTGACGATCAGCAGTTTGTCCTGCGGCCCCATCACCGTGCCCAACACCGCCTCTACCGCAAAACTGCCGCTGCCCTGCAACAGCACCGAGGTATAACCCGTCGATTGAGTCGCCAGGGTCACCAACTTCTGACGAATACTCTGTACCACGCCCAGGTTGTAGTCTTCATCCCAGGTACAGCTATCGAACAGCATCGCCTCTTTCACCGTTTTTGAGGTGGTCAGCGGGCCGGGCGTCAACAGCAGGTAATTATGTTCAGACATTTCACTCACCCATTTGGTCTATACCAGATAGCGGGTATAGTGGCGGTAAATTTGCCTTCGGGTCAAACGGCAACCGCAGCTGAAACAAAAAATTCATCAGAGTGCCTCCGGGAAACCTCGGCCTTCAGGCCGGGGAGGAAAGGAGGCGGTTTTCGAGCTAACTTCTTTTTGTCTTTTCACGATGGCTCCT